>NZ_LIFX01000012.1:0-281917 GCF_001297775.1 Trabulsiella odontotermitis | reverse complement strand
ATGCGGTTACCGGCCGGATCCTGGGTTTCCAGGGTCAGCTTGTTCAGCCCTTCCAGCAGCGGTGCATCCGGCGTCAGGCTCCACTTGCCATCCGCATCAACAACCGCTGAGCCGATCAGGTGTTTTCCTGCGGCGTCAGTGCTGTAAACAAATACGGTATTACCCGCTTCGCCAATACCGGTAATCGCAGGCTGGCTGTCGTCGGTAATGTCACCGCTGGCCACGTTGCCCTGCTGATCGCCAACGTTATCGGCAACCCCTGTAATTTTCAGTACATCTTCGCCAGCATTTGGCGGGGTCGTATCAACGCCAAAATCCAGCGAGTCAGAAGGATCGCTGGTGTTACCTGCCGGGTCAGTGTGTGTCAGTGTGATGTTGTGTTCGCCATCATCCAGCGGTTCTTCCGGAGTGAATGACCACTTACCGTCATCCCCCACCACGGTGGTGCCGAGAACTTCATCACCGTCATAAATGGTGACCGTATCGCCCGGTTCGCCGCCGCCGCTGAAGGTCGGTCTGGAATCGTCAGTGACGCCACCGTCCTGAATCTTACCAGTGATCGGATCGTTATCATCCAGCGCATTCGCTACGTCAGGTTTTGCCGGTGGCGTGGTATCTACCACAATCTGAATCGGGTCAGAAGGATCGCTGATGTTGCCCGCTTTATCCTGCTCACTGACTTCCAGTTCATGCTCGCCTTCGTCCAGATCGTCAGTCGGCGTGAAGGTCCACTTACCATCGTCGTCAACGATGGTAGAGCCAATCACTTCATCGTTATCTTTGATGATGATGACGTTGCCCGGTGTACCGTCACCGTTGAAGGTCGGTTTGGTTTCGTCGGTCACATCGCCTGAATCCAGCGGGCCCGTCTTCGGACCGGTGTTATCAAGAACATCTGGCTGGTCAGGTTTTTCAGGGGCGCCAGTGATGACGTTAAAGTCACGAATCGGGGAAGGATCGCTGACGTTACCGGCTTTGTCCGTCTGGGTGACGGTGATGTCATGGTTGCCATCCGCCAGGTCTGCGGTCGGTTTGAAATACCAGCGACCATCGGCGTTCACTTCGGTCTGACCGATAGCTTTGCCGTTATCGTAAATGGTGATGGTGGCGCCCGGTTCACCGGTGCCGCTCATTTCCGGGCGGGTATCGTCGGTCCAGCCATTGTGGTTAACTTCACCAACGACATTACCCACCTTATCAATCACGTGTTGAATGGCGGGTGCGTCAGGCGCGACAGTATCAACGATGACCACGATAGGGTCGGAAGGCGGGCTCACGTTACCGGAAGGATCTTCTTCGGTGAGGGTGATGTCATGTTTACCATCATCCAGCGGTTTATCCGGGGTGTAGGTCCATGTGCCATCGTCGCCGACCACGGTAGAGCCAATCTCTTCGCCGTTGTCGTAGATATGAATGGTATCGCCTGGTTCACCGCGACCGCTCAGGGTCGGCGCGTTGTCATCGGTGGAATCACCGCTCTTCAATGGACCGACAATAGAACCAACATCATCGACTGTGCTGCCGATAGCCGGTTTTTCCGGCGCGGTGCGGTCAGAGTTATTATTGCCGTCTTCATTCATTGCTACGGCAGCACCGATACCCATCGCGGTTGCCGCCGCCAAAAAGCCTAACAGGCCGAACAGGGAATCATCGTCATCACCGGGCGCCGTAAAAATACCGCTGCCTGGCCCCATAGGCTCACCGCCCAGGGCAACCGGTGACATATTGCCGTCGGCAATTAAATAACCTGTATCGTAACTCTCTCCGGACAGAGGAACATAGGCATACAGCTGGCCATCTTCTGCCATACCGAGCAACACAGGGTTATTGGGATCACCATCAAAGTAATCATCAATAATGATACTCGGATCAGTATCCCCCTCCTGAATAACATGAAGCGCTTTGCCAACACGCTTAAGTGTAATATTTTCTGGTGCAAAGTCATCGTTGACATTCTTTAACAGATACTTATTACCTGGGACAAGTTTTACGTTAACGGCCTTGCCAGCTTCAGCGGTCAACAGGCGCGTTTTCCCTTCTCCGCTGTTAATAGCCAGAATAATTTTATTTTCCATCATTTAAACTCCAGACATCATGATATGTAACCGGTCGCTTCCATTCTTGAATAGGTAAACTGATCCTTATCCGGAAGAGCTTTCGCTAACTTACCATCAATTATTTCGTCAAAACATGAGCACCATCTCGCAGAATTCTTGCCTGTTAACCTGCCTCTGATGCCACTTAATCTTTCCTGGTTTTCGCACAACATTTAATTGATTGCTTTATATAGAAATTTGCTCCTGAGGTGTTGAGAGGACAACTGGCGAAATCGCTTGCCCCTTATAAAAACAAAGAAAAAATAAGTAATGTACTAGCAGATTAAGAATCCCTTAAATTGGCCGTGATAGAATCACGATCACAAAAATCATCCATATCCTTATGAACGTTTCATAAATACAGAGAGATCAGCAAGGAGAATAATATCATTCTCAATATTACTCTCCGTACTTCGCTGGTGGTTGTATAAAGGTAATATTTCAACGGCAGTGAAAAAAGAGATCAGAAAAGCGCTTCACGCCAAGCTTGCGTAATATATTGGATTTATGCGCGCTGATCGTTTTTTCACTACGGGACAGCCGAATAGATATCGCCTTGTTGGTTGAGCCATCGAGGCACATTTTCAGAATCTCTGTCTCTCTGCGGGTCAGACCAGCAGAGGCGTAATACTCATCATTAAACATTGCCGCACCATTATTCTTGATAGAATGAATATCCCAGGAATAACAATAGCCGCCGTCACGTATGATATTGATTGTATTTATAAAAAACTCGACGTCGCTTTCACGCTTAATCACGCCATGGACATTGCCGATCTGCTCCAGATACTTTTGCCAGGGCTGATCGTCTTCGACCAGAAGCAGGACAGGACAGGTCAGTTGCTGAGAGATCTGCTTCAGTTGGTGCAGAGGACAGGTGAGTAGCGCCTTACCGTCGATAATACCGATGCTGTAGTACTGTTGTTCTGCCCCTTCTTCAAGGAATTTTTCTACATTTTTCAGTACGACCGAGGCCCTCTGGTAGCTGGCCTCAATGATGCTGATAATGCCCAAACTGCCGAGATTCTTTTCACCCAGATATAACGCTTTCATAAATCATCCCTATTTGCACTGATGCTAAAAGCCGTGGTTTATACGGATAGCGACAAATGCCCGGCCCCATTGCATTCCCTGCAATAGCGTTCGTAAGGCTTTTTCATATCGCTAACATAAACGGGCGTGCAGCACTGCCTTCTGAAGCAAACAACCCTATGTAACGTGGCACTGAATACATACTGTCTCATCAATAGGGATAGATATTCTGTACCTGAATTCAATAAAATATTGAAGATACTAAGATGAGAGTAAGAGTTTCTTGAAGCAGGTCTTTTCCCTGAAAATGCTTAAAATGATGCCGATAACATAATGAAATGTTATCTCCACATATTTTTTACAAATTCTGTCTTGCTAGCATAAGAATATCCCTGGCGATAAAGATAGTCAATCCTTTGCAAACAGAAACGTACCGCTAAGTGTCGCATTTCATACACATAAAAACACTCCCCAAGAAAATTTCTCATTTATTTACCGTTACACCTACAGGTAATTTCAGAGCATTACTTAGTTAATCTCAGGTATTACTTAATAAATCCTCCATCCCACTTATGCCAACCTTAATACAAAGTAAGAAAAAAGTCCTGAGAATATGTCCTGGTTTTTATTTCCTCTTGTATAAGGCAGAAACTTCCCTTACTGAAACATTCTTCAGAAGATAATAAATATTCCTAAAAACGATAGCAACACCACAGCCTGAACGCGCATTTAATTAAGACAAAATGACACTCAAAACCCGGCCCGGGTGAAAAATAACGGTCAGAAATGACGATTTCCAGGCAGAGAAGTAAAATAAGGTTTAAATAAGTATCGCGATTGTTTTAGAAAATTAACAAAGCATCAACAACTCAGGATATCCGGGGCATAATTCAGGGAGGAAAGCTGGGATATTTTCTGAAAATCCGGCGGAAATTAAACGTAATGTCGACGATGCAATTAAGACACTTTGCTGATAAAGAGACTTCCGTCGCCTGTACTATAGATCCCGATACCTGCAGGTCCACCTGAGCGACTAAAACGTGACTGTACATTCGTCTTTCCCGACGCGTTTCATTCCCGTTTCTTTGATTTTTTAATCACCGCTCACAAATTTCATTTTTCCTTTCACCCAGGACTTGTCTGATCGAAATTTACGCTATAACGTCCTCTGTAACGATTTAGTGTAACGTTACAGAAGAATAAGAAAGTCGCAGTCATGCCCTGATAGACCGTGCTATCGGTCGGGAACAATAGAACAAATGTTTTCTCATTAAGGATTAACATGATGAACATTCAGAAACCCGCTTTACGCAAGACCCTTATTGGAACCTTACTGACTTCTATGCTGTTCGCAGCTGGTGCTGTCACCAACCTGGCCGAAGCGAAAGTCACGTTTCGCGTGTACTCGTCGCTGACGGCTGATGACAACTCTGCACACTACATCTGGTTCAAACGCTTACAGTCCAATATTGAAAAAGATCCGCAGCTGAAGGATGAGATCAAACTCAACTACTTCCCTAACGCGATGCTGGGTAAAGAAGCAGATGCCACCCAGCAGGTGCGCATTGGTGCCATCAACATGATGATTTCCGGCACCTCTATCTGGGCAACACTGGTACCTGAAATCGGTGTACTGGATCTGGGCTATCTGTTTAAAGACTGGAACCAGGTCGGTAAATCACTGGATGGCAAAGCCGGTAAAGAGCTTTCCGATCTGATGCTGAAAAAAGCCAACGTGGTGGTTATCGACTACGCCTACAACCTGGGCGCACGTAATATCTACACCAAAAAAGTGGTCGAAAAGCCGGAAGATCTGAAAAACCTGAAAATCCGCGTTCTGCCGGTACCGAACTTTATCGCCACCATTAACCACATGGGCGCAGTTTCCATCCCGATGCCGGGCGGTGAAGTGTATTCCAGTCTGCAGATGGGCGTTATTGATGGTCTGGAGCATGACTCCGCGACCGTGCTGGCGAACAAGTTCTATGAAATCGCTAAAAACGCGACTCTGACGCAGCACATTTATAACCCGATCATGATTGCGATGAACAAAAACAGCTTCGAGCAAATCCCGGAAAAACTGCGTCCTGGATTCATGGCGGCAGCGCGTGAAGCAACCGAATACGAACGTCTGCAATCCTACAAGATCGAAGAAAAAGCGGTAGAGCAACTGAAAGGCCTTGGCATGGTGTTCCGTGAAGTGGATCGCAATGTCCTGCGCGCTGATGTGAAACCGGTCTGGGACGAGTTCCTGGCAAAATATCCAAATATGAAAACTGTCGTTGATGAAGTGACTGCAGCGGAGTAATTCCCGCGCCTTTCATTCATCCTGGCGGCCAGCGGTTTGCTGGTCGCCACCGACGGGAGCTTTATAACGAGGTTCGATATGGCTGACACATCGATGGCAATCAAAACCCCCGCGGGGCCGCTGGCTTACCTTTCCCGGCTAAATAAATTCCTGACAACACTGACCTCCTGGGCTGGAGGGTTGGTTTTACTGATTAACGTACTGGTGGTTTTCGCCTCCGTCATCTGGCGTTACGCCCTGCACTCCCCTATTGAGTGGGCAGAAGAAATGGCGCGCGCCATGATGATTGCGCTGGTCTTTTTCGGCGTGGCAACCTCTACCGGGCGTGGCGGACATATCGGCGTCGATCTCTTTTTGCGCTTTATTCCTGAATCTGTCCGTCCTTATGTCGTGCATGCCAGCCGTTGGGTACTGTTCCTGGTGGCGGTCGGACTGGTTATCTCCAGTTACGATCTGCTGATGGCGGCGCGCCTGCAAACCACGGAAACCGGCTTGCCACAAATCATCTCGGTCATTCCTGTACTGACGGGTTCCGTGGTGATGATGCTGGCGGCGCTGGAACACGCGCTGACCGCGCGGGCGAAAGTCGTCCTGTTAAGCGGCGCGGGCATTGTGGTGTTAATTCTGCTGGGATGGCTGAAGCTCTCCCTGATGGCTGACCCGGCAACCGCCGCCGCCGGACTGATGCTGATCTGCTTCGTGCTTGGCATTATCGCGGGCGTACCGATTGCCTTTACGCTGGGGATGTCGGCGATGGCGTTCTTCATCTGCGACCCTTCCCTGCCGTTCGTCTTCTTCTCACAGCAGGTCGTGGCCGGGGTGGATCACTTCGTACTGCTGGCAATTCCGTTCTTCCTGTTGGCCGGTGCGGCGATGGAAATCAACGGCATGTCAACGCGCCTGGTTGAACTGGTGGTGCGTGGCATGGGGCGTTTCCGTGGCGGCCTGAACATGACCACGGTGCTGTCGATGGCCTTCTTCTCCGGAATTTCCGGCTCGAAACTGGCGGACGTCGCGGCTGTGGGTGGTGTGCTGATGCCTGCTGTTCGCCGTGCAAAAGAAGACTCTGAAGAAGCGGCTGGCGTGTTCGCGGCTTCCGCAGTCGTGGCGGAAACCATTCCACCTTGCGTTAACCTGATTGTGCTGGGCTTCGTGGCCAACATCTCCATCGGCGCGCTGTTTATCGCCGGTCTGGTGCCTGCCGCCTGCCTGCTGGTCCTGATGCTGATTGCGGCCAACCGTTTCGGCGGCAAGATCAACATTCGCGAAGCTTATCCGCAGATGCGTCCTCTGCTACAACTGTGGTTGGGCGCGATTGTCGGTCTGGCCATGATCTTCATGATTGGCCGTGGGGTCATGATGGGGATCGCCACCTCAACGGAAATCTCGGCGTTTGCCGTCGTGTATGCGATTGTGATTGGTCGTCTGGCCTTCCGTGAACTGACGTTCCGCGCCACCGTGAAGATGTTTATCGACATCGCGGCGATGTCTGGCGTGCTGTTGTTCATCGTCGCCTGCGCCACCAGCCTGTCGTATGTCCTGACCATTCAGATGATCCCGCAGCAAATTGCGGAACTGTTAGTCGGCATTGGCCAGTCGCAAGGCGCCTGGGTCTTCCTGCTGTTGACCATCGTCATTCTGATTGTCTTCGGTGCGGTTCTGGAAGGTGCGCCAGCGCTTATCATCTTCGCTCCGATTCTGGTGCCGATTGCCGTCCAGCTTGGCTTTAACGCCCTGCACTACGGTATTGTGATGATTCTGGCGATGGGCTTCGGTCTGTTCTCACCGCCTATCGGCCTCGGGTTATACACCACCTGCGCCATCTGCGGTGTGGAGATGAAGAACGTGATTCGTCCGATGGTGAAATACCTGGTGGTGTCGCTGTTCGGTATTATCCTGATCGCGATGATCCCGATTATCACCACCTGGTTACCGGGTCTGGCAGGATATTGATCGCAAGAGTTATTGTAATAACAGATAATTAAGTCAGTAAACGCGTAAATAATGAGGGCAGTATGGCTAATATCAGGGATGTCGCGAACCACGCTGGCGTTTCCGTCAGCAGCGTATCAAATGTGTTAAATGGTCGCACGAATCAGATGCGTCCGGAGACACTCGCGCGCATCCGGCAATCCATGCGTGACCTGAATTATTTGCCTAACCGGGTGGCTCAGCAGTTGAAAACCGGTCAGGCGCGAATGATTGGCTTACTGGTGCCGTCGATTGTGAACCCCAGCTTTGCGATGCTGACGCGTGAAGTGGATCGCGTCGCCAAAGCCAATCAGTATCGGGTGCTGTTAGGTAACACCTATCGCCAGGAAGACGAAGAAAAAGCGTTTCTGGAAGATATGTTTGCCCATGGCGTGAAGGGGGTGATTGTTGTCGCAACGGCAATGGATCGCCCCCACTTCGCCAACGCCGCCCGCCACGGCATGGTGATGGTGAACTACGACAGCCTGATGTCAACTCACACGGCGGACGGCAATCCGCCGTTCGACAGTGTTTCGATGGATAACGTCGAAGCCGGGCGACTGGCGGCGGAGCACTTGATCCAGCGTGGTTGTCGGCAACTGGTGTTCGTCACTGAAGCCACACAACTGCCAAGCCGTCTGCATAAAATTGAGGGCTTCTATGCCGCCGTCAATCGTCATGGACTGCGGGAAAACGCACACGTTATTGAAGGCAAAGCCGGGGAAGCGTACGGCGATGCTGAAATGACCGAACTGGGGCGTTCACTGGCGGCCAAAGTGCTTGAACAAACGCCGCGCCCGGATGGCATTGTGGCCATCAACGACGCGATGGGCATCGGTCTGATGGCCGGGTTACGCAGCGCGGGAGTACAGATCCCGCAGGATATGTCAGTCATCGGCATCGATAACATCCCGCTTGCCGATCTGGTGCAGCCGCCGATGAGCTCGGTGATGCCGCCGTTGGCCGACATGGTCACCATGATGGTCGATCGCCTGCTGGCGCGGATTGAAAATCCGGATCTGACACCAGAAGAGTTTCTATTTATCCCCAAACTCATTAGCCGCAAGTCGGTGATTGGGAATGGAGAGTCTTAATTTTCTTTAAGGAAAGGGCGGCAGCGTAAATACGGCTGCCAACACCGGGGAAGTTTATTGGTCAGACATGACCAGGGGTCGTTATTGCCTTAAATAAGCAACTAACGCCACACAATAATAATTCAGCTTTGCAGTTTGTTAATCGCAAAAATCATATACAGGAGCTTAAAATGGGTAATCTTTCCGGAAAAAAAGTGCTGATTACTGGCGCAGAACAGGGGATCGGCAAGGCGACCGCGAAAGCGCTGATCGAAGCCGGATGCGATATTTATATCCATTACTTCAGCGGAGAAGAAGGTCCGAAAGAACTGGCTGCACTGGCAACCTCACTGGGGCAAAAAGCGGCTTACGGTCATGCGGATTTAACCAATGAAGTTGATGCCGCGAAATGTGTTTCTCTTGCGGCGGAATTCCTCGGTGGCATTGATATTCTTGTCAATAACGTCGGCGGGATCATTGCCAGAAAATGGATGGGAGAAATCGATCAGACCTTCTGGAAAACCGTCATTGACGTCAACATGACCACCATGCTGAACGTGACGCAAAGCGCGCTGCCGTTCCTCAAAGCGGCCAAAGACGGCGCCAGCATTGTCAACCTCGCCTCGCTGGCAGGCCGCTCTGGCGGGCATTCCGGTTCCCTGGTCTATTCCACCACCAAAGGTGCAGTGCTGACCTGGACACGTTCGCTGGCGGCTGAGCTGGGGCAGTATGGCATTCGTGTTAATGCCGTCGCACCTGGGCTTATCCTTGGCACGCGTTTCCATAACGTCCACACCACCAAAGAATCCGCTGATGAAACCGTTAGCGCGATCCCGCTGGGCCGTGCGGGCACCGCCGAAGATGTGGCACGCACTATTCGCTTCCTTGCCTCGGAATATGATGGCTTTATTTCTGGTGCAACGATCGATATTAACGGCGGCATTTATCGTATGTGACGGAAAAGCAGTGGCAACCGTCAATCTGAACATGCCAGGGGCAATAATGACCTGGCACGTTTTACAGGGATCATTATGATTAAAACAGAGATTATTCACCCGGAGCTGTTAAGCGCCCTGGCGAAATGTGGTCATAAAACGAAAATATTGCTCGCCGACAGCAACTATTCTTTCGTCACCAATTCTGCCCCCAACGCGACAATTATTTATCTGAATTTTGCGCCCGGGATGATCAACAGTCCGTTTATTCTTGAGAAGTTACTGAAATATATCAATGTAGAAAGCGCGACGCTAATGGCCTCCCCTGCCGACTTTGATAATACGATTGAAAAAGAGTATCAGCACCTTTTATCACCGGAGACGGAATTTAGCTGGCTGACGCGCGAAGCATTCTACGCACAGGCCAAATCGAGCGACACGATGCTGGTGATTGCTTCCGGCGAAACACGACGCTTCGCCAATATTATTCTGACCGTCGGCGTCGTGCGGGTATAACTCACCGCTGCGCCACCTCGCGCGCCAGCGCCAGAAACGCCGCCAGCCCGGCGGAGGGGTGGCGTCTGCCAGGATAATACAGGCACAGCCCCGGAAACGGCGGCGTCCAGTCATCCAGCAGGCGCACCATGCGCCCGGCGGCAATATCGTCGAGCACATTCTGTTCGAGGAAAAAACCGATACCGAGCCCTTCCAGTACGGCAGCGCGGGAGAGCGCGGCATCGTCCAGCGTCAGCGGCCCGTTCACCTCAACGTGCGCCACCTCTCCCTGTTTTTCCAGATGCCAGCGATAAAGTGAGCCATCCGGCAGACGCACGCGAAGGCAGGCATGCCGGAGCAGATCACCCGGCGTCGTCGGTGTGCCGTACTGCGCCAGATAAGCGGGCGACGCCGCCACCGCAAAACGCTGCGGCTGGCCGAGGGAGAGCGCGATCATGTCCTGCGGCACCAGACCGGCAACCCGGACGCCCAGATCAAACCCTTCCGCCACGATATCCACCAGCCGCCCTTCAGTGACCAGATCGATATGCATCTGCGGGTAACGGCGCAGAAACTCAACGATCAACGTCGAAAACAGGGTGAGCGCGGCAAACGGCGGCGCATTGATGCGTAATACGCCTGACGGCGTGGCCTTGCGGGCGCGCACCGCTGCCAGCGCATCATTCACCCCCTGCAGTGACGGCCCCAGTTGTTCGACCAGCAGTTGCCCGGCCTCGGTCAGCGCCACGCTGCGGGTGGTACGATTAAATAATCGCACCTCAAGCTCCGCCTCCAGGCGAGCGATGGTGTGGCTCAGCGCGGTGGTCGACATATCCAGATCAATTGCCGCCGCCCGGAACGTTCCCCGGCGGGCGATGGTCAGTACCGCCTGTAAATCATTCAGCGTCACACGCGACATTATCCCGGTTCCTTCATCAAGGCATTCATGTTTATCCCCGTTGTCCAAATTATCTCGCTTCCCTAGAGTGAACAAGCACCATTAACCGGATAACTGAAATGAACCACAACGAATCGGGAGAACAATGAATGGCGGAATTTTTGTCGCTGGAAGGTAAACGCGCGCTGGTCACCTCTGGCACCAAAGGCGCCGGGGCGGCGACGGTCGCGCTGTTTCGTGAACTGGGGGCGCAGGTGATGACCGTGGCGCGTCATCAGCCTGACAGGCTTCAGGACGATGCCCTGTTCGTCGCCGCGGATTTAACCACCGACGCCGGATGCCAGCAACTGGCGCAGCAGGTAAACGCCCGCTTCGGCGGTGTGGATATCATCGTGCATATGCTGGGCGGCTCGTCATCGCCTGCCGGGGGCTTTGCCGCGCTGGACGACCAGCAGTGGCAACAGGAGCTGGCGCTCAACCTGATGCCCGCCGTGCGGCTGGACAGGCTGCTGTTGCCAGGCATGATCGCGCGGGGCGCAGGGGTTGTTATCCATGTGTCATCCATTCAGCGCCTGATGCCGCTGCCGGAAGCGACCACCGCCTATGCCGCCGCGAAAGCCGCGCTCTCGGCCTACAGCAAAAGCCTGTCAAAAGAGGTGTCGCCCAAAGGTGTTCGCGTGCTGCGCGTCTCCCCCGGATGGATAGAAACCGAAGCCGCCGTGCGTCTGGCAGAGCGGCTGGCTGAAGAGGCGGGAACGGATTATGCGGGGGGTAAAAAAATCATTATGGATTCGCTGGGCGGGATCCCGCTCGGGCGCCCCGCGAAACCGGAAGAGGTGGCAAACCTGATTGCCTTCCTGGCCTCCGATCGCGCGGGGGCGATTACGGGGACGGAATACCTGATTGACGGCGGTACTGTCCCCACGGTGTGAATATCACAGCGGATTAAACGGGATTCATGGCGCGGAAAATCGCGTCGTAAGTTCCGTCTCTTTCCGCCCAGCGGCGGGCTTTATCACGCTCCAGCAGGATCTCCCCGCCAGGATGGTCATGACGTTCAAGCAGCGTCATGACCTCGTGGATATACTCCGCCAGCGGCATGGCTCGTGGATCCGTCGCCTGTTGAATGCCGGTGATCATGGTCTGTACGTACGGCGGCGCCAGTTCCAGCACTTCTACCGGGATGTCGCGAAGCTGATAACGGAGCGACAACAGCCACGAATGCAGGAAGGCTTTGCTGGCGCAGTAGGTCGGGAAAACCGCTCTGGGGATAAACGCCAGCGCCGAACTGGTTGCCATCAGCGTGGCGTCAGGCCGGGTTTTAATCAGCGGAAGAAACGCCGCGGTGGCGCGGATCACCCCGAGAATGTTGGTATCGACAATCGCCTGCGCGACGTCAGTATTCCAGCCCTCTGCAGTGAGATCTTCCGTCTGAGAAATCCCGGCGTTGGCGATCAGCACGTTCAGCGCCGGGAAACGCGCCCGCACGTCAGCCGCGACCCCGGCGAGCATCGCCTCATCGGCAAGATCGAGCCGGTAACCCGCCATGCCCGGGTTCGCCTCCGTGATTTCATCGAGCAGTGCCTGACGACGCCCCGTGATGATGACCTGATTGCCCCGCGCATGGAAAGCTTCCGCCAGCCCGCGGCCAATTCCGCTGGTGGCACCGGTAATAAGAAGAGTATTGCCGCTCATGTTCATTCTGTTTTCCTCTAAAGAAAAATGACCTGGCAGGCAGCGACACGAGAAACACGCTCGTGCGTGATGTCGTTTTGATGAAGTAAGGACGTCGCGCCAGATGACCCCTGTTTTCTCTGCTGAGACCCTCGGGATCGGGGCGCGTTGGATGACGGTAACGCCTACGGCATGAAAGGAAATGCGTAATGATTATATTAGCGCCAGCAGGCCCCGGCAAGAGGCCTTAACTGGTCGCCAGTGATACCGCTTTTCGCAGCCCGTTGATCCCGGCAGAGTTAAGCGGCGTGACCAGCGCATAATTATAGTGTTCGTCGCTCCAGTATTGCGCCATCACGTCTTCTCCCTGGCGCTCGCCATGCGGTAATTTCACCGGGCTTAACGGGCGGATATACCAGCCGACGCGGGTTCCCTGCGGATCTTCATACATCACCAGCGCCGCCGGGCCTTGCGCGGTCGCTATCAGCCGTGCGCCCCGCAGTTTGAACCCGTACTGTTCGAGATCCGGCGGCGGCACGCCATTCATAAAATAGCGCGCGACCCAGCGACTCAGTTCAGTCTGCCGGGTCGCCACCACGTCCATGGGGGTGAGCGCGGCGTTGTCGAAGAGTTTATAAGCCTGAACCGCATCTTCCATTGGCTGATGGCTCATCAACAGTTGCGAGGTTCTCATCTGCCAGCCAGTCACTCCGCCAACGCCCAGCGCCAGCACCAGCGCGCAGGCGGTTGCCAGCCGCCACTGCCGATGCTGCCGCACCTGACGGCGCAGATAATGCGGCTCCGGGCTTTCCAGCGTGACCGGCTGGCGGTTCATCGCCTGACGCAACTGCTGCGCGTCCTGGCGCCAGCCTGCCACCCGGGCTGCCGCGTCGGGGTTTTCAGCCAGATAACGTTCTACGCGCGCTGAGGTCGCGTCATCTGCTTCGCCATCCAGCCAGGCATGCAGATCGTGTTCATCCGGGGGCAAAGTCATTTCAGTCTCCTCAGCGGTAACGGCGTTACCTTACCTTCTAATTTCTCATGGAGCAGCTTACGCGCCCGGGAGAGCCGTGACATTACGGTGCCGGGCGGAATATCCAGCGTTTCAGCGACCTCTTTATAACTCAGCCCCTCAACGCTCACCAGCAACAAAATGGCGCGATAGTCGGTCGGCAGCGTGGCGAACTGCGCCAGCGTATCGTCGGCCATCGCCAGCGATTCGGTGGAATACCCCACCGTCTCCTCACCGGTAAAAAAAGAGAGGAGTTTCACGTAGCGCTTGCGCCGCCGTTCGCCATCAATGAACTGGCGATAAAGAATGGTGAACAGCCAGGCGCGCAGGCTGTGCTCGTCGTCATGCTGCGGTCGGCGGGTGAGCGCCTTCGTCAGGCAGCTTTGCACCAGATCCTCCGCGCTGTGCGGGTTGCGGGTCAGCCACAGCGCAAAGCGTTGCAGATGCGGCATCACCTGGCGGATCTCGCCATCAGTCAGCTGTGACATAACGCTCCTTCACCGTTTACGGGTTCCCGCCATGCTCTGAAATACTCCGTCGCGGAGTATCAGCGCATGACGTAACGCCGCGGCCAGATGCAACATTACGGTGGCGAACAGCACCAGCGCAACCAGAGAATGCAGCGGGCGCAGGATAGCATAGCTGTCGTTACTCACCGGCAGGATCGGCGGTAACACGAAATGCCCGCCCAGGGTAATCGGATACCCCGCCGCCGACAGCATCGCCCAGCCGATAAGCGGCTGCGCCAGCATCATCGCATACAGCGCCCAGTGCGAAGCATGCGCGGCAACACGCTGCCAGCCAGGCAACGAATCCGGCAACGGCGGTGTGGCGGTTGAGAAACGCAGCACCAGACGCACCACCACCAGCACGAGGATCATCAGCCCCAGCGGTTTGTGGATAGCCACCAGCAGACTGTGCAGCGACGATACCGTGGCGACCATCGCCACACCAATAAACAGCATAGCCAGAATCGCCGCCGCCATTACCCAGTGCAGCAGGCGCAGCGCCGGGTGAAAATACGCAACCTGTTTCATAAATGCTCTCCTGCCTGTTCACGGGTACGCGCGTTGTAGGATTTGGCATAAGCCGAGGAACGCGCATTGAGTAACGGATCGTCGGAGGCGGCAATGCCGTCCGGCAAAATCAGCGGATCATAGTTGATGTCATTGCACGGCCCCTGCGCCTGCGCGCTGGCTCTGGTCAGCACCAGTGTTCCGGCGTTGATGGTTTGCCGATCGGCGGGCCAGCTTTTGGCCGCATCGCTGCCGTCATCCCCGGCATTCGCGACAGTGATCAGCAGATCCCATTTCAGTGGTCCCTGCGCCAGTCGCTGTTGCAGATCGGTTTGCAGGAAATTACTGTTATTTTTATCGTCCGCGGTAATTGGCTGATAACTGGCGTGCGGCACCATGCTCCAGCGCACCAGATGCGTTTCGCCCGATTGGTTAATAAACCGAAAGGCGTTCAGGCCATTGAAGCGATCGCTGGCCCAGCTCGACGACGGAACATACTGCTTTGACCAGGCGAGGAAAGGCAACATTTGCGGATGTTTCGCGATAAACGCCTTGAATTTTTCCGGGTTCGGCTTGCCGGTCGCCGGATCCGGCAGCGTCGCCACCTGCAACTCGTAGAAATCTTCTACCGTGGAGATCGGGAAGAACGGCATGGCGTTCATGCCGGTGCGCCACTGTTCACCGCCGGGCAACTGAAACGCCAGCGCCATGCTGCGCACGGGTACGGCGTAATCCGGCGCGGCCGGGTTGCCGCCAGCAAGGGCAAAGCGCCCGGTGACCGGCGTCTCGCCTGGCGCAAACACCGAGGCGCGCGAGATCGCGCTGGCGTTGCCATTGGAAATGAAATTGCCGGTTACGCAGATACCTTTGGCATGGTTACGGCGATAACCCGGATGCTCGCCGCCGGACTGCTGTAACACCGCGATCAGCTTATCGGAGGTCAGACGCTGCGGCGTCAGCCAGCCACCGACCCACAAAAACAATACAATCAGTACCAGTGGCACAAGGCCGACCAGCGCGAGACGCGCGATTTTCTGGCCGGTGGTTAGAGAAGTGGTCGTCATAATCAGGCTCACCTTGCAAACATTGAACCTATAAGACGAAGAGGCGGGAGGTTTATTCCCGCCTGCGAGAAATAATTTTCCTGTTTAAAAAGGCGCGATAAACCCGCTACTTTTGCCTGTCGTCAAACATCGGGATCGGCGTCCCCTGGATATAACGACGGCGCAACCAGGCCGAAAGGGTATCCATGATCATCACCACCGCCACCAGAATGAGGGTAATGAACATCACCACATCCCAGTTCCACAAACGCATGTTCTCGGCGTAGATCAGGCCGATCCCCCCTGCGCCGACAAACCCCAGCACCGCTGCTGAACGGGTGTTGGATTCAATCTGATACAGGCTAAGCGCCAGAAAGGTCGGGAAAGATTGCGTAAAGATGCCGAAGCGATGTTTTTGCAGGCCGTTAGCGCCGACCGCCATCAGGCCACGGCCCGGTGAGCGTTCCACCGCTTCGTGCCCTTCCGCGTACAGGCGCCCCAGCAAGCCGGTGTCCTGCATGATGATTGCCATCACGCCTGCCAGTGGTCCCAGCCCGACCGCGCGCACGAAGATCAGCCCCCAGATAGCCATATCAATACCGCGCAGCACGTCAAACAGACGACGCATCAGCAGCGCGATAATGCGTGCTACCGGGCCCTGCATAATATTGCGCGCCGCGAGGAATGAGAGCAGCAGCGCAATGATCGTCGCAGTCATGGTGCCTGCGAAAACAATCCCCAGGGTCACCAGGATTTGCGTGAAGTAATACTGAAACGGCCAGTTGAGGAAATCCCGCCAGACGAACATGCGCAGAAAATAGCGCCCCAACTCCTGTACGCCGTTAAGCGCCTGCGCCAGCGGCAGGCCAAACTGGAAGAAAAACCAGACGTAATAGAGAAATACCGCCAGCGCCAGCAGGCCGATACGACGCAAATAGCGAGGCTGCGCGCGATACAACGCCGCGTGTTGCTGGCGGCTGGTCATCAGATCAGGTTCAGTTTGCCAGGTTTTCATTTGTTTCCCTCCAGTACCCAGTGGCGCAGACGGCCAGAGAGCATATCCAGCAGCGATACCACAACAATGATCAACAGCAGCGTCATGCTCACCTGATCGTAACGATCGAGTTTAATGTTGGTCATCAGTTCCTGACCGATCCCCCCCGCCCCTACCAGACCGAGAATGGTCGAGGAGCGGAAATTAATCTCCATGCGCATAAAGCTGTAGGAGATGAAGATGGGCTTCACCTGCGGCCAGAGCGCGAAACGCATGCGCTGAAATGGCGTGGCGCCACAGGCGGCGAGGCCGCGCACGGGTTTGTCCTGCGCACTTTCGATGGCTTCATAAAACAGTTTGGTCAGGCTACCGATGGTGTGCAGCATCAGCGCCAGAAAACCGGGAATTGCGCCGATACCAAACGCCATCACGAAAATCACCGCCCACGCCAGTTCCGGCATGGTGCGTAAAAAAGCGACTAACGCCCGGATGCTGTAACGTACCCAGGCGGGCGACCAGGCATTGCTGGCGGCAAGAAAGGAGAAAACCGTCGCCATTCCGGTGGCGGCCAGCGTGGATGCCAGCGCCAGTTGCAGGGTTTCCCAGATCAGCGGCAACTGAATCGGCAGCCGATAGCCCCAGTAGGCCAGCGAGCCTTTGGTATGCGAGTCGGCAAACAACACCGACACATGCAGCGTGGGGACGGTTTCGATAATGTAATCGAGAAAATTCGGCAGTGAGTGCCAGACGGTCAACAGATTGAATTCCGCGATATTACCCGCCGCGAAGTACAGCGCCAGCAATAAGATTGACCAGGTGAAAGTATCCCGCGTCTGGCGTAGCTTTATCTCCCGAAAGTAACGTTCAAATTCGGTATTTCGCATGTTCGCTCACAGGGTTATCACTAAAAAAATCCCCCGGCCTGTTGACCGGGGGAGCGGGCAGGACGAGATCAACGGGCAGTAACCAGCTCGCGTTTCATCTCGATGATCTGTTTGAAATCGTCGACGCTTCCCGGGCCGATGTGCTGTGTGCCGCCCATGGCTTTGGTGAAACAGGCATGATCTTCTTTATCCAGTTTTTTCACCGCGGCAATGACTTTGGCTTTGAAGTCTGCGGGCAGGCTGTTGCTGACCAGAATCGGGCCGTTCGGGATGAGCGGCGATTGCCAGATAATCCGGATTTGCTTCATCAGATCAGGATGATCCATACGAATCAGGCGGTTGAACGCACCAGTGGTATAGCCGGTGTTGTAATCGCCGACCATCGACGCCCAGGTTACCGCGCCAGCAAACTGATTGTTCAGCACGCCGAGAATATCCTGCTCGTGACCGCCAGAGAACGTCACGCTGGAGAAGTGATTTTTGTATTTGTCATCCGCAGAGCCACCGTATTTTTTCTTGAATTCCTGGTTCGGGATCAGGAAGCCGGAAGTGGAATCCGGGTCAGCAAAGCCAAAGGCGGTGCCTTTCAGATCGTCCAGCGTTTTGTACGGGCTGTCTGCTTTGACAATTACCACAGAATGATAACCACGGGACTGATCTTTATCGTCCACCGCAATACCGACGATATCGACCGCTTTCGGGTTGCTGATATATACTGAGGCGTAGGACGACGGTGACATACTCAACACCACATCCACTTTACCGCCAAGCAGCCCCTGAATAACGCCAGAATAATCAGAAGAATTACGCAGTTTGGTATCAACATTTAATTCTTTGTCGAGGAATTGCTTCACGCACTGGTTATCACCAATCTGCTGCGTCGCATTCTGCCCGCCAAGAATACCCAAGTTAAGTTCTTTAGGTTGTTCCGCCGCATTGACCTGCCAGGCAAATACCAGGCTTGCCATCAGAGTGGAAATCCGAAATGCGCGAGTCATCGATTTTTTCATTATGCGAGTCCGTAGTCGTAGGAAAGAAATTAATGTAACTGGCTGATTTCATCGCCATAAAGTTTGTGCAGAATGTCATCGGTTAACAGGGCTGGATTACCGTCGAAAATAATCTCGCCCTTCGCGATGCCAATCGCACGCGTGCAATACTCTTTCACCAGGTCGATGGAATGAAGGTTGACGATGACGCTGATCCCCTGCTCGCTGACATCGTTCAGCACGCGCATGATGCGCTGGGTATTTTTAGGGTCCAGCGACGCGACCGGTTCATCGGCCAGCAAAATAGAAGGGTTCTGGATCAGCGCCCGGCAAATCGCGACGCGCTGCATCTGCCCGCCGGAGAGGTTTTCCGCACGTTGCAGGGCATGCGGCAGCATGTTCAGCCATTCCAGCAAGTCGATGGCTTTCGCCCTGTCTTCCTGCGAAAAGACTTTGAACAGCGATTTCAGCGTTGATGTCTGGCTGAGACGTCCGAGCAGGACGTTAGTCAGCACATCCAGCCGCGGTACCAGGCAGAAGTCCTGAAAAATCATCCCGCATTTGCTGCGCCAGCGGTTCAGTTCACGCCCGCTAAGCACTGAGACATCCCGCGGCATGCCGACATCCGGGTAATCCAGGATCTCGCCGGACGTCGCCGGATGCGTGCCATTCAGGACATGGAGAAGTGTTGATTTACCGGCACCGGAGCGGCCAATAACCCCTACCATTTCACCGGCATGCAGATCGAAATTAATATCTGAGAGAACAGGTGAATGATTATTATAAGATTTGTACAGATTCTTAACGCTCAATACTTTCTTATTTTGCAGGCGCAGGTAATTCACCTGCGGCAGCGTCGTTGGGGCATGTTCAATTATTACGTTTTGTGCTTGTGCTCTGTTCATCATACTGTCCAGAGAGTTATGTCATTCGAGGGATATTAATAACGTTGCCGATGACGTTTTAATGACAAACAGACGAACAAAAAATGAACGCCGTGTTTAATCACGAAAAATGCGCAAACCCACCGGTCATATTTTTGTCAGATTTCCTTGTTTTAATTATCGAAACAGAAAGATAAGAGAAATCACCATGAAAAAATTAGCGCTACTCGCTTCATTACTGGCGATATTCACCACCGCGGTTTTCGCCAAATCCACCCTGACGCTTTACACCAGCCAGCCTACCGAAGACGCGCAGTCCACCGTCAGTGCGTTTGAAAAAGCGCACCCTGACATCGAAGTGAAATGGATCCGTGACGGAACGGCAAAACTCATCGCCCGTTTGCAGGCGGAACTGGCGGCGGGCGGCGCGGCGCCTGACGTGTTGTTGATTGCTGACAGCGTCTCCATGGAAGCGCTGAAACAACAGGACCTGCTGGCGCCGTATAAATCATCCCTCGCCGTAAACTACGATCCGCAGTTGTTTGATAAAGAGGGCTATTACTACGGCACCAAGCTGATTACCACCGGCATTGCGTATCACAGCAAAGCGCCGGTGAAACCGACATCGTGGAAGGATTTGCTCAGGCCGGAGCTGAAAAACATGACCACCCTGCCAAGCCCGCTCTATTCCGGGGCGGCGCAAATTCATCAGGCGACGCTGATGGAAAATCCTGACCTCGGCTGGGCGTATTATGAAAAGCTGAAAGACAACGGCGCGATGCCGCAAAGCGGTAATGGCGGCGTAATGAGCGCCATCCTTTCCGGTAATAAAGCGTACGGCGTGCTGGTGGATTACATGGCGATCCGCGAGAAAGCGAAAGGCGCGCCCATTGAGTTTGTCTTCCCGAGCGAAGGCGTCAGCATTGTCACCGAGCCGGTCGCGATGATGAAAGGCGCCAAAAACCCGGAAGGGGCAAAAGCGTTTATCGATTTCGTGCTCTCGGACGCCGGGCAAAAGCTGGTGCTGGAGCAGGGTTATCTGCCAGCAAATACCAACCTGCCGGTACCGAAAGGCTTCCCGCCGCGTGACAGCATCAGGCTGATGCCAGTGGATTCAGCGAAAGCGCTGGCGGAAACCGAAGCGAACAAAAAGCGCTTTGCTGATCTGTTTGGAAATCGCTGATTGATGACCGGTATGACCCTGCGCCAGAACGCGAGTGGCGGTTCCAGAGTTGTGCTCGGTCTGCTGTTGTGCCTGATTACTTTGCTGAGCCTGTTGCCGAGCCTGCGGTTGTTGATGTCGGCGCTGCTTGACTGGCAACAGGGCAGCAACAGCAGTCTGTGGCGCGTGCTGAGCAACCCGGCAACCTGGACGGCGCTGTCGCATAGCCTCTATACCAGCGGCCTCGGCACCCTGCTCTCGCTGCTGCTGGGAAGCCTGTTTGCCTTCAGCATTGCGTTAACTGACATCCGCCTGAAACAGCTGTGGGTGTTCCTGTTTATGTTGCCGATGATGATCCCGCCGCAGGTGACCGCCCTGAGCTGGCTGCAACTCTTTGGCCCCGGTAGCGTATTGCTGAACAGCCTCGGTGTCGCACCGGCGTTTGGTTCCGCCAACCCGCTCTATTCCGCCGAAGGAATCGCCCTGCTGCTCGGCATTCAGCATGCTCCGCTGGTGTTTCTGACGCTTCGCACCCAGCTATTGTGTTTGCCGAAAGAGCATATCGAGGCGGCGCGTCTGAACGGCGCCTCATTGTGGCGGGTGTTCTTCGATATCATGCTGCCGCTCTGCCGTACCGCGTTGTGGGCAGGCGCGGCGATCGCCTTTGTTTCGGCGTTGGGCAATTTTGGCATCCCGGCGATGCTCGGCATTCCCGTCTCGTATTTTGTCCTGCCCATTTATATCTACCAGACGTTGTCCAGTTTCGGCCCTTCCATGCTTAACGATGTCGCCACGCTGTCCGTGCTGATGGGCGTGCTGGCGATTGGGATTGTGGCGGTCCAGGGACATATGCAGCGTCGTTTTGCCCTGCCATTGATTGGTACGGCGGGCCGGACGTTCGATTTTGCGCTGGGGCGTTATCGCCCACTGGCGGAACTGCTGCTGGGCGCGGTGCTGTTCACCATCCTTGTCGCGCCGTTGCTGGCGCTGGTGACGACCTCGCTGGTGCCGACGCTCGGCATTCCGCTTAACGCTGACACCATCACCCTCAATGCCTGGCGCGGGCTGTTTAACGAACAAAGCGCCACATGGCGGGCGCTGACGAACAGCCTGCTGTTGTCGGTCTCTGCGGCGGGAGTTTTAATGTTACTGAGTCTGCCGCTGGCCTGGCTGCTGGTGCGTCACCCCAGCCGTCCGTTGCACTGGCTGCACAGTATGATTGATATTCCCTATACCTTACCAGGCGTGGTGTTAGCGATTGCCTGCATTCTGCTGTTCACCCGTCCGCTGCCGCTGCTGGACATCAGCCTTAGCGGCACGCTGACTATTATTTTCCTCGCCTATCTTTCCCGTTTTCTTACCGTCTGCCTGAAACCGGTGCACAGCAGCATGCTGCAACTGGACCCGGCGATGGAGGAAGCCGCCAGCCTGGCGGGTGCCCGTTTCGCGCAACGGCTCTGCCATATCGTGCTGCCGCTGCTCGCCCCTGCCGCCTTCGCGGGCGGACTGCTGGTGTTCCTGACGGCGGTCAACGAACTGACCGTCTCCGCGCTGTTATGGAGCGCCGGAAAAGAGACGCTGGGGGTGGTGATTTTTAACCTCGATGAGAGTGGAGAGAAAGTGCAGGCGTCGGCGATATCCGTACTGGTGGTGATGCTGGTCGTGGTGGTGATGCTGTTGCTGAGCGCCCTCAGCCGGGTGTTACCGAAAGGAGTGATCCCATGGCAGAACTGAGACTGGAACAGCTGAGTAAAGTGTTCGCTGACCAGACGGTGATCAGCGATTTAACGCTGGCGATCCCGCAGGGCGCGTTTACCGCCATCTTAGGCCCGAGCGGTTGTGGCAAAACCACCACGCTGCGGATTATGGCGGGGCTGGAAAAACTGAGCGGCGGTCGGCTGTGGCTGGGGGATCGTCTGCTGGCGGATGCGCAAACGCACGTGCCGCCGGAATATCGCAATATGGGGATGGTCTTTCAGTCCTACGCCCTCTGGCCGCACATGACAGTGGCGGAGAACGTCGGTTATCCGCTGAAGCTACGCAAGGTCAATGGCGCGGCGCGTCAGAAACAGGTCGCCGACGCGCTGGAGGTGGTGGAGCTGGGCGCGTATGCCACGCGATCGCCACAGGAACTGAGCGGCGGACAACGGCAACGCGTGGCGCTGGCCCGTTGCCTGGTGTCGGAGCCGCAGGTGGTGTTACTCGACGAACCGCTGGCTAACCTTGATCGCCATTTACGCGCGACGATGGAACAGACCTTCAGAACCTTTCATCGCCGCACCGGCGCAACCTTTGTCTACGTCACTCACGACCAGCAGGAAGCGATGTCACTGGCCAGCCACATCGCGGTGATGCATCAGGGAAAACTGATGCAATGGGGCGAGCCGGAGACGCTGTACCAGCGCCCGCAAAATGACTGGGTGGCACGGTTTATCGGCAAGGGCAGCATCCTGTCGCTGGCGACACCTTCGCATATTCAACAACTGGATCAGAGACTGTTGCACCAGAGCGCCGGGCATACACAGACAGGCGCGCGCAGCCTGGTGCTGATTCGCCCGGAGCATGTGCAGATATCGCCGGACGGACTAAAAGGCACCGTGGAAAGTTGTATCTATCAGGGAGAGCGCTATCTGCTGGAACTGCGTCTGGATGATGGTCAGACGCTGAGCGCATTTCATTCTGCCGCGCTGGCGCTGCAACAAACCGTTGGTGTGCGCTTACTTCATGGCTGGCGCCTGGACGCGGCATAACCTCCATTTTTCGTCATCACAACTGAGAGACATCATCATGAAGCTGGCAAAATTAGCAGAAACCTGGATTGACCCCAGCGTCCGGATCCGTGAGTGCCGTATCGGTTTACAGTGTGAAGTGCTTGCCAGCAGCGTGATGGAATACAGTACGCTGGGTGATTTTTCCTATATCGGGGAATACGTGACGGTGGCCGACGCGACCATTGGTAAGTTTGTGGCGATTGCCAACAATGTGCGCATCGGCGCGCCAAACCACCCGATGGAGCGCCCGTCGCAACATCGCATCACCTATTGCCCGGAATACTATTCCATCAACGCCGTGCGCGATCATGCGTTTTTCTCTCACCGCCGTGACGCGGTGGTCACCATCGGTAACGATGTCTGGATTGGTCATGGCGCGATTGTGCTGCCAGGGGTGACGGTCGGTGATGGCGCGGTGATTGCCGCCGGTGCCGTGGTGAGTAAAGACGTTGCGCCCTACACCATCGTCGGCGGCGTTCCCGCCAGAACCATTCGCTTACGCTTCTCACCGCAGCTTGGCGCCCGCCTCCAGCAAATTGCCTGGTGGGACTGGCCGCTGGAGACCATTATCGAGCGGCTGGCGGATTTTCAGGATGACAATGTGGCGGCGTTCTGTGAGAAGTGGGGAAATTCGTAGCGCGTGATCGTCACCGGGCATAGCGGTCCGGCAGATTCATGCACAGTTTCGTCTCCTCGGCATAAAAATGAGGCAGATCCCGCTGATAGTCAGACGGCGTGACGCCACAAAGCGCTTTGAAATCTTTACTGAAATGGGCCTGATCATGGAAATCGAGGTCACAGGCAAGCGTGCGCAAATCGACGACACCGTGACGGATGCGCCGACACGCTTCGTTAATCCTGAGAATGCGGACAAACGATTTCCAGGAAACGCCAATCCTTTCCTGACACAAGCGGTTAATATGCCGGGCGCTGTATGACGTCATACCGGTCAGGGTGTTAAGACGAATGTTCCCGTTCAGCGGGGAGGCATGACTCAGCACCTGGCGCAGCAGCGGTTTTTCCGCGACTGCGCCAAGGCGCCGCACCAGCACGTCGTCAACGGCCTGCAGAAGAACCGGCCAGGCGGCGTAATGCCGTTCCACAACTGAACGAAAGAGCCTGTCGAGCGCAGGGTCAATGGCGTCCAGCAGACACTGGCTGTTTTGCAGTTCATGCAAAGGGAGACGGCCGAAAAGCCCGAATGCCCCACCCGGCAGAAACTCCACCAGCAGACGCAGCGTGATGGTGTTGAAATCCCGCGTCACCTGATGTGTTTCGCTGTTCGGCCCCCAAAACACCGGTTTCACGCGCCCGTGACTCACGGTGAACACCAGGCAGCCGCTGGCATCCGGGATAATCGTCAGCGGGCGTGCCGACGGCAGCTCACAGGCGTTACGCAATTGCACCGTGTAATGTGAGATATGGCCGCGCAATGGCAGCGACGGCGCGAAGAAAAGCTGCGTCGCGCCATTGTGACTATTGCCTGAGATGGGCTCCAGCCCGCCAGAGTAAGAATTCATCGTCCATGCCTCTCCGAAACGTCCCTTTTTTACAACGCGGAATCTGGATTGTGTCGTACGCTTCCTGTTATCCAGGAGGATATTTTATGGCTGTTAGCGCAGCCGGGCAATCGACGCTGATATTAATGGAACGAAACCAGCGCGTGATCATGTGCGTACCAGGAGGTAAATATGACCCGTCTACCTGAAGGGATTGAAGTGTTATTTATGGCGGGACTGGGTCCTGTCACAACGAATGCGAAAGAAAGTGAGCGATTGTACAAAGACCTGTTACGACTGCCGCTTGAAACGATTGACGGCTATGAGGGATACCTGCATTCGCAACACATTCCAGGTATTAAGTATTTCGCGGTCTGGCCGCTGGATAAAGTGGCGCTCTCGTGTTTCGGCACCAGCGAATGGCCTGATACGTTACCGGCGCCTCAGGCGTGGCTTGAAATTGAAGTCGCCGATATGCGCTCTGCGACCGACATTCTGGAACGGGAAGGCTATCACTTGCTCACCCGTTTGCAGGAAGAACCCTGGGGGCAGACCGTCACCCGCTTTCTCAGCCCTGAAGGACTCATTATGGCGGTGACGAATACCCCCGATCTTCGCGATTCGCCGGAAAAGGAATGATGATTTCACGTTGAATATGAACCAACCAGCACTAAATGGCTCATGTTATTTAGTGCTATTAGGCCGCTACACCGGGCGGGTTATTACAGATTAAAATAAACCTATTGTTCAACCCGATAACCCGCTTTTACCTCCCCCTTCTTTTTTAATTTAGCAATTTGTGCCATTGATTAAAAATTTATGCCATGTCCGTTTATGCATAAAATTCCTATTAATACGTGTAAATATCCCAAATTTCCCGCCATCGTCCAGAGCAAAACGAGAAAAAACAAGTCTGACAAATTAATAAACCTAAGAATTTACTTACGGTAATAATTCAGGTGCGTAACTACCCGCCCACCGCATTTTCCCCGGCCATATTGAAATGATTGTTGCTCAGTGTGAAACTGACGACAGAAAGCCATCCATCATCTCATTTCAGTCAATTGCAGTCAGCAATATATATGATGAATGCATCAGGATTATATTCACAGGGACACATAATCCTGTCTACCCGCTCTTTATTAATTTTCCTCAGAATTTAGTGGAAATTCTTATTCCATTAAAGCTTACCTTTCAGAAAATCCCTCTGAAAGCGCTGAGTGCCATTTATTTATTAACAAAATAAGCCTGTTATATTTTTATAAAAACAATGAAATAGACAGGCAGACTCAAATATTTAACGAGTGTGCAACATGAATAAAGTCTATCGTGTTATCTGGAACAGCACCCTGCGCGTCTTTCAGGTTTGCTCCGAATTGGTGAATGGGAAACAGCCGGGATCAGCCGTAAACCTGACGATGCCCGTGACCCCCTCTCGACAAAATACCCCCCTTTCATTCCGCCTCCCTTCACCAGTCCGTCTGCTTTCCCTGCTCGTACTGATGGCGCTGCCAGGTATAGCTTCTGCTGACCTGACGGTGGACAGCAGCCTGGGTAATAGCCCAATGGTTATCACTCAGGATAATCCCGTCGCAGATGCAGGAGACATTATCGTGGGCAGTACCAGTGGCGGTACGGGTGAGCTCACCATCAGCAACGGCGGCTCCGTCACTGGTGCTGACAGTGTGATTGGGTCAGTAGCCGGTAGCACAGGCATCGTCACGGTAGACGGTGTCGGTTCGGCGCTGATGACTTATAGCATGATAGTGGGCAAAGGAATGTTACTCATCACTGGCGGTGGTTCAGCGATTACCGGTAATGATTCGGGTGGTGGCACGTCAATAGGTATCGGCAGCACAGTCACCGTTGAGGGTGCAGGTTCCAGTCTGACATACGGTTACGGTGGCTTGCAGATAAATGGCGACCTCTCCATTACGGATGGGGGGCAGGTAACCAGCCCTAATAATCGTGGTACTGCCAATGTAAACAGTGGTGCCACGCTGACGGTCGATGGCACTGATTCCATGCTGACCTCCGGTAATTTTAATGTGGGTGCGGGTGGCTTAATGGCTGTCACCCGCGGAGGCAATGTCGTGACCACCGGCAGTTCCGGTGATGTAATCAATGGCACGGTGACAGTGGACGGCGCAGGTTCCGAATGGACCAATAATGGCAATTTCTTCATGGGGAATACAGCCGGTACCTCCCCCACAATAGCTATTACAAACGGAGGCGCTGTCATCCTTGCACCTGGTGGTCAGATGATGGCTAACAATGCCACTTCCAGTGCGCTCATTACCGTCGATGGTGCTGGCTCCCGGCTCAACACCGGTGGAACCTTTTCAATGCAGGGCGTGAACCCGACAGACCCTACCACCATTCAGGTCACAAATGGCGGGGCATTAAATTCTAATGCCATTAACATTGGCCGGTTTTTGGGCGATATCGCCAGGATTACGGTGGATGGTGATGGCTCCACCTGGACCACTACCGCAGCAACGAACATAGGACTTCAGGGTTCTGGTACCGCGACGTTGACCAATGGTGCGGTGATGACGTCCGGTGGCGGTATTACGGTGGGCGCACAAAAAGGCAGTACAGGCACATTTGACATCAGTGGCGGAGCCTCGGTGAATGCCATTAATGCCAGTGGCACACTTCAGAGTCTGAACGTTGGCGGCGGCGGCACGGGCACGCTCAACATCCATGAGGGCAGCAGTGTGACAGCCGGAGCCACCAGCATTGGCGTCGGGTATTACACGGACACAGGTACAGGTTTTTTAACAGTAGATGGAACCGATGCCGTTCTGAATACGACCAGTTTTGCCGTGGGCAGCAGCCTCTGGAACTATGATATCCCGAATACGGGTACACTCACCATAGCCAATGGAGGCGAGGTGAACAGCACCGGTACTGGCTTGTTGGGCAACAGAGTATCCAGCACGGGTACTGTTGATATCAGCAGCGACGGGCGGTGGAACCTCGCCAATGCCAGTGGAGTGGCACAAAACCTGACCGTGGGTAACAGCGGTACGGGCACGCTCAACATCGATACCACCGGGACAGTCACTGCCGGAAACACGGTCATTGGCAGTGGCGCAACTGGCGTGGGTACCGTGAAGGTGGATGGCACCGATGCTTCACTGAGTACTGCTCAACTGACAGTCGGTAATGCCGGTCAGGGGACACTCAACATTACCGACAACGGTGTCGTGAACAGTGTCAGCTATGGCGTAGTAGGTGGTGCCGTCAACAGCAACGGTGAAGTTAATGTCAGCAGTGACGGGCAGTGGAACCTTATTAACGCTGGTGGCGTCGCACAGGGATTGACCGTGGGTAATAGCGGTACGGGCACGCTCAACATAAATACAACAGGCAATGTGACTGCTGGGTCTGTCAGTATTGGCAGCGCAGTTACGGGCGTGGGTACGGCGAACATCGATGGTACTGATGCGTTGCTGAATACCGCAGCGATAACAGTAGGTGCGTCCGGTCAGGGTACGCTCACCATCACTGATGGTGGTGTTGTGAACAGTACGGGGGGAGGCATCCTGGGTAATGTAGCAGGCAGCACCGGTGACGTTGATGTCAGTACGGGCGGTCAATGGAACCTGATAAATGACAGCGGTGTTGGTCAGAACCTGTTCGTAGGGGGGAGCGGAGAAGGCACGCTCAATATCCATGCAGACAGCAGCGTGACGGCCGGGACAACCAATATTGGCTTTTACCTGCCTTCTTTTGGCCCGGGCGGTACCGGTACCGTGACTGTCGACGGCGCAGGTGCGGTACTGAATACCACTGCCATGACAATCGGTTATGTCGGTGAGGGTACGCTTGCCATCACGAATAACGGTGTGGTGAACAGCAGTGGTGCAGGGACTGTCGCCGCAAACGCAGGAAGCACAGGAACGGTTGATGTAAGCAGCAATTCTGAATGGAATTTAGTTAATACTGTGACCGGAGCCGTACAAAACCTGAATGTGGGGAATAATGGCGCAGGCACGCTCAACATCAATACCACCGGGACAGTCACTGCCGGAAACACGATCATTGGCAGTGGTGCAACTGGCGTGGGTACCGTGAAAGTGGATGGCGTTGATGCCTTACTGAATGCTGCTGCGATGACAGTGGGTTATGCAGGAAAGGGTACTGTGACACTCACGGATGATGCGATGCTGCAGAGTCTCACCGCTTCTCTGGGTAGTGCTGCCGGTAGCGACGGGACGGTAAATGTCAGCTCAGGTGCGCAGTGGAATATCGGTGACACCTCTCAGTACACACTGACAATAGGTGATGCCGGTACGGGAACCCTTAACATCAATACTGGCGGTAGGGTTTCTGGCGGGCTGGCTCCCATCACACTGGGTAACGCGGCGACCGGTAACGGTACCCTTAATGTCGACGGTACTGGCTCCCTGTTGCGTTCCCCGGTCGTTTATCTGGGCATGGCAGGTTCCGGCATCCTCACCCTGAGCAATGGTGGTACCCTGGAAACAGAGAACCCCGTGGAACTGGCGATGCAGGCGGGCAGTTCCGGCACCTTCAACATCGGTGCAGCACACGGTGAGTCGGCAGCGGGTGCCGGGTTTATCACCGGTGCTGACAGTGTGAACATGGGCGCAGGAACGGGCACCCTCGTCTTCAACCATACCGTAACCGACCCGACCACGGCGGGAGGCTACCAGTTCACCCCGCTGATTACCGGCAACGGCACGGTGATGCAGGATGCGGGGCATACGGTCCTGAATACAGAGAATACTTACAGCGGCACCACACAAATTAACGGCGGTACCCTCACCACCACGTCACAGTCCACCACAGGCAATACCGGTCTCGGCACCAGCGCGGTTAACATTGCCGCGCCGGGGACGCTGGACGTGGCGGGAGCCACCACTGACGGAACAGGCAATTTTACCTTCAGCAACCTGCTCACGGGTAACGGCCTGCTGAGTGTGGACCTGGCGTCAGCCGCAGACACGTTTGATTTTGCTCCGTCTGCCGGCACCGCCTTCGCCGGGGTCGCTGACCTGAAAAACAGCACCTTCGCCCTGTCCGGCGATAACGCCGCGGCACTGACAGACGCCATGCTGATGACCAGTACCGGTAACACCACCACGGTGAGCGACGGGGTTCAGCAGACTGACGGACTGGCCTTTAATGGCGGCACCCTGGCGCTGGATATCACCCTGCCCGGTGCGGCACAGTCTGATGGTGTTCTGCAGACGGGGACGCTGGTTGCCGGTGCCGGGACTTTCAGCCGCAATGGTCGGGATTTCCAGGCAAGCGGCACTGGTAACGTTCAGGTGACGCTGACTGACCCATGGAATGACCCGGGACTGATGGCTGACCCGGACACCCGTCTGAACCTGCTGCAGCAGGATGACACGCGCGCGGATATTCAACTGATACAGGCGGATACCGTCACCGGCTCCGGCGGTTCGCTGATGCTGACCGACCAGAACGGGGATGTCATCGGGACTGACGAAACTGTCGCCATTGCACAGAACGGCACGGTGGTCGCTGACGGACTGTATGGTATCCGTATGACCACAGCACCCGGTGACGGTCTGTACATCAACTACGGTCTGAAGGAAGTGGATATCCATGCCGGGCAGACACTGACGCTGGCTGAGTTTGCGGGTGCCACCGGGGCGGATGCGGACATGTCAGCGAAAGTCTCCGGTAGCGGAAACCTCGCGGTAAATACAACCGGTCTCGTCTCGCTGTCCAACGGGCTGAATGACTACAGCGGTGCCACGCAGGTACAGGCCGGAACTCTGCGTACCGATGCGGATGGCGCGCTGGGAAACACCCGTGAGCTGAACATCAGCAGCAATGCCATCACTGACCTTAACGGCACGGTGCAGACTGTCGGTATGCTGACAGGTCAGGCAGATTCCATCCTCAACGTTAACGGCGGTACGCTGACGTTGCAGAATGGCGGTCTCAGTGACGGCAGTCTGACTGGTGCCGGTAACCTGAATATCGATGGCGGTGTGCTGACGATTAACGGTACCAACAGTGATTTGAGCGTCGCCACTACCATCAGTAGCGGCGCACAAGTGAGTATTAATGATGTGCAGGGTGCAGGCAGCGGCGATATTACCGATGACGGTACCCTGACGCTGGACGGCGTTACCGGGACTTTTGCTAATAACGTCAGCGGTACCGGCAACGTCGATGCGACGAACACTACAGATATCACGCTTACCGGTGATAACAGCGGCTTCAGCGGTCTGTTTACCATCGACAGCGGCAGCACCCTGACCGTCAGCGAACAGAAAAACCTCGGTACGGCGGCGGTCAGCGGTGCTGGTAACCTGACGAAAACTGGCAGCGGTGTCCTGACACTGGCGCAAAATTCAGCCGCCTGGACGGGCACCACTGAAATCCTTGGCGGGGAAATTGCCCTTGGCGATAAAACTACCTCACCAGTGGATATGGCAAGCCAGTTAGTGAACATTCACGACGGTGCAACCCTGTCGGGCTATGGCAGCACGGCCGGTGATATCAACGTGATGCAGGGCGGTACGCTGCAGGTGGATTTCACCGTCGGCGGCAACCTGAACAACAGCGGTCAGGTACTGCTGAATCGCCCGGGAATGCAGCCAGGCAACTCACTTACTGTTAATGGCAACTACACCGGTAACGATGGCCTGATGACGTTCAACACCGCGTTGGGTGGCGATGATTCATCAACGGATAAACTGACGGTTCACGGCGACACGACGGGCAACACCCGGGTTGAGGTAAACAATGTTGGCGGCACCGGCGCACAGACAGTGAACGGTATCGAAATGATTCAGGTCGGCGGTGATTCTGCCGGTAACTTTGCCCTGACCACCGGGACTGTCGAAGCCGGGGCGTATGTTTATACTCTCGCCAAAGGCACCGGGGATGCGGCGAAAAACTGGTATCTGACCAGTAAATGGACCGGCAGTGTGACACCGCCGGACGATCCGGTACCGCCAGTCGATCCGGTCAAACCACCTGTCGTTGACCCGACCGCCCCGGATGCCCTGCGCCCGGAAGCAGGCAGCTATATCAGCAATATCGCGGCGGCCAACACGCTGTTTAACCACCGCCTGCACGATCGCCTCGGCGAACCGCAGTACACCGACAACGCCACCAGCATGTGGATGCGTCACGCCGGCGGTCATGAACGCTCTTCTGCCGGTGACGGCCAGCTCAAAACCCAGAGCAACCGCTACGTGCTGCAACTGGGCGGCGACATCGCGCAGTGGAGCACTGACGGCCTCGACCGCTGGCATCTGGGCGTGNGGAATCGGAACACCGTGAGAGCGACAGCTATCACTCAAAAGGGCTGACCGCCTCTCTGGAAGCCGGTTACACCCTGAAAGCCGGAGAGTTCACCGGCAGCCAGGGCACGCTCAACACCTGGTATATCCAGCCACAGGCGCAGGTCACCTGGATGGGCGTGAAGGATGACGCACACACCCGGAACGACGGCACCCGTATCGAAACGGAAGGCGACGGCAACATCCAGACCCGTCTCGGGGTGAGAACGTACCTGAACAGTCACCACAAAATGGATGACGGTAAACAGCGTGAGTTCCAGCCGTTCGTGGAAGTGAACTGGATCCACAACACCGAAGCCTTTGGCGTGAAGATGGACGGCACCCGGGTCAGCCGTGACGGCGCGCGCAACCTGGGCGAAATCCGCACCGGGGTGGAAGGCAAGCTGAACGACCGCCTGAGCGTGTGGGGCAACGTAGGGGTGCAGATGGGTGATAAAGGCTACAGCAACACCCAGGGCATGCTGGGGGTGAAATACAGCTGGTAAGTGACCATCGCCCGTTTTGACCTGAAGTGACAAAGAAGCCGGGATCTCCGGCTTCTTTATCTCAGTAAATATATGGTTCAGCAAATAGCAATATCATTCACCATGATCACTAATAAATAATATTAAACTATCGCAGGCTGACAGATATAAAAAAAGGCACAACAAATTATGTTGTGCCGTCTGTACTTTTGTATGATTATTAGTGGAGTAATATTCCCTGGTGTTTGGCCGCTGGCCGCCCGAACTATCTGTAAACTGATGTTCGGGTTTTTTTTATTGTAATAAGTGCTTTGCAGTTCATTAATTACTGATAATAGTGCGAAATTTCGAAAAAAACATCTGTCTGTAGGTACAGTTCATTTGCTGTACCTTCGACCTGTACCCTAATTAACAGAAGTAAATGGCGGCAGGGAGCATGCTCTCCAGGATGTGTTATATTTATGTCAAACGCCGTTCGTGCTGGCATGGAGATCGAAATGTTAATGGAAAGAGAAAAAAATGTAGAAATTGTTATACGAAGTCAGCTTGAAGCCACGCTGAACACTTTAGGTGAATTAACCTGGGCGTATGTGGTTCTCTCTAAAAAGGATATGTCATGTATCTTCGGTGTCACAAATTATCCGGATGAGTGGGTCACCCATTACAGGGAAAAAGGACTGCAGTATACGGACCCGGTAGTCATCACCGCGCTGAACAAATTAACGCCCTTCCCCTGGGATGAAAAACTGATGGCGCATTCAGATTATAATTTCGCCAAATTGTTCAACCAGGCCAGTCAGTTTGGATTGATTAACGGATATACCTTCGTACTTCATGATTATAATAATAACCTTGTGACACTATCGTTTATTGTGCCGGAATTAACAAGAACAGAAGTTATGCAGACACTGATTCAGAATAAAGGAGACATCTCCCTCTTACTCGCCTCAGTACACGAAACCTACCTGACGTTAACCTCATTATCTGAGAAAAACACCGATAAGCCGGAAAAACAGAGCCAGTTTACCTCCCGGGAAAATGAGATCCTTTACTGGACAAGCGTGGGCAAAACCTATCAGGAAACCGGCATGATCCTTGGGATCACCGTGCGCACGGTGAAATTTCATATGTCCAATATCGTTAAAAAAATGGGAGTCGCCAATGCCCGGCATGCTGTACGTCTTGGCGCGGAGCTTCAGCTGATTAAACCGGTTGAATGATTATAACTGAGTGCCAAATGACAGGGGCCAGTCATTAAGACTGTTTTCGTCCTGACTGTCATCCTGACGGCGTATTCTGTCTTTTAATGCGGTCTGACTTGCCGGATCGGTATGTCCAAGCAGCAGATAAACCGGTTCCTCTTTTTCAGACATTCCCGTTTTCAGTACCGTCACATTCCAGCCGGAACGCCTGATAATATGCATCATGGGATGACTTGCCACGGCCAGAATACCGTCATAATGATGACGCCGCGCATAGTTAATTAATGACAGGAACAGCACCAGCGTCACCGGATAGCGTTTTCCAAGAAATTCGCTTACCCTGTCTTTATCGACAAAGAAACGTGTGGACTCAAGGAAATTCCCTTCCGGGATGTTAACGTCATTAAAAAATACTGAAAATGTGTCATCCAGCATATTATGGTATTTCATATCTATAATCCGTGTTCCACAGATTATCATTCCGTTTTTAACGCCGAATAAATAATCCGCCTTTTCATTATCAAACTGATCGTATTCTTTTCCATCAAAACAACTCACAGCCCATTGCAGACGATCTTTGAAAATATTCTTCCTTAACATAAAAAACTCTTCTGACTTTTCATGACTCAGCGATGAGAAATTAACAACATAAACGTTGAACATAATGTCACCTGTATAAATGTATTTGAAATTACATTCGGTAACATCAGTGAAGCTTAACCAATAGCATGCCGGAGCCCGGAAATAATAATTCTTTTTGGCGGCATGTAAAAAGGAATAACTGACGGGAGAGTTTATTCAATATTTAATATTTGCTCTCCCCTGTTCATTCATCGTGCCCAATTCACCACGGGCCACTGGTGAATCTCTCCCTGAGCCTGTAATTGTGGGCAGGGGTTCACCAGAACCACCTCGTCAGCGACAAGGCATAACGGCAGGTCATTGATGGAATCGGTGTAAAACGCCATCCTGCCGTTCCTCTGCGGATGCATCGCCAGCCACGCCTTCAGACGGGTCACCTTTCCCTGCTGGTAGCTCGGCGTACCGCTAATCACGTTGCTGTAATAACCGTCGTCAATACGAACATCAACCCCTGTCGCGTGATCGATACCCAGTGCGCGGGCGATGGGTTTCACCAGCAGGCTTACCGAGGCGGAAATAATCATCATTTGCTGCTGTTCAGCGCGTAATGTCTGGATCAGATCCCGCGCCTGTGGGTACACGCGGGGCATGATGGTATCGGTGACCCACTGCGTGACGCGCCGATCAACCTCCTCTTTGGTCATCGCCGCCAGCGGTGCCAGCGTCAGCGCCACATAGGCATGAATGTCCATTTTACCGACGGCATAGTCGGCCATCAGTTGCGCTTCCTGTTGCAGATAGCCAGCATCGTTGACCAGGCCTTCGCGAACCAGATATTCGCTCCAGTACGTGCTGCTGTCGCCCTCAATCAGGGTGTTGTCTAAATCGAAGAGGTACAAAGTGTCAGTCATAACGCATCCATCACAATGGGAGAGCTCCGGGTATAACACAGAGAGATGACGGCTGAATGGCAGAGTATAACATGATGAAAATACTCAGATGATCTTTCACTAACGCGGTGCTTTTTCGATTTTTAGTAAACCCGAAAATTATCCATAAATATCATTTCCTGCGAATAATCCGCCCGACTCTCTTTCATTGCTGAAATACGCCTCTGATCACACTTTTCGGCGATAACATGGTTCAGCCTGTTGAACTAAGGGTATTTTCACCCTTCCGATATTTATAAACTCAATACCAGTTCAACACGAGGCCGCCATGAGTAGCAGAGGGTGTAATTCATTAGTCCGTGCCGAAAAAATACTGACACATATCGCTTACGTCGGTGTCGCGAGCTATATGGAACTGCTCAGAGAATTCCAGTATCCCAAAAGCAGTTTGTTAAATTTATTAAATGTTATGATTGAATGTGGCTTTTTAATTAAGAGTGAAAATAACCAGTACGCGCTGGGAATTAAAAATTATGAACTCGGATGCCAGGCGCTACACCGGAAAAACATTTTTGAAGTCACCAAACGGCCAATGCATGAGTTGTCATTAAAAAGTGGGCTGGTATGCCATCTCGGGGCGATGGAGAGTCATTCTGCTATCTACCTCGATAAAGTGGAAAGCCACGACTCTGTGCCGACACGGAAAAGCTGGATCGGTAAAACGCTGGAGCTACACATTACCGCGCTGGGTAAGGCATTGCTGGCGTGGAAGACGCCGGATGAACTCGATTATTTTATGGATGTCCTGACGCTGAAAAAACACACGGAAAATACGATTACCGACAAAAAAGCGTTCAGGGAAGAGTTACAAAAAACACGTTTACGCGGCTGGGCCATTGATAATGAAGAATCCACGCATGGCGCCGTCTGTTTAAGTATGCCGGTTTTTAATATGTATCACCGGGTGAACTATGCGATTTCCCTGTCGGGGGATCCAGAAGTGTATTCAGGAAATAATGTTGACAAGTACCTTGAACTGCTAAGGCAATGCGCCGGGCAAATTTCCAGTGGGCTGGGGTACCGAAATGAATCTTTAAGAAAAGGAAACTGATGTAATGAAAAAATTCAGGGGGATTATTCCGCCGGTCTCCAGCACTTTCGACCGTAACGGTGCTATCGATAAAGTGGCAATGAAACAGGTTGCCGACTTTTTGATTAATAAAGGCGTCGATGGTCTTTTTTATTTAGGCACCGGCGGCGAATTTAGCCAGATGAATGCCAGCCAGCGAATGGCATTTACCGAAGCGGCGGTCTCGGTCGTAGACGGACGCGTCCCGGTGTTAATTGGCGTGGGTTCCCCCTCGACCGAGGAAGCAGTAAAACTGGCGCGCCACGCGCAGGCCTGCGGTGCGGACGGTATTGTCGCCATTAACCCGTATTACTGGAAAGTGGCATCCCGCAACCTGGACGATTATTACCACCAGATCGCCAGCCATGTCGAACTCCCTGTCATCATTTATAACTTCCCGGATCTTACCGGCCAGGATCTCAGCCCGGAGATTGTTAAACGGTTAGTCCTGCAGAATGAAAATATTGTCGGGATCAAAGACACGATCGACAGCGTCGGGCATCTGCGCGCGATGATCAATACCGTGAAAGCGGTGCGCCCGGAATTCTCCGTCTTCTGCGGCTACGATGACCATTTACTGAATACTCTGCTGCTGGGCGGTGATGGTGCCATTACCGCCAGCGCGAATTTCGCCCCTGAACTCTCTGTTGGCATCTACAACGCCTGGCAGGAAGGCGATCTGGCACGGGCGGCGTCTCTTAATAAACGACTGCTGCAACTGCCGTCCATCTATGCGCTGGAAACCCCTTTCGTCTCGCTGATAAAACATGCCATGCAATGCGTCGGGCTTCCGATTGAGACTTATTGTCTGCCGCCGATACTGGAAGCTTCAGAAGAGGCAAAAGAGAAAGTCCGTGCATTACTCGTCGCGCAAGGGATCGTAAACGCCTGAGGAGGCAATATGTCTGTTCATGATATTTTTGATGACGATAACCGCGATATTTATTGCGTCAGAACCCATGCCTCAGGCCCGGAAGGTGAACTCCCGTTGACCGCAGAGATGCTCATCAATCGACCGAGCGGTGACATCTTCGGTATGACAATGAATGCGGGGATGGGCTGGAAGCCGGATGAACTCGATCGTGACAGTATTCTGCTACTCAGCACGCTGGGCGGGTTGCGTGGTGCAGATGGCAAACCTGTCGCCCTGGCGTTGCATCAGGGCCATTACGAGCTGGATATCCAGATGAAAGCGGCGGCGGAAACCATCACCGCCAGTAAAGCGTTGCCGTATGCCGTGTATGTTTCTGACCCGTGCGATGGCCGCACGCAGGGAACAAACGGCATGTTTGATTCCTTACCGTATCGCAACGACGCCTCGATGGTGATGCGCCGGTTGATCCGTTCTCTCCCGGACGCCCGGGCGGTGATCGGCGTTGCCACCTGTGATAAAGGGTTGCCCGCCACCATGATGGCTCTGGCGTCCCAGCATGATAAAGCCACGGTGCTCATCCCCGGCGGCGCCACCCTGCCCGCACAGCATGGTGAGGATAACGGCAAAGTACAGACCATTGGCGCGCGTTTTGCCAATGGTGAGTTATCGCTACAGGCCGCTCGCCGCGCCGGATGCCAGGCGTGTGCATCGTCTGGCGGCGGTTGCCAGTTCCTCGGCACCGCAGGCACCTCGCAAGTGGTGGCTGAAGGTCTGGGATTGGCCATTCCGCATTCCGCGCTGGCCCCTTCCGGGGAACCGGTATGGAAAGAGATCGCCAGAGCCTCGGCGCGTGCGGCGTTACAACTGGTCAAAAAAGGGATTACGACCAAAGATATCCTCACGGACAAAGCCATTGAGAATGCCATGATGGTGCATGCCGCTTTTGGCGGATCGACAAATCTGCTGCTGCATATCCCGGCCATTGCCCATCAGGCGGGTTGCCACCTGCCCACCGTCGATGACTGGATCCGCATCAACAAGCAGGTGCCCCGTCTGGTCAGCGTATTACCCAACGGCCCGGTGTATCACCCGACGGTAAATGCGTTCATGGCGGGCGGTGTCCCGGAAGTCATGCTGCATCTGCGTGATCTCGGTTTGTTGCATGAAGATGTGATGACCGTGACCGGCAATACGCTGAAAGAAAACCTCGACTGGTGGGAGCATTCTGAGCGTCGGCAGATGTTTAAAGATCTTCTGCGTAAACAAGAACACGTTGAGCCGGAAGACGTTATTATGTCGCCGCAGCAGGCATCCGCCCGTGGTTTAACCTCGACGATTACCTTCCCTGTCGGGAATATTGCGCCTGAAGGGTCTGTGATTAAATCAACCGCCATTGACGCGTCAGTGATTAATGCGGAGGGCATTTATTATCACAAAGGCGCCGCAAAAGTTTATCTTTCAGAGAAAGCGGCGATTTACGATATCAAACACGAAAAAATTAAAGCGGGCGATATTCTGGTTATTATGGGTGCCGGTCCATCCGGTACCGGGATGGAAGAAACTTATCAGGTGACCAGCGCGCTGAAGCATCTGTCGTATGGCAAACATGTTTCATTAATCACCGATGCCCGATTCTCTGGCGTATCGACAGGTGCGTGTATTGGTCACGTTGGCCCGGAAGCACTTGCTGGCGGCGCTATTGGTAAATTACGCACTGGCGATATTATTGAAATCAACATTGACTGCAAACAACTCCTGGGTGAGGTTAATTTCCTGGGAACCAGTCTCGATGAAAAACCGCTCTCACGAGAGGAGGCTACCGTTATTTTAAATACCAGGGATACACATCCTGATTTAATGCCCGACCCTGACCTGCCAGATGACACAAGGTTGTGGGCCACGCTCCAGGCGGTCAGTGGGGGCACATGGGCGGGATGTATATATGATGTCAACAAAATAAATCAGGCCTTACAGCAATGTATTAAAAAGTCCTGAAATAAATAACACCTTTATCCTGAATAATTCAGACTGAGTGCAACAATAATACGCATTCAGTCTGGATTAGGGTGGATAATTTTCTGAAGAATGAGAGGACATTATGCCGCTATTGATTGTTGTGGCAGGTATCGCTGTACTCCTGCTTTTAACTATAAGAATTAAACTGAACACTTTTGTTTCCTTAATTATCGTCTCTATTGGCGTCGCCATCGCCAGTGGCATGAGACTGGATAAAGTAGTTACTTCTGTTGAATCGGGGTTGGGTGGCACACTGGGTCATATCGGCCTGATATTTGGCTTCGGTGTGATGCTGGGGCGCTTATTAGCCGATGCAGGTGGCGCGCAGCGTATTGCCCTGACCATGCTGAAATATTTTGGCGCTAAAAAACTGGACTGGGCGGTGGTGTGTTCAGCTTTTATTGTCGGGATCGCGCTGTTTTTTGAAGTCGGCTTGATTCTGCTGGTACCGATTTTATTTGCGATCGCGCGTGAAGCCAAAATTTCGCCCATGTATATGTGCGTACCGATGCTCTCGGGTTTACTGGTGGCGCATGGTTTCCTGCCTCCGCATCCGGGCCCGACCGTTATTGCCAGAGAATATGGTGCCGACGTCGGTGTCGTTCTCCTTTACGGTATTGCGGTAGGTATTCCGACGTTTATTATCTGTGGCCCATTGCTCAATAAAGTCTGCCAGCGTTTAATCCCGGATGCGTTTAAAAAAGAAGGGAATATCGCCTCACTTGGTGCTACCAAAAGCTTTAGTGAAAGCGAAATGCCTGGTTTCGGTATCAGCTTCCTGACAGCGATGTTGCCGGTGATATTAATGGCGCTGGTGACCATTATGCAGATGGCGCGCCCGGCGAATGCCGGTGAACCTGGCATGCTGTATAACGTGTTCCTGTTTTTAGGCAACTCCACCATTGCGATGCTAATTTCTTTACTTTTCGCCATTTACACCATGGGCGTGGGGCGCGGAAAAACCATCCCTGAACTGATGGATTCGTGCAGTAAAGCGATTGCAGGGATCGCGGGCCTGTTATTAATTATTGGCGGTGGCGGTGCGTTCAAACAGGTGTTGATCGACTCCGGTGTCGGCCAGTTTATTTCCACGATGGTTTCGGGCATGGATATTAACCCGATTCTGATGGCGTGGGGTGTGGCCGCGTTCCTGAGGATTTGCCTGGGTTCCGCAACGGTTGCGGCGATCTCGACGGCAGGGCTGGTGATCCCGCTTCTGGCGGCGCATCCGACGACCAATCTGGCGCTGATCACCCTGGCTACAGGCGCGGGTTCATGCATTTGTTCGCATGTGAACGATGCCAGTTTCTGGATGATTAAAGACTTCTTCGGGCTGACGACGAAAGAGACCTTATTATCCTGGACGCTGATGTCTACCCTGCTGTCGATTTGTGGGCTGATCTTTATTTTACTGACCAGCATGGTGATTTAATTCCGCATCATTCAGGCTGGCTCACGCCAGCCTGTGTTATCCGCTCATCTTTGCACTACGTCAAATCAGGCGCTAAAACTCCCCGGCGTCAAAGGGGCAGAATGTTCATGGTCTGAAACTGTCGCTGAATAGTCGAAGTAATCGAAATCCGCGCAGATATGTTCACCGGTGAAATCCTGGCAACACATGCCGACAAAGGCGCCGGTGAAGCGTTCGATACCTCTCTCTTTAAAATACTCATCCGAGAGTTTGCTGTATTCGATATGCCCCCCGACCGGGAACCATTTTTCCTCATCCAGCGAATAGTAGAAATTAGCGGCATCATCTTTGACGCAGACTCTGAGATAAACAAGACCTTCGCTGGGTATCTGTATTCCCTCCCCAGTGGGCAATGAAAATTTATTAAGGTCATTGATCATCAGATTGACGGTTCTTTCCCCCTGCTCATTACAGGAGATATTTAAATAAATATAATTTGTCGTGTCGTAATAACAGACCAGACCCGCCATTTGCTGGAAGGAACGAGGGCTGAAATCCACACAGGTTTGCGCAGTGAAGGTGAAATCGGTTTGTCTTCTCGCCAGCAGACTCTGATAGTGGCGCGAACTCAGGGATTCATACCCGCGTAATCGCAGCCATCCGTGTCGTTCTTTTAGCGTACACATCGCCTCACTTAACGGAATGCGTAACGACTGATAGTGAAGCGGTATTTCCGGACTGTCGAAATCATCCCTTGCAGGTTGTTCAGGCCATGGGCGCTCTTCCAGACGTGTCCGGACGTTTACATCCGGTGTGATTTTATTATTGATTAACCGCAGCCAGCCATCATCGGTCCAGTACACCTGTTGAATAGCGGTTTCACGCCCCATCGGACTGCGTCCTTTCGAGGGCAACGGTCGACCGCATAAATGCACGATAAACCATTCCCCCAGACCGTTTTCAAACAAATCGGCATGCCCGACACGCTGTAACGGCTGACGACAGTCATAACGGGATGTCATCATTTGGCCGATGGGGTCCGTTTCATAAGGGCCGAACAGCTGTTTTGAACGTGCCAGCGTGACGCCGTGATTATAAAAAGTGCCGCCTTCCGCCACCAGCAGATAGTACCAGCCGTTGAGCTCATAAATATGCGGGCCTTCGGTGATCCCCAGCGAAGTTCCGGCGTAGATTTTGCGGCACTCTCCGATCAGGGTCTTTTGCTGCTCGTCATATTGCTGGATGATGATACCGTTCCATTTCGGGAAACCGGCTTCCCCGCCATCCATGTAGCTCATCTCCATACTCACCAGCCATTTCGTGCCATCGCTGTGATGGAACAGAGAGGGATCAATTCCCCGGCTGTTAAGATACGTCGGTTCTGACCATTCGCCTTCGATATTATCCGTCGTCACGATGTAGTTATTTGTGTCCCAGAAACGGCCGGTCACATTTTTTACATCGGTATAAACGAGATAAAATGTTCCCGCGTCATAGCTCAGGCACGGCGCATAGATCCCGCCTGAATCCGGATTTCCTCTCATATCCAACTGACTTTTCCGGTTCAACGGGCAGGAAATCAGTCGCCAGTGTTTGAGATCATATGATTTATACAGACAGACGCCTGGAAACCATTCAAAGGTCGACGTGGCCAGATACCATGCATCACCGACTCTGATTATTGAAGGATCCGGATTAAATCCTGGGATAATGGGATTAACGATTGTGGTCATAAAACTCATCCTGTAATAGTCATACTGGTGGCGTAATAACGGGGGCGCTTCACTGGGTTTGCTGTGCACAGGTTCGATATTGATTCATGATGAAGAACATGATCAGAACGAAAACGGCAGGGATGACGGTGAAAATTAACCTGACAATCAGCGTCGCGAGATCGGTTTGCGTTGCCGCATTGCCGACATAACCACCGAAGGTCAACAGCCAACCGATGATGGCACCGCCGACGGCAATACCAATCTTGATAGCAAAAAGGTTCGTTGAGAAAACCAGGCCACTTAACGACAAATTCGCTTTTTTCTCGACATTGTCGATGATGTCACTGAGTAAACTCCATTGCAGGGGCGCGGAGCTGGAGTCAACAAAATGTATTAAACAGATAATGGCGCATATCGCCAGCGAGTATTCGGAAGGGACAGCAAAAAGGGCGACCAGAATAATCGCCTGCAGCACCAGCGATGCTTTATAAGCAAATACGCGATCAAGATTCTTGTAGAGTAATGTCGTTGACATGGCGCCGATAAATCGGGTGCACAGGATAATCACCAGCACCATACTGACCAGATCGGGCTTTTTCATGTAGTAGCTGACAAAATAAATGGCGCCGCCCGTTTTTAATATTCCTGCAATAAGACTTGCAATGTTAAGGGCGAAGATGCAACGCCAGTTATGATCTTTAACCACAATAAGCAGTTCATCATAAATTCCCCGGAACTTACGACTTTTATCCACCTCTTTCGTGTAATGCTCTTTGGTCATGGAAAAACAAAGAAAAAACATGATGGTACTGATCCCGCCCATGATAATCATGGCAAGAAAATAGCCTTTCTGCAGATCACCTGCGCCCAGCAATTTCGTTAGTGGCAGCGCAACGACGGAAACAATAATGCCCCCCAGCGCGGCAAAGGCAAAACGATAAGACTGCATTGATACACGTTCTTTGGCATCATTAGAGATATTGTTGATCAATGCGCAGTACGGGACGTTGACGAGGGAGTAAAAAATCGATAACGCGGTGTAAGATACATAAGCATAAATAATCTTACCGGTCTCCCCGAAATCAGGCGTATAAAAAGTTAACGCACCAAAAATGCCAAAAGGCAGGGAGAACCAGAGAATATACGGTCTGAACTGACCATACTTGGTTTGCGTATGATCAGCGAGATAGCCTATATACACATCTGCGACAGCATCAAAAGCCCGCACAAGGAGAAACATGGTTCCCATGTGAAACGCGCTTAACCCATACACATCTGTATAAAAGTAGGCCATAAACAGCATTATGGTCTGCCAGATAATATTGGATGCCCCATCACCTAATCCATAACCGATCTTTTCTTTGAATCCTGGGTTATTCATAAAAATACCTTTTACATAAGAGGATTAAGAGTTCATAAGAACGAGGGGCCGGCCTCAATATAAAAGATAAGTACAACGCACCCTAAAAAATGTATGTAAACGTGTCGTTTATATAATTTTTTTGCGCGGAGCGATGTATGACGATCACACTTTCAGCAAGATCATCATGTTGACGGGATCTACCATGTTTATTTCAGCGAGGAGGTTTCGTTCATTTTGAGTTGTTCTGAGGTAAGGCTACCCTCTCTGAATTTCTTCGGGGTAACACCAATAAATCTTCTGAATTGATAGCAATAGTAAGCGGCATCGGTGAATTCACATTTATAGGCAATGTCGGTGATGCTGAGATCGGTATTGCGAAGCAGGTGAATTGACAGCGAGATTTTTTTCCTCAACAGATACTCCTTAAAACTGACCTGCATCACTTTTTTAAATACTCTTGAAAAATGAGTCGGTGACAACCCGACAAAATCAGCTGCGTCATTCAGGCTAATGTTAAACGACGTGCGTTTTTCCATCTCAATGATAAAATTGATTATAAGGCCAAAGATGGACTGGCGATCAGTCTCCGCCGACACGTTATCAGAGACAGCCGCGTGCTGAAGCACGGTGTTAAGCAACAGGATCATCAGTGGCTTAATTTCATCCCCGGCATGCCCTGTCTCATAGATCTCAGCAAACCAGCGGAATAAAAAATGGAGTCTGTCAGCGTCCTTCCCTTCCAGATAAGCAACAATACCAATATGCGGCTCCATCGTCGGGACTGGATATTGCAAACTATTGAGTACGGTGTGATCATACTGCAAAATAAAACGCTCATGATCGCCGGTGAACTCCAGTTCCATATCATGAAGCGTTAATGGGCTGACGTAGATTAATGTATTATTCTGGATGTTAAATTTTTCCCTGCCAATGCTATAACTGCCCCTGGCTTTATAAAACCACATAATTTCGTGTTCAAGATGAACATGGGGTTTTATATACATCCCTTTTTCCGGCACACCTTCCCTGGCACGTAATATGAAATCAAGCCCGGTCTGGGTCTCCAGCTTTTCAAAAAAATAATCTACATTTTTGAATGTTGGCATGATGCTTATTTTACAAATTAATCACCCATATTTAACGTGTGATATCATAGTTTACTCGCGGAGTAAAACGTATTTTTCCGGGACGGGAAAGGATTAACCTGAAGGTGGAGTTAGTGACAAGGCCGCGAGTGCCAGGACTCAGCGCACGCTGGTTTTAATAAGCACGTTTGCCACCTGAATAATGTCAAATATTCCGAACAATATGTTGATGTCCCTGGTAATGCGAATGGTGTCACTTTGCAGATATTTACAAATATATTTTTCTGTCTTATTTTGCGCCCACATTTCATACGAAATTAATCTTAAGGATAAGCAATGGACGGGAAGCCACTACGCGGATTTTCCGGCGTCAGGTGCCTCTTCTGTGTCGCCATTCTGGCGGTAGCTTTCTCTCGTGCCACGGCGGCTCCGCTTTCCCCTGCTGACCGCGATACTATTCAGCAGCAGCAACAACAGTTGCTTGAGCAGAACCAGCGTCAGCGTGATGAACTGGAGCGCAGCACCCCGCTGCCCCGCTCGTCAGCGCCTGCCGTGACGCCGACCACAGAAGGCCCGTGCTTTACCATTTCCTGTATTGAGGTGCGTGGCGCCACCCTGCTCTCTTCACGCGACGCCGATACCGTTACCGCCCCGTGGCTGAACCAGTGCCTGGACATGGCACGACTGACGCAGGTCACTAACGCCGTCTCCGACTGGTACATCAGCCGCGGGTATATCACCAGCCGCGCTTTTCTGACTGAGCAGGACCTCTCCTCCGGCGTGTTGTACCTCACGGTGCTGGAAGGCCGGTTGCAGCAAATCCGCCTCGAAGGCGTGCCGCAGCGGACGCTCGCCATGACTTTTCCCGGGCTGGAAGGAAAAATCCTTAACCTGCGCGACATCGAACAGGGTATGGAGCAACTGAACCGCGTGCGACAGGTTCCGGTGGAGATTGAAATCCAGCCGGGTGAGTCGCAGGGCTGGTCGATTGTCAATCTCACCGCTGCCCCGGAATTTCCGCTTAGTGGTTCGGTAAGTTTCGACAACAGCGGGCAGAAAAGCACCGGCACCGGCCAGTTCAGCGGCGCGCTGACCGGCAATAACCTGCTCGGTCTGGCGGATAAATGGTTCGTCAGCGGCGGGCGCAGCAGCGATTTTTCAGACTCGAAAGACGCGCAAAATTTTGCCGCGGGCGTCAGCGTGCCGTACGGCTACGGCCTGCTCGACTACAGCTACAGCTGGAGCAATTACCTCAGCACCATTGATAACAACGGCTGGCCGTGGCGCTCCACTGGTGACAGCGAAACTCACCGCCTCACCGGCTCGTGGGTGGTATTCCGCAATGGCGACATCAAAACCGGGCTTACCGCTGGTATCACCTAACCACACCCAACTGGATGGCGGCGTGATAGCCTCCACCGGTCCGGCAGATAAAAACCGGCTGGATACCGACACGCTGGGTTTCAGCGACATTCACAACAAAGCCGACTACAAAACCGAGCACCAGGGGGCTGGCTTCAGTACGGGTAGCGGTATCGACAAGCAGCTCGCCGGAAACATGGCAAACACCCTGCTGGCTGGAGGTGGTAACAGCGGTCATGCAGAAGGTACCACCCAGGCAGCAGTAAGCGACGGCACCATCATCATCCGTGACAAGGACAACCAGAAACAGGATGTGGCGGACCTGAGCCGCGACACGGAACATGCCAACGGCAGCATCAGCCCGATATTTGACAAGGAGAAAGAACAGAACCGCCTGCAGGAAATTCAGCTGATTGGAGAGATTGGCAGTCAGGCCATGGACATTGCGAGGACGCAGGGGGAGATTGCTAAAGCGAAAGCAATGAAAGATCCTGCAGCGCTGGCGGCGGCGAAAGACAAGCTGCTGAAGGAAGGTAACAGCAACCCGACGCAAGAGCAAATTGCAGACCAGGCAGGCCGGACTGCCATGCAGGATTATGGTACCGGTAGTGATTTGCAGCGTGGTATTCAGGCAGCGACCGCGGCGCTTCAGGGGCTGGCGGGCGGAAATATCGCCGGGGCGTTGGCCGGGGCATCTGCACCGGAGCTGGCATACCTTATCGGTCATGGCATGGGGATTGACAATAATGAGGCAGCAAAAGCCGTTGCTCATGCCATCCTGGGTGCAGTCACCGCTCAGTTGAACGGTGGCAGTGCCGCCGCAGGTGCAGCGGGAGCGGTAACCGGAGAACTGATTGCGCACCAGCTCTTCCCAAATATCCCGAAAGATAAGCTGAGCGAAGAACAGAAACAGCTGATTGTGGCACTCAGCACCGTAGCGTCTGGTCTTGCAGGGGGGATTGCTGGCAACAGTACAGCCGGTGCATTGACTGGGGCTCAGGCGGGGAAAAACTCGACAGAGAATAACTCAATGTCTGAGTTTGTGCCGCCTCGCGTACAGCAGGATGCATCTCTGGCTTTTGATCTCGGCGATAAAGGGGTCACTAACGATGAAATTATCAAAGCGGTAGACAAATCACATATCGGCCCGTCAGTAGGGGATACTGCAAAAATTCATGGAGATATAAAAGGCCAGGTCGCTGGAGGTTATGTCGCAGGAGGGTATCTGGAAGGTGTACTTTCAGAGGATAAATTTGCAATTAATGGTGGGGTTACGAAGGTGTTAGGGTGGCGTACAGATGCGTCTGCCGGTTTGACTTTTGGACCTTACCCGATTAAAGATTTCAATCCTACCTATGATTATTCTGGTGCCATATCGGCTGGTATTTTTTCACTTGAAGGGAGTATTGGTAAAGACGGCATTGGTGGCTCTTTCAGAGTTGGTGGAGGGATTGGTACGAGTATCCGACAAAGTGAAAACAGTAACAACCAGCCAGAGCTTAACGGCTCTGGTAGTACCGAACTAATCTCTTGGCCTATCAAAAAGGACTAACCAAATGATTTATGTGTTGTTAGGTATTGCACTTTCCGCTTTTGCGGTCGGAACGGTTATGTTTTATCGGTTTAGTAAAGCGACAGGAAGAAGCGTCCAATCACCTTTTACCCCGATGTGTTTTTTTGATGCGCTCTTTTTTGGACTGAGCAGTAAACGTGATATGAATATTGCTGCATGTTCTTTTATGGTCTTTTTACTGAGCATCTGGGGGCTCACCTATTTAAAATTACGGACCAATTTTTGGGGTAGCCCTGAAAGTTATTTTGGTTTAGGGATTGCTGGGATTTTCTTTCTGATAATGCATTGCCGCTATGGTGCAAAGGATGTTGTTATCAAAAATGATGGCCTTGCACCCATGAGGGAATTAACCAATATTCGTCGGTCTGGCCTCACCAGCCCATTTTTGTGGTTAAGCCGGGCTGGGTACCTCGGATGTTTAATTGGCATGATACGCTGATGCAGCGTTACTGAAATCTGCGATTAATCTCAATTCATACAGTTGGGATTGTTGTTGAGAATAACTCGCTCAGCGAGGAAGAAGAAAAGCGGCCTGGACTGCGACCTGCCAAAGTTCTTGATGAGAATGGCGATCCACTGAAAGGTGGTGGTGGGATAGCTAAGGGTGGTAAATCTAAAGATACTCAGATTTGGACAGAAACCAAGAAGGCAGAACCTGTGGGTAATGCCTATGGGCACTGGACAAAACATGGGAAAGAGTTTCCTGAGTATCAGAATGCTAAGCAATATGTTGATGCAGCCCATAATTTTATGACAACCCCACCGCAAGGCACTTTAACTAAAACTCGCCCTAACGGAGACTCGCTGTATTATAATCCTGCGACTAATGTCTTTGCTTCAAAAGATATAAATGGTGTACCACGTACAATGTTTAAACCAGAGAAAGGTCTCGAATATTGGAACAAGCAATGATGAATAATAGCTCTTATCCTTGTCCGTGCTGTGGAAATAAGAAAATCGATGAGCCGGGTTGTTATGAAATTTGCCCTGTATGTGGGTGGGAAGATGACCCTGTACAATCGGCTGATCCAGATTTTTCTGGCGGGGCAAACTCTCTGAGTTTAAATGAGGCGAAACGAGCATTTAACAAACAGTAACTGAATATTTATCCCAGCCACCGAGCCGGGATTGTTTCATCAGCCTTTACCCACAATATCCGTCCCAACGCTTGTACACTGGCAGATCACCGGTGCGCCTAAACCTGTTGTAAGCATCCCTGAAAACAGTGCCAGGTTAAACTGGAATATCCGGATCGACTTCTGTTGTTCCGACATTGGTGAGTCGTTGCAGCTCTGTATTCAGAGCTGTGACCACTACAAGATTCGCTGACACGGTCTTACCGTCTTTATCATCACTCTGACCGCTATCCCCCACTCATTCCGCGCCAACTAGTTCATCATCGCCACTATTGCGATGACTGCTGCGCTGCGCGCGCCCGCAAGGTGCAACATCATCCCCCCGTTATCGGCTTTGGTTCGGAAGAATTCAGTTACGCTTACATTATCAATAGGAGCCGGGTAATCAGCAAAAGTACGCGTTTTTACCAGCGCCCTGAGCGGCACCAAAATTGCATAATTCAGTATGAGTTTGCACTAACCATGCCCGTGGCGTGGCACCGTTCAACGTGAGGGGATAAGCATGAAAGTTGAGATCAAGCGCCCTGGAAACACGGATTCCACCAGGCTTAAAGAGGCGTTCACCAGGCTGTTTGCCCGGACGCAATCATTGGGTTTTGATGCAGTGATTTACCACTATACGCCGGTTCCGCGTTCGCCTGAGGGTGAACTGATTACCCCTTCGCTACTGGAAATGCGTAATGCGCCGGACGATATGCACCAGTTATGGTGCGAGCGCGGCTATTATCAGGCCGATCCGGTGCAACATTACGCATTGCAGAGCTGCGCGCCTTTTGTCTGGTCATATCAATACCCGGCAAGCAGCGTGCTGCGCCATATGCTGGACAATAACGCGCGTGAAGTCAGCCGCTACATGTGCGAGAACAACATGTCCAGTGGCGCAACCGTACCGTTGCATCTACCGAATGGCGGATTTGTTACCCTGACAGGCATTTTAACCAGCCAGCATCCGCCACCTGGTATCAATGATACCCTCGCCCAGATGATGTTTCTTGCACATCACTTTCAGGAGACGGCTTTTCCGCTGTTTGACGCCTCAATGCGTACCTGTCACCACATCCGACTGAGCAACCGTGAGCGCGAGTGCCTGGCGTGGTCCGCCAGGGGGCTGACGGCAAAAGAGATCGCCCGTAAACTGCATCGATCGGTCGCAACGGTCACGCTACATCTGAACACGGCGGCGAAAAAACTCGGCGCCACAAATCGCGTACAGGCTGTGGTACGCGCGATGCACTACCGCCTGCTCGACAGTTAAGAACTAGCATTTTTACTAGTATTCAACGCGGCCCAGGACGTTCTACCCTGAGAGTTGGTTCACTTCAAAGGAAAACGTCCCATGTACACCATTCGCGAAGGCTTTGCCCCCTTTCAGGGCTATCAGACCTGGTTTCGCATCTGCGGTGATCTGCATAATGGGCAGACGCCGCTGGTGGTAGCTCACGGCGGTCCAGGTTGTACTCATGATTATGTTGATGCGTTTAAATATATTGCCGAAACCGGACGCGCCGTTATCCATTACGATCAACTGGGAAACGGGCGTTCTACCCATCTGCCGGATGTCGATCCTACATTCTGGCAACCATCCCTTTTTCTTGACGAGCTGACTAACCTGCTCCGGACGCTGGAGATTGATGACGACTACGCATTGCTCGGTCAGTCCTGGGGCGGAATGCTGGCGGCGGAACATGCCGTCACGCAGCCATCAGGCCTGAAAGCGCTTATCCTCGCCGACACTCCGGCGTCCATGGCGCTGTGGATGGAGGCCGCCGCCAGACTCCGCGCTGAGCTGCCAGCGGAAGTGCAGGCCACGTTGCTGGAACATGAAAAAGCGGGAACGCTCGACAGTGAGGAATACAAAGCGGCAAGTATGGTTTTTTATCAGCGCCATGTTTGCCGCGTTGATCCCTGGCCAGAAGAACTCTTGCGTACCTTTGCAGCGCTGGAGTCCAACCCTGGTGTGTATCTGGCCATGAACGGTCCCTCGGAATTTAACATTATTGGCTCGTTGAAAAACTGGAGCATTGTTGACCGGCTCGGGAAAATTGCGGTGCCAACCCTGCTCATTTCCGGGCGTTACGACGAGGCAACCCCGGAAGTTGTGCAGCCTTTTATGGACAAGATAACCGGCGCGCAGTGGGTCATTTTTGAGAACTCCAGCCATATGCCCCATATCGAAGAGCGACAACGCTGTATGCAAACCGTCGGGGATTTTCTGAAGGCAAACTGAAACCGCTTGACTGGGGAATAATAGCGTTGACCAGGAAATGGCACGCCCTACAGGATTCGAACCTGTGACCTACGGCTTAGAAGGCCGTTGCTCTATCCAGCTGAGCTAAGGGCGCACTGAGAAGTCAGGAACTTCGCGGTGTGAAACGCCTGGAATTATACGGTCAACGCCTGCTGAGTCAATGGCTTTTCCCCCAACCCGGCGTTTCTGCTGCGCTATTGCTTATTTGCTAACCGGAATCATACCGCACTCTGCTGGCGCTTCTGCACCATCGCTTGCTGGATGATGGGAATGGGCGTCAGCAAGTGCTGGCGCATCCGCTCGCTGGCAAGGCTGGCGTCACGCGCCAGTATCGCTTCGACCAGTTCCTGATGCTGGTCGTGTTTGTCTTCCAGCATTTCGACCGACAACACCGTTTCACGCAACCAGATAAACCGGTAGCGCGCCGCAAGATCAAACAGCCGCTCGCGCATCTGCAACAGATACTGCGATCCGCAGCCATTCACAATCGCCGTGTGGAATGCCTGATGCCGCTGGTCCCACTCCTCCAGCATCCCTTCGCTGGCTTTGCTGGCGGAGAGTTTGTTCAGCATGTGCGACCGCGCCAGAATTTCCGCTTCCCACGCGTCCCCGCCCCGTGCAATCGCCAGCCCCACCAGCATCGCCTCCATACTGGCGCGCGCATCGAAGATATCGAGCAACTCCGTTTCTGACATCGGCGCCACGCGGTAGCCTTTCTGATTCACCACGGTGACCAGTCGTTCGGCCACCAGTTGCGACAGTGCCTCCCGCAGCGGCCCAACGCCCAGTTCGTAACGAGACGTCAGCAGGCTCATCCGTAGCTTCTCTTCCGGCTGCCAGACGCCGCGAATGATGTCGTTCTTAAGCCGCCGGTAACCGTCAAACGCGGTTGAAGGGATCGAGGCTGTCTGTCCCATGTTTTTTTCTCCCGAGCGTCGTGGTTTGCTGGCTGTCGAGCAGGCTCTGCACTTTACTGACAATGTGCGCGCCGATAGGAATGGCCGATGTCGCAGCCGGAGACGGTGCGTTACAGGTATGAATCGAGCGTGGCGTCGTAACGAACAAGAAATCGTCGATAAGCTTCCCGTCCGGTGAAACCGCCTGTGCCCTGACGCCCGCGGGACAGGGCTGTAAATCGTCGGCACGCAGGCTGGGGCAATACTTTTGCACCTGACGCAGATAACCGCTTTTACACAGCGAGTTCTTCATTTCATGTAACCCGGCGCGCAGGTTGCCGTTAAGCACGCGGCGGATCCCCGGTGATCGCAAAATTTCCAGCGTGTCATGCAGCGAAATATCGCGCTTGCGATACCCTTCCCGCTTGAAGGCCAGCACGGCGTTAGGGCCGACGGTCACGCTGCCGTCGATCATCCGCGTCAGGTGTACGCCGAGGAATGGCATCGCCGGATCGGGAATCGGATAAATAAGGTGGTTGACGATCTGATTGTGCTGCGGGGCGAGACGGAAATATTCCCCACGGAACGGGCAGATGATAAAACCGGGATCAAGCCCCAGCATGCTGACCAGCCTGTCAGCCATCAGCCCGGCGCAGGTGATGAGCGTCGAGGCTTCAAACTCCTGCCCCTGCTTCGTTCTCACCACCACACCGGCCGCATGTTCTTTCAGCGCGCAGACCTCGGCGCCATAAATAATCTCGCCGCCGCTGTCGCGAAACCGTTGCGCCATCGCTTCCGTCACTTCGCGATAACTGACGATCCCGCTGGAAGGAACAAAAATGCCGCCCAGCCCACGGATATTCGGTTCGCGCTCACGCAGTTCTTCCGCGCTCAACCAGTAGCGCTCCAGTTGATTTTCGGCGGTGCGATCCCACAGCGCCCGCATACGTTCCATTTCCAGCGGCGAGGTGGCGACCAGCATTTTTCCGCAGGTTTCGACGCGAATGCCGTTTTGCTCGCAAAACGCTTTTGTCGCCCGGTTTCCGGCAAGGCAAAACTGCGCTTTGAGGGTGCCGGGGGTGTAATACACCCCGGCGTGGATCACCCCGCTGTTATGCCCGGTCTGATGCTGCGCGGCGGCAGACTCTTTTTCCAGTAACGCAATCCGGGCATCAGGGTAGACATCCGCCAGTTGCATGGCGGTCGACATCCCGATGATGCCGCCGCCGATAATCACAAAATCATACATCCAGTGAATTCCTTCGCCAGTGAGGGATTATGGCGTGGTGGGATCGCAGAAATAACCCCGCTGACGCATCAGCTCGCGGCGCAGATCCGGGTGTGGCGTGAAACGATCGCGCCCGTGCAGCCAGAAGAGATTGTTGATCAGCAGGAACCGGCCGACCGGTACTGGCACGGAGAGGATCTGCTTGCTGGTCTCCAGCGCATCCGAAAGTGCACTCAGCCAGGTCCCCTCTTCCAGATCTTTAGGCTGCACAAACTGGTCGATGTAACGCATCACCGGTCGCCCCTGCGTGTCGACGTCAAACACCGGATGCCAGATATCCTTACTGACGTTCTTGCTGGGTGGCGCGGCCCAGCGCATCGGACGGCGTGCCAGTGGATGCGCGAAGAAACGCTCCAGATGTTCCCAGTCGTCAAGGTGCAGCAGCAGCGAATTACCGCCCTGCATGTTCTGCTCGTCAATTTTCATCATCAGCACGTAATCGGTCGGCTCTTCGACGTAGGTCCCGTCGTTATGCAGTTCCATCACGCGGTGCGGCTGGCGCAGATAACTGTCAGAATTATCGACATTTTTTACCACGAAGCGGGCATAATACTGGCCGCTCATCGCATCGAAATTGGAGCGCCCTACCAGATGCGCGACCGCGGTCGCCAGTTTGACCATCTCATCTGCCTGCGCCACGTTGTCCAGACCCGGCGCCGCCACCAGCAATGCCCCTTCGCTACGCGACAGCAGCGCGTTAAACAGCAGCGGACGCAGCTGGTTACCGCACAGATCATCGAGGATTTGCGCTACCCGGAAACGCAGGAAGGATTTGTACTCCAGCGCCTGCACCGGCCACTGCGCCACGTCATGCAAAAATTGTTGTGTCACCCCGGGGGTAAAGGTGAGTTCAAGCAAACGGGGCGACTGGCGCGAAGGGGTGACGGTAAAACCGCTGCCGGAGCGGGACAGGTCGGACGGGCTCTGTTTCAGGGCAGTGAGTGCATTCATCAGAATCAATCCTCTCGGTAGAGTAGCAGACAGAGATGGCGTGTCTTTTTCGTAGCCATAACTTAAAAATATCTACATTTTTCGGGATTGCGCATAAAACAGTCTGTTTGTTTATTTTTTGTGATCAAAAGCAACATATATTTAACAACGCAACACCATACACGCACCCCCGCAACTGCGAAATATCTCAGTAGGTTTTAAGCATTGCCTGGTTTTTAGACAACTCTCGTGTCGTAACAATAGAAGCTCAACAGTTCCGGCATATAAGCCTGTAATGATTTCAGTCTGTTACCGCCAGGAAAGCGTATCTGTTTTGCATAAGCCCTTCTGATATTCTCAATGAGCTTACGGCGTGAGAGGGAATTTATGCGCGTGGTATTACGCAGGGAAAGACGTCGTCGCAATGCGACTCCGGTGGGTGGGCGCCGCCTGCCATTACCGCATTATGCGCTGGTCGAGCGGATCGACCTGCTGGCGAACCCGGCCACCAACCATGCGGCGTCCCTGAGCGACAGGTTGCTTCTGGTCACGCAGGATAACTACCTCGCGACCGGTATCCGCTACAGCCCGCCGCCACTGGCCTGCAGTACCCTTTTTCCTCGTCTGGAAGAGGCGTCAGAAGCCCGGCAAAAGTGGGGGTCCTCACGCCTGATTATCGATCTCAACGGCAGCACCGCCCCTGTGCTCGACACCCTGTATCAACTGCACCTTATCAGCCGACAACACCCTGATCTGGCATTTGATCTGCTGACAGTGGTGGATGATCTGGACATCGTGCATTTTATTGCGGCAAGTTGCCTGTGCCGGATCATCGACCGTCGCGTTACGGTAAGCGGCGTGCAACAGGCGCTGGCGTTTCCGCGCGTGGTGTTCAATAACCCCAGGGAGCGGTTTAACCGCCAGGAATGGCAGATTATTCGCCTGATGGCTGACGGTATGACGCTGCGAAATATCGCCATACAGCAGAATCGCCCTTATCACCGCATTATCTATCGACTCGCGCGCATTCTTGCCCTGCTGAAATTACAGAAACGACAGCAGCTTATCCGCCTGCTACAGCGATTAAGTGGAAATTCAGTCCGGAACTGATTTAGGAAATTACTTAATTTATTGTTAAATAATGGTTAATTGATAACATTTGTAAAACAATTATAACTATTCCTAAAAAGCCCCACCCTTCAGAACTTATCACCAGATAAAGGCAATACACTGGTTAATATCGCTGCTGCTATTTTTCTCTGCGTCAAGCGGAGAACAATTCTTCGATGAAAATATCAACAATGGCACGTAACTGGCAGATAACCCACAACCCTGACAGCAGATCCTGCTGCGACCAGCGCCGCACGCGAGATCGGCCACGAACCGCAACCAACCGCGATAAATGATGAATTCAGCCGCAGGCAGCCATCCTGCCTGTACGATAAACTTTCAGAAATCTATTTAACAACAGAACAACAACCAGTCATTAATGTTGTTTTTCCTCGTTAGCATAATCGTTAATTTTATCATTAAGAAAAATCCTAGCCGGTTACGCCAAAACAGAAAATATTGTTACCTGTCGTCAGAATATCCTAACGGGTAACGCTTTTTGTCAATTTCACAGGCTTTTCCAGGAAAAGTTACACGGTATAATCAGTGGCGTCAGAGTAAGAAATAATAATATGACATCGTGCTTATTTATTCTTTCGCAGAATAAACTAATCGCATGCGAATAAGTAACAACCACGCATACAGGAACGCTTTTGTACTTTCCATGGAAACATACTTCGGTATCAGGATTTTTTGATTTTATCCTTCCAGCTAGCGGTGGATCCGGAAAGGATTCGGCACGACTGTTCTAACAATCTGAGGAATAGAAAAATGAGACCGCATTCCGTAATTATTATGGACGAACAGCCCATCGTCAGAATGTCAATCGAAGTCTTACTGCATAAAAATAAAGATATCGAAGTGGTTCTGAAAACGGATGATAATCGGGAATTACTCGATTATCTTCGCCATAACCCCACCGATATGGTTATTCTTGACATCGAGTTACCCGGCACGGATGGTTTTTCTTTGCTCAAAAGAATCAAGGAGATAAACCACCGAACCAAGGTACTCTTCTTATCTTCAAAGTCAGAATCCTTCTATGCCGGGCGGGCGATACGCGCGGGCGCGAATGGCTTTGTCAGCAAACGAAAGGATCAAAACGACATCTATAAAGCGGTGGAAATGCTGCTGGCGGGATATTCTTTTTTTCCGTCATCGTCACTGACGATGTTCAGCCATTCGCAGCGTGGTGATCTGCCGGAACTGCCATTATCGAATCGCGAAGTGATGGTGCTGCGTTATCTGGCAAATGGCCTGACCAATAAGGAAATCGCCGATCAATTATTATTGAGCAACAAAACCATCAGCGCCCACAAGTCAAATATTTTCAGCAAACTGGGCGTGCATACCATTGTTGAACTGATTGATTACGCGAAAGCCCACGAATTATTATAAGCAACATGAACTCCCGGATAAAAAATATCATTCGGGAGTTCCCTTTCACCTCAATTATAATTAATCATAAACGTCGCATCTGCGTCCGCGACGCCGGGCTGAGGATCATTGGCCGTCGCGATGTAATTCGCGAAAAACTGTAGCGTCGCATTTCCCTGCGCATCCACCACCACATCCTGACTGGCCTGTTCCAGCGGCAGGCGAGTCCGGTCTTTATCACGAATTTCCACCGCCACGTTGCTGGCCTGGCTGTTGCCATTCAGCCTCAACAACGTGCTGTCCTGGGTGTCAGGCGTGCCGGAAAAGGTGATGGACGCGGCGCCCGGCGGGCAACCGTTCAGCGTCAGGGTAAACGGTACTTCACGGGTGGTGTTTCCCGCCTGTTGCAGTTGTTTCGTCGGCCAGCGCCCCAGTTGCACGGTTTTGTTGCTGTCCCCCGCCTCCACGACGCAGGTGAAATCCACCACGTTGCCCCGCAGTTCAATGTTGATTTCGCCAAGCGGCGTCTGCGCTTGCGCGGTCAGCGTGACGATCAGCATCAGGCTGGCAAAAACGCGGCCGTTAATCATAGTCAACACGCAGATACCCCCTCGCGGTAAACGGTCCTTCGCTGGGTTTGTTCCCCGTCACGCTCACCGGCCAGGCGCGAATCGATACCTGCGCCCGGGCGCTGTCATCCAGCCGGAAAGGAATTTTACTGGTGAGGTTATTGGGTGTCAGCGGGTTGCCGGAACCGTCGGCAATGATAAATCCCAGGTCCGGGTTATCAGAGACCATCGCGTTGCCCTGCGCCTGTTCGGCTTCAATGCGCATGCTCAGGTACGCCTGCGCCTCCACGTTGGTACATTTGATCCCGACCGTTTTCTGCTGCACAGAGACGCCCTGCGGGCGGTTCCCGGCTCCGGCCTGACTAAAGAGCGACGCGCCGATATCACCGAAATCGAATTCCACCACGTTGCCCGCATTGATGGCGCAACTCTGCGGCACTTCAATGGTGCCGCTGTAGCTGATGGTATAAACCACCGTGGTCAGTGGATCGCCTCGCGTCGTGGTGACATACACGCGAAACATGGTCTGTCGCGGGATCACCACCATGTTGATAAACCGCCGCGTGACTTTAAGGCGAAACACCAGCTTTGAATCCTCCACCGGAAAAGGCTGATTCCTGGAGACGTTCGGATGCGATCCCATCTGGATATAGTTCTGCGGCGGATGGAACACCCCGGCGGAGCTGTCGGTGATCTGCATCGCGCCGTCGAGGTACTCGTTCAGCCTGAGATACTGATACCCGCCCTCCACGCTCTGTACCGGGAGATCGGTGACGTAACTGCGCATGGTGGTGTTTCCCGACGTGCCTTTCGGGCAGACTGCTTTCACGCCCACCCAGCCGGATTTATTGCTCAGGGTCACGATTTGCCCTGGCTGATTGTTCGCGCTGTTAAACGTGTCAGTCAGATCGTAAAAGATATCCGTTGGCACTCCGTTTTCGTTGTAGCACACCGTCGCCAGCGCGTGGCTGGCAGGCACTAACAGCAGTAGCGCCGCCAGCCAGTCTCGTTTTTTCATCACATTACCGATCACAGCGAACCTCCGTGAGCGTGATCGCCTGTTGCAGGCTCTTTTCAGGCAGACTGTAGCTGGCGCGGCATTGTGCATTCGCACCCTCTCCCCATTGGATCAACAGTTCACCGCGCAGCGGCAAACCACTTAAGTAAATCTGCCCGTCGTCACCCACCATGCTGGTCATCCCATGCCGGGTTTCACGTACAATCGCGCCGAAAGGCACCGGCTGATTGCCACGACGGGCGGTGATCAGCGCCCGCACGCCGATGCGGGTATCAAACGCGGCGCGCACCACGGCACCCTCAGTTGGCACCACATTGCTGACGTTGTTTTCGATGTCGGTGTTGTTGCTCATGGAGTTGGTATCAAGCGCCACACGGTTGTAGCGATAGACGGTGGCGTACGGCATAACGGCATAGCCGCGCCAGTCGGTTTTCACCCCGGTCTGGTTTTCGATGCTGACGCCGGATGCGCCAGGCGCTTTGATCAGCACGTTAGTGTCTCCTAACGGCTGGCTGAAAGTGATGCCATCGGCATGGCCTAACACGCCACCCGACAGTTGCCAGTTGAGATCGTGTTGATCGCGGTCGTAGTTGTAACCCATACCCAACGTACCGTACGTCGCCTGCCAGTTAGCGCTGGCGCTGCCGGTATAGCCATTGGTGCCGGAATGCCCCTGCGTCACGCTGTAGCTCAGGTTGCGCCCCTCAAGCAGCGTGCCGTTGACGCCGCTCTGCCAGCTGTTTTGCCCGTCGCGGTTACGGCTGGCGGCAACAGTGGCATAAGCGCGATCAAACGCGGTATCACGACGATAGCCGTGCCCGGTGAACAAACTGAACGGAATCGACAGGTTAAAAGTGACGATGCGATCGGTGCCGGAAATCCCCACCGCGCGGTTCCACGACCACGCCAGCGAGTAGCTGATCCCCTGCCAGCCGCCGGAATAGCCAAACTGATACCAGGTGTTCGTTTCGCTGGTTCCCCAGTAGCTTTGCTGGCTCCCGGAGAGATACAGCGAGCCATAATCCCCCAGCAATTGCGAGATATTGACCTGAAAACGCCCTTTCTTGTTAAACGTCAGATTGTGGTAGCTGATGATGTCGGGAGCGCCGTCATCGTCTTTGTCTTTGTCGTCGTACTGATAGCCACTCATCGTTTTCCAGGTGGTGTCATCGAGGGTATAAAAGCCGTTGGTGGAGTAGCGATAGCCGAGCAACTGGAAGTTGGTGCCAAACCGGTTCAGTGATTTTGCATACAGAAAGCGCAGCGACTGCCCTTCGTGGTTGCTGCCGTCCACCAGCGTGCTGCGCGCATGTGTGACATCCAGCGAAATCGCCCCCCAGTCGCCGAGGTTTTTACCGGCGCCCATTGCCACGGCGGTATAGTGTTCCGCCAGTTGCGAGCCGCCGTAGAGCGTCACGCCGTTATCGAGACCGGCAATCAGTGTTCCCTGGGAGAAAAACGGCGTTCCCTGCTGCGTGTTACCGGAACGATAATCCCCGGCCACCACATCAAATTTGACGCGGCCTGCACGTTGCAACAGCGGCACGCTGGAATACGGTATGGTGTAGCGTTGCTGGCTGCCGTCTTTCTCTTCCACGGTGACGTCAAGGTCGCCGCTGGAAGAGGTCGGGTTGAGATCGCTGATGGCGAACGCGCCGCTTTGCACATAGCTCTGATACACCACATAGCCGTTCTGGCGGATCACCACTCTGGCGGGCGTCCGGGCGATACCACGCACTGTCGGCGCGAAGCCCTGCATGCTGTCCGGGTACATACTGTCAGACGAGTACAACCGTGCGCCGCGAAACCCCACGCTGTCGAAGAGTTCATTGCCGGTGTTGCTGTCGCCGAGCACCAGTTCGCTTTTCCATGGAATCATCGCGCGTTGAACCGAGGTCGAGACGTTCTGCCAGTGACTGTCATGCTGGCCATTGTTGCGGCTGTAATTCCAGGTGCCGTTATTGCGCAGCCGCCACGGGCCAAAATTCAGGCCGCTCATCAGGCTGAGAAAATAGCTGTCATCCTGGGTGCCGCGGTTGCCGCTGAAGCTGTAGTTGACCAGCGCGGCGGGGATCCCTTCGTCCCACTCCTCCGGTGCGATGTAACCCCGGGCGCTGTTTTGCATGGCGATTTGCGGAATGCTGAATGTGAGTTTGAGCGCCGCAAAATCAAAATGAATTTCTGTACCGGGAATGCGCGTAGTCAACGGGATACAGGTATCACTCGATCCCTGCGCCAGTTCGGGAAAGGCCTGGCGATTCACACCGAGCCGCGTGATCAGCGCCAGTTCCACACATGGCGCAAGACCGCCCGCTGCCGGAGCCGTTTTTTCCGCCGCCACAAATGGCAGATCCTGAGTGCCAATAAATTCGTCGTTACGCCAGATATCAACCCGGTAAACACCCGCAGGCTGCTGGTTGCCTTTTTCGAAGCGCGACAAATCGGCAACGCGCGCGGCATCGTCCGACAGAAACGCCGGGTTGAAATAATCCTCAGCCCGGCCATGCGATGACCAGCAGGCACCAAGCAGTGCCAGCGCCAGCACGTTCAGACGCGGGTGGGTTGCAGACATCATGATGAACACCCGCATGACGGTTATAACTGCACGCGACGTGCGGGGGTGATGGCGCCGTAATCATTGACGCTCTGCCAGCTCAGCGCCCCCTGCGCCCCGGCGGGTATTGCCGCCTGACCGCTGTTTTTCGGCGCCACCATCAGGTTTTCCAGTTTTTTACCGGCGATATTCAGATTGACCAGCGTGATGTAATACGGTGAGGCGTTAGTGACTTTCAGTTGATTCCCGACGCGGGCAAACGTCAGTTGCGACAACGCCTCAGAAGGCTGCACCGGCAGATTCGCCGGGCGCACGAACAGCTTGATGCGCGACAGCACCGCCAGTTGCAGCACGTTCTTACCGCTGGCGTTCTCTTTATTGACTGAAGGAATGGCTTTGACGTTCATCCAGAACAGCGACTCACGATCGGCAGGCAATGGCTGTCCGGCATAAATAATACGCAGCGTGTTTTCACTGCTGGCTTCGCTGACAAACAGTGGCGGCGTGACGATAAACGTTTTTTCTTTTTGTCCGTTATTGTTTTCAATCCACGCATTAATTAAGTAACGCTCCTGCGCATTACTGTTGGTAATAGATAATGAGGTTTGCTTAGCCTCTGCCGGATAAATAACCCGCGTTGCCCCCAGTGCAATTCCGCCTGCCGCCTTTGCGGGTAACCAAATAATGAATAATAAAACGGCGACAACCATCCCCGGGTTGAAAAACTTGTCCATAACTGTATACCTGTATTTATTGTTGCGGGCGAATGTCATCGCGTCAGGGATAAATCTGTTGTACGCGCCTCCTCCCTGAGGCCGGGATTATCCTGATGGCGTTATGGCCTTATTCGTACTTCATCACAAAAGTCGCGTCAGCGTTTGCCTGACCCGGTGTGGTGGTGTCAGTCGTCGATTTGTAACGCGCGCTGAAGTGCAGGGTGTTGGTACCCTGAATCAGATTCTGTGCCGCAGAGAACACCGCGCCGTTCGGGGTCAATACGCTGGATGTGTTGTCCAGAATCTCAATACCCACCCCCTCCGCCGTGGTGCTGTTATCGCCTGAGCTCACCGCCAGTAGGGTGTTATCGTCAGCATCAACCGGGCCATTAAAGGCAACGGCCGCCGTCGCAGCAACCGTCGGATCGCAGTCGTTCAGCACAATGCTGAACGGGATCTTCGCTGAGGTATCGCCGGTCTCAGTGAAGGTCGCGGTGCGGTACTGACCCAGTTCCACCGTCTGGTTGGAAGAAGTTGTGCTTACCGCACAGGCCGCGTTCACCAGTTCGCCTTCAAAATGTACAGTGCCGCCGTTAACAGACGTTGCCGCCGCATTTGCCGTGGTGGTTGCAAGACCTGACATTGCCACCAGCGCCGCAGCAAGAGTTTTTAATTTCATGGGTTTTCCTTGAATTGAAAAAACGCACATCCGTCGCGTGCTTCCTGTACGCTCCGTGTGATTTACCATGACAGATAATAATATCCGCCTGATGACCCCCGCCTTCCCGCTGAGAGTGATTAATTGGCAGTACATTGCCCCGCGAATTAAAGGAATTAGCGGTTATTCTCTGGAATAAATAATGTCCCTGATGCCGCAGATAAATTAACCCAACTTACTCATTCAAAATACGTATAAAGACTTTCATTGCGCTAAGCCACGTCTTAAACAGGAATAAGAAAAGCCTCATCGATATTACGGGATTGCCACTGACGGCGTGACAGCAGGCTTGCCCACGATAAAAACGTAAACGGTGACTGACATCACGCCCCGCTTCTGACAAAATATGCGCAATCCCCCTTTTCTTGATGACAGATGGAATCCTCTCTCTGATGGCAGCAAAGATTATTGACGGTAAAACGATTGCGCAGCAGGTGCGCTCTGAGGTTGCGGAAAAAGTGACGGCGCGTATCGCCGCCGGAAAACGCGCCCCGGGACTGGCTGTTGTGCTGGTCGGTAGCAACCCTGCATCGCAAATTTATGTTGGCAGCAAACGCAAAGCCTGCGAGGAAGTGGGTTTCATCTCCCGCTCTTACGATCTGCCGGAAACCACCACCGAAGCCGAACTGCTGGAACTTATTGATACGCTGAATGCTGACAGCCACATTGACGGCATTCTGGTTCAGCTTCCGCTGCCTGCGGGCATTGATAATGTGAAGGTGCTGGAACGCATTGCGCCGGATAAAGACGTCGACGGTTTTCATCCATACAACGTCGGTCGCCTGTGTCAGCGCGCGCCACGCCTGCGCCCGTGCACGCCACGCGGCATTGTGACGCTGCTGGAGCGTTATAACATCGACACTTACGGCCTGAACGCGGTCATTATCGGCGCGTCCAATATTGTCGGTCGCCCGATGAGCATGGAGCTGTTGCTGGCAGGCTGCACCACGACCGTGACCCATCGCTTTACCAAAAACCTGCGTCACCACGTTGAACATGCCGATCTGCTGATCGTCGCCGTCGGTAAACCGGGCTTTATTCCTGGCGACTGGATCAAAGAGGGCGCGATTGTCGTGGACGTCGGCATTAACCGTCTGGAAAACGGCAAAGTGGTGGGCGATGTGATTTTTGATGATGCCGCCGCACGCGCGTCGTATATCACCCCGGTGCCGGGCGGTGTCGGTCCGATGACCGTGGCAACGCTTATCCAGAACACGCTGCAGGCGTGCGAAGAATACCATGATGTGGAGGAGGCGTAAGATGGCCACATTTTCGTTAGGTAAACACCCGCACGTTGAACTGTGTGATCTGCTGAAACTGGAAGGCTGGAGCGAAAGCGGCGCCCAGGCTAAAATTTTCATCGCTGACGGGCAGGTGACGGTGGATGGCGTGGTGGAAACCCGCAAGCGCTGCAAGATCCTCGCCGGTCAGACGGTAAGCTTTGACGGACAGAGCATTACTGTCGTCGCCTGATTCGCCTTCCAACCCTCTTCGCCTGGAGAGGGTTTTCCCCCACAGCCATAACGGTTAATTCTCGATCAACTTCAAAGAATCACAAACTCGTCTGCCCTGAATGTGAAAATTTAGTTGCGGCGGATATCAGATTATTCCACGATAAGTAGAACGTTCTACTATAACGTTCTACTCACTACAATAACGCGTAAACGCGCACATCAGGGTCTCCACTCGGGGGAAATCAGCATGAGTCTGATATCAGGTTTTGTTAAATCGCTGTCTAAGTTGTCGATGATTGGCCGCGCATTAATGCTGCCAATTTCTTTACTGCCCGCTGCCGGTTTGCTGTTGGCGTTCGGGGATAAGTTCCACCTTCCGCTAATGATGAACGCGGGTGGGGTTATCTTCGACAACCTGCCAATGCTGTTTGCGATCGGTTCAGCAGTCGGTCTGGCGTCAGAATCCGGGATTGCCGCGCTCTCGGCGGCGGTATCGGTTTTTGTCACCAACATCACCATCAGCACCGTCCTCGGTATTACGCCGGAAATGGCGTCGCAGGGCGGGAAATACGCGATGGTGGTTGGTATTCCCACCTTACAGATGGGTGTTTTCGGGGGCTTAATTTGCGGGATCCTCGCCGCGTGGTGCTATAACCGCTTCCACGCAATGCAACTTCCGGAATTCCTCGGTTTCTTCTCCGGCAAGCGCTTTGTCGCCATCGCCGCCGCGTGTCTCTCGTTCGTGCTCGGTTTGCTGTTGCCCTATGTCTGGCAACACATCCAGGCTGGTATCGACGCGCTGTCACTGGTGGTGAATGGTGACAATCAGGCCGCGTCGACGTTCATCTTTGGTCTCGTGGAACGCGCGCTGATCCCGCTGGGTCTGCACCACATCTGGTATCCGTCGTTCTGGTATTCGTTTGGTGATTACACCACGCAGGCCGGTCAGGTGATCCACGGCGACCAGACCATCTGGTTCAAAATGCTGGAAGAAGGCGTCAAATCGTTCAGCAGCGATACGTACCAGAACGCCGGTAAGTTCATGCAGGGTGAATTCCCACTGATGCTGTTCGCGCTGCCGGCAGCTTGTCTGGCGATGTATCACGAAGCGCACACCAAAAACAAAAAGATTGCCTCCGGTATTTTGTTCTCAGCCGCGCTGACCTGCTTCCTGACCGGGATCACCGAGCCGGTTGAGTTTACCTTTATCTTCGTGGCGCCAATTCTCTACGTCTTTAACGCCATCATGGCCGGTCTGGCGTATATGACCATGTTCCTGCTGCATGCGCATATCGCCAAGTCGTTCTCCGCAGGCTTTATCGACTATCTGTCGTTTGGCATCGTGCCGTCGCTGAACGGTTATCAGACCAACTTCCTCAACGCGGTAATTGTCGGTATTCCGATGGCGCTGATTTATTACTTCACCTTCCGCTATGTTATCCGTCGTTTTGATGTGAAAACGCCGGGTCGTACTGAGGTGACATCAGACGCGAAAGACAAAACCGATACCGAACTGGCGAACGAGATCATCGCTCTGCTGGGCGGTGCGCACAACATCGACTCCGTTGGTTCCTGCATCACCCGTCTGCGTCTGGAAGTGGCGAATAGCGAGAAAGTGGACAAAGACGGACTCAACGGTGTCGGCGCGCGCGGCGTGGTGTTTGTGGGCGATAACGGCATTCAGGTGATTTTTGGCGCCAGAGCGCAATTTATTGCACAAACTATGTCGACGATGATTGGCAAATAACAGGAAAATGATACGCTGAACGTCTCCTGCTGTGGCAGGAGACGGGCAGGTATCTGGCTGACCAGCTTACTTTTTCAGGGAGTGGATTTGAAGAAAGTCAGTATTATTGATGTCGCGAAACTGGCGGGAGTTTCGGTCTCAACCGTTTCACTGGTACTGCGCCAGAAAGGGAAAATCTCCGACGCCACCATCGAGAGAGTCCACACCGCCATCACCGAACTCGGCTACGTCCATAACGTCGCCGCTGCCAATCTACGCGCAAATACGTCAAATCTCATCGGCCTGATCCTGCGTGACTTCAGCGACAGCTTTTCGATTAAAGTGATGGCCAGCATCGTGCAGGAGCTGGAAAAACAGGGCTATATGGTGTTTCTCGGCCAGCCGCTGAACGATGATGATCATCTGGAACGCTGCCTGTTGTCGTTCAAACAGCAGGGCGTGGCCGGAGTGATTTACCTTTCGTCTGACGCCACCACACTGCATCTGCCGGAGAAAATGCGCCAGTGCCCGCTGCCGCTGGTGGTGGTATCGCAATCACTACTGGAAGAGAACTGCCATCTGGTGATGCGCGACAACCGCCAGGCCGCCAGTCTGGCCACCCGCTACCTGATTGAGCGCGGGCACCGCAGCATCGCCTACATTGGCGGGCGCGAAAATGACATGATTCGCCAGCAGCGTCTGCTGGGTTTTCACAGCGCGCTGTCGCAGTACGGCATGGTCTGGCGCGATGAATCCACACCGGCCTGCAGTGACGACACCCACGCTGCCAGCATTGCCACCCGGCAACTGCTGGAAAAAAACAACACTATCACCGCCCTGCTCTGCCACTCGCCGGACGCGATCATCGGCTCCATCAGCGGTATTCATCAGGTGGGGCGCACGGTGGGTAAAGACGTTTTCCTCACCCAACAGGTGGCGCTGATTGGGTTTGAAGACATGCTGCATGTGAATCTGACGTCGCCGTCGTTCACCTATGTGTCGTCCGCCAGCGAAGAGACCGGTCGCCAGGCGGCAACGCTGATGATTCGTAAGCTCAAAGAGCCGGAATTGCAGGTTCAGCGCATCACGCTGTCAGGGCAGCTTATCGCCCGCGAATCCGCCTGATTTCAGAATTTGCCCTCTGCTTATCCCGCTGAGGTTACTGCTATATTATGCTTTTCCCCCACGGATGATCCCCTATGCCAACCATCATTACCCATGCTGCGGTTCCGCTTTGCCTCGGACTGGGGCTCGGCACCCGCGTTATTCCCCCTCGCCTGTTGTTGACAGGTATAGCGCTGTCGATGCTGCCGGATGCCGACGTGCTGGCATTCAAATTCGGCATCGCCTACGGCAATATTTTCGGCCATCGCGGGTTCACCCATTCGCTGTTGTTTGCTTTCGTGGTGCCGCTGCTGTGCGTGCTCATCGGGCGACGATGGTTTCGCGCCAGCCTGATGCGTTGCTGGCTGTTTCTGACGGTATCGCTGCTGTCGCACAGCCTGCTGGATTCAGTGACCACCGGCGGCAGAGGCGTTGGCTGGCTGTGGCCGTGGTCGGATGAACGCTTTTTTGCGCCGTGGCAGGTGATCAAAGTCGCACCGTTCGCGCTGTCGCGCTACACCACGCCATACGGTCATCAGGTGATCATGTCTGAGCTGTTGTGGGTGTGGTTGCCGGGCGTGGTGGTGATGGGATTATTGTGGTGGAGGCGACGGTAAAAAAGCCCGGTAAGCGTAAACGCCACCGGGCATGACTGACTTACTTACGGCGCCAGGTGGTGCCCTGCGGGCCGTCTTCGAGGATGATGCCCATTTCGTTCAGACGGTCGCGCGCCGCATCAGCCGCGGCCCAGTCTTTCGCCTGACGGGCTTCCAGACGCTGTTTGATCAGCGCTTCAATCTCCGCAACTTCATCGTCATCCGCCTGCGCACCGCTCTGCAGGAAAGTTTCCGGATCCTGCTCCAGCAGACCCAGCACACCGGCGAGTTTACGCATATGTGACGCCATCGCATCTGCCGCTACGGCATCTTCCGTTTTCAGACGGTTAACGTCGCGCGCCATATCGAACAGCACGGAATAGGCTTCCGGGGTGTTGAAATCGTCATCCATCGCTTCAATAAAACGCGCTTCAAACGCCTCGCCGCCTGCTGGTGCGGCGGACTTATCCGTGCCGCGCAGCGCCGTGTACAGACGCTCCAGCGCCGAACGCGCCTGTTTAAGGTTCTCTTCGCTGTAGTTCAGCTGGCTGCGGTAGTGACCGGACATCAGGAAATAGCGGATGGTTTCTGGATCGTAATACTTCAGCACGTCGCGAACGGTAAAGAAGTTGCCCAGCGATTTGGACATTTTTTCGCGATCCACCATCACCATCCCGGAGTGCATCCAGGTGTTGACGTATTCGCCATCGTGCGCACAGGTGGACTGCGCAATTTCGTTTTCGTGATGCGGGAACATCAGATCCGAACCGCCGCCATGAATATCAAAATGGGTGCCCAGCTGTTTGCAGTTCATGGCCGAACATTCGATGTGCCAGCCCGGACGCCCTTCGCCCCACGGTGACGGCCAGCTCGGCTCGCCCGCTTTGGACATTTTCCACAGCACGAAATCCATCGGGTTGCGCTTGACGTCAACCACGTCAACACGTGCGCCTGCCTGCAGTTGATCCAGATCCTGACGCGACAACTGGCCGTAGGTTGGATCAGTCGGTACGGAGAACATCACGTCGCCGTTATCTGCGACATAAGCATGACCGCGTTCAATCAGACGTTCGGTGATCTCAATGATCTCATGAATATGGTGCGTGGCGCGCGGTTCGCTGTCCGGTCGCAGAATATTAAGTGCATCAAAATCTTTGTGCATTTCGGCGATCATACGATCAACCAGCGCGACAAAATTTTCGCCATTTTCATTCGCGCGCTTAATAATTTTGTCGTCGATATCGGTGATATTACGCACGTATTTCAGTTTGTAGCCGAGGAAGCGCAAATAGCGTGTCACGACATCAAACGCCACGAACGTACGACCATGACCAATATGACAGAGATCGTAAACAGTAATGCCACACACGTACATGCCGACTTCCCCGGCACGAATGGGTTTGAATTCCTCTTTCTGACGAGTCATGGTGTTGAAGATTTTTAGCATCGAAGATTCCATATATCCGTGTGTGAACGAAAAGCGCGTATTCTACCCGTAATTCAATCCGGAAGCAGCACACATTGCAAGATGATCCCGCCCCAAGGTTATGCTATAACAGCCCCCTACATCTGACCCACTGTTGGGTCTACGCACTACTCTACCGGAACAGGATGCAAAAATGGTTACTTTCCACACTAATCATGGCGATATCGTTATCAAAACTTTTGATGAAAAAGCGCCTGAAACAGTTAAGAACTTCCTGGACTATTGCCGCGAAGGTTTCTACAACAACACCATTTTCCACCGTGTAATCAATGGGTTTATGATCCAGGGCGGCGGTTTCGAGCCTGGCATGCATCAGAAAGAGACCAAAGCGGCGATCAAAAACGAAGCCAATAACGGTCTGAAAAACAGCCGTGGTACGCTGGCAATGGCCCGTACTCAAGCACCGCACTCCGCTACTGCGCAGTTCTTCATCAACGTCGCGGATAACGACTTCCTCAACTTCTCCGGCGAAAGCCTGCAGGGTTGGGGCTACTGCGTCTTCGCCGAAGTCGTTGAAGGGATGGACGTCGTCGACAAGATCAAAGGCGTCTCCACTGGCCGCAGCGGGATGCATCAGGACGTGCCGAAAGAGGACGTCATCATCGAAAGCGTGACCGTCAGCGAGTAATTCGTGGCGACACTCTTTATTGCAGACTTACATCTGCACACAGAAGAACCGGCGATCACCGCCGGTTTTCTGCGATTTTTAAACGGTGAAGCCCGTCAGGCGGACGCGCTCTGTATTCTGGGCGATCTGTTTGAAGCGTGGATCGGTGATGACGATCCGAACCCGCTGCATCGTGAAATTGCCGCCGCCATTCACGCGCTGGTGGATGCTGGCGTTCCCTGCTATTTCATCCACGGCAACCGTGATTTCCTCGTCGGCAAACGCTTCGCGCGCGAAAGCGGAATGCTCCTGCTGCCGGAAGAAAAGGTACTGGACATCAACGGTCGCCGGGTGCTGATCATGCATGGCGATACGCTCTGTACTGACGATACCGGCTATCAGGCGTTTCGCAAAAAAGTGCACACGCCGTGGATCCAGACGCTGTTTCTCGCCCTGCCGCTGTTTATCCGCCAGAAAATCGCCGCCCGCATGCGCGCAGGCAGTAAAGCCGCTAACAGCAGTAAATCCTTAGAAGTGATGGACGTTAACCCTCAGGCGGTGGTCAGCGTGATGGAAAAACACCGCGTGCAATGGCTGATCCACGGGCACACCCATCGCCCGGCGATCCATGCCTTACAGGCCAATGGCGACGAGGCGTTTCGCGCCGTGCTGGGTGCCTGGCACAGCGAAGGGTCGATGATCAAAGTGACAGCTGAGAACGTTGAACTTATCGCCTTCCCGTTTTAAATTTGCTTTTCCCGCTATGTTCTACTGATGTAGATCATCATCCCGGGTTCCGGTACCGCTATGCTGGAACGAAATAATAAATATTGCGGGATCGTTATGAACATAGAACGTGATTTTATCCATGAGGTTGTCAATAATTTTTATGACAGCATCATGCAGGATGGTGATTTGTGTGGTTACTCTGAAGCATCACCGGTAAATGGCAATTATGATGATGAAATTTATCAAAAAATTTATGCGCTAAAATACCTTCCCGCTTATTACTTTGAATATTGTGTGCTTGCCAGTGAGTTAGCCGAAAGGCTGGAAGAGAAAGGCGTAGACGAAATAAATGTCTCTTCTTTTGGCTGCGGCCTCTATCCGGATTACTTTGCGCTTATGCATAATCTGCAAGATATTGAATTCGATTATTCTGGTTATGACATCAGCAAATGGAAAACAAGAGATTTACTTCCTGAAAGCGACAATAACCTGTGCTTAAAAACGATGTCCATTGCCGACATCACGCAAACTGAACTTAATGATACGGATGTTTTTATCTTCCCGAAATCACTGGGTGATATTGCTGAAAATATTGATATGCAGGCGTTCGCCAGCAAAATAGCCAGTACACCAAAAGATACCGTCTACTTCCTCAATTCTTTTATTACCGTCAATCACAACCTCAACCATCATCATGTTGAACTTTTTTCACTCGTTCATGACGCGATGTTAAAGCAGGGCTTCACAACTGAAGATCCCAGTGATGAGACGTTTTACCGGGGCGGAAAACAATTTTTAGGATTAAAAGCAATAAATTATGGTTTCGACTATCCAGAAGAAGGAAAACATCTTTGCGAAGAAGGTGCAGAGCTGGATTGTAAATGCCGGGTCGTCCATAATCCGGTGCTGACGAACAGCTATATGAACTACCAAATTCTGGAATACACGCGATGATCATCAGCGCCAGTCGCCGCACTGACATTCCTGCGTTTTATAGCGAATGGTTGATGAACCGTATTCGTGCGGGGTTTTTGCTGACCCGCAATCCGTTTAACTATCATCAGATATCGCGCGTCTCGCTGTTGCCAGAAGATGTTGATGCCATCGTGTTCTGGACGCGCAACCCCACAAAATTGCTCCCCTATCTTGATGAGTTGAGCGAACTCGGGCATCGCTTTTATTTCCAGTTCACCATTACGGGTTACCCGCGCGTACTGGAAGCAAAAACGCTGAACCCGCATAAGGCGATCGATGTGTTTAAACAGTTGTCAGCGAAAGTGGGCGCTGACAAAGTGATCTGGCGTTACGATCCTATCCTGTTCTCTAACATGCTGCCTTTTGATGAGCATCTTCGCCTGTTCAGCAAACTGGCGGGTGAACTGGAAGGCCACACCCGCCGCGTCGTGATTAGCTTTGCGGATTTCTATCAGAAAACCGAAAAAAACCTGAAAACCGTCGATTCACTGGTGTACAGCGATATTACCCACAACCATGAACTCTGCTTGTCGCTCTCGCAAAAGATGGCGGACATCGCCCGGCAGCATGGTCTGGAGATTTATTCCTGTGCCGAGGACGTTGACCTGGCGATGCAGGGCATTCTGCATGGCAAATGCATCGACGACGCGCTGATCAACACGCTGTTTGGTCTGTCACTGGCAAGCAGTAAAGATCCCGGTCAGCGTGAAGCCTGCGGTTGTATCAAAAGCATTGATATCGGGGCATACAATACCTGTTTGCATGGCTGCAAATATTGCTATGCCACCTTCAATCACAACCTGGCGAACAGCAATTTCAAAAAGCACGATCCCCACAGCCCCTTTTTACTCGGTGACGCCACCGGGGTGGATCCACACCTGTTACAACCGGTGATCTTCCAGCAGAATTTATTCTGACCCTCTTCGGGTATCGTGATTTCATGGCTGCGCAACCGTTTTCCTTGCCGGTTTTCCGTGCTATTCTCTGTGCCCTCTGCAGCAGTGTGTATGACACCCACAGGAGTTTTAAGACGCATGTCTTCCCGCACTAATCCGGCACGTATCGCCATCGTTATGGGGTCCAAAAGCGACTGGGCAACCATGCAGTTCGCCAGCGAAATTCTCGACGCCCTGAATGTTCCGTACCACGCCGAAGTGGTTTCCGCTCACCGTACCCCTGACAAACTGTTCAGCTTTGCCGAAAGCGCGGAAGCGAACGGCTATCAGGTGATTATTGCGGGCGCGGGCGGCGCGGCGCATCTGCCGGGCATGATTGCCGCGAAAACCCTGGTGCCGGTACTCGGCGTGCCGGTGCAAAGCGCCGCGCTGAGCGGGGTCGACAGCCTCTACTCCATCGTCCAGATGCCGCGCGGCATTCCGGTTGGCACGCTGGCGATCGGTAAAGCGGGTGCGGCAAACGCGGCTCTGCTGGCTGCACAAATTCTCGCCCAGCACGACGCGGCCCTGCACCAGCGTCTGAGTGACTGGCGCAAAGCACAAACCGATGACGTACTGAATAACCCGGATCCGCGGGGTGCGGCATGAAGCAGGTTTGCGTGCTCGGCAACGGTCAGCTTGGCCGGATGCTGCGCCAGGCGGGTGAACCGCTGGGCATTGCCGTCTGGCCGGTCGGCCTGGAGGCCGATCCCGAAGCCGTGCCGTTTCATCAGAGCGTGATCACCGCTGAAATCGAACGCTGGCCGGAAACGGCGCTGACCCGCGAACTGGCGCGTCACCCGGCGTTCGTCAACCGCGACGTGTTCCCGATTATCGCCGATCGCCTGACTCAGAAATCACTGTTCGATAAGCTCGGATTGCCCACCGCGCCGTGGCAACTGCTGGCAGACGCCAGCGAATGGCCGGGCGTGTTTGCGCGTCTTGGCGAGCTGGCAATCGTTAAGCGCCGTACCGGGGGTTATGACGGTCGCGGTCAGTGGCGTCTGCGCGCGGGTGAAACCGACGAGCTGCCGCAGGAATGTTACGGCGAATGCATCGTTGAGCAGGGCATTAAATTCTCCGGCGAAGTGTCGCTGGTCGGTGCCCGCGCCCATGATGGCAGCACCGTGTTCTACCCGCTAACGCACAATTTGCATCAGGACGGCATTTTACGCGTCAGCGTGGCGTTTCCGCAGGCCGATGCTCAGCAGCAGGCGCAGGCTGAGAAGATGCTCACCGCAATCATGAACGAACTGAATTACGTCGGCGTGATGGCGATGGAGTGTTTTGTCACGCCATCAGGCTTGTTGATTAACGAACTGGCGCCACGCGTTCACAACAGTGGGCACTGGACGCAGAACGGCGCGTCAATCAGCCAGTTTGAGCTGCATCTGCGCGGCGTGACTGATTTACCGCTGCCGCCGCCGGTGGTCAACAGCCCGTCGGTGATGATCAACCTGATCGGCACCGACCTGAACTACGACTGGCTGAAGCTGCCGCTGGTGCATCTGCACTGGTACGACAAAGACGTGCGTCCGGGCCGCAAAGTCGGGCATCTCAATCTGAACGACAGCGACACCGACAGGCTGTACGCCACGCTCGAAGCGCTGACACCGATTCTGCCCGCCGAATATGCCAGTGGCATCGCGTGGGTGCAAAATCATCTGAAATAACCGCTTTCGCCGGGGAATTCCGCTTTTCCCTCTTCCCCGGCACACCTCATGGCGCGTAAACTTCCCCGATGCCCTGATCGGCTCAGCTTTCACAGAAGGATTTGCCCATGAACGATGGGACGGATTACTGCGCGATCCTCAGCGCGGATATCCCCATTATTGACGTTCGCGCCCCGGTTGAATTCAGCCAGGGCGCCATGCCCGCCGCCGTAAATATTCCGCTGATGGATGACGACGAACGTGCCGCTGTTGGCACCTGCTATAAACGCCAGGGTTCGGAAGCCGCGCTGGCGCTCGGTCATCAGTTAGTCAGCGGCGAAAAACGCGCCCGACGTCTCACCGCCTGGCGCGAGGCCTGCACCCGTCATCCGCACGGATACCTGAGCTGCGCCCGCGGCGGACAGCGTTCACACATCGTTCAGCAATGGCTGAAAGAAAATGGCGTCGATTTTCCTCTGGTAGCCGGTGGCTATAAAGCGCTGCGCCAGGCCGCCATTCAGGCGACAGAATCACTGGTGCAACACCCGCTGGTGCTGGTCGGCGGCTGTACCGGCAACGGCAAAACGCAACTGGTGCGCGAGATGGCGCAGGGCATTGATCTCGAAGGGCTGGCGCACCACCGCGGGTCATCGTTTGGCCGCACGTTACAGGCGCAACTGCCGCAGGCCACGTTCGAAAATCACCTGGCCGTAGCGCTGCTGAAAAACGCGCAGCAGAACGATAACCTGCGCTGGGTGCTGGAAGATGAAAGCCATATGATCGGCGCTAACCATCTGCCGGAGTGTCTGCGGGAGCGCATGGCGCAGTCGCCGATTGCGGTGGTGGAAGATCCGTTTGATATTCGTCTCGAACGTCTGCAGGAAGAGTATTTCACCCGCATGCATCACGATTTTATCGCTGCGATGGGGGAAGACGCGGGCTGGCAGGCGTACAGCGACTATCTGCATCACGGGCTGTTCGCTATCCGCCGTCGTCTGGGGTTACAGCGCTTTGCGCAGTTGACCGACTATCTCGACACCGCGTTGCTGCAACAACAGCGGACAGGCTCAACCGAGGCGCATTTCAGCTGGCTGGTGCCACTGTTGAATGAGTATTACGATCCGATGTACCGCTATCAGCTGGAGCGCAAAGCCGGCAATATCGTTTTTCGCGGCAACTGGCAGAGCGTGAAAGCGTGGCTGAGAAAATAGGTTGAAACAGGCGGGAAACCCCGCCTGTTTTTATCACACTCAACCGCTGAACTGACGGAACAGCGCTTTGCCTTTCAGCAGGCGCGTACCGAGCCAGCCGCCGCACAGCGACAGCAAAATCGCCCCGCAGACGGGTAACGTAACCCACAGCCGCCAGTCAGGCTCCCACGGGAAATCAAACACTTTTGTCTGCAAGACCGCCAGCGCGGTTTCCGCACCGATAGCGGCCACCAGCCCGGAGACCACACCCAACAGGGCGAATTCCGACCACAGCGTCAGCCGCAGCAGCCGTTTGCCTGCGCCAAGCGTACGGTAGACCACCAGTTCCTGATGACGCTGGCGCATACCAACCTGCACCTGCGCCAGCAACAGCAGAATGCCACAGGCAGTGACCAGCACCACCATCACCTCCAGCGCCCGGCTCACCTGCCCCAGCACCTGCCCGACCTGCTGAAGGATCGCGCCGATATCCAGCAGACTGACCGTCGGGAACTGGCGATTCAACTGAGTCAGCAGCGTATTGCCGTTATCCCAGCGGAAGCTGGTCAGCCAGCTCTGTGGCTGTCCATCCAGCGCGCCTGGCGGAAAAATAAAGAAGAAATTAGGACGCAGGCTCTCCCAGTCGACTTTGCGAATACTGGAGACTTTTGCGGTGAATTCCTGGGTATCGCCGGTAAACGTGACGCTATCGCCAGTTTTAATGTTCAGCCGTTCGGCCAGCCCCTCTTCGATAGAGACCTCTCCGGCTTTCGGCGGCCAGTTGCCGTCAATGATCGGATTGTGCTCCGGGCGCTGGCTTTGCCAGGTCAGATTCAGCTCGCGGTTCAGGGATTCATCGCTGTTGCCTTCCGTCGGCTCGCCGTTAATCTGCGTCAGTCGCGCGCGGACGATGGGGTAAAACGCTTCCGGCGTCACCTGATGCCCGGCCAGGAACGATTTCACCGGCTCCACCTGCTCCGGCGCGATGTTAATCAGGAAGTAGTTCGGGCTTTCCGGCGGCAACTGCTGTTGCCAGCGATCCAGCAGATCACCGCGCAGCACCAGCAACAGCGCCAGTAGCATGAACGACAGCGAGAAGGCCGCCAGCTGGCTGAGCGTGGCCCACGGCTGGCGCAGCAGACGGTTAACGGCAAGACGCAACGGGAGCGCTTTCAGCGTCAGCCGTTTGAGGACGTTGAGCAGGATCCAGCCCACCACGCCACACAGCAGCGCCAGCACCACCGCACCAGCCAGTACCGACCACAGCAGCATGCTGCCGCCCATCAGCCACGCCAGCAGCAGAATAACCACCACAGTAATCACCGGGATGTAATAGTGCAGCGGCCAGACCTGCGCGACGACATCACCGCGCAGGACGCGCAGCGGCTGTGTTGCCAGCAGCAACCGATAGGGACGCAGCCCGACCAGCAGCGAAATCACCACCATTGCCCCCACCGCCCACAGCCACGGCCAGAAACTGGCGGGCGGCAGCGTGGCGGGCAGCACCGGTTTCAGCAGGATCATTAAGATTTGTTCAAACAACAGCCCGATGACGCCGCCGGTCACGACGGAAATCACCAGCAACAACAGCCACTGGCCGATAATCAGCTTGCGCAGTTGCACCCGCCCGGCGCCCAGCGTTTTCAGGATCGCCACCAGATCGTAACGGCTACGGCAATAGTGCCCCATCGCCACAGCGACGGCCGCCACCGCCAGCAGCAGTGTCAGTAACGCGGAAAGCAGCAAAAACTGTTGCGAACGCTCAAGAGATTTTCCCAGCGCGCCGTCGTCCTGTTCCAGCCCGTACCAGCGATGCTCCGGTTTGAGCTGCGGTAACAGCCATTTCTCATAGCTTTCGAGCTGGTCCGGCGTACCGGCAAATTTATAGCGCCAGCTGATGCGGCTTCCCGGCTGCACCGCGCCGGTTTTCGCCACATCGGCCATGTTCATCATCAACCGCGGTGCCATCTGGAAAGGATTGAATCCACCGTCCGGCTCCTGGATCACCGCCCCGGCGATCCGTAGCGTGGCATCGCCCACGTCAATGTTGTCGCCGGGTTTAAGATCCAGCAACGCCATCAGGCGCGGCGCCAGCAGCACCGTTCCGGCGGTCGGTTTGAGCCCGGGCGGGTCGGTTTCCAGCTTGCCATACAGCGGATAGAGATCGTCCACCGCTTTGACGTTGGCAAGTTGCGGCGTATCTCCGGCAAAGGTCATGGTGGTGAAATTCAGTTGCTCGCCGACTTTTAACCCTTCCTCACGCGCTCGGGCTATCCATGCGTCAGGCACTTCGCGGGAGCTGCGCAACTGGCGATCGCCCGCCATAAAATCGCGGCTTTGCTGATTGAGCCCTTTTTCCATTCGATCGCTGATATTGCCGAGCGCCAGCACACAGGCGACGGCCAGGCTTAGCGCCATCCAGACGATCAGCAGCGAGGGCGAGCGCCACTCGCGCCAGAACCAGCGTGCAATCATGCTTCCTCCTGCAACTGCCCGTCCACCAGCCGTAAACGTCGGTCACAGCGCGCCGCCAGCGCCGGATCGTGGGTCACCAGCACCAGCGTGGTGCCATGTTCCTGATTGAGGCTGAACAACAGGTCGGCGATTTTATCGCCCGTCTGGCGATCGAGATTGCCGGTAGGTTCGTCAGCAAACAACAGCGCCGGGCGACCGTTAAACGCACGGGCCAGCGCCACGCGCTGCTGCTCGCCGCCGGACAGTTGCGCCGGAAGGTGCGTGAGACGTTTCCCCAGCCCCAGCTGTTCCAGCAACGCGCTGGCCTGCTTGCGGCTCTGGCTGCTGTTCTCACCGCGCAGTAGCGCCGGCAGTTCGACATTCTCCAGCGCATTGAGCGTAGGGATTAACATAAATGACTGAAAAACAAAGCCAACATGCTGAGCACGCAATTTCGCCCGCGCTTCTTCATCCATGTTGGTGAGCGATTGTCCGAGCAGTTGAACGTCACCGCTGCTACCGTCATCCAGCCCGGCGAGGATCGCCAGCAGCGTGGATTTACCCGAACCCGATTCGCCAATCAGCGCCAGGGTTTGCCCCCGTTTGACAACCAGGTCAACTCCGGTAAGGATGGAAAGCTGATGATCCCCCTGACCGACGGACTTCTTAAGATGATGGACTTCAAGTATATTTTCCGCTGGCATTTGCCTTTCCTGTTGCTGGTTCTGTTTGCCTTCCGCGCCGCGGCGGCGGACACGGTATTAGTTCTGGGTGACAGCCTGAGCGCCGGGTATCGTATGGCGGCGACTGCTGCCTGGCCTGCGCTGCTCAATGAAAAATGGCAGCCGCAGACGCGTGTGATCAATGCCAGCATTAGCGGCGATACCTCGCAGCAGGGGCTGGCGCGCCTGCCCGCGTTGCTGAAACAGCATCAGCCAGACTGGGTGCTGGTGGAACTCGGCGGCAACGACGGTCTGCGCGGCTTTCAGCCACAACAGACAGAACAAACGCTGCGCACCATTTTACAGGATATCAAAGCGGCAAATGCCCGGCCTGTGCTGATGCAAATTCGCCTGCCCGCCAACTACGGGCGTCGGTATAATGAGGCGTTTAGCGCAATTTATCCAAAGCTTGCCGGTGAATTCAGTATCCCCCTCCTGCCGTTCTTTATGGAAGAGGTCTATCTGAAACCACAATGGATGCAGGATGATGGCATTCACCCCAATCGTGACGCCCAGCCGTTCATTGCGGACTGGATGGCGACACGTCTGGCTCCCTTAGTTAACCACGACTCCTGAGTCTCAGGGGCCGTCTCCAGGTAAAGATATGCAAAAAACGGTCTTAATTACAGGATGTTCCAGCGGTATTGGTCTCGAAAGCGCGCTTGAGCTTAAGCGCCAGGGGTTTCGGGTGCTGGCCGCCTGCCGTAAACCTGAGGATGTGGCACGTATGCAGGGAAAGGGACTGACTGGTGTTCAGTTGGATCTCGACTCCCCCGAAAGTGTGGATCGCGCGGCGGATGAAGTGCTCGCGCTCACCAATAATCGCCTGTATGGCATTTTTAATAACGCCGGTTATGGCGTCTATGGCCTGCTCTCCACCATCAGCCGTTCACAGATGGAACAGCAGTTTTCTGCCAACGTTTTTGGCGCACACCAGCTGACCATGCGCCTGCTGCCAGCGATGGTACCGTACGGTGAAGGTCGTATTGTGATGACGTCGTCGGTGATGGGGCTTATCTCCACGCCGGGCCGTGGTGTTTATGCCGCCAGTAAATATGCGCTCGAAGCCTGGTCCGACGCGCTGCGCATGGAACTGCGCCATTCAGGTATTAAAGTGAGTCTGATTGAGCCGGGCCCGATCCGCACGCGTTTTTTCGAAAACGTCAGTCAGACGCAGGCCGATAAACCGGTGGAAAACCCGGGGATCGCCGCTCGTTTTACGCTTGGCCCGGAGGCGGTCGTTGAAAAAGTGCGCCATGCTTTTGTCAGCGATAAACCGAAAATCCGCTATCCCGTGACGCTGGTGACCCGGGTCGTCAGTCTGCTCAAGCGCCTGTTGCCCGACCGCGCGATGGATAAAATTTTACACGGCTGAGTTGAAGGCCGCGCCAGCGCCCCCATGTCATTGGAAACTGACTAAAGAGAATGCCCCATGTCTGTACAGAATATTATCGATATCACTGAAGCTAACCTGCACCAGACGCTGGAACAGTCGATGACGACGCCGGTGCTGTTTTATTTCTGGTCCGCCCGCAGTCAGCACTGCGAGCAACTGACCCCGGTACTGGAGAGCCTCGCGGCGCAGTACAACGGGCAGTTTATTCTGGCGAAGGTCGATTGCGATGCGGAGCAGATGGTGGCCTCACAGTTTGGTCTGCGCGCCATCCCGACGGTCTATCTGTTCCAGAATGGTCAGCCGGTTGACGGCTTCCAGGGCCCGCAGCCGGAAGAGGCTATCCGCGCTCTGCTCGACAAAGTGCTGCCGCGTGAAGAAGAATTAAAAGCGCAGGAAGCGATGGCGCTGATGCAGGAAGGCAATTACACCGACGCGCTGCCGTTGCTGAAAGACGCCTGGCAGCTTTCCGGTCAGGATAGCCAGATTGGCCTGCTGCTGGCGGAAACGCAGATTGCGTTAAACCGTTCTGAAGACGCCGAAGCGGTGCTGAAAACTGTGCCGTTGCAGGATCAGGACACCCGTTATCAGGGGCTGGTGGCGCAAATTGAACTGCTGAAACAGGCGGCGGATACACCAGAAATCCAGCAGTTGCAGCAGGACGTAGCGCAGAACCCGGATGACGCGGCGCTGGCCTCGAAACTGGCGCTTCAGTTGCATCAGGTGGGCCGCAACGAAGAGGCGCTGGAACTGCTGTTCAGTCATCTGCGCAAAGATTTAGGCGCAGCAGACGGACAGGCGCGCAAAATGTTGCAGGAGATCCTTGCCGCGCTCGGTACCGGTGATGCGCTGGCGTCGAAATACCGCCGCCAGCTTTACTCGCTGCTGTACTAAGCCTCGCCTTCCCCTTCAGCGTTTCTTCAACACCGTCACCACCAGCTGGTGACGGTCGTTATAAAACTTACGATATGTCAGATAGCAGGCGATGATCGTCGACAGGCTGGCGGTCGACAGCAGCATAAACGTCACCATAATCTGATATTTAATCGCTTTGACCGGATCGATCCCGGCAAAAATCAACCCCGACATCATCCCCGGCAGGCTCACCAGCCCGACGGTTTTCGCGGAGTCCACGGTCGGAATCAACGACGCGCGGATGCTGTCGCGAATGAGCTGAGCGGAAGCCATTTTCGGTGTCGCGCCGAGACTCAGCTTCTCCTGAATCTGTTGCTGCTCGCTGCTGAAGCGCTGGCCGAGATTGTTGTAGCACAGCCCTACCGCCACCATCGCGTTACCGGCAATCATCCCGGAAATGGGGATCACCTGCATCGGGACAAACTCAATCGAACCGGAAAACACCAGCACCGCCAGCGTTAATCCGGCGCCGGTGGTAATCGCGATAAACGAGGAAATAAAGGCTTTATCGATGTATTTACTGCGTTTCTGTGCGTTATATGCCGCGTTAAAGCAAATAAATAACACCATTAATAACGTCAGCACCGCATGATTGACGTTAAATATATATTTCAGGACATAGCCGACGATAATTAACTGCACCACTGCCCGGAAAATACTCCAGATGATATCTTTTTCCAGCGCCAGTTTTTCGCGATAACTCACCAGAATCGCTATAAATACCAGAATCATCGATAATGCCAGCGATTCGTTCGTAATATTATGCCCGCTCACGGTTTGCCTCCTGCTCCTCTGCCCTGGCGTGCGCCTGCAGGGTGATCACATCATCCGCATGGGCGATTTCGTCTTTATCATGTGTCACCCACAGCACCGCGAGTTGTTGATCCCGCACGTAGCGATGAACGATCTCATTGACGTTCTGTTTGTTGCGCTCATCCAGCGCGCTGGTGATCTCATCCAGCAACAGCACTTTTGGCAGAAACTGGAGATTACGGATCAGCGACACCCGCTGTTTTTCGCCGCCCGACAGTTCGGAAATGGATTTCTCCAGCGTCTCTGGCGCTAAACCAAAGCGGGTCAGATCGGCAAGGAACGTTTTCGGATCGGGTGTCTGATTGCGGATTTGCCACGGAAAAATCAGGTTGTCGTAAACCGTGGCGCCGAACAGCGTTGGCGTTTGCGCGCAGTAAGACACCTGCTGCCGGTAAGCTTCCGGCGACAGCGTGGCAATGTCTTTGCCTTCAAACAGAAGGGTGCCGTCTGTCGGGCTCAGCAGCGAGGCGATAATCTTCAGCAGTGTGCTTTTCCCGCAGCCTGAAGGGCCGGTAATCAGCTTAAATTCGCCCGCATTCAGCGTGAGATGAATATGACTGAGGATGGTGGTGTTGTCGGGGCGATACCCGACGTCGTCTAATTGTAAAAGCGTCATCATTTCCTTCATGTCGATTCCGGACTTTCTTCCTGTTTCTTTTCTTAGTGTACCGGGTTGCTATATTCCTGGCGAACTCACCTTAATAAACGGATATACTTAGTGGCAACGAGTGACAAATAAATCTCGTCACCACATGGACTGTACGACAGGAGGTTTTTAATGCTTATTGTTATCCCCGTTTTAATTTTCGTTGCACTGGTGATCGTCGGTGCGGGTATCAAAATCGTCCCGCAGGGTTTCCAGTGGACTGTCGAACGCTTCGGCCGTTACACCAAAACCTTGCTGCCTGGCTTAAATCTTGTCGTCCCGTTCATGGACCGTGTGGGTCGGAAGATCAACGTCATGGAGCAGGTGCTGGACATCCCCTCGCAGGAAGTCATCTCCAAAGATAACGCCAACGTCACTATTGACGCGGTCTGCTTTATTCAGGTGATTGATGCGCCGAAAGCGGCGTATGAAGTCAGCAACCTTGAGCTGGCGATCATCAACCTGACCATGACCAACATCCGTACCGTGCTGGGTTCAATGGAGCTTGATGAAATGCTCTCCCAGCGCGACAGCATTAACACCCGTCTGCTGCACATCGTTGACGAAGCGACCAATCCGTGGGGCATTAAAGTCACGCGTATTGAAATCCGTGACGTTCGCCCACCGGCTGAGCTTATCGCCTCCATGAACGCGCAGATGAAAGCGGAACGTACCAAACGTGCTTACATCCTTGAGGCGGAAGGTGTGCGTCAGGCGGAAATCCTCAAAGCTGAGGGTGAAAAGCAGTCGCAAATCCTGAAAGCCGAAGGTGACCGTCAGTCCGCGTTCCTGCAGGCAGAAGCGCGTGAACGTTCAGCGGAAGCCGAAGCCCGGGCCACCAAAATGGTGTCTGAGGCCATCGCCGCCGGGGACATTCAGGCCGTGAACTACTTCGTGGCGCAGAAATACACCGACGCGCTGCAGCAAATCGGGTCGGCGAATAACAGCAAAGTGGTGTTGATGCCGCTGGAGGCCAGCAGTCTGATGGGCTCTATCGCCGGGATCAGCGAACTGATCAGCGAAAGTACGGGGTCACGGAAAAAATCATGATGGAAATGATTCTGGCCCATCCACACATCTTCTGGCTGAGCCTCGGGGGATTGTTGCTGGCGACAGAAATGCTCGGCGGGAATGGCTATTTGCTGTGGAGCGGCGTGGCGGCGGTGATTACCGGACTGGTGACCTGGCTGCTGCCCCTCAGTTGGGAATGGCAGGGCGTGCTGTTCGCCCTGCTGACGCTACTCGCCGCCTGGCTGTGGTGGCGCTGGATGTCGAATCGCGTTAAACGCCAGCGCCCGGGCGACAACAATCTCAACCAGCGCGGTCAGCAGTTAATCGGCAGCCGTTTTGTGCTGGAAAATACGCTGGTCAATGGTCGCGGTCATATGCGGGTTGGTGACAGCTCCTGGCCGGTGTCGGCAGAAGAGGATCTGACCGCCGGGACGAAAGTAGAAGTGGTAGCCATTGAAGGTATCACCCTGCGCATCCGCCCCCTGCCGCCCCGCTAATCAGGCTTTTGCTTTGTGATGACAGCAGCCGGAGAGATTATCAATAATCGGACAGTCGGCGCTGTCATCGCCCGGGCAGGCTTCCGCCAGCGCCAGCAGTTGTGCGCGCATCGCCTGTAGCTCTTCAATATGCCGTTCAATGTTCGCCACGCGCTGGAGCGTACGCGATTTCACATCCGCGCTGTGACGGCCCGGATCGTTAAACAGGTTCACTAACTCGCCACACTCTTCAAGATTAAACCCCACCTGACGCGCCTGGCGCAGCAGGGTCAGTTCATCAAGGTGTTTTTGCGAGTAACTGCGATACCCGTTTTCGCTACGCAGCGGCGGCGTCACGATCCCTTTCTCTTCGTAAAAGCGGATCGCTTTGCTGGTCAAACCGGTTTTTTTCGCCACATCGCTAATATTCACATTTCCCCCTTGACCTTCCCCTTGATGGAAGGTTTACCCTTATTCACAGTGATATGAAAAAAGGTGGATCAGGCAGTCTTTGATCTGATGATTATACCCTAAAAGGAGATGCATTATGTCTCAAACGATAAACCTGACGCTGGATGGTCTCAGCTGTGGTCACTGTGTTAAACGCGTGAAAGAGAGTCTCGAACAGCGTCCCGACGTTGAAAAGGCCGAGGTTTCCCTCGACCATGCAGAAGTCGTTGGCAGCGCCAGTGCTGACCAGTTGATCGACACCGTTAAACAAGCCGGATATGGGGCGGTGTTAAGCCACCCAAAGGCTGATCCGCTGGCGGAATCAAAAAACCCGTCGGAAGCACTGACAGCGGCGACTCCCGAGCTTCCGGCAGCACAAGCGTTAGATGACAGCCAACAGTTGCTGATCAACGGCATGAGCTGCGCCAGTTGTGTCTCCCGTGTTCAGAATGCGCTTCAGGCGGTTCCGGGGGTAACACAGGCACGGGTAAACCTTGCGGAACGCTCTGCGCTGGTGATGGGCAGCGCGTCCGCAGCCGATTTAGTGCAGGCGGTGGAAAAAGCTGGCTATGGTGCCGAGGCGATCGAAGATGATCTTGAGCGCCGCGAACGCCAGCAGGAAACCGCCCTTGCCACCATGAAACGCTTCCGCTGGCAGGCCATTGTGGCGCTGCTGGTCGGTATCCCGGTGATGGGCTGGGGAATGATCGGCGACAATATGATGGTCACCGACGCCAACCGCTCGCTGTGGCTGATGATTGGGCTTATCACCCTTGCGGTGATGATATTCGCCGGGGGGCATTTCTACTCCAGCGCCTGGAAGAGCCTGAAAAACCGCACCGCGACCATGGACACGCTGGTCGCACTCGGCACCGGGGTTGCATGGCTCTATTCGATGAGCGTCAACCTGTGGCCGCAGTGGTTCCCGATGGAAGCACGGCATCTTTACTATGAAGCCAGCGCGATGATCATCGGTCTGATTAACCTGGGTCATATGCTGGAAGCCCGCGCCCGTCAGCGTTCGTCAAAAGCGCTGGAAAAACTGCTCGATCTCACCCCGCCTTCGGCGCGTGTGGTGACAGAAGACGGCGAAAAAACGGTGCCGCTGGCTGACGTCCAGCCGGGCATGACGCTGCGCCTGACCACCGGTGATCGCGTGCCGGTTGATGGTGACATCACTCAGGGCGAAGCCTGGTTCGACGAAGCGATGCTGACCGGCGAACCGATCCCGCAGCAGAAGGGCGATGGTGAAAGTATCCATGCCGGAACGGTCGTTCAGGACGGCAGCGTACTGTTCCGCGCCAGCGCAGTGGGCAGTCACACCACGTTGTCCCGCATTATCCGGATGGTGCGCCAGGCGCAAAGCAGTAAACCGGAAATTGGTCAGATGGCTGACAGAATTTCTGCGGTGTTCGTCCCGGCTGTGGTCGCCATTGCGCTGTTCAGCGCCGCCATCTGGTATTTCTTCGGCCCTGCGCCGCAGATTGTCTACACGCTGGTGATCGCCACCACTGTGTTAATTATTGCCTGTCCGTGTGCGCTGGGGCTGGCAACGCCGATGTCGATCATCTCAGGTGTGGGCCGCGCAGCGGAATTTGGTGTGCTGGTGCGTGATGCCGATGCGCTGCAGCGCGCCAGTACGCTCGACACGCTGGTCTTTGATAAAACCGGCACCCTGACCGAAGGTAAACCGCAGATCGTTGCGGTGAAAACCGTCGCAGAGTTCGATGAAAGCGAGGCGTTACGCCTGGCGGCGGCGCTGGAACAGGGATCGAGCCATCCGCTGGCGAGAGCAATCCTCGAAAAAGCGGGCGACGCCACGCTGCCGCAGGTCAACGGCTTCCGTACCCTGCGGGGACTGGGCGTCAGCGGCGAAGCCGAAGGTCACGCGCTGCTGCTCGGCAACCAGGCGTTGCTCAACGAGCAACAGGTGGATACGAAATCACTGGACGACGAACTGGCCGCACAGGCCTCCCGTGGCGCCACGCCGGTGCTGCTGGCGGTTGATGGTAAAGCCGCCGCGCTGTTCGCCATCCGCGATCCACTGCGGGAAGACAGCGTGGCCGCCCTTGAGCGCCTGCATCGCCAGGGCTACCGTCTGGTGATGCTCACCGGCGACAACCCGACCACAGCGAAGGCGATTGCCCAAGAAGCGGGCATTGATGAAGTGATCGCTGGCGTGCTGCCGGACGGCAAAGCAGACGCAATCAGGAAACTGCAAAGCCAGGGGCGCCAGGTGGCGATGGTCGGCGACGGCATCAACGACGCCCCGGCGCTGGCGCAGGCGGATGTCGGGATTGCCATGGGCGGCGGGAGTGATGTCGCCATCGAGACCGCGGCGATCACCCTGATGCGTCACAGCCTGGCAGGCGTTGCCGATGCGCTGGCGATTTCCAAAGCCACACTGCGCAATATGAAACAGAACCTGCTTGGCGCGTTTATCTACAACTCACTCGGCATTCCAATCGCCGCCGGGATCTTATGGCCGCTCACCGGCACACTGCTGAACCCGGTGGTGGCCGGGGCCGCGATGGCGCTCTCTTCCATTACCGTGGTGAGTAACGCCAACCGGTTGCTGCGCTTTAAACCGAAAAACTAACCTGACACCCTCTCCCGTTCCGGGGGAGGGTTCCGTTTGCACCCGCCTTTGCAACGCGTTAGCATGGTCGCCTCAACCACGGAGTGCGTATGGGCCTGTTAACTCAACTAAAAACGCTGTGGAACCATCTGAAGGGAACGGCGTATTCATGGCCCGCCATCGACCTTTCACTTTCCGGCGATCGCCATTTCCACCTCGTCGGCAGCATTCATATGGGCACGCGTGACATGTCGCCGCTCCCTCCCCGGCTGCTGAAGAAAATGCGCCAGGCGGATGCGCTGATCGTCGAAGCGGACATTTCAGGGCAGGAAACCCCGTTCAGTGATCTCCCCACCTGCCCGCCGCTTGAAGAACGCCTCAGCACCACGCAACGCGAGCAGTTAACCACGCTGGCCGAAGAGATGGGGCTTTCCGTTGCGCTGTTTGATAATCAGCCGTTATGGCAAATCGCCATGGTGTTGCAAGCGACCCAGGCGCAAAAACTGGGGTTACGCCCGGATTACGGCATTGACTATCAACTGCTGCGGGACGCCAGAGCGCATGATATGCCGATCATCGAGCTCGAAGGGGCAAATGCCCAGATGGCGTTACTGAATCAGTTGCCGGATAACGGCCTGATGCTGCTTGAAGATACGCTGACCCACTGGCACACCAATGCGCGGCTGTTGCAGGTGATGATCGGCTGGTGGCTGGAGCAGGCGCCCACGCAGGGAGCAGTCGAATTACCGAACACCTTTAGTGAATCGCTTTACGATATCCTGATGCATCAGCGCAATCTCGCGTGGCGCGATGCGCTGCTGGCGCTTCCCGCCGGGCGTTATGTGGTGGCCGTTGGCGCGCTGCATTTGTATGGAGAGGGGAACCTGCCGACGCTGTTGAAATAAAAAAGTGGCCAATATTTCTATTGGCCCGTCAAAGAGGAATTTCATCATTATTATTATCCCGGGATTTGCACCCCGGATCTTTCGATTGTCGCTCAAACTCATCATCACTGCCAACACTATTGAGCAAGATAATGCTATTTTTTAGACAACCGTCAGGCGTAATCTTTACCGGTAACGTTATTGTTAAAGAAGGACTGTTATGACTCCCGCGGTTAAGTTACTCGAAAAAAACAAGATTCCTTTCCAGATACACACATACGACCATGATCCGAACGAAACGAACTTTGGCGACGAAGTGGTACGCAAGCTTGGTCTGGATCCAGACAGGGTTTATAAGACGCTACTGGTTGCAGTAAATGGCGATATGAAGCATCTGGCGGTGGCGGTCACGCCGGTTGCCACGCAGCTCGATTTAAAGAAAGTGGCGAAAGCCCTTGGCGCGAAAAAAGTGGATATGGCCGATCCGCTGGTGGCGCAGCGCACCACGGGTTATCTGGTGGGTGGCATCAGCCCGCTGGGGCAGAAAAAACGCCTGCCGACGCTGATCGATGCGCCGTCGCAGACGTTTGAGACCATTTATGTTTCCGGCGGAAAGCGCGGCCTGGACATTGAACTGGCGGCGAGCGATCTGGCAAAAATGCTGAGCGCACAATTTGCCGACATCGCCCGTCGCGAGTAAAGCCTTGCCCGGTGGCGCTGCGCTTACCGGGCCTACAAACGTAGGCCGGGTAAGGCGTAGCCGCCACCCGGCACTGTTCATGGTTATTGCCAGCTCACCTCGCCTTTTGGCTCGTAAGCATTCACATCCAGCGGAGAATTCTGCTGGATGTATTGTTTCAGCACCTCAGCATCAATAAAGCCGGTGTTAACATAGCCCGGTTTTCCGTCAATTTTCGGGTAGCCATCACCACCTGTGGCGTTAAAGCTCAGCGTCGCCATCCGGTATTTTTTATTGGGATCAACCGGTTCGCCGTTGATTTTCAGATCAGTGAGTTTGCCCGCTTTCGCCACAAAACTGACACTGGCAAACTGCGGGTAAGCGCCTGAATCCGGCTTCATCTGCGCAACCGCCGTCAGGTAGTCCGTCACCTCCTGCCCGCTCATATCGGCATAGACCAGCAGGTTGCCAAACGGCTGCACTTTCAGCACGTCTTTATAGGTGATATCCCCCGCCTCAATGGAATCGCGGATACCGCCGCCACTCATGACGGCAAAATCCGCGTTGGTACGTGCCATTTGCGCGGCCAGGATCAGGTGCCCCAGATTCGTCTGCACGAAGCGCACCTTACTGCGATCACCTTCAAGATGACCGTTGACGCTACCAATCTTGACACCTAACTGCGCTTTGCCTTTATTCTGAAACGGCGACAACAGCGATAACATCTGCGGGTTCTCCGGGATCTGCGGCGTATACAACACACGCTCGCTCTCACCGTTGTCGTAAGTGATTTTCTTCTTCAGGTTGACCGGGATGAGCTGATAATGCACCAGCTTCATCTCCCCGTTGCGAAATTCAAAATCCGCGCGACCGACGTATTTACCCCATTCGTGGGCCTGAACAATCCAGATGCCGTTTTGTTTGTCCGGCGCACAAGGGGTTCCCGGTACGTAATCCACCTGTTTTTTGTTTTCCGAGGCCATGCATACCGGATCCTGCGAGTGCCCGCCCACAATCATCGCCAGTGAACCGGCTGTCAGACTGCGCGCCAGTTCAACGTCGCCCGGCGCGTTCGAGCCGTGGTTACCGTTATCGTAATGGCCCATGTGGGTGGTCGCGATCATGATGTCCGGCTTCACCGTCTGCTGAAGCTCCTGAATCACCAGCTTTGCTTCTTCGGCAGGCTTGCGAAATTCAATATCCGTGAAAAACTCGGGATTGCCGATTTTTGCCGTGTCATCGGTGGTCAGGCCGATTACCGCGATATTCAGCCCCTGACGCTTAAACAATGCCCAGGGTTTAAACAGCCGCTCGCCGGTACTTTTCTGATAAATATTGGCGGACAGGAATGGAAATTTCGACCACTTCTCCTGCTGGCGCAGCACCGTCAGCGGATTATCAAACTCATGGTTACCAACGGCCATCGCGTCGTAACCAATCAGATTCATGCCGCGAAAATCCGGTTCCGCATCCTGCAAATCAGATTCCGGCACGCCGGTGTTGATGTCGCCGCCCGAGAGCACCAGTACGCTGCCGCCCGCCGCCGCCACCTCTTTGCGAATGCCATCCACCAGCGTTTTCTGCGCCGCCAGCCCGTATTCGCCGTCATCGTTACGCCAGAAATGACCGTGGTGATCGTTGGTATGCAAGATGGTGATATTGTAGGTTTTATCCTGTTCGTACGCCTGCGCGGGTAACCCTGCCAGAGACCATGCCGCGACGAATGCCAGCGCCACACCCCGTTTATTCAATTTCATGTTTCTCTCCCTGACTCGATGACTTAGCAAAAATTACCGTGGCTGACGGCATTAAACAACACTGTTTTCAGAATTGAGACTTCCTTCAAACGCCTGACACAGTTATCTTAGTCTGATAATTATTACATCCCCTAAACATCGCACACTCTGAATTAAGTGAAATCTATGGCAATCAGTGAAACCTCCTCTGCGCTGCCGAATAAAGCGCGGACTTCATTTGGAATTCTGGGAGCGATCAGTCTCTCTCACCTGCTGAACGACATGATCCAGTCGTTGATCCTGGCAATTTACCCGCTGCTGCAGTCAGAGTTCTCGCTGACGTTTGTGCAGATCGGCATGATCACCCTCACCTTCCAGCTTACGTCATCGCTGCTGCAGCCGGTGGTGGGTTATCTGACCGATAAACACCCGATGCCGTGGTCGCTGCCGATAGGCATGTGTTTTACGCTAAGCGGTCTGGTGCTGCTGGCGCTGGCTGGCAGCTTTGGTACCGTCGTGCTCGCCGCGGCGCTTGTCGGAACCGGGTCGTCGGTGTTCCACCCTGAATCCTCACGCGTGGCGCGCATGGCCTCCGGTGGCCGCCACGGTCTGGCGCAATCGCTGTTTCAGGTGGGCGGCAACTTTGGCAGCTCGATGGGGCCGTTGCTGGCTGCGGTGATTATCGCGCCGTATGGCAAAGGCAATGTCGCCTGGTTCGTGCTGGCAGCACTGCTGGCAATCGTCGTACTGGCACAAATCAGCCGCTGGTATGCCGCACAGCACCGGATTAATAAAGGCAAACCCAAGGCACCGGTGATGAATCCGCTGCCGCGCAATAAGGTGATTCTGGCGGTTTGCGTCCTGTTGATGCTGATTTTCTCTAAATACTTCTATATGGCGAGTATCAGCAGCTACTACACCTTTTATTTGATGCATAAGTTCGGTTTATCCGTACAAAATGCGCAGTTTCACCTGTTTGCATTCCTGTTTGCCGTGGCGGCGGGTACGGTGATTGGCGGGCCTGTGGGCGATAAAATCGGGCGTAAATATGTGATTTGGGGCTCTATCCTCGGCGTTGCACCATTTACCCTCGTTTTACCCTACGCAAGTCTTGAGTGGACGGGTATTCTGACGGTGATCATTGGGTTTATCCTCGCCTCCGCCTTTTCTGCCATTCTGGTCTACGCGCAGGAGCTGCTTCCGGGGAGAATCGGTATGGTTTCCGGGTTGTTCTTCGGTTTCGCGTTTGGCATGGGCGGCCTTGGCGCGGCGGTGTTAGGGCTGGTTGCCGACCACACCAGTATCGAGCTGGTTTATAAAATCTGTGCTTTCCTGCCACTTCTTGGCATGTTGACCATATTCTTACCTGACAACCGCCAGAAACACTGATTTTCAGGTAGCCAAACTCAAACTTTGGCTACCCTGATTTCCTTTGTTCATCAGTCACTTCTCCCTGAAGCTCCTCCTCCTTTTCCAATCCGTGCTTTTTCTGCGCCTGACGCCGATTTTCTTCAAAATTCAACAATTATTCATAAACGTAATGATTAAAATTGTCATAAACTATTACCAGGTTTTTTGGTTTTTATGCCAAAAATGGATCACGCACTGACGAAAGGAGACGGAATGCATCACGCCACCCCGCTTATCACCACCATTGTTGGCGGCCTTGTGCTCGCTTTTATCCTTGGCATGATTGCCAACAGGCTGCGTATTTCTCCTCTGGTGGGATATCTGTTAGCGGGCGTACTGGCTGGCCCTTTTACGCCGGGTTTTGTTGCGGATACCAAACTGGCCCCGGAACTGGCTGAACTGGGCGTGATCCTGCTGATGTTTGGCGTGGGCCTGCACTTCTCTCTGAAGGATTTAATGGCGGTAAAGTCGATCGCCATTCCCGGTGCGATAGCGCAGATAGCGGTCGCCACGCTGCTGGGTATGGCCCTCTCCGCCGTCCTGGGCTGGTCAGTCATGACCGGCATCGTCTTCGGGTTGTGTCTTTCCACCGCCAGTACCGTGGTGCTGCTGCGGGCGCTGGAAGAACGGCAGTTAATTGACAGCCAGCGCGGGCAAATCGCCATCGGCTGGCTGATTGTTGAAGATCTGGTGATGGTGCTGACACTGGTGCTGTTACCGGCGGTGGCTGGCATGGTAGAGAAAGGCAACGTCGGTTTCGCCACACTGGCACTCGATATGGGGCTGACCATCGGTAAAGTCGTCGCCTTTATCGCCATCATGATGCTGGTTGGCCGTCGTCTGGTGCCGTGGATCATGTCCCGCAGCGCGGCTACCGGCTCCCGCGAACTCTTCACGCTCTCGGTGCTGGCACTGGCGCTGGGCATCGCTTTCGGTGCGGTCGAGTTGTTTGACGTCTCCTTCGCCCTCGGCGCCTTCTTCGCCGGGATGGTGCTCAACGAATCAGAACTCAGTCACCGCGCCGCCCACGACACGCTGCCGCTGCGTGATGCGTTTGCCGTGCTGTTCTTTGTCTCCGTCGGCATGCTGTTTGACCCGCTGGTGCTTATCAATCAGCCACTGGCGGTGCTCGGCACGCTGGCCATTATCATTTTCGGTAAATCGGCGGCGGCCTTTATTCTTGTGCGCCTGTTCGGCCACTCGCCGCGCACGGCGCTGACCATCGCGGCAAGCCTCGCGCAGATTGGTGAATTTGCGTTTATCCTCGCCGGACTGGGCATGGCGCTGAACCTGCTGCCGCAGGCAGGGCAAAATCTGGTGCTGGCGGGCGCTATTCTCTCCATCATGCTCAACCCGGTGCTGTTCGCGCTGCTCGAAAAATACCTCGCGAATACCGAGACGCTGGAAGAACAGACGCTGGAAGAAGCTATCGAGGAAGAGAAGCAGATCCCGGTGGATATCTGCAACCACGCATTGCTGGTCGGGTTTGGCCGCGTCGGCAGCCTGCTGGGCGAAAAACTGATGGCTCAGGGGATCCCGCTGGTGGTGATTGAAACCTCGCGCACCCGTGTGGACGAATTGCGCGAACGCGGCATCAGAGCCGTGCTGGGTAATGCCGCCAACGAAGAGATCATGAATCTGGCGCATCTTGACTGCGCCCGCTGGCTGCTGCTGACCATTCCTAACGGCTACGAAGCCGGTGAGATTGTCGCCTCAGCGCGCGAGAAATGCCCGAATATCGAGATCATCGCCCGGGCGCATTACGATGATGAAGTGGATTACATTACCGAGCGCGGCGCCAGCAAGGTGGTGATGGGCGAACGCGAAATCGCCAACACGATGCTGGCGCTGATTGAAACGCCGCCCGCAGGGGAAGTGGTGACCGGTTAACGATCCCAGTAAGCCTCTTCGAGGCTGTCCTCACGTTCCGGAAGCCCGCGCGTCAGCCGTGGTGAATGCTGATTCAGCACCTGATAACTCACGCGGTTGGCATATTTACACACCTGCGCCAGCGACGAGTACGTCAGCCAGGTAAACTGGTGCTTACTGGAGTTCGGCACGTTGTTGCGGTGGTAGTTGTTGGCGGTGATGTCATGCAGTAAGGCCGCCAGCGCGCCATCGCCTGCACCGTTGGTGTTCATGATTTTCTCTGGCCCGCCCATGTACGGCGCGATGTGCGAGTAGATGCGCAGCGGGTGCTGGCAGTCCTGGAAACGCATTGCCCGGCTGAATTCATACTGGTTAAATTCAGCAATCGCTCCCGGCAGCAGCGGATGCTGCGTTTTGCGCTTCGCGGCTTCCTCGGTATACCCCGCCATATACAAACCAATCGGGCCAGCGGTACACAGCACGAGATCCACCCACTCCAGCGCCTTATCCGATGCCAGTAGTGGATCAGCGATACCGGTCAGCGCTTCCCCTTCTTCCTCGTTCATCGCCAGAATCGAGACGTTTTCTTTGAGGAATGTCTGCCACCAGGCCGGGTTGTCGGCAATCACGTATTTTGTACCGAGCGTCAGCACCACCGGCACGTTGTGCTTTTTGGCGTAACGGATGGCTTTCATGGTGGCATCGGGCATTGGCTCGCCCGGTTTACAACGCACCAGGTAGGAGGTCAGCACCAGCGCGGACGCCCCGGCAATCACCGCTTCAGGAATGCTCTCCGGGCGCAACTGGTTCATATGCCCGGGACTGATGGCAAACGTCCGTTCGCCGGTGTCGCTTATCAGCGTGAAGCAGCGGCCAATCGGCCCGTCCACGCCCTGCAAATGGTTGAGATCGGTGCGGCTGGAGGTGTTGCACAGATAACGGTAGGCATAACCGCCAATGTCGATGTTGCTGCACATCACCCCCAACAGGACGGAACGGTCGTCCGCCAGCACCGAGTAGTTGTGCATGGTGTTGCCAATCGTGCCACCGGCAAACTGATGAGTAATCAGATTTTCGCGAACCAGTTCGTTGTACAGCGCGTCGGCAACGTCATCGTCAATGACCAGCGAATGACCCGCGCTGAGGCCATACCGTTCGATAAACGTGTCATCCACTTTCGCTTCAATATCCACCAGCGTCTGGTCGATGCCGACCACCCAGGACGTGCTGGTTTCGCTTTCCGGCTGGATTTGTTTCAGTAGCGGATCGCGGGCATTGACGGGGAAATAGTGTTTGGATTTACGTTTACCGGGAAATTTCATGGTTGTGCTTACGGATGGTCAAAAGAGCGGTAAAGAGTACCACATTCTGCTTTCGGCAGCGATTTGCGAAGGCGCCCACTCTTTTGTTCAGCGACTGGCCTGCTGATTCACCGGTAAGGCTGCGTCAGGTTAACCATCATCTCAATATGTTCCGGCATGGCATTTAGCGCCGGAATATATTCATATTTTTCGCCACCAGCCTCAAGGAACAGTTCCCGGTTCTGTACCGCGATCTCTTCCAGCGTTTCCAGGCAGTCCGCCGCGAACCCCGGGCACATCACCTGTACATGCTTCACGCCTTTTTCAGCCAGCATTTTCAGGGTTTCGTCGGTATAAGGCGTCAGCCACGGCTCGCGGCCGAAACGAGACTGGAAGGTCATCATGACGTTATCGTGCGAAATCCCCAGCGCAGAAACCAGCTCACGCGTGGTATCACGACAACGCTGCGGGTAATCGTCGCCTTCGTCTGCATAGCGCTGCGGAATGCCATGATAAGAGAGCAGCAGGAGATCAGGTTCGCCATGAACAGCAAACGACGCGCGGGCGCTGTTAGCCAGCGCGGTAATGTAATCATGGTCGTCAGCGTAATCGCGGATAAACGAGATGCCGGGAATACGGCGTTTTGTCGCGAAGATCCGCGCCAGTTCGTTCCAGACGGCGGCCACGGTGGAGCAGGAATATTGCGGATAGAGCGGCAGCACGACGATATGCTCTACGCCCTGCGCCAGCAGCTCCTCAACCGCGCTTTCCAGCGATGGCGACCCGTAGCTCATGCCCAGCACCACCGGCGTGTCCGGTAAACGTGCGGCCAGCGCCTGCTGTTGCTCGCGACTGTAGACCATCAGCGGGGAGCCGCCTTCCATCCAGATAGACTGGTAAAGCTTCGCGACCCGGGGCGCACGCAGCGGCAAAATAACGCCGCGCAGCAGCGGCCACCACAGCAGACGAGAAGTGTCGACGACCCGTGTGTCGCTCAAAAATTGTCGCAAATAGCGTTTCACCGCCTGCGGGGTTGGTGCATCGGGCGTGCCGAGGTTGGCTATCAGAATGCCGGTTTTCGTCTGACGCATTACCGCCTCTTAATCGTTGAACTGGCTGATAATTGTAGCTGAAAAGGGCGTAAGAAGAACCAATTGGTGTGAAAGGTGTTGTTTTGCCGGAGGGCGACGACATGCGTATCGCCGTCCGGCAATCGGGCAGATTAGCCGAGGATTTTTTCCAGTTCAGCGCGAACAGCTGTTACGGCCTGGGTGCCGTCAACTTTGGCGTATCGGGTGTTGCCCGCCTGCGCTTCTTTCTGGTAGTAGCCGATCAGCGGCGCAGTCAGCTGATGGTATTCCACCAGACGTTTGCGTACGGTCTCTTCCTGATCATCTTTACGGGTAGTCAGCGCTTCGCCGGTCACATCGTCTTTGCCTTCCACTTTCGGCGGATTGAATTTGATGTGATAAACACGACCGGACGCAGCGTGAACACGGCGACCCACGATGCGTTCAACGATCAGATCGTCCGGTACGTCGAACTCCAGCACGTAATCCACCGTGATACCGGCTTCTTTCATCGCGTCAGCCTGAGGGATGGTGCGCGGGAAACCGTCCAGCAGGAAACCGTTACGGCAGTCTTCCTGTGCAATGCGTTCTTTGACCAGCGCGATCACCAGTTCATCGGTAACCAGCTTGCCGGCATCCATGATATCTTTCGCTTTTTTACCCAGCTCGGAGCCAGATTTTACCGCGGCGCGCAGCATATCACCGGTGGAAATCTGCGGAATACCGTATTTCTCCATGATGAACTGAGCCTGAGTTCCTTTACCCGCGCCCGGAGCGCCAAGCAGAATAATACGCATTGCGAAAATCCCCTCAAATGTCGATTTAATTTTTCAAAAAGCGCTAAACGATACCACCAGAACGCGGATGTCTCAAGGAAGGCGGGGTTGCTGAAACGGTTAATAAGAAATATTTAGGAGGAGAGGACGTAAAGACCCTCTCCCGTCGGGAGAGGGTGGATATCACAAGGTGTGGAAATTACGACACCAGCAACTGATTCATACGGCGAATAAACTGGTTCGGATCTTCCAGCGTGCCGCGCTCGGCGAACAGCGCCTGATCGAGCAGCAGCTCAACCCATTCGCTGAACTGTGCGTCGTCCTGAGTATCAGCCGCACGTTTCACCAGCGCGTGATCCGGGTTCAGTTCAAAGATGTATTTCACATCCGGCACGCTCTGGCCCGCCGCGGCAAACAGTTTTGCCATCTGGGTGCTCATTTCGTCCGCATCTGTGGTGACAATGGCCGGAGTGTCGGTCAGACGATGGGTCAGACGCACCTCTTTCACTCGCTCACCGAGCAGCGTTTTCACGCGATCGACAAACGGCTCCAGCGCTTTTTCCGCCTCTTTGCTGTTGTCGTCCAGCTCGTCAGCCAGTTTATCCAGCGATTCATCCGCTTTTGCTACCGACTGGAAGGCTTTGCCGTCGAACTCGGTCAGATAGCTCATCATCCACTCATCGATGCGGTCAGAGAGCAGCAGGACTTCAATGCCTTTCTTACGCAGTAACTCCAGATGCGGGCTGCTCTTCGCTGCCGCATAGCTGTCAGCGGTGATGTAGTAGATCTTCTCCTGCCCTTCTTTCATGCGCGAAACGTAGTCGTCCAGCGACACGGTCTGTTCGGAAGAGTCGGTGTGCGTGGAGGCAAAACGCAGCAGCTTCGCGATGGTCTGCGCATTCGCGCTGTCTTCTGCCGGGCCTTCTTTCATCACCAGACCAAACTGTTTCCAGAATGTCTGGTATTTTTCAGCGTCGTCTTTCGCCAGTTTTTCCAGCATCTGCAGCGCACGTTTGCTCAGGGCATTGCGCAGATTGCGGGTCACGGTGCTGTCCTGCAGGATTTCACGCGAGACGTTGAGCGGCAGATCACTGGAATCAATCAGACCACGCACAAAACGCAGGTAGTTAGGCATGAACTGCTCGGCGTCATCCATGATGAACACGCGCTGCACGTACAGCTTCAGACCGTGCTTGTGATCGCGATTCCACATGTCCCACGGCGCCTGAGACGGGATATACAGCAGGCTGGTGTACTCCTGCTTCCCTTCCACACGGTTGTGGCTCCAGGTCAGCGGATCAGTAAAGTCATGAGCGATGTGCTTGTAGAATTCGTTGTATTCGTCGTCTTTGATTTCCGACTTGTTGCGCGTCCACAGCGCCTGCGCCTTGTTGATTTTCTCCCAGGAGACAACGGTTTCACCGTCTTTTTCTTCCTGTTTTTCAATCTCAACCGGCAGTGCGATGTGGTCGGAATATTTGCTGATGATGGAGCGGACGCGCCAGTCATTCAGGAAATCATCTTCGCCTTCGCGCAGATGCAGGGTAATTTCGGTACCGCGATCCGCTTTATTGATATCGGCAACGGTGTATTCGCCTTCCCCTTCGGATTCCCAGAACACGCCATGGTCCGCGCTGTCGCCTGCCGCACGGGTACGTACGGTCACTTTGTCGGCGACGATAAAGGCCGAGTAGAAACCCACACCGAACTGGCCAATCAACTGGCTGTCTTTCGCCTGATCGGAACCCATTGATTCGAGGAAGGATTTCGTCCCGGATTTGGCGATGGTCCCCAGGTGGTCAATCACCTCGTCACGGTTCATGCCGATACCGTTATCAGCGATGGTCAGCGTGCGTTTTTCCTGATCGAACGACACGCGGACACGCAACTCGCCGTCACCTTCATACAGTTCCGGGTTGGAGAGCGCGCGGAAGCGCAGTTTGTCTGCGGCATCGGAGGCGTTGGAGATGAGCTCACGCAGGAAAATTTCTTTATTAGAATACAGAGAATGGATCATCAGGTGCAGAAGCTGCTTCACTTCAGACTGAAAGCCACGGGTCTCTTGTCCTTTCATTTGGGAATACCTCAACAAAAACAGGTAACAGTAGAAATAAAACGTTGAGGATGAGATGGGGATACGAGGCGGAAATTTCAAGCGGAGGCCAGTGGTTCAGCCTCCGTTTGTTCAGAATTTAATCTTGTGACGACCGGCGAGGGAGTGAGACAGCGTGGTGCCATCCACCATTTCCAGTTCGCCACCCACCGGCACGCCGTGGGCGATACGGCTGGCGTCGACGCCATACTGCGCGCAGAGCTCGGCAATGTAGTTCGCGGTGGCTTCACCTTCAACCGTCGGGTTAGTCGCCAGGATCACCTCACTGAGAGTTTCTTCCTGCAGACGCTGTTCGAGGCGGTCGAGACCGATGTCGTCCGGGCCAATGCCGTCAAGCGGGGAAAGATGCCCCATCAGCACGAAATAGCGCCCCGAAAACTGCCCGGTTTGCTCAATGGCGTAGATGTCTGCCGGACTCTCCACCACGCAAATCTGACCGTTTTCCTGGCGACGCGGGTTCGCACAGATGTTGCAGACCTCCTGCTCGGTAAAGGTCCGGCAATCCGCGCAATGGCCGATTTCGGACATCGCACGGGTCAGCGCCTGCGCCAGGCGCATGCCGCCGCTGCGGTCACGCTGCAATAGCGTAAACGCCATACGCTGCGCGGACTTGGGGCCAACGCCCGGCAAGCAACGCAGCGCTTCCATTAGCTGGGTTAACAGCGGGCTGGTTTGCATCAGAACGGCATCTTAAAGCCCGGCGGCAACTGCATACCGGAAGAGACAGAGGCCATTTTCTCTTTTTGCGTTTCTTCGATACGGCGCGCAGCATCGTTAAAGGCAGCGGCGACCAGATCTTCCAGCATTTCTTTGTCGTCTTCGAGCAGGCTCGGGTCGATCTCCACGCGACGGCAGTTGTGCGCGCCGTTGATGGTCACTTTCACCAGGCCAGCACCCGATTCACCGGTCACTTCCAGTTGAGCGATCTCTTCCTGCATCTTCTGCATTTTGTCTTGCATCTGCTGGGCCTGTTTCATCAGGTTGCCCAGACCGCCTTTTCCAAACATAGGCTTCTCTCTCATTGAGGGTTGCGACCGCAAGCCAGGCTTACAGTCAAATGGGACGAATACTCTCTTCATCCAGCTCCGCATCAAAGAAGCGGCGCAGGGTCTGAATATTGTTATCCGCGATCATCGACTCGCGCGCCTGCGCGAGCTTCTCTTCATAAATGGCCTGTCGCCACTCCAGCGGCGTTCGCACTGCCGGATTATCATCTTCAACGATGGTCAGTTCAACCGCTTCGCCAGTGAAAGCACGCAACGCCTCCGTCAGCGTCTGTAGCGCACCCGCATTATTCAGATGGCGCTGCGACGGGCGTAAATGCAGGCAAATCGCTGTACCGTTTTGTTCTTTCCACGCGTTGAGCGCGACCTGCTCTACCAGTTTAGGCAATTTGAGCTGGCTGACTTCCGCCGCCCAGCTGTCGCGGGCAATGGACTCTTCCGCCAGTTTTGCCGCCAGCTCTGGCGTTTTTTCATGTTCCAGCGCTTTCTTCAGCGCCTTAGGCGTGGCGACCGCTTCCTTCACCTCATCGATGATGGTGGTCGCTTTCCAGCGATACGCCTCTTTTTTAACCGCTTGTTGCGCTTCCAGCGCGGAAGGCGACGGACGCGACTGCGCGCGTTCGCTCATCGATGCCAGTCTTTCCAGCGCAGCGTTATTCACCGGCTGCGCGCGGGGGGCGGCTGCCGGTTCACTCTTTTTTGGTTTGGGCGCTCCCTGAGTGCGCTGAAGTTGACTGCGCGCGGCCAGTACCTGGCTGGTGGATTCGGGCAAGGCTTCGTTCTGGTGCGCGGGCGCAGCGGGTTGTTGCTGCGGCGGCACCTGCGTCGGGGTCATCACCGCCGTCGGCGCGACGGGCGCAAAGGAAGGCGTCTGCACTTCCGGCTCCGGTAATGGCTGGCGCGGATGGAACGCCAGCGCGCGCAGCAGTGTCATTTCGATGCCCATACGCCTGTCCGGTGCATACGGCAGCTCTTTGCGGCCGATGAGCATCGTCTGGTAATAGAGCTGGATATCCGCTGGCGGTACGGTACGCGCCAAGTCGCGCATTCTCTGTTCCACCATGGCCATGTCAGCGCCCAGCGCCGACGGCGACAGTTGCACCATGGCGATGCGGTGCAACAGGCTTTGCATCTCCACCAGCAGCGCTTCCCACTCAACACCACGCTGGGCTGCCTCATTGACGAGCGTCATCACGCGTTCACCATCTGCGGCAACCAGCGCTTCGATCAGCGACAACGCCTGATCGTCGTCCAGCGTGCCGAGCATGGTGCTCACGGCGTCGGTCGTCAGTTGCCCTTCCCCGCTGGCAATCGCCTGATCGGTGAGGCTGAGCGCATCGCGCAGGCTACCGTCAGCAGCGCGGGATAACAGTTGCAGCGCGCGCGGTTCGAAACTGATTTTCTCTTCACCGAGAATATGTTCAAGCTGATGGCGAATTTGTTCGACATCCAGCGCTTTGAGATGGAATTGCAGGCAGCGGGAAAGAATGGTCACCGGCAGCTTTTGCGGATCGGTGGTCGCCAGCAGGAATTTTACATGCGACGGCGGCTCTTCCAGCGTTTTCAACAGCGCGTTAAAGCTGTGGCGCGACAGCATGTGCACTTCATCGATCAGATAGACCTTAAAGCGGCCACGCGCCGGGGCGTACTGGACGTTATCCAGCAGATCACGAGTATCTTCCACCTTGGTGCGCGACGCGGCATCGATCTCAATCAGATCGACAAAACGGCCCTGCTCGATTTCACGGCAGTTATCGCACACGCCGCATGGGGTCGCGGTAATGCCCGTTTCGCAGTTGAGGCCTTTCGCCAGCAGTCGGGCGATAGAAGTTTTCCCGACGCCACGGGTGCCGGAGAAAAGATAAGCGTGATGAATGCGTCCTAACGATAAGCCATTCGCCAGGGCTGTCAGCACATGTTCCTGGCCAACGACGTCAGCAAAGGTTTGTGGGCGCCATTTTCGGGCTAACACCTGATAACTCATGGGCAGGCTCTGCAACGCTGGAAGGTGGATTGTCAGGGGAGTAATGCTAACACAGCCTCGCAGTGACCGCGAGACTGTGTCTTCGAGTCGGGATCAATGTCCCGGGAATGGAACCAGGCTGTAGCTATGAATGCCCTGATTCTCCAGGCGCTGTTCGCCGCCCAGATCGAACAGGTTAATGATAAACGCCGCATCAGTGACTTCACCACCCAGACGGCGGATCAGTTTTACGGTCGCTTCGATGGTGCCGCCGGTCGCCAGCAGATCATCCACCACCAGCACTTTATCACCCGGCTGGATGGCATCCTGGTGAATTTCCAGCTGATCGGTGCCGTACTCCAGCTCGTAGCTTTCGGCGATCGTTTCACGCGGCAGTTTACGCGGTTTACGCACCGGGACAAACCCTACGCCCAGCGCCAGCGCGACCGGCGCACCAAAAAGAAAACCACGCGCTTCGGTGCCCACCACTTTGGTGATGCCCGCGTTCTTGTAGCGTTCGGTAAGCAATTTAATACTCAGCGCGTACGCTTTCGGGTCTTCAAGCAAACTGGTGACATCACGGAACAGAATGCCAGGCTTCGGATAGTCCTGGATACTTTTGATGCTGTTTTTCAGATATTCAAGCTGCTGTGCAGTCGCGGTCATAGGTTTGTGCCTGATAAATACTGTTACTTAAGGCGCGCAGCGTTCCGGGCCAGGAAGACGATTGTCTAACCTTTGACCGGGCGCACCTGTACTCGAAAACGCTCGAATTTACTGGCAGAAGGCAATAATTGCAACAGCCATTATTGTGCTTTACGGTTTTTGTTGCTTTGCATCAACCACCGGCAGTCGCCACATAAAAATGAGCAGACAGAAAAGGATAATGAGAAGCAAGATTCGTACCCACATCATTTTTACCACCCACAGCGAGAGGCCGAATGTGATTAAAATCACTACAATGGCACGCGGCTTCGCTCCTGCTGGCATCGCCTTATGTTTCTGCCAGAAACGCAAATAGCCGCCGAACCACGAGCGATAAAGCAGCCAGTGGTGAAAGCGTGGCGATGAGCGAGAGAAACACCAGGCGGCGAGCAGAATAAAAGGGGTGGTCGGTAAAACGGGTAAAAACACCCCGAGCGTCCCTAAGACTACCGCCAGCCAGCCAATGATGATTAAAATAGTACGTTGCATAATGCGAATCGTTATCAACCCTGATCGCTAATGTAGCATAAACACTCGCCATTACTGGAAGCGCAACGTGAAAACTGACTCGCTTTTACAAACGCTGGAAAAACAGCTGGCTATGCTGGAAGCCCGTACCGCCCCGCTGGCGAAGTTCGCGACGCTCGGCCCGCGCTTCGACCGGCAGTTGTTTCAGACACGCAGCACACGCCTGGAGGCCTGTCTGACGGAAGCGCGGCACAACCTCAGCGCCCTGAAGCAGGCCGTTGAACATCAGCAACTGCCGCAAATCACCTGGCTTGCTGAGCATCTGGCCGCACAAATGGAAGCCATCTCGCGCGAAACCGACGCCTGGTCGCTACGTTCATGGGATACCGGTTCTCCCGCGTTGACGCGCTGGCAGCGTAAGCGGTTGCAGCATCAGGAATACGAGCGCCGCCTGCTGGCACTGTGGCGTGAACGCGAGCAGTTGCTGGCGCAGGCTACCGGTTTTGAGGAACAGCAGCGGTTGTCCCGTGAGGTGGAAGCCTGTGCAGGCAGACTCCAGCGCTGCCGTAAAGCATTGCAGGATATTGACGCCGTTCTGGCGCGAATGACCCGTTAACAGGAGACACTATGTCACTCGAAAATGCCCCCGATGAGGTCAAGCTGGCGGTCGATCTGATTATGCTGCTGGAGCAACATGCGATCCCGCCGCAGACGGTGTTGCGCGCGCTCGACATCGTGAAGCGCGATTATGAAAGCAAACAAAAAAGTGCTGAAGCCGCCTCGCAAGAAACGAATCATCCCTCTGACGCCGGGTGAATAATGCTGTCATCGTGGTCCTTTGTGACAACGATGATGGAGTGACATGGAAAAACTTTCAGCAACGCCGCACGATGCGGTGTTCAAACAGATGCTGGCACAGAAAGAGGTGGCGCAGGATTTTTTGCAAATCCACTTGCCGGAAAAATATCTGGCCCTGTGTGATATGAGCACCTTACGGCTGGTATCCGGCAGCTTTATTGAAGAAGATCTGCGTGCCAGCTATTCGGATATTCTCTATTCGGTACAAACGCAGCACGGTCCCGGCTATCTTTACGCCCTTATTGAACACCAGAGCACACCCGACAAACTGATGGCGTTTCGCCTGATGCGGTACGCTATTGCCGCCATGCAACGGCATATCGATGCGGGGTATGACGCGCTTCCGCTGGTGATCCCCATGCTTTTTTATCACGGCGCCGTCAGCCCCTGGCCTCACAGTATGAGCTGGCAACAGTTGTTCAGTGATCCGCACCTGGCGCACACCTTATACAGTTCCGATTTTCCGCTGGTCGACCTGACGGTTATCCCGGATAATCACATTGTGACTCACCGCCGGATGGCGATGCTTGAGCTTCTGCAAAAGCATATCCGGCAGCGCGATCTGGCAGAATGGCAGGAACAGTTCGCCAGTTTGTTGATGGCAGGTCACCTTACAGAAAAACAGATCGGGACGCTGGTGAGTTATATGCTTCAGGCGGGAAATACCGCAAAACCGGAAGCGTTACTTCGCAGACTGGCGCAACGCGCACCGCAACATAAGGACTTACTGATGACTATCGCGCAATGGCTGGAAGAGAAAGGCCGACAAAAAGGACAGAAAGAAGGTATCCGACAGGGCATGGAAGAAGGAATCAAAGAAGGAATCAAAGAAGGGATAAAAGAAGGTATGCAAAAAGGCCGCGAGGAGGAAACACGCAACATCGCCCGGAAAATGCTGGCCTGCGGTATCGACACCACTACCGTAATGGCAGTCACCGGATTAACACCTGAAACACTGGCGACGCTGACGCACTAAAAGTCAACGGGGCGAGCATAACCCGCCCCGCGTTGTTATTCGCTGACCGCCCCTGCGGCGTCATCCCCTTTGATCTCTCGCTTCACTTCCCTGACTTCATCACCCTTTTCATTACGCAGATGAACTTCCAGCTGGTTAAAGGCAATGTCGATGCCATTTTCACGGCACAGGCGATCGATAGCCCGGTTGAGTTCATCAACGGTGTAACTGCGATCGCGCAGTTCACGAACGTACAGACGAAGCTCGTGATCCAGCGTGCTGGCGCCAAAGGTGGTAAAGAACACGGCCGGTGCCGGATCCTGCATCACTGTAGGATGTTCATTTGCCGCCTGCAGCAACACCTCTTTCACCTTATCGAGATCAGATCCGTAAGCCACCCCGAGACGGATCACCACGCGGGTGATGGTGTCGGACAGCGACCAGTTGATCAGTCGCTCGGTCACGAAAGCCTTATTCGGAATGATCACCTCTTTACGGTCGAAATCGGTGATGGTGGTGGCGCGAATACGGATTTTGCTGACCGTCCCTGAGAACGTACCGATGGTGACGGTATCGCCAATACGCACCGGGCGTTCAAACAGGATGATCAGACCGGAGACAAAGTTACCGAAAATCTCCTGTAAACCAAAACCGAGACCGACCGATAACGCCGCCGCCAGCCACTGTAATTTATCCCACGAGACGCCAAGCGAGCCAAACACAGTCATCGCGCCCGCGGCGATAATCACGTAATTGAGGATGGTGGTAATGGCATAGGATGCCCCCTGGCGCATGTTCAGCCGGGAAAGCACCAGCACTTCAAGCAGACCTGGCAGGTTGCGGATCAACGCCCAGGCGACCATTGACGCGATCACTGCAAACAGCAGACTGCCCAGCGTGACGCTCTTCATGACGCTGGCGCCCGCTTCGGAACCGGTGTAGTGCCACAACGTGATGCTATCCAGATAAGCAAACACGGTGATGAGATCGGACCAAATAGCCCAGAACATTACAGCAAACAGCGCCACCATCACCAGCATGGTGATGCGCAGCGTTTGCTGGTTGACCTGCTCCAGGGCGATGGTCGGTTCTTCCTGCGGCTCCGCACCCTCGGCACCCTCTTTCACCATATGCTGGCGACGCGCCAGCGCCCGGCGATAAGCGATGCGGCGTGCGGCAACGCTCAACCCGCGCAATACGGTCTGGTACAACAGATTCCAGAGGATGACCAGATAAACGGTTTCGATCCAGCGCCCGGCCAGTCGCAATGTGGTGTAAAAATAGCCGGTGGCGGTCAGAACCATCAGCGCTATCGGGACAATCGCCAGTACCGTAACGGTCACCAGACGCAAACTGTGGGACTCTTTATCCCGCCAGCTGTCACGGCACATCGGCCAGATCAGAACAGTGATGAGCAACAGATTGAGCAGAATGACAAACTGCCCCAACACATCGTCCATCAAATGCAGTGGCGACAGCTCAGACACCACCGACCAGAAATGCAGCGGCAGCAGCGCCAGGCTGACGCGGACAATCTGGCGACGCCAGTGGCTGGTCAGCTCGGCGGGCATATTGAAATGCGTGACCGCCACGCCATTTTTTTCCAGCACTTTCCAGCACAGGCCGAATACCAGCCAGAACATTGCCAGCTTTTTACTGAATGCCCACAGCAGATCACTAATGTTGAGCTGCATGGTCAGCAAAATAAGCCCGACGGCGAGAATAATCATCACCACGGGTAAGGCGCGGATCAGGTCGATAAGAATCGCTTTTGGCGTATGCAACTGGCTGTCGTTACGCAGTTGCCCGACCTGAGACGCCAGTTTTTGCTGATAATCCCGCAGCCATTTCAGCCGCCAGCGGATCAGCGCCGCGATGAGCAGTAACGGTAATCCGGCAAGAAACGCGATAAACACCGCAGGCCACGCTTTTTCCCAGTTCACGGTGATTTTCATCGCTTTGAACTGATCTTTCAGCGCTTTCGGGAAGGATTTAACCCAGTCCCAGTCCATCGGTTTGTTGCTGTTGACCCAAAAGATCTGCTGGGTGAGGATCTCTTTCAAACTTTTCGAGACGCTCACCAGTTGCTGTTGGTTAACTTGCAGGTTAATGGCCATCATCAGCTGATTGCCCAGCTGTTTATTGAGCTGATCGAGCAGCTCGCGACGCATATCGACCACTTCCAGCAGCGCGTCATGAACCTCGCCATTCACCTCACTGCTGTGCCCTTCTTCCAGTTTTGCGACATACGCGTCGCTCTGGAAAAGGGCATCGCGCTGCTGGTTCACCTCGAACTGTTCCAGACGCAAATCGGCGATACGGTTGGTCATGTCTTCCAGTTCATCAGCGGACGGCAACGTCTGTTGCTGCTGATAAAGAATGCGCGACAGCAGCAGACTGCCCTTCAACACCGCAATCTGTTCTTTAATATTGCGTTCGGACTGCAGCGCGCGATCCAGCCAGTTTTTGACTTTAATATTTTGCTGAACCAGCTGGTTGCCGTTTTCGGTGGCGTTGATCAGCCGCTGACTCAGTTGATGGTTGATATCCAGTTCCTGTTTCACCAGCGGATTGGCCTGAATACGCGCCGTTTCATCCGGCGTGACCGCTTCCTGTGCGGTTTTCTCGGTGAGCGTCAGCCGCTTGCTGTTTACCGCTTCCTGTAGCAACTGGAGCTGATGCTCGAGACGGTTGCTGTTGGCGGTCACATAGTCACGCTGTTTCTGCAACGTATCCTGCAAAATCGTATTACCTTCGAGGCTTTTACGCTGCTGGTCGATTTGCGCATTCAGCAACGCCTGCTGCGTCAGTAACAGCCCCTGCTCGCTGGGGCGCAGCGCCCCTTCGCCAACGATCGTGCCGTTCAGGCGATTGCGGATCTGCTGCAGTTGCTGTGACGCCGTGTACATGGCGTTCTGTACCCGCTCAGGTTGGGTCTGCAGCGATACCAGCTGGCTGTTATAGGTGGCGAGATCGTTTTGCGAAGTCTGTAATTCATCGAGGATTTGCGACACCCGCGCTTCCAGTTGTCGCAACGACAGCGTGCTCAGCGTTTTACGGGTTTCGTCGTCGTTATCCACATCGCTCAGCGCATTGAGGCTGTCTGTCGCCTGGCGCATTTTGGCCGGTGCCTGCGCCACCTGCTGCTTGAGTTGTGCGGTTTCATCTTTGACGCGATCGATTTTATCGAGCGTCTGTAATGTTTCAGTAAGATCCTGCTGGATAAGCTTATCCTGCGCAGAGAGTTCTTTTTGTTTATTCAGCGTGTTCAGTTGGCTCTGAACATCGGCGCGGTCGGGCAGGTCATTCGCCCCGGCGCGGGCCTGACTCATGGAGACGACGCTAAAAAAACAGATGAATACGACAACCAGTGCGGTGAAATTATTCCGCCAGCGAATTGAGTGCAGCATAGTGTTATCAAGAATGATTACGGAAACCGGGGTGACCGGGGATAATTGCCCGGCGAAGAATAGCACTTATGCCATCAGCCGAATAGCCAAAGACGATAAGAAAATTCCTGGTGTGAAGACACAACGTTATCCGGCTGGCGACGCGCGCAACGTCGGGCAAAACTGAAACATTTCCAGCAGAATGGCGACGTAATCCCGCGCTTCTTTTTTGAGATCAAACAACTGAGGGGAAAAAAGCCAGTTTTCCATGATGCCGGAAATGTAGCTGCGCATCAGGATAGCCGAGCGGCGGGTCAGTAAATTAGCGGGCAGGAGTTGAGCGTTAATGCACTCTTCCAGCGCCTGTTCGATGCGATCGTAACTCTGGAGACACAGGCTGCGCTGTGCCTCCTGCACCGCCGCCATCTCGCCCACGAACTCGCATTTGTGGAAGATAATTTCCATCATCAGGCGTCGGCGCTCATCGATCACTGTAGCTTCAAGAATATAGACTAGTATTTCCCTTAAAACTGAGAGTGGATTCCCTGGGAATTTTGCCCGATACTCAGTTTCGAGATCGCTGATACTGGACTCGGAAAGCTCCCAGATCTCACTGAATACGTCAGATTTGTTTTTGAAATGCCAATAAATAGCGCCACGCGTGACGCCAGCAGCTTTTGCAATCTCCCCCAGTGAGGTGGATGATACCCCCTGCTGCGAAAACAAACGCAGCGCGACATCCAGAATGTGTTGTCGTGTCTCGAGCGCTTGCTGTTTGGTTTTTCGTGCCATATGTCAGTGAATTTACAGAGGTTAGATTTACATACATTTGTGAATGTTTGTACCATAGCACGACGATAATATAAACGCAGCAATGGGTTTGCGGACTTTTGATCCATTGATCAATTTGAAATCGGATACTAGAGGTTTACATATGAACAAAAACAGAGGGTTGACGCCTCTGGCGATCGTTCTGATGCTCTCAGGCAGCTTAGCGCTAACAGGATGTGACGAAAAATCGGATCAACAAGGAGCGCAACAGATGCCAGCCGTTGGCGTCGTAACGCTTAAATCGGAACCTCTACAGATCACCACTGAACTCCCTGGCCGTACCAATGCATATCGTATTGCGGAAGTTCGTCCCCAGGTCAGCGGTATCATCCTGAAACGTAACTTTGTAGAAGGTAGTGATATCGAAGCCGGTGTCTCTCTGTATCAGATTGATCCAGCAACCTATCAGGCCACTTATGAAAGTGCGAAAGGCGATCTGGCAAAAGCGCAGGCTGCCGCCAACATCGCGTCGCTGACGGTCAAGCGTTATCAGAAACTGTTGGGTACGAAGTACATCAGTCAACAGGATTACGACAGCGCGCTCGCTGATTCTCAGCAGGCAAACGCCGCTGTGGTCGCCGCCAAAGCCGCAGTAGAAACCGCACGTATTAACCTCGCCTACACCAAAGTCACCTCACCGATCAGCGGCCGTATTGGTAAATCCGCTGTGACGGAAGGCGCGCTGGTGCAGAACGGGCAGTCAACGGCGCTGGCGACCGTGCAGCAACTCGATCCTATCTATGTGGACGTGACGCAATCAAGCAACGATTTCCTGCGTCTGAAAGAAGAGCTGGCGAGCGGCAAGCTGCAGCAGGAGAACGGTAAGGCGAAAGTCGAGCTGGTCACCAGCGAAGGCAAAACGCTGCCGCAGTCCGGTACGCTGGAATTCTCTGACGTGACCGTTGATCAGACGACCGGTTCTATCACGCTGCGCGCTGTGTTCCCGAACCCGGATGGCTACCTGCTGCCAGGCATGTTTGTGCGTGCCCGCTTACAGGAAGGCACCAACCCGGACGCATTGCTGGTTCCGCAACAGGGCGTGACCCGCACACCGCGTGGTGATGCGACAGCCATGGTGGTTGGCGAAGGTGACAAAGTCGAAGTGCGTCAGATTACGGCAACGCAGGCCATTGGCGACAAGTGGCTGGTGACCGAGGGTCTGAAATCTGGCGATCGCGTCATTGTTACAGGACTGCAAAAAGTGCGTCCTGGTGTTCAGGTAAAAGCACAGGAAGCCGCGGCGGAAAATAACCAACAAGCCGCAGCGGGCAACCAGCCTGAACAACCTAAGTCTTAACTTAAACAGGAGCCGTTAAGACATGGCTAAGTTTTTTATCGATCGCCCCATTTTTGCATGGGTTATCGCGATCATCATCATGTTGGCAGGGGCGCTTGCTATTTTGAAGCTGCCAGTCGCGCAATATCCAACTATTGCGCCACCGGCGATTCAGATCACGGCAACCTACCCTGGCGCAGATGCGAAAACGGTCCAGGATACCGTTACGCAGGTTATCGAACAGAACATGAACGGTATCGATAACCTGTTGTACATGTCCTCGGCCAGTGATTCCTCTGGTACGGTACAGATTACGATCACCTTTGATTCCGGGACGGACGCGGACATCGCGCAGGTTCAGGTGCAGAACAAACTGCAGTTGGCGATGCCGTTGCTGCCGCAGGAAGTTCAACAACAGGGTGTCAGCGTAGAGAAATCATCCAGTAGCTTCCTGATGGTTCTCGGTATGATCAGTACCGATGGCTCCATGACCCAGGAAGACATCGCGGACTACGTCGGTGCGACCATTAAAGATCCGGTCAGCCGTACCAGTGGTGTCGGTGACGTTCAGCTGTTTGGTGCCCAGTACGCGATGCGTATCTGGATGGATCCGAACAAACTGAATAATTTCCAGTTAACGCCTGTCGACGTCATTAACGCGATCAAAGCGCAGAACGCCCAGGTGGCGGCCGGTCAGCTTGGTGGTACGCCGCCGGTGAAAGGCCAGCAGCTTAACGCCTCGATCATCGCGCAAACCCGTCTGACCAACACTGACGAGTTCGGCAAAATCCTGCTGAAAGTGAACCAGGATGGCTCTCAGGTTCGTCTGCGTGATGTGGCGAAAATCGAGCTGGGCGGTGAAAACTACGACGTTATTGCCCGCTTTAACGGCCAGCCAGCTTCCGGTCTGGGGATTAAACTGGCAACCGGCGCCAACGCGCTGGATACCGCTGAAGCCGTGCGTGCGACCATCGCGAAACTGGAACCGTACTTCCCGCATGGCCTGAAAGTGGTTTACCCGTACGACACCACCCCGTTCGTTAAGATCTCTATCAACGAAGTGGTGAAAACGCTGGTTGAAGCGATCGTGCTGGTATTCCTGGTGATGTACCTGTTCCTGCAAAACTTCCGTGCGACGCTGATCCCAACCATCGCGGTGCCGGTTGTTCTGTTGGGGACGTTTGCGATACTCGCCGCGTTTGGTTACTCGATAAACACCCTCACGATGTTCGGGATGGTGCTGGCGATAGGCCTGCTCGTGGATGACGCCATCGTCGTGGTGGAAAACGTCGAACGTGTGATGATGGAGGAAGGGCTACCACCGAAAGAAGCCACGCGTAAATCCATGGGCCAGATTCAGGGCGCACTGGTCGGTATCGCGATGGTACTTTCCGCGGTGTTCATCCCGATGGCCTTCTTCGGCGGGTCGACCGGGGCCATCTACCGTCAGTTCTCGATCACTATCGTTTCCGCGATGGTGCTGTCCGTACTGGTGGCGATGATCCTCACCCCTGCCCTGTGCGCCACGATGCTGAAACCGGTCGCCAAAGGCGATCATGGCGAAGGCAAAAAAGGCTTCTTCGGCTGGTTTAACCGCATGTTCGAAAAGAGCACGCACCATTACACCGACAGCGTAGGCAACATTCTGCGCAGCACCGGTCGTTATCTGCTGCTCTATATCATCATCGTGGTAGGCATGGCGTATCTGTTTGTTCGCCTGCCAAGTTCGTTCCTGCCGGACGAAGACCAGGGCGTGTTCCTGACCATGGCGCAACTTCCCGCTGGTGCGACGCAGGAGCGTACGCAGAAAGTGCTGGATGAAGTGACCGATTACTACCTGAAAAACGAGAAAGACAACGTTAACTCTGTCTTTACCGTTAACGGTTTCGGTTTCTCCGGTCGTGGTCAGAACTCCGGTCTGGCGTTTATCTCACTGAAAAACTGGGATGAGCGTCCGGGTGAAGAGAATAAAGTCCCGGCTATCGCCGAACGCGCCAGCGGACATTTCGCTGGGATCAAAGATGCGATGGTCTTCGCCTTTAACCTGCCCGCGATCGTGGAACTGGGTACGGCGACCGGCTTTGACTTCGAGCTGATTGACCAGGCGAACCTGGGCCACGAGAAACTGACGCAGGCGCGTAACCAGCTGTTTGGTGAGATTGCGAAGCATCCTGATCTGCTGGTCGGTGTTCGTCCTAACGGCCTGGAAGATACGCCGCAGTACAAGATCGATATCGATCAGGAAAAAGCCCAGGCGCTGGGTGTTTCCATCAGCGACATCAATACCACGCTGGGTTCTGCCTGGGGCGGTAGCTACGTCAACGACTTCATCGACCGTGGTCGTGTGAAGAAAGTGTACGTGATGTCTGAAGCGAAATACCGCATGCTGCCGGACGATATCAACAACTGGTACGTGCGCGGCAGTGACGGGCAAATGGTGCCGTTCTCGGCGTTCTCAACCTCACGCTGGGAATACGGTTCACCGCGTCTGGAGCGTTATAACGGTTTGCCATCGATGGAAATACTGGGCCAGGCCGCACCAGGTAAGAGTACCGGTGAAGCCATGGCGATGATGGAAGAGCTGGCGGGTAAACTGCCGACCGGTATCGGTTATGACTGGACAGGCATGTCCTATCAGGAACGCCTCTCCGGTAACCAGGCGCCGTCGCTGTATGCCATCTCGCTGATTGTGGTCTTCCTCTGTCTGGCGGCGCTGTACGAGAGCTGGTCGATTCCGTTCTCGGTCATGCTGGTGGTGCCGCTGGGGGTTATCGGTGCGCTGCTGGCTGCGACCTTCCGCGGGTTGACCAATGACGTTTACTTCCAGGTGGGCCTGCTGACCACCATTGGCTTGTCGGCGAAGAACGCGATATTGATCGTGGAATTCGCCAAAGACCTGATGGAGAAAGAGGGCAAAGGTCTGATTGAAGCGACGCTGGAAGCGGTTCGTATGCGTCTGCGTCCGATTCTGATGACCTCGCTGGCGTTCATCCTTGGGGTGCTGCCGCTGGTTATCAGCTCCGGTGCAGGCTCCGGCGCGCAGAACGCCGTAGGTACGGGCGTAATGGGCGGGATGGTGACCGCCACCATTCTCGCTATCTTCTTCGTACCGGTGTTCTTCGTGGTGGTTCGCCGCCGCTTTAACCGCAAAAACGAGGATATTGAGCACAGCCATACGGTTGAGCATCACTAATCCTGCCAATCAAGGGCCGCGTATGCGGCCCTTTTTTTATCGACTGAATCTCAAAATGAACTTATTGCGTTAAGATATATTTAAGATAAGGTGATTAAAGTATATAATATACATTATAGCGATTTTTCCCTTTAGCCTGTGTGGACTAAATATGCTTTCTACGGGAACTGAGCAGACCACCAGGAATATTCTTGGCTGAGTGATCACTCAAAGAATTGCCATTAAATGGTGGGTAATAATACTAACTTAATGAATTTAAAGGGCCATACATGGAACTTAGCCTTTAATCCTGTGTCTCACGGTTTAGTTTTACTTACAGAGCCAGAAGATTAACTTTAATAACAACGAATATTTGTAATTTTTCGTAATAGGCCAGTGAAATCTTTATAAGAGTAGATTATAGTAATAGCTAATCAGGTTTACAGCTAATGCCTCAGGTCAGTCAGTAGTCTCCATCCCGAAACGGTGTTTTATCGTCGTCGTGTATACCACTCATAAGGGGATGCGTTATGGACGAATATTCGCCAAAAAGACATGATATCGCACAGCTTAAATTTCTCTGTGAAACCCTGTATCATGATTGTCTTGCTAACCTTGAGGAGAGTAACCACGGCTGGGTTAACGACCCAACCTCCGCGGTTAATCTTCAGTTGAATGAGCTGATCGAGCACATTGCGACCTTCGCACTTAATTATAAAATTAAGTATAATGAAGACAATAAACTGATTGCTCAGATTGATGAATACCTGGACGACACTTTTATGTTGTTCGGTAACTATGGGATTAATGCAGAGGATCTGCAGAAATGGCGGAAGTCCGGGAACAGACTTTTTCGTTGTTTCACCAATGCGAGCAGGGCTAATCCCGTCAGTCTTTCATGTTAAAGATATTACAAACAACAGGTGAATTTATGTCAGATAAACCACTAACCAAAAATGATTATTTGTTGCGTCTGCGACGTTGTCAGTCTATTGATACCCTTGAACGTGTTATCGAAAAAAATAAATATGAACTTCCCGACAATGAACTGGCTGTATTTTACTCAGCGGCCGATCATCGTCTCGCTGAATTGACGATGAATAAACTTTACGACAAGATCCCGACCTCCGTATGGAAGTTTATCCGGTAATTTTGCGTTCACTTCACCGTATGTTTGTCTTCGCTTCTGCTTCCAGACCTGTGGCCTCTGCGTACATACAGCATTATCGGGATTGTTCCCTGCAACGGTTTTTGCAGCCAACTGTTATGCTTTTCTGCAACCAATCTGTTACTTTCCACCTCGGTTTTCGCAACATAAAATAGGCTGTTTCCCTATACCATAGCCAAACCCGAGGTCCGGATGACAGAGATCCAGCGGCTGCTCACCAACACCATTGATGAGCTCAATCTTCAGGAGAAGCGCGACAACCGACCGCGCTTCAGTATCAGTTTTATTCGCAATCATCCTGGTCTGTTTCTCGGTATGTATGCAGCGTTTCTGGCCACGCTGATTGTGATGCTGCGCAGCGAAACGCTGGCCGATTCGGTCTGGTTGCTGCTGGTATTATTTATTCTGTTGAACGGGTTTTTCTTTTTCGATGTTTTCCCGCGTTATCACTATGAAGATATCGATGTGCTGGATTTCCGCGTTTGTTATAACGGCGAATGGTACAACACCCGTTTCGTGCCTTCGCAGTTAATTGACAATATTCTCCAGTCACCCGACGTCGCAGAACAGCAAAAATCACAGCTACAAAAAATGGTTGCCACTAAAGGCGAGCTCTCTTTCTACGATATCTATACCCTCACCCGTGCCAGCTGATGCTGGCACCCACTGAGCATCTTTTCATCCGACGCGGAACAGCATACGCTCATAGCGTGTTCCCATTAGGATATTCCCATGACTCAGTTTAATCAGTTTGGCCAGCCCGTTGGCGACGCGCTTCCTGACTGGCAACCCCGCCCCTTCCCTGAACGTGTGACCCTGGAGGGGCGTTTATGTCGCCTTGAACCGTTGCAGGTTCGTCATGCCAGCGCGCTGTTTGCTGCTTATCGCCTGTCGCCCGATACCCGCAGCTGGACGTGGCTCGCCCGTGAACCGGACAGCAATGCCGGGGACTTTACCCGTTGGGTTGAGAGCATCAGTGCGCTGCAGGATCCGCTCCATTTTGCCGTTATCGACAAGCAATCTAACGCCCCGGTCGGCTCGCTGGCCCTGATGCGTATTGATGCCAGAAACGGCGTGATGGAAGTTGGCAGTGTGCATTTCTCTTCTCTGATGACGCGCACGCCGTTGTCGACAGAAGCCCAGTGGCTGCTGATGCGCTACGCCTTCGACACGCTGGGTTATCGACGCTATGAATGGAAATGCAACAGCCTCAATGAACCGTCGCGCCTCGCGGCAGCACGTCTGGGATTTCAGTATGAAGGACGGTTCCGTCAGGCACTGGTGGCGAAAGGCCATAACCGCGACACCGACTGGTTTTCCGTTATCGACAAAGAATGGCCCGCCCTCGATCGCGCCTTTCGTCAGTGGCTGTCAGCCGACAACTTCACCACCGACGGCAAGCAACTGAACACGCTGGAAAGCTGCCGCCAGTAATTCTCCCCACGCCGGTGCCTTTGCGTTATGCGTTTTATGCAAAAGCACCGAACCCCGCGCCGTCATAAGTTAGAAAAGAACGGTATTGGTTGAAAAATTCCGCTTCAGGCACTCTGCATTCAGAAACCCGTCATGAGGAATTCACCATGCAGCGCTGTTGTTGTTACTCCCCGACACTCCCCATAAGAACATTTTCATCGCACCTGTTTTCAGGAGATAACAATGAGCATTACCTCGCTGCCCGTACTGGACTTTGCCCGCTACCATAATCCCGCCGAACGCCCTGCGTTCCTGCAACAGCTGCGCCACGCCGCGCGTGATGTCGGCTTTTTCTATCTCACCAATCACGGTATTGAAGACGAACTGCAGCGGACATTGCAGCAGGAAGCCCGCCGCTTTTTTGCCCTCAGCGAGGCGCAAAAACAGCAGGTGGCGATGATCCACTCCCCCCATTTTCGCGGTTACAACCGGGCGGCAGCCGAGCTGACGCGCGGGCAACCCGACTGGCGCGAACAGTTCGACATCGGCGCTGAACGCCCTGCCCTTCAGCTTGCTGATGACGCACCGCGCTGGCAACAGCTTCAGGGCCCCAATCTGTGGCCTGCCGCCCTGCCGACACTGAAACCCGCGCTGCTGACGTGGCAACAGGCAATGACCGGGATGGCTATCGATCTGCTGCGCGCATTTGCTGAAGCGCTCTTTCTGCCGGTCACGGCGTTCGATGCGCTGTACGGCGAAAAACCCAACGAGCACATCAAACTGATCCGCTATCCCGGGCAACAGGAAAGCCAAAGTTCGCAGGGCGTGGGCGCCCATAAAGATTCCGGTTTCCTCAGTTTTCTGCTGCAGGATGCGCAAAAAGGATTGCAGGTGGAAGTGAGTGAAGGCGAATGGATCGACGCCGCGCCACTGCCCGGCAGTTTTGTCGTGAACATTGGCGAACTGCTGGAACTGGCGACCAACGGTTATCTGCGCGCCACGGTTCACCGCGTCGTCTCACCGCCAGCAGATCAGGAGCGACTGTCGATTGCCTTCTTCCTCGGTGCCCAACTGGACGCCGTGGTACCTGTCTACGCGCTGCCGGAGGCGCTGGCGCAAGAAGCTCATGGCCCACAAAGTGATCCGCAAAACCCGCTGCTGCGCGATGTGGGCTGGAACTACCTCAAAGGACGACTGCGTTCACACCCGGATGTGGCCGAACGCTACTATCGCGACGTGCTGCGCGAACGTACTGAACAGTTAATCGCTTAAATAACAACAGGAATAAGATCATGAAAAATGCCGCTTTCAAACTGGCAGGGGTAACGCTGGCGCTTTCACTGGCATGGGGCGCTCAGGCCGACGCATTACGCATCGCCGCCGATCCGGTGCCGCACGCCGAAATCCTCAACTTCATCAAAAAGCAGGATCCGAAACTGGATCTGAAAATTGTCGAACTGACCAGCGGCGTGAACGCCAACGAGTTGCTGGCGAATGGCGATGTGGATGCCAACTATTTCCAGCATCTGCCATATCTGAAAGATCAGGAAAAGGCGCTGGGCAAAACCTTTGCTGTCGCGGCGACGGTGCATATTGAGCCGCTCGGGATCTATTCCCACAAGCATAAAGATTTTACATCGCTGCCCGACGGCGCCACGGTTGCCGTACCGAACAATGCCACCAACCTGAGCCGTTCGCTGTTCCTGCTGCAAAGCCAGGGGCTGATCAAGCTCAACGCGAAATTCACCGATCCGGCAACCACCCTGGCGACGCCGAAAGATATCGTCGATAACCCGAAAAAGCTGAAGATCCTGGAGATTGAATCACCGCAAATCCCCCGTTCGCTGGACGACGTTGACCTCGCGGTGATCAACGGCAACTACGCCCTGGAAGCGGGCCTGTCACCGGCCAAAGACGCACTGGGGCTGGAGAAGGCGGAGCATAATCCGTACGCCAATATTCTGGTCACCACGCCGCGACTGGAGAATGATCCGCGCATCAAAGAACTGGCGAAAGATCTGGCCTCACCGCAGGTGGCGGAGTTTATCCGTCAGCATTACCACGGGTCGGTGATCCCGGTGGCGACGCCGCAGTCATGATCCAGATTGAAGGGCTGAGCAAGCAGTATGCCGGAACAGGCCGACCGGCGCTTCAGGACATCTCGTTGACGATCCCGCGCGGCGCCATTTACGGCATTCTGGGTCGTAGCGGTGCGGGAAAGAGCACCCTGATCCGCTGTCTGAACATGCTGGAACGGCCCTCCTCGGGCCGTGTTCTGTTCGATGGTAAAGACATCAGTCTGTTTGACAGCCGCGCGCTGCGGGCGCACCGGCTGCGTACCGGGATGATTTTTCAGCACTTCAATTTACTCCATGCCCGCAATGTGGCCGATAACATCGCCGTTCCACTGGAGATTGCCGGGGTGTCAAAAAGCCAGCGGCAGGCGCGGGTGGCGGAACTGCTTTCGCTGGTCGGGCTCAGCGAAAAAGCCGCCGCTTTTCCGTCGCAACTTTCCGGCGGGCAAAAACAGCGTGTCGGTATCGCCAGAGCGCTGGCGGCCCGGCCTGACGTGTTGCTGTGCGACGAAGCCACCAGCGCCCTTGATCCGGAAACCACCGCATCGGTGCTTTCTCTGCTGGAGCAAATCAACCAGCAGCTCGGCCTGACGATCGTTCTGATCACCCATCAACTGGAGGTGGTTAAAACGCTTTGCGATCACGCGGCATTGCTGGAAAACGGCGAACTGATTGAAAGCGGGCGTATTGCTGATTTGCTGGTGTCGCCGTGGTCGCGTCTACGCCAGGCATTGCTTGCCGACCCGGACGCCGAACGGCGTTTTCTGGCGCGTCACAACGTCGACAGGAGGCTGTTATGGGGAGTCGCATGAGCTGGGAAGATTTATGGCCAGTGCTGCTCAACGGCACGCTGGAGACGCTGTACATGGTAGGCTTCGCCGCGCTGTTCACCGTGCTTATCGGTCTGCCGCTCGGTGTTCTGTTGTTCGTTTCGCGCCGTGACGGACTACTGCCGTTGCCAAAAATCAACGCCGTGCTGGGGGCGGTCATTAACGTCGGTCGTTCACTGCCGTTTATCGTGTTGCTGATCGCCATGATCCCCTTCACACGGTTGCTGGTCGGTACGACGCTTGGCAGCACGGCGGCCATTGTTCCGGTCACCATCGGCGCGTTTCCATTTTTTGCGCGCCTGACGGAAAACGCGCTGGATGAGGTGGATTACGGTCGCATCGAAGCGATTTTGTCGATGGGCGGTAATCTCTGGCAGGTGATCGCCAAAGCGCTACTGCCGGAAGCGCTACCGACGCTACTGGCCGCTATCACCTTAACGGTGGTAATGCTGATTGGTTTCTCATCAATGGCAGGCGTCATTGGCGGCGGCGGGCTTGGCGATCTGGCGATCCGTTACGGCTATCAGCGCTTTAATAATCAGATCATGTTTGGCACCGTCGCCATCCTCATATTGCTGGTGCAGGGCGTGCAAATGGCGGGCGACCGACTGGTTCGCGCACTGGCGCATCGGCGCTAAGCCTTCTCTTCCGGGAGTGACCGCCAGGCGCTCCCTTTTCCCCATGACCGCAGGTAGTATTTTCCACCATCGCGTATAATAGTTTTACTGATATCAGCCTTTTAAAAGGGAAGGTCTGTGACGACGCGACATCTGGTGAGCCTGGTAACAGGTGTTTTGATCCTTTCTGTTTTTGCTCCCATCATCCTCAGCGTCTGGCTGGCGAATCGTCAGGCTCATGACGCTTTTATCCAGGAGCTGAATTCCTACACCGAACGGGTCCTGATGCGCACTAACATGGTGACGCAACAGGCAAAAGAGGCACTGGATCAGGCAAACACCTTCACCGGCGTCCCCTGCAGCAGAGCGCACCTGCGTTCGATGCGTCAGATTTCCTATACCCACCGTTATGTTCAGGAAGTCCTGTGGACAGAAAATGCGGTACCGCAATGCTCATCGCTTGAGCGCCACAGCCAGGAGTTCACCTTTCCTCCCCCTGATCACATGACGCCGGACGGCTACAAAGCCTGGTTAACCCAGCAAAACGACCTTGGTATCAGGCACTTCATGGGCGCGATGGGTTTGGGGAATTATATGGTAATGATTGATCCCGGCTCGCTTATCGATGTGCTTCCGGCAGGCACGAATAAGATTGAGGCCGCGCTGATTGGCATCAAAGGACAACGTGTTATTGCCTCGACAACACCGGTAGACCTGGCCATCTGGCAGCAGATGCTGAAAGCGCAATTACCGACGCTGAAAAACAAAAGCGCCATTTACAATCTGCGGGAATACCCGGACCTCGGTCTGGCGATCCTGACCTGGTCATCCCTTAAGCCACTGGAAGTACAGTGGCATCGTCAGTTACTGGTGTGGATGCCGATTGGCATTCTGGTCAGCCTGTTAACCTGCTTTTTTATCGTGCGTTTGCTGCGCCGTTTGCAGTCGCCTCATCACCGGATGCTGGACGCGATCAACGCCAACGATATCTCGGTGCATTACCAGCCAATTGTGTCGCTGAGCAGCGGCAAAATCGTCGGCGCCGAAGCACTGGCGCGCTGGCAGCAGCCGGACGGTAGCTGGCTGTCGCCCGAAATTTTCGTTCCGCTGGCAGAACAGACCGGGCTTATCACCAGACTCACCGAGCGGGTCATTGCCAACGTCTTTCAGGATCTGGGCAAGTGGCTGCATCTGCACCCGGATTTTCACGTCTCGATCAATCTGTCAGCAGAGGATTTACTGTCTCCGGCGCTGGCGGCGTTTCTCAGCAAGCAGCTCAACCAGTGGCAGGTGGCGCCGTCGCAAATCGCCCTTGAGCTGACCGAACGCGGGTTTGCCGATCCGAATGCCACGTTGCCAGCACTGACGCAATATCGTAAAAACGGTCACGCCATCTATATTGATGATTTCGGCACTGGCTACTCCAGCCTGAGCTATTTACAGGATCTGGACGTGGATACGCTCAAAATCGACAAGTCTTTTGTTGATGCGCTGGAATATAAACAGGTGACGCCGCATATTATTGAGATGGCAAAATCGCTGAAACTGGCGATGGTTGCCGAAGGTGTGGAAACGACAGCCCAGCGCGACTGGCTGCGGGCGCATGGTGTGCAGTACGGTCAGGGCTGGTTGTACAGTAAGGCACTGCCTAAAGCAGATTTTATGCTGTGGGCAGAAGAGAACCTCAGAGCACCGTGAGCCGCACCGTCATGGTGTTCTCCTGATGAGGATTAATCATGATGCAAAAGAAACCCTGGCCGTTGCACGACGTCCGCCACTGGCTGGAACCCGGTCCGGTGGTACTGATCAGCAGCCGCTGGCAGGGTCGCAATAATATAATGACCCTCGGCTGGCACACGATTCTGGAATTCACCCCGTCGCTGGTTGGCTGCATGATCTCCGCCGGTAATATCAGCTTTGACATGATCCGCCAGAGTGGCGAGTGCGTGATAAACCTTCCTGATGCCAGCATGGCCGACACCGTGGCGAAAATCGGTAATTGCGATGGCGATCGTGTCGATAAATTTTCTGAATTCGGCCTGACGGCGGAAAAATGCGAACATGTTCACGCCAGCGCGATAGCCGAATGCCACGGCAGTTTTGAGTGCCGTTTATATGACGATGCGCTGGTCGATAACTACAACTTTTTTATTTTCGAAGTGGTGGCAGCCCGCGTGAAACCTGAGCCCGAATGGCCACAAACGCTGCATTACCCCGGCGGCGGACTTTTCCGGACGGATGGCGAGGTGATCGACCGTCGCAAGCTGTTTACTAAGGTGTCGTAAACCCTATTTCAGATAGGATTTGATCACCTGCATCACTACCTCAAGATCCGCCTCGCGCTGTTCTTCGGCGGATTCTTTGACCACATGATCGGTCAGATGTCCCTGAATCACCTGCAACATCATGCCGTTCACCGCCCCGCGGATGGCGGCGAGCTGTTGCAGGACTTCTGCACACTCATGCTCGCGATTGAGCATTTTTTCCAGCGCACTGCTCTGCCCCTGAATTTTCTTCAGGCGAGTCAATAACATCTTCTTGTGACGAACGGTATGCGACATAGCGGGATCCTGCTGTTAATTCGGTTGCCAGCATATCATGCTCTCCCTCAGCGGCCCATTTTTCTACTGGGGGGTAGTATAATTATACCCGGGGGGAGTATGATAACGCCACTTTATGGCAAGGATCTTTTTATGAACGACTTCTCCTCATTGCTGCAGCAGGGAAACGCCTGGCTGTTCATTCCCAGTGCGATTTTGCTCGGCGCGCTGCACGGCCTGGAGCCCGGCCACTCGAAAACGATGATGGCCGCTTTTATTGTGGCGATTCGGGGAACGCTCAGGCAGGCGGTGTTGCTGGGGCTGGCGGCAACGGTGTCGCATACGCTCGTTGTCTGGATCATTGCCATGGCGGGAATGTGGTTTGGCCGCGGCTGGGACGCGCAAACGTCCGAGCCCTGGTTCCAGCTGATTTCCGGTATCGTCATTATTCTGATCGCCATCTGGATGCTGTGGCGCACCTGGCGCGCGACGCAGCCGCATGATCACCATCATCACGACCACGATCATCATCATGATCATGAGCACGACCATCACCACGATCACCATCATCATGATGAACTGGTGACGGCAGAAGGGCTGGATGCCCACGCCTTCGCCCATGCCAAAGAAATAAACCGTCGCTTTCAGGGGCAGAACGTCACCACCGGGCAGATTGCGCTGTTTGGCCTGACGGGCGGGTTGATCCCCTGCCCGGCCTCGATCACCGTGTTGCTGATTTGCCTGCAACTGAAGCAGGTCGCGCTGGGCGCCACGCTGGTGCTGAGTTTTAGTGTCGGGCTGGCGCTGACGCTGGTCGCCTCCGGTGCCATCGCGGCACTGAGTCTGAAGCATGTTTCTTCGCGCTGGCAAGGGTTTGGGGAACTGTCGCAGAAAGCACCGTGGATTTCAGGCGTATTGATCATTGCGGTCGGGATTTACATGATGGTGCACGGTCTGAGCGGTATTCGGTAAAACACAGACAACTGGCTGGCGGTCACGCCGCACAGCCAGACAAACTACTCGTCGAGAAGTGGCGCAAAGCCGCCGTAGATCATACGTTTGCCGTCAAACGGCATTGTTTCGCCGAACTCTTTCATCCGCGGGTCGGCCATCATTTTGGCGTTTGCGGCATCGCGCACCTCTTTCGAGGGGTACTCAATCCAACTGAAAACCACCTCTTCGTCGTCCTCCGCTTTCACCGCCATGCGGAAATCGGTCAGTTTCCCGTCAGGGACATCGTCTGCCCAACACTCCACCACGCGGGTGGCGCCAAACTCCTTAAACAACGGCGCCGCTTTTGCCGCCATCTGGCGATACGCCTCCTTATTTTTCGCCGGTACGGCAACAACAAAACCATCAACATACTTCATGAGAGAACCTCCGAAGTGAGCAGTGCGGCCAGCGTGTCTGACCGCATCTGTCGTCGATAAGTTTAGTCCTGATGCCAGCTAAACGCGTAATACACACGCCGTTGCGGCAGTAAAAACTCCGGCGAGACGCTGGGGCTCCAGGAGTCATCCCCGCCGACACCCATGTGGAACGCATCCAGATTCAACCATGTGCCCGGCTCTTCGCGCAGGAGATGACGGTGTGTTGTTTCATGCAACTGGCGTTGACTGTAACGGCTGAGGCCAAAATGGAACGCACCCTGTAAATGGTGTACGCCATAATGCAGTTCACGGGTATCACAGCGTAAACCGTTTTCTGACGGGAACACGTACGGCGTAAACAGTTCTGACAGCGGCAACGTCCAGCGACCCTGTCGTGCCGCCAGCTTGCGATCCGGGTAGTTTTCATGCGGCCCCAGGCCCAGCCAGCTGACGTCCGCTGCGGTTTCGTCCAGTTGGCAATGTAAGCCGATGCGCGCGGGCGGCGGGATATCCGCGGCAACCTGCACGTCTACATCGCCATGCAAAATCCCCTGCCCGTCAATGCGCCAGCGCTTTTGACTGATAAACAGCGGCTGTTCCTGATAACACCACGCCTGCTGCGTCTCAACCACCGCCTCCGCACCACAGAGGTGCGCCTGACAGGTGAGCAGCCGGGAGGTCATCTGATACAAACCGGCCGCTTTCCAGCGCTCAACCCAGGCACTGGGATCGATGCGGGCGGCTTCGCTGACGCCGATGTCGTTATCGAGTGGCGCGCGGGTAAAGTTATCGCGCAGCGGGCTTAACAGCGTCGGTTGTTCGTCGCGCCACCACTGGATGAGATCGCCGCTTTCACGGCAGAACCGCCAGCGTTGCTGGCGATGAACGATCTCGTAAAAAGCGTCGCTGGTGTGCAACGCGGGTAACTCTCCGGCCGGAAGCTGCTCAGGCAGCGCCAGTGGTGCCGGAAGCAGCCACTGATCCCAGGCACAGAGATGTTCCGCCGGGGACCAGGCGGTGGCGGCGCGCTGGTAGACTTCTACATTGAGCCAGACCTCGCCCGGCGTCGCCGACAACGCAGGCAGCGGCAGGGTCAGGCGTTGCGTGCCCTGCGGCGCCAGAGTAAGCGCGCACTCACCTTCTGCCAGCCGTTCGCCGTCATGTTCAATCCACCAGCGCAGTTGTTCGTTATCGCAGGTACGGAACAGAAATTCGCTTTCGACCTCCACCACCAGCGGTGAGGTACTCAGCAGACGGAACTGGAAAAACTGCTGTGCGCGCTGTGCTTCGTACAATGCCGGATGCGGCGTACGATCGGGAAACACCAGCCCGTTCATGCAGAACTGGCGATCGTTCGGCGTATCGCCAAAATCGCCGCCGTAGGCCCAGAAGGTTTTGCCGTCGGCATCGGTTTTGCTCAGCGCCTGATCCACCCAGTCCCAGACGAACCCACCCTGCAGACGCGGGTAAGCGCGAAAGGCTTGCCAGTATTTGGCAAAACCGCCAAAGCTGTTGCCCATCGCATGGGCATATTCGCAGAGGATGAGCGGCCGCGTTTCACCGGGTAAGGTCAGCCACTTTTTAATTGACCATTTCGGCACCGCCGGGAACGGCTGATCCTGATCGACCCGGGCATACATCGGGCAAACAATGTCGGTGGCAGCGGTGTTGGCGCCGCCACCCTCGTACTGCACCGGCCGCGTGGGATCGGTGGTTTTCAGCCAACGGTACAGCGCATCGTGGTTCGCGCCATGCCCGGACTCATTGCCCAGCGACCAGATGATGACAGACGGATGGTTGCGATCGCGCATCACCATGCGGGTCACGCGCTCGCTCATCGCGGGCAGCCACTGCGGATCGTCCGCCAGACGGCTCATCGGTACCATGCCGTGAGTTTCGATATTCGCCTCATCCACCACGTACAACCCGTAGCGATCGCAGAGTGTGTACCACAGGGGATGATTGGGATAATGCGAGCAGCGTACGGCGTTGAAATTGTGCTGCTTCATCAGTTCGATATCGCGGCGCATGGTGGCTTCATCGACCACCTGACCGTTTTCCGGGTGATGCTCATGGCGGTTTACACCGCGGATCAGCAGCGGTTTGCCGTTGAGCGTTAATAGCCCGTTGTCGATCGCCACGTGACGAAAACCAACGTCGCAGGCTTCGCTTTCCTGAAGTTGCCCCTGCGTGTCATACAGCGCCATCACCAGCCGGTAGAGGTTCGGTTGCTCAGCACTCCACAAATGTGGGTTTTCCACGGGCAGCGAGAGGGTCAGGCGTTCCGCCCAGCCACCACGTTCATCGACAATCTCGCTGCCGGGGCGCTGGCGCTGTTGCGTCACCTGCGTATCGCCCCACCACAGCGAAGCCTCAACCTCTGCATCGGCCATCGCCTCGCCCTGTAACGTCAGGTGTACCGCCAGCGTGGCATGGCGAAAACCGGCGCTAAGCTGCGTGTCGACATGATAATCGGCGATCTGCATGAGGGGTTTGTGCAGCAGCGTCACGTCACGGAAAATACCGCTCATCCGCCACATATCCTGATCTTCCAGGTAGCTGCCGTCGCACCAGCGCAGCACCATCACTGCCAGCCGGTTGACGCCGGGCACGAGCACGTCACTCAGATCAAATTCGGCGGGCAAACGGCTGTCCTGGGAATAACCTACCCAGCGTCCGTTACACCACAGATGAAACGCGGCATTCACCCCGTCGAAGATAATGCGCGTCTGGCCGCTCGCCAGCCATGCCGCGTCGATGTCTATCGTTCGTGAGTAACAACCGGTGGGATTATGTGCAGGGACCCGTGGTGGCGTCACCGGGATCGGATAGGTCACGTTGGTGTAAATCGGCGTATCAAACCCTTGCATCTGCCAGTTCGAGGGTACCGGCATCGCCACCGCATCATCACAGTCCTGATCCAGCCAGCTCTCCGGCACCGCTTCCGGCGCGGCAAAAAACGAGAATTGCCATTCGCCATTCAGCGAACGACGCGAGGCTGAAGGCGCATCGCGACAGGCCGAATGCAGATCGCGCCAGCTGTGAAATGGCGCGTGAGCGGGAAGTCGGTGCCAGTGAGTCACCTGCGGATTCTCCCAGTCCCGGCGCGCCAGCAGCGTCAGAAGTAGTGTCATGTTGTCCTCATCGTGATGCGTCAAAAAAGCTTCTGCCACATTGCCGTTTTCAACGCGGCGGGTAAAGCGGCGCACGCACAGGAGGAGAGTCAGATCACGCCGGTGTCGGCCTTGCGGGTAGACGGACGAACCACGGCAGGCAGAACTGGATCAGCGGGCCAATCGCCAGCGCATAAAATACGGTACCCACACCAATCGAACCGCCCAGCAACCAGCCAATGAGTAAAACAGACAGCTCAATACAAGTCCGGATCGCCCGCACCGACCAACCGGTGCGCGCATGAAGCCCGGTCATCAGCCCGTCGCGCGGGCCCGCGCCAAACCCGGCGCCGATATAAAGCGCCGTCGCCAGCGCATTCATCACCACGGCGGAAACCAGCAGCGTGATGCGAACCGTCAGTGATGTCACTGGCGAGACGATAGCCAGCGTCGCGTCTGCCACCAGCCCCAGCACGATGACATTGCTGATGGTGCCGAGACCGGGGCGTTGCCGCAACGGGACCCACAGGAGCAGCACCAGCACGCCGGTGAGGATCACCACCTGACCGATTTTCATCGACAGCAGGAATGACACGCCCTGGTGAAATACATCCCAGGGATCCAGCCCCAGATCGGCGCGCACAAACAGCGCAATGGAGACGCCATATAACATCAGGCCAGTATAAAGTTGAATCAAACGACGCCCCATTTTTCACCTCAGTTAACCGCGTTATGCTTTCATCATGCGGAAAAATGGCGTTATGATTAATGACCAGTTTTTAGAAAGTGGACTGCTATGTCACCTCGTCGTTCCGGAACCCAATCGCTGGTGCGCCTGCTCGGCCACTGGCAGGAAACCACCTCACGCACACCGCTGTGGCGGCAGTTGGCTGACGCGCTGCGCCTGTTGATCCTCGACGGCCGGCTGGCGCTGGATAGCCGTTTGCCTGGCGAACGTGAACTGGCGAGCGCGCTGGCGGTCAGTCGTACCACCATCGCCACCGCGCTCGGGCAGTTGCGCGACGAAGGCTATATTGTCAGTCGTCACGGCAGCGGTTCACGGGTGATCCTGCCGGAGAGCCGTCCGGCGGTACCGACCCGCATGTCAGCGACGCAGGCGCTGGACCTCTCCACCGCCGCACTGGCTGCCGGGCCGGAAATTCATCAGGCATTCAGCCATGCGTTGACAGTGTTACCGCAGCACCTCACCAGTACCGGCTACGATCAGCAGGGTCTGCTGGCCCTGCGTGAAGCCATCGCCCGGCGTTACTGCGAACGGGGGCTGGCGACGCGCGCCGACGAGGTGATGATTGTCAACGGCGCCGTCAGCGGTCTGGCGCTGATCCTGCGCCATCTGACCGGGCCGGGGGATCGCGTGGTGGTCGATAACCCGACCTATCCGCTGGCCATCGCCGCCATTCAGGGCGCCTCCTGCCGCCCGGTCGGCGTGTCGTTGCCGGAACAGGGCTGGGATGTGGACGGGCTGACCGCGACGTTCGCGCAAACCGCCCCGCGTCTGGCCTACCTGATGCCCGATTTCCATAACCCCACCGGCCGTTGTATGGACAGCGCCACGCGGCAGCGCGTTGCGGACCTCGCCGCCCGCTCGCGTACTACGCTGGTGATCGACGAGACGATGGTGGATCTGTGGTACAACGCGCCACCGCCGCCACCGCTGGCGGCATTCAATGTCGACGCACCGGTGATTACGCTGGGTTCGGCGGGAAAAAGTTTCTGGGGTGGGCTGCGGCTCGGCTGGATCCGCGCGTCATCACGCACCATTGCGTCGCTTATCCAGACCCGCGATACGCTGGATCTCGGTTCGCCGCTGCTGGAACAGCTCGCCTCCTGCTGGCTGGTGGAAAACGCATCAACGCTGCTGCCTGCGCGCCGCCAGATGCTCACGGCCCGACGGGATATGTGCCGTCAACTGATGGAAGAGTATTTCCCGCAGTGGCGGTTTACGCAGCCAGACGGCGGTCTTTCGTTCTGGGTTGAGCTGCCGGATATGCTGGCGACGCTGTTTGCCGCGCGCGCGGAAAGCAGCGGGATCCATTTGGGTACCGGCACACGGTTTGGCCTGGCGGGTGCTTTTGATCGTTATTTGCGCATTCCTTTTACGCTGGAAGATAACGCATTACGGGCGGCATTTAATACCTTACAGCCGTTATGGGATTCACTGGCAGGTCAACATAACGTGATGCGAATGCGTAAAATAATATAACCGGGGAAAAGAGAAATTGACGAACTCCGAAGAGTTCGTCTAAATCACCGTCCATGATGATATGAGATGATTAGAGTGTCTTAATTACAGTTCATCATCCCATCATATTGTGAAAGAAAGATGACGAAATTAGTGTTGCCGTGGGACAGGAAAACCTTTCAGCGAGATAATAAACCCGTCGCCATCTTTTTTGATTTTCGCACCGGTATCACACCAGTCGGAAGCAATGCGGAAAAATTCATCGCTCCCGATGTTCCAGTTCAGTCGAACATGTTTAACGTAACCCGAGCGTAGCAGCTCACAGGCTTCGTTATAGTTGCTGGCTGTTGAGAGTTGCTGTTTCATTTTTTCTTCTTCAGAAGTTTACGTAACGCTTTGATTTCTTTAGGAGTAAAAGGAGTTACATCTTCTTCGGTATGCTGACTGTCCACGTCATCTTCTGATACTCCCGCCTCTTCTGCCGCATCGAAGGCGAGCAGCAGCAGTTTCTCTGTTGCGGTACTCAAATTCTCGTTATTGACTTCTGCATAATGGCGCAGTCTTTCTTTTAAGGCTTCGTCAATTTTAACATTCAAAACTACAGTGGCCATGTTAACGTGTCCCCGTATGAAAATATCCAGTATTTAATACACTAAGTTAACACATTGTTCCAGAGGTATATTTTTTACTTATACCCAAAAAGAATACGCCTCATCTCACTCTGCCTTTTATTTATGACGAAATAATGACGTTATTATGACACTATTATTTCAGCCATATGACAATGTATTTTATTCATGCTATAGCTAACAGATAACCCGGCTTCAGTACCGGGCAATAAACTCCATTAAGATCCTATAATTAACGGAGCAATATCTAGCGATACTTTCATTCGGAGAGAGAAACGATGCCAGAAAAATTATTAGCGCGATGCCATTGCGGCGCGGTGGAGTTTTCTGTTCAGTTATCTGACGGCTATCACACCATTCGCCGGTGTGACTGCTCGTTTTGCCGGATGCGCGGCGCGATCACCGTCTCGGCACCGTTGTCGGGTATTGAAGTTCTCAAAGGAAAGGACAAGCTAACGGAGTACCGCTTCAACACCCGTCAGGCGGTGCACTATTTTTGCTCGGTGTGCGGCATTTACACGTTCCACCAGCGGCGTTCGAACCCTGAGCAGTATGGCGTTAATGTCGCCTGCATTGAAGGTGTCTCGCCCTTCGATTTCCGCGAAGTTGTCGTTTCCAACGGCATCCATCATCCCTCCGATGGCGGAGGCGGCGTTGCGGGGTATCTGCATTATTCCCCGGCAGACGTGGCGGATAAGGAAGCATGAGCATATAAGCCGCTCGCCAGTTGTGTAAAAACGTCAATAATCTTTGGCAGCGCCCGTTGCGGATCGTCGCTGGCCGCCACCCAAAGCGCTGCATTCAGCGCGGCACTATTCAACAGATGTGCCGCAGCACCAGCGTCCATCGGTTTAAGTACGCCACGTTCAATCAGGGTTGTCAGCGTCTGCCGGGTGGATTCCAGGCAGCTATTCTGACCAGGCCATTGCGAGGGATCCCCGAGAAAAGCTGGCCCATCAAGCAGAACAATGCGCCGGACTTCCGGATCCAGCGCCATTTTAATATAGGCGATCCCTTCAGCCAGCAGCTTTTGCCAGTCATCACCCGCGGTCGCGGCGACAGATTTAGCGCGTTGCGCCATTTCACCATCGACCTGGTCGACAACCGCCGCGAGCAGCCCTTTTTTATCGCCAAAGTTGTGGTACAGCGCCCCACGCGTCAGGCCAACGCTGGCGGTTAATTCATCCATCGATGCCGCGGCAAATCCCTTCTCAGCAAAGGCTTTTCGTGCTGCCTTAATCAATTTGGCGCGGTTCTCTTCCATCGTTTCACTGCGGCGTCTGGCTGCCATAAGTTCCCCTTCGACGAATATTGCATATCATTTGACATACACAGCGTATGTGAGATACGTTTCACATACGCCTCGTATATTAAACCAACTATACGTGTCGCGCTTCCCGCATTTTCCATTCACTGAAAAAAGGACACGTTATGATCCCGCGCGAACCTGTTTTTCCTGCTAACCGACACGCGCTGTATGAAGCGCATGGTTACTCTGCCGCCATCCGTTCCGGCGATTTGCTGTTTGTTTCCGGCCAGGTCGGTAGTCGCGCCGACGGCACGCCGGAGCCGGATTTCTCTGCCCAGGTACAGCTTGCGTTTGATAATCTGAGAGCAACCCTTGCAGCCGCAGGGTGCACCTTCGACGATCTGATCGATGTCACCACCTTTCATACCGATCCTGAAAATCAGTTTCCAGCGATTATGCAGGTGAAACAGGCTATTTTCCCGCAACCACCCTATCCTAACTGGACAGCCGTTGGGGTTACCTGGCTTGCAGGATTCGATTTTGAAATTAAGGTCATTGCCCGGATTCCGGTGACAGGCTGAAAGAGGATCTGCGTGGCGGACATTCTGCATGTCGCAGAATTGGGTGGGGGCCCTGCCAGCTACATCCCGGCACACACGTCGTCTGCTCTGGCTGCTTCCTTCCGGACCTGACCTGGTAAACAGAGTAGCGTTGCGGGAGAACCAACAGAGCCCCCATTGAGAGCGTTGATAACCAACGCGCTGGCGCATTATCCCTGTGCCGTCCGGCAATTGCAAGCCGGGGCAGTGCGGATGCTGGATTATTGTGCAACAGAATAAAAACGCAGGCGGCAGGCTGTCTTCACAATGGCTGAGCCGTAGCTTATCCTGTGTTTTTCACTGCTACCGGACGTGCTATGGAACCCCTCGACAGCTTCCCGCAACGGGTCTGGCAAATTGTCGCCTCCATTCCCGAAGGCTGCGTTACGACCTACGGTGATGTCGCTCGACTGGCGGGATCGCCGCGTGCCGCGCGTCAGGTGGGCGGTGTACTCAAACGCTTACCGGAAGGCTCGACCCTGCCGTGGCACCGGGTGGTGAACCGTCATGGTACCATTTCGCTCACTGGCCCGGATCTGCAACGACAACGGCAGGCGTTACTCTCCGAAGGTGTGCAGGTCTCCGGCGGCGGGAAGATTGATATGCAGAAGTATCGCTGGGTGTACTGACGGTCCTCTCGCAGGGAGAGGACCGGAAGGCAGATTATGGAATTTGCGTCGGCGCAGGGGTTGCGCTGGACGGGCTCACCTGAGTGGGCGAGGTTGACGGTACTGTGGTCGCCGCACCACCGCTCGCCTGCATCGGGATCGCCGTCTGCTGAACCGGCACCAGCGTCAGATCCGCTTTGGTTCCGCCATTGTTAATCACCGGCTGGACGGTATCGGTGATAAACACCAGTTTGTCATTGACGGTGATGGCTGCACTCAACAGAATGCGCGCATTCGGCTGGACGTCAGCAGGGTTATACGGCAGCACGAAGCTGAACGGCGCCTGTTTACCCTCGGTACGAACGGCCTTCTGCGATAATACTTTAGACGGTGCATCCGCCAGAGAGGCATCCGACAGCGTCACAGTCAGCACGGCATCCGGCGGCAACGCCACTTTCTGACGGATCCAGACAGTACCTGACACATTAGGCTGCTGAATAGCGGGTTGTGTAGCCACACCAGACGTATTGGGGTTCGGCGCCGGGGTCTGGATATCTGCGCTTTTATCTGCGCAGGCACTCAGCGCGACCGCAACCGCTAAACCACTTAACATATGCACGAGTTTCATTATGTTCTCCTTATCATCCATGCATCCACAGAGGTTAATTCTGCAGACTGAGTGGTCTGAACAATCTTTACGAGCATAATTGTGGCACAGATCTCACATTTGTGCCTGGAAAGGACCCGTAATTCAGACTATTGCACCCGACAGGCCATTTTTGATTCTGCGTTATAATCTGGTTATTCTCATGCCGCCGCGTTTCTATTACTGAGGTTATCTATGAGTCTGGCATTAACGAACCTGCTGACGTTGTTGAATCTGGAAAAAATTGAAGAAGGACTGTTTCGCGGCCAAAGCGAGGATCTTGGCTTACGTCAGGTGTTCGGCGGCCAGGTCGTGGGACAGGCGCTGTACGCAGCAAAAGAAACCGTACCGGCGGATCGTCTGGTGCACTCTTTCCACAGCTATTTCCTGCGTCCCGGCGACAGCGCTAAACCGATTGTTTATGACGTTGAAGTGCTGCGCGATGGCAACAGCTTCAGCGCCCGCCGTGTGGCGGCGATCCAGAATGGTAAACCGATCTTCTATCTGACCGCCTCATTCCAGGCACCAGAACCCGGTTATGAACACCAGATGCCGATGCCGCCCGCTCCGGCACCGGACTCACTGAAATCGGAAACCGACATCGCCCGTTCGCTGGCGCATTTGCTGCCGCCCGCCGTGCAAGAAAAGTTTTTGAGCGATAAACCGCTGGAGATCCGCCCGGTGGAGTTTCATAACCCGCTGAAAGGCCATGTCGCCGAGCCCAAACGCCAGGTGTGGATCCGCGCGAACGGCACTCTGCCGGAAGATTTCCGCATCCATCAGTATCTGCTGAGCTATGCCTCCGACTTCAACTTCCTGCCCGTCGCCCTTCAGCCTCACGGCGTGGGTTTCCTCGAGAAAGGCATGCAGGTGGCGACCATCGATCACTCCATGTGGTTCCACCGTCCGTTCAATATGAACGAATGGCTGCTCTACAGCGTGGAAAGTACGTCCGCCTCCAGTGCGCGCGGCTTTGTGCGGGGTGAATTCTTCACTCAGGACGGTGTGCTGGTCGCTTCTGCGGTGCAGGAAGGGGTAATGCGAAACCGGGGATAAGGGTAAGGGAAAAGCCTCCCGACGGGAGGCTTTTCTGTTTTAGGCATTGTAGGCGTTTTCACCGTGGCTGTTGACGTCCAGCCCTTCGCGTTCCTGCTCTTCCGGCACGCGCAGACCAACGGTCAAATCCGCCAGCTTGTAGCCGATATAAGACACGACGCCAGACCAGACGATAGTGACGGCCACGCTCTCGAGCTGTACCAGCACTTGATGGCCCATCGTCACGCCTTCTGCGTACCCGACGCCGCCCAGCGATGTTGAGGCAAAGACGCCAGTCAGCAGACAACCGATGATGCCGCAGACGCCATGGACGCCGAACACGTCGCAAGGATCGTCCACGCGCAGCCAGCGTTTCAGCGCGGTAACCCCCCACAGCCCTGCCAGACCCGCCAGGATACCGAGGATCAGCGCGCCACCGACACCGATGTAGCCACAGGCCGGTGTAACCGCAACCAGACCGGCAATCGCGCCAGAACACGCGCCCAGCAGCGACGGTTTACCACGCAGCGCCCATTCGCCGAAGACCCAGCCGAGGATCGCCGCAGCAGTCGCCACAACGGTATTCACGAACGCCAGCGCGGAGATTTCATTCGCCGAGCTCGCGGAACCGGCGTTGAAGCCGAACCAGCCGACATAGAGGATCGCGGTACCGGTGAATACCATCGGCAGGTTGTGCGGTTTAAAGGCTTCTTTGCCAAAGCCCACACGTTTGCCAATCAGGTATGCCCCCACCAGGCCCGCAATCGCGGCGTTGATGTGTACTACCGTACCACCGGCGAAATCCAGCGCGCCGTGGGAAGCCAGCAGACCACCGCCCCAGACCATGTGTGCAATCGGCACATAGGAGAGCGTCAGCCACACCACCACAAAAATCAGCACGGCGGAGAAGCGGATACGCTCAGCAAGCGAACCGACAATCAGGCCGACGGTGATGCAGGCAAACGAGCCCTGGAACGCGACATGGATATACTGATAAAACGTGCCCATCAGCGCCGTGAGCTGGATATTTTTCAGCATCACCCAGTCGAAGCTGCCGAAGAAGCTGCCGCCAGTACCGAACGCCAGCGTATAGCCATAAACCACCCACAAAATGCAGACCAGCGCGAAGGTGACCGCGACCTGCGTTAACATCGACAGTACGTTTTTACTGCGAATCAGACCGCCGTAAAACAGCGCAATGCCGGGAATCGACATAAACAGCACCAGCGCGGTACATATCATCATAAAGGCATTGTCGGCTTTGTCGGCAACTGCCGGTGCGGCCATCGCCAGGCCCGGCATCAGCGCCAGTGCCCCCAGGCCCGTTTTCATTGAAGCTATTTTCATTTTTCGATCCCTATCGCTGTGTACCTGGAATTAGAGCGCCGCTTCGTCGGCTTCGCCGGTACGAATGCGAATCACGCGTTGCAGTTCGGCGACGAAGATTTTGCCGTCGCCAATTTTTCCGGTGTAGGCCGCTTTGCTGATCACGTCGATCACTTCATCAAGCTGATCGTCAGCAATCGCCACATCAATTTTTACTTTGGGCAGGAAATTGACGCTGTACTCTGCACCGCGATAAAGCTCGGCGTGACCTTTCTGGCGTCCGAAGCCTTTTACTTCTGTAACGGTCAGTCCCTGAATACCAATAGAAGACAGCGCTTCGCGAACGTCTTCGAGTTTGAATGGTTTGATTACCACGGTAACCAGCTTCATAGTTCCTCTCCAGTCAGAATTCGGTAATGGCGAGAAGAGTAAAGCAAGGGGCATGCCAGAAATGAAAGGGGCAGGAAAACGGGCATCGCGCGTGATAAACAGGCAGGAATGGTAAAGAAAACGCACCATGACAGTGCAGGTGCGTTTAATGTTTAAAAGATTGCCTGATACTGGTGCATCAGGCGATAAGCGACTCATCGTGAGCGCTGGCGGCCAGCTCTTCGCCCGCCAGTTGCAGTTGATACATCTGCCAGTAGCGGCCTTTCGCTGCCAGCAGTTGCTGATGCGTCCCCTGCTCTACCGCTTCACCACGATGCAGCACCATGATGGTGTCCGCATCGACAATCGTCGAGAGCCGGTGAGCGATGACCACCAGCGTCGTATGCTGGCGCACGGCGACCAGCGCCTGCTGGATCGCCCGCTCGGTGCCGGAATCAATGTTCGCTGTCGCCTCGTCGAGGATCAGCACCTGCGGCGTTTCCACCAGCACGCGCGCCAGCGCCAGCAGCTGTTTCTGCCCGACGGACAGCGTGTTCCCCTGCTCGCCCAACCGGGTATAAATGCCTTCCGGCAGACTGCGTGCCAGCGGCGCCAGTTGTACCGTTTCCAGCGCGTGCCAGACACTCGCTTCGCTGATGTCGCGCCCCAGCGCGACGTTGGCAAAGAACGAGTCGGCCATGACGACCGGATCCTGTTGCACCATCGCGACGCCCTGTCGCAGCGCGGAATGGCTCAGCGAGGAAAGCGGACGCCCGTCGAGGCGAATTTCACCCTGAGTCAGCGGGTAATAGCCCATCAGCAGACTGGCCAGCGTGCTTTTACCGCTGCCGGTGTGCCCTACCAGCGCCACAAAGCTGCGCGATGGAATGGTCAGATTGATATCCCGCAACACCAGACGGTCATCGCGATAGGCGAAGGAAACGTTATCAAACTCTACGGCACCGCTCTGCAGCGGCGCGCTGTCGCTGCCGTAGGTCTGGCGCGGTCTGTCCATCATCTCAAACACGCGTTCGCCCGCCACCACCGCCTGCTGCATGATGGACTGCTGAGTGGTGAGTTCAATCAGCGGCTCGTTCAGACGCCCGAGATAGCTGATGAATGCATACAACACGCCCACCTCAATCGTTCCGACCGACGTAAAGCCAAACAACAACAGCAAGCCGCACAGCACCATGGCGGAAAACAGACTCAGCAGCGGGCGCAGCAAAAAGCCGTCGAGCCGTAACGTCTGCATCCGCGCGAGATAATGCGAGCGGCTTGCCTCGTTCATCCGCTCGCCAAAACGTGCCTGCTGCCGGAACTGCTGAATAACGCTCATGCCGTTGATGACCTCGTTAAAGCCATCGTTGATATCCGCCAGATAAGCACGCACGCGGCGCACGATCGGCGTGCTGTAGCGCTGGTAGATCAGCATCACCACAATTACCGCCGGGAAGATGCCGATTGCCACCAGCGCCATGCGCCAGTCGAGACTGAACATCGCGACCAGCATCGCGCCAATTAATGCGGCGCTGCGCAACACGGTCGCGACAACCATAACGTAGAGATCGCGGATCACTTCGGTGTCGTTGGTGACGCGGGAGATAATCTCGCCTACCGGTTGCGTATCGAACGCGCTCAGTGGCTGGCGCAGAGCAGCATCCATCACATCAATACGTAACTGCTGAACGACGCCCACCGCGGCGCGGTTAAACAGCAGCGATTGCGCGTAGTGAAGGCTGGCTGCCAGCAGTTGCAGCCCGACGTAAGCCGCCGCCAGACCAGTAATGATCCCCAGCGGCAGATAATCCTTCGCCACCATGTTGTCGATAAAATAGCTGATGAGCATCGGGCCGCTCACCTCAGCGGCGGCGGCAATCCACATCATCACCACCGCGATGGCCAGCGGTTTGCGCCATGGCGAACCGTACGCCAGCAACCGTTTCAGCGTCGGCCAGAGCTGCGCCCGGTTACGATTCTTCATGGGTCGCCTCCTCCACCGGTGCATCGTTCAGCGCCGCTTCCAGTTGCTGATAGCGATACATATCGCGATACCATCCCGACTGCGCCGCCAGTTGCTCATGCCTTCCGCGCTGGGCGATATGGCCGTGCTGCATGACGATAATTTCACTGGCGTCGGTCAGTGCCGACAGCCGGTGCGCACTGATAATCACCGTACGTCCTTCGCCCCACTGACGCAGATTGTGCAGGATCTGATGCTCCGTGCGGCCATCCACTGCCGACAGCGCGTCGTCGAGGATCAGGATTTCCGCTTCCAGCAGCAGCGCGCGGGCAATCGCGATACGCTGTTTTTGCCCGCCGGAGAGCATCACGCCGCGCTCGCCCACTTCAGTGTCATACCCTTGCGGCAAGCGCAGGATGTCGTCATGGACGCTCGCCAGTCGCGCCGCGTGTTCAATCTCCTGTTGCGTCGCGCCGGGTTTACCGAGGGCGATATTGCTCGCCACGGTATCGGAAAACAGGAACGGGGTCTGACTCACCACCGCCAGACGGCTGCGCCAGCTATCCAGCTTCAGGCGTGGCAAGGGAATATCGTGATAACGAATATCGCCCTGCGTCACATCGAAATGGCGCTGGATCAGCGACAGCACGGTGGATTTACCCGCGCCGGTCGGGCCGCAGATCCCAAGCATCTGGCCGGGCTGCAACGTGAAGTTGACCTTCTCCAGCGTCACGGCATCGGTGTGCGGATAATGAAACTCACGGATAGCCACCGCCAGCGCGCCACGCCCGTCAGGAATGGTTTCTTCGCCATCGTTCACCACTGGCGCTTCCGCCAGCATCGTGCGAATGCGGCTGTAGGCGGCGCTGCCACGTTCAACGATGTTAAACATCCACGCCAGCGCCAGCATCGGCCAAATCATCAGCCCGAGGTACATCATGAAACTGGTGAGCTGTCCGAGCGTGATCGTGCCCTGGGTGACCATCCAGCTCCCGCCGCCAATCGCCAGCAGGTTTGCCATCCCAATGGCGATATAAATCGTCGGATCAAAACGGGCATCGACGCGGGCCACGCGCATGTTTTTCACGCCGGTATCCGCCGCATCGGCAGCAAACAGCGCCGACTGGCGATCTTCAAGCCCGAAAGCTTTGATCATGCGGATGCTGGTCATGCTCTCCTGCGTACGATCGTTGAGCGTGGAGAACGCCGCCTGCGCCAGTTTGAAGCGTTCGTGCAGCATGTCGCCGTAGCGCTTGATTACCAGCGCCATAATCGGCATTGGTACCAGCGCCAGCAGCGTTAATTGCCAGCTGATTTGCGTCGACATTACGATCAGCACCGCCAGCCCCGTGACCATCGAATCGACCAGCGTCAGCACGCCTTCCCCGGCGGCAAACACCACGCGGTCGACGTCGTTGGTCGCGCGGGCCATTAAGTCACCGGTACGATGACGGAGATAAAATTCCGGGTGCTGACGACTGAGCTGACGGTAGAAGTCTTCCCGCAGTTCCACTGCCAGTTGATAAGACGCGCCAAACAGCAGCACGCGCCAGACATAACGCAGCAGATAAACCACCACGGCAATCAGCAGCATCGTGCCGATCCACATCAACACGCGTTCGGTGGTGTAATGTTGTTCGGTGACGCCGTCTACGATGATCCCGACGACTTTCGGCGGGATGAGCTGTAAAAAGGCGATGATAATAAGCAGTGATACGGCCCCGAGGTAGCGTCGCCACTCCCGACGGAAATACCAGCTTAATTGAGCAAATAAACGCAAACAGTTTGATCCTGAACGTGATTGTCCGGTTGCAACCGGGAGAATTAGTCAATCGGTAATGCGGTGGTGAATTTTATCTGTTCCATGGCAAAACTGGAGGTCACATCCGATAAACCAGGCACATTGTTCACCAGCCGTTTATAAAAGTCGTCATAGCGTTTCATGTCAGCGACCTGTACGCGCATCAGGTAATCGTATTCACCTGCCATGCGCCAGAACCCCAGTACTTCCGGCATTTGCGAGACTTCGCTGACAAAACGGCAATACCAGTCGCTGCTGTGGTGCTGCGTTTTGATCAGCACAAAAGCGGTGAGGCCCAGCCCCAGTTTTTCGGCATCCAGCAACGCGACCCGCCCGAGCAAAATGCCGTCATCTTCGAGGCGTTTCAGCCGTTTCCAGCAGGGTGTGGTGGTCAGATTAACGGCATCCGCCAGCTCCTGCAAAGAGAGGGTGCAGTCAGACTGCAGCAGGGAAAGCAGCTTTCGGTCAATTTTATCTAACACAGCGCACCTCAGGAGAATTTTTTTCTCCTTTTATTCTATTTCAAAGGCTAAATCGCGACAATTTTTTCCGGGCATCGGGCACAAAATGATAAGTCATCTGAACGCAGGCAAGCGGCATAAAAAAAGCCGGGTATCAGAGGATATCCGGCTTGCTGGAAGGGATCTCGTCATTCGGGGGAATAAGGAAGATGTGGTGTGTCCAGCCAATGCGTTAAAAAGTGGGAAACCGCCTGATTCTGGCAGTGTCCGATAACCGTTAAATGAGGCAGTTCCGCTTTGAGTTGCGGCATGGCATTGCCCATGATCAGGCCGCGCCCGACCAGCCCCAGCATTTCCCGATCGTTCATTGCGTCGCCAAAGGCCATGCAGTCCTGCATCGTCATGCCGAGATGCCCGCTCAGCACCGAAAGCGCCGCGCCTTTGTTGCAACCCACCGGCAGCACCTCCAGGCAATCGACGGCCGAGAAGCAGAGGTTGGCACGCTCGCCCAGCGCCTCGCGCAGTTGCTCCTGTAAACGGACCAGATCGTCGTGATCGCCACAGAAACAAATCTTGGTGACGTCGCTGGCAGGCAGCGCCTGGAGATCGCAAAGCTGATAATGGAAACCGCTGTAGACATGCGCATGAAGCATTTCGGGGATTTCTTTATTCGTCAGCCAGCCGCTGTCATTGAAGGCGTGAATACTGGCGCGGGTATCCCAGACTGTATGCAGAACGCGGTGGGCGACATCAGGCGCCAGATCACTACGATGAAGCACCTCACCCTCCAGCGAATGGATGCGCGTACCATTGCCGGTGATCAGAAACGCATCCAGCGCAAAGCGCCCTATCAGATGACGCATTTCCAGCACATGGCGACCCGTGGCAAACGCCAGCGTGATATCACGCTCACGCAGACGTTTCAGTGTCGACAGCGTTTCATCACCCAGCAGATGATTTGGCATCAACAGCGTACCGTCCATATCGAATGCAGCCAGTTTTGCCATGATCGTTTCCCGGAGTGAAAAATGAGCTATTGCGAGGTAGTATTATCCGGGATATACGGAAGTAATAGTGAATAGTTCATTTTTATTGTTCCGGGTTTCTGTTCCGCCGGAGAGGCCGATTTGCGATGAGAGTGTTAAACCGACTGAATCAGTTCCAGCGCCTGTGGCAACCTGGTCAGGGCGCGCCGCAACAAGTGACGGTAGCAGAACTCGCTGAACGCTGTTTTTGCAGCGAGCGCCACGTCAGAACGTTATTGCGTCAGGCACAGGACGCTGGCTGGCTGGAATGGCAGGCGCAATCCGGGCGCGGTAAGCGCGGGACGTTACGTTTTCTGACAACCCCCGATACCCTGCGTAATCAGATGATGGAACAGGCGCTCCGCGAGGGACAACAGCATAACGCGCTGGAACTGGCACAGCTGGCGCCGGTGGAGCTTCGGGCGCTGCTGCATCCCTTTCTCGGTGGTCAGTGGCAGAACAACACGCCGACACTGCGTATCCCCTACTATCGCCCGCTCGATCCGCTGCATCCGGGTTTTCTGCCTGGCCGTGCGGAGCAACATCTGGTCGGGCAGATTTTTTCCGGTTTAACACGTTTCTCGCTGGATTCAGCCCGGCCGGTTGGCGATCTGGCTCATCACTGGGAAGCCAGCGACGACGGGCTGCACTGGCACTTTTACATTCGCTCCACACTGCACTGGCATAACGGTGATGCGGTTGAAACCGCGCAGCTTCAGCAACGCCTGATGATGCTGCTTACCCTGCCGCGGATGCGCGAATTGTTTGCCAGCGTCAAAGCGATTGAAATCACCCATGCGCAATGCCTGACCTTTACGCTGCATCACCCCGACTACTGGCTTCCGTGGCGGCTTGCCAGTTACTGCAGCCTGCTGGCACACCCGGATCACCCGGAACTAGGCACCGGACCGTTTAAGCTGAAAATTTTCGAACCGGAACTGGTCAGGCTGGAGAGCCACGCCCGCTATCATCTGAGCCACCCGTTGTTGCAGGCAATCGAATACTGGATCACCCCACAACTGTTCATCAAAGACATGGGTTCCAGTTGCCGCCACCCGATCGAAATCGCCATCGGGAAACCCGAAGAGCAGGATCAACTGCGACTGGTCAGCAACAGTATCAGCCTCGGATTTTGCTATCTGGCGCTCCGCCAGAGCGAACGACTCACGCCCGCGCAGGCACAGCGGGTTATTGCGCTGATCCACCGCACGACGCTTTTACAAACGCTGCCGCTCGATGAAAACCTGATTACGCCCTGCGATGAACTGCTGCCAGGGTGGCCTATCCCGCAATGGGCGGAAGACGAGCAAGTGGCACTGCCGACAGCCTTAACACTGGTTTACCATCTGCCGGTGGAGCTTCACACGATGGCAGAACAACTCCGTCAGGCGCTGGCCGCGCGGGGTTGCCAGTTAACGGTGATTTTTCATGATGCCAAAACCTGGGATGGTTGCCTGGCGCTGGCCTCCGCCGATCTGATGATGGGCGACAGGCTGATTGGCGAAACGCCGGAATATACGCTGGAGCAATGGATGCGTTGCGATCCGCTCTGGCTGAACGTTCTGACGCACCCGCAATATGCCCATTTGCAGGCCACGCTGGATGCGGTCCAGCGTCAGCGCGATGACGTCTCCCGCGCCACCGCTTTACTGGGTGTGGTCAGTAATTTGATGGAAAGCGCGACGCTAACGCCGCTGTTCAACTATCACTATCGGGTCAGCGCGCCGCCAGGTGTGAACGGTATTCGGCTGACACCGCGCGGCTGGTTTGATTTTACCGAAGCCTGGCTTCCGGCCTCTTCCGGTGAAGAAGCTGGTCGCTGAGACATTCTGGCGCTACCATAGCTGCCTCATTTTTTGACTGTCAGGAATTGCTATGAAACGCGCCGTTGTCGTCTTTAGCGGAGGACAAGATTCCACCACCTGCCTGGTGCAGGCTTTGCACCAGTACGATGAAGTTCATTGCGTCACGTTCGATTATGGCCAGCGTCATCGGGCCGAAATTGACGTTGCGCGCGACCTGGCGCTGACGCTTGGCGCAAAAGCGCATAAAGTGCTGGATACGACGCTGCTCAATGAACTGGCCGTCAGCAGCCTGACCCGCGACAGCATTCCGGTGCCGGATTACGAACCGGACGCCGACGGTATCCCCAATACCTTTGTGCCAGGCCGCAACATTCTGTTTCTCACGCTGGCGGCTATTTATGCTTATCAGGTCAAAGCCGAAGCAGTGATCACCGGCGTCTGTGAAACCGATTTTTCCGGCTACCCGGACTGCCGCGATGAGTTCGTCAAAGCGCTGAACCATGCGGTAAATCTGGGCATGGCAAAAGAAATCCGCTTCGAAACACCGCTGATGTGGATAGACAAAGCCGAAACCTGGGCGCTGGCAGACTATTGGGGAAAACTGGATCTGGTGCGCAGCGAAACGCTCACCTGCTATAACGGCATTAAAGGCGACGGTTGCGGACACTGCGCAGCCTGTAACCTGCGCGCCAACGGTCTGAACCACTATCTGGGCGATAAACCTGGCGTTATGGCGGCGATGAAAGCGAAGACCGGGCTGAAGTGATTCGTGACCCCGGCAATAGGTTTGCCGGGGTTATGAAAATGGCTTTGTGATACGTTCAAGTGCTGCCTGAGCAAGAAACCCGGAGCGGCTCTTAAACTCAGGATGCCGTGCGACGCAGCGATCAATTCGATCAATGAGTGATTTCGGCAACGTAACGTTGATTTTCTCCGACCCTCCCAGCAAACGGCTCACATCAATATCCACCAGTGCCCACGTCATTCCCTGATACTGCGGTTGTGCCACCAGATCATTGACTGTCGAGATAAGCGGAATATCCTCCCCCATTTCAACGAGCAGTTCGATATGTGCGGTAATCGCTTCCCGAGCGTTTACGATGGCTTCATCCAGCGTATCTCCCGCAGAGAAACAGCCAGGAAGATCCGGCACAATGACACCCCATGCATGCTTTTCGTCGCCACTTTCAACTGCAATTGGGTAATACATACTATCTCCAGGGTAACGCAAGTGGATTTTCGTAACTGGCCTGACGGCGGATACTTTTTACGGTTCCGACGGGCAAATCTTTTTTCGGATGTGGAACGGTTACCAGTCCACGCTTAATCGGGTGACGGAAATGATGATGACTTCCGGTCACCCTGATTAAGATCCAGCCGTCAGCAACGAGTTCAGCGATCAATGCTTTGCTATTCATCCATGATATCCTGGATTTTTAAATAACTCCAATAACTCCCAATGAAGGGATTTACGCCACCATCTGCTCCAGGTGCTCACGCAGTTCGCCTTCCAGCATGAGCGCCTTTTGTGTTTTCAGATCGATACAGACAAACGTAATCAGGGCATCCGCCACCACTTCGCCGTCGGGTTCCAGCGTGACGACCTGGCTCAGCACACCGCTTTTACCGTTGAGCTGTTTTACGGCGCTGGTCACCGTCAGTAAGTCACCCAGCACCGCCGGGCGCCGGTAGTTGATATTGATGTTAACCACCACGAACGCGATGTTATGGGCGGTCATCCACTGAAAACCGGCGCTGTTTTCCAGCCCGTCCCAACGAGCTTCTTCAAGGAACTCCAGGTAGCGGGCGTTGTTGACGTGCTGATAAACATCGAGATGGTATCCACGAACTTTGATTTGAGTCTGCATAGCGCAATAGCCTTATCTTTTTATGTTTAATAGAATCAGAGGTCACACCACTGGTATGACCTCTCTAGTCTGGCAAAAAACGGCCACTCTGCAAACTTGCGTCAGGATCAGAGCATCAGATGGGCCAGGTTGCGTTCAACCAGTGAATTCCCCATTCCCGGCACCTGGCGAAGATCGTCAAGTGTTTTGAAGGGGCCGTATTCCTCACGAAAGCTGACGATGGCCTGCGCTTTTTTCAGCCCTACGCCGTTCATCACCCGCGCCAGTTCCTCCGCCGGGGCGGTATTGATGCTGACTTTGGTGCCTTCCTCATCGGCCGGTTTTGCGGCATCGGCTTTTTTCACCTGCGCCGTTTGCGCTTCAGATTGTGTTTGCGCAGCCTGCGGTTTCGCCGTTGAGCCTGCAGCCAGCGCGTTATGACCCATACCGGCAAACACAAGACTGGCGGTGATGATGAGAGTTTTAATTCCACGTTTCATGCTGTTTTCTCCTTGTTTGTTGACAGCGAGGCCACGATAACTGGAAGAAAAAAACAGAACAAAAGGCAAATATCAGAAATGGAAAAGGCCGCGAGCGCGGCCTTTCGGTATTACATGGTGTTACTTTATTCTGCGAAGCGGATTCCGCTTATTGCTGCTGTTCGACGACATCACCCAGCTTGATTTTGGCCTGTTTGCGCAGGTTACTCATTAACGCTTCGAAGGCGATCTGCGCGTTATTCTGCGTGATGCCCTGAACCATCGCTTTCTTCTGCTCTTCCGGCATTGAACCCGCTTTCACTTCGTCCAGTGCCAGCAGCACGACGTTGCCTTGCAGATCGCTACCGATGCCATAGCTCGGCTTATCTTTCTGCGGCAACGGTAGCGTGAACGCCGTCTGGCTTACCGGATCCTGACCGGCACGGCTCAGCGTCTTCGCGTCACCAAAGCTCAGCCCGGCCGCTTTCAGCGCCTCAGCACCTTTACCGGCGTTCAGTTCCGCCAGCAGTTTTTCCGCATCCAGCTTCGCCTGTTGTTCCGCTTTGGTGTGTTTCACGATGTCAGCGACCTGGTCTTTGACCTCGCTCAGCGGTTTAACGGCTTCCGCTTTATGCTCGCTGATGCGCAGCACGAACGCGCGATCGCCATCAACTGTAATGATGTCGGAGTTGCTGCCCGGCGTGCCGTTTTCGCCCACCAGCCCGCCATTGAAAATGGCGTCAGCAACCGGTTTGAAATTCAGCGCTTCCGGCAGCGTGTTTTGCGTAAACCAGTCGGTTTCCACCACTTTCTGGCCCGAAACCTGCGCAGCGCCTGCCAGGGATTCATTATCGTTGCTGGCCGCGTCACTCACTTTCTGCTGCAGCGCGTAGTAAGCATCCAGCGCTTTTTCCTGTTTCACTTTCGCCGCGATGTCATCGCGCACGTCACTCAGCGGTTTTACCTGCGCTGGCTGGACGTCATCCAGACGCGCGACAAGGAAGCCCACAGAGGAGGTGATCACGCCTGACAGTTGCCCTTTCTCTTTCAGGCCCGCGTTTTTCAGTTCGTCCGGGGTGGTGGACTCTTCCAGCCAGCCCATATCGCCGCCGTTGCGGGCAGAGATGATGTCAGTTGATTTCTCTTTCGCGACGGTGGCGAAATCTGCGCCTTTGTTCAGCTCATCCAGCGCGGCCTTGGCATCCGCTTCGGTTTTGGTCTGGATCACGCTGTAGCGGCTACGCTGCGGCTGCGTGTACTGATCTTTGTGCTGATCGTAATAAGACTGGATTTCAGCGTCCGAGGCGTTCTCCTGCATCTCAGCGGCATCCATCTTGATGTAGCTGACGCGGAACTGCTCCGGCGACATGAAGTTGCCTTTGTTCTGCTCGTAGAACGCGTTGATTTCCTGATCGCTTACCTGCTGTTTTGCCGCCAGGGCGTTAACATCAATGGTGGCTTCGCGCACGACGCGCTGCTGAGAGACCAGCGCCGCCAGTTCATCAGTCTCGCCTGGCAGCATGAAATCGGTACCGGCAACGGCGTTGATGAGCTGCTGAGTGACCAGCTGATTACGCAGCGCCTGTGCGTATTGATCCGCCGTCATGCGCATCTGGCTCACAATGCTGTTGAAACGCGCGTTGTCGAATTTACCGTCGGTCTGGAACGCCTGGGTGCTGAAAATGGCTTTCTTCACCTGCTCATCGCTGATATTCAGTCCGAGCTCTTTGGCGTACTGGTCGAGTAACGACTCGTCAATCAGGCGATTCAGTACCTGCTGACGCATCGTTTTCATGTAGTTTTCGTTGCTGGCCAGTTCGGAGAATCTGTCACCCAGCTGCTGTTGCATACGATTACGTTCGCTGGCAACGGCATTTTCAAATTGCGGACGGCCAATTTCCTGGCCATTCACTTTCGCGGCATAGGTATTGTTACCGCCAATCAGGTAGCTACTGACGCCGGTCAAAATGAACGACACAATAATGATACCGAAAATAATCTTGAGCACGATGCTGTTAGCTGCCGTGCGTAAGTTGTCCATCATGGTGTAACAACGCTCCGCTGTAGGTGACTGTAGACCTCGCGCAGCATAGCACGTCATGACCGCTGCGCGTGAGGTCGTATTTTGACAAGAAAACGGGCCTCTTGTCAGCCCACTACGCATAATTCTCGCAGAAATGGGATAAAAAAAGGCACATCCAGCGATGCGCCCTTGTACTTAGTCACTTCCCTTTTCGGGAATCGATCAGTTTACTGCGTCTTTCAGTGCTTTACCTGCACGGAAACCAGGCACTTTAGCGGCAGCAATGGTGATTTCTTTACCTGTTTGCGGGTTGCGACCAGTACGGGCAGCACGCTCTTTAACAGCAAAAGTACCAAAGCCAACCAGTGCAACGTCATCCCCAGATTTCAGAGATTCAGTAACAGAAGCGATCAGCGCATCTAATGCACGTCCAGCTGCAGCTTTAGAAATGTCCGCACCCGCAGCAATTTTGTCAATCAGTTGAGATTTATTCACTGTTTTCTTCCTCTCTTTATAATTTATATCGCACCTGAATCCTTCACAGTACGACCGCGCAGCAGTTATATCAGGTGTGTCATAACCTTACAACACCCGTAAATGATGACATACCCGACCAACAATCTAAATTAGCTATACAAAAAAAGGCTGGCAAGTACGAAATGACTCACCAGCCTCTATTTTCTTAGCGCTCTTTGCGCGCGGTCACTATTTTGCGGTCACAACCTGCATTCCGAAGGGTTCATTCTGCAGGGCGAGAGTCAGAACTTCCTCAATTCGCTTCACCGGATGGATGTCCAGATCGGCGATAACGTTGTCCGGAATCTCTTCCAGATCGCGTTTGTTTTCGTCCGGGATCAGAACTGTCTTAATCCCGCCGCGATGTGCCGCCAGCAGTTTTTCCTTCAGCCCGCCGATCGGCAGAACCTGACCACGGAGGGTGATCTCACCGGTCATCGCCACATCGGCACGTACCGGGTTACCGGTCAGGCAGGAAACCAGTGCGGTACACATAGCGATACCTGCGCTCGGGCCGTCTTTCGGCGTCGCCCCTTCCGGAACGTGAACGTGGATGTCGCGTTTCTCGTAGAAATCGCCATTGATGCCCAGTTTTTCCGCCCGTGCACGCACCACAGTCAGCGCGGCCTGGATGGATTCCTGCATCACTTCACCCAGCGAGCCGGTGTAAGTCAGCTTGCCTTTACCCGGCACGCAGGCGGTTTCGATGGTCAGCAGATCGCCGCCCACTTCCGTCCACGCCAGCCCGGTCACCTGACCAACACGGTTTTCGCTGTCTGCACGACCATAGTCAAAGCGCTGTACGCCCAGGTATTCGTGCAGATTGTCGCCGTTAATCTCAATGTGCTTGAGGGTTTTATCCAGCAGCAGCTGTTTCACCGCTTTACGGCACAGTTTCGAGATTTCACGCTCGAGGCTACGCACGCCCGCTTCTCGGGTGTAGTAACGAATAATGCCCACAATGGCGCTATCGTCGACAGTCAGTTCGCCCGGTTTCAGCGCGTTACGCTCAATCTGCTTCGCCAGCAGGTGGCGTCTGGCGATGTTCAGTTTTTCGTCTTCCGTGTAACCGGAAAGGCGGATCACTTCCATACGGTCCAGCAGCGGCGCCGGAATATTCATGGAGTTAGACGTCGCGACAAACATCACGTCGCTGAGGTCATAGTCCACTTCCAGGTAGTGATCGCTGAACGCCACGTTCTGCTCAGGATCCAGCACTTCCAGCAGCGCTGAAGCCGGATCGCCGCGCATGTCGGACGACATCTTGTCGATCTCATCAAGCAGGAACAGCGGGTTTTTAACGCCCACTTTCGCCATTTTCTGGATCAGCTTGCCCGGCATTGAGCCGATGTAGGTACGACGGTGACCGCGGATTTCCGCTTCATCACGCACCCCGCCCAGCGCCATACGGATGTATTTACGCCCGGTGGCTTTGGCGATGGACTGACCCAGAGAGGTTTTACCTACCCCCGGCGGTCCCACCAGACACAGAATCGGCCCCTTGATTTTATTGACACGGCTCTGCACCGCGAGATACTCAAGGATGCGGTCTTTAACGCGCTCAAGACCGTAATGGTCGGTATCGAGGATTTCCTGTGCCTGACGCAGGTCTTTTTTGACCTTGCTACGGGCATTCCACGGCACCTGCACCATCCAGTCGATGTAACCACGCACCACGGTCGCTTCCGCGGACATTGGCGACATCATTTTCAGTTTTTGCAGCTCGGCTTCGGCCTTCTCTTTAGCCTCTTTCGGCATTTTCGCCGCGTCGATCTTACGCTTCAGCGCTTCGTTTTCGTCCGGCGCGTCATCCATTTCGCCGAGTTCTTTCTGAATGGCTTTCATTTGCTCGTTCAGATAGTACTCGCGCTGGGATTTCTCCATCTGCTTTTTGACGCGATTGCGAATGCGTTTCTCAACCTGCAGCAGATCGATTTCCGATTCCATCATCGCCATCAGGTATTCCAGACGTTCGTTGATGTCGGACATCTCGAGTACCGATTGCTTGTCAGCAAGCTTCAGCGGCATGTGGGCCGCGATAGTGTCCGCCAGACGCGCCGGATCGTCGATGCTGTTCAGCGACGTCAGCACTTCCGGTGGGATCTTTTTGTTCAGCTTGATGTAGCCTTCGAACTGACTGATGGCTGTACGCACCAGCACTTCCTGTTCGCGCTCATCAATCGCCGGAGATTCAAGGTATTCCGCTTTGGAGGAAAAATGCTCGCCATCATCGGAAAGCGTGGTGATACGCGCACGCTGCAGGCCTTCAACCAGCACTTTGACGGTTCCGTCAGGCAGTTTCAGCATCTGCAGAATAGAGGCCACGGTCCCGACGGTGAAAAGATCGTTTACACCCGGCTCATCCGTTGAGGCTTCTTTCTGAGCCACCAGCATGATTTTCTTATCATGATCCATGGCAGCTTCCAGACAACGGATAGATTTTTCCCGCCCTACAAATAAGGGAATGACCATGTGCGGATAAACCACCACATCGCGCAATGGCAATACGGGGATTTCGATGCGTTCAGAACGCTCAGGATTCATAGAGCTCTCTCTTAGTTTAGTGTCCGCCAGGTAGCCGATGACATGATCAATTCCCATGCCACCGTTTAACATGTATTCCAGTATATGGGGATGTTTCCCACACATTCAACGCCGGGAATGCAGGAAAAATAAAAGGGGAGATAAAATCTCCCCTTTTCGCTTAACTGATTGACTAATTTGGCGAATTATTCGCCAGATGCCTGTTGAGTTTCCGAGGTGCCGTAGATCAACAGCGGTTTGCTTTGACCTTCGATAACTGACTCGTCGATAACCACTTTTTCGACATCTTCCATTGACGGCAGGTCGTACATCGTGTCGAGCAGTGCTGCTTCGACGATGGAACGTAGCCCACGCGCACCGGTTTTACGTGCCATTGCTTTACGGGCAATCGCATCCAGCGCTTCGTCACGGAACTCCAGGTCAACACCTTCCAGATTAAACAGCGCCTGATACTGTTTGGTCAGGGCGTTTTTCGGTTCTTTCAGGATCTGAATCAGCGCTTCTTCGCTCAGCTCTTTCAGCGTCGCCACCACCGGCAGACGACCGATGAACTCAGGGATCAGACCGAATTTAATCAAATCTTCCGGTTCAACCTGCGTCAGCAGTTCGCCTTCGTTGGCTTTTTCTGACTTCGCTTTCACCGTGGCGCCAAAACCAATGCCGGTTCCGGTTTCCACGCGGTTAGCGATGACTTTGTCGAGGCCCGCAAACGCACCGCCACAGATAAACAGAATTTTTGAGGTATCAACCTGCAAGAATTCCTGCTGCGGATGTTTACGCCCACCCTGCGGCGGTACTGCCGCCACGGTGCCTTCGATAAGCTTCAGCAACGCCTGCTGCACGCCTTCACCGGAGACATCGCGGGTGATCGACGGGTTATCCGATTTACGGGAAATTTTGTCGATCTCATCGATGTAAACGATGCCGCGCTGCGCTTTCTGTACGTCGTAGTCGCATTTCTGCAGCAGTTTCTGGATGATGTTTTCAACGTCTTCACCGACGTAGCCCGCTTCGGTCAGCGTGGTCGCATCCGCCATGGTGAACGGAACGTCCAGCAGACGCGCCAGCGTTTCCGCCAACAGCGTTTTACCGGAGCCGGTCGGGCCAATCAGCAGAATGTTACTTTTGCCGAGTTCAACACCGTTACTGGAATCGCCGTTACGCAGACGCTTGTAATGGTTGTACACCGCTACAGCCAGCACTTTTTTCGCCTGTTCCTGACCGATAACATAGTCGTCAAGATGATGGCGAATTTCATGTGGCGTTGGCAGAGCACTGCGTTCACGATGCGGCGCTACCTCTTTAATCTCTTCGCGAATAATGTCGTTACATAAATCAACACATTCGTCGCAGATATACACGGACGGTCCGGCAATCAATTTACGCACTTCATGCTGGCTTTTGCCGCAAAAAGAGCAGTACAACAGCTTGCCCGATCCATCTTTGCGTTTATCTGTCATGAGTCCAAACCTCTTCTTAAGTTCTTTGTGCCGCACATGACGACGCAAATGCCATTATCAAGCGCAATCCGCTTCACAAGCAGTGTGCCGCCCATACATAGTATAGCGGCACGCGCGCGCCTGGCATTAGTTACGATGGGTCAAAATGGAGTCGACTAAGCCGTACTCAACCGCTTCTCCTGAGGTCAGGAAGCGGTCACGCTCGGTGTCGCGCTCAATCTGCTCAAGAGATTGACCCGTATGGTGCGCCATGAGTTCATTCATGCGCGCTTTAACTTTCAGGATCTCTTTCGCGTGGATTTCGATATCCGTCGCCTGACCCTGGTAGCCGCCCAGCGGCTGGTGAATCATCACCCGGGAGTTCGGCAGGCAGAAACGTTTACCTTTCGCGCCTGCGGTCAGCAGGAAGGCACCCATAGAAGCGGCCTGCCCCATACAAATCGTGCTGACGTCCGGCTTGATGAACTGCATGGTGTCATAAATGGACATCCCCGCGGTGATCACGCCGCCCGGTGAGTTAATATACAGATAAATGTCTTTTTCCGGGTTTTCCGCTTCCAGAAATAGCATCTGCGCCACAATCAGGTTCGCCATGTGGTCTTCCACCTGGCCGGTCAGAAAAATGACGCGTTCCTTGAGCAGACGGGAATAGATATCAAATGAGCGCTCACCACGTGAGGTCTGTTCAATGACCATCGGCACCAGGGCCATATGGGGTGCAAAGTTATCTCGTTCGCCACTGTATGACATTTCCGTCTCCTGGATAAATATTGAAAAATACCTGCTGTACTGATTGTAACCTTGTCGACGGAACATCAGCCAGTCACTTATTGCCGTATTGCTGGTTATGGGTACGGCAATCCGCTATTTCAAGCATAACAATCTTTTGTTGTTACGCTAACACCGAAACGTGGATTTGGCACTCATGTACAACAAATTGCGATGACAAAAAAAACCCGTCACCAGAGGGCAACGGGTTTTTGTTCAAACTTTGTCCCAGTATAGCGAAATTATGCTTGCTGGTTCATCAGTTCGTTAAAGGAAGTGGCTTTTTCAGTCACTTTCGCTTTATTCAGAACAGTCTCAACTGCCTGTTCTTCCAGAGCCACGTTGCGCATGTTGTCCATCAGTTCTTTGTTTTTGCTGTAGAACTCGATGACTTCAGTCGGATCTTCGTAAGCGGACGCCATCTCTTCGATCAGGCCTTTAACGCGTTCTTCGTCAGCTTTCAGCTCGTTGGTGCGAATCACTTCGCCCAGCAGCAGGCCAACAACAACGCGGCGTTTCGCCTGCTCTTCGAACAGTTCACGCGGCAGTTCCAGAGCCTGTTTCTCGTTGCCACCGAAACGCTGTGCAGCCTGACGACGCAGAACGTCGATTTCGCTGTCGATCAGTGCAGCCGGTACGTCGATGTTGTTCGCGTTCACCAGGCCTTCAATCGCCTGAGTCTTCACGCGGTTACGCACAGCGCCTTTCAGCTCGCGTTCCATGTTTTTACGCACTTCAGCGCGCAGACCGTCAACGGAACCATCTTCAACGCCGAAACGTTTGATGAATTCCGCGGTCAGTTCCGGCAGTTCACGCTCTTCGACTTTCTTCAGGTTGATAACGAATTTCGCCGCTTTACCTTTCAGGTTTTCCGCGTGGTACTCTTCCGGGAAGGTCACGTCGATAGTGAATTCTTCTCCCGCTTTGTGGCCCTTGATGCCGTCTTCAAAGCCCGGGATCATACGACCCTGGCCCATTGCCAGAACGAAATCAGTGGCTTTGCCGCCTTCGAACTCTTCGCCGTCAACAGAACCGGTGAAATCGATGGTGACACGATCTTCAGCGTCAACCGCGCCTTCTTTGTCTTTCCAGGTCGCCTGCTGCTTGCGCAGGGTGTCCAGCATGGTGTCGACGTCAGCGTCAGTCACTTCTACCAGCGGTTTTTCAACTTCGATGGTTTCCAGACCTTTCAGCTCGACTTCCGGGTACACTTCGAACTCAACGGCGTAGGTGAAGTCTTCACCCAGTTTGTATTCGCCCGGAACGTAGTTCGGCGCGCCAGCCGGATTGATTTTTTCTTTGATGATCGCATCAACAAAGTTGCGGCTCATCAGGTCACCCAGCACATCCTGGCGAACAGAAGCGCCATAACGCTGAGCAACAACATTCATCGGTACTTTACCCTTACGGAAGCCGTCGATGCGTACTTTTTTCGCAACGTTGACCAGCTCGCTTTTTACAGCGTTTTCGATGCTGTCAGCAGCGATAGTAATCGTTACACGGCGGCCAAGGCCCTGAGTGGTTTCAACTGAAACTTGCATCTTGTTACCTCAAAAAAATCACAGTGCTCGGTCAACTCTGAATTCGACTGCGCAGTACCGGGATGAAGGTGAATCACCGTCCCTGTCGCCAGAATCATCCCGAAGACATTCCGAAAAATAAGACGCAGCATTATAGCGGCATCACAGGAGTGAGTCGAGAACAGCGGTCGCATGTTGATGCGGCTTTTTTCACAGTTCCCGGCGATTTTTTGTCTGAATACGGCCAGTACTGTGCGTTTTCCAGGCAAAATAAAACGGCCAGGTGGCCGTTTTGTCATAATCTTTACGCAACATACTGGAAAACTTCCGCCCGTTGCAATGCGTTTGTCAGGCGATGCTTCCTGCACCGCGGCAAGCCGGAGATGCAAATACCGTATCCTGTAACCCTTCCCACTCTTTAATCGTGTAGGTATGTAACGCCAGAGCATGAACCGTGGAAGCGAGTTCATCAGCCAGCGTGCTGTAGATCATGCGATGACGATTGAGAAACCGTTCGCCTGCAAAACAGTCGCTGACCAGAACCACTTTGAAGTGGCTTTCCGATCCGGCGGGAACATTGTGACGATAACTTTCATCAACCACTTCCAGTACTACGGGTTTAAACGCTGCACTTAGTTTTGCTTCGATTTGTTCGCGTATCATCATGACATTACTCCTTCGACGACGCTGAGATGCCGCCCATCTCTTTAAATATTAGCCGCTTTTACCGTTTCCATTACATGAAGACAACAAATATTTAGCTTTCGTCCGATTTCGTCAGCGAAACGGATGCGCTTTACTCATATATGCAAACGTTTCGCTGCCAGACTGCCGGCAAAACGGTAAAGAAGCGGTCAGAAAACGCACATCACGATGAATTTACATGCGCAGCTACTTCCTCTTACCGTTGGCGATGTTATGATGGCGAGAATTTTTCTTTTACTTAACCAAAGCGTTGAGAGCCTGACATCATGTTGAAAAAAATCCTTTTCCCGTTGGTGGCCCTGTTCATGTTGGCGGGTTGCGCCACGCCACCGTCCACCATCGACGTATCGCCGAAGATTGCTCTGCCGCAGCAGGACCCTAGCCTGATGGGCGTCACCGTGAGCATTAACGGTGCCGATCAGCGTCAGGATCAGGCGCTGGCGAAAGTCACCCGTGACAACCAGCTGGTCACCCTGACCGCGTCCCGCGACCTGCGTTTCCTGCTGCAGGAAGTGCTGGAGAAACAAATGACCGCGCGCGGTTATATGGTTGGCCCAAGCGGCGCGGTTGATCTGCAGATCATCGTGAATCAGCTGTACGCCGATGTGTCTCAGGGTAACGTGCGTTACAACATCGCCACCAAAGCTGACGTCGCGATCATCGCCACCGCGAAAAACGGCAATAAGATGACGAAAAACTACCGTGCCAGCTACACGGTTGAAGGTGCTTTCACGGCAAACAACCAGAATATCGCTAACGCAGTGAATAGCGTGCTGACTGATACCATCGCCGATATGGCTCAGGACACCAGCATCCACGACTTCATCAAGCAAAACGCCCGTTAATCGCCGTTGTCTGACCCGGCTGGGCGCCGGGTCAGCAGTCAGGACTCATGACCAGTCAATACTTACGCATCTTCCAGCAACCTAAAGCCGCTATTCTGCTGATCCTCGGCTTTGCTTCCGGGCTACCACTGGCGCTGACATCCGGCACTCTGCAGGCGTGGATGACAGTTGAAAATATCGACCTTAAAACCATCGGCTTCTTTTCCCTTGTCGGGCAGGCGTACGTCTTTAAATTCCTGTGGTCGCCGGTGATGGATCGCTATACACCGCCGTTTCTCGGTCGCCGCCGTGGCTGGTTGTTGACGACTCAGGTATTGCTGCTGGTATCCGTCGCCGCCATGGGTTTTCTCGAACCGACGTCGCAGTTGCGCTGGATGGCGGCGCTGGCAGTAATCATTGCCTTCTGCTCTGCTTCGCAGGATATCGTCTTTGACGCCTGGAAAACCGACGTACTGCCGCCTGAAGAGCGTGGCGCTGGCGCGGCGATCAGCGTGCTGGGTTATCGCCTCGGCATGCTGGTGTCCGGCGGTCTGGCGCTCTGGCTGGCAGACAAATGGCTCGGCTGGCAGGGCATGTACTGGCTGATGGCGGCCATGCTCATTCCTTGTATCATCGCCACCCTGCTGGCGCCGGAACCCAGCGACGTGATCCCGGTGCCTAAAACGCTCGAACAGGCAGTCGTCGCCCCTCTGCGCGATTTCTTCGGCCGCAACAATGCGTGGATTATCCTGCTGCTGATTGTGATGTATAAGCTCGGCGATGCGTTTGCCATGAGTCTGACTACCACGTTTCTCATTCGCGGTGTCGGGTTTGACGCGGGTGAAGTAGGAATGGTCAATAAAACGCTGGGACTGTTTGCCACCATTATTGGCGCACTGTACGGCGGCGTACTGATGCAGCGGCTGACGCTGTTTCGCGCGCTGCTCATTTTTGGCATTTTGCAGGGCGCATCCAACGCTGGTTACTGGCTGTTGTCAGTGACCGATAAGCACCTGATTTCCATGGCGACGGCCGTCTTTTTCGAAAACCTGTGCGGCGGCATGGGGACTTCCGCTTTTGTCGCCCTGCTGATGACGCTGTGCAATAAATCCTTCTCGGCCACGCAATTTGCGCTGCTGTCGGCGATATCTGCCGTCGGGCGCGTGTATGTCGGCCCCATCGCCGGCTGGTTTGTCGAAGCGCACGGCTGGCCGACCTTCTATCTCTTCTCTGTTGTGGCGGCGGTTCCGGGGCTTATTCTGTTGCTGGTGTGTCGACGTACGCTGGAATATACCCAGCAGACGGAGCACTTTATGCCGCGCAGTCAGTTCAATGGCGGTTATCAGTTCGCGCTGTATATGCTGATGCTGGGCTGTTTGTTACTGGCGCTGTGGTTGTTCATGCTGACGCTCAACGCCCTTGATTACACCGACTTCTCCTTCCTTCCGGGTCTGCTGGAAATCGCCGCGTTGATCGCGGTCGGCGGTATCGTCATCGGTGGCGTGCTGGATTTCCTGGCCCTGCGCAGGACGCGATTCGCCTGAAAATTCCGTGTTGTTATTCGCCGTTGTAATTACATCAGGTAATTATAACGGTGAATGACGGGCATAATTATCACTTGTTAATTTGTGCGCTTTAGAATTTGGAAATTATCGGTAATTTCTGGCTACATCCTATTTTCTTAACGATTCAGCTATCAGGCGTTTATTTTTCCATGCTGACGATGTCTTTTATTTGCTAATTTATTGTTAATTATTTGTATATTTCAGGCAATAGTTATACCAATTGACCACGTTAGGATTTTATTGCGTCCCCTTTCGTTATAACACTGGCAGCATGCGGCTTCTGGTTGAAAATTAGACATATTAGGTAACATATGTGACATGAGCGGCAGAACCCGGTAACACATAACAGACACAACCCCAATCATGTTTACAGTAATGTAACCTTCCCGTAAAATGCCCACACACTTTAAACGCCACCAGATCCTGTGGAATTGAGGTCGTTACATGAGACTCAGGAAATACAATAAAAGTTTGGGATGGTTGTCATTAATCGCAGGCACTGTTTTACTCAGTGGCTGCGATTCTGCACTGCTTGACCCCAAAGGACAGATTGGACTGGAGCAACGCTCACTGATACTGACGGCATTCGGCCTGATGTTAATTGTCGTTATTCCCGCCATCTTGATGGCAGTTGGTTTCGCCTGGAAGTATCGTGCAAGCAATAAAGATGCGAAGTACAGCCCTAACTGGTCACACTCCAATAAAGTGGAAGCTGTGGTCTGGACGGTGCCGATTCTGATCATCCTGTTCCTCGCCGTACTCACCTGGAAAACCACTCACTCGCTTGAACCCAGCAAACCGCTGGCGCACGACGAACAACCGATCACCATCGAAGTGGTGTCCATGGACTGGAAATGGTTCTTCATCTATCCGGAGCAGGGCATTGCAACGGTAAATGAAATTGCCTTCCCGGCGAACGTTCCGGTTCAGTTCAAAGTGACCTCCAACTCCGTGATGAACTCGTTCTTCATCCCTCGTCTGGGTAGCCAGATTTACGCGATGGCCGGGATGCAGACCAACCTGCACCTGATCGCAAATGAAACAGGCACCTACGACGGTATCTCTGCCAGCTATAGTGGTCCGGGCTTCTCAGGTATGAAGTTCAAAGCCATCGCTACACCGGATCGCGCCGCATTCGATCAGTGGGTCGCGAAAGTGAAGCAGTCTCAGAACACCGTCAGCGATATGGCGGCGTTCGAGAAACTGGCTGCACCGAGCGAGTACAACAAGGTGGAATACTTCTCCAGCGTGAAGCCAGATCTGTTTGTTGATGTCATCAACAAATTCATGGCTCACGGCGACATGCACATGGGCCAGACCGACGGTGAACACGCGTCACACGACGGAATGGAAGGCATGGACATGAGCCACGCGGAAACCGCTCACTAAGGGGCCGAGGAAGAAAACGATGTTCGGAAAATTGACACTGGATGCAGTGCCCTACCATGAACCCATTATCATGGTTACGGTGGCTGCGATTATCATCGGGGGTCTGGCGCTTCTCGCCGCGATCACTTACTTCGGTAAGTGGTCTTACCTCTGGAATGAGTGGCTGACCTCTGTCGACCACAAAAGACTTGGCATTATGTATGTCATCGTCGCTATCGTCATGCTGCTGCGCGGCTTTGCCGATGCGATCATGATGCGTAGCCAACAGGCGCTGGCCTCGGCCGGGGAAGCAGGCTTCCTGCCGCCTCATCACTACGATCAGGTCTTCACCGCCCACGGCGTGATCATGATCTTCTTCGTGGCGATGCCGTTTGTTATCGGTCTGATGAACCTGGTGGTTCCGCTGCAGATCGGCGCACGCGACGTGGCATTCCCGTTCCTCAACAACCTGAGCTTCTGGTTCACGGTTGTCGGCGTGATTCTGGTTAACCTGTCTCTCGGCGTGGGTGAATTCGCGCAGACCGGCTGGCTGGCTTATCCGCCGCTATCGGGAATTGAGTACAGTCCGGGCGTGGGGGTCGATTACTGGATATGGGCGTTGCAGCTCTCCGGTATTGGTACAACGCTGACCGGTATTAACTTCTTCGTGACGATCATCAAGATGCGCGCACCAGGTATGGGCATGTTCAAAATGCCGGTATTCACCTGGGCATCACTGTGCGCCAACATACTGATTATCGCCTCCTTCCCGATCCTGACCGTCACTGTCGCGTTGCTGACCCTGGACCGCTATCTGGGCACCCATTTCTTTACCAATGATATGGGTGGCAACATGATGATGTACATCAACCTGATCTGGGCCTGGGGCCATCCGGAAGTGTACATCCTGGTTCTGCCGGTCTTCGGTGTCTTCTCTGAAGTGGCGGCGACCTTCTCCCGTAAGCGTCTGTTTGGTTACACCTCACTGGTGTGGGCAACCATCTGTATTACCGTACTGTCGTTCATCGTCTGGCTGCACCACTTCTTCACCATGGGTGCTGGCGCGAACGTAAACGCCTTCTTCGGTATTGCCACCATGATTATCGCCATCCCGACCGGGGTGAAGATCTTCAACTGGCTGTTCACCATGTATCAGGGCCGTATCGTGTTCCACTCAGCAATGCTGTGGACCATTGGCTTCATCGTGACCTTCTCGGTAGGCGGCATGACTGGCGTTCTGCTGGCGGTACCAGGCGCGGACTTCGTTCTGCATAACAGCCTGTTCCTGATCGCGCACTTCCACAACGTTATCATCGGTGGCGTGGTGTTCGGTTGCTTCGCCGGTATGACCTACTGGTGGCCGAAAGCCTTTGGTTACACGCTCAACGAAACCTGGGGTAAACGCGCATTCTGGTTCTGGATCATCGGCTTCTTCGTGGCGTTTATGCCGCTGTACGTGCTGGGCTTCATGGGCATGACCCGTCGCCTGAGCCAGCAGATTGATCCGCAGTTCCACCCGATGCTGATGGTGGCCGCGTGCGGCGCCGCGCTGATTGCCTGCGGCATCCTGTGCCAGCTGATTCAGATCTTCGTTTCTGTCCGCGACCGCGAGCAGAACCGTGACCTGACCGGTGACCCATGGGGCGGTCGTACGCTGGAGTGGTCAATCTCCTCTCCTGCGCCGTTCTACAACTTTGCCCACGTCCCGCACATTCATGAGCGTGATGCATTCTGGGAAATGAAAGAGAAAGGCGAAGCGTACAAGAAACCTGCGGGCTACGAAGAAATTCACATGCCGAAAAACAGTGGCGCGGGCATTATCATCGCCGCTTTCGCAACCGTCTTCGGTTTTGCCATGATCTGGCATATCTGGTGGCTGGCGATCGCAAGCTTTGCCGGCATCATCATTTCCTGGATTGTGAAGAGCTTTGACGAGGACGTGGATTACTACGTACCGGTTGCGGAAGTCGAAAAACTGGAAAACCAGCATTTCGATGAAATCACTAAAGCAGGGCTGAAAAATGGCAACTGATACTCTGACCAACGCGCACGCCCACGCGCACGAACATGGGCACCATGATTCAGGGTCGACGAAAGTCTTCGGCTTCTGGATCTACCTGATGAGCGACTGTATTTTGTTCTCCATCCTGTTTGCGACCTATGCCGTTCTGGTGAACGGCACTGCGGGTGGCCCGACAGGGAAGGACATTTTCGAACTGCCGTTCGTTCTGGTTGAAACCGCCCTGCTGCTGTTCAGCTCCATCACGTATGGCATGGCGGCGATCGCCATGTATAAGAACAACAAGAGCCAGGTCATCTCCTGGCTGGTGTTGACCTGGCTGTTCGGTGCCGGATTTATCGGGATGGAACTCTATGAATTCCATCACCTGATCGTCGAAGGTATGGGTCCGGATCGCAGCGGCTTCCTGTCAGCGTTCTTCGCGCTGGTCGGCACCCACGGTCTGCACGTGACGTCTGGTCTTATCTGGATGGCAGTGCTGATGATTCAGATCGCGCGTCGCGGCCTGACCAGCACTAACCGCACCCGCATCATGTGCCTGAGCCTGTTCTGGCACTTCCTGGATGTGGTGTGGATCTGTGTGTTCTCTGTAGTTTATCTGATGGGGGCGATGTAATGAGTCATGCAACCGATCACGGCGCTTCCCACGGTAGCGTAAAAACGTACATGACAGGTTTTATCCTGTCGATCATCCTGACGGCCATTCCGTTCTGGATGGTGATGAACGGTACTGCGTCCCACGGTGTCATTCTTGGCACCATCCTGGCGACCGCAGTGGTACAGATTCTGGTGCACCTGGTTTGCTTCCTGCATATGAACAGCAAGTCTGATGAGGGCTGGAACCTGACGGCCTTCGTCTTCACTATACTGATCATTGCGATTGTGGTGATAGGTTCAATCTGGATTATGTGGAACCTCAACTACAACATGATGGTTCGATAAGAGCGGCGCGTATGTTTAAGCAATACCTGCAAGTAACAAAACCTGGCATCATCTTTGGCAACCTGATCTCGGTGATCGGCGGTTTCCTGCTGGCCTCAAAAGGCAGCATTGATTACCCGCTGTTCGTCTGGACGCTGGTCGGGGTCTCTCTGGTGGTGGCTTCAGGTTGCGTGTTCAACAACTACATCGACCGCGATATCGACAGGAAGATGGAAAGGACCAAGAATCGGGTGCTGGTAAAAGGCCTGATATCACCAAAGGTCTCGCTGGTGTACGCCACCTTGTTGGGTATTGCTGGCTTCATGCTGCTGTGGTTTGGCGCCAACCCTCTGGCCTGCTGGCTGGGGGTGATGGGGTTCGTGGTTTATGTCGGCGTTTACAGCCTGTACATGAAGCGCCACTCCGTCTATGGCACGCTGATTGGCTCTCTCTCCGGCGCGGCGCCGCCGGTGATTGGCTACTGCGCGGTCACCGGTGAATTTGACAGCGGCGCACTGATCCTGCTGGCGATTTTCAGCCTGTGGCAGATGCCTCACTCTTACGCCATCGCGATTTTCCGTTTCAAGGATTATCAGGCGGCGAACATTCCGGTACTGCCGGTCGTGAAAGGTATCTCTGTGGCGAAAAACCACATCACGGTTTACATCATCGCCTTTGCTGTGGCGACGCTGATGCTCTCGCTGGGCGGCTACGCCGGATATAAATATCTGGTGGTGGCAGCGGCGGTAAGCGTCTGGTGGCTCGGTATGGCGCTGCGTGGCTACAAAGTGGCCGATGACCGTGTCTGGGCACGTAAACTGTTCGTCTTTTCTATCGTGGCTATCACGTCGCTGTCGGTGATGATGTCCGTCGACTTTATGGTTCCGGATTCTCGTCACCTGCTGACTTACGTCTGGTAAGCGGCAGGACAGTTTAAAAAGGGTGCTACGGCACCCTTTTTCATGCGCGTTATCAAATTCCCCCGAGCGACACTCTGAAATATTGATGGGGTTAATATTTGTTCACTAAGGCTTTGTTTACCCCGCTCTCTCCCCGCTTTACACTATGCGCAATTGAAACGCTGAGGTTGGAATGAACGATTTTAAAATGACGCCGGTCGAATTGCGCGCGACCTGGGGTTTAGGGACAGTATTCTCAATGCGCATGCTTGGCATGTTCATGGTTCTGCCTGTTCTGACCACCTACGGCATGGCGCTTCAGGGGGCAAGCCAGGCGCTGATTGGTATTGCTATCGGCATCTATGGACTGATGCAGGCCATTTTTCAGATCCCCTTTGGCCTGCTTTCTGATCGTATTGGTCGCAAGCCGCTGATTGTTAGTGGGTTGCTGGTCTTTGCCTTCGGCAGTGTCATCGCCGCGTTGTCTCATTCCATCTGGGGGGTGATTCTGGGTCGTGCCCTGCAGGGTTCCGGTGCCATTGCCGCCGCGGTGATGGCGCTGCTGTCTGACCTGACGCGCGAACAGAACCGTACCAAAGCGATGGCCTTTATCGGCGTCAGCTTTGGCGTTACCTTCGCCATTGCCATGGTGCTCGGGCCAATTATTACCAATGCGCTGGGCCTGCACGCCCTGTTCTGGATGATTGCCGTACTGGCGATGGTCGGTATTGCTCTCACACTGTGGGTGGTACCGAACAGCAGCAGCCACGTACTGAACCGCGAATCGGGAATGGTCAAAGGCAGCTTCCGCCAGGTGCTCGCCGAACCCAAACTGCTGAAGCTCAACTTCGGCATCATGTGCCTGCATATTCTGTTGATGTCGACGTTCGTTGCCCTGCCCGGCCAACTGGAAGCCGCCGGTTTTCCTGCCGCAGAGCACTGGAAACTCTATCTGGTGACGATGCTGATTTCGTTTGTTTCCGTCGTACCGTTTATCATTTATGCGGAAGTGAAACGCCGCATGAAACGCGTCTTTCTGGTCTGCGTGGCAATCCTGTTGATCGCCGAAATCGTGCTGTGGGGTGCGGGCGATTATTTCTGGGAACTGGTGGCGGGCGTACAGATCTTCTTCCTCGCCTTTAACCTGATGGAAGCGATGCTGCCGTCGCTCATCAGCAAAGAGTCGCCTGCCGGGTATAAAGGCACGGCGATGGGGGTCTACTCCACCAGCCAGTTCCTCGGCGTGGCCATCGGCGGCTCACTGGGTGGCTGGCTCGACGGGTTCTTTGACTCACAAACGGTGTTTTTAGCGGGCGCGTTACTGGCCACGCTCTGGCTGCTGGTTGCCATGACAATGAGCGAACCACCGTACGTCAGCAGCTTGCGGGTGGAAATTCCTGACGACGTTGATGCCGATGAGTCGCTTCAGGCACGTTTGCTGGCAACCAACGGGGTCAGCGAAGCGCTGGTGGTGCCTAAAGAACGCACGGTGTATGTGAAAATCGACAACAAAGTGACGAATCGCTTTGAAGTTGAGCAGGCGATGAAACCGGCATAAAAAAAGCGGGAAAACCCGCTTTTTTATTAATCGCGAAAGTTTTTAAACTGGAACGGCTGGCCGAGATTACCGCCGCGTACCAGCGCCATCACGGATTGCAGATCGTCGCGGGATTTGCCCGTCACGCGAATTTCCTCGCCCTGAATTTGCGTCTGCACTTTCAGCTTGCTGTCTTTAATCAGCTTAACGATTTTCTTCGCTACGGCGCTATCAATGCCGGTTTTCAGCTTCGCTTCCACCGACCAGGTTTTGCCGCTGTGCAGAAACTCTTCCGGCACCTCAATGGAACTGCCTTCAATGCCGCGCTTGAGCAGTTTTGCGCGCAGGATATCAAGCAACTGATTGACCTGGAAATCCGACTCGCTCAGCACCTTAATGGTCTGATTCTTTTCATTCAGTTCAATGGTGGCTTCCACGTTACGGAAGTCGAAGCGGGTCTCCACCTCACGCACGGCGTTTTCAACGCCATTACGCGCTTCCTGAATATCAACCTCAGAAACAATATCGAAAGATGGCATGTTTTACTCTCCCTCTCTTTTTGATGCGATGCATAATACCTGCAACCTGAGATAACACAACCTGTTATGCCTGTGTCTGAAGGATAGCTGATAGCGCTATACTGACAGGGATAACGCCTGTGATCGCTGCAGGTGAGGAGGAAAAATGAAGATTACCGTGCTGGGATGCGGCGCCCTCGGGCAGCTCTGGTTGAATGCGTTGCATCGCCAGGGCCATGAAGTGCAGGGATGGCTGCGCGTCCCACAACCGTGGTGCAGCGTGAACCTGCAGGAAGTCGACGGTAGCGTCTTCAATGAACTGCTGACGGCCAACGATCCTGAGTTTCTGCAAAGTAGCGACCTTTTACTGGTCACGCTCAAGGCCTGGCAGGTCTCAACGGCGGTGAAAAATCTCGTCGGTCTGTTGCCCGCCCGTTGTCCTGTCCTGTTGCTGCATAACGGAATGGGAACGCTGGATGAACTGGGTGCGATACAACAGCCGCTGCTGACAGGCATGACGACGCACGCGGCGCGCCGTGACGGTAATGTGATTGTTCATGTTGCCAACGGCACCACCCACATTGGCCCGGCCAATGCGGCTGCACGGGATTACAGCTTTCTGGCCGATACGCTGCAGGCCGCGTTACCGGATGTCGCCTGGCATGATGACATGGGCGCCTCGAGCTGGAAAAAACTGGCGGTGAACTGTGTCATTAATCCCCTGACCGTGGTCTATGACTGCCCTAACGGGGCGCTGGTGAACTATCCGCAGGAAGTGGCGGCCATTTGTCATGAAGTGGCCGCGGTAATGCAGCGCGAAGGGCATCACGCCAGCCAGGACGATCTGCTTTTTTACGTCTGGCAGGTGGTGGAGAGCACCGCGGGCAATATCTCCTCGATGCTGCAGGATGTTCGGGCTCTGCGTCATACAGAAGTAGACTATATCAATGGTTATCTGCTCAAACGTGCGCGCGTCCACGGCATCAGCGTGCCGGAAAACGCCAGACTCTACGAACTGATTAAACGTAAGGAGAATGAATATGAGCGCGTCAGCACTGGTATGTCTCGCCCCTGGGAGTGAAGAGACCGAAGCGGTCACCACTATCGATTTACTGGTGCGCGGCGGGATTGCCGTCACCACGGCCAGCGTCGCCAGCGATGGCAACCTGACGGTAACCTGTTCACGCGGCGTGAAACTGCTGGCCGATGCGCCGCTGGTTCAGGTCGCCGACGGCGACTATGACGTGATTGTCCTGCCTGGCGGTCTGAAAGGGGCGGAAGCGTTCCGCGACAGCCCGCTACTGGTGGAGACCGTCAGGCAGTTTCATCTCTCCGGGCGCATCGTCGCGGCAATCTGTGCCGCCGCCGGGACGGTACTGGTGCCGCACGATCTCTTTCCCATTGCCAATATGACCGGTTATCCGGGGCTTAAAGCGACGATTCCCGATGAGCAATGGCAGGATAAACGCGTGGTCTGGGATCCGCGGGTGAATCTGCTCACCAGCCAGGGGCCGGGCACGGCGATTGATTTTGCGCTGAAGATTATTGATCTGCTGGTCGGCCGTGAGAAAGCGCACGAGGTGGCGTCACAACTGGTGATGGCGGCGGGGATCTATAACTATTACGAGTAGGTTTTGCCCGGCGGCGCTATGCTTGCCGGGCCTACAACGTCCGTAGGCCGGGTAAGGCGCAGCCGCCACCCGGCACAACGAATTAAGGACGATACACTTTCACGTTGGTAAAGCCCTGCTCACGCAGGTAGAGCGCCTGCAGGCGACTCATCACACCACGCTCACACCACAGCAGCCAGGTTTTGCTCTGATCGAGATTGCCGAACTGGGTGCTCAGCTTGTAGAACGGCAGCGATACCACATCAATGCCTTCCACTTTCAGCGGCTTGTCGTCCTGCTCGTCAATGGAACGAATATCAAGGATCACATCGTTCGCACCGAAACCCTTCACGGTTTCAACTTCGACGACTTCCTCACCGGTCTGCTGCGCGATGTCGCGGATATCCACATTGCTGGCTTCGGCAACCACGGTATCGAGGATGCTGAAATCAAAGTTCGCTTCTTCCGCTTCGATCTTCGCTTTTACCGCCTTCACGGTCGGGCTTTTCGAAATCACGCCGCAGTATTCCGGCATTGTACGGGCAAAGTCTTCGGTGCCGATTTCACGCGCCAGGTTGATGATGTGCTCTTTATCGTAGGAAATCAGCGGGCGCAGGATCAGCGTGTCAGACACGTTATCAATAAGGCGCAGGTTGGTCAGCGTCTGGCTGGAGACCTGCCCCAGCGCTTCGCCGGTCACCAGCGCTTGCACGCCGTAACGTTCAGCCACTTTTGACGCCGCACGGACCATCATGCGTTTCAGCACCACGCCCATCTGGCCGTCATCGACTTTTTCGAGGATCTCGCCGACCACTGGCTCAAAATTGATCGCCACGAAACGCACGCGATGCGAGCTGCCAAAGCGGTTCCACAGATAGTGCGCCACCTGACGAACACCGATTTCATGTGCCGCGCCGCCGAGGTTAAAGAAGCAGTAATGCACGCGGCAACCGCGACGCATCAGCATATAACTGGAAACACCGGAGTCGAAACCGCCGGAAATCAGTGACAGGACATCTTCCTGCGTACCGATAGGGAAACCGCCAATGCCTTCGTAGCGCCCTTTCACCAGCAGCAGACGATCATCTTCAATCTCCAGATTGACCGTGACGTCCGGGTTCGTCAGCTTCACGCGCGCGGACTCAACGTGCTGATTCAGACCGCCGCCGACATAACGTTCCACTTCAATGGAGCTAAACTCATGCTTACCGCGACGTTTTACGCGCACGCAAAAGGTTTTGTTTTCCAGTTTCTCACGCCAGGCATCCAGCGTTTTCTCGAAGATATCGTGCATCGAGGTGAACGGCACATCTTCGACTTCAAGAATATGGTGGATACCGGGGATACGGGTCAGCGCGTCGCGGATGGCAGGACGCTGGTTTTCGTCTTTCGCGCGGACTTCGATGTGATCCCAGTGGCGAACAACGGCAAGCGTCTCGTCGTAGTGCTTCAGAACGTTACGAATATTCCCGGTTAGCATCTTAATAAAGCGCAAACGCACAGATTGGCTTTTGATTGTGATTTCCGGGAACAATTTAATGATAAACTTCATGGCGGTAATGGTTCGTTGGCAAACTCTGGGTTTGCATGACAAAAAATATTGCAGCCCATACCTGAAGCTGCATCCAGGCGCGGGAGTATATCACCTTCGTCACCAACCTGCGCGTTACCATTATGCGTTATTTGCTTAGCGACCTGACTTCGTTACCATAGCGTGGTCGCCCTAAAACAGAGTCAAACATTCACTATGCCAAAGAAAAATGAAGCCCCGGCCAGCTTTGAAACTGCGCTGAATGAGCTTGAGCAAATCGTCACTCGCCTGGAAAGCGGTGAGCTTCCGCTGGAAGAGGCGCTGAATGAATTTGAGCGCGGCGTCCAGCTGGCGCGTCAGGGGCAAAGTAAACTGCAACAGGCCGAGCAGCGTGTGCAAATCCTGCTGGCGGAAAGCGAAGAGGCCCCACTGTCTCCTTTCACCCCGGACGCTGAGTAATGGATTTTTCGCAACAATTACAGGCGTGCGTGGTTCGGGCGAATGACGCCCTGCATCGCTTTATCGATCCGCAGCCGTTTCAGAACACTCCGCTGGTTGAAGCCATGCACTACGGTGCATTATTAGGGGGAAAGCGGCTGCGCCCGTTCCTGGTATACGCGACCGGCAGTATGTTCGGCGTCAGCCTGGAAACCCTTGATGCCCCGGCCGCCGCGGTGGAATGCATTCATGCCTATTCGCTGATGCATGATGATCTTCCGGCGATGGATGATGACGATTTACGCCGCGGGCAACCTACCTGTCATATTAAATTCGGCGAAGCGAACGCCATTCTGGCGGGTGATGCCCTGCAGACGCTGGCATTTTCAATTCTCAGCGATGCACCGATGACCGACGTCAGCGATCGCGATCGGCTGGCGATGATTTCTGAACTGGCGCAGGCCAGCGGCGTGGCTGGCATGTGTGGTGGTCAGGCGCTGGATCTCGCTGCCGAAGGCCAGCATGTGGATCTCGCCGCCCTGGAACGTATTCACCGCCACAAGACTGGCGCGCTGATCCGCGCGGCTGTCCGTCTCGGGGCGCTGAGCGCCGGAGAACGCGGCCGTTCCGTCCTGCCGGTACTGGATCGCTACGCGCAAAGCATCGGCCTGGCATTCCAGGTTCAGGATGACATTCTTGATGTGGTGGGGGATACTGCCACGCTTGGAAAGCGCCAGGGCGCTGACCAGCAGCTCGGTAAGAGCACCTATCCCGCACTGCTGGGCCTGGAGCAGGCCCGGACGAAAGCCCGTGATTTGATTGAAGATGCCCGCCAGTCGCTGAACCAGCTGGCCGCCCAATCACTGGATACCACGGCACTGGAAGCGCTTGCGGACTATATAATCCAGCGTGATAAATAAACACTAGAACCACGATGAGTTTCTGATGAGCTTTGATATTGCCAAATACCCGACGCTGGCGCTGGTGGACTCGACTCAAGAGCTGCGCCTGCTGCCGAAAGAGAGCCTGCCGAAATTGTGCGACGAACTGCGTCGTTACCTGCTCGACAGTGTGAGCCGTTCCAGCGGGCATTTCGCCTCCGGGCTTGGCACGGTGGAACTCACCGTGGCGTTGCATTACGTCTATAACACCCCGTTTGATCAGCTGGTGTGGGATGTCGGGCATCAGGCCTATCCACACAAAATCCTGACCGGGCGTCGCGATCGGATCGGCACTATTCGTCAGAAAGGCGGTTTGCACCCGTTCCCGTGGCGCGGTGAGAGCGAGTATGACGTGCTGAGCGTCGGCCACTCGTCAACGTCCATTTCCGCTGGCAGCGGTATCGCGATTGCGGCCGCGAAAGAAGGTAAACAACGCCGGACGGTCTGCGTGATCGGCGATGGCGCGATTACTGCCGGTATGGCGTTTGAGGCGATGAACCACGCGGGCGATATCAAACCGGATATGCTGGTGATCCTCAACGACAACGAAATGTCGATTTCCGAAAACGTCGGCGCGCTGAACAACCACCTGGCGCAACTGCTCTCTGGCAAACTCTATTCCACTCTGCGCGAAGGCGGCAAAAAGGTCTTCTCCGGCGTACCGCCGATTAAAGAGCTGCTCAAACGCACCGAAGAACATATCAAAGGGATGGTGGTGCCCGGCACGCTGTTTGAAGAGCTGGGCTTCAACTACATCGGCCCGGTAGACGGACACGATGTGCTGGGGCTGGTCAGTACGCTCAAAAATATGCGTGACCTGAAAGGCCCGCAGTTTTTGCACATCATGACCAAAAAAGGGCGCGGCTATGAGCCTGCCGAAAAAGACCCGATTACCTTCCATGCGGTGCCAAAATTTGACCATACCAGCGGAAAACTACCGAAAAGCAGCGGCGGCCTGCCGAGCTATTCGAAAATTTTCGGCGACTGGTTGTGCGAAACCGCCGCGAAAGACGACAAATTAATGGCTATCACGCCCGCCATGCGTGAAGGCTCCGGAATGGTTGAGTTTTCCAAAAAATACCCGGATCAGTATTTTGACGTAGCCATTGCCGAGCAACACGCAGTCACTTTCGCCGCGGGCCTGGCGATTGGCGGTTACAAGCCGGTGGTGGCAATTTACTCCACCTTCCTGCAGCGCGCTTACGACCAGGTGATCCACGATGTGGCTATCCAGAAACTGCCGGTGATGTTTGCTATCGATCGCGCGGGCATTGTCGGCGCCGATGGTCAGACGCACCAGGGCGCGTTTGATCTCTCTTTCCTGCGCTGCATCCCGGAGATGGTTATCATGACGCCGAGCGACGAAAACGAATGTCGCCAGATGCTCTACACCGGTTACCACTACAGCGACGGTCCTTGTGCGGTGCGTTATCCACGTGGCAACGGTACGGGGGCTGAGCTCCAGCCGCTGGCGAAACTGCCGCTGGGGAAAGGCATTATTAAACGCGAAGGCGAAAAGCTGGCCATCCTCAATTTCGGTACGCTGTTGCCGGAAGCGACGGCGGTGGCTGAAAAACTGAACGCGACACTGGTCGACATGCGCTTCGTTAAGCCACTGGATGAACAGCTGATTCTGGCCATGGCGGAGCAACATGAAGTGCTGGTCACGCTGGAAGAAAACGCTATTATGGGTGGTGCAGGTAGCGGCGTTAACGAAGTTCTGATGGCCCATCGCAAGCCCGTTCCGGTGCTGAATCTGGGTCTGCCGGATTTCTTTATTCCGCAAGGCACGCAAGAAGAAGCGCGCACGGAAATCGGCCTCGATGCCACGGGGATTGAAGCGAAAATCACCTCCTGGCTGGCATAATCCCTCCCCCTTTCCGCTCCTGCTATGCTTAATGGTACATTTTTTGAGCCACCAGCAGGAGTGGAACCATGAAATACAATACGTTAGGAAAAACAGATCTTAAGGTTTCCCGTCTTTGCCTCGGCTGCATGACGTTCGGTGAGCCCGATCGCGGCAGACATGCCTGGACGCTGCCGGAAGAGAGCAGCCGCCCGATCATCAAGCGGGCGCTGGAAGGCGGCATCAACTTTTTTGACACCGCAAACAGTTACTCTGACGGCAGCAGTGAAGAGATTGTCGGCCGCGCGCTGCGTGATTTTGCCCGCCGTGACGACATCGTGGTCGCCACCAAAGTTTTTCATCAGGTTGGTGATTTAGCGGAAGGTCTGTCCCGCGCCCAGATCCTGCGTTCCATCGACGACAGCCTGAAGCGTCTCGGCATGGAGTATGTTGATCTGCTGCAAATCCACCGCTGGGATTATAACACCCCGATCGAAGAGACCCTCGAAGCGCTGAATGACGTGGTTAAAGCCGGTAAAGCGCGTTACATCGGCGCCTCTTCTATGCACCCGTCACAGTTTGCTCAGGCGCTCGCTTTACAGGCGCAGCACGGCTGGGCGCCGTTCGTCACCATGCAGGATCACTACAACCTGATTTACCGCGAAGAAGAGCGGGAGATGCTGCCGCTGTGCTACAAAGAAGGTGTGGCGGTGATCCCATGGAGTCCGCTGGCGCGCGGACGCTTAACCCGTCCGTGGGGAGAAACGACGGCGCGGATAGTGTCGGATGAGTTCGGTAAAACCCTCTACAGCACCACGGAAGACAATGACGCGCAAATCGCCGAACGACTGGCCGTGATTGCCGACGATCTTGGCGCCACCCGCGCGCAGGTCGCGCTGGCATGGCTGCTGAGTAAACCGGGCGTGGCGGCACCGATTATTGGAACATCCAGGAAAGAACAGCTTGAAGAGTTGTTGAATGCGGTCGATATTACGCTGAAACCGGAGCAGATCGCCGAACTGGAAACGCCGTACCAGCCGCACCCGGTGGTCGGGTTTAAATAGTTTTTTTGCCCGATAGCGCTTCGCTTATCGGGCCTGTGGAACCGTAGGCCGGGTAAGGCGGAGCCGCCACCCGGCACTCATTTAAAACAGCCCAATCGGCCAGTGATGGCCTATCAGATACAAAATCCCGGCGGAGATAATCCCGGCGACGATATCATCCACCATGATCCCCATACCGCCGTGGACGTTACGATCAAACCAGCGGATCGGCCACGGTTTCCACATATCGAAAATACGGAAAATCACAAACCCTGCCGCGACCCATTGCCAGTCGTTGGTTGGCAGCGCCATCAGCGTGATCCACATGCCGATGAACTCATCCCAGACGATACTGCCGTGATCGTGTACGCCCATGTCTTTCGCCGTCTGGTGACAGAGATAAACACCGATGCAGATCCCCAGCATCACCACCAGTGAATAGAGCTGCCACGGCAGAAAGGTCATCAGATACCAGAACGGGATCGCCGCCAGCGACCCCATCGTGCCCGGAACAATCGGGCTTAAGCCACTGCCGAATCCTGTTGCCAGTAAATGCCAGGGATTAAGCAAGTTCAGGCGGCTTTTGGCAACATCTTTAGTGCGAGTCAAAATGATCGTACCCTTTCCAGTCCAGCGTAATATTTTTGCCATCGCGCTGGAAATGCAGCCCTTCCACCTCCGCGCTGATCTGCCCGATGCAGGTGACCGGAACGCCCAGATGCCCGATGGCGACATCCATCGCGCCACGATTCAGCTCCGGCACCGTGAAGCAAAGTTCGTAATCTTCTCCGCCTGACAGCGCCCAACGCAGCGCCTGCTCCGGATCGACATGGCGCTGCATGGCATCAGAATACGGCAGCGCATTGAGATCGAGTCGCGCACCGCAGCGGCTGGCTTTCAGGATATGACCGAGATCGGAAATCAGGCCATCAGAAAGGTCGATAGCCGAGCTGGCGAGATCGCGCAGTGCCTGACCATGCAGAATGCGCGGCACAGGCCGCAAATGCCGCTGTTTCAGATAGCGGGCGTCATCAGCGTCTTTCACCTGCAGGCGATCCTGCAAAATCGCCAGCCCCGCCGCGCTGTCGCCCGGCGTGCCGGTGACGCAAATCCAGTCGCCCGGTTTCGCCCCTGAGCGTTTCAGCGCACGGCCCAGCGGCACAAAACCGTGGATACCCAGCGTCATCGACAGCGGACCACGCGTGGTATCGCCGCCAATCAGTTGCATATCGTAATAATTGAGCTGTTCAAACAGGCTGTCGCTGAAGGCCTGCAGCCAGGGTTCATCGACCGTCGGCAGTGTCAGCGCCAGCGTCAGCCACGCCGGATCCGCGCCCATCGCCGCCAGATCGCTCAGATTCACCGCCAGCGCTTTATACGCCAGGTCAGCAGGATCGATATCGGGTAAGAAATGGATGCCAGAAACCAGCGTATCTGTGCTGATCGCCAGCGTTTGTTTGTCCGGAATATTGAGGAGAGCACAATCGTCGCCGATGCCTGTATCGACGTCGAGACGAGAGCTTCTCACGCGATCAAAATAACGGGCAATCAGGGAAAATTCACCGCATGCCATACGTTATGCCTCAGCAGAAGAAATAAAAAAGCCGGAGATGAAGAGCTGACGCTCAATCCCCGGCCTGTCGATTACTTTTTGTGGGGGCGAATTACCGGCGCTGCTTTATCCAGCACGCCGTTGACGAACTTGTGGCTGTCCTCGGCACCGAAGGTTTTCGCCAGTTCGATGGCTTCGTTGATAGCCACTTTGTACGGCACATCAGCACGTTTAGACAGTTCGAAAAGCGCAATGCGCAGCACCGCTTTCTCAACCTGGCCCAGCTCTTCAAGCAGACGGGACAGATACGGCTTCATCAGGCCGTCGAGGTACGCGCTGTTAGTCGCCACTCCGGTTAGCAGTTCACGGAAATACAGAACATCAACGTCTTTCACGTCCTGTTCCGCCAGGAACTGGTATTCAACATCAGCGATGTCGTTTTTGGACAACTGCCAGGAGTAAAGCGCCTGGACAGCACACTCACGGGCGCGGCGACGAGCAGCAGGTTTCACGGAATTCCCCTTACAAAAAAATCAGGCCTTGATGGCTTTCAATACATTAATCATTTCAAGCGCGGTCAGTGCAGCTTCTGCACCTTTGTTACCGGCTTTAGTGCCAGCACGTTCGATGGCTTGTTCAATGCTTTCAGTGGTCAGAACACCGAAAGCAACCGGGATATCGCAATCCTGAGCGACGTGCGCCAGGCCATTGCTCGCACCACCGGCCACATATTCGAAGTGCGCAGTACCGCCGCGGATCACCGTACCCAGCGCGATAACCGCATCAAATTTACCGGTCTTCGCCATTACGCTCGCGGCCAGCGGCAGTTCATACGCGCCCGGCACCCACGCCACGGTAATATTTTCATCTTTGACCTGGCCAATACGTTTCAGGGCGTCAATCGCACCGTCCAGCAGGCTGTCATTGATGAAGTTATTGAAACGCGCAATGGTGATGGCAACGCGGGCATCTGGGGTAGCAACGGGTGCTTCGATAATGTTCATACTTTTCCTTTACGGGTTCATTATGGCCCCGCAGGGGGGCGGATTTTATCATAATCTTTTGTGCACTGCTTACTTTATGTCGCAGGCGTCAAATGCAGACACAGATCAGGGCCGACCCGACGTATCTCGTTGAATTTCAAATGGGGGGCGTCAGCCAGTTTCTCAAGCCCCGGCAGCGCGCATAATCCACGGGCATCACTGCCTAACAGTGTAGGCGCAAGGTAGACAATCAGCTCATCGACCAGGCCTGCCTGTAATAACGCCCCGGCAAAGGTCGCCCCGGCTTCCACCCACAGACTGTTAATTTGCGCTTTGCCCAATTGCATCATCAATAATACCAGGTCGAGATGCCCGTTATGCTCAGACATCAGCAGCGAACGGACGTTTTCCGGCCAGTGACGACCATCTTCCTGCGCGCGCACCAGCCAGGTTTCTCCCGCCTGCTGCACAATGCGGTGTTCCGGCGTCACCTGCCCGCGACGATCGAGCACAATACGCAGCGGCTGACGCAGATTTTCTTGCGGATAAATGGCCTGAGACTGGCTGTCTAATTCGTCCCAGCGCACGGTAAGCGCCGGGTCGTCCGCCAGCACGGTCGCGCTGGTGGTCAGAATGGCGTGGCTTTGCGCCCGCAGCCGTTGCACGTCACGGCGGGCGGCGGGCGATGTGATCCACTGGCTTTCGCCGCTGGTCATCGCGGTGCGGCCATCCAGCGACGCGCCAAGCTTGAGCTGAATATAGGGAAAACCGGTGCGCATGCGCTTCAGGAAGCCTTTGTTCAGCGCCTCGGCCTCACTCATCATCAGCCCGTGACTGACCTCTATACCCGCCTGTTTCAGGCGGTGCAGACCGCGACCGGCGACTTGCGGGTTAGGATCCTGCATGGCAGCGACAACCCGCGACACTCCGGCGGCAATTAACGCATCGCAGCACGGCGGCGTGCGCCCGTGATGGCTGCACGGCTCCAGGGTGACATAGGCGGTCGCGCCTTTCGCCTTTTCACCGGCCATGCGCAACGCATGTACTTCGGCATGCGGTTCACCCGCACGATAGTGAAACCCTTCGCCAACGATCTCGCCATGATTAACAATGACGCACCCCACGTTGGGATTGGGATGCGTGGTGAAACGACCGCGCTGCGCCAGTTTCAGCGCCCGCGCCATGTAAATTTCATCCGACATGGCTTAATCCTGTAAACGGGCGATCTCTTCGCCGAACTCTTTGATATCCTCAAAGCTGCGGTACACCGACGCAAAGCGGATGTAGGCGACTTTATCGAGCTTCTTCAGTTGCTCCATCACCAGATTGCCGATCATTTTGCTCGGCACTTCACGCTCGCCGGAGGCGCGCAGCTGCGATTTAATATGGTTTAGCGCGATTTCGACATCGTCGGAGCTGACCGGGCGTTTTTCCAGCGCTTTCAGCATGCCGCTGCGCAGTTTATCTTCATTAAACGGCTCGCGGACGTCATTACTTTTCACCACCCGCGGCATAACCAGTTCAGCCACTTCAAACGTGGTGAAACGTTCGTTGCACACCAGACACTGCCGACGGCGACGAACCGACGAGCCTTCACCCACCAGACGTGAATCGATGACTTTTGTATCTACGGCGAAACAAAATGGGCAATGCATAGCGCGTCCTGATTGTCGAATTAACTGAAATCCATTTTACCCTGTTCTGACCCGACAACAAAGGAAGAGCGCTTTTTGAGACAAACAGCAGATGTCAGAAAGTGCTTTGCTGGCTACCATTAAGCCAACGATGGTTTCAAGGAAAAATGAGATGAAGACAAGACGTTACCTAAGAATTCTCCTGGTGGGAAGCCTCTTTTCCCTCAGCGCCTGCGCGCAGCAAAGTGAAGTGCGCGAAATGCATCAAAATGTGAGCACGCTGAATAAAGAGATGACGCAGCTCAACAAGGAAACGGTAAAAATTACCCAGCAGAATCGGCTAAATGCACAGTCCAGCAATGGCGTCTATTTGCTGCCGGGCTCCAACACGCCCGCACGCCTTGAGAGCCAGATCGGCACCCTGCGGATGTCGCTGCTGAACGCGGCGCAGAATGCCCAGGGTACCCGGGTGACGCTGCGCATTCAGGGTGAATCGAACGATCCGCTGCCCGCATTTAGCGGCACCGTCGAATGGGGCCAAATCCAGGGCACCACGGAAAATTTTCAGGAAGTTAACGTGCAGAACCAGTTGATCAACGCTCCGGCCAGTGTGCTGGCGCCAAGCGATGTGGATATTCCCCTTCAGCTCAACGGCATTACGCCGGATCAGTTAGGTTTCGTGCGCATTCACGATATCCAGCCTGCCGTTCAGCCTTAACCCCTTCACTCAATAACCGGATGGCGCCACTGCCATCCGGTTATTTTTGTGCAAATACTCGCCAGTCCGTCTGCGTAAATCTTCATTTCCGCCGCTAACAATTTGCAACTTTTAACAATCTCAGTACAATCCCGGCCAGCCAAAGCACGCAAACGTGAACGCAATCGATTACGTGAATGAGAGATCTGTGAAACAAGACATATTTTTGTGAGCAATGATTTCTATAATAGGCACCCAGAAACACGAAACATTCAGAAACGTTAAAACAACTCTTTTCACTCCCGCTCAGGGGTTTTTAATCAGTGGCAAAATTATGAAAAAAACATTACTGGCAGCCGGTGCTGCACTTGCGCTTTCCGCTTCTTTCACTGCCAGCGCGGCAGAAAATGATAAACCGCAGTATCTCTCCGACTGGTGGCACCAGAGCGTTAACGTGGTAGGCAGCTATCACACCCGCTTCGGACCGCTGATCCGCAACGATACATACCTTGAATATGAAGCCTTTGCCAAAAAAGACTGGTTTGATTTCTATGGTTACATCGATGCGCCGGTCTTCTTCGGTGGTAACACCGAAGCCAAAGGTATCTGGAACAACGGTTCCCCGCTGTTTATGGAAATCGAACCGCGTTTCTCCATTGATAAACTGACCGGCACCAGCCTGGCGTTTGGTCCGTTCAAAGAGTGGTATTTCGCGAATAACTATATCTACGATATGGGCCGCAATGACTCTCAGGAGCAAAGCACCTGGTACATGGGTCTGGGTACTGACGTTGAAACCGGTCTGCCGATGAGCCTGTCGCTGAACGTGTATGCGAAATACCAGTGGCAGAACTATGGCGCGTCCAACGAAAACGAATGGGACGGCTACCGTTTCAAAGTGAAATACTTCGTGCCGATCACCCAACTGTGGGGCGGTCAGCTGAGCTATATCGGCTTCACCAACTTTGACTGGGGTTCTGACCTGGGCGACGATAACTTCTACGACAACAACGGGAAGCACGCGCGTACCAGCAACTCCATCGCCTCCAGTCACATCCTGGCGCTGAACTACGATCACTGGCATTACTCTGTTGTTGCCCGTTACTGGCACAACGGCGGTCAGTGGGCGGACGATGCCAGCCTGAACTTCGGCAAAGGCGACTTCAGCGTTCGTTCTACCGGCTGGGGTGGTTATCTGGTCGTGGGTTACAACTTCTAATCCCCGTCCAACAGGAAAGAGCCAGCCTTCGCGCTGGCTTTTTTAATGCGTGTCGACCCGCTTTACCTTGCGTAAAAAGTCGCTGAGCGAACGATCTGCCTGTTCACTGAAGCGCCTGTCCAGGGTGGTGATATTCAGGCAGCGATCGAGCCGGAAGCAGCGATAATCCTCCCGCCGTTCACACCAGGTCACCAGCAACCAGTGCTCCCCCCAGAAAAACAGCCCCAGCGGCTGCACGTTGCGCCATGACAGTTGCCCCGACTCATCCCGATAATGCAGCGCCAGCACCTGCTGCGCGGAGATCGCGTGATGGATTTGATCGAACACGCTGCGGGAGTGCGACTGCAAGCCGAGATCGGGGGCAAAAATGCGCGTTTGTTCCGCTTTGCGTCGACTCTCTTCCGGCAGGATCGCGAGGATCTTTTCCTGTGCCGATTCCAGCGACAATGACAGTGTTTCGCCACCCCAGGTTTTCAGCAGACGAATTGCCACCACCAGCGCTTCCGATTCGCGGGTGGTCAGCATTAGCGGCGGCAGGTCAAAGCCATCCATCAACCGGTAGCCGCTTCCGGCCTCGCCTTCCACTGGCACACCGGAAATAGACAGATCGCGGATATCGCGGTAAATCGTCCGTTCGGAGACGCCCAGACGCTCTGCCAACAGCGCCGCCGTCGTCAGCCTCCTGCCACGCAGGATCTGTACAATCTGAAAGAGTCGGTCGGCGCGTCGGGACATATTCTCTCCGGGTCAGACGTTAAAGTGGTGGCTGATGCAGGCCAATGCGGTTGCCTTCGCTGTCCATAAACAGGGCAATAGTACCAATGTCATTGGGTAATTCCAGCGGACCAAAGACACACTCACCGCCCGCGGCTGCCACGCGTTCCAGCGTCGCTTTCAGATCAGAGGTGTGTAGATAGAGAATACAACCCTGTGCGGATGGCGTGAAATGTTCAAACTTCACCAGGGCGCCGCCAGTGGCTGGATCCTGATACGGAAATATCGCCATCTCTACACCTGACATGTTTTCATAGCGCAGCGAAAGCTGCATGACCGGCTCGTAGAATGCCATGGCGCGTTTCAGATCGGTGGTCGGGATTTCAAACCAGTTGATGATGTTGTTCATAGTGACTCCAGTCGTTGGGTGGGTACAGGAGGAGTCTATGACAGGGCTCCTGACAGCATAGTGTCAGGAGTGTGCAAAAAAAAATCCCGATCAGATGACCGGGATTTCATTCAGCCTGTTTTCACGCGGTTAAGGCAGAATTGACGGTTGATCCGCCCCTTCTTTCTCCACTTTCTGCTGCAGCATGTGCTCACGCTTCATGCCCAGTTTCAGCGCCAGCGCCGAAGCCACGTAGATGGACGATGCGGTACCGATGGTGACACCGATAAGCATGGTCAGAGAGAAGCCTTCCAGCACCGGCCCCCCGAAGAGGTACAGCATCAGGATAACCATTAAGGTTGTCCCGGAGGTAATCAACGTACGGTGCAGCGTCTGGGTCAGCGACACGTTGAAGATCTCGTAAGGCGTACCGCGGCGGATCTTGCGGAAGTTCTCACGGATACGGTCAGAGACCACGATGCTGTCGTTCAGCGAGTAACCGATGACCGACATCAGCGATGCCACAATGGTCAGGTCGATTTCGATATGGAACAGCGACAACACGCCAAGGGTGATGATAACGTCGTGCAGCAACGAGATAACGACCCCTGCCGCCAGACGCCACTCAAAGCGGATGCCGACGTACACCAGGATAGACAGCAGCGCGGCCATCAACGCCATCGCACCAGTCTGAGCGAGATCCGCCCCGACGCTCGGGCCCACAAACTCAATACGCTTCACCGTCGCGTTCTGGCTGGTGGACTCGTTGATAACGCTTACCACTTTGCTGCCCAGCGCCTGACTGCCGCTCGCGTCATGCTCTGGCGGCATACGCACCATGATGTCGCGGCTGCTGCCGAAGTTCTGCAGTTGCGGTTCAGCAAAGCCTGCTTTTTCCAGCGCTTCACGCATCTGGTCCATATCCGCTGGTTTTTCCAGCGTGATTTCGATAACCGTACCACCGGTGAAATCGAGACCCCAGTTAAACCCGCGTACGCCCATCACGACGATAGCCAGCACGAGCAGCAAACCTGAGATGCCGAAAGCCCAGTAGTCCCAGCGCATAAAGTCCCAGACTTTACGGCCGTGGTTCAATTGTTCAATTGTATATTCCTGTGCCACAACGCACTCCTCAGATAGACAGCTTTTTAATGCGCTTGCCGCCGTACAACAGGTTCACGATGGCACGGGTACCGACGATAGCGGTAAACATGGACGTCGCGACACCGATACCAGTGGTGATTGCGAAGCCTTTAATGGCCCCGGTACCCACAGCGTACAGGATAATCACTTTAATCAGCGTCGTGATGTTCGCATCGAAAATCGAGCTAAACGCCCCACGATACCCTTCGTCGATAGCCTGTTGGATCGTCCGCCCGTTGCTCAACTCTTCTTTGATACGTTCGTTGATCAGTACGTTGGCGTCGACGGCCACCGCAAGGGTTAGCACGATACCCGCAATCCCCGGCATACTCAGCGTCGCGCCAGGCAGCAGCGACATCACGCCGACAATCAGGATCAGGTTCGCCACCAGCGCACTCGTCGCGATCAGACCAAACTTCTTATAGAAGAAGATCATGAAGATGATAGAAACCGCCAGACCGGCCAGACAGGCTTCGAGGCCCTGCTGGATGTTCTGCAGACCCAGAGTCGGGCCAATGGTACGCTCTTCAACGATCTGAATCGGTGCAATCAGCGCGCCCGCACGCAGCAGCAGCGACAGCTGACGCGCTTCGGTCGGGTTACTGATCCCGGTGATACGGAAGCTGTTACCCAGACGGGACTGGATATTGGCGATGTTAATCACCTCTTCCTCTTTCACCAGCACCGCACGGCCGTTGGCATCTTTCTTACCGCTGTCTTTGTACTCCACAAACAGGGTCGCCATCGGCTTACCGATGTTGTCCTTGGTGAAGTTAGACATGATGTTGCCACCCGCGCTGTCGAGCGAAATGTTCACCTGCGGCTGGTTGTACTCATCCTGGCTGGAGGTGGAGTCAGTGATATGGTCACCGGTCAGGATCACGCGTTTGTACAGAACAACCGGCTGACCCTCTCGGGTGGATTTCACCTCGGAATCGCCCGGCACACGGCCAGACGCCGCCGCGGACTGATCGACGTTAGTGTTGACCAGACGGAATTCCAGGGTCGCGGTCGCGCCGAGGATCTCTTTCGCGCGTGCGGTATCCTGAATACCCGGCAGTTCAACCACGATACGGTCAGCGCCCTGACGCTGTACCACCGGCTCGGCGACGCCCAGTTGGTTAACACGGTTACGCAGAATGTTGATGTTCTGCTGAACCGCATATTCACGCGCTTCTTTCAGACGTTCGTCGGTCATTACCGCGCGCAACTGGTTGTCGCCCTGGCTTGAGATCACCAGGTCGCGGTGACGCGGCGCCAGATAATCAATCGCCTGAGAGCGTGCCGCGCTGTCGCGGAAGGTGATGCTGAGGCCGTAGTTAGCCTCTTTGCGAACGGTAGTATATGGAATGCCTTTTTCGCGCAGATCGCTGCGCAGGCCATCGATATTCTGTTCCTGCAGTTTACCGAGCGCGGTATCCATATCCACTTCCATCAGGAAGTGAACGCCGCCACGCAGGTCGAGGCCGAGTTTCATCGGCTCCGCATGCAGAGCAGCTAACCAGCGCGGCGTAGCAGGAGCAAGGTTCAGCGCCACGACGTATTTATCACCCAGCACGCCCACCAGCGCTTCGCGAGCGCGCAGCTGGACGTCAGTGGAGTCGAAGCGCGCAAGAATTGCGCCCTCTTCCAGTGCCACAGACTTAGCGGTAATTTTTTCTTCTTTTAAGGTGTTCTGGACCTGGATCAGCGTTTGCTCACTGGCGGCGACACCGCGCGCGCCAGTGATTTGAACAGCCGGATCCTCACCATACAGGTTGGGAAGTGCGTAAAGCAGGCCGACGAGAATCACGACGACCAGCATGATGTACTTCCACAAAGGATAACGGTTTAACACGGCAGTTCCCTTTGGGAAAACGAAAAATTACAGCGCCTTCATCGTGCCTTTCGGCAGAACGGCGGCTACGAAGTCACGTTTGATAACCACTTCAGTGGTGTCGTTCAGCGCGATAGCAATGTAGCCATTTTCAGCCACTTTGGTTACGCGGCCAACCAGACCACCGTTGGTCAGCACTTCATCACCTTTGGCAATGGAGTCCATCAGCTTTTTGTGCTCTTTAGTACGTTTCTGCTGTGGGCGTAAAATCATGAAGTAGAAGATCAGACCGAAAACCACCAGCATCAGGATCAGAGACATCGGGCTGCTCTGCGCCGGTGCTCCGGTTGCCGCTACCGCATCAGAAATAATAAAGCTCATTCAAATTCCCTCATTATTAAAATTAATCAACGTTCAAAGGTGGAACGGGTCGACCCTGTCGTTGGTAAAAATCGGCCACGAAGCTCTCTAATTTACCCTCTTCAATAGCCTTGCGTAAACCAGCCATTAAGCGCTGATAGTAGCGCAAGTTATGAATGGTATTGAGACGTGCGCCCAATATTTCGTTGCAACGGTCGAGATGATGCAAGTAAGCGCGCGAATAATTGCGACACGTATAGCAATCACACTCGGCATCGAGCGGGCTGGTGTCGCTTTTATGTACGGCGTTACGGATTTTCACCACCCCATCGGTGACAAAAAGATGACCATTGCGGGCATTGCGCGTCGGCATGACGCAGTCGAACATATCAATGCCGCGACGAACACCTTCCACCAGGTCTTCCGGTTTACCCACGCCCATCAGGTATCGCGGTTTATCTGCCGGGATCTGCGGGCAAACATGTTCAAGGATGCGATGCATATCTGCCTTCGGCTCACCAACAGCCAAACCGCCGACAGCGTAGCCATCAAAGCCAATCTCTACCAGACCTTTGACGGAGATATCACGTAAATCTTCGTAAACGCTGCCCTGGATGATGCCGAATAACGCATTTTTGTTGCCCAGCCCGTCAAAGCGGTCGCGGCTGCGTTTCGCCCAGCGCAGGGACATTTCCATTGAACGTTTAGCGTAATCCCAGTCCGCCGGGTACGGTGTACATTCATCGAAAATCATGACGATGTCGGAACCAAGATCGTACTGAATTTCCATCGAAGTTTCAGGATCGAGGAAAATCGGGTCACCGTTGATCGGATTACGGAAATGCACGCCCTGCTCGGTAATCTTACGAATATCGCCGAGGCTGAACACCTGGAAACCGCCGGAATCGGTGAGGATCGGCCCTTTCCACTGCATGAAATCATGGAGATCGCCATGCAGTTTCATGATCTCCTGCCCCGGACGCAGCCAGAGGTGGAAGGTATTGCCGAGAATGATTTGCGCGCCGGTCGCTTCAACTTCTTCCGGCGTCATGCCTTTAACGGTACCGTACGTACCTACAGGCATAAAAGCGGGCGTTTCCACTACGCCACGATCAAACACCAGGCGGCCACGGCGTGCGCGTCCGTCGGTGGTATCCAGTTCAAATTTCACTACATTTCTCCTGCATCAGAGAGACAGTCTGATGATTAAACCTGTGCCGCGGCATTATTCCCCGACACGTTCAGTAATGGCTTGCGGATTGTACGTGATAAACATCGCATCACCGTAACTAAAAAAGCGATATTTCGTCTTCACCGCTTCCTGATACGCCTGCATGGTGTGCTGATAGCCCGCAAAGGCGGAAACCAGCATGATCAGCGTCGATTCAGGCAGATGGAAATTGGTGACCAGCGCGTCGATCACCTGATACTGATAACCCGGATAGATAAAAATCTGCGTGTCGCCAAAGAACGGCGCTATCAGCATATCTTTTGCCGCCTGCGCCGCGCTCTCCAGCGAACGCACGGAAGTGGTGCCCACCGCCACCACGCGATTGCCGCGCGCTTTCGCCGCCAGCACCGCATCCACCACGTCCTGCGGCACCTCGGCATATTCGGAGTGCATGATGTGCTCTTCGATGCTGTCGACCCGCACTGGCTGGAAGGTGCCTGCGCCAACGTGCAAAGTCACAAACGCCATCTCAATGCCTTTCTCGCGCAGACGCGCCAGCAGCGGTTCATCAAAATGCAGGCCTGCTGTCGGCGCGGCGACCGCACCCGGTTTTTCGCTGTAGACCGTCTGATAGAGTTCGCGGTCAGCATCTTCGTCAGGGCGGTCAATGTACGGCGGCAGCGGCATATGGCCGATGCTGTTGAGGATATCCAGCACCGGGCGCGGGTCGTTAAACTGCACTTCAAACAGCGCACCGTGGCGGGCCACCATCGTGGCATTAATGCTTTCATCGTCACCCAGCAGCAGTTCCGCGCCGGGTTTGGGCGCTTTTGAGGCGCGAATATGTGCCAGAATACGTTTATCATCGAGCATACGTTCGACCAGCACTTCAATCTTGCCGCCGCTGGCTTTACGGCCAAACAGGCGCGCCGGGATCACGCGGGTATTATTAAAGACCAGCAGATCGCCGGGGTTGAGCTTGTCGAGCAAATCGGTGAAAGTACCGTGCGTCAGCGCGCCTGTCGGCCCATCCAGCGATAACAAGCGGCAGCTACTGCGCTCAGGCTGTGGATAGTGGGCAATCAGGGATTCGGGCAACTCAAAGGAGAAATCGGCAACACGCATGACGTAGACTCGTGACTTAAAAACAGGCGGCTTAGTCTAGTGCCCGCGCCCCTTCGCTGCAACACTTAGCCGCTACCGGACAGAGATACTCATGAATTTTCTTGCACATTTACATCTCGCCCACCTTGCCAACAGCTCGCTGTCCGGCAATCTTCTTGCCGACTTTGTGCGCGGTAACCCGGACGAGCTCTACCCGGTTGACGTGGTGGACGGTATCCATATGCATCGCCGCATCGACGTACTGACCGACAACCTGCCGGAAGTGAAAGAAGCGCGCGAATGGTTTCGCCCGCAGACGCGCCGCGTGGCGCCGATTACGCTGGACGTGATGTGGGATCATTTTCTGTCCCGCCACTGGGAACAGCTATCGCCGGAGATGCCACTGGCGGAATTCGTGCGCTATGCCCATGCGCAGGTCAGCGTGATCCTGCCGGATTCCCCGCCGCGGTTTATTAATCTGAACGACTATCTGTGGTCGGAACGCTGGCTCGAACGCTATCGTGAAATGGAATTTATTCAGCGCGTGTTAAACGGCATGGCAAGCCGTCGCCCACGGCTGGACGCCCTGCGTGACTCCTGGCATGATCTGGATACGCATTACGACGACCTGGAAAACCGATTCTGGCAGTTTTATCCGCGCATGATGGCGCAGGCGAGAAAAAGAGCACTTTAAAACTTGCGCTTTATCACAAATTCGATATCGTACAGGTGTTTTTTAAAATCGATTGATAGGTAAAACCTGTCTCATTGATTGTCAGCATCACGTTGAGCTTACCAATACCACTCTCTATACTGGCCCGCGTTGCGTTCCATTAACCTTATAAATGTAAAGGAGAACCCTATGGTTCTGGTTACTCGTCCGGCTCCTGACTTTACTGCTGCGGCTGTTCTTGGTAGCGGCGAAATTGTTGAAAAATTCAACTTCAAACAACATACCAATGGTAAAGCAACGGTTGTGTTCTTCTGGCCGATGGACTTCACCTTCGTTTGCCCGTCTGAACTGATCGCATTTGACAAACGTTACGAAGAATTCCAGAAACGCGGCGTTGAAGTCGTTGGTGTTTCTTTCGACTCTGAATTCGTCCACAACGCATGGCGCAACACCCCTGTCGACAAAGGCGGCATCGGTGCAGTGAAATACGCAATGGTTGCTGACGTTAAGCGCGAAATCCAGAAAGCCTACGGCATCGAACACCCGGACGAAGGTGTTGCCCTGCGTGGTTCTTTCCTGATCGACAAAAACGGCATCGTGCGCCATCAGGTAGTTAACGACCTGCCGCTGGGCCGTAACATCGACGAAATGCTGCGTATGGTTGACGCCCTGCAGTTCCACGAAGAGCACGGTGAAGTGTGCCCGGCACAGTGGGAAAAAGGGAAAGAAGGCATGAACGCGTCTCCGGACGGCGTTGCCAAGTACCTGAGCGAAAACGTCTCCAGCCTGTAATCGGCGACGTTAACGAAAAGGCTCGCATCGCGAGCCTTTTTTGTGCCTGTTATTCCGCTTTATGTTTCACTTCCCGCCAGATCCGCCACGCCATACCAGTCAACAGCACGACGCCGACAATTAACGCGCCCCACACTAACATCGTCTGCCACTGGCTGGCGCGTTCCGCTTTCGACGTTGCCGTCAGCCGTGCTTCACCACCCAGCGTAACCGGCTCCAGCGCATCCGCCCGTGGAATCGCCTCCAGCGGCCAGGCTTTCTCCAGCGCTTCCGGGATCAGCATATTCATTGCGATGCTGGCCGGTTCTGCCGCGCCATTTCCCCAGGCAAGCATATAAGGCGCTTTGCCCTGCGCATTAAAGACCAGCGTTAACTGATCACGACGACCGGAAATGTCCGGCAGCGTCTCCGGCAGATGGGCATTCACCGTCGTCAGGCGTATCGCCTGCACCACCCTTTCCTGCATCGGGAACGGCTCTGAACTGCGGTTATCCAGCGAATAAAGCATCTGCTTCGTTAAGGGCTGCCACGCGTCTTTTTCCGTCCCGCGCCAGGCAAGCTCCACTGGCAGCACCGAACCCTGTTCCAGTGCGAAAGCAATCGAGGTCAGCGGCTGCGGCTGTGACCACTGGTAAATCGCTTCGTTTTCCGACACCCGGTTTCCTGTACTTTGCAGCACAACCTGATCGTTTTCAGAGTCTTGGTTACGTGGCAGCGCCGATGCGCCGGTGAGGGTCAGCGGCGGGGTTTGATCGGCAAAAATCAGCAGCAGATAACGTGTACCGTCTGACGACAACCGGGTTGAAAGACTGAGACGATCCAGCTTCAGGCGGTCGGTACCGCTGGTCAGATCCATCAGCGTCGCTGGCTCATCCTGCAACCTCCAGTCGTCCAGATCGTGGCTGGTATAGAGTGAGACTTTCCCCTGCCAGTTGCCGGCGGGGGTTTTCCAGTCGAGCTGGAGTTGTGAAATATAGCGTGAGGTTTTTGATTCATCAGGCAACGCCAGTAAATAGCTCTGCCCGGCATTTCTGGCATCCTCGCTTTGCAGATGCACCTCCAGACCGCCCGACGAGCGAAGCACCATGGTTTCTGATGCGCGTCGGTTATCTGTATTGACGCTGAACGGCGCCGCGGTCAGCGGAAAAACACGCAATGGAATGGCCTCCGGGGTGGCGACAGCTGTTTTCTGCACCACCACCGAAAAAGGCACCGTTTCACCCTGCTGGTTAAAGACGCGCACATCGCGCATGTCCGGCCAGGCCGTCTGCTGGTAGACCTGCGTGGGCAAATCAATGCGAAACCAGGGCGCGGACGACGGGGTCTCCAGCGTCATGCCAAAGGCGTAATCTCCTGGCGTTTCCGCAGGCGCTTCAGCACAAAACGCAGGTATCGCAGCACTGAGCGCCACACCCAGCACGACGCGTTTCATCCATTTCATTGTTCTTCTCCTGCTTTTTTGACCGGTTCCGCCCTTGGCGGTAAAGGTGAAAAGTAGCCGATAATCAGGACCAGCACCGCCACGCCAATAAATGCAATGGCACGAGCCAGCCCGCCGCCACGCGCGCTGTCCACCAGCATCAGTTTAATAATCACTACCCCCAGCAGCACCGCGCCACTAAGCCATTCGTAACGGGACGCGCGACGGGTGGCGCGCAGCATGACAATCAGCGCGGTCAGCATCCAGAACAGAGCGAACGTTGTCTGAACCAGGCGTGAATGCCACAGGCTTTCCATATACCACGGGAGCCCGCCAAAATGCGCCAGCGCACGCAACAGCACCCCGTTCAGCCACCAGAAACTGAGCGCCAATAGCACGACCTTCATGACGCGACGGAAAACGGCGACCTGACGCGGGAAGCGCGATATCGGGAAACGGCTGTATACCAGCAGCCCTAACAGTGCGAACGCCGCGCCCTCTTCCAGCGGGTTAATCAGCGGCAGATAACGCTGCTGGAATACCACACCGTCCTGGACATTCGCCACCATCAGCAACAGCAGCAACACAACGGCCACAGGCGCCATCGCCAGCGCGCCATACAGATCAGGCCAGACGCGGAACGGCCAGTGCTGACGACGAAGGGCGATATCCACCAGCATAACGGTGAGACCGCCCGCCGCCATGACGAGGCCGCTCATCCAGGCGTCCATCCCCCACGGCAACGCCCGGACAAACCAGAAAAGCTCATGGCCCAGCGCCAGCAACAGCATCCAGAAGAGTGACAAATGCAGCCCCTGCGAAACAATGCGTCGCAGCGCTGCGTCATCCCGGCGCAACAGCAGGATGGCGGAAGGCAACGCCACCAGCCATACCAGACTCTCCCGGCCCGCGGTGATAATGCCGCCGTGTCTTATCTGATAAGCGAGCAATAACAATATCGCAGGCCACAGCAGCCATTTCGCGTAGCCCGCCTCTGCCCATGCCAGGCTGATCCCACCGTAGCGCCAGATCCAGGCGGAAACGGCGAGCAGCGCCAGCGTCGCTGCATAAACATAAGGCGCGTGCTCCAGCAACAGTTCGGCCGCCTGATAAAGTGCAACGATCCAGAAAATGATCCCGCCAGCCAGCAACACCCGGCTCACTTCGCGGCGCAGCGAGCGCCACAGCCATGCCGCCACCAGCCAGCAGGCGCTCATCACCAGCGAAATCATCATCATGGTGAGCGCACCTGAAGGCTGCATGAAGGCGGTTATCGCGCTCCCCAGCGCCAGCACCAGCAGCGCTGTGCCGCTGAAACTCATGCGCCTTTGTTGCTGTTGGACACCCAGCCACAGCACCCCAACGCCTTCCAGCGCCCAGGCCATCGCGGTCCAGCGCGCAGAGAGCGCCAGTGGGATCGCCAGGGTTGCGAAAGCACCGCCGAGCGCCAGCGCCGCCAGTACCAGCGGTTTGCCACCGATAGAAAAACGTTTAAGCGCCAGCCAGGCGAGCAGCATATAGACGCCGCCATAAGCCAGCGCGCTCAGCGCCGGGCCGTATGCCATATGCTGCGTGATGCCGTATTGCAGGCCATAGCCCACCAGCGGCGGGGCGAACAGCAGAATGCCGTCAACCACCCGCTGACCGTGGCTCTGCGCGCGCAACGACAGCACCACGCTCAACACTCCAAACAGCAGAATATTGGCGATCAGGAACAGCTGGCTGTTGAGGTAATACTCGGGCTGCCAGGATTTAACGCCCCACAGGGTACCGATACCAAAAGTAAACAGCAGCCCCAGAAGATTCAGTTCGCGCCAGTGCTGCCATACGCTGATGGCGAGAATACCGACCGAGAGCAACAGATAAAACGAGAAAAGTGCCACATAATTCCCGCTTCCGGTGGAGAGCAGCAGTGGCGTCAGATATCCACCAAGACTCGCCAGCATCGCCAGACTGAGCGCCTTTTGCAGAATAGCCAGCCCGACGCTGGTGGCACAAATCAGCACCAGCAAGCCGAACGCCAGCGAGACCGGTAACATGTCCCAGAGCCGGAATGCGCCAAAAACTGTCAGATAAAGCACGCCCGTACCGCCGCCCTGCAGGATCAGCGCATAGACCCGCTGTTTATGGCGCAGAAACCAGCCAAAGGCGAGCAGACCCACCGCTGCCAGCGCCGTTAATGTCAGCCGCAACTCGAGGGAAAGAAGTTGATGTTCAACGGAATAGCGGATCAGGAAGGAAAGCCCAAGGAACAGCAGGATAATCCCCAGTTTCGCCAGCGGATTGCCCTGCATAAACCAGCGCGCCAGCGAGGTGACGATACCGCCAAATGCCGAAGGTTTTTCCGGCTGGGCGGGTTTTGCGGCCACGGTTTTTGGCGTCACGGGGACCGGTGCGGGTTCCGCCTTCTGCACAGGTACCGCCGGTATAACCGTTGCAGGCTTCTGAACCGGGACAGGCTCGGGCTTCTGTTGCTCGAGTTGTTCAACACGGCGGCGCAGCATCGCCAGTTCATCCCGCAAGGTTCCGCTTCGCCTGAAGGCGATAATGGCAAGCGCTGGCACCACCACCAGCACGAAAAACAGTATTACGCAGCCAAGGAAAAGAAGTTCATCCATGTTTTCACCTTCACTGTATGCAGTTCCATTACAGTGGCACAGAATGCATCATTTGCACGAGATATCCACGCAAATGTGGTGAAAATCAGAAAAAATTTCGGCAAAGGCAAGGGAAAAACCGGCGAACCGATGTCCGCCGGGGAAGGACGTTAAAACGCGAAACAGGAACACCCGAGAACGCCCCAAAACGCCTGTTCGTCTGATACTGGGATGCCAGAGTTCCGGGCGACCTCGTGTTGATGTCCGTGAACGCCGCAACTACCAATACACTGATGCATCTGAACGACAGCACCCACTTTTGTCGCGGCTGGCGGTGCTGAGCGATAATGACCCGGCACCTTCACCACTGGCGACCAGTCCGGCAGTACCGGGATGGCGGGAGGCGACAGCGGGCTAAAATGCCCTGCGGCATAAACGACTTTGCCATCGACCACCGTCAGCACAGACTCAATGCCTTTGATCTCTTCTTCAGGCACGCTGAAATAGTCCTTCGACAACACCACCAGATCGGCGAGCTGATCTTTCACAATGCGCCCCTTCTTGCCCTGCTCACTGGAGAACCAGGCGCTACCCGCCGTCCACAGTTCCAGCGCCACTTCGCGCGGCAGGCGGTTATTGTCGTCGTACATCGCCATTCCGCCGACGGTACGCCCTGATACCAGCCAGTAGAGCGCAGTCCACGGGTTATAACTCGCGACTCGGGTGGCATCGGTGCCCAGCCCTACCGGCACCCCAAGCTCCAGCATTTTAGCCACTGGCGGCGTGTGTTTTACTGCCTCTTTACCATAGCGATCGACAAAATATTCGCCCTGAAACGCCATGCGATGCTGTACGGCGATACCGCCGCCCAGCGCCCTGACGCGCTCGATATTGCGCGCGGAAATGGTCTCTGCATGGTCGAAGAACCAGTGCAGACCATTGAACGGAATATCGCGGTTTACCTTTTCAAATACATCAAGCATGCGGCTGATGGATTCGTCATAGGTAGCATGGAGACGAAACGGCCAGCGATGCTCAACAAGGTGGCGCACGACGCGCTCCAGTTCATCTTCCATGCCCTGCGGCAGATCGGGCCGCGGCTGCAGGAAATCTTCAAAATCGGCAGCGGAAAAGACCAGCATTTCACCGGCACCGTTGGCACGATAGAAATCGGTACCCTGCCCCGGTTTAAGCATGTCGGTCCAGCGCTCAAAATCATCCAGTTCCTGCTTCGGACGCTGGGTAAACAGGTTATAGGCAATGCGAACCGTCATCTGATCGTTCGTATGCAGTTGCTCAATAATTTCGTAATCTTCCGGGTAGTTCTGGAAACCACCACCCGCATCAATCGCACTGGTTAATCCCAGACGATTCAGTTCGCGCATAAACTGGCGTGTGGAGTTGATCTGCAACTCCAGTGGCAATTTCGGCCCTTTCGCCAGCGTGGCGTAGAGGATCATCGCGTTCGGTTTCGCGATCAACATACCGGTCGGATTCCCGTTCGCATCACGCACGATTTCACCACCCGCCGGATCCGGCGTCGTTTTGGTGTAACCGACCGCCTTTAGCGCCGCACGGTTGAGCAACGCCCGATCATAAAGATGCAGCACAAATACGGGCGTGTCTGGCGCAGCATCATTCAGTTCCTCAATGGTTGGCATCCGGCGCTCGGCAAACTGAAATTCGCTCCAGCCGCCCACCACGCGCACCCACTGCGGCGACGGCGTGCGGGCAGCCTGCTCACGAAGCATCCGCAGCGCATCCGCCAGTGAGGGCACGCCTTCCCAGCGCAACTCAAGGTTATAATTCAGCCCGCCGCGGATTAAGTGCAGGTGCGAGTCATTCAGGCCCGGGATCACCGTATGCCCTTTTAGATCGACAATCTGCGTTCCCCCGGCCGCCCAGGTCATCATCTGATCGTGCGTGCCTGTGGCGAGAATTTTACCGTTCGCAATGGCCACCGCTTCCACCAGCGGTGTGGCGCGATCAAGGGTATGGATCTGTCCATGCGTCAGGATCAATGTGGCAGTTTGAGACATAGTAATCTCCAGAATTCAGGTCAGGCTTTTTTCAGCCATCCGGCAAACAAGCGGGTCACGATGGGCATCCACAGCCAGACAACCAACGCCACCACGCAGGCATCGTTAATGAAATGCAACAGCAAGGTCCCTTTCAGCGAAGGGAAAAGCAGACCGGTGAGCCATGGCACCAGGTTGGTGCTGGGGAAGATCACCAGTAATGTGATAAGGAACTGTTTCCACTGTGGCGGCCGACGCACATTCGGCTCAGGTGGCGTGAACCAGAAGGCGGCTTCGGTGCGAATTTCGGTACGATCACCCTCGGTGAGCAGCGGTGTAATTTCATCCACCAGTTGCTTGCGGGTTTCCGACTGCGTCCAGCCGTAAAGGTGCTCCAGAGTGTCGAAGCGGATGATAATATTCCACAAGTTCTGCCCTGCAGCAGGGCGAATCACGTTGGCGCCGAGGTGTCCGGGATATTCCGCCGCAATCGGCATAATTTTGCCCAGCCACTGTTCGTACTGCTCAGCATGGGCTTGATCCAGTGCATGCGTGATGACCAGTGTGACGTGTTTCTTCTGCGACATAGTGAAAGATCCCTTGCTATTGTGAGTGGCGGGACTGTCGCCCCGCCGGGTCATTACGCTTTGCGCTCAGGCGCGCCATGCACCATCGTGTAGGCATAATCGACACCCATACCGTAAGCGCCACTGTGATCGCGGACCAGATCCATCACCGCGTCATAGGTTTCTTTGCGTGACCAGTCACGCTGGTACTCAAGCAGCACTTGCTGCCACGTAACTGGCACAGCGCCCGCCTGTACCATGCGGTCAATAGCGCGCTCATGCGCATCCACAGAAGTACCACCGGACGTATCGGTCACGACATACACTTCATAACCGGCATCGAGTGCCATCAGCGCAGGGAAAGTCAGGCAGACCTCGGTCCACAGCGCTGAGATTACTAATTTTTTCCGCCCGGTCGCTTTTACCGCGTTAACAAACGCCGCATCTTCCCAGGAGTTCATTGAAGTACGTTCAATCGGTTTGACGTCAGGGTGCACCGCCAGCAATTCCGGCCAGATATAGCCGCTGAAGCTTTTTGTTTCCACTGAAGTATAAATGACCGGCACATTGAATATTTTACCGGCCTTCGCCAGTGCCACAGTATTATTTTTCAGCGTCTGACGATCAATATTAGCAACGCCAAATGCCATTTGCGGCTGGTGGTCAATAAAGATAAGTGCAGAATTCTCAGGGTTGATAAGCTCGCGAATAGACATATTTTCACCTTAACAATCAAGATATTAAATAACGTAATGGGTAACTGCCGTGAACAAGCTTATCGTGACCGAGAAAGTCACTTGAGTATAGCGGGAAATTTTTAATGAGTTATTAAAGAAATTCTTTGAGGATCTGGTAGCATTATTTAGCAATAGAAATCAGGAGTTATTAATTATTCAGGAAAAACGTCAAAAAATTGCGCCAGTGGTTTCTAAATTATTCACTGGCATTGATGGTCAGCTTTCGGTAAAAAATGACGGGTTCTGGATAATCGGTGATGCGTTATGCGAATAAACCTTGATGTGCTACTTATCCTCGATGCACTGGAAAAACATGGAACCTTCGCCACAGCGGCTGAGTCCCTGTTTAAAACGCCTGCTGCGCTAAGTTACATGATTCAAAAAATGGAGAGCGACTTAAACATTACCCTGCTCGATCGTTCTGGTCACCGGGCAAAATTTACCGATACCGGGCGAATGGTACTGGAAAAAGGACGGCTGTTGCTGTCAGCGGCGAAAGATCTGGAAAAACAGGCGATACAGCTCAACGCTGGTTGGGAAAAAGAGCTGGCGATTGCGCTTGATGCCTCCTTCCCCTTTGATTCGTTGCTACCGGTGATCGACGCCTTTTATGCCCTCAACATGCAGACACGGCTAAACATTACACACCACACCCTGGCGGGAGCCTGGGAGTCGCTGACCCATCATGGCGCCGACATCATTCTTGGCGCCATCAACGAACCGCCGACCTCCGCCGCCTGGTCCTACAAGATGCTTGGAACACTGGATAATGTGTTTGTAGTCGCCCCGGGTCATCCGCTGGCGTCCCTGTCATCACCATTAACCAACGAACAACTGTGTTTGCATCGGGCGGTGATCATCAGCGACAGCGCCCGCAGTTGTCGTCCCATCAATACCAACCTGATGGACGAACAGCCTCAAATCCGCGTCGATGATTTCCACAGCAAAGTGACGCTGTTACGGGCTGGACTGGGCTGCGGTTTTTTACCGCGCCATATCGCCCGCCCATGGCTGGAAAAAGGTGAGCTGGTGGAAAAGAACGTGCTCTCCTTTCGTGAAAAAGATGTCGCCTATATGGCCTGGCGCAATCAAACGGATGGACTGGCGCAACGCTGGTGGCTCGACGCGTTATTAAACGGCGATACACTCAGCGAACTCTACGCTTAACTGCCGCTCCACACCGTGGCGGAAATCGACGGCAGCGTCAGGATATTGTCGTGGATAACGCCTTTTCCTTCGCGGTTTTGCCACGCGTTGACCACCATCAGCGGCGTTTTCTCCAGCACGACTTCACAGGCATCGCCGCGGTTGATCGCAACCAGCACGCGCTGCTGCTGCCAGACGCGCAGGAATACCACCACGTTGTCTTCGGCATACACCACATGGCAGCCACCATCGCGCAACGGTTTACTGCTCTTACGCAGTTTCGCCATGCGCTGATAAAGCGCCAGCAGGTTCCCGTCCTGTTGACGCTTTTCCCACGGAAACGGCTTGCGGCAGAACGGATCGTTGCTGCCGTCCAGCCCGACTTCATCACCATAGTAAATGCAGGGAACGCCAGGCCAGGTAAACAGCCAGACCACTGCCAGTGGCAACCGCGCCACGTCCTTGCCGAGCAGCGTTTTGAAGCGCGACGTGTCATGACTGTCGAGCTGGTTAAACATCCGCAACTGCTGCTGATGAGATAACCCGGCGCGATAGTTTTCCATCCACGCGATGCAGGTCTGGGCGTCGAGTTGCTGCGGATCGTAAGAGATATCGGTATTGGCGAGAAAACCCCATAGCGGAAACGTAAAACCGCGATAGTTCATGGCTGCGTCTTCCACGTCGGCCTGCAACCACTGGCGGGCATCACCAAAATGCTCGCCGAACACATAAGCGTCCGGTTGCGCTTCTTTGGCCGCGCGGGTGATCCCCGCAACATGTTGCAAATTGTTTTTCGCACCGCCGGATTCGCCCAGCATGTGCACCACATCAAGACGCCAGCCGTCCATCTGCCACGGTTCTCTCAGCCAGTGACGAACAATGCTGTCTTCGCCACCGTAGATCTCCTCCGCCAGCGTCGGCGAGCGATAGTCCAGCTTCGGCAGGGTCGGATGGCCCATCCAGTCCAGCGCGCGGCCCTCGTCGGAGAAACTGTACCAGTCGCGCCAGCGGGAGTCCGGCTGGTGACACGCCCCGCTGTCGGTGTGCTGATGCCGGTCGAACCAGGGGTGCGACTCGCCGCTGTGGTTAAAAACGCCGTCGAGGATCAGCCGCATACCTTCCTGTCGCGTATTGTGCCGCAGGCGCAGCAGCGCCTCATCGCCGCCAAACTGCGGATCGACGTGGCGATAATCTTTCGTGTCGTATTTATGCACGCTCGGCGCGGTGAAAACCGGATTCAGATAAAGCGCGGTGACGCCCAGCGTTTTCAGGTAAGGCAGTTTTTCGCTGATGCCGTCGAGATCGCCGCCATAAAACGTCGACCCGGCGCCCTCAGCAGTGAGCGGCGCATCCCAGTCGCGCAGCGTAGCATCCCGCACGTGCTGGCGTGACTGGCTGCGGGCAAAACGGTCGGGGAAAATTTGATAAAAGACCTGTTCAGCCACCCATTGTGGGCCGTAATCAGGGAGATCGATGGCAAACTGTTCAAGCTTCGCAGGTGGAAAGCGGCTGAAACCCTGCGGCGAAAACCACAACTGACGGTTATTCCACAGCAGTTTAAAGCTATAGCGGCGACGGGGCTGCCCCTGAGTGAGATCGATTTCCCCTCGCCAGGCCACCACGCCATTGTGCGGTGAGCGCCGCAGGCGGTGCATCGGCAGCGTCAGTTCTTCGTTATCCTGTTCAGCACGCAACGTTATCCGTGTCGGAAGATTGTCACCACGCAGCCACAGCGTAATCGACAGCCGATCCTGGTGCGCTTTCACAAACGGCGCAACAGGAAGATGCCAGGCCTTCAACATCGTCAGATCCCCTCATTACAAAATACTTTCACCATGCCATAGCAGTGGAGAGGATAACTCATCATTAAGCGGTTTATTGGGGGGAGGAGCCCGGGGGAGGAGAAATTCGCCCCTTTCCCGTTTGAGAAAGGGGCGATAAAAATCAGTGATTTTCTGCGAGCTGACGCTGACGACGCGCTTTAACGCCCCAGCCAATCAGCAGCAGGACAATCCACGCGAAGCCGACGTACAGCGAAATGCGGGTATCCGGGTGATAGCCAATCAGCGCGATAATAAAGACCAGGAACAGCAGGCCAACCACGGTGGTCGCAACGCCGCCCGGCACTTTGAATTTCAGCGCTTTTACCTCTTCCGGCGGCAGACGACGACGGAAAGCGATTTGCGACAGCAGGATCATGATCCACACCCAGACGGTGGCAAAGGTCGCCAGCGAAGCGATAACCAGGAACACGTTCTCCGGCATGATGTAGTTGAGATATACCGCGGAGAGCAGCGCAAGGGTCATCACCAGTACCGTCACCCACGGAATGCCACGGCGCGAGGTTTTGGCAAATACCTTCGGCGCGCTGCCCTGTTCCGCCATGCCGTGCAGCATACGACCGACGCCAAACACATCACTGTTAATGGCGGAGAGCGACGCCGTCAGCACCACAAAGTTGAGAATGCTGGCCGCGAACGTAATGCCCATGTGCTGGAAGGTCAGCACGAACGGACTGCCGTTGGTGCCCACCTGATTCCAGGGGTAAATCGACATGATCACAAACAGCGTGCCGACATAAAACACCAGAATACGCATCGGCACTGAGTTAATTGCTCGCGGAATCGACTTCTCCGGATCTTTCGCTTCACCGGCAGTAATACCGATGATCTCAATCCCGCCGTAGGCGAACATCACCATTTGCAGCGACATCACCATTCCCAGCCAGCCGTTGCTGAAGAAGCCGCCGTTGCTCCAGAGATTGTGAATACCGGTAGGCTGCCCGCCGTTGCCGATACCCCAGATGATGATACCGAAACCGGCGACAATCATGATGATAATGGTGGCGACTTTAAAGAAGGAGAACCAGAATTCCAGCTCGCCGAATACCTTCACGCTCATCAGGTTGATCGCGCAGATGATCAGCACCACGCTCAGCACCCAGATCCAGTGCGGTACAGCCGGGAACCAGACGCCCATATAGATGCCGAAGGCGGTGACGTCCGCGATCGCCACGATCAGAATTTCGAAACAGTAGGTCCAGCCGGTGATGTACCCGGCAAGCGGGCCGAGGTTTTCCTGTGCATAGCGCGAAAAAGAACTGGCGGAAGGATTGTGCACCGACATTTCGCCCAGCGCACGCATGATGATGTAAGCGGCGACACCGCCAATGATATACGCCAGCAGCACGCTCGGACCGGCCATTTTGATGGCGTCAGCCGAACCATAAAAAAGCCCCGTACCAATCGCGGATCCGAGCGCCATGAAGCGAATGTGGCGCGTGCTCAACCCGCGTTTTAGCTTATTTGTACTTTCCATCGACTCCACTGCCAAAAATGCCAAATTATCAAAAACAAAAACCACGGAGTTTGACTCTCCGTGGTTCATTAACTCTGTCTGCGCCGGATCAGTGGGCGTTCGACGTTACCTGACGGCCAGCGGCGCGATCCCAGATAACGGCCAGCACGACCATCACCATCGTCGGCATCAACCAGGCAAGCCCCTGCTCCGCCAGCGGCAGACGCGCGGTCCAGCCCGGCAGCATATCCGCAAAGGCAGACGCCTTAACGCCGTCAAGGATACCAAAAATCAGGCTGATAAACATCGGCGGCGCAATCACGCGGGTGGTGCCGTGCCACCAGTTGCGGGTGAAGCTCAGGACCACCAGCGCAATGCACGGCGGATAAATGGCCGTCAGCACCGGAATGGAAATCTGAATCAAATGACTCAGGCCCAGGTTGGACACCGCCATCGAGAACACACCCAGCACCAGCACCAGCGTGCGGTAGGAGAACGGCAGATACTGTGAAAAGAACTCTGCACAAGCACAGGTCAGGCCCACGGCGGTGACCATACAGGCGATGAAAATCAGCGCCGCTAACAGGAAGCTACCCGCGCCACCGAAGGTGTGCTGAACATACGCATGCAGAATGGCGGCACCGTTGGCGGACTGATCAACCAGCAGCGAGCTGTCAGAGCCGAGACGGAACAGCGCCAGGTAAAGCAGCGTCAGACCGGCACCGGCCATCAGACCGGCCCAGATGGTGTAGCGGGTCAGCAGACGCGCTTCCGTGACACCGCGCGAACGGGCGGCGTTAACAATAACGATACCGAAGACCATCGCCCCCAGCGTATCCATCGTCAGATAACCATTCACAAAACCGTTGGAGAACGGCGCGGTCTGGTAGGCTTCCAGCGCGTGGCTGATCGGCCCGGCAGGCCAGACGATAGCGGCAATGGAGAGGATCAGCAGCGCGATAATCTTCAGCGGCGCCAGGAAGTTGCCGACGGTATCCAGCAGCTTGCCAGGATAGAGCGACACGAGGATCACCAGCGCAAAATAGACCAGACTGTAGATGAACAGCGGCATCGTGCCATCGCCGGTCAGCGGCGCAATCCCCACTTCAAAGGAGACCGTCGCCGTACGCGGTGTGGCGAACAGCGGGCCGACAGCCAGATAGCAAACGGTCGCCAGCAGCACACCCGCCACTTTACCAATCGGCGTGCTGAGGCTGTCCACACCACCGCCGACTTTCGCCAGCGCGACTACCGTCAGTACCGGCAGACCCACTGCCGTAATCAGGAAGCCGATTGCCGCCATCCAGACGTGTTCGCCTGCCTGCAAACCCACCATAGGAGGGAAAATAATGTTGCCAGCGCCAACAAACAACGCAAAGGTCATAAAGCCCAGGGCGATGATGTCGCGTGATTTTAACTGATGGGTCATAGTGTCTGACTGCCTGTGGATGTGGTGTTGTAAAAATGTCACTGTTCGCGTTTTTCCCGATGGGATAATACCGCGGCAATAAACAGGTAACTCAGCGGGATATTCTCCCGAATACGCGCAGCGAAGAATTGTTTTTCGAATTACCACGCGAATGCAGTGTGTAAAAGTCTGCAAGGGCGCAATTTAAACGCTTATAACGTTTTAAAGCAAGAAGGGATCTCGAAACCAGATGATTATGCTGATAGTAATTTCAGGCATAGCGTTTTACGCCAGCCAGACAAAAAACTTATGGCTAATCATGCGAACAAAAAAACATCAGACGCATATTAATCCATCAGATTTACGATCAGCTGCAAATAAAAAGGACCAGCCTGCGCTGGTCCCGGAAAGAAAAGCTGACAACGCCAGGATTATCCGGCTTTTTTGGCAATCAAACGTTCCGGCAGGATAAAGCTAAAACGCGTGCCTTTGCCGACGGTACTTTCAATATCCAGACGGCTGTCGTGATGGCTGATCGCATGCTTCACAATCGCCAGCCCCAGACCGCTGCCGCCAGTTTGTCGCGAACGGGCTTTGTCCACCCGGTAGAAACGTTCGGTCAGACGCGGAATATGCTCCACCGCAATCCCCGGACCGTTATCCTCCACGCTGAACTGCGCGCCATGCATCACCCGCTCCCAGCGCACGGTGATCTCGGTACCGGGCGGGGTGTGATTGATAGCGTTATACACCAGGTTTGAAATCGCGCTGCGTAACTGTTCTTCGTTGCCCATCACCTGCAGACAATCATCCACCTCAAAATGGAGGATGTGCTTCTGCTGGCTGAGGGTTTGCGCTTCACGCTCCACCACGCGCAGCATCATCGGCACGTCAATACGGTCGTTCAGCGCCATTTTCGGCGCGGCTTCAATCTTCGATAACGTCAGCAACTGTTTGACCAGCCCTTCCATCCGGTAGGTTTGCTCGCGCATGGTATGCAGGGCTTTATCGCGCAGCGGGCCTTCCAGCGTCTGCTCCTGCATCATTTCGAGATATCCCTGCAACACCGTCAACGGCGTGCGCAACTCATGGCTGACGTTGGCGAAAAAATTACGCCGGGCACCTTCCAGTTGATGCATCTGGGTGACGTCGCGCGCCACCATCAACCACTGTTGCTCGCTGTATGGCATCACGCGAATTTCCAGATGCCGCCCGGTATTGAGCACCAGATTCAGCGGCTTTGAGAAATCACGAAGTTTAAGATAGTGGGCAAATTCGGGATAACGGAGCAGGTTAAGAATGTTTTGCCCGCTGTCGTCGGGCCAGCGTAACCCCAGCACCTGCTGCGCCAGGCCGTTGCACCAGAACATGGTGCCCTCTTCGGTGGTAAGGATGACCGCATCCGGCAGCGATTCCGCACCGCTGCGAAAGCGTTTGATCAGACTTCCCAGCTCGCGGCGCCGCTTTTTATTACGCATCTGCATCTGATGCAGACCGTATAACAGCGGCTCCCAGCTACCCAGCCCCGGTGGTGGCGTCATGCTACGGTCAACCCAAAGCCACCAGGAAAGGCGGAGTAAATTCCAGAAATGCCAGATTAACAGCCCTGTCACCGCCGCCAGTAAAAACCACGGCAGGTAACCAAAAATAGCCCCCAGAATGAACGCCGGGATACAACACAAGATCAGCTCAAGCGCCAGCCTTCTCCATGACAGCCGTTCCAGCACGGGTCTACTCCTGTCAAATTTTTAGAAACGAGCAGAAAAACGATAGCCCGTACCGCGAACGGTTTGAACCATGCGATCGTGACCGCTCAGTTCCAGCGCCTTACGTAAACGACGAATGTGAACGTCGACCGTCCGGTCTTCAACATACACATTGGTGCCCCAGACATGATTTAACAATTGTTCGCGACTGTAAACACGTTCCGGGTGTGTCATAAAGAAGTGCAGGAGCTTAAATTCGGTAGGCCCCATATCAAGCGGGTTTTCGCCGGTCATAACGCGATGCGAGGTGGGATCAAGACTTAACCCCTGCATTTCAATCACCTCTTCCACCGCCATCGGTGAAATACGGCGCATTACGGCCTTAATACGGGCCACCAGCTCTTTCGGAGAAAAGGGTTTGGTGATGTAATCGTCAGCGCCGGTTTCCAGCCCGCGCACACGATCTTCTTCTTCGCCACGCGCTGTCAGCATGACGACGGGGATCTCACGCGTCATCGCTTCGCGTTTCATATGTTTGATGAACTGAAGCCCCGAGCCGCCCGGCAACATCCAGTCAAGCAGAATCAAATCAGGCCAGGGTTCGTTGAGTTGATTCACTGCACTGTCATAATCCTCGGCCTCAACTGGCTGAAAGCCATTTTGCTCCAGCACGAAGCAAACCATCTCGCGGATAGGTGCTTCATCTTCAACGACCAGAATTCGTCTCGCCATTATTTACCCTGTATTTTTTAGTAGCAATTATAGAGTGCGGCGCCATTATGCGTCAGATTTATGACAGATTTATGAAAAGATGACCGTCTTATGATAGTCACTCCAGGAGATTATGACACTCGTCGACCCCGCCCTCGTTGAATGTTTATAATCGGCATTACGCTTTTCTGCTAAGGACCTGCTATGCGCATCATCCACACCTCGGACTGGCACCTTGGCCAGAACTTTTACAGCAAGAGCCGTGCTGCCGAACACGAGGCTTTTCTTGACTGGCTGCTGCTGACCGCAGAAGAAAAACAGGTTGATGCCATTATTGTTGCAGGCGATATTTTTGATACCGGTTCGCCGCCAAGCTATGCGCGCGAACTCTATAACCGCTTTGTCGTGAAGCTCCAGAAAAGCGGCTGCCATCTGGTGGTGCTTGCGGGCAACCATGACTCTGTCGCCACGCTGAATGAATCGCGCGATATTCTCGCTTTTCTGAATACAACAGTGGTTGCCAGCGCGGGCTGCGCCCCTTTTGAACTGACGCGCCGCGACGGCACAGTGGGGGCAATTTTCTGCCCGGTGCCCTTCCTGCGCCCGCGCGATATCGTCACCAGTCAGGCCGGGCATTCCGGCAGCGAAAAACAGCAACATCTGCTGGCGGCCATCACCGACTACTATCATCAGCAACACCAGCAGGCGGTTGCGCTGCGCGGTGACCGTGCGTTGCCGATTATCGCCAGTGGCCATCTCACCACCGTCGGCGCCAGTAAAAGCGATGCGGTGCGCGATATCTACATCGGCACGCTCGACGCCTTTCCGGCGCAGAATTTCCCCGCCGCCGACTATATCGCCCTCGGGCATATTCACCGCGCGCAGCAGATCAGCGGCAGCGAGCATATCCGCTACTGCGGCTCGCCGATTGCTCTCAGCTTTGACGAAACCGGAAAACGCAAAAGTGTTCACCTGGTGAGCTTCAGCGACGGCAAACTGGCGCAGGTTGATACGCTGGAAGTACCGGTAACGCAACCGCTGGCGGTGATCAAAGGGGATTTCGCCAGTATCAGTGCTCAACTTGGCGAGTGGCGCAACCGCACGGAAACCGTGCCGGTGTGGCTGGATATCGAAATCAGCAGCGACGAATACCTGCACGATCTGCAACGTAAAATACAGACCCTCACCGAAGATTTACCGGTAGAGGTGCTGCTGATCCGCCGCAGTCGCGAACAGCGGGAGCGGATCATCGCCAGCGAGAAGCGTGAAACCCTGAGCGAACTGCGGGTGGAAGAGGTGTTTGCCCGTCGCCTGGCGCTGGAAACACTGGAAGAGGATCAACAGGCGCGCTTGCGGCAGTTGTTTGATGAAACCCTGCACAGCCTGTCCGGGGAGGAAAACGTATGAAAATCCTCAGTCTGCGGCTTAAAAACATCAACTCACTCAAGGGTGAATGGAAAATTGACTTCACCGCCGAGCCGTTCGCCAGCAACGGTTTGTTTGCCATTACCGGCCCGACCGGCGCCGGGAAAACCACGCTGCTGGACGCCATCTGCCTTGCGCTCTACCACGAAACCCCGCGCCTGAACACGGTTTCGCAATCGCAAAACGATCTGATGACCCGCGACACCGCCGAGTGTCTGGCGGAGGTGGAGTTTGAAGTTAAAGGCGTCAGTTACCGTGCGTTCTGGAGTCAGAACCGCGCCCGCAATCAGCCGGACGGCAATTTACAGGCGCCGCGCGTGGAACTGGCCCGCAGCGAAGACGGCAAAATTCTGGCGGATAAAGTCAAAGACAAGCTGGATCTGACCGCCTCGCTGACCGGGCTGGATTACGGTCGCTTTACCCGTTCAATGCTGCTGTCGCAGGGGCAGTTCGCCGCCTTCCTGAATGCGAAACCCAAAGAGCGGGCAGAACTGCTCGAAGAGCTGACCGGCACGGAAATCTATGGGCAAATTTCGGCGATGGTGTTCGAAAAGCATAAAAACGCCCGTACCGAACTGGAAAAATGGCAGGCGCAGGCATCCGGCGTGCAGATGCTCAGCGACGAGCAACAGCAGGCGTTGCAGCAACGTTTGCAGGCGCTTACTACGGAAGAACAGCAGACTCTGACCGCCCAGGTGCAACTGCAGACGCAACTTCAGTGGCTTACCCGTCAGCAGGAGCTGGAAAATGAGCAGCAGCTTAGCCAGACCCGCTTACGCGACGCGCAACAGGCATTAGCGGCGGCGCAGCCACAACTGGAAACCCTGACCCGCGCTCAACCAGCCGAACAGTTACGCCCGCTGTGGACACGCCTGCAGGAGCAGACAGCCACGGTCGCCGATACCCGTCGGCAGAGCGAAGAAGTAAATACTCGCTTACATGCCTCGCTGCGTCTGCGTGACCGCATCTGGCGCAGCGCCGAACAGCAGCATAGCGCTTTGCTCGAACAGGAAAAACGCGTCGCTGACTGGATCGGGCAGCACGAGCATTTTCGCCAGCTGGCAAATGTGCTGAGCGGCTGGCAGGCCACCTTTTCTCAGCTCACGCGGGATGGCGCGCAGCTCGCCTCGTTGCGGCAAAAACAGCATGAACTGGAGCAAAAACGCCAGGCGCTGCCGGATTCCGGCCTGACGCTAGATGCCGATGCCCTCGCGCAAGCCCTGGCACAGCACAGCGCTCTGCGGCCACAACGTCAGCAACTCTCTGCCCTGCACGGTCAGTTTTTACCACTGCAACAGCGCCTGCAAAGGTTGCAGACGGGGTTAATCGCGCGGCAGAACGAACAGGCGCAGAGGGAAACCCTGCTGCAACAACGCCGTCAGCACTATAAAGAGAAGCACCAGCAATACATTGACGTGCGTACCCTGTGCGAACAGGAAGCGACCATTGTGAAGCTGGAAGCAGAGCGCGCGCGTCTGCAGGCCGGGCAGCCCTGCCCGCTGTGCGGTTCAACGGAACATCCGGCCGTGGCGGAATATCAGGCCATTGTTCCCGGCGTGAATCAGGCCCGCCGCGATGCGCTGGAGCGTGAAGTCAATCAGTTGAAAGAGGAAGGCGCCGCGTTACGGGGGCAACTGGAGGCGTTGCAGAAACAGACGCAAAGCGACACGCAGGAGGCGGACGCCCTGCATCAGCAAACGCATGCACTGACGGCGCAATGGCAGCAGGTGACCGGCGAACTGCAGATCACGCTGTCGCCCGCCGATGATATCGCCGGCTGGCTGAAACAGCAGGACGATGAAGAGCAGCAGCTCTGGCAGGCAAGCCAGCGGCTCAGTCTGCAGAATCAGATCACCGAATTAGCGCAGCAACATGACCAGTTGACGCGGGATCGTGAGGCTCGGTTACAGGCGCTCGATGAATCGCTCCGCCCGTATAACCTGACATTGCCCGCCGCGGGTGAAGAAACGCACTGGCTGGCGGCGCGCAGTGAAGATGCCCGCCAGTGGCAGGCGCAGCAAACGGAGCAACAGACGCTCCAGCAACAGCGTAACTCGCTGGTTCCGCTGCTGGAAACGCTGCCGAAACCTGAGACGGAAGAGACGCTGGAGCCTGCGCCGCTTGATGGCTGGCAGCAGGTGCATCATGACTGTGTGTCGTTGCACAGCCAGTGGCAAACGCGTCAGCAGCAGGAAGCGCTGGAAAATGAACGGCTGACCGCGTTGCAGAAACAGTTTACCGACGCGCTCGCCGCCAGCCCGTTTGCCGATCAACCGGCTTTTCTGGCGGCCTTGCTTGATGAAAACACCCGCCAGACGCTGGAGCAGTTGAAAGCGCAACTGGAAAAAGCCGTTCAGCAGGGACAGACGCTGGCAGAGCAGGCACAAACGGCGCTACAGCAACACCGGCAAACACCGCCCGCCGCGCTGGATGCCGCACGACCGCTCGACGAGTTACAGCAACAGGTGCAGCACGTCGTGCAACAACTGCGGGAAAACACCTCACTACAGGGGGAAATTCGCCAGCAACTGAAGCAGGACGCCGACAACCGGCAACATCAGCAGGCGTTGATGGAGCAAATCGCGCAGGCCACGCAGCAGGTAGAGGACTGGAGCTGGCTCAATGCGCTGATCGGCTCAAAAGAGGGGGATAAGTTCCGCAAATTTGCCCAGGGGCTGACGCTCGATAATCTGGTGTGGCTGGCGAATCATCAGTTGACCCGCCTGCATGGCCGCTACCTGTTGCAGCGCAAGGCCAGTGACGCGCTGGAGCTGGAAGTGGTCGATACCTGGCAGGCCGATGCGGTGCGCGATACCCGCACGCTGTCCGGTGGCGAGAGTTTCCTCGTCAGCCTTGCGCTGGCACTGGCGCTTTCCGATCTGGTCAGCCACAAAACGCGGATCGACTCCCTGTTTCTTGATGAAGGGTTTGGCACGCTGGACAGCGAAACGCTGGACACCGCGCTTGATGCGCTCGATGCGCTGAATGCCAGCGGCAAAATCATCGGCGTCATCAGTCACGTTGAGGCGATGAAAGAGCGCATTCCGGTGCAGATCAAAGTGAAGAAAATTAACGGTCTGGGTTACAGCAGGCTGGATAAAACCTTCGCGGTGGAGTGAATGCCAGCCCGGGGCGCTACGCTTGCCGGGCCTACAAGTAATTGTCGCAGTATGTGAGGTTACAGCGGCCACAACCAGGCGGCGCCGCGCACGCCGCTGGAATCGCCATGTACCGCTTTGCGGATCGGGGTTTCACACTCGCCGCCAAACACCCAGTTTTTCACCAGCCCCGGCACGGTTTTGTACAGACGATCCACATTGCTCATGCCGCCACCAAGGACGATCACGTCCGGGTCGAGGATATTCACCACATGCGCCAGTGACTTCGCCAGCCGCAGTTCGTAGCGGCTGAGCGCCAGCTCCGCGACCGGATCCTGCTCCTCAACCAGACGCATGATTTCATTGCCCTTCAGCGCCTGACCGCTCATCCGCTGATAATCGGTGGCAAACCCGGTGCCGGAAATAAAGGTCTCAATGCAACCCTGTTTCCCGCAGTAGCACGGTACTTCCGCGCGGTAACGCAACTCGTCGTCGTCCATCCACGGCAACGGGTTATGCCCCCACTCGCCCGCCGTGCCGTTACCGCCAATATGCGCCCGACCGTTGATCGCCACACCCGCGCCGCAGCCGGTGCCAATAATTACCGCGAAGACCGTTTGCGCGCCAGCCGCCGCGCCGTCCACCGCTTCTGAGACGGCCAGGCAGTTGGCGTCGTTCGCCAGACGCACTTCACGATTCAGGCGCTGGCTGAGATCCTTATCAAACGGTTTTCCATTAAGCCAGGTGGAGTTGGCGTTTTTCACCACGCCGGTGTAGGGCGAAATAGAGCCAGGAATGCCCATGCCGACGGTGCCCTGCTGGCCGGTCTCTTTTTCTGCCATCGCCACCAGCGTCGCAATGGTTTCGATGGTCTGATGATAGTCATCACGTGGTGTCGGCAGGCGATGACGATAAAGCTGTTTCCCCTGATCGCTGAGCGCCACCACTTCGGTTTTGGTACCGCCTAAATCAATGCCTATACGCACAGAACGCTCCCCTGGTCCGGATTAACAATGCAAGCGTAGCGACAATTCGCTATCATGCCCGCTGGTTTCAAACAATGCCGTGGAAATTAACATGCTGTGGTTCAAAAATGTAATGGTTTACCGTCTCAGCCGCGACATCACGCTGCGTGCTGAAGAGATGGAGAAACAGTTAGCCGGACTGGCATTCACCCCCTGCGGTAGCCAGGATATGGCAAAAACGGGCTGGGTACCGCCGATGGGTTCACACAACAGTGACGCACTGACGCACACGGCGAATGGCCAGATTGTCATCTGCGCGCGTAAAGAGGAGAAGATCCTCCCCTCGCCGGTGATTAAACAGGCGCTGGAAGCCAAAATCCAGAAGCTGGAAGCCGAGCAGAGCCGCAAGCTGAAGAAAACCGAAAAAGATTCCCTGAAAGACGAAGTGCTCCACACGCTGCTGCCGCGCGCATTCAGCCGCTTCAGCCAGACCATGATGTGGATTGATACCGTCAACGGGCTGATCATGGTCGACTGCGCCAGCGCGAAGAAAGCCGAAGACACCCTCGCCCTGCTGCGCAAAACCCTCGGCTCGCTGCCGGTGGTGCCGCTGTCGCTGGAAAACCCGATTGAACTGACGCTGACCGAGTGGGTGCGTTCCGGTACGGTCGCGCAGGGGTTCCAGCTACTGGACGAAGCCGAACTGAAAGCGATGCTGGAAGATGGCGGCGTGATCCGCGCGAAAAAACAGGATCTGGTCAGCGACGAAATCGCCGTGCATATCGAAGCCGGTAAAGTAGTGACCAAACTGGCGCTCGACTGGCAGCAGCGCATCCAGTTTGTGCTTTGCGACGATGGTTCCCTGAAGCGCCTGAAGTTCAGCGATGAATTGCGCGATCAGAACGACGACATCGACCGCGAAGATTACGCCCAGCGCTTTGATGCGGATTTCATTCTGATGACTGGCGAACTGGCCGCGTTGATTCAGAATCTGGTCGAAGGTCTGGGCGGCGAAGCTCAGCGCTAAGAAAAATCCCGGCGCAAGGCCGGGATTGTTTTATTTCAGGTAACGGCAAAGATACGAGGTCGGCTCCGCGACCTGCAGATGAAACTCGCTGTGGCCAGGCACACGGAATACCGCTCCGGCTTCATAGGTTTTCCAGTCGGTTTCCCCTGGCAACAGAACGCGCAGCGCGCCGCTTATCACCGTCATCTCTTCCGGCTCTGCGGTACCAAAGGTATATTCGCCTTCCGCCATCACGCCAACGCTGGCTTTGCCTGTACTGCTGCTGGTAAATCCAATGGATTTCACTTTGCCGGAAAAGTATTCATTACTTTGAAGCATAAACTGGCCCTTATCGCTTAAGTTAAGCATTCAATATAGGGGCCAGCGTGAAGGGCTGTCACGCAAAAAAACACGTTACACCAGCAGTTCAGCGGCCAGACGCGCCACCAGGATATTAGACAGCAATACCGGCACATCCAGCGCCTTTTGCAGGAGATCGCGATGCTTCTGGCTATAGCCGAGACAATCCAGCATCAGCACATCCGCGCCACTGTCAATTAACTCGCGCCCGGCTTCCACCATTTGCGCGTCGGTATGCTGCATTGGGTCCGCCAGCGCAAAACGGGGCGGGTTTTCCAGAACCTGCCATTTCTGTTGCTGCGAGGGGATCAGCTCTTTTAACGGCACGAGCACCCCGACATGATGACCATCGACAATCGACGCCACCAGCGGCGGAATAATCCGCAACGGCTCCAGCAGAATGGCATTGCGCGCGACGAGACTGGTAATCGGCGCGGTGCTCATGAACAGGATCACGTCATAATGCTGCTGATCTAAAACTTCGATAACGGCCTGCAGATCGCGCACCACTTTGGCTTTTGACACGTAAACTCGCTCGTTATCGTTCAGTAACGATACGATCATCTCTTCGCCAGGCTCAGCCGCATAATCTTCCATCACCTCTTCACGGGTCATTTTGCCAAGCAGGCTGATATGAGTGATTTGGTCTTCCCTGATATTCTCGGTCAGATAGGGTAATGCCTCATTGACTGGCACGACACCAATAGTAAGAATCGCCAGGTTTGCACTCATGTTATGTACCTTTCATTCAGACTGCGTCCGCCCTGGCAGAGCGCAGTCTCTCCACTACTTTTTGAACAGGCTTACGACAGATATCCGCCTTTTTTCTGGTTATAAAAAGAACCGTTCAAAAGCGTAGCATCTCCACTGGTCATCGAAATGTAAAGATTCCAAATGATTCCAAAACCCACCTGAAATATCCTGAGCTTAACCTCTCATTAACACTTTCGATTAATGAAAAGTGTGATTTACGCCCTGTCAGGCATATTTCGGTACGCAGGAAAAACACGAATGGCGCAATTTTTGCTCACTCAGGGCAAATTGCGGCGGGAAAGACGATGGGATGAGCAGCAGGACAGCCCCGTCACCCGGGGCCATGGCAAGGGGATCAACTGGCGCGCGCGACCTGTAATGCGGTCAGGATTTCATGCACCACCTGCTCCGGGGAACCACTGGCATCCACCACATGATGCGCGGTCTGGCGATAGAGCGCGTCACGTTGCGCTAACACCTCGTGCACCTCTTCACTGATCGGTTTGCCGGTCAGTGTCGGGCGTTGCGCCTCTTCCGGAAAGGCTTCCAGGCGTTCCGCCAGCACGGAAACCGGCGCATTCAGGTAGATCACCACGCCATTGCTGCGCATAAAGTCGCAATTTACCGGGGAAAGGATAATCCCGCCGCCGGTGGCGATCACCGTTGCGGGTTGTGTAACCGACTGCAGCGTCGCGGTTTCACGCGCGCGAAACGCTGACCAGCCCTCGTCTTCAACAATCTCGGCGATAGAACGCTGCGCCTTCGCCTGTAATGCCTGGTCGGTATCGATAAAAGTAAATCCGCAGGCGCGGGTTAACGCCTCGCCAACGGTCGTTTTTCCGCAACCGCGGGCGCCGATCAGAAATATAGGTTGTGTCATAACCTGGGGATCCCCCTGGTAGCGCAAAGCGCCGGATGGTCGTTCAGAGAAAAAGGTACCATTAAACGAGTACACATCTCAGTGTAAAAATAATTTTACAGTTTCATGTTAGCTCGTTCACTAACAAGGGCCGATTCTGACCCATGACCTGCGAAACTGTAAACATTTTAGGTCAATTTATGTTTCGGCAACATTACATGAAAGCGCCAGCTTTTGACAAGCCCTGTGGCCCTGACGCCCGCGGTGATTAGCCCTGCTGGCGTTTGACGCTAAGTAGCCATTTTTCCAGCTCGGCGGCAAACTGCTGCCGGTCGCGCTGCGATAAGCTGTCCGGGCCGCCAGTCTGAATACCACTGGCGCGGAGTGTGTCCATAAAATCACGCATCGTCAACCGTTCGCGGATCGTCGCTTCACTGTATCGTTCGCCGCGTGGATTAAGCGCCACGCCGCCTTTCGCCAGCACTTCCGCCGCCAGCGGAATATCCGCGGTGATCACCAGATCGCCGGGCTGGCACAGCCGCACGATCTCGTTATCCGCGACGTCAAACCCGGCGGCCACCCGCAGCGTCCGGATAACGCGCGATGGCGGCACCCGCAAATTCTGGTTCGCCACCAGCGTGAGCGGGATTTGCGTCCGCTCGGCGGCACGAAAAAGAATATCCTTGATGACGTTCGGACACGCGTCCGCATCAACCCAAATAGCCATTGTGACTCCTGTAGATCCTGTCTGCGGGCTATTATCTCGTGCTTTTCCCGCCAGAGATAGTCACAAGATGTTAAGCTATATCGCTATAAAACGAGCTGAGGGAGAACGTGATGGAGAAGAAGATCGGTTTTATCGGCTGCGGCAATATGGGCAAAGCCATTCTCGGTGGGCTTATCGCCAGTGGGCAGGTCATGCCTGGGCAGATTTGGGTGTATACCCCATCGCCGGACAAAGTGGCCGCCCTGCATGATGAGTTCGGAATCAACGCCGCGCAGAGTGCTCAGGAAGTCGCGCAGATTGCGGACATCGTCTTTGGCGCCGTAAAACCGGGCATCATGGTCAAAGTGCTGAGCGATATCGCCTCCAGCCTGAATAAAGATTCTCTCGTCGTCTCCATCGCGGCAGGCGTCACGCTGGAACAACTGGCGCGCGCGCTGGGCCACGATCGTAAAATCGTCCGTGCGATGCCGAATACCCCGTCGCTGGTGAACGCCGGTATGACCTCGGTGACGCCAAACGCGCTGGTGACGCCGGAAGATACCGCCGATGTGCTGAACATTTTCCGCTGCTTTGGCGAAGCGGAAGTGATTGCCGAACCAATGATCCACCCGGTAGTTGGCGTCAGCGGCTCTGCACCGGCTTACGTTTTCATGTTTATCGAAGCGATGGCCGACGCCGCCGTGCTGGGCGGTATGCCACGCGCGCAGGCCTATAAATTTGCCGCGCAGGCGGTGATGGGCTCCGCCAAAATGGTGCTGGAAACAGGCAAACACCCCGGCGAGCTGAAAGATATGGTCTGCTCGCCTGCAGGCACCACCATTGAGGCCGTTCGCGTTCTGGAAGAGCGAGGATTCCGTGCCGCGGTGATGGAAGCGATGGTGAAATGCATGGAAAAATCGGAACAACTGAGCAAATCCTGATGCGGAGAACGCGTCGGGTGAAACCGTAAACCGCTCACCCGACGCGATAAGCGTTAACCCTGTTTCTTCAGGCAGGCACTCATAAACTTACTGCGATCGTCACCTTTAAGTGACTGCTGTGTCGCCTGCGAATTACATTCACGCATTTTCTGTTGCTGCGGCGTCAGGCTTTTCTCGTTTGACGCCGATGCGCCATTCTTCAGGCAATCACTCATATAGGTTTTCCGCGCATCGCCTTTCAGCGCTTTGGCGGTCGCCTGCTGGTTGCAGGTCGTCATTCTCTGCTGCTGCGGCGTTAAGGTTTTCTCCGCCGCGCTCACCGTCGTCATCACCATGCCACAGAGCAACGTCACCAGTAATGCAATTTTCATCGGACCATCCTTCTGAGAGTTATTCCCTGTAAGTCTGGTCGGTTACGGCAAAAAAACCACCCGGCAGCGCATTTTCACTGCCGGGTTTGCCATTATTTCAGCGCAAGCGCGTCTTTCATGGTGTAGAAGAGATCGGTCTGATCGGTTAAGCCGATGACATTCGCGGCATGCGGACCATACGCGGCGATGCGAAGCTGCGCACCGGTATGCTCCATCGACTCTTCTTCAGAGTTGCCGTACGTCATTGCCATTACCGCACCGTCTTTGGTGTTCAGCGCCTGCGACAGGCCAGGGGCTTTGGTGTCGGCGGGGATGATCTGGCTGGCGTGCGCATGGTCAGCGGTGACAATCACCAGCGTATTGCCGTCTTTTTTGGCAAATTCCAGCGCCTTTTGCACGGCTTCGTCGAGATCGACGGTCTCGCCAATCTGACCACACGGATTTGCCGCGTGATCCTGCTTATCAATGGACGCGCCTTCAACCTGCAGGAAGAAACCTTTCTCGCCATTGCTGAGCAGGGAAATGGCCTTTTCGGTCATTTGCGCCAGCGTCGGCACGCTCGCGCCACGTTTCGGATTTGGCGTGCAGGTCACGGCCGGTTTGTCGATGTTGCCATGGAAAGAGGCTTTCGGCCCTTCCCAGCGCACCGGCATGTTACCGTCAGAGAACAGACCCAGCAGCGGTTTATCCTGATTAGCTTCGGTGATAGCAGCCAGTGAGCTTGCGTCGCTGACTAACTGGTAGCCACGCGCCTGTGCCTGCTCACGCAGCGTTTTGCCCTGCCATTCGCCCGCCGTCGCCGTTTCGGAGAAGGTTTTCGCGCCGCCGCCCAGCGTGACGTCAGCACGCGCATTCAGCAGTTGTTCGGTAATCGAGCCTTTACCGCCTTTTTCCAGCGCATTACCCGGACATTGCTCGCTGGTCACGCCCGGACCGTAGCATTTGCGCGACGTGACGTGCGAAACCAACGCCGCGGGCGTTGCATCCTGTAATTCCGCCGTAGAGACGTTACCGGTTTTCAAACCAGCCGCTTTTGCCATTTCGAGGATCGTGGTGTGATCTTTTTCGTGAATATCCACACCCAGCGCACCGTTATAGGTTTTCACCCCGGTACTCCATGCGGTGGCGGAAGCGGCGGAATCCGTTACGTAATCCGGTTTACCGGTTTTCTTATCTAATGCGTAATGCGTGTATTGACCAGTGAGGGGCAATGCATCAATCCCTTTAAAATAACCGCCAGCCCCTTCAGCATAATTTCGGGCAGCCGTAATTTCTGAATCACCCATACCGTCGCCAATCAGCAAAATAATATTTTTGGCCTGGCCACTGTTAATTGATGCGCGGATCGCTTCGGTCTGATCAGCGGATAAACGACGGGCTCCGCCAGGCGTAGTGATATCCCCCTGCGCGGCACGATTATCCAGCACTGCCGTTGATGTCGTTTCGGCACCAATAACCGGAGCGGTAAGCAGAGGTAATAATGCGATGAATATTGCGCTGTATCTCACTTTTATCTTCTCCATGTAATAAATACTTTTTAAAAAACAAGGAGACTTTATAAAAGGCAGATGACACTCTTATGACAGCATCCGCTACGTCAGCGCGACGCGTTAGCTACGCGGATGCCGTAACAACTTATTTAGATATTGCCTTAAGATTTCCGTATCGCGTTCTGACACGTAAGCCCGGGGATCGGCCTGATCCAGCGCGGATTCGACATCCGTCACCAGCGCTTCGAATTGATTCTTTTCCATATGCCGGATAAGCGCGGTCACGACTATTTCCAGCGCCTCGACTTGTGCGGTCAACTCTTTCGCTTCCTCTTCTTTTTCAGCAAGTTTCACCAACAACTCTGCAATAAGATTTTTCATGGCGCTATTTCCTTTTCAGAAGTGTTTTGACATTAACACAGTTTTCCGGACATGCCTGATAAAAGTCGTATCTATTTTGCATGAAATAGACAAAATGTCAGGTGAAAGCAATAGCGAAACGTTTCTATGGCGACAAAAATGATCCAACGCCTGTGTTGTTGTTGGATATTATAAGAAAATAGTTTACGACAGCGCGAGTATTATTTTCTGGCCGCGCGGCGCAGCGCAAAGCGAAGCGGGAATAAGTTTATCAGCACCACAATAGCCGTCGCGACAAATACCCAACGGAAACCTGCCATCGCCGATACAGAAGCGCCCATTAACGGACCGGCGACATTCCCCAGATACATAAACGACTGGTTATAACCGAATATACGTCCCGTTACCTGGTCGCTGGAATATTTGAGCAGCAGCGTTTGTACTGCCGGCAGCATTGCGCCATCGGCAAAGCCTAATAAGAAACGCAGAATACCGAGTTGCAATGGCGAGGTCACAAATGACATGGCGAAAAACATCACCACCGCACAGCACAGCGTGGCGAGGAGAATGCGCCCGGTACCAATACGATCACCCAGTTTACCCAGCCGCGGCGCGGAGATCAGCGCGGAAATACCCGGCACAGAGGCGATCATCCCGCTGAGGAACGCAATGTTATTGCTGTCGGGCGCCATGGATTTAATAAACAACGCCAGAATCGGGCCAATGGAACCATTACATAGCTGAATGACCATCGTCGTGACAAACAGACAAATCACCAGCCCCGGATACGGCAAGGTGGCAAATACCGCTTTGCCACTCAGACGCTCCGCTTTGCTGATGGACGGGCGGGCGCTCTCTTTAATGAGGAACAGCGTGACCAGAAAACTGACGGTAAGCAGGATCGCCGTGATAAAAAACACCATCCGCAGACCGACGTGGTCCGCCAGAAACCCGCCCAGCAACGGACCGCCTATCACGCCGCTAATTTGCGCCGTCGACAGCGTACTGAGTGCCCAGCCGCTGCGCTCCCGCGGCACCTGAGAGGCGACGAGCGCCATCGCATTCGGAATATACCCGGAAGTCAGCCCCATAATCGCGCGCAGAATAAACAGTTGCCAGACATTGGTGGCAAACGCCTGTAGCAGGATCGCTATCGCCATGCCGAGCGACGCACGCAGCAGCATGAGCTTACGACCTTTACGGTCCGCGAGGCTGCCCCACATTGGGGAAACGATGGCAGAAACCAGAAACGTGACGCTGAAGGTTAACCCGGACCACATCGACAGGGCTTCGTGAGACGTTACGCCCAGCTGTGAAACATACAGGGGAAGAAACGGCAAGATTTGGCTGATAGCCAGCCCGGTAAAAAAACACCCAAACCAGACTGAGATGAGGTTAACCTTCCAGGATTCCATAACTGCGCGTTTTCATTCACCTTATAAGTTGGTTAGCCAGCTTAGCAATACACTGACCGGAAAATATTGCGTTAGATGCGCTGCGGATAAATTCGGGTTTTTATCTTTCCTCTACATAATTTTGTGAACTTTATCACGTTTATTTTCTCCTTTCGCAGCGCGTTGTCCTCAGCGCCGCGCAGAGAAATGAATGCTTTAAAGATTATGGCAGAAGCGCCGAAATTGGCGTGGTATGGTATGTGCTTTGAGTTTTTTAGCGGATGAATGTTGAGATGGCAAAGTTGCGGGTGGGCATTGTTTTTGGTGGTAAATCAGCAGAACACGAAGTGTCGTTGCAGTCGGCGAAAAACATCGTCGAGGCAATTGATAAAACAAAGTTTGATGTGACCCTGCTTGGGATCGATAAGCAAGGCCAGTGGCATATCAACGATGCCAGCAACTATCTGTTAAACGCGCAGGATCCCGCGCACATCGCGCTGCGCCCTTCTGACGTCACGCTGGCGCAAATTCCAGGTAAAGCCGTACAACAACTGATCGACGCGGATAACGGTCAGCCGCTGCCCGCCATTGATGTCATTTTCCCGATTGTTCACGGCACGCTGGGCGAAGATGGTTCGCTGCAGGGTATGCTGCGCATGGCTAACCTCCCCTACGTGGGTTCTGATGTGCTCGGCTCGGCCGCCTGCATGGACAAAGACGTCACCAAGCGCCTGCTGCGCGACGCCGGGCTGGCTATCGCACCGTTCATTACACTGACCCGCGCGAATCGCGATCGTATTCACTTTGCCGACGTTGAAGCGCAACTCGGTTTGCCGTTGTTTGTAAAACCGGCGAACCAGGGTTCCTCCGTTGGCGTCAGCAAAGTCACCAGCGAAGCGCAGTATCATCAGGCTGTCGCGCTGGCCTTTGAATTTGACCATAAAGTGGTGGTTGAACAGGGAATTAAGGGGCGCGAAATTGAGTGTGCGGTGTTAGGCAATGACTTCCCGCAAGCCAGCACCTGCGGCGAGATCGTGCTCAATAGCGAGTTCTACGCCTATGACACGAAATACATTGATGATAATGGCGCGAAAGTGGTGATTCCGGCGGCCATCGCCCCGGACGTTAACGACAAGATCCGTGATATTGCGGTCAAAGCCTATCAGACACTGGGCTGTAGCGGCATGGCGCGCGTCGATGTCTTCCTGACGGCGGATAACGACGTCATTATCAATGAAATCAATACTCTGCCCGGCTTTACCAATATCAGCATGTACCCGAAACTGTGGCAGGCCAGCGGGCTGGACTACACCTCGCTGATTACCCGTCTGATTGAACTGGCGCTGGAACGCCATCAGGCCGACAGCGCACTGAAAACGTCCATGTAAATCCATCGCCAGGCAGCGCTTAGTTGCCTGGCGTTACTCCGCCGGGGTTTCGTCGTCCGGGCGACGACGAATAATCATGCCCGCCAGCCAGAAGCTTACCACCCAGGTCACCAGACCGACCGCGTACGTCTGCCAGCCCTTCGCTTCAAAGCCAAGCAGCCCGACAACACCGTTCAGAATAAAGATCAGGCCAATCGCAAACGCGTAGTAATGCCAGTCGCGGCGGATTTTTACAGGCAGGTTCATGGTCGCTCCAGAGTAGAAAATCGTATCATCACATATTCCGCCCCGACCGTCTGCGTAACCCGCGACAAATCTGAAAAAGTTGTCAGATTAACCTGCGTTGACGCATTTGTGATCACCAACAAAATTCCATCATCTAAGACGATTCCTGAGCAGAAATTACCATAAATCTGATATTGACAAACGACAACCACTGTCACACTTAAGTCATATTCACTGGACAGGAATCCAGCACCATATGTCCGGGAGGCGTATATGACAGATTTCTCCATGTCGAAACCCATTATCAGTGGGAAAAAAAGGGAATCTTCCGCGCCAGGCAATATCGCCTATGCGTTGTTTGTATTGTTATGCTTTTGGGCAGGCGCTCAACTCCTCAACATGCTGGTACATGCACCAGGCGTCTATGAACATCTGATGCAAATGCAGGATACCGGTCGCCCGCGCGTGGAGATGGGTCTTGCGGTCGGCACGCTGTTTGGTTTAGTGCCCTTCCTCGCAGGCTGCGCTCTGCTTGGCGTGATAGCCCTGTTCCTTCGCTGGCGCCGATACCATTAATTCTGCGCCATACAACGGGCCCGACGGTCATCAACGCGTTTTGCGAACCACGCCGTGGTGAGATTACGCGTGATCTTCGGGCTCTCAAGCTGGATGCCCGGCAGTACGGCTTTCGGCAGCACTTTCCCGGTCTTCGCTTCCGCCAGTCTGAATACCCCTTCGTAAACCGCTGTCTTTTCAAACGCCAGACTGTCGCCTTTCTGTAACTGACGATGGATCTCGCTGTTGCTTAACGACAGGCGCGACGCCAGTTTGCGCACCGCCATTTCCGTTGTGCCCGGTTCATCGCTGTCGTAGCGGATCAGATCGCCGTCGAGCGCCAGCTTCACCCCCGTGACCTTGCTGACGGCATTCTGGAACGCGGCGTTACGGCTGGCGTACCATCCGGCATTAAAATCCGCAAAGCGATACAGCGGCTCACTGTAATTCGCCGGATAGTTCAGCAAATGATACGTGCCAAACCACAGACCGCCGCGCAGGGAAAAGACCTCCTGTCGCACCGTTCCCGCCATTTCCCACGGATAACCGTCCGTATGCGCCTCGGCAAACGCGATGCTGACCTGCATCGGGCCACCGGTGTGGACCGGGTTCAGCGATCCGAACAGCGTTTGCCCCATCGGCACCATGTTGATGAAATCGTCAAAAATCTCACTGAGCTGCTTTTCCGTTTTCACGTTGTCCAGCCGTTCGCTGTAGCTTTTGCCGTTCGGGGATTTTATTTTCAACGCGGTATGCACCAGCATGGCCGGAATGTGCAGACGCGCCGCCCGCCGGTCGATCTCTTTCCAGGCAATGCCACTCAGCCCGGGCACGGCGGGGTCAGCCTGATAGTTAGACTCCTGCTGCGCCACCGCCAGCACCGAGCAGACGTTTTCTACCGTCGGCGCCAGTTTCTGGCTTTCGAAAGTTTTTGCCATGTTCTGCGCCCACGCCTCGCGGTTTTTAACGCTGGCAGGCATTTTTTGCCGTACCACGGCCGCCACATCAACCACCTTCTCGCCCTCCTTTAATTCAGGCGCTTTGCTGGTACAGGCGCTCAGGATGGCACCTGCCAGCAGGGTTAACGAGGCAGTACAAAAACGTGATGCGGCAGTGGTCATAAGGCTTCCCTGTTTAGCTAAAAGATGGCGTTACGGGCTGGCTGTCCGGGTTATCCAGTTCACGCTCAAAACTCCGCAGACGTTTGTAGATGGACATCAGCTCTACCAGCGTGGTCCACGAGCTGATGAGATACTGGAACGATCCCCGCACCTGGCCAAAGGCGTTGGTGATCTGCTGCATCAGCCCCAGCGTGATTGTACCCGCGACAATTGACGGGAAAAGCAGGAACACGCCGAAAACGTTATCCACCTGCAGGTAAAGAATGCGCGCGATGTTGAAATACATGTAATGGAAATAGAGGCGGAAATAGTTTCGGCGCACAGCGTCAAATAACTCGCGAACGGTAGGTGGCGTGGCGCGAGCAGGATCGTCCTCGCCATACACCAGCTCTTTACGGTACGCCGCTTCCACACGCTGATTCTTAAAGGCCAGACCGGGCAGTTTAATCCCCACTACCGCCAGCAAACCGGTTCCCATCAATGACCAGACGATCGCCGCGATGACCAGCCCGTAGGGAATGTGTCCGACAATCGGCAATTCCTCAACGTGCGGCGACAGCGCCACCAGTACCGGCAGAAAGGCGATCAACGTCATCACCGCCTGGATAAAGCTGACGCCCATATCTTCCAGCGTAGAGGCAAAACGCATGGTGTCTTCCTGCACACGTTGCGCCGCCCCTTCGATGTGACGCAGGCGCTGCCAGTGCGTCATGTAATATTCGTTCATCGCCGTACGCCAGCGGAACACATAGTGGCTGATGAAAAAGTTGTTCAGCACGCCGACCACGACCGCAATCAACGCGATACCGAGAAACACCCCGACTTCAGTGTAGAACCGTTCGATAGGGATTTTATGCGGCGAGCTGAGAGCGGTCTGGATCAGATCGAAGAACGGCGCGTACCACGCGTTAACCGCAACCCCCACTTCCACCAGAAACCAGGTCACGAAGATGATCAGCGATGAGCCCAGAATCGACCAGTATTGCCAGCGATGCGGGCTGTACGTGAACCAGAACAGGGCGAATGCGGCCACGCAAAAGGCGTAATAGGCGTAAAACAACAGATAACTGCCGGACCAGAAGCGCGCGGCGCTGATGGGAACTTTATTGCTGACATGCGCGATCTGCTCAAAAAACGCGCTTCCGCCCGCTTGCCAGAAGACAACGGCAATGAGTGCCCAAATAAATGCCGAAAGGAAAAACGGCCCCGGCTTTGGGAAAAAAGACTTAAACATATAACTCTCCTGCTAACTTCTTTTTGTTCTGGCTATTGCTGTGACAACACGTCCCCAACCGCAGCGACGTTGCGATAAATCAGGGAGAACCAAACGGTCAGACCGCTCAATGAGACCGGGAATTAGCGACTTAGTTCGTCAACCATTCCCGTAGAATTGTTTCGACGGGTTTCACGTAAACGGGGTTGTCGGGCACGATAAGATCCCGCCAGACATCGTTATGATGGGCAATCAGTGTTTCGGCTGGCGCTGCGGGTCGGTTGGCGGTGGTGTGAGCATCTTCGGCGACGGTGATGGCATAGCCACGGCTGGCGCCGTTTCGGATCGTGGTATCAACACAATAATCAGTCGCGCAACCGCAAATCACGAAAGCGTGAATGTCATGCGCGGCAAGCACATCGGCGAGCGTCGTGCGGTAGAAGGCATCGCATGCAGTTTTGGTGACGTACAGGGAATTGTCCGGTTGCCACAGATCAGGCAGCAGGGCAAACCCATCACCCCCCTCTTCCAGCCCGCCCGCTTGCGCATGCTGGATGAAAATGACGGTATCCGCCACGCGGGTCAGGCGATTGATTTGCGCGATGTAGTGTTCCGGGTTAAGGCGCGGCGTGGCGAAAACGCCATTTTGCATATCGACGACCATGACAACGCGTTTTCCGACCATTTTCTGCTCCGTAAAAAGTATTCGCTCTGCGACTATCATAAGCGTCAGATCACAAAAGTGGATGGCTTATCACAGGAAAACTTTCTACATTTACGCGTCGTTACGTTTTTATCAGGACGATTGCTGTGAAAGGGGCTTTGCATCGCGCCGGTAAGTAGTATAAATACGCATTATCTTTCTATTTCAATTCATGGACACACCCGTTGAAACGTAGTCTGCTGTTGAGCATTGCGCTGTTTGCGTCAACCCTGTCTGTGGCACACGCCGCCCAGACCTCCCCCGATCCTGTTTTTGCTTCTGATATTGTTGACCGTTATGCCAATCACATCTTTTATGGCAGCGGCGCGACAGGCATGGCGCTCGTCGTGATTGATGGAAACCAGCGGGTGTTCCGCAGCTTTGGTGAAACTCGCCCGGGCAATAACGTGCGTCCACAGCTTGACTCGGTGATCCGCATTGCGTCCCTGACGAAGCTGATGACCAGCGAAATGCTGGTGAAGTTGCTCGATCAGGGCATCGTGAACCTTAACGATCCGTTAAGTAAGTTTGCACCGCCCGGAGCGCGGGTTCCCGGCCATAACGGCGTGCCGATTACGCTGGTGAATCTGGCGACGCACACCAGCGCGCTCCCGCGTGAGCAGCCCGGCGGTGCGGCGCATCGCCCGGTATTCGTCTGGCCAACCCGCGACCAGCGCTGGAACTGGCTCTCAACGGCAACCCTGAAAACCACACCTGGCTCGCAGGCCGCCTACTCCAACCTGGCGTTTGATCTGCTGGCGGATGCACTGTCAAATGCCGCAGGGAAACCGTATCCGCAGCTTTTTGAAGAGCGCATCACCCGTCCGCTGGGGATGAAGGACACCACGTTTACGCCATCGCCGGACCAGTGTCAGCGCCTGATGGTGGCGGAGAAAGGTGCCAGTCCGTGTAACAATACACTGGCGGCCATCGGCAGTGGCGGCGTCTATTCCACGCCAGGCGACATGATGCGCTGGATGCAGCAATTCCTTTCGTCTGACTTCTATTCCCGCACCGCACAGGCGGATCGGATGCAAACGTTGATTTACCAGCGCAGCCAGTTGACGCGCGTCATCGGGATGGACGTTCCCGGAAAAGCCGATGCGCTTGGCCTCGGGTGGGTCTATATGGCGGCAAAAAATGGTCACCCGGGGATCATTCAGAAAACCGGTGGTGGTGGCGGTTTCATTACCTACATGGCGATGATCCCTCAGCACAATATCGGCGCTTTCGTGGTAGTGACCCGCTCACCGCTGACGCGCTTTGCCAACATGAGCGATGGCATTAACGATCTGGTGACAGAGCTGAGTAACAACAAGCCCGCCATCGTTCCGGCTTCCTGAGTTTAATAATCTAAAGGCAAGCGGTTGATACTCAACAGCTTGCCTTTATGCATTCTGATATATTCTCCCTGCCGCAGCGCCGCGAGGACTTCGGCAATCACCGAACGGGAGATCCGCGTCCTTCGCTGGATGTAGTTCATCACCCCGACGCGTAAGCGTAGTGATTCATCCCATTTCGCCATGGTCAGTAACGACGCGCGGATCTGGTTATAGCTGTTGCTGCCCACCAGTTGGGTATCGCGCATTTCCAGGATCCGGTGTTGCCAGGTCATCCAGTAAAAAGCTTCCCGCCAGAGCGTGTATTTTTCCAGGAGCGACAGCGCCTGGGCAGCAGGCAGGTAATAACCACTGCACTGCGTTTCCGTCGCTACCTGATAATCAATCTGGTTTGACATCACGCCAGCCGCAAGGCCAATGACACAGGGTGCCTGCGCAAAACCAAGCAGCACGTCGTTCTGTGCGCGGCTCAGGGAAGCGCACCCCTGTAAAATCACGATGGTGTACTGATTCGTCTGTTTGTCCGCTGGCAGGATGTTCTCGCCTTCCGCGACGACAAACGGCGTACCGTGAGTGTGGAGGTACTGATTAAGGATATCGAATTCAATGAGTGGTTTGTTCAGTTGTGGCATATCGGGTAGTCCTACAACGATGCCCGCCATTTGCGTGGCGGGCATCAGAATGTTAACCCCATCAGGAAGGAAACCCTTCCTGCCAGACAGTATTACCAGGTGTATTTCACACCGGCGTTAGCAGCCCAGTCCTGATCAACATCGCCGCCACCGAGGTAGTTCACACCGGTATAGGCGCTAAAGTTTTTGGTGAAGCTGAACTGGCTACCCACACCAACACGTACCGCTGAACCTTCAACACCGTTATCAATGGTATCGCCGTTGATATCCGCGTCATTGTTGGAGTCGTCATAGACGTACGCCAGCTTGAAGTACGGCGTCATCGCCTGATCGCCAAAGTTGAAGGTGTAACCCGCATCCACGCCCAGCTCATAACGCAGGCTGTCGTAGTCCTGGCTGTTGACGCGCATATCGTTGCTCAGACGATAGCTGTCGCCAGACTGGAACAGGCCGGAGATGCTGCCGTACGGGGTGATATAACCGGTATCGTTAAGCTTCCAGTCATAACCGAGTTTCAGGCCGAATCCCCAGGCATCAGATGTGGTGTTGCCATCAACGTAGTCGCCATTGCTCATGGTGGCGGTCAGATCGTTGTTGAAACGAGTGTAGTTCAGGTTGCTGTCAAAGAAGACGTTGTTAGCAAAATGCGCTGAAGAGTACAGGTAAGCTGACTGGCTGTCCTGATCAACCTGGCCGGTACGATCGTTGAGATCGCCTTTAGCAAAGCCTGCCGCCGCACCCACGATCCACTTCGCGTTGTTGCCATCCACTTTGGTGTCCAGACCGACCATCAGGCCGTTGACGTCCTGATCGTAGTTGATCACGCCGTTGTCGCCGTTGAAGTTGCCACCGAAGTAGCTCACCCAGGCGCCGCCGTTGTCATCAAAGCCGTGACGCGCGCTGTTCAGACGGTTGTTCAGCGTATCCTGTTGCAGGTTCCAGATGTTGGTATTCGCTGACGGAATGCTCAGCGCCATGTTGGCGTAATCGGTCAGGCGTTCCTGATGCAGGATCACCGTGTCGCCCTGCTGCTGCGCTTCATAGGTGTACGCGCCGAGATCAGCACGGTTTGCCGCGGTGAAGGTGGCTGCGGTGTCGGCATTGTTGTCATACACGCGAATCACTTCGTTGTTTTTGTAATCCGCAATGGAGCCCGCGCCGGTAGCGTTATCGATACGGACTTTATAGTTGCCCGCCACATCGCCGTTCACCGCCAGGTGACCATCTGAATTCAACGCCACCACGCCGTAACCGTAGTTGGTTTGTGCTTTGTCGTTGCTGTGACCGTTCAGCATGTCGCCATTCAGGATATAGTCGCGGCTGGCAATGTTGAACGTACCGCCGTTGGTCAGTGCCAGTGTTGCGGTATCGACCTGACCCAGCCCCAGGTTCAGCTGCGCGCCGCCATCAACGGTAATCGTGTTGGCATACAATTCAGCCGTTTCTTCCGTCAGCGTCGCGGTACTGTAGCTGTTGAGGTTTACGCTGTCTGTTGCCACGCGGCCGGAATCGCCAATGTTCAGCGAGGAGGCGTTGTTCAGGGTCACGATGTCAGAAACCAGATCAGAGGCTTCCACATTCACCTGTGAACCGTTGTTCACGGTCAGGGTGTCAATCAGAGACGATTTACGGGTATCCCACTCGGAGGCGTGATCCAGAGTGACGTTGAACAGGCCGCTCTGATACACCTCATTGCCGGTAACATGGCTGCCTTCGCTGAACGCGGTTTTGTCGTTATCAACACCGTATGTTGAGGTTGGCCACAGACTGTTAGCGGTCACGTCATACAGAGTCGCTGTGGCTTCTGTGCCCGCCGCAACGCTGTCGTAAACGCCGTCGCCATCGCTGTCCACGTCATGCACGGAAACCGCCGCGCCGACCCACTTGCTACCGTTGTCCAGCGTCAGATTCAGGCTGTCAGTGCCATCCCAGCCGTTAGTATCAGGATTGGCATCGGTATCGCGGTAGCTGTCCGCCCCGTTCGGGAAGAAGTTTTCGTCGAAGTTACTGGAGAAGACCACATCACCGGTTAAGGTAGAGTTACTGAAATTAGCGGTGGTCTGCATGGCGTTATCCGCAGAAGGATTTGCCACAACCGCCAGCGCGATGTCATCCGCCGTCCAGGCTTTCCCGTCGTAATCGCTGGCATTGCCGGAGCGACCAAAGAAGCCTTCAGTGCCTTCGTCTGACCAGGAGCCGGACGTCACCACAGAGTCTTTCACGTTGATGGTGTTATTAAATACTTCGCTGCTGTTAACACCGGTGCTGACAGTATTGTCGTCGGTATCCTGCCATTCATAACCCTGCGTCAGGGTAATACCGGCAACGTGGGAATTATTTTGAATGGTGAGATCAACTTCCTGATCCAGCGTAATTGCGGTGCCGAGATTATACACATCGACCACATGCGTATCCGGCGCATCATTCCAGGTACCGTTGTAGGTATAATGCTCATAGTTGTCATCAATGGTTGAGTGATCAACCGTTAATGCCAGGCGATCGTAATAATAATCCGCGCCGCTGCGATTATCGCATTCGGTGGTCATACACGCGGAAGTGATCATGCCATGAATGGTGCTGTTGCTGATGGTGAGACTGTTGGGATTGGAATTAGTAGAGAGGCCGTCATCGAGATAATAGGTGGAGATAACACCGTTGACTGCTGCATTATTGATGACCGGATAAATATCACCATTATAAATACTATCAGCGCCGTAATTATTCCAGCCGACATATCCATGATAATAAACGCCGTCTGTATATGTCGCATCATTATAATGAATAAATGTTGTGTAATCCGTATTCGATATATCCGTTGATGCATTTGCCTGAGAAGCGATTGCGAGCGCACAGGCCATTGCTAATTGAGATACCACAACTTTCTTTTTCCACGAGTGCATTTGTTATCCCTCCTCAGGGACTTATTATGTTGGTCCATCAAATAAGATTAAATTGCGGTTGAATTATGCGTTCCTGATACAAGATAGTTCAATTAATCTTTGGTAGAAGTTCGAAACCGGACGCAATATATTTTTACAGGATTAAAAATAATAAATTTTAAATTTATTCTTTTCAACAAGTTACACATAAAAATAATTAACAAAATATATTCCATAAATATAAATGATAAAAATCACGCATTCATTATTTATATTTTCTCGTTTGTGTTTATCATTTGATTAAATAGATTTATCGAGAGTGTGATCGCGTAAACAGAGTAATCGGGAGGAGACGCCCCACTTTGGTAAACAAACAGGGCGGAGATCGGGTAGACTATCCTGAACGTTCCACAAACATCAGGCATACCATGACAGCTCTACTTAATCGCCCACGCCGCCTGCGCAAAACCGCCGCGCTGCGCGCCATGTTTGAAGAGACAACACTGACCTTAAACGATCTGGTGTTGCCGATCTTTGTTGAAGAAGACATCGACGACTACAAGCCTATCGAAGCCATGCCTGGCGTGATGCGCATTCCTGAGAAGCATCTGGCTCGCGAGATCGAACGCATCGCCAACGCCGGGATCCGCTCCATCATGACCTTCGGGATTTCCCATCACACCGACGCTACCGGCAGTGATGCCTGGAAAGAGGACGGTCTGGTGGCGCGGATGTCGCGCATCAGCAAACAGACCGTCCCGGAAATGGTGGTGATGTCCGACACCTGTTTCTGCGAATACACCTCACACGGTCACTGTGGCGTGCTGTGCGATCACGGCGTAGATAACGACGCGACCCTCATCAACCTCGGCAAACAGGCGGTGGTTGCCGCTGCCGCAGGTGCCGATTTCATTGCGCCGTCGGCAGCGATGGACGGTCAGGTGCAGGCTATCCGCGAAGCACTGGATGCCGCTGGTTTCACTGACACCGCGATCATGTCCTACTCCACCAAATTCGCCTCCTCTTTCTACGGCCCGTTCCGTGAAGCCGCGGGAACAGCGCTGAAAGGCGACCGCAAAACGTATCAGATGCACCCGTTGAATCGTCGTGAAGCGATCCGTGAATCTCTGCTCGACGAAGCCCAGGGCGCGGATTGCCTGATGGTGAAACCGGCGGGCGCTTACCTTGATATTCTGCGTGATATCCGTGAACGTACCGGGTTACCACTTGGGGCTTATCAGGTCAGCGGTGAATACGCGATGATCAAATTCGCCGCGATGGCGGGCGCTATCGACGAAGACAAAGTGGTGCTGGAAAGCCTCGGCGCTATCAAGCGCGCCGGTGCAGATCTGATCTTCAGCTACTTTGCTCTCGACCTCGCAGAAAGAAAACTGCTCCGCTGATAAACCGGCCCGGAAGCCCCGCGCTACCGGGCCTGTCCCCTCATTCAAAGCTTCATTAAACTGCAATACAAACGACACGTTGACCTTCTACTGTCTGCCTCAAGACTGCAGGAGGAACCACCATGTTTAGTCTCGATAATGTTCTTGATGACCTCTGGCCACAGGCAAATCCCGCGCCCTGGCAAAAGAGTTTACTCAGGCGTCTGTTACACGAGGAAGAGTTTCAGACGTTTGCCGCCCGCCACTCGCATTTACGTGGGCTTGATATGGTTGAGCAGGTCCTTGAACACTTACAAATCCGCTGCAATATTGCCCCCCGCGAACTTGAAAACATCCCCGAAACGGGCCCTCTGGTGATCATCTCGAATCACCCTACAGGTACACTCGACGGGCTGGCATTACTGTATGCGGTGTCGCGCGTACGCCGCGATGTGAAAGTCGTCACCAACCGCATGCTCAGCCACCTTGAGCCGCTGAGTAACCTGTTTATTCCGGTCGATAACATCAACGGTGGCACGCGCAAATCATCGCTGTCGCTGATGGAACAACAGTTGCAGAGCGGCGGCGTGTTGATCTTTTTCCCGGCTGGTGAAGTCTCGCGCATGACCCGCAATGGCATCGCCGATGGTCACTGGCATTCCGGATTCATCAAACTGGCGGCGAAATTCCGTGCCCCACTGCTACCGGCATTTATTCACGCCAAAAACAGCCCACTGTTTTATGCCAGTACCCTGATCTCCCCGACGCTGGCGCTGCTGCTGTTGATGCAGCAGATGTTCCGCCGTCGCAATTCCACCCTGCCGGTAACACTCGGCCAGCGTATCGCGTGGGAGAGCTGGCACAACGCCCAGACGCCTGCCCGCGAACTGGCGAAGAAATGTCGCCAGCATGTCGCATTGCTGGGAAAAGGCTTGCCGGGGAAATTCAGAACCGAGAGCGCCATTGCGCGCCCGGAAGAGCGCGCCCTGCTTCGCCGCGAACTCAGCACGGCGGAATGTCTGGGCAGTACCGCCGATGGCAAAACCATTTATTTGTGGCAGCGCAACGGTCAGGAAGAGGCACCGCTGCTCAGAGAGCTGGGGCGTCTGCGTGAAATCGCTTTTCGTGCCGTCGGCGAAGGCAGCGGCAAGCGCCGCGATGTCGACAGCTATGACGATGATTACCTGCATCTGATCCTGTGGGATGAGGTGGATCTGGAGATCGTCGGCGCGTACCGTTTTATGCCCGGTGCCATGCAGCTCGATAAACGCGGGGTGGAAGGATTATACAGCCACAGCCTGTTTCACTATGACGAACGGATGAATGACATTCTGCGCGAAGGCATTGAGCTTGGGCGCAGCTTTATTCAGCCGCGCTACTGGGGCCGCCGTGGGCTGGATTATCTCTGGTTTGGTATCGGCGCTTATCTGGCGCGTTACCCGCAGTATCGCTACCTGTTTGGCCCGGTGTCGATTTCAGGTGGCTTACCGCCTGCCGCGCGAGATTTGCTGGTCGCCTTTTACCGTCTCTGGTTCCCGGCGATGCATCCGCTGGCAGAGTCGCGCCGTCCCTATCCCGCCAGCCTGCCTGAAGCGCTGGCGCAATTTGGCGGTGAGGATTACACCGAAGATCTGACGCGGCTGAAATCGCTGCTTGGCAACCTCGGCTGCGGTATCCCGCCACTGTATAAACAGTATTCCGAAGTGTGCGAACCCGGCGGCGTGCAGTTTATCGATTTCGGCAGCGACCCGGATTTCAACGACTGTATCGATGGGTTAGTGCTGGTCGATCTGACCCTGCTGAAAGCCAACCGCTACCAGCGCTATATCGGGGCGCATCTGTAATACGATCCTCTCCTTCGGGAGAGGATCATCTTTTCGCCTCAGCCTGCCCGGTAAAACGGCTTGTCACCAAGAATGGTCGCCCGATGCATGATCCGCCGCTGGGGCAGATAATCCGCATTGGCATAATGCTGCGTCACCCGGTTATCCCAGATGGCGAGATCGTTCGGCTGCCAGCGCCAGCGAACCTGGAATTCCGGTTTGGTGATATGAGCAAACAGGAAGCTCAGCAGTGTGTCGCTCTCCTTCTGTGTCAGGTCAATAATTCGCGTCGTGAATCCTTCATTGACGAACAATGCCTGCTTACCGCTGACCGGATGCGTTCGCACCACCGGGTGCAGCAACGGCGGGTTCTTCTCCACCGCCTCCAGCCAGCGCTGATGCTCCGCGTCTGTCTTGCGGTATTTATATTCCGGGAACGACTTTCTGAAATCGTGCTCAGCCTGCAACCCGCTTAACAACTGTTGAAGCGGCGCAGAGAGCGCGTCAAACGCCGCAATGCCGCTGGTCCACAGCGTATCGCCGCCCGTTGATGGCAGCTCTTTCGCGGCGAGGATCGCGCCGGCAGGCGGCGTGTCGATGAAGGTGACGTCCGTGTGCCAGTTGTCATTGTCCGGCGGATTGTCATTGTGCGTATCCAGCACGATGATCTCGTCCACACCGTCAGCGTGAGGATACACCGGGTGAATGTGCAGATCGCCAAAACGCAGCGCCAGCGCGCGCTGTTGCTGCGGGGAAATGACCTGCTCGCGCAGGAAAATTACCTGATGGCGCAACAGCGCATGATACAACTGCTCGAACTGGTTATCGCTCAGCGGTCGGCTGACATCAATGCCAGAGATCTGCGCGCCGATATACGGCCCCAGCGGGGTAATCGTCAGACGTTCACTCATGCTATTTCTCCATGCCAGGGCGTCAGGCGACGTTGCAGCGCGCGCAGCCCCAGTTCTAATACAAACGCGATCACTGCAATCACCGCGATCCCCGCCAGCACCACATCGGTTGCCAGAAATTCTCCCGCTGACTGCACCATAAACCCAAGCCCGCGCGTGGCGGCAATCAGTTCCGCCGCCACCAGCGTTGACCAGCCGACGCCAAGACCAATGCGCAAACCGGTTAAAATTTCTGGCAATGCGCCGGGCAAAATCACCAGCCACAACACCTGCCAACGGCTGGCGCCCAGCGCCTGCGCCGCGCGGATCCTTACCTGTTGCGCGCTCTTCACGCCTGCCAGCGCCGACATTGCCACCGGCGCGAAAATCGCCAGGTAAATCAATAGGATTTTTGACGTCTCGCCAATACCGAACCAGATCACCATCAGCGGCAGATAGGCCAGCGGCGGCACGGGACGATACAGTTCAATTAACGGATCGAGGATCCCGCGAATCGTCGGGCTGAGCCCCATCGCAATCCCGACAGGAATACCCAGCACCACCGCCGCCAGCAGCGCCACCAGAATGCGCGTCAGGCTGGCCGCCAGATGCTGCCACAGCGTGGCGTCCATAAAGCCCTGCGGCCCGGCGATGGTGATCAGCTTCTGTAACACCTGCGCGGGCGGCGGCAGGAACAGCGGGCTTATCAGTTGCAGCGCCGTGACGCCCCACCATAGCGCCAGCAACACCAACAGCGTGGCCGCGCTCAGCGTTAACTGACGGGAAAATGGCCAGCGCCAAGCCACTGGCAGACGGCGTGGTTTATCGTTGATCACAATGCTCATGAGAAAGCCTCCCGCTGTTCGAATACACGGCTCAAAACGTATTCACGTTGGGCAATAAAATCAGGGTCGGATTTGATACTGCGGCAGGGTTCTCCGGCGACGAAACGACGGGCAAAATCCAGCGACAAACGCTCCAGCACCCGTCCCGGGCCGGGCGACAGCAGCACCAGTTCTGTGGCCATAAAAATGGCCTCTTCGATGTCGTGAGTAATCAGCAGAACCTGTTTGCCGGTCTCGTGCCACAGGCGCAGCAGCAGGGTTTGCATCTGCTCGCGGGTGAAGGCATCAAGCGCGCCAAAAGGTTCGTCCAGCAATAACAGTTGCGGGTTCGCCGCCAGCGCGCGTGCAATGCCGACGCGCTGACGCTGACCGCCGGAAAGCTGCCAGATGTAGCGTTTTTCCGCGCCCTCCAGCCCGACTCTTTTCAGCATCTGACGCGCAGTCTGCTGGCGTTCCGCCTGTGCGACGCCCGCCAGCTGTAACCCCAGCGCCACGTTATCCTGCACATTGCGCCACGGCAGCAGTCCTTCGTTCTGAAAGACCACACCGCGCTCTGCGCCAGGCCCGTTGACGGTTTTTCCGTCAAGCTGGATGCTGCCGGTATCGTAAGGCAAAAAGCCCGCAATCAGATTTAACAGCGTGGTTTTTCCGCAGCCCGACGGGCCAAGCACCACCAGCAGTTCACCGCTATCCACCGTGAGGTTGATATCTTCAAGCGCGGGTTTACCGCCATATCTGGCCGATAAGTGAGACACCTGCAGCATCATGCGCTCCTTATTTTACAAAGCGGTCAGTAACAAACTGGCTGTAGTCGCTGGCGACAGCGGGGACTTTCCCCTGCTCTTTCAGGAACTGCGCGGTATCCAGAATCGCTTTATTTACCGGGCCAGAAAGCTGCTGGATCTGCTGCTCAGTCGTGAGATAGGTGTTCCCTTTCACCAGCCCTGGCACGTCGGCTTCCGGCACGCCGCTCAGCCGCGACAGCTTGTTCAGATTGTCCGGTTGTTTCAGCCATTCTTCCGGGTTATCGATATAAGGACGCTGCGCGTCGATGGCGCTTTTGGCGAAGGCTTTCACCACCTCAGGATGCTGTTCGGCGAAATCTTTCCGCACGACCCACACATCCAGCGTTGGTGCACCCCACTGCGCGACTTTTGCCGAATCGGTCAGCACCGTTCCCTCTTTTTCCAGCTCATTCACTGCTGGCGCCCAGACATAGGCACCGTCAATGTCACCGCGCTGCCAGGCGGCGATAATCGCGGGAGGCTGCAGATTGAGAATTTGTACCTGGCCGGGCTTGATGCCCCAATGTTTCAGGGCCGCCAGCAGGCTGTAATGCGTGGTCGAGATAAACGGGACGGCGATGCGTTTGCCGATCAGATCTTCCGGTTTAGTGATGCCTTTTTTCACCACCAGCGCCTCGGAATCCCCCAGTTGTGACGCCAGCAGGAAGACTTCAATCGGCACCTGCTGACTGGCGGCGACCGCCAGCGGGCTTGAGCCGATATTGCCGATCTGCACATCACCGGATGCCAGCGCGCGCACCACGCTTGAGCCGCTGTCGAATTTACGCCAGTCCACCGTGGCGCCACTCTCTTTGGCAAAGGTGTTGTCCGCCTGCGCCACTTTGGCAGGTTCTGCCGACGTCTGATACGCGACGGTGACGTTAACGGCCTGCGCCTGGAACGTCAGTAACGCCAGTGCGGTGATGATTGAAAAACGCGATGTGAATCCCATAGTGTCTGCCCCTCGTATTGTTATGAAAGGCAGTATTTCCGGCGGGGGGCTATTTGATAAAGGAATTAAAACTTCTGTTTTATTCCAAATAGTTTTTAGAAAAAAAATGGAAAACCTTAGCGATTAACGGCACAAACATCACACTTAGCTGCGCACCAGATGCAGTTTTGCTCTCCGGGCACTCAACCGTGGGTGAGACGTCATGATCACAAACAGAAACGGTCGCCAGGCCATAAACACCTCCAGCATTGTTTAATGCTAATGCTGTACGCTAAAGGCGCGCTTCACCTTCAGCACAACGTCGTAACGCGACTCTGTTATGTAATACTTGCGTATCAGGCAAAAAACATCTGTTAATCCCCTCGAAAAGTGAGTGAATTTTTTAGCGCTTTTGTGAGGAGATTCACTTTCAAAACAGGCAATGGATGAAGTACGTCCTGTATGTTGTAACTATTTCCGCCCCAACCGTGGCATCACGCGGATATAAATAAGCTCAGCCACCAGCTCAACCAGGGTTTGCGTGACGATCACTGCTGGCAGTACCGGGATCGCGCCGGGAACCGCCAGCGCCAGTGGCAGGATCACCAGTGAGTTTCGCGTCCCGGCGCTGAATGCCACCGCCCTCCCCGCGGCAGTTTCCAGCCGGAAAAGGCGGGTAAGGCCCCAGCCGAGCAGCGGCGCGAAAATGGCATACAGGAGATAGACCGGCGCGGCGTGCAGCGCGGCATTCACTGCGCTCCCCATCTGCGGCACAACGGATGCAACCACCACCAGCAGCACCAGCGCCGTTGCCGGAACCGGCAACAGACCGAGTGCGTCACTCACGCGCGCGCCGCTCTCGTTGCGCGTTGACCACCACTGAACCAGTGCCGCGGCGGCAAGCGGAACAGCGATCAGCCATACAAACGCATGGAGAAAAGGCCCTGGCTGGACATACTCTGCCGCGCGCTCGCCGAGAAAAAGGTGGAGGTATACCGGCAACAGGAGGATTTGTACGATCAGCAATGCCGGTGTCGCCGCCAGTAACAGGCGCGCGTCCGCACGTCCGAGTTGCGAAAAGGTCACGACATAATCGATACACGGGCAGAGCAACACCAGCAGCACGCCGAGATGCAGGAGCGGCTCATCCGGCAGCAACGTAAGCAGCACGGCCACCAGCAACGGCATGGCGATAAAATTAGTCAGCAGCAGGGAAGCCAGAAAACGCAGTTGCGTCATGGCCTTGCCGAGTTCAATGACCGGCACCTGCAAAAAAGTAACAAACAACATGAAGGCCAGCGCCGGATTCACCAGCCATGCGAGGCGTTCCGCTCCCGGCACCAGGAGCGCGACGAGTACCGCAACGGCAACCACCGTGAAATAGATAAAGACCTGACGCTGTTCCAGGGTATCGCGTAACTTTCCCATATAAAAACAAAGGTTACCGGTGAGTTAAAAACAGGAGACATCATACCGGATTTGCGTGATGGATTAATCATTCTTGCGTTTTGCGCGCGGTGAGCAGCAGTCATGACGTGACGCGTAGCGCAGACGTGGTGCCGAAAGCGAAAATAAGGAATTTACCCAATGAAGCGAAGAATCTTAAAATTCACGTTTCATTGCTTTTTTTACCTGAATTGACACATTTGCTGAGCGATGCAATATTGCCTCCGGAAGCGACGTCTGTCGTTCAGGCACAATAAACGTCCCTCTATTATATCGGGTAAGAACCGCGGTTACTGATAGCGTATTTCCATTTTCTTTACCTTGTGGTAATGGCCAGTGGCTTATAACGACTCAGAAACATGGCATGTTTTGTCGTAGATATATTTACTCCTGACTTATTAATACTTAAAACCGACCTGGAAATATCAGTAACGGCCCCGGAGTTCTTCGTTATTCAGGATAGTGCGCGTTATTGCTACCGTTATTAGCTAATAAACTCCAGCGGTCACTAAAAGCAAAACAACTCATTATGGATATTAAAGGTTGGCTGATATGTCAAAAACAGGAAACAGACATTTTCGTGGATATTTATGCTCGGGTTTAACCTTCACCGCGTTATCCCTGGCGGCGACAGGTCATCAGGCCGTGGCAGCGGATATGCCGGAGGCGTTGCAGGCGGAAGGCGGCAGTTATCTCAATAACCTGGCCTCAGCGAATAGCGTGTTTAACCATCGTCTGCATGATCGTCTCGGCGAGCCGGGTTATGCTGAAGCGCTGCATAACGGTGATGACAATGTCAGCAGCCTATGGATGCGGCACGTGGGAGGTCATGAGCGCTCCACCCTTGGTGACGGACAGTCGTTTACCCGTAGCAACCGCTATGTGATACAAATCGGCGGCGACCTGGCGCAGTGGACCCGCAACAATCAGGATCGCTGGAATCTGGGTGTGATGGCGGGATATGCGAATGTTCACAGCAACACTCACAGTTATCATTCCGAATACAACGCTGACGGGCGTGTCAGCGGCTACAGCGCAGGTCTTTATGGTACCTGGTTCCAGAATGGCGCGGACAATACCGGTGCGTATGTCGACACCTGGGTGCTGTATAACTGGTTCGATAACAGCGTGACCTCGAATCACCAGCAGAGAGAGGACTACAGTTCCGACGGTTTTACGGCCTCACTGGAAGGCGGCTACACCTTCAAGGCGGGCGAGTTTAGCGGCAGTCTGGGGACGCTGAATACCTGGTATATTCAGCCGCAGTTGCAGGTGACCTGGATGGGTGTGAGTGATGAATCCTGTTCACGCAATGACGGTACCTGTTTTGAGTCCGGGGGCGATGACAATATTCAGACCCGCCTCGGGGTAAGAACGTACCTGAACAGCCATCACAAGATGGATGACGGTAAACAGCGTGAGTTTCAGCCGTATCTGGAAGTCAACTGGATCCACAATACCGAAACCTATGGCGTGTCGAACGATGGCCGCAGCATCAGCCGGAACGATACGGAAAACCTCGCCGAAGTCCGGGCTGGCCTGGAAGCGAAGCTGAACAATAATCTGAGCCTGTGGAGCAACGCCGGGGTTCAGTTTACAGGCCCCAGAAAATACAGCGATCTGCAAGGAATGCTGGGGGTCAAAGCGTCATTCTGATACGTCAGGTTTATGTCTGCAGTACGAGTCATCGCGCTGCAGACATTTAGCAAAAGGTGCTATGCCCTGTTTTTAAAAAAATAAGGTTAATTGCATGAAAATCCTATTAGCCAGAATGAATCTCTTATTTTTATTCCGGCATGACTTGTACAAAACGAGCAAAAGCAAGCCTGGCCAATAATGAGTGTTAAGAGTTTACTGATTTCAATAGTTCCGGTGCGCTATTAATGACCTGCTTATTAATATCTACCTGCATTGACAGATATCTTGCCCAATGCAAAGCTGAGGATGGAGTTATATAAAGATAACCAATCAAAAACCTTTATGTAATTACCGCATAAAGCAGAGCATTTCGCGCTCTGTAAACCGGTTTTTCAGACATATTCTCTGAGTCGATTTGTTATTATCTTTTCATCGAAGGCTCTCAGACAATATGTGATATTTAGCGTGTTAAGTTACCTGCACATGACTGTGAAATAAATGTTACCTCCCATCTGTCATTATTATGTCTCTGGCCATTGATGTTGTTAATGGGGCATTAAATAAATCACTTCACTACGTGTATTCCCCATTCAAATAGAAAAACCACAGGCATCCGGGAAGTACAAACAGATTACGAGCGTTGAAGATGAACAGAATATTCAGAGTTGTCCGGAACGAAGCGACAGGCGCGTGGGTCGCTGTACCCGAGTTTGCGAAGGCCCGTGGAAAACGTGCGGGTCGTCGTTTACTGGCTGGTTTGTCTCTGGCAGCAGCCGCTTTCGTGTCAGCAATGACCGGGGCCGCGCCATCACTCGCCGCGACAGTGACCATCGCAGCGGGCGACAGCGCTTATCTGTCAGACATCTATGGCACCGGCGCCACTCAGACAACCCGTTTAGCTGACCTCATTTTTAATGGCACTAGTACCTCGCCCGCGACGCTTATCGTGGATAGCAATACAGCACAGGGATCCGATAGCTGGCTGTTCAATGCCACCGGTAACGCCGTTAACCGTATTGATCTTAGTGGGACCCGACGGGCAGTCATTCAATTACTGGATGGCATCAATATGACGGTGAGCAACTCCGTGGGAGGGATTGTTTCCAGTACGGCGACCACGTCGGGTATTGAGTTTGCACTCGGAAATGGTAGTCAACTGAGCTTTGTTAATAACCATGCTAATAATGGCTATCCTGGCCTTATCTCCTCAACTTCGGATGTCGTGTTTCGCGGTGAGAATGGTACCGTCATTTTTGATAACAACAGCTCGTATAGCTATGATCCTGCCATTAACACCATTGACGGCGATATCATCTTTGAAGGCAACGCCACGCTGACCAATAATATCAACTACGGTGTTGCCGGGGGTGCCCTCCGGACAAGTCGCACGGGAGATATTATTTTTAGCGGTACTGATGCCATGGTTATTATCAGTAATAACAGCGCAATCAGCTCAGGCGGCGCACTGTTTTCCGACGGTGGTGTGCAGTTCTATGGTAACGCTGACATTTATGGCAACCGGGGAGTCAGGGATACCGCTGGTGCGATTGTCGCCCAGACCGGCCTGGTGATGGAAACCAACGGTACCGATGGCATTAAAGTCCATAGCAACTATTCCAACGCCCAGTCTGCGGGCGCCATTCTGATTGGCAATGGGACGGGCTTTACCGGTAGCTCTCTGCTGCATGCGAAAAACAGCGACATCCAGTTCTACGACAACTTCACCAATGTCGGTACCGGTTCGACACCGAATCTGACAAATGCGATTGCCAACGCCATCAATATCCGCCAGCCGAACGGTACCCTGAACATTGCTGCCGAAGCAGGACGCCAGGTGCTGTTTCGCGATCCGATAACCAGCCTGGCCGCCAACGGTGCGGTGGTGAATGTCGTGGTTGGGATCAATACCACCGACGGCAGCGACGCAACTGACGGTAAAGTCACCTTTAGCGGCGAAGATTTCACCTCTGGTTCCCGGAGTACACAATCACAAATTTACGCCCGTACCACCGTTTATGGTGGTGAGCTGGAACTGAAAGACAATGCGCAGTACGGCATGAACACCAGCAGTACCCGTTTCACGTTACAGGACGGCGCGACATTAGTATCCACGGGGACGACAGCGAACGCGGTCAATGTGCTTGCATCAGGCACAATGAATTTCGCCGATGGTTCCGTGATTAAAAGCGATGGTGACAGCAAGTTACAGCTGAACGCCAGTAACCGGCTGATGGGTGCCGCTGCGGATGATACGGTCACGATTGAAACAGACGGGGCCGATCAACTGACGCTCGGTGGCGTCCTGTCCGGCCCGGGGGAACTGGAAAAGACAGGCACGGGTGTTTTAGCGGCGGCCGATGCCAACCAGTTTCTCAACACTGGCGGCTTCAACCTGGCGGAAGGGACGCTGAACGCGCAAAACCTGTCTCAGACCTTTACCGCGCTGGATGTCCAGTCCGGTACATTACTGACGATGGGCAGCAGTGGCGCAAACCTGGCGATCACCGATCGCGCCATGATTGCCGGAACGCTGGAAAACGTTCAGACACTGACCAAATCCGGCAGCGGCGATCTGCAGATCGCGAACTCGGTGGACGCTAATCGGTTCAACATGACGGGCGGCACGCTAAAAATTGATGCGGGTAAAACGTTAACTATCGCGACTGACGCGACGCTTGGCGATGGCGTCGCCACGCAGATTGATATCGCCAGTGATCCGGCACTGAGTGCCGATGCCCTGGCGCTGTTGGGAAACAATACGCTGGATATCACCGGTTATGCGCCGAAAACCGATGAAAACGTCTATACCCTGGTCAGCACACAGAACGGCATCAATGGTGATTTTCGCTATACCGTCGCCGGGCAAGCGTTGCAGGATTATGTCGATATCGACCACTTCCTGGTCGGCTGGGCGAGAAAAGATGACGCCGGTAAAAATGTCATCGCGCAGTTTGATCTGGTCTGGTTCAACAGCGAAGACAACAGCGCCCACGGCACATTTAACGTCACGGACGGCAACAGCTTCACCCCTGGCGAAGCGTTGACGGATAATCTGACCACCACCGCGTATGGTTACGGCTGGGACGGTAAGAGCCTGACCAAAACTGGCGGCGGCACCCTGATTTTCTCCGCTGTTAACAGCTATACCGGCAGCACCACTGTCGACGCGGGAACGCTGCGGACAGATATTGCCGATACCCTGAACAGCAGCAGCGACATCATCGTCAACAGCGGCGAGCTCGATCTGAACGGCAATGACCAGCAGGTTAACCGCCTGAGCGGTAACGGCGGCACGGTCTCGCTGAATGGCGCGACGCTGACTGCGGTTAACGCCACCGATACTGATAGCACCCATTTTGCAGGCGATATCGTCGACGGTGATGTGGCTGGCGGTGGCTTTATTAAAACCGGTGACGGCAGCCTGACGCTGGCGGGCCAGACCGGCTGGACCGCCGATACCGAACTGAATGCGGGCGAGCTGATCCTCGATGGCGCTAACGGTGGCGCACAACTGACCAGTAATATCATCGGCAGCAGCGGCACCCGTCTGACACTGCAAAACGGCGCGACGCTGACCGGCTGGATCGATCCGACTGATGTGGATATCGATACCACCAGCCGCTGGAACATGACCGGCGATTCCCTGGTCAATAACCTGACCAGTGCCGGGACGATCGTGTTTTCCACACCAACAAATCATGATTTCAAAACCCTGACCGTTGAAGGCAACTACACCGGTAACGACGGGGTGATCGCGATGAACACCGTACTCGGTGGCGACGATTCGCCGACGGATAAACTGACAGTTCAGGGCGACACCGCGGGCAGTACCCAGGTTGCGGTAAACAATGTCGGCGGCACCGGCGCACAGACGGTGAACGGTATCGAAATGATTCAGGTCGGCGGTGATTCTGCCGGTAACTTTGCCCTGACCACCGGGACTGTCGAAGCCGGGGCGTATGTTTATACTCTCGCCAAAGGCACCGGGGATGCGGCGAAAAACTGGTATCTGACCAGTAAATGGACCGGCAGTGTGACACCGCCGGACGATCCGGTACCGCCAGTCGATCCGGTCAAACCACCTGTCGTTGACCCGACCGCCCCGGATGCCCTGCGCCCGGAAGCAGGCAGCTATATCAGCAATATCGCGGCGGCCAACACGCTGTTTAACCACCGCCTGCACGATCGCCTCGGCGAACCGCAGTACACCGACAACACCACCAGCATGTGGATGCGTCACGTCGGCGGCCATGAGCGTTCCTCTGCCGGTGACGGCCAGCTCAAAACACAGAGCAACCGCTACGTGCTGCAACTGGGTGGCGACATCGCACAGTGGAGTTCCGACGGCCTCGACCGCTGGCATCTGGGCGTGATGGGCGGCTATGCGAATGAGCACAGCAACACCCGAAGCGGCCGNAACCGTGACAGCGATGAGTACAAATCGAAAGGGCTGACCGCCTCTCTGGAAGCCGGTTACACCCTGAAAGCCGGAGAGTTCACCGGCAGCCAGGGCACGCTCAACACCTGGTATATCCAGCCACAGGCGCAGGTCACCTGGATGGGCGTGAAGGATGATACACACACCCGGAACGACGGCACCCGCATCGAAACGGAAGGTGACGGCAACATCCAGACCCGTCTCGGGGTGAGAACGTACCTGAACAGTCACCATAAAATGGATGACGGTAAACAGCGTGAGTTCCAGCCGTTCGTGGAAGTGAACTGGATACATAACACCGAAACGTATGGCGTGAAGATGGACGGCACCCGTGTCAGCCGCGACGGCGCCAGTAACCTGGGCGAAATCCGCACCGGTGTGGAAGGCAAGCTGAACGACCGCCTGAGCGTGTGGGGCAACGTGGGCGTGCAGATGGGTGACAAAGGCTACAGCGACACCCAGGGCATGCTGGGGGTGAAATACAGCTGGTAAGTGAACCAGAAAATAAACAGGAGCCGGGCTTCCGGCTCCTGTTTGTTAAGCGGCGACAGGTGTAGATGCACTGACGCATGCCATTGAAGGCTATATCACCCGCGGCGCATGGGCGCTGACGGATGCGTTACACATCAAAGCCATTGAAATTATTGCGGGCGCTTTACGAGGTTCTGTTGCCGGAGAAAAACAGGCCGGAGAAGCGATGGCGCTCGGTCAATATGTTGCCGGTATGGGCTTTTCCAACGTAGGTCTTGGACTGGTACACGGCATGGCGCATCCTCTCGGCGCGTTTTATAACACGCCACACGGCGTGGCTAATGCCATTCTGTTACCGCATATCATGCATTACAACGCAGAATATACCGGCGAGAAATTCCGCGACATCGCCCGGGCGATGGGCGTGAAAGTGGAAGCACTCAGTCTGGCCGACGCGCGCAATGCCGCGGTGGATGCGGTGTTTGCGTTGAATCGCGATGTCGGAATTCCGTTACATCTGCGCGATGTTGGCGTTCGCAAAGAGGATATCCCGGCACTGGCACAGGCGGCATTGGACGATGTCTGCACCGGTGGCAACCCGCGTGAAGCCAGTATCGCCGACATTACCGCACTGTATCTCACGGCCTGGTAACGATGGGGTCAGGAAAATAGTTGAAGTGGTGCCAGTAACCGGCGTTAAACGTAGTGAATAGCTCGTTGTATTTACTACGTTTTATCTGGAATGCATCAGACTGTGCGAAAGCTGGCCAATGCGCTGAGATCCGGGGCGTCCGCGATAGTAAGACAGAACTGCAACAGCTTTTCGCCGTATTCGGCAGAAAGGCCGCCATAAGCGATATTGCCCCTGAATTTTCTGATTAACTCCTCGCGAGTCAAAGGCTCTTTCACTCCACCACGGAAATGTGGCTGCCGCCATTCCCGCACGCTGCCGTCCCTGAACGTCACGCGCGCATGGCCGCTGTAGTTGCGCGGGTATTCGTTGTGCGGATCGATCCGGTAACGGATTTTAGCCGCCAGCTCCAGCACCTGCACTACATGCACTTTGTCATCAGTAAACTGCTGTAGACCGGCGTCCCCCTCAAAGAAAGCGATTGCCATCGCAAACGGCATACTAAACTTCGCAGCGTAACCGCTGGCCGGGCGCTGCTTCGCCGCCAACGGTTCCCAGAGTCTGTCGACGAGACCTTCACCCGTTTCGCATTCGATATCGACGATCTGTCGGGCATCAATCCCCTCCCGTCGCATTTGCAGGATGCAATCAATGAACGGGTGGATCATGGTGCCGCAGGCATAAGGTTTAAACGCGATACGCTCCATCATCCAGCGTTCACCCAAACCGTCCAGTAGCGGTTGGTAGTTGGGGCTGGCATCGCGACCGAAAACGCGAAACAGGTTGCGCGGCCCTTCAAAAATTGTGCGCGGCCCGTTGTAGCCCGCCTTTCCCAATAGCGCGGCTTTATAGCCCGACTGCGCCGCCCAGCCAGGGTGTAAACGCTTGGTCCATGCACCTTCGCTAAGAAACTCCCCCAGCCCCGAGGCAAAACTCCCCGCGATACCGAAGGCATCCGTCAGCTGGCGGGGGTTCAGGCCCAGCGCCACCCCGACGCCAGCGGTCGCGCCAAGCACGCCAATCACCCCGACCGGATGAAAGCCTGCTTTGTGAATGGCGCCTGGCACGACGTGATTAAAGCGGCACACCATTTCCAGCCCGGCGATCATACCGCACAGCGCATCGGCGCCAGAGCGGTGGTGTCGTTCCGCTGCCGCCAGCACGGCCGGTAACACCATCGCGCCAACGCGTATCGGCGCCCCCTCCAGGGTGTCGTCAAAATCTTCGCCGTGGGTGGCCGTGCCGTTGATCAGTGCCGCGCTGGCGGCCGAAAACCGGGATGAATGGCCCAGGGCAGTACAGTCGCCCTGCTGATCCTCAGTGTTAATCAACGCCGCAATATAGTCACTCCGACGCGCTGCTATGCATAACCCCGTCATATCCAGCAGATCGTTGATCGCCACGGCGCGCGTGCCCGATGAGAGTTTGTCCAGATGCAGATGCGTAAGTACCGCGGCTATCCGTTCGGCCAGCGATTCTCCACTGGCGGGCAAAGCGACATCAACATTACGTACGGACATAGGCCTTCTCCGGAATGGGGGGCTGATGAAAACCAGGCATTATCAGCGAGTAAATCCACCTTGTCTTGTACGAAAAATGAAAATGCTTACTCAGTTTTGTACTTTGTGCTCAATCCCTAAAGCCAGATAGGCTGTCTTCTTCCGTTAATGAATAGTTCCATCACCTGGCATAACCGAATCATGTTTATTTTCTCTAATGACGACATCAGCGCCGTGTTATCCATGCGGGATTGTATCGATGCGTTCGAACAAACCTACCGCGATGTCGCTGCAGGCCGGGCGGTTAACGGGCATCGATCCGATATGATCACTGAAACCGCCACGCCCGAGGCGGTGTACTTATTGAAAATGGTGGGATCGGTAGTGCCTCGTTATCACATCGGCGCAATCAGAATCAATTCTGACATTTTATCTTTCCCCACCCTGAACGGGAAAACGCGCAAGGTCAAAGTCCCTGCCGCCAGTGGGCGCTGGGTCGGTCTTGTTATGTTGTTCAACACCCTGACCGGCGCACCGCTGGCGTTATTCCCGGACGGTGTGATCCAGCGAATGCGCGTAGGGGCCACCACCGGATTAGGCGCGCGTTATCTGGCTCGACAGGATGCACGAAGCGCGGCGATCCTCGGCAGCGGATGGCAGGCAGGCACTCAGGCTCTGGCGGCGGCGACGGTTCGCCCACTGGAAAAACTCTATGTCTACAGCCCGGATGAAAGCCACCGCCGGGCATTTGCGCAGCAGCTCCAGCAGGAGCTGGATATCGCCGTCGAAGCGATGAGCAGCGCTGAACAGGCGGTGCGTCTGGCGGATATGGTGCTATGTGCCACTAACAGTTTACAGCCGGTGTTATCGCGCGACTGGTTGCGTCCCGGCGTACATGTCGGCTCGATCCGCGAAGGGGAACTGGCTGCTGAAGAATTCAGTGTCTATGACCGCATCGTTGTGCACGATCCGGGCAATATGACCAACGATCATCTGGTCGTCGCCAGCGGCATTGACCATCGTGAGAAATCGTCACCGTTAATGCGCGTCCTGGATAACGCGCCGTCTCTGGCGGACCTGGTTGCTGGCCAGACTCCCGCACGGCAGAAGCCGGAAGAAATCACTGCCTTTCTCAATTACCACGGACTGGGCTACCAGTTTGCTGCTGCGGGTGCAGTATTACTGGAAAAAGCGCTGGCGGCGGGCCGCGGCGTAGAACTACCGGATGAGTGGTTCACTCAGGATGTGCACTCCTGACCGCGCTTAGCACATCTGCGCATTAACTTTGCCGATTTAAACAGTTAAGCAATAAAACGACGCTGCCTATAGTAGCCCAGTAATGTGATTAATTATTATTCGGAGTGGTATTTTGGCTTCTGCATTTTCATTGCCCCAGGAAGTAACAGACACCTCGCCTCGTCTCGCGCTGCGCGCGCTGAGTAAATCTATGGGTGAACACCGCGCCGTGAACGGCATCGATCTTGCCATTTCTCCTGGAGAACTGGTGGTTCTGCTGGGACCAAGCGGTTGCGGGAAAACCACCACGCTGCGCATGGTTGCAGGCTTTATCCAGCCAGACGCGGGCGAAATTCATTTAAATGGCCGCCTCGCCGCCAGCCCGCGCTATATGCTGCCGCCGGAGAAGCGCCAGCTGGGCATGATGTTCCAGAACTATGCCATCTGGCCCCATAAAAGCGTCTTTAATAACGTTGCCTACGGCCTGCAAATTGCTGGCGAGAAAGCGGAGTTTATCCGCCAGCGCGTTAATCGGATGCTGGAAATCGTCAATCTGACCGGCTATGCAGGACGCAAACCGGCCGACTTGAGTGGCGGGCAGCAGCAGCGCGTGGCGCTGGCCCGAGCGCTGGTGACCGAACCTTCTCTGTTGCTGCTGGATGAACCGCTCTCCAACCTGGACGCCGCCATGCGCCAGGTCATGCGCACCGAATTGAAAGCCTTACAGGAGCGGGTCGGCGTCACCATGCTACATGTCACCCACGATCAGGAAGAGGCGCTGGTACTGGCGGATCGCATTGTTGTGATGAATGCCGGGCGCATCGAACAGGTCGGCACGCCGCAGCAAATCTGGCAGCAGCCGCAAAGCCGTTTTGTCGCCAGTTTTATCGGCAAAGCCAATATCCTGAACGGCAAGGTTGTGGAGGTGGACGCCTTCCGGCCACGAGTGCGGGTTGAGGTAGCAGGCGGACTGCGCTTCTGGGCCCGAACCGATGAGCAGAGTTCATTAACTTGTTGGCTGGGCCAGCAGCGTAGCGTGGTGATCCGCCCGCAGCACTTCCGGCAGCATCCGGACGGTGTGGAACTGCCTGTGGTGAAAAGCGTGTTCCTCGGCAACCATTACGACGTCACCCTGTTGCTGGAAGGCGAGCCGCTGTCGGCTGAATTTGGCGATGCGCCTGCGCCTGCCGGGAAGGTGAAGGTGGTGGTGGAAGACGATCGTGCATGGGTGCTGCCATGAGCAGGGTTGACGAGTTGTTATCCCTTCACCTTCCCCCGGCGCGCAGAGGTCTGCCTGTCCAGCCGGTGAAGTGGTTAATTATCGGCACGGCTATTCTGGTGTTGCTGGGGATCGTCGCCTGGCCGCTGGCCTGGCTGTTTAAATTCAGCCTGACGTCGGAAGACGGCCATTTCACGCTGGAGACCTTCCGTACCGTGGTCACGGAACCCGGCATGCTCGACGCCGCGTGGAATTCACTACGACTGGTTGTCAGCGTGGTGATTTGTACTACGTTTATCGGCACACTGCTGGCGTGGATCGTCGCCCGTACCGATACACCCGGCAAAAATCTGATCGTCGGCGCGGTGGGTATTACTTTTGTGATTCCCACCTTTATTACCGTCATCGCATGGATTTTCCTGGCCGCCCCCAACTCCGGCTACCTCAACACGCTGCTGAAATCATTACTGCATCTGGAAGCGCAGCCGTTCAACATCATCAGCTTTAGCGGGTTGGTGTTCATCGAAACGCTTCACCTGTACCCGCTGGTGTTTTTCTCGGTGCTGTCGGCACTGAATAATGTGGATGCCAGCTATGAACAGGCGGCGCGTATTCTGGGCGCCGGACGCTTACGCAGCTCGCTCACCATCACCCTGCCACTGGTGCTACCCGCGATCCTTGCCAGCACAATCCTGGTTATGCTGGATACGCTTTCGTCTTTCGGCGCACCGGCGGTCATCGGCACGATGGCGAACTTTTCGGTACTGACCACCAAACTGTACGATTTGATGTCATTCCCGCCCCATCTGAATATGGCCGCCGCGATCGCGGTGCCTATCGTGCTGTATACCCTGCTCTGCCTGGCTGTACAGCGTCTGTTTATTGGTCACGATGATTTTCGCACTCTCAGCGGCAAAGTGACAAAGGGGCAAGTGCTGTCGTTGGGTCGCTGGCGCTGGCTGATGATGGCCGTGGTGGTGGCGGTGGTGTTTATCAGCGTGGTACTGCCGATGACCTCTCTGCTGCTGCTGTCGCTGATCAAAGTGCTGGGCGTGGATATCTCTCTGGATAACCTGGCGCTGGAGAACTATCGCCATCTGTTCAATCAAAGCGAAGCCGCCTTCGGCGCGATGAAAAACAGCCTGACGCTGGCCTTCGCTACCGCCACCTTGTGCGCCAGCCTGGCGGTTATCTGCGCCTGGGTGGTGGAGCGTACTCAACTGGCCGGGCGCGGTACTATCACCGTGCTTATCATGATCGCCTACGGTTTTCCGTCCATCGCTTTTGGGGTCGGCATCATGCTGGGGTACGTCAGCGCGTTGTACGGCACGCTGACGCTACTGCTGATTGCCTATACCGCCAAACAGTTGCCAGTGGCGTTTGTGCTGGTGCGTACCGCGCTGCGCCAGATCTCCGTCGATCTGGAAGAAGCTGCGCGTATCGCCGGCGCTGGCTGGTTGCGCATCATGCTGGATATCACGCTGCCGTTGCTCAAGGTCTCGGTGGGGATCGGCTGGGTGCTGGTGTTTTCGCTCAGCATCCGCGAGCTGTCGATGTCAGTGATGCTGGCGCAAACGGATTCGCAGGTCATGTCCACCGTCATCATGCAATACATTGCCGATGGCTCCATTGAGCAGGCGGCTACGCTGTCGGTGATTATCGTCGCTATTAGCGTCCTGGTTCTCGGCATTGTCTGGAAAGTGTCGGGGCGGACGGTTTCCTCCAGTGAATAAGCCAATGAATGATAACAACACACAACAAAAAAACCCCAACCAGCCTGAATTCGACGAGTGGTATGACGTCGTCGTCGTGGGATTCGGTTTTGCCGGTGGCGCAGCGGCGCTGGCGGCTCATGACAGCGGCGCACACGTCCTGCTTATTGAAAAAATGCCGGACCCTGGTGGGATTTCGATATGCGCCGGGGGCGGCGTGCGCACCATCACCGACCGCCATCGCGGACGTGACTATCTGCGTCAGACGGTTGGCCCGGATGTCCCGGATTCTGTGCTGGATATGATGACCGAAGGCATGCTCGGTCTGGAAAGCTATTTCCGCAAGCTGGCACAGATCAACAATGCCACGATCCGGGTGCGCAATCGTGGCGGTAATTATCCCTTCCCCGGACACGATGCTCTGGGGATTGTCGAAGTGGCGGAAATCCCTGGTTTTGACGCCCGCCGTGAATATCCCCATGCCCGTGGTCGCTTACTCGGTCCGAATGTTTTTAAGCTGCTGCACGATAATATTCGGGCGCGCGACATTGAAGTGCGGCTGGAAACGGCCGCGCAGCGCCTGATTACCGGCAGCGACGGCAGTGTGCTCGGCCTGACCGTAAACCAGCATGGTCAGGTACGTCATATTGGCGCCCGCAAGGGGGTCATTCTGGCTACTGGCGGCTTTGAAGCCGATCCCGTTATGCAACGTAAATACTGGCAGATCCGCCCGGTGATGGCCTCCGCGACCCGCGCCAACACCGGCGACGGCATTCGCATGGCCCAGGCCGCGGGCGCTGATCTCTGGCATATGTGGCATTTCCACGGTTCGTATGGTTTCCGTCATGTAGACGAAAACTACCCCTTCGCTCTGCGGGTAAAACGCCTGCCCGACTGGACACCGGAAGTGAATACCCCGGAAGTCGCTATGTCATGGATCATGCTGAATAAACACGGTAAGCGCTTCATGAATGAATACCATCCCTACTTCCAGGACACCGGCCACCGTCCATTGGATCAGTTCGATCCGGCGACCCAAAACTTCCCGAATATCCCGGCGTTTCTGATCGTGGATGACGAAGGGCGTAAACGTTACCCTCTCGGACAAGCAGTGCTGAACGATCGGGCGATCGCACCGTACATCTGGAGCGACGACAACCTGAAAGAGGTCGAAAATGGCATCCTGCAAAAAGCGGACTCGATAGACGCATTAGCCGAACTGATCGGTGCCGATGCAACTACGGTACGCGCCAGCCTCGAACGCTGGAATCAGCAATGCAAACTCGGCCACGATGAAGATTTTGCCCGCCCGGGCAGTAGCATGTTGCCGATTAAAACCGCGCCATTTTATGTCGGGCGCCTGTGGCCTCTGGTGAATAACACCCAGGGCGGCCCCGCGCACGATGCGCAGCAGCGCGTACTTAATCCCTTTAATGAAGCCATTCCCCGGCTATATACCGCTGGCGAGCTCGGTAGTATCTGGGGCTTTTTATATCTGGGCGCCGGCAATCTGGCCGAATGCTTTATTACCGGTCAGGCGGCAGGAAACCATGCCGCCGGACTTTCCCCCTGGGAGGCATAATGTACAGCATACATCAACTGGATACGCTCTCTTTTCCGCAGCGCGATAGCACTTCCCCGGCCAATGATCTCGCCCGCTTAAGCATCCGGCCTACCGGCGCAGCGCTGGGCGCGGTGGTGACAGGTATCGATTTAGCGCAAAAAATCGATGGTGAACTGGCCTCCGCGCTACGCCAGGCGTGGCAGGATCATTTAGTACTGTTGTTTCCCGATCAATATCTCCAGCCGCGCGAGTTTCTCTCCGCAGCCAGCATCTTTGGCCAGCCTCAGGAGGGAGCAAACCGGAAATATATTCGCGCCGCAGGTATCAGGCAGGACGATGAATTTCCGGAAATCATGCTCAACACCAACCTGGGACCGGACGGTAAACCCACGCGCGAAAACGACGGACTGGGGAGTCTGGAAGTCGTCTGGCACTCCGATAACTCGTATATCGAAGAACCGCCGATTGGCAGCATGCTGTACGCGCTGGAAGCGCCGTCGGACAGCGGTCATACCTCTTTTTCTAACCAGTATCTGGCGTATGAACGCCTGCCAGAAATAGTAAAGCGAGAAATCGACGGCCTGTGGGCGAAACACGATGCCAGTCGCAACAGCGCCGGAATGCTGCGTCCGGGGATCGCCCTCCCAACGCGGCCGGAAGAGGTGCCGGGGCCGTTTCATCCCCTGGTTATTCGTCATCCGCAGAGCGGGCGTCGCTCGCTCTATCTTGGGCGCCGCCGTGATTTTCCCTCTCAGTATATTGACGGGCTACCGCTTGAACAAAGCGAGGCGCTGCTGGATCAGCTATGGACAGCGGCTGTCAAAGAGGATCTGACGTGGACTCACCGCTGGACGCCGGGCGATGTGCTGATCTGGGACAATCGCTATTCCATGCATTACCGGACGCCGATTGATGAAACACAGCGGCGCGTCATGCTGCGCACACAATTTCAGGGGCAGCCGCTGCTGGCGGATTCACCACGCGACTTACAACAAGACAAGACATTGCCGTAATTAACCAGAGGAACCACAGCACTATGTTAAATCGTCGTTTATTTGTCGCCAGCCTGTCGCTCGGCATGTTAGTTTTTTCCTCCGCCTGGGCAGAGCCGCTGAACCAGCGCTTTGCCGGGTTGTATGACGCCGCGAAGCCGGAGAAAGAAGTGGTGTTCTATAACACCTTCCGTCAGGATACCAACCGCAAGCTGATCAATTACTGGAATCAAAACTTCCCGGACATTACGCTAAAAATCGTCCAGAAACAGTCGCTTGATTTAATCCCGGTGGTGGAATCCGAAAAAGCGGCGGGTAAATCGCAGGCAGATGCGGTGATGATCAACGAAGTCTTCGTCGCTAATGAATGGAAGAAAAAAGGCTGGTTCACGCCATATAAAGTCAGCAATTATGACCAGTATCCGGCCCAGTACCGCGATCCGGATGGCGCATGGTATATCACTGACGTCAGTCTTCTGACGGCGGCGTACAACACCCGCGCTTTTCCGGACAAATCACAGTTACCGAAAAACCTGGTGGGTTTTACTGATGCAAAATGGAAAGGCAAAATGCTGCTCGGCGATCCGAAAGTCGCCGCATCGAACCAGGCGTTTTTCCTGGCCCTGCTGAACAATGGCAAACTAAACTGGGATACGCTGGGTGCGCTGTCGCATCAGGATATTCTGTTTACCCGCGGCAACGCCGACTCTGCGCGCCTGATTGCCACCGGTGAGCGGATATTGTCGCCAATGGTATCTTCACAGAATGTGATCACCGCGCGTGAAAAAGGACAGCCGATTGATTTTTACGTGCTGGACGAAGGTGCGATCCTGGTGACCCAACCGGTCGGGCTGTTCGCTCATTCCCCGCATCCTAATGCTGGTAAGCTACTGATGGAACTGCTGGCCAGTAAAGAAGGCCAGGAGCTCGTAGCGGCTGCGGGTGCCTACTGGCCAACGCTTCCGGATGCCAACGCACCGGAGCATTTGCCAAAGTTAAGCACGCTGAACCCAGAAAGCGGCGATGTGGAAATCGGTGGTGCCGTGTCAAAAGATTTTCTCGCCCGCTTTAGTAAAACGTTTAATCGCTATTGAGTTCGGTTGTGGCTGCATGCAAATGCATGCACGCCACTGTCCGGCGCGCCCGACTGCAGAGCGTGCCTGTTGCAATTCTGAGATATTTTTCCGAATAGATTTCATCGTTGCCGCGTTTACTCCTCATTAACACCCTGATTTTGCCATCACTACCTGTTCCGGGACAGCGTACTACGTCATATGCTGCCCGGCCGTGTCTTCCGTTAATCTGAGGAACCGTCATGAAAACATTATCCTTTTTACCTTCGGCGGCTTTACGGCGCTTTCTCTTTCCCGTCGTGCTGGTTTTGTTCTCTGCCACTGAGGCTTTTGCCGCCGGAGACGATAACACCAACAGCAAAACGCCGGATTGCCCGAGCGGGCAGGTCTATGACAGTGCGACAAAACAGTGTGTACCAGAGAAAAGCTCTCGCCTCAGTGACGAGGATAAAACCCATTACGCCTATCATCTCGCCAAAAAAGGGGAGTATCAGGCCGCGCTGAATCTGCTTAACACGTTAAAAAATGGCAATACGGCTGAAGCCTGGAATTATCGAGGGTATGCCACGCGAAAACTGGGTCGTACCGATGAAGGTATTGGCTATTACCAGCGTTCATTAGCGCTCGATCCGGCCTATGCTAAAGTGCGGGAGTACCTCGGCGAAGCGTGGCTGATAAAGGGACGGCCGGACCTGGCTAATGAGCAATTAAAAGCCATTGCCACGATCTGCGGGCAAAACTGCGAAGAATACCGGGATCTTCAGGCCGCCATTGATGGTCATCCTGAATCCTGAACCCTGATCCGAGGACAGAAAAATCACCACCAGTGACGTTCGTCAGCACCTTGCTGAACATCTGACCCGCCTGTGGCGCTACGGGCTGGTTCTGTCGCGTAACCGCGAGGTTGCCGAAGAACTGGTTCAGGCTACCTGTGTTCGCGCGCTTGAAAAAAGCGCGCAGTTCACCCCCGGCACACGCATTGATAGCTGGTTATTCACCATTCTGCACTCAATCTGGATTTCAGATGTCCGCGCACGTCGGGTGCGGCTGGGGCAAGGATTCGTTGAAAGCGATGAATTACTGGCGCCTGATACGCATGAACAGGACGAGGCTCGCCTGCATTACGCAAAAATCATGCAGCATGTCAGCGCCCTGCCTGAGGCACAACGCAATGCGGTTTTTTTAGTTTACGTTGAAGGTTTCACCTATAAAGAGGCGGCAGATACCCTGTCAGTACCGATTGGTACCATCATGAGCCGACTGGCAACCGCACGGGCAAAAATAGCCCAGACCGTCGATTCGCCGCTCATAGTGCAGGAGAAGCGATTTTGAACTCCATAAGATTCCTCCCCCCTTACAGCGATGAATCGATTGTCGCATGGCTTGATGGTGAGATGAACGAAAACGAGGCGCAACGGTTTGCGGCCGAACTTGAGCAGAACGAGCAACTGGCGCGGCGTACTGACGCGCTAAGACACCATCAGGCTGATTTTGAAGAGGCCTTTGCTCCGTTACTTGAGAAAGCACCAAAAGCGCGTCTGGAACAACATCTTGCCGGTTTACTGGCACGTCAGCCAGGGGTGACGCATCGGCAGACGGGCGTCAGCCGCCGTTCACTGATCGCCGCCTCGCTCAGCTTCCTGGTTATCGGCTCCGGGTTAGGTTACTTCGGTCGCTCCGTCACAAAACCTCGAAGTGAGAGCGAAAAAATTCGTGAGCTTGAGGCGCAGTACATGTCGCTGTATAGCGCGGAAACACTGCTCGATGTCGACAGCTCCCTGCCCGTTTTACAGCAGGGACTGGCACGCGTGGCACAGGATATCGGTTTAAGGACGAATGAACAGCAATTAGCCTTACAGGGTGCTGAACTGAAAATGGTCCGCATACTGCGTTACGACAGCACCTCAATTGCGCAAATCGCCTGGATGCATGCCGATTACGGCCCTATGGCGCTGTGTATTTCCCCTGAAAAACATCCGGACAGCACCCTGTTGAACCTCGAACAGCGCCATGACATGCACCTTGTCTGGTGGCACCATCGGGGCTATCAGTTTGTGTTAATTGGACGGAACCCGGTTTCGCAACTGAAACAGAACGCGCAGACGCTGCAAACTGCACTGGCATAACCCAATAAATCCACCGGGTAGCGGTGGGTTTTATACAGGCAGACGCGGCTGAGCCTGAATTTCAATATTAATTAAAACAGCATCATCAACCAGTGCAGCAAAGCTTTCCATGTTGAAGGCAGAGCGCGAAATCGTCGTTGAAGCATTCAGCGAAATTTGCTGACGACCCCATACTTCGCCCTGTGTTTCTTCCAGTGAAGCATTCAGGATAACCTCACGGGTGACATCCTTAACGGCTAAGGTACCAAACACCCGAAAACGTCCCTTTCCCATCGCTACAACGCGGCTACTGGTAAAAGCGATATTCGGATAGCGATCGGCATCGAAAAAAAATCGACTTTTCATCTGGTAAGTGAGCAATCCATTAGAGGCTTTGAGCGTAGAAACCGGGATAGTCACATTGATATGGTCATCCCGTTCATTTCCATCATCCAGGGTAATGTCCCCTGTCACCTTTTCAAGGCGGGCCTGAGAGACGCCACCAAAGGCATGCCACAACAGCGCAATACTCGTTTTCTGGGTATCGATACGATAACTGACAGGGTTTGCATGCAGCGATAAGGGAATCATTAATAATCCTGGAGCGATGATGAGCGCGACACGAGTCATACTGGTATTCCTTCAGTTGGTAACGAGTAAACGCACCAGCCATCAGATTTATTCGACTCATACTTATGTCAAGCGTGGACCCCGAAACCGCGGAACAGGAGCGTTGAGTTGATTTCGGGGGGAGATCAATCCAAATCAGTACAGCGTACTGGCCTCAAGCTTCCCGCTGTTTTCCCGCAACGTAAAGTCGACACCGTATATCCGGCTTGCAGGAACAACGCCTTTCTTTTTCTTAGCGGATGATTCAAGAATAAGGGAATAGTTATAGGCTTTCCCCGCTTCATAGCGATACCCAAAATTTGGAACACATTTATCCGACGACACCGTAATAGCGTCATCATAATAAAATCTTTCTAGTTTATTTTTGGAATTACCCACTTCTTCAATGATAAGGCTGATAAGCTTTTCATCGCCTTCCGGTTGAACCGTGACGCATACCTCATTCGCGACAGTGAATACAGAAGCCCGATAATGTTTCGCGCGAGGATCGCCAACATGAAAACACCCCGCCAGCAGTAATGTGAATACACTAATAAGAGTAATATTTTTCATCGCATTGTCTTTGCTTAAGAAATGGAGATAGTACCTCTTAAGCGAAATTTTGCTATGGGGAAGTGTTTGAAGTGGTGCCGGTAATAGGAGTCGAACCTACGACCTTCGCATTACGAATGCGCTGCTCTACCAACTGAGCTATACCGGCCCTGAGACGTGTTCACGAGCGTGAATCACGGTGTAGAAGGTTAAATCTTACAGGGTGATGCGTCAATAACCCAGGTAACCAACTGCCTGTTTTTGCATCACCCTGTTTCATTTAAGCACGAATCGTATCGTCGCCGAAACCAATCCACTTGTACGTCGTCAGCGCTTCCAGTCCCATTGGACCGCGCGCGTGCAGTTTTTGCGTGCTGACAGCCACTTCTGCCCCGAGACCAAACTGCCCGCCGTCGGTGAAACGGGTGGAGGCGTTCACATAGACCGCCGAGGAATCCACTTCGTTGATAAAACGATCGGCATGGCGCAGCGTACGCGTCAGGATGGCGTCGGAATGCTGTGTACCGTGCTGGCGAATATGCGCGATAGCCTCATCAATGTCGCTGACGACTTTAACATTCAGATCCAGCGACAAATATTCATCGTCATACTGCGCGGGTTCTACCGCCACCACCTTCGCTGGCCCGGCTTGCAACTGCGCCATGGCGTTGTCGGCGGCATGCAGTGTGACACCACTTTTCGCCATCTGCTGGCTCAGCGCAGGCAGAAACGCACCGGCAATCTTCTGGTGCACCAGCAGCGTCTCAACGGTGTTACAGGTGCTCGGACGCTGGGTTTTCGCGTTGACGATAATCTTCAGCGCAGGTTCAATTTCCGCACTCTCATCAACGAAAATATGACAAACACCGATACCGCCGGTAATGACCGGGATCGTTGATTGTTCACGGCATAGCTTGTGCAAACCGGCGCCACCGCGGGGAATGATCATGTCGATATATTTATCCAGGCGCAGCATTTCGCTCACCAGCGCACGATCCGGGCTTTCAATGGCCTGAACCGCACCCGCAGGTAATCCGCACTCTTCCAGCGCCTGCTGGATAACTTTCACCGTCGCAGCATTGGTGCGCCAGGTCTCTTTGCCGCCGCGCAAAATCGCCGCGTTACCGGTTTTCAGGCACAGCGAGGCGACATCTACCGTCACGTTCGGGCGCGCTTCGTAAATCACACCAATCACCCCGAGCGGAACCCGGCGGCGTTCAATGCGCAGGCCGCTGTCCAGCAGTCCGCCGTCAATCACCTGCCCGACCGGATCGGCAAGCTGGCAGACCTGGCGAACGTCGTTCGCGATCCCCTGCAAACGCGCGGGGTTCAACGCCAGACGATCCAGCATCGCGTCACTCAGGCCATTCGCACGCGCCTCGGCGAGATCCTGTTCGTTAGCATGCAGAATGTCTTCGGTCTGCGCTTCCAGATAATCAGCAATTTTTTCCAGCACCCGATTTTTTTCGCGGCTGGAGAGTAATGCCAGCTGGTAAGAGGCCGCTTTGGCCGCAATACCCATTTGTTCCAGCATGTGAGGCTCCTTAACGGGTGATCATATCGTCGCGATGCACAGCCACCGGGCCGTACTCGTAGCCAAGAATGGCGTCGATTTGCTGGGAGTGATGCCCCGCAATGCGGCGCAATGCATCACTGTTGTAGCGGGTGACGCCGTGGGCAATATCACGACCGTCGAGATTACAGATACGAATCACTTCACCACGGGAGAAGTTACCTGTCACGCTTTTAATTCCTTTCGGAAGCAATGAGCTCCCTCTTTCCAGAATTGCGCGGGTTGCGCCTTCATCAACCGTGATCTCTCCGGCTGGCGGTGCGCCGAAAATCCAGCGTTTGCGGTTTTCCAGTGGCGAGGCCTGCGCATGGAAACGGGTGCCGACGGAAAGCCCTTCCATCACATCGCCAATCACGCCTGGACGGCTGCCTGCGGCAATGATGGTATCGATGCCTGCACGGCAGGCGACGTCAGCGGCCTGCAGCTTGGTGCCCATACCGCCGGTGCCCAGACCGGAGACGCTGTCACCGGCAATCGCACGCAGCGCGTCGTCAATGCCGTACACATCCTGAATCAGTTCTGCCTGCGGGTTGGTACGCGGATCAGCGGTAAACAGCCCCTGTTGATCGGTCAGCAACAGCAGTTTGTCAGCACCGGCGAGGATGGCAGCCAGCGCGGAAAGGTTGTCGTTATCGCCCACTTTGATTTCCGCCGTGGCGACCGCGTCGTTTTCGTTGATGACCGGCACGATGTTGTTATCAAGCAGCGCGCGAAGCGTGTCACGGGCGTTAAGGAAACGCTCGCGGTCTTCCATATCAGCGCGGGTCAGCAGCATCTGACCGACGTGAATACCGTAAATGGAAAACAGCTGTTCCCACAGTTGGATCAGTCGACTTTGCCCCACCGCCGCAAGCAGCTGTTTGGAAGCAATGGTGGCGGGCAGTTCAGGATAACCCAGATGCTCACGTCCGGCAGCGATAGCCCCGGAGGTGACAATCACAATACGATGCCCGGCGGCATGCAACTGCGCGCACTGGCGCACTAATTCGACGATATGGGCGCGATTCAGGCGGCGCGATCCGCCCGTTAAAACACTGGTACCCAGTTTTACCACCAGCGTCTGACTGTCACTCATGATTCTCTGCCGTTCAATAAAAATGAAAAATCCGTATCGAACAGACGTTTTAACAGGACTCCCGCCGCTTGCCAACTCTCATGGCAAAAGGGGTGGAACTTTATTGCGCGGGATCAGGAAGCGTAACGGCAACATTTGACAACTTTATGACGGAAACATGAAAACACAACTATTTAAAAGTATTCTTAAATTGTCATAAATGTTTCATTCCCGCGCGTTAAAAACCTCTCTGATTTTCACGGGGCTTGTTTTCCCCCCACGACTATTAGCGCGTTTTTTAAACTCGGGATTGAAAATGAAAAAAAGCACACTGGCATTAATGATAGTAGGCGCGATGGCTTCCCTTTCAGCTCAGGCTGCAGAAGTCTATAACAAAGATGGTAACAAGCTGGATCTGTACGGTCGTGTCAAAGCTGAGCATTACATGAGCGACAACGACGGTGTGGACGGTGACCAGTCTTATGCGCGTCTGGGCTTTAAAGGCGCCACCCAGATTAACGATATGCTGCAGGGTTACGGTCAGTGGGAATACCAGATCGCGGCGAACAAAGTGGAAGGCGATACCAACACCACGAAAACCCGTCTGGCGTTCGCGGGTCTGAAAGCCGGTGATTACGGTTCATTCGACTACGGTCGTAACTACGGCATCCTGTATACCGTCGCAGCGTATACCGATATGATCCCTGAATTCGGTGACGACTCCTATATCAAAACCGATAACTTCATGACCGGTCGTGGTAACGGTATGGCGACTTACCGTAACAACAACTTCTTCGGTCTGGTTGATGGTCTGAAACTGGGTCTGCAATATCAGGGCAAAAACGAGAACGACAGCCGCGCCGCCAGCAAAGCTAACGGCGACGGTTTCGGTACGTCTCTGAGCTATGACTTTGGCGATACGGGTCTGACGCTGGGTGCGGCTTATGCCAACTCTGACCGTACGCTGGCACAGGAAAACCAGAGCTTTGGTCATGGTTCTAATGCTGAAGCCTGGACGACGGGTCTGAAATATGACGCCAACAGCATTTACCTGGCTGCCGTTTATGCTGAAACCCGCAACATGACGCCGATTTCTGGTACTGCAACGATTGGCGGCGCGAGCACTTCTGTTAGCGGTTTCGCTAATAAAAACCAGGCCTTCGAAGTGGTAGCGCAATATCAGTTCGATTTCGGTCTGCGCCCGTCTCTGGGTTATGTCCAGTCTAAAGGCAAGGATATTGAAGGTGTGGGCGATGTCGATCTGGTTAAATATGTCGACGTGGCAGCAACGTACTACTTCAATAAAAACATGTCTGCATTCGTGGATTACAAAATTAACCAGCTGGATGACGACAACAAACTCGGTCTGAACACCGATGACGTTGTTGCCGTTGGTATGGTTTACCAGTTCTGATTCATTAATACCTGAAAATAAAAAGGCGCTTCACCTGAAGCGCCTTATTTTATTCTCAGGCCGTCAGTCTGACCGCTTCCTCGTTAAAGTCATCCGCAGGCTCTAAACGTAAAGACAGTTTGGTCAGCAGTTCCGCCACCCGGACATGGAAATCGCTGCGCGTCTTTTCCAGACGCTCCGCCACTTCGCTGTCTTTAATATCGGTGGCCTGCCATTTTCCGTCTTTGTCGAAAAGTCCGAACTGGTAGCTGTAGGTGAAACGCTTTTCCTGCGCTTCCATGATCATCCACCAGCCCCAAAATTCCCGCTTCTCCGGTGCCGGTTTTACGTTTACACAAACAGCAAGGCAATCGAAAAAGAAGTGGTTGTTTTTGCACTGTTCTTCGCGAATATAAGGGCCAAGCGCAGCGAAATTCTTAATCAGTTTACTCTTCGGGTGTCCACTCGGTAACGTCATTGCGATCTCCTTTAGTGATGCAACTGTTTTACCAAATCGATAAAATTTAGCAAACTATTAACCAAATTGTTTGTGGATCCATTTAGCAATTTCTTTCAGTCCATTGTCAAAATTACGATACAACGGGTTGAAAGGAATATGCAGCATTTTACCTTGCGCGGACGACGCGGTGATTAAGCGGGATTCCTCTTCAGGGCTGAATGGATCGTTTTGCCAATAACCTGACAGCACCGGTGTCGGGCAACGACGGCCCAGCAGCCCCTGCGTTTTTAGCGAATAGCGATTCAGTTCTATGCGCAGCGCGTCATCGGAGGCATCGTGCATTCCCAGGCGCGACGCCAGCACGTCGAGATACATTTCAGGCACGCTGCCCTGACGCTGCGGATCCACCAGCAAACTGTGCACTACCGGGCCAAGACAGGCCACCGCTTTCAGGCGCGGTGATTCAAGGTAGGCCAGCCGGACCGCCACGTTGGCGCCAAAGCGAAAGCCAAACGCCGCGACACGGGTATGGTCAATCCACGGGACATCGGGCAACGATTTCAGCGCGTGCTGGTGAAGCTGGCTGGAATCCTGGGAGAGTTTCCATTTGGAAGAAAATCCGATAGACGGCATATCCAGCGTCAGCATCGCGATTCCCAATGGCGCCAGATAATTTTCAAAAAGGGTGTAATAATCGCTTTGCAGCGAATCAAGCCCTCCGCACATCAGTACCGTCGGAAACGGTCCTTTGCCTTTCGGCATATGCAGAAAACCGGTTACCGTCGCCCCACCGGGGATGGAAAACTCCAGCTGGCGCATTTCACCGGGCAGCCGCTGCGAAGCCTCTTCATAGGCACGATTCGCGAGCGCCTGCGCCTGATCAGCCAGATCGTCACCTTTCAGATGCGGATAGGCCGCGATGCTGTATAGATTGGAGGCATGCAGCCAGTGACGACCGCAACGCTCAGGATCCGCTTCCTGCATCGCTTTTTGCTGCCAGAGCATCGCCTGTTTTGACCACTCGAAAATCCAGTTGCCCCCGCGATACCCCACCACCGTGTCGTAAAGATCAGGGTCAGTACGTTCGGCATCGCTCATCACAATGCGCGATTGCACATCGAGGATCTCCTGCGGCGAGATACCACGCCAGATCCACATCAGGCGGTTCATCATCCGGTACCAGTGCGGGACGTTTTTACCGTCCAGCGCAGACTGAACCGCAGGTTGCGCGCCATGGTTAAAACGTCGAACCAGCGTGGACGTTTCCGGATGTTTGAATCGGGGTTTAAACAGAATTTCGCTGAGATTAGCCTCTGGCATCGCGGGTCTCCGTGAGAACGATACTGTTCCTATTGTAACGCGTCAGACGCCAAAAAGAACAACGCCCGGTCAAACCGGGCGCTGGAGCGGCAGGATTAACGGCCAGAGATAGGCGGAACGAAGACCACGCCCATATCCCACGGCTGTTCAATCCAGGTATCCTGCGGGATATCAATCACATAATCATCGACCAGCGGACGGCCTGCCGGTTTTGCGAAGATAGTGACGAAATGTGCTTTTGGGTACATTTCGCGGATAGCCACCGCTGTACCGCCGGTATCCACCAGATCGTCGATCACGATGAAGCCTTCGCCGTCGCCTTCTGCGCGTTTCACCACGGTCAGCTCGCGCTGGTTGTCATGGTCATAGCTGGAGATGCAAACGGTATCAACATAGCGAATACCCAATTCACGCGCCAGCAGCGCACCCGGTACCAGACCACCACGGCTAACGGCAATAATGCCTTTCCATTGCTCAGCTGGCAGCAAACGACCTGCCAGTTTACGGGCGTGGATCTGCAACATGTCCCAGGTGACGACGTATTTTTCGCTCATGATATAAGAAGTCCCAGCCTGTATATTTACGGCTTAAAAAGTGTTCGAGGGGGAAAAGGTTGCGCGAGATTATAGAGATCTGACGCACTAAAAACCAGTGCTAAGCGGAACACAGGTGCCTTTTTACGTGGTTTGTTCTACCAGAACAGTAAGAAAGTGGTATTCTCACCGCTGTATCGCAATATGCTAACCCTATACCTGCAAGCGACTTTTGCAGTAAGCCGTAAGGAGACTTACCGTGTCTGAATTGTCTCAATTATCCCCGCAACCGCTTTGGGATATTTTTGCCAAAATTTGTTCCATTCCGCACCCGTCCTACCACGAAGAAAAACTTGCTGAACACATCATGGGCTGGGCGAAGGAAAAAGGCCTGCACGCTGAGCGCGATCAGGTTGGCAATATTCTGATCCGCAAAGGCGCCAGTGCCGGTATGGAAAACCGCAAACCGGTGGTCCTGCAGGCGCACCTCGACATGGTTCCGCAGAAAAATAACGACACCGTGCATGACTTCACCCAAGATCCGATTCAGCCGTACATCGACGGCGAATGGGTCAAAGCGCGCGGCACGACGCTCGGCGCCGACAACGGCATCGGTATGGCTTCCGCACTGGCGGTGCTGGCAGATGATTCCGTTCAGCACGGTCCGCTGGAAGTGCTGCTGACCATGACCGAAGAAGCGGGAATGGATGGCGCCTTTGGTCTTCAGCCCAACTGGCTGCAGGCAGACATCCTGATCAACACCGACTCCGAAGAAGAAGGTGAAATCTACATGGGCTGCGCCGGTGGGATTGACTTCACCTCTGACCTGCCGTTGACCCGTGAAGCGGTTCCGGCGGGTTTCCAGCGCTTTAAGCTGACGCTGAAAGGGCTGAAAGGCGGTCACTCCGGCGGTGAAATCCATGTCGGTCTGGGTAACGCCAACAAACTGCTGGCGCGTTTCCTCGCCGGTCATGCACAGGAACTGGATCTGCGTCTGATCGATTTCAACGGCGGTACCCTGCGCAACGCCATCCCGCGTGAAGCGTTCGCCACCGTGGCAGTCGCGGCGGATAAAGCCGATGCACTGAAAGCGCTGGTAAGCCAATATCAGGAGATCCTGAAAAACGAACTGGCAGCAAAAGAGAAGAACCTGGTTGTGCTGCTGGACGCCGTCAGCGATGACCACGCGGCACTGACCGCGCCATCCCGTGACGGGTTTATTCGTCTGCTGAATGCGACGCCGAACGGTGTGATCCGTAACTCTGACGTGGCGAAAGGCGTGGTGGAAACCTCCCTGAACGTGGGCGTTGTCACCATGACCGACGACAACGTGCAAATCCATTGCCTGGTGCGTTCCCTGATCGACAGCGGTAAAGACTATGTGGTCAGCATGCTGGATTCGCTGGGTAAACTGGCGGGCGCGAAAACCGACGCCAGAGGCGCATATCCTGGCTGGCAGCCGGATGCCAACTCGCCGGTGATGCATCTGGTGCGTGAAACCTATCAGCGTCTGTTCAACAAGACGCCGAACATTCAGATCATTCACGCCGGTCTGGAATGCGGTCTGTTCAAAAAACCGTATCCGGAAATGGACATGGTATCCATCGGGCCAACCATCACCGGTCCGCACTCTCCGGATGAGCAGGTACATATCGAAAGCGTGGGTCAGTACTGGACACTGCTGACGGAACTGCTGAAAGCGATTCCGGCGAAGTAACATCGTGCATAATGCCCGGCAACGTCAACGTGCCGGGCGTTTTTACAATCCCAGCACCAGTTGCCGCTCGATTTGCGGATCCAGCAACGTCACGTGTAACCCCACCAGCCTTACACCGCGCCCTCCCCGCCGTTCATGCCAGGTTTTATACGCCGTGGCGATGAGATCGTCTTTATTCAGTTGCGGCCAGACATGTTCCTGGGTGGTGAGCTGGAAATCATTGAACTTGAGTTTGACGCCCTGACGGGCAATCAGCAGATCCGGTTTGACCTTCGCCAGACGGCGTTCCAGTTCGGGATAGAGCTGTTCAATGATGGCTTCGCAGTCTGACCAGTCGTGAATATCTTCCGCCAGCGTTCGCTCAACACCGACCGATTTGCGCAGACGTTCATTATTCACACTGCGTTCGTCGATACCCTGGCTGCGTTCCCACAGCACCCGGCCAAATTTACCAAACCGTTTAAGCAGCCCGGCGAGATCGCTTTTCTGCACATCTTCACAGGTGCGCAGTCCCATGCTTTCCAGCTTTGCAGCGGAGACTTTACCCACACCGGGGATTTTCCCGAGCGGTAGCGTGCGCAGAAACTCAGGGACGTCAGCCGGAGTAATCACATACTGACCGTCAGGTTTGTTGAGATCGGAGGCGATCTTGGCAAGAAACTTTACCGGCGCCACTCCTGCCGACGCCGTTAACTGCAACTCTTTAAAAATCGTCTGGCGGATCTCCTGCGCAATCAGCGTCGCCGAGCCGTGACAATGGATGCTGTCAGTGACATCCAGATAAGCCTCATCGAGGGATAACGGTTCAATCAGCGAGGTATAACGGGAGAAGATTTCACGAATGTGGAGCGAGGCCTCTTTATATGCCTCGCCGCGACCAGGCAACAGGGTGAGGTGCGGGCAGAGCTTGAACGCCATCGCCGTTGACATAGCGCTGCGCACACCATATTTCCGCGCCGGATAGTTGGCGGTACTGATAACGCCTCTGCGTTCCCGGCTGCCGCCAATGGCAATCGGGATGTCACGCAGAGACGGATTATCCCGCATCTCTACCGCTGCGAAAAAGCAGTCCATATCGACATGGATTATTTTGCGCATAGTTAGCCCTCACTCACCACTGGATAAGTATACAGCAAAATAACAGAGAATAAAAAGCGCGGATAACCCTCTCCCGCCGGGAGAGGGAAAAATCAGAGGATGCGGTTATTCTGACGTTGCGCTTCCCGCGCCATGCGTTTTTTGCGGGCGTCGCACGGCTCCGGGCAGTCACAGACCTTTTCAAGCCCGAGCGACGAAATACCGCCGCAACTGCCCTGAATGCTTTTCCGTTTGATCAGATAGCCAAGTGACAACGCCAGGATCACCAGGGCAAAGATGACGAACGTAGCCAGAAAAACGACAATCATCATCAGCCTCCGAAATCATCCAGCAGGATGTTGTCATCTTCAACGCCAAGATCTTTCAGCATCTTAATGACCGCGGCGTTCATCACCGGCGGCCCGCACATGTAGAATTCACAATCCTCTGGCGCCGGGTGATCGCGCAAATAGTTTTCATAGAGCACGTTATGAATGAAGCCGGTGTAGCCCGTCCAGTTATCTTCCGGCTGCGCATCTGAAAGCGCGACATGAAAGGTAAAGTTCGGTTTTTCACGCGCCAGTTGTTCAAACTCGTCGTCATAGAACATTTCACGCAGCGAACGCGCGCCGTACCAGAAGCTAATTTTACGCTTGCTGTTCAGGCGCTTAAGCTGATCGAAAATGTGTGAACGCATCGGCGCCATTCCCGCACCGCCGCCGATGAAGACCATTTCCGCGTCGGTCTCTTTGGCAAAGAACTCGCCGAACGGACCGGAGATCGTCACTTTATCGCCCGCTTTCAGCGACCAGATATACGAGGACATAATCCCCGGCGGTACATCCGGCGCTGACGGTGGCGGCGTGGCGATACGTACGTTGAGCATGATAATGCCCTTCTCGTCCGGGTAGTTCGCCATTGAGTAGGCACGCAGCGTCGGCTCTTTGACCTCAGAAACGTAGCGGAACAGATTGAATTTATCCCAGTCGCTGCGGTATTCCGTCGGAACGTCGAAATCGGCATACGCGACGGTATGCGCCGGGCATTCAATCTGAATATAGCCGCCAGCGCGGAACGGCACGCTTTCACCCTGCGGGATCGCCAGCTTCAGCTCTTTGATAAACGTGGCTTTGTTATCGTTGGAGATAACTTCACATTCCCATTTTTTAACGCCGAAAACCTCTTCCGGCAGTTCGATTTTCATGTCCTGTTTCACCGCCACCTGACACGCCAGACGGCAGCCCGCTTTGGCTTCACGTTTGGTGATGTGTGACAGTTCCGTCGGCAGAATGTCGCCGCCGCCCGCCTTTACCGTCACCCGGCACTGGCCGCAGGAGCCACCACCACCACAGGCTGAGGAGACGAAAATGCCATTGCCTGACAGGGTATTCAGCAGCTTGTCGCCTGCCGCGGTGCGGATCTGCTTATCCGCGTCGTTGTTGATTTCAATAAGCACATCGCCGGAATTCACCAGCTTCGATTTGGCAAACAGGATCAGTACCGACAGCGCCAGTACAATCGCGGTAAACATGCCTACGCCAAGTAAGATTTCCATAAACGTCCGCCCTTACAGCTGCACACCGGAGAAGGACATAAAGCCCAGCGCCATCAAACCGGTGGTAATGAAAGTGATCCCAAGGCCGCGCAGACCGGCCGGCACGTTGGCGTATTTCATTTTTTCGCGGATACCGGCCATGGCGACGATCGCCAGCAGCCAGCCAATTCCGGAACCGAAGCCGTAAACAACAGATTCAGTGAAGTTATAATCGCGCTGCACCATAAACGAGACGCCGCCAAAAATTGCGCAGTTGACGGTGATAAGCGGCAGGAAGATCCCCAGCGCGTTATACAGCGCCGGGAAGTACTTATCGAGGATCATCTCGAGGATCTGCACCAGAGCGGCGATCACGCCAATAAAGGTGATGAAGTTGAGGAAACTCAGATCCACGCCATCGACCAGCGCGCCATCGCGCAGCACCAGGTTGTAGACCAGGTTATTCACCGGCACGGAAATCCCCAGCACCACGGTCACCGCGATGCCAAGACCAAAGGCGGTTGAGACCTTTTTCGACACCGCAAGGAACGTACACATGCCGAGGAAGAAGGCCAGCGCCATGTTTTCAACAAACACCGCGCGCACAAACAAACTCAGGTAATGGGCCATGATCGGTTACTCCTTTTCCTGCTGTTCTGGCTTCCACGTGCGCAGCGCCCAGATCAGCAGACCGATAATGAAAAACGCGCTCGGCGCCAGCAGAAACAGACCGTTCGGCAGATACCAGCCGCCGTTCTGCACCGTTTCCAGCACCGTGATGCCAAACAGTTTGCCGCTGCCAATCAGCTCACGCAGGAAACCGACAATCAGCAGGATCGCGCCGTAACCCAGGCCGTTGCCGATGCCGTCCATAAAGCTCGCCAGTGGTGGCGATTTCATGGCGTAGGCTTCTGCGCGGCCCATTACGATACAGTTAGTGATGATCAGCCCGACAAAAACCGAGAGCTGTTTTGACACTTCATACGCGAAGGCGCGCAGCAGTTGATCCACGACAATCACCAGCGACGCGATGATCGCCATCTGCACGATAATGCGCACGCTGTTGGGAATATGGTGGCGGATCATCGAGATAAACATGCTGGAGAACGCTGTCACCAGCGTCACCGCGATGGTCATGACGAAGGCGGTTTCCAGTTTGGTGGTCACCGCCAGCGCCGAACAGACACCCAGCACCTGCAATGCGATCGGGTTGTTGGCAATAAACGGCCCCACCAGCACCCGTTTCACTTCTTTCATATCACCGAGTTCAGCCATTATTCAGCCCTCCGTCACGAACCTGCTTCAGGAAGGGGCCAAAACCGAGCGAGCCCATCCAGAAATCAAAACTGTGCTGCACGCCGTTTGACGTCAGCGTGGCGCCGGACAGGCCATCCACCGCGTATTCATCCCCCTGACGCGCACTGCCTTTCACCACTTTCAGCGCGGGCATGCCGTTATCATCCACCACTTTTTTGCCGATAAACTGCGCGCGCCAGTTCGGGTTTTCGATTTCGCCCCCCAGCCCCGGCGTTTCGCCTTGATCGTAATAAGTGATGCCTTTCACCGTGCGTCCGTCAGTATCCAGCGCGACAAAGGCGTACATCATTGACCACAGACCGTTGCCGTAAACCGGCAGAACAATTTCCTGCACTCGTTGCTGCGCATCGCGCACCAGGTAAATTTCAACGATATTACTGCGACGCTTGATGCCTGCCGGATCCTGACTCGCCTCCAGCGTGATGCTTTGCTCCGCATCCTTCAGCGCCTGCGCCTGGTTAAACGACGCGGGGTCTTTGTCCAGCAGCGCGCCGGTGTTGAGATCCACCAGACGCGGGGTAATGCGGGTCGCGAAGACGTTGGCTACATCGTCAGCGCTCATGCCCTGCTGCATCAGCCCGGCTACCGACAGGATATTGCGCTGCTTATCCAGCGCGCGCTGCGTCTGCTGGCGCGCTTTCAGGCCAACGGCAGATCCCGCCACCACAATGGAGCACACCAGGCAAAGCACCAGTACCACCAGCAACGTTTTACCGATGCTATCGTTACTTTTATTCTCAGCCACGCGACTTCCTCCGCTTAATGTTGGCCTGCACCACCAGATAATCGAACAGCGGCGCAAAAAGATTGGCGAACAAGATAGCCAGCATCATGCCTTCCGGATACGCCGGGTTAACCACCCGGATCAGCACGCACATCACGCCGATCAGCGCTCCGTAGCACCATTTCCCTTTGTCAGTAAATGAGGCTGATACCGGGTCGGTGGCCATAAACATCATGCCGAAGGCGAAGCCGCCCAGCACCAGATGCCAGTACCACGGCATGGCGAACAGCGGATTGCTGTCGGAGCCTGTCAGGTTAAACAGCGTGGCGGTGACGATCATGCCGAGCATTACGCCTGCCACGATGCGCCATGACGCCACGCGGCCAAAAATGATGATAGCGCCGCCGATGAGGATCATCAGCGTGGAGACTTCACCAATCGAGCCGGGAATATTGCCGAGGAAGGCATCCATCCAGCTGACCGGCTGACCGGTCACGACGTTAACCAGCGCTTCGCCCCCGTGACTCGCCCACTGGGAAAGCGGCGTGGCGCCGGAAAAACCGTCTGCCGCCGTCCAGACCAGATCGCCGGAGATTTGTGCCGGATAGGCAAAGAAGAGGAATGCGCGTCCGGCCAGCGCCGGGTTGAGGAAGTTACGCCCTGTGCCGCCGAAAATCTCTTTGGCAATCACCACGCCGAACGAAATGCCGAGTGCGGCCTGCCGGAGCGGTAATGTGGGCGGAACGATCAGCGCAAACAGGATCGAGGTCACGAAGAAGCCTTCGTTGATCTCATGCTTACGAATAATCGCGAACACCACTTCCCAGAAGCCACCGACGATAAAGACGGTGAGATAAATCGGCAGGAAGTAGACCGCGCCAAGCCCCATCATGCTTATCCAGCCCGCGTCCGGGCTGAAACTGACGCCCAGCCATTGCGCCACGCTGTAATGCCAGTTGCTGGCGATAATCTGTGGTAACTGCTCCGCGCCGTACATTTTATTAAGCGCCGGAATGGTTTGCAGCCCGACGTTGTACATGCCCCAGAACATGGCCGGGAATACCGCGAACCAGACCAGAATCATCATTCGCTTCAGATCGATGGCGTCGCGAACATGCGATGCCCCTTTCGTCACCTGCCCTGGCGTGTAGAAGATCGTCGCCGCCGCTTCATACAACGGATAATACTTTTGCAGTTTGCCGCCGTGGGTAAAGTGCGGCTCGATTTTTTCCAGAAGATGTTTTAAGCCCATCACTTATCCTTCCTGCTCAATGCGGGTTAACACCTCGCGCAGCACCGGTCCGTACTCATATTTTGCCGGGCAGACATAGGTACACAGCGCCAGATCTTCTTCATCCAGCTCCAGACAGCCCAGCGCCTGGGCGCTGTCGGTATCGCCGGACAACAGATCACGCAGCAGCATGGTCGGCAAAATATCCAGCGGCATGACCCGCTCGTAGTTGCCAATCGGCACCATGGCGCGTTCGCCGCCGTGCGTATCAGTGGAAAAGTTAAACAGCTTGTGTTTCAGGAAGTGACCCAGCGTGGTGCGGGTTACCGAGTGTTTCTCTTTCCCCGGCATCACCCAACCAAACAACTCTTTGTCGCGCCCTTCTCTGACCACGCTCACCTGCAGGTGAAAACGCCCAAGGAAAGCGCGCGGCCCGACAGCGTGGGTTCCGCTCAGGACCGAACCGGAAATCACCCGGTTTTCACCGTCCTGAAGTTCACCTGTCAGCAGGGCATCAAGGCTTGCGCCGGGAACGGTGCGTACCAGCCGCGGATTTTTCACCTGCGGGCCGCCAAGCGCGATGATGCGCTCGCTCCAGAGCTCCCCATCGGTAAACAACTTACCGATGGCGATGACATCCTGGTAATTGAGATGCCAGACCTGCTTTTTCAGGCTGACCGGCGCGAGGAAATGAATGTGTGTGCCCACCAGACCCGCCGGATGCGGACCAGTAAATTCGTTAAACTTCACCTGCCCGGCAGGGTGACCGCCAAGTTTGCCGCCGCTCGCCTGGCAGACATGGACCATCCCTTTCGTCAGACGCGTCAGTACCGTCAGGCCCGCATTGAACGCCTCGCGATACATGAAAATGATCGGTTGCGGATCGGCCGCCAGCGGGTTGGTGTCCATGGCGTTGACGAAAATCGCCGCCGGTTCCGTGCCCGGCACGGGGGTTTTGCTGAAAGGGCGCGTGCGTAGCGCCGTCCACAGCCCGGAGGCCAGCAGTTGCTCCTGCACCTGCTCCGCGGGCAGCGTCGCCAGTTCACTTACCGGGAAACGGGGGAACTCGATCGCTCCATCGCCGTCGATGTCAATCACCACCGCCTGCAGCACACGGCGCTCGCCACGGTGAATGGCGCTGACCACACCGCTCACCGGCGCGGTAAACCGGACGCCCGGATTTTTTTTGTCTTCAAAAAGCAGTTGCCCTTTTTTGACTCGTTCACCTTCCTGAACGGCCATCGACGGTCGCATACCGACGTACTCTTCACCGAGTAGCGCTATCTGTTTTACCGTCGCTCCCTCGGAAATCTGCTGTTGTGGCATGCCAGCTATGGGCAAATCTAGCCCTTTTGTGATTTTAATCATATGGTTAGCAGGTATCCGTTAACGAAACATCAGCTTGCGCTGAAGCCAGCGTATTGATAAATGAAACTTAAGAAAGGCCGAGTGGCACTGGCATGTATCCTTGCCAGCAGGAGATGGGAAACGCGTCCTTTCCTGTACCGTCAAATGACGCCGGGAGTTTATCATTTTCTGCCGCAAACGCTCAGTAATTCGGCCCGGGAGGGCAATTTTTTGAGAACTATTGCTCAAACTTCTGGCTGTCGCGCATCGCCATTTACGGTATAAAGAAAGGCGAAAGTGTAAACAGCGTAATCCGGGCTTGCGAAAAACTGCGGTGGTGCTAATGTGAGCGCACTAACTTCCAGATTAGTCTGATTTCGGGTTTCTTTTGCCGTCCTGGCATGTGGGTTAAGTTTTATCAAGGAACAAGTTGTATGCGCAAAATCGCATTCTTTATTGCGATGCTCCTGATTCCGTGCGTCTCGTTCGCGGGGCTGCTGAGCAGCAACCATGGCACTACGCCGGTCAGTAAAGAATATAAGCAGCAGTTGATGGGGTCGCCGGTTTATATCCAGATCTTCAAAGAAGAGCGCACGCTCGATCTGTTCGTGAAGATGGGCGAGACGTATCAACTCCTCGATAGCTACAAAATTTGTAACTATTCCGGCGGCCTGGGCCCGAAACAACGTCAGGGCGATTTCAAAAGTCCGGAAGGGTTTTACAACGTCAGCCGTAATCAACTCAAACCCGACAGCCGCTTTTATAAAGCCATTAATATCGGCTTCCCGAACGCGTTTGACCGTGCGCACGGCTATGAAGGTAAGTACCTGATGATCCACGGCGCCTGCGTGTCCATTGGCTGCTACGCCATGACCGACTCTGGCATTGATGAGATTTTCCAGTTTGTCACCGGCGCGCTGGTGTTTGGCCAGTCAAGCGTTCAGGTCAGCATCTACCCGTTCCGTATGACCGACGCCAATATGCAGCGCCACAAATACTCCTACTACAAAGATTTCTGGGCGCAACTGAAGCCGGGGTATGACTACTTCGAGCAAACCCACAAACCGCCGATGGTCTCAGTGGTTGATGGCCGTTATGTGGTCAGCAAGCCGCTGACCAGCGATGTCGTCCAGCCGCAGCTGGCATCAAACTACACGCTCCCCAAGGCAAAATAACGCCCACTCGCCTGGCATAACTTTGTGCCAGGTTTCATTGGTGGTCAGCGGTTGCGTCGCAATGACCGTCACCACATCATTCGGTGTGGTTTCGGTCTGAAAATCAATTTCCACGTCCTGATCGAGCAGCTTCGCGACGCCAAACGGCGCGCGACGGGTGATCCAGAACAGGTTGGTGGAACAAAACGCCATCACATAACGCCCGTCCGACAGCAACATATTAAAGACGCCTTTTTTACGCATCTCTTCAGCCAGCACCGCGATATAGCGGAACACTGCGGTCATGTTGCCTGGAGTGCGCGGGTAGCGCTGGGTCAGCTTATGCAACATCCAGCAAAACGCTTTTTCGCTGTCAGTGTCTCCCACCGGGCGGAAGTTGCCGGTTTCCAGCGATTTATATCCCGTTAGTTGCCCGTTATGGGCGTAGGTCCAGTTGCGGCCCCACAACTCACGGGTAAAAGGATGGGTGTTTTCCAGCGAGACAATACCGCGATTCGCCTGGCGAATATGGGCGATAACAGAGCGGGATTTGATGGGATATTCCTGCACCAGCCTGGCAATCGGTGACTGAAAGCTGGGTTCGGGATCTTTAAATGTGCGACAGCCTTTGCCTTCGTAGAACGTAATTCCCCAGCCGTCTTTATGCGGCCCGGTTCCGCCCCCACGCTGGACAAGCCCGGTAAAACTGAAGCAAATATCGGTTGGCACATTAGCGCTCATCCCGAGCAGTTCGCACATACATCACCTCATACGCGTTAACGGGGGTCGCCCCCCGACATCATTACGCTTTCACCATCTCTTTTTCGATCAGCATAATCAGGATGTGGATCACCTTAATATGGATCTCCTGAATGCGATCTGCATAGCCAAAATGTGGCACACGAATTTCAACATCCGCATTTCCGGCCATTTTGCCGCCGTCTTTGCCCGTGAGGGTAATCACTTTCATGCCCTTCGCACGCGCCGCGTCGATGGCTTTGATCACGTTGCCGGAATTGCCGGAGGTGGAGATCCCCAGCAGCACGTCGCCTTCCCGGCCTACCGCTTCAACATAACGCGAAAAGACATAGTCATAGCCGAAATCATTGCTGACGCAGGACAGATGGCTGACGTCAGAAATCGCGATCCCTGGATAGCCTGGACGGTTTTCACGATACCGACCGGTCAGTTCTTCCGCAAAATGCATAGCATCACAATGCGAACCGCCGTTACCACAGGAGAGCACTTTACCACCGGCTTTGAAGCTGTCTGCCAGCAGAACGGCCGCACGCTGGATAGCGTGAATATTTGCTTCATCTTTCAGGAAGTTAGCCAGAGTGTCTGCTGCTTCGTTCAGTTCGTTACGAATAAGATCCTGGTACATGAGGATAATCCTTCAGCATTGATTGATAAGACACGTTGCAGTGTACCGGATAGCGCCAGTAGCGAGAAGCTAAAGCCATGGTAAAAAACCGGGCCTTTGATTTTCCGTGCCTCATTCTGCAATGACAATGTGAGCCAGGTTGTAATTATTTTGTAAACACATTGCTAAAACAAATCGCATCCACTACAACCATATCATCACAAGTGGTCAGACCTCCTACAAGCAAGGGAGCTTTTCTTTATGATGATTTTGAGTATTGTTGCAACCCTCGTTTTACTCGGCGCGCTCTTCTATCACCGGGTAAACCTGCTGCTCAGCAGCGTGGTTTTGCTGGCCTGGACTGCGGCGCTGGGCCTTGCCGGGCTGTGGAACATCTGGCTGCTGGTGCCGCTGGCGATCATTCTGTTGCCGTTCAACGTTGCCCCGATGCGTAAATCGATGATTTCCGCGCCGGTGTTCCGCACCTTCCGTAAAGTGATGCCGCCAATGTCACGGACGGAAAAAGAGGCGATTGATGCCGGTACTACCTGGTGGGAAGGCGATCTGTTCCAGGGTCATCCGGACTGGAAAAAACTGCATAACTATCCGCAGCCGCGCCTGACGGAAGAAGAACAGGCGTTCCTGGACGGCCCGGTGGAAGAAGCCTGCCGCATGGCGAACGATTTCCAGATCACCCATGAAATGGCCGATTTGCCGCCGGAATTGTGGGCGTTCCTGAAAGAGCACCGCTTCTTCGCGATGATCATCAAAAAAGAGTACGGCGGTCTGGAATTTTCCGCTTATGCGCAGTCCCGCGTGTTGCAGAAACTGTCCGGGGTTTCCGGGATCCTGGCGATCACCGTGGGTGTGCCTAACTCCTTAGGCCCGGGCGAACTGCTGCAGCATTACGGTACCGACGAACAAAAAAATCATTATCTGCCGCGTCTGGCGCGTGGACAGGAGATCCCCTGCTTTGCGCTGACCAGCCCGGAAGCGGGCTCCGATGCGGGTGCAATCCCGGATACTGGCGTGGTCTGCATGGGTGAATGGCAGGGCGAGCAGGTGCTCGGTATGCGCCTCACCTGGAACAAACGCTACATCACGCTGGCACCTATCGCCACCGTGCTCGGTCTGGCCTTCAAACTCTCCGATCCGGATAAACTGCTGGGCGGCGAAGCAGAGCCAGGGATTACCTGTGCGCTGATCCCCACCAGCACGCCGGGTGTTGAAATTGGCCGTCGCCACTTCCCGCTTAACGTACCGTTCCAGAACGGTCCGACCCACGGGAAAGATATCTTCGTGCCGATCGATTACATCATCGGCGGCCCGAAAATGGCGGGTCAGGGCTGGAGAATGCTGGTTGAATGCTTGTCCGTTGGCCGTGGCATTACGCTGCCATCGAACGCCACTGGCGGTCTGAAATCTGTCGCTATGGCGACCGGCGCCTACGCGCATATTCGTCGCCAGTTCAAAATCTCTATCGGTAAAATGGAAGGGATTGAAGAGCCGCTGGCGCGTATTGCTGGTAACGCCTATGTGATGGACGCCGCGGCATCGCTTATCACCTACGGCATTATGCTCGGTGAAAAACCGGCCGTGCTGTCGGCTATCGTGAAATATCATTGTACCCACCGTGGTCAGCAATCCATCATCGATGCGATGGATATTACCGGTGGTAAAGGCATCATGCTGGGCGAAGGCAACTTCCTTGCCCGCCATTATCAGGGCGCACCGATCGCCATCACTGTTGAAGGGGCGAACATTCTCACCCGTAGCATGATGATCTTTGGCCAGGGGGCGATCCGTTGCCATCCGTACGTGCTGGATGAAATGGCCGCCGCACAGACTAACGACGTGAATGCTTTCGATAAACTGCTGTTTAAACATATCGGTCATGTCGGCAGCAATAAAGTGCGCAGCTTCTGGCTGGGCCTGACACGTGGCCTCACCAGCAGCACACCGACGAATGATGCGACCAAACGTTACTACCAGCACCTGAATCGTCTGAGTGCTAACCTGGCGCTGTTGTCCGATGTTTCTATGGCCGTGCTGGGCGGCAGCCTGAAGCGCCGCGAGCGGATCTCCGCGCGTCTTGGCGATGTGCTGAGCCAGCTCTTCCTGGCCTCCGCCGTGCTGAAACGCTATGACGATGAAGGCCGTCACGAAGCCGATTTGCCGCTGGTTCACTGGGGCGTTCAGGATGCGCTGCATCAGGCGGAACAGGCGATTGACGATCTGCTGCGCAACTTCCCGAACCGCTTTATTGCAGGCGCTATGCGATTTGTCATCTTCCCGACCGGTCGTCACTACACGGCGCCGTCCGATAAGCTGGATCATAAAGTGGCGAAGATCCTGCAACTGCCGGGCGCGACCCGCTCCCGCATTGGCCGTGGTCAGTATCTGACGCCGAGCGAGCATAACCCGGTGGGTCTGCTGGAGCAGGCATTGCTGGATGTGATCGCCGCCGATCCGATTCATCAGCGCATCTGCAAAGAGATTGGCAAAAACCTGCCGTTTACCCGTCTGGATGAACTGGCAAGAAATGCGCTGGCGAAGGGGTTAATCAATCAGGATGAAGCGGAGATCCTCACCCGGGCGGAAGTCAGCCGTCTGCGCAGTATTAATGTCGACGACTTCGAGGCCGACGCGCTGGCGGCACAGCCGGTAAAGCCGGTAGCGCCGTTACGCAAAACTGAAGCGGCCTGATCACCGTACAAAACCAAAACGGAGCCTGCGGGTTCCGTTTTTTTTATGGTAATTTTCGGCTACACACAGAGGGCAAATATGGTGATACAGTGATTAGCACGCATCTTCAATTCAGGAGGTCACAATAGTGTCTGGCTTGAAAATTACGTTATTGCAGCAGCCGCTGGTCTGGATGGATGGCCCGGCAAACCTGCGCCATTTTGATCTCCAGCTGGAAGACCTTACCGGGCGGGATCTGATCGTCCTGCCGGAAATGTTTACTACAGGTTTTGCCATGGAAGCAGCGCAGCAGTCGCTGCCTCAGGACGAGGTCGTCGCGTGGATGCGCGCCAAAGCACAGCAGACGCAGGCGCTGGTTGCCGGGAGTGCCGCGCTGCAGACGGAACGCGGTGCGGTAAACCGTTTTTTGCTGGTCGAGCCTGGCGGCCACGTGCATTTTTACGATAAACGTCATCTGTTTCGTATGGCGGATGAACACCATTATTACCAGGCAGGGAATGAACGCGTCGTCTTCGAATGGCGTGGCTGGCGCATTCTTCCGCTGGTGTGCTACGACCTGCGCTTCCCGGTGTGGTCGCGTAACCGTGATGATTACGATCTGGCGCTGTATGTGGCGAACTGGCCAGCGCCGCGCTCGCTGCACTGGCAGTCGTTGCTTATCGCCAGAGCGATAGAAAACCTGGCGTATGTGGCAGGCTGTAACCGCGTCGGTACCGACGGTAACGGGCATCATTACCGCGGCGACAGCCGTATCATCAGTCCGCAGGGTGAAATTCTCGCCTCTGCCGAGGCGCATCAGGCGACACGACTTGATGCTGAGTTATCGCTGGAGCTTTTGCAGGAATATCGGGAGAAGTTTCCCGCCTGGCAGGATGCGGACCCGTTTACACTGGGCCGCTAAAACGACGAAGGCCTGAATCATTGCTGATTCAGGCCTTCTGAATAGTGGCGGAACGGACGGGACTCGAACCCGCGCCCCCCTGCGTGACAGGCAGGTATTCTAACCGACTGAACTACCGCTCCGCGTTGTTGTTCCGTTGGGAACGAGGCGCATATTACGGATTACCCACTCCCCCGTCAACGCTTTTTCCGGCATTTTGAATCGTTTGCTGCAAATTTCACCCACACGGCGATTTTCGCATTACTCACTGCAAATTCAGGCGCGCCAGAGGCAGCTTCCCCCTTTTTTCTCCACCAGATCAAGCCGCGATTCATGCGCCACCAGCTCGTCATCGCTGGCTAAAACAACGCGTAATTTGCTGGCTGCCCGAACAACGCGCTGAATCCCTACATCACCCGCCTGCTGTTGCGACTCGCCGTCCACCGCAAAGGCCATGGAGGTTTGCCCGCCGGTCATCGTCAGGTAAACATCTGCGAGGATCTCGGCATCGAGCAATGCCCCGTGCAGCGTACGCTTGGTGTTGTCTATTTCGTAGCGGGAACAAAGCGCATCAAGGCTGTTCCTTTTGCCTGGGAACATGCGTCTCGCCAGCGCCAGGCTGTCGGTGACTTTACAGAAGGTGTCCGTTTTCGGAATACCGCGATTGAGTTTCGCGAACTCATAATCCATAAAGCCAATATCAAACGAGGCGTTATGAATGACGAGTTCCGCGCCGCGGATATACTCCAGAAACTCATCAGCGACGTCCCCGAACGTGGGCTTGTCCAGCAGGAATTCGTCGGCGATGCCGTGAACCATAAACGCTTCCGGATCCACCAGCCGGTCCGGCTTCAGGTAGACGTGGAAGTTGTTGCCCGTCAGGCGACGGTTAATCACCTCGACGGCACCGATTTCGATGATCTTATGCCCTTCGTAGTGGGCACCGATCTGATTCATACCGGTGGTTTCAGTATCGAGGACGATCTGTCGTGTAATTGCAGTGCTCATCACGGTCATTTATGTCAGACTTGTCGTTTTAATCACAGGAAGTCTACCAGAGATGCTTAAACAGGTAGAAATTTTCACCGATGGTTCTTGCCTCGGCAATCCAGGGCCGGGTGGCTACGGTGCTATTTTACGCTATCGCCAGCACGAAAAAACCTTTAGCGCAGGTTATCATCTTACCACTAACAATCGCATGGAGTTGATGGCGGCGATTGTCGCGCTCGAAGCCCTGAAAGAGCATTGCGAAATCGTGCTGAGCACAGACAGCCAGTACGTTCGTCAGGGGATCACCCAGTGGATCCACAACTGGAAAAAGCGTGGCTGGAAAACAGCCGATAAAAAACCGGTCAAGAATGTCGATCTCTGGCAGCGCCTGGATACCGCGCTCAGCCAGCATCAGATCCGCTGGGAGTGGGTTAAAGGCCACGCCGGGCACCCGGAAAACGAACGCTGCGATGAGCTGGCGCGGGCCGCTGCCTGCAACCCCGCGTTCGACGATACGGGTTATCAGCCCGAATAATTAGTCGTAGGGCTTGCGGTATTGCCGGGTCGCCCCTACCGCAGGTCTCAGCTGTGTTTTTGCTTTGCTCTGCCGCATCGGGTTTAACGTCAACGGAATGGTGCGCTTACGGGCGACAATCAGTTGCAGGCACCCCAGCGCGGGAATATGCGTGCTGAGGAGCCGCCCGCCCTGCCGGGTCCAGGGTAAAACCTGAAAACGGCCGTAGTGCAGCACCTCAAAATTCAGCAGCGCCAGCCAGTCCATCTGGCGCATCATGGTAAACATTCGGCTATTGTAGGGCGTGCTTTTTCTTAACACCGGCACCAGCTTGCGCATGCCCATCAGGCTCACCGGGTTAAAACCGCTCAGAATGAGCCAGCCATCGTCGATCAACACGCGATCCACTTCGCGCAGCAGACGATGAGGATCCTGACACCAGGGCAGCGTATGTGCCAGCATGCAGGCATCCACTGATTTTTCGGCAAACGGCAACCACAGCGGATCGGCTTTGACCTGCATCGGTTCGCCCCGCAGCGACACATTAACCTGATGCGAAATCGCGCAGGCTTCCGTGTTGATTTCCGCGCTGAGATTGCCAATCTTTAGCAGGTGAAAACCGTACAATTTGGCCAGCCAGGGTTTAAGCTGATATTCCAGCGCCTCGCGATAGTATTCCCCCCACGGCATTTCTGACCAGTGGATGGGCGCTTCTACTGTTTGAGGTATCCTTGCCGGTTTCATTACAACCTTCCGCTACGCTTTGTGAGGTAATTTATGAATCTTATCAGTATTCCTGCCTTTCAGGACAACTACATCTGGGTTCTGAGTGACGATAATGGCCGTTGCCTGATCGTGGATCCTGGCGAGGCGGCGCCGGTGCTTGCTGCAATAAAAGAAAACCAGTGGCAGCCCGAAGCGATTTTACTCACCCACCACCACCATGATCATGTTGGCGGCGTGAAAGAACTTCGCCAGCATTTTCCTGATGTAGTGGTATATGGCCCTGCGGAAACACAAGATAAGGGTACAACTAAAGTCGTAGATGAAGGCGACGAGGTGGCTATTTTGGGGTGCAAATTTAGGGTAATTTCTACGCCAGGTCACACTTTAGGACATATCTGTTTCTTCAGCGATCCTTATCTTTTCTGCGGTGACACGATGTTCTCAGGCGGTTGCGGTCGTTTGTTTGAAGGCACGCCAACGCAGATGTATCAATCATTCCAGAAGATAAATGCACTTCCGGCGGATACGCTCATTTGTTGCGCACATGAGTATACTTTAACAAATATAAAGTTTGCCTTAAGCATTCTTCCCCATGATCCGGCGATAAATGATTATTACCTTAAAGTTAAGGAGTTACGTGCAAAAAATCAAAAAACACTGCCCGTAATTCTGAAAAATGAACGTCAAATAAATATTTTTTTACGTACGGATGACATTGATTTAATTAATGAAATATCGAAAGAAACAAAATTGCAACAACCTGAAGAGCGATTCGCCTGGTTACGGGTAAAGAAAGACAACTTCTGAAAATTCCGGGTTGCCTTTTAAAAACTTCGCCGTTATGATTGCTCGTCTTTTAAGCAACTATTGACACACACATGAAGGCAAAAGCGATATTACTCGCCTCTGTCCTGCTGGTGGGGTGCCAGGCGTCTAAGCACGATGGTAACGTCCAACAACATGCACAGAGCCTTTCTGCAGCTGGTCAAGGGGAAGCAGGAAAGTTCATAAGTCAGGCGCGATGGATGGACGATGGAACATTCTACGCACAGAATCAGGACTTGTGGGCTTTCATAGGCGACGAGCTAAAGATGGGAATTCCGGAAAACAACCGGATTCGCGAACAAAAACAAAAGTATTTGCGTAACAAGAGCTATCTCCACGATGTAACTTTACGGGCAGAGCCGTATATGTACTGGATAGCAGGGCAAGTTAAGAAACGTAACATGCCCATGGAGCTGGTACTACTACCCATAGTGGAGAGCGCTTTTGACCCGCATGCAACGTCTGGCGCCAATGCCGCAGGCATCTGGCAGATCATACCGAGCACCGGGCGGAATTATGGTTTGAAACAGACCCGCAGTTATGACGCGCGTCGTGATGTGATTGCCTCTACCACGGCAGCTCTCGACATGATGCAACGTCTTAACAAGATGTTTGACGGTGACTGGTTGTTAACGGTTGCCGCTTACAACAGCGGTGAGGGTCGTGTAATGAAGGCGATGAAAGCGAACAAAGCGCGTGGCAAGCCCACCGACTTCTGGTCACTCTCATTACCTCAGGAGACCCGGGTATACGTGCCTAAAATGCTGGCATTGAGCGACATCCTCAAGAACAGCAAACGTTATGGCGTTCAGTTACCTACCGCAGATGAAAGCCGTGCACTTGCGCGCGTTCATCTGGATAACCCGGTGGATCTGAAACAAGTAGCGGATATGGCCGGTATCTCTGTGACGAAGCTGAAAGCATTTAATGCTGGCATTAAGGGTTCTACCCTCGGTGCAGCAGGACCTAAGTATGTGATGGTGCCAAAGAAGCACGCGGATCAACTGCGTGAATCTCTGGCTTCAGGTGAGATTGCCGCCGTCCAGCCAACGCTGGTTGCCGACAACACCCCACTGGCCAGTCGCAGCTATAAGGTTCGCTCAGGTGATACACTTTCGGGCATTGCCGCACGCCTCGGCGTATCGGCGAAAGATCTTCAGCAGTGGAATAATCTGCGTGGATCAAACCTGAAAGTGGGACAGAACCTGACAGTAGGTGCAGGTAGCAGCGCACAGCGTCTCGCCCGCAACAGCGATAGCATCACTTATCGCGTACGTAAGGGTGATTCACTGTCGAGCATCGCGAAACGTCATGGCGTCAACATTCGTGACGTGGTCCGCTGGAATGGCGGTACCGATAGCCTGCAACCCGGCGATCAGCTAACGCTGTATGTGAAAAACAGCAGCAGACCAGAATCCTGATAACAGCATCAATTAAAAAAGGCACCGTTTACCGGTGCCTTTTGTTTTTATTCGGATTTATATGCTTCCAGCATCACGATGTCGCTGGTAAACGATCCCTCCGCCTGCAGGGCAAAGTACGTTTTCACCTCAGCCGACGCGCTGTCCTGATACAGCCGAATGGCCTCACACAGCGCCTGGGGCGTGCGCATTCTCGCCACCCAGGAAGAAAACTCGAGCGGTAATTTGTCGGTGGTTAACGTTCGCGTAATCAGCCCGGCCTCGTTGACCAGCGCTAACCATTCGCCGCTTGAATAATTTCGCACATGTGAGGTATCACGCAGCGCTTCGACCGTTTGCAGCCAGATATCGCGAACGGGATGCCCGGGCGACATGACATCCATCATGATGAACACCCCGCCAGGCTTGAGCACCCGTTTCACCTCACGCAACGCCTGCCCTACATCGTGCCAGTGGTGGGCCGAGTAACGGCTAATCACCACATCAAAGGCGGCATCAGCAAACGGCAGCGCTTCTGCGTATCCCTGTTGTGTGCGGATGTTATTCAGTCCTTTTTCCCGCGCGGCCTGCTCAACAACATCCAGCATCTGACGGGATAAGTCATAAGCTGTGACATTCGCCACGTTACCTGCCGCCACAAAGCTGGCATGCCCTGCTCCGCATCCCATATCCAGCAGTTGTGCCTGAGGGAACGCGGAAAGCCGCTCAGCCAGACGCTGGAGATCGCGCCCGGAGGCATGCACCGTGCTGGTTAAATAGGCCTGCGCCTGTGAGCCAAACTGTTTTTCGACGTTATCGTGATGAGAACCTGTGGTCATATGCTGTCCTTTGATGAGTGATAATGAAGGGCAGCACTGAGATCAGGTCTGCCCCACGGCAGACCTGACATACCTTTATTTATCAGGCTTGCCGGGACTGAATTCGACGAGTAGCGGGTTGTGATCGGACGCGCGGGTGACCAGCACAGAGGCTTCATCCACCGCGAGGCCGCGATAGAAAACAAAATCGAGCGGACGGCCAAACGCGCGGCGGCGGTTGTCGTCAGTAAAGCGAACTTCGCGTAAGGACATCTCGCGCGCAAAGCGGTACAGAGCGTTCATGCGCGGGCGGCTCCAGGCATTAAAGTCACCGGCCATAATCACCGGGCCGCTGTGGTGGGCAATCTGGTCGCCAATAGGCAGTAACTGCTTACTGTACACATCCACCCCCAGGCTAAAATTTACCGCGTGAATATTCACGACCATTAACAGGCGAGTGTCCGGCAACGGATAGACCGTCACCAGCGCGGACTTCGCCAGGCGCAGGATAGGCTCACGTTCGCGCAGAGGACAACAATAAACGGGATGCGCCGCTGACAGCGTCATCACTCCGGATGGATGCTGCGGTAACACAAATGCGGGAACCTGATCCGCCGCCAGATAATTCGTTGTCGCAAACGACACCAGTTCAGGCGTGGTTTGCGCCTCCTGCAATAACACCAGATGCGCATCTTTGCCGAAATTTTTCAGCACCGACATCCATTCAGCACGCTGCTGTTTGAAGATATTCCAGACGAGGATCCGTATTTTTTCTTCACTGCTGATGGGCGCACCTGCGGGTAACGCTGTACCAATGCTCGCAAACGATCCCGGTGGCAGGATCCGCTCCGCCGGTTGTCCGGCGACATAACGCATGGCATAGGTATTCTTTCGCACTTTTAGCTTCGAACCTCAATGACAAAAAACCCGCCCAGAATCGCGCGGGTTCTTCTGTTATAGGGATTTCCGCTCATACTTTCAACGCTATTTACCAGAAACATTGTATTATTGAATTTTTGCGCATGGAGCAACAATGAAAGCAACCTCTGAAGAAATTGCTATCTTTGTCGCGGTTGTCGAAAGTGGAAGCTTTAGCCGGGCGGCAGAACAGCTCGATCAAGCCAACTCCGCCGTCAGCCGGGCCGTCAAAAAACTCGAATCAAAACTGGGCGTCAGTCTGCTCAACCGAACCACCCGTCAGCTGAGCCTGACCGAAGAAGGCGAGCGTTATTTTCGCCGGATGCAGGTGGTGTTGCAGGAAATGGCGGCTGCGGAAAACGAGCTGATGGAGACGCGAAATACACCGCGAGGTTTGCTGCGCGTCGATGCCGCCACGCCGGTGGTGCTTCATTTTCTGATGCCGCTGATAAAGCCGTTTCGGGAACGCTACCCTGAAATGACGCTCTCGCTGGTCTCCTCAGAAACGTTTATCAACCTGATTGAGCGCAAAGTGGATGTTGCCATTCGGGCCGGGACGCTCACTGATTCCAGCCTGCGCGCGCGTCCGCTGTTCAACAGCTACCGGAAGATCATCGCTTCACCGGATTATCTTGAGAAACATGGCACACCGCACACCGTGGAAGAACTGAAACAACATTTGTGCCTCGGTTTCACCGAGCCAGTTTCCCTGAATACATGGCCCGTATCCTGTAATGACGGGCAACTCTTTGAAATTCAGTGCGGGCTCTCGTCAAATAGCGGCGAAACGCTAAAATATCTCTGTCTGAGCGGCAATGGCATTGCCTGTCTGTCCGACTATATGGTGGATAAAGAGATTGCGAAGGGAGATTTTGTCGAGTTGCTGGCGGATAAACGTTTGCCGGTCGAGATGCCATTCAGCGCGGTCTATTACAGCGACAGAGCGGTAAGTACTCGCATTCGGGCGTTTATTGATTTCTTGAGTGAATACATTAAACAGAACATGAAATAAAAAAAGCGAGTGGCGCAATGCCACTCGCGACTCTGGAGATTAATCCCAGTTCGGCGCCAGGCCTTCCGGGCTAACCAGACGATCGTTGCAATCAAGCGCAGCGATCGCTTTCTTATCTTCCGCATCCAGCTTCAGATCGCGTGCCAGCAGGTTGCTCGCCAGGTTTTCACGTTTAGTGGAAGACGGGATGACGGCATAACCTTCGCCCATTGCCCATGCCAGGATGACCTGAGCAGGGGTGGCGTTGTGTTTTGCAGCAACACGTGCAATCACTTCATCTTTCAGCGCCTTACCGTAAGCCAGCGTCATGTAAGAGGTGATGTGGATGCCGTGAGCCTTCGCCCAGTCAACCACTTTACCGTTCTGCAGGTACGGAGACAGCTCAATCTGGTTCGTCGCGATGTTCTCTGCACCTACCGCCGCGATGGCTTTTTCCATCAGCGGGATGGTGAAGTTAGAGATACCGATTTCGCGAGTCAGGCCCTGTTTTTTCGCTTCCAGCAGTGCCTGCATGAATTCTTCGACAGAAACTTCATCGTTCGGGGACGGCCAGTGAATCAGCGTCAGATCGACATAATCGGTACGCAGTTTCTGCAGGCTCTCTTTCAGACTTGGGATCAGTTTGTCTTTGCTCAGATTCTCGATCCAGATCTTAGTGGTGATAAACAGATCGCTACGCTTAACACCGCTTTCTGCAATCGCCTGACCAACAGCCGCTTCGTTGCCATAGATCTGCGCAGTATCAACGGCACGGTAGCCGAGTTCCAGCGCGTTTTTTACAGAAGCGATAACCACATCGTCGTTCAGACGGAAAGTACCAAGACCAAATGCAGGGATAGACATAAGAATTCCTCTTTTTCACAGTTTGTGTTTAATGCGAGGATTATGGACGAAGCACTGACAGGAAAACAGATCGTAAAACGCAGAGGATTTTTGCTAAAACAGCAATAATCAATATATTAGGATATGAAAAAGCCCTGAGTTTTCACTCAGGGCTCTCAATAAGTGGCGGAACGGACGGGACTCGAACCCGCGACCCCCTGCGTGACAGGCAGGTATTCTAACCGACTGAACTACCGCTCCACCGAAACTGTCTACAACCCCCGGTTTTATCCGGGTTACTGCTAAATTGATGCCTGGCAGTGTCCTACTCTCACATGGGGAAGCCCCACACTACCATCGGCGCTACGGCGTTTCACTTCTGAGTTCGGCATGGGGTCAGGTGGGACCACCGCGCTAGAGCCGCCAGGCAAATTCTTTGTGCTCGTCCTGTGTCTTTTACACTGATACCGCGTTAGCTGCACTCGTAAAGTCAGTCACATACCTCTGTATGCTCCTTCCTTTCCTTCGTTTGCCGCCTTGTCTCAGCGCAAAATCCTTCGGACTCTGAATCAAAGCTGAAAATCTGTCTCTCACGCCAAAACATCTTCGGCG
>NZ_LIFX01000011.1 GCF_001297775.1 Trabulsiella odontotermitis | reverse complement strand
GCAGCGGTATCGCTGTAGCCTTTGTCGCCAACCTGCTGACCAACGTTACCCCACAGGGCGACGTTCTTCGTCAGTTGACCTTCAACACCGGCTTTCAGTTCACCAATATTGCGGGCGCCTGCCAGCTCTACCTGCTGACCGTTCAGCGACACACCAAAGTCCTTGCTGTTGTGGATCCAGTTGGCTTCCACGAACGGCTGGAAGGTGCGGCCTTTACCATCGTCCAGTTTGTTGTGGCCGTGGCCGTACAGACGCACGCCAACGCGGGTCTGAATGTTGCCGTCACCATTGCCTTCGACACGGGTGCCGTTGGTTTCTTTATGCGAATCCGCTTTCACGCCCATCCAGGTGACCTGCGCTTTCGGCTGGATGTACAGCGCGTTACGTTCGCTGATGTCTGCCAGTTTCCAGGTATAGCCGGATTCCACAGACGCCGTGAAGCCTTTGGATTTGTACGACTCCGCCGCAACGTCATCACCGGACACGGTGTTATCGAACCAGTTGTACTGCGCCCAGCTGTCAACATATGCGCCTTCCAGCGTGTCGTTATCCTGCAGCCACGTGCCGTAGACGCCGACGCTGTAACCGTCGATGCTGCCGGTGGCGTGGTTGCTGTTACGATGGTTGACCGCTCGGCTCTTCTGGTTGGCATAACCGGCCATCACACCGAGGTGATAACGGTCAGCCTCGTCAGAACTCCACTGCGCGATATCGCCACCCAGTTGCATCACATAGCGGTTGCTCTGCATGTTCACCAGACCACTGCTGTCTTTCTGACGGGTGTGCCCGCCGACGTTGCGCAGCCACATGCTGGTCACCGCAGTTTCACCGGTCAGCGCGTCAACGTAGTGCGTCTCACCGAGACGGTCATGCAGACGGGTGGTAAACAGGTTGTTGGCCGCCTGCAGGTTCATTGCATACAGACCGGCTTCCGGACGTACGGCCTGTTCTCTCGGCTGAGCCGGTTTCTGCGGCGTTACCGGGTTTTGTGGTACGACAGGATCGGTCGGGTCTTGCGGATCAACCGGGTCAACGGGATCAACCGGGTCAACCGGATCAATTGGGTCAACCGGATCTTCCGGAGACAGTGCGCTGCTCAGGTACCAGTTCTTGTCATTCTGGCCTTCGCCGCGTTGCAGGGTATAGTCATAGGCACCAGCCACGATACGACCGCTCTGTTTGAACTCGCCGTCAGAATCCCCACCTACGCTAATCAGCTCGATACCATCAATGGTGACACCACCCGCGCCGCCTGCATTCAGCACTTTCACATTGGTGGTACCAGAGGTGTTGCCGCTGATCAGCAGACGATCGGTCGGAGAACTGTCATCACCCAGTTGAGCGTTCATTACGATGTTACCGTTATTACCGCGGTAATCACCGTCCACCGTCAGGGTTTTAAAGGTGGCTGCATCACGCGTCAGTTTACGCGTCTCAGTCACTGGCGGCATAAAGGTCAGTGTGGAATTGTTCAGCGTCAGGTTAGTGATGTTGGAATCACCCACCATATCCCACTGACTGTTGCTGCCATTCAGCGCAAGATTGATGTTGCCGGTACCTTCAGTCGCGGTATCGCCATAAATGTATGAGTTATCGCCAGTCGCAATATTAATGCTGTGCACACCTCGTGCATACATTTTCCCCCAGGCAACTAACTTATTGTTATCAACAATATTTGTTGAGCCGGTAGTACCGGTGCTGTAGCCATAGATGGAGTAAACCGTGCCAGCGGCGGAATCATAAGATGCCTGGCTGCCTAAGGTGACGTTCCCGGTAAAGCGATCGGTAGAACCCTGTTGTTCCACTAAATAAACATTATTCCCGCCCTGGGACTGGATGTTAATGTTTTTAATTACCGTATCGGTTGTTGCGTCATCAGCACCGCCACTGTAATACCCGGTTAACGTCGCTGCATTTCCGCCAGAAACTTTCACACTGGCATCATTAATACGGTACTTCGTGGCCCCCTCCGTCTCAGTATCGCGCAGCCGGATGCCATCAACGGAGTTATTCCCTGATACATCCACCGTAATTTTATTGATGGCGACGCTTGTTGTTCCCATCTGACTGATGCTTTCGAAACCAGTCACACTTCCACCGGCGCTGGGCCCGGCTTCGCCACGACTGATCGCCTTGATCGAAAGTTCGTTAAACGAGACGTTGTTGGTCAGGTATTCCGGGGTCCAGTCATCGCCACGTCCATGATAGACCGTATCCCAGATTTCAACCCCCCTCGCACTGCCACTGATAATATCGAGATCAATGGTTGTCTTCCCGGCGAAGGTGACATCATCGTCCATGATACCAATCCCTTCGAGACCGCCTGGAGAGCCCTCAAACATCTTGATATTCACGTTACCTGTAAAGTTGGCCTCTTTACCTTCTAAATCCAGTGCAGCATGATGTCCACGTCTGGAGAGTGGATCCTCGTCAATATAAGTAATATTGACATTTTCTGCATTGAGAATAGCGTCCTGCCGGGTCTCAATATTTCCTGTCGTGATGGTAGTCGTCCCTTTTAGATCAGCACGCGTACTACCACTAAGATAAATAGCGCTAACGGTATTGGTATCGCCAACCCTGGTTTCATGTTCGTTAATGGTCAGGTTTTCAGCCTTCAGCACCCCTGTACCCAACAAACGAATAGCATCAGCCCTGTAATTACCATTCGTTAAATAATCGAACATGTAATTGAGCGTGAAATTCTTGCCAAGATCGACTGTACCGTCCTTAACCGTAATGAAATAACCCGGATTATAGTAGAGGGAATCATCCGGATAGTCCCCGGCGCTGGTGATGGTCGTGTTATCCCCCATCGTCACCCGCGCATCATCGGCATCGATGTTGATATATGACACATTGCTGCCGGTCGGCAGGGTGACGGTGCGCGCATCCGATGCGGTTGACTTATCTATAATAATACTGGCAGGTGCCGATGCCGCGGCAACTGTTGCTGAGGACAGAATTGCGCTGATAAACAACGCAATTTTAGTAGGTTTGAAAGACGAACTCATATTATACGACCTTGTTCTTCCCATGGAGATAAAATAAAATAAAACTTTTAATCAGACTATTTCAGATGGGTCTAACCAAAGTAATTTATGTAGTATATTTTCTTATCCCAGAGATGTGATTTCAAATGAAATAGTTTTAAACCCATAACAAAATAGCGTTTCAATTAGCGCAATAGAAATTCGTCATCACGTTGTTTTTTATGAATTTTTTCATGAAGGCAATTATTTAAGATGCTCTTGATAATTCTTAAACAGTAAATTAATAAACTGATAAAACATAAAACCAAAAGCACGAATATAAATTTCGCGATATGAACATCTGGAATTCCTGCATAGTTTTCAGATAGCCGCAATTTAAATATTGCAGATTGAATCATTACAGTTGTGAGAAAATTATCGGGTTGAACATCATTAAGATAGCGGCAACGGAACGCTCAGGGGATAAGCAGCCATTGAGTGGGCGCAAGAGAGGAGACGGTTCTTATCTATGCCCGGCAGACGAAAATCGGCCAACCCACGGCCAAAAATGTGACTTTACCACGCGCAGACAGGGTAAAAATTGATAACAATTCCCTCACCGGATTTCTCAGGTTTTCTCAATGGGATTTTTATCACTGAAACGAGGTGGGGTAAGTGTTTGAATAATGGCGGAGAGAGGGGGATTTGAACCCCCGGTAGAGTTGCCCCTACTCCGGTTTTCGAGACCGGTCCGTTCAGCCGCTCCGGCATCTCTCCGTTTTATGGTTGCCATCATGCCAGGATCTTTGGCATTTTAACAGACCCGGTACCTCCAATTCTGTTCAAGTGACGAGTTTGCGAGCAAAACGATGATTAAGTGGCCCTGGAAAGCACATGACACGAGCCCCAATCCCCAGATCAACTGGGAGCAGGCGCTGGCGATTCCTGTTTTAGCGAACCTCTCGGATGATGAGCAGGCGAAGCTGGTTCATCTTGCCGACCGTTTTTTACAGCAAAAGCGGCTGGTTGTTCTGCAGGGACTGGAACTCACCGCGGAGCAACATGCCCGCATTGCGCTGCTGTTCTGCTTGCCGGTACTGGCGCTGGGCCTCGAATGGCTGGATGGTTTTCATGAAATCCTCATCTACCCTGCGCCGTTCGTGGTGGACGATGAGTGGGAAGACGACATCGGGCTGGTGCATAATCAGCGGGTCGTGCAGTCAGGGCAAAGCTGGCAGCAGGGTCCGATTGTGCTGAACTGGCTCGATATTCAGGATTCCTTCGACGCTTCCGGTTTCAATCTGATTGTGCATGAAGTGGCACATAAACTCGACACCCGCAATGGCGATCGCGCCAACGGTGTACCGCTGATCCCGCTGCGCGAAGTGGCCGGGTGGGAACATGATCTGCATGCCGCAATGAACAACATTCAGGATGAAATCGACATGGTGGGGGAAAGTGCCGCCAGTATTGATGCCTATGCGGCAAGCGACCCGGCAGAGTGTTTTGCCGTATTGTCAGAATACTTTTTCAGTGCCCCCGAGTTCTTTGCGCCCCGCTTCCCGGCGCTCTGGCAGCGTTTCTGCCAGTTTTATCAACAGGACCCGCTGGTGCGTTTACGCGAGAATGGCATCAGTATCGACGATAAGTCGCCGGTAGTTCACTAAAACAACAGCCTGCGCTAAATTCATTCAATTGAATCAGCAGGTTAAATTTAGTGTTGACACAAAAAAGGCGAGCCATTAGTATTCGCCCCGTTCACACGATTCCTCTGTAGTTCAGTCGGTAGAACGGCGGACTGTTAATCCGTATGTCACTGGTTCGAGTCCAGTCAGAGGAGCCAGATTTCAGAAAAGCCTGCTTTCGAGCAGGCTTTTTGCTTTTCTAGATTTGGTAATCGATAGCCACTTCTTCTGGCTCCATCGCCTGCTGCTTAATCTCTTCAAGCGACAGCCCGGCATTACACAATTCGATAAACCGCCAGACATAGTTACGTTGTAACTGACCTCGTTTCAGCCCCAGCCAGACGGTGTTTGCGTCAAAAAGATGACGAGTGTCGAGCCTGGTCAGTGTGTCAGATTCCTGATGTTCGGCCGACTGTTCCGCCACCAGTCCAATGCCCAGCCCTAATTCAACGTACGTCTTGATGACGTCGGAGTCCTGCGCGCTGAGTACCACATCCGGCACCAGTCCCCGGCGGTTAAAGGCTTCATCAATGCGCGAGCGACCGGTGATGCCCTGTCGGTAGGTGATCAACGGCCAGCGGGCAATGTCGTCGAGTGTCAGCGGCGAGACCTGAGTCAGTGGATGATTTTTCGGCACCAGCAGGCTGTGATACCAGCGAAACCACGGAAACGCCGCGAGGGTCGGATCATTACTTAACCGCTCGCTGGCGATGCCGATATCCGCGCCACCGTTATGCAGCAGCGCATCGATTTCCTGCGGCGTGCCCTGAATCAGTTCCAGACGCACATCGCTGTAGAGTTCGCGGAAGGCCTTGATCACTGGCGGCAGGCTGTAACGCGCCTGGGTGTGCGTGGTCGCAATGGTCAGCACGCCCGTCGCATCATTGGTGAACAGATCGGCGAGGCGACGGACGTTGCTCGCCTCATTCAGAATACGCTCAGCAATGACCAGTAATGCTTTGCCAGGCTCCGTCATTCCCAACAGTCGCTTGCCGCGGCGGATGAAAATCTCAATCCCCAGTTCTTCTTCCAGCTCGCGGATGTGGCGGCTCACGCCGGATTGCGACGTGTAAAGCATGTTGGCGACTTCTGTCAGGTTGTAATCCTGCCGCGCTGCCTCGCGGATAATCTTAAGTTGCTGGAAATTCACCCTTCCCTCCGGGACCATCAGACATACTGCTATTGTTAGAGTCTGCGCTTCCGGCGAACAAATAATAAAAACCAGCATCTTATTCCAGTCAGGAATAACGCTTAGCTGACCAGCTGCAATTCGCGGTTTTCCAGTGTCGGGCGACTCACCAGCGACATCAAAATCTCTTTCACCGCCTGCGCCTGTGGCGACAGAGAACCGCGTGCCGACACGTTCAGCGACAGCGGCAGGCTCATCGACGGCGCAGAAATGCGCGCCATCCAGCCATTAGCGGCGCTGCACAGCGAGCTGGCGGCTGATTCAGGCAGGACGGTCACACCCATCCCGCTGGCGATAGCGGCAGTCAACGTGGAGAGAGAGTCAATTTCCCCGACGACTTTCGCCGTCAGACGGCGCAGCGAGAACGCTTCATCCACACGCGCCCGCACCGCACTGTAGTCGCGCGGCAGGAAGAGATTCATTTCAGCCACCAGCGCCAGATCAACCCCCTGGCCCGGGCAATCACGCGTACCAACCACGTAGAGTTCTTCTTTCAGCAGCGGCTGGCTGTTGATCCCGGCGACTGGCGCGCGATCGTACAGCACCGCCATATCCAGTTGGCCGCTCAGCAGTTTATCATTCAGAATGGCGCCGCTGTTTTCGTGCAAATACACCAGCACGTTCGGCAGCTCATTGCGCACCGTCTGCAATAACGGCATGGTGACGGATGATGCCGCCGTGCCCGGCGCAAGGCCGATGGAAACCTGCCCGTTCAGCGTCTGACCGACATGGCTGACCGCCATATGCGCCTGCTCGCACTGACGCAAAATCGTCCGCGCATGGGTGTAGAGAATTTTCCCGGCTTCGGTTGGCGTTACGCCCCGCTTGGTACGGATCAACAACTGCTGATCCAGCTCCCCTTCCAGAGTAGCCACCTGCTGACTGAGCGCCGGTTGCGCGATGTGCAGCACTTCTGCGGCCTGCGTCAGGCTACCGATGTCAACGATTTTCACGAAGTACTTCAGTCGTCTTAAATTCATATTGCCCCCTGTCCGGAATGCCATGCCCTGATGGGCGGTCTTATAACTAGCCGGAAATATTGCAATATGCTTGCCAGCTTTTACTAACGCCCCGCCAGCACCGATGAATAAGCGTTTCTGATGTATTTCGCTGTTTTTGCGCAACAACCAGCAGAAGCCGCTATGCCCCATCAGAGGTAATTTTGCACCGTCACAGTGCAATCCTGGTCAATAAACCAGCAATGCGTCTGATGTTGTTGAAATTGTCAGCAGTCAGCATCTGCCAGGGCAACCTGGCTTTGACAAAGGCAAACAGCGCCGTTACTATGCGCCCCGTTCACACGATTCCTCTGTAGTTCAGTCGGTAGAACGGCGGACTGTTAATCCGTATGTCACTGGTTCGAGTCCAGTCAGAGGAGCCAGATTTAAAAAAGCCTGCTTTCGAGCAGGCTTTTTGCATTATGTGATGCCAAAACGCTGGCGATACTGGCCCGGCGTAACGCCCGTTATTTTGCGAAAAATCTTGCGGAAGGCGGACGGGTCGGTATACCCCACTTCCCAGGCAATGTGATCGACAGAACGTCCCGTCAATTCCAGTGCATCCCTCGCTTTCATAATCCTGACCTGCTGCACATATTCCGTTGGCCGGATCCCCGTTGCTTTCTGGAAGCGGCGCAGAAAGGTCCGTGGCGTCATACCCGCCAGGGCAGCCATCTCTTCAATAGATTGCGGGTCTGCAAAGCTTGCATGAAGCCGGTGCTGGACGCGCAGGATCTCACCATCGCCATGGTCGAAATCCGGGATAAACGCCGCATAGGTGCTTTGTTCCCGCCGGGGCGGATCGATAAGTAAAAAGCGGGCGGTGGCCAGCATTGTGCCGGTTCCCAGCAGTTTTTCGATAAGCGTCAGGCCGAGATCAGTCCAGGCCAGGATACCCCCCGCCGTAATAATATCGCCATCGTCGATCACCATATTTTCCGCCGCCACATCCACCGCCGGGAAACGCTCCGCGAGCGCCTGCGCAAAGGCCCAGTGTGTTGTTGCGCGGCGATGATCGATAAGCCCGGTTTCCGCCAGCACGAACGCCCCCGCGCAGACCGAACACAATGTAACGCCCTCGTGATAAAGCGTGTTCATCCAACGAGCAGGCACCGCCATCGACACCATTTTTGACGGTATCACCAGCCCCGGCGGCGCAATCAAATGACTCAGGCGATGGGGTGCATCCGGGTGGCTGTCCCAGACACACTCCACCGTCTCATCGTCGGGCTTTACCTGCCAGTGTGATACCCGAATAGCCCGCAGAGAGACCTCACCAGAGATACTCTCCGCCCAGTCGGCGGCGATCCTGAACATATCAGTCAGCCCATACACTGCCGCAAGCTGGCAGTCGGGGTAAATCAGCAGGCCAATCTCCGCCACCACCGTTCGTTCAGCAGAATTTATCATTTGTCAGTTTTAACCCTGATAATGTCATTTTTGACAATTCTATCCGCTCCGGCATTCCTGAACAATAGCTCCGTCAGACAACAACTGCGATGGCCTGAACCCCAATCTCTGGCCCAGGGCATCACATGACTCTCATCACAGACAGGAGATATTCCTATGAGCAACGGCATCATCACCACCAAAGACGGCACCCGGATTTTCTACAAAGACTGGGGTCCGAAAAACGCGCAGCCGATCGTCTTTCACCACGGCTGGCCGTTAAGCGCTGACGACTGGGACAACCAGATGTTGTACTTTTTATCTCACGGTTATCGCGTCATCGCCCATGACCGCCGCGGTCACGGCCGTTCCGATCAGACCGATACAGGCAACGAGATGAACACCTATGCCGCAGACGTCGCCGAGCTTGTTCGCGTGCTGGATCTGAAAAACGCTGTGCATATCGGTCATTCCACCGGCGGCGGTGAAGTGGCGCGCTATGTCGCTCGTGCCGAAGCAGGCCGTGTGGCGAAGGCGGTACTGATGGGCGCTGTGCCGCCAGTCATGCTCAAAACCCCGGCGAACCCGGAAGGGCTGCCGATGTCCGTTTTCGACGGTTTCCGTAGTGCGCTGGCGAATAACCGCGCGCAGTTCTTTATCGACGTGCCATCAGGCCCCTTCTATGGTTTCAACCGTCCTGGTGCGAACGTCATTCAGGGCCTGATCGACAACTGGTGGCGTCAGGGCATGGCAGGCGGCATCAAAGCGCAATATGACTGTATCGCGGCGTTTTCTGAAACCGACTTTACCGACGATTTAAAAGCCATCACGGTGCCGGTTCTGGTGATGCACGGCGAAGACGATCAGGTCGTCCCGATTGATGACTCCGCTCATAAGGCGATCAAACTGCTGAAACAGGGCACGCTGAAAACCTATCCGGGCCTGTCGCACGGGATGTTCGCCACGCACCCTGACACCATCAACCCGGACTTGCTGGCGTTTATCAGGACGTGAGTCCTGCAAAAAGAGCCGGCCCCGCTCGCTGCAGGTGTCCGGCTCCATCGTTTAATTCTTCGCCACTCTGGTGATTCATCCTTTTGCCACCTTTTGTTTCACAATCCTGTGACATACTATCCGGTAATCCAGAATCGCTGAGACAAGGAGTAAATGATGAACACTACAGGTAATGGGCTGACGCCGGAGCAGGCGCTGACGCAGCTTGAAGCACTGTATGAAGAGTCAGTCGGCGCACTGCGCAGCGCGATTGGTGATTACATTCATGACAACACGCTGCCGGATACCGAGGCCCGCGCCAGAGGGCTGTTTGTGTACCCCGAGCTGTCCGTGTCATGGAACGGGGTCGCACCAGATGCGCCGAAAACCCGCGCCTACGCCCGCTTTACACACGCAGGTTGCTACACCACGACCATCACCCATCCTCAGTTGTTCCGCCAGTACCTGCTGGAACAACTGACATTGCTGCATGAGAACTACGGCGCGCACATTTCGGTTGCCCGCTCGCAGCATGAAATCCCCTATCCTTACGTTATTGATGGCTCCAGACTGACGCTGGATCGCTCGATGAGCGCCGGGCTGACCCGCCATTTCCCGACCACTGAGCTGTCGCAGATTGGCGATGAAACCGCAGATGGCCTGTTCCACCCTGGCGAGTTTTATCCGCTGTCGCATTTTGATGCCCGCCGCGTCGATTTCTCGCTGGCACGTCTGCGCCACTATACCGGCACGCCGGTCGAACATTTCCAGCCGTTTGTGTTGTTTACCAACTACACACGCTATGTCGATGAGTTTGTCCGCTGGGGTTGCAGCCAGATCCTCGACCCGGAAAGCCCGTACATCGCCCTCTCCTGCGCTGGCGGGATCTGGATCACCGCCGAGACCGACGCCCCGGAGCAGGCAGTTTCTGATCTGGCCTGGAAAAAACATCAGATGCCCGCCTGGCACCTGATCACCGAAGACGGCCAGGGGATTACGCTGATTAACATCGGCGTCGGCCCGGCTAACGCGAAAAATATCTGCGACCATCTGGCGGTGCTGCGCCCGGACGTCTGGCTGATGATTGGTCACTGCGGCGGCCTGCGTGAAAGCCAGGACATTGGCGACTATGTGCTTGCGCACGCTTATCTGCGCGACGATCATGTGCTGGATGCCGTGCTGCCGCCGGATATCCCGATTCCGAGCATCGCGGAAGTGCAGCGCGCGCTGTATGACGCGACCAAGCAGGTCAGCGGCATGCCGGGCGAAGAGGTGAAACAACGCCTGCGCACCGGTACGGTCGTCACTACCGATGACCGCAACTGGGAGCTGCGCTATTCCGCGTCGGCGCTGCGTTTTAACCTCAGCCGGGCGATCGCTATCGATATGGAAAGCGCCACCATCGCCGCGCAGGGTTACCGCTTCCGTGTGCCGTATGGCACGCTGCTGTGCGTGTCCGACAAACCGCTGCATGGCGAAATCAAACTGCCGGGGCAGGCAAACCGGTTCTATGAAGGGGCGATTTCTGAGCATTTGCAGATTGGCATCCGCGCGATTGATCTGCTGCGTGCTGAGGGCGAACGCCTGCATTCCCGCAAGCTGCGTACCTTCAACGAACCTCCGTTCCGTTAATTATCAGGTGAAATCATGACAACCACATCGCCTCTCAACGCCCTACGTAACATGCTGCAGGCACAGAATCTGGACGGGATGTTTGTCCCCCGCGCCGACCCGTTCCAGAGCGAGTACGCCGCGCCCCACGATAACAAACTGGCGTGGCTGACCGGGTTTACCGGCTCGGCGGGTCATGCGCTGGTACTGCGCGACCGGGCGATTATTTTCGTCGACGGGCGCTATCAGGTGCAGGTGCGTCAGGAAGTGGATTTAAACGAGTGGGAAATCCGCCATCTGCATGATGATCCGCTGGCGGAGGTGATGGATACCGAGCTGCCCGTCGGCAGCCGCATCGCCTTCGAACCGCTGTTGATGGTGAACAGTCAGTACGAGAGTCTGCGGGCCACCCATTGCAAGATGGAAGCGTTGACGGACGATCCGTTTAACACCATCTGGACTGACCGCCCTGCTGCGCCGCGTGGCATGATCCGCGAAATGCCAGTCGAGGTGAGTGGAGAAAGCAGCGCCGACAAGCGCGAACGCATCGCCGCCTTGCTGGCGGAAAAAGGCGTTGATTACCTGGCAATTTCCCAGCCGGATAATATTGCGTGGCTGCTTAATGTGCGCGGTGCCGACATCGCCATGAGCCCGGTCGTGCTGTCATTTGCGCTGCTGAGCCATACCGGCGAACTGGAGTGGTTTGTCGACAGTGAAAAAACCGCGCAGTTGCCCTCAGCGTTGCTCGAATCCGTCAATCTTTCGCCGATGGAAGCGTTCATTCCACGCTGTCAGCAGGTGGCCATTGGCAAGCGCGTGATGCTCGACAGTGATTATTCGCCCGTTGCCGCGCGCTTTGCGGTAGAAAAACACGGCGGCGAAGTGGTCTGGCAGCCCGATCCCATCACCTTTATCAAGGCGAAGAAAAACCCCGTCGAGCTGGAAGGTTACCGCGACAGCCACCGCAAAGATGGCGCGGCGTGGGTGAATTTCCTCGCCTGGCTGGCGCATGAAGTTCCGGCGCGAGAAGCGGCAGGCAACCCGCTCACCGAACTGGAAGCGCAGGCGCAGCAACTGGTGTTTCGTCAGCAACAGGATGGTTTTATCGAACAGAGTTTTGGCACCATCTCTGCCTCGGCCAGCAACGCGGCGATGTGCCATTACCACTCCAGCGAAGCGACCAATACCGCAATCACCAGTGAAAACTTTTACCTCAACGACTCCGGCGGTCAGTACAGCAACGGCACCACCGATGCCACGCGCACGCTGGCGTTTGGTCAACAGGGGCCGCAACAGCGCCTGCACTATACCGCCGTGCTGAAAGGGTTTCTGTCGCTGATCACCCTGCAATTCCCGCAGGGCTCGCACGGGCACCAGCTTGACGCCTTTGCTCGCCGCCCGCTATGGGAACTGGGGCTCGATTTTGATCACGGCACCGGCCACGGCGTGGGGCATCAACTGATGATCCATGAAGGGCCGCAGCGCATCGCCAAAAAGGTCAACCCGTGGCCGCTGACGGCGGGTAACATCATGACCATCGAGCCCGGTTACTATCTGGCGGATCAGTACGGCATTCGTATTGAAAACCAGGTGGAAATTGTGGATGCGCAGCCCGGTTTCTGCCGTTTTGCCTCTCTGACGCTGGTACCGATTGATTTAAGCCAGGTGGACTGGAATCTGCTGAATGATCAGGATGTTGAGTGGATCGACAACTACCACCAGCTCGTCCGTGAATCGCTATCGCCACTGGTGGACAGCGATGCGCGCCCGTGGCTGTTTGAAGTGACGGCACCGGTGCGGGTGCAGGTGAACTAAACGTAAAAGCGGGTTAGCGCTCAGCTAACCCACCGAACGCTACGGGTGAATTGTTGTTCCGTCATGGTGTTTCCCCACTGGTCGCCCTGCCATTCTTTCGTCAGTGTGAAACCGAATGATTCGTACAGGCGCCTCGCTGCCGTCAGTTTATTGAACGTCCAGAGCTGAACCGCAGAGAATTGCCTTTCATCGCAAAAATTCATCGCTTCAGCCATCAGCTTTCTGCCCACTCCGCTACCACGGCAACCGTCGTCAAGGATGAACCAGCGCAAGTGCGCCTCATTGTTTCCCAGATCCTCACCATCAATGGCGACAGAACCCACGATGCGACCACCCTGTACCGCTAACCAGATGTGATTGCACGCCTTATCCAGACGGCCGGAAAAATCAGCCAGACCCGCCGCGACCTTGCTTTCGAAAAAAAGGCCAAAATCATGCTCTCTTGCGTAATAACGGCCATGCATTTCCGTGATGCGGCCAATCATTCCCGGCTGATATCCGGTGACAATTTTGATGCTGCTTTGCGCATTCAGGGAGGCGTTATCACGGCAGGCTTTCAGGGCGCTGGCATAGCAACGAAGACCTTGTGAGACGACGTGCTGCTGACAGGAGTCCATTTTTTCCAGTGCGGCAATGACGCGTTCATTACCGTACTGGTTAATTTTCCACACCGTTTCCCGGCCCTGCGCCGTCAGGCTGAGCTGCTTAATCCTTGCATCTTCTGCAGACGGGGTGACCTGCAGTTCACCATCTTTAACCAGTTTTGCCAGCATGCGGCTGACACTGGACTTCTCAAGCCCCAGAAGCTGTACCAGCTGAGCCGCGGTCATTGCGCCACGGGCTTCCACTTCAAGCAATGTATGTACGACAGAAGGAGAATACGCCGTTGCCGCCAGCGTGTGGCGCATAAAGCCGAGTTCCCGAACCATCAGGCGCGATGATATGCGTATTTCTTCAACCAGTGGCGATTCGGCTGTCATTGACTTTTACCTTGTGGAATATGGTTGTATTATACAACCATATTTTTAAAATGGGTGTCAATGGGTGTGCTGGAGGGAGAGTTGATATGGTTAAGGGATTAGAGGCTAATTGATTTGACTGGCCGCTTCGTGCCAAAAGCGGACATTGATAATTGAACAGAGAAGTTCAGCAATGTACTTATTTCTGAAGTCTGGCTGCTGCTTTTAAAGTAGCCTGCCGCCTCTTTTCAATAAATGGCGCAACCTGTTTCTGTGCTTTTTTTAGCTGTTCTTCTGATGCTGTGCGGGGTGAGCCACAGGTAAAGGGAGGTGCGGGGTCGTATTCCAGATGCAGCTGAATATTCTGAGCAATATCACTTCCGTAGATTTCTGACACGACGTTGAGAGCAAAATCTATACCTGAAGTTACACCTGCGCCAGTTATACGGTTGCGGTCACGAACTACACGCTCACTTACTGGCTCTGCACCCAACAAAGCCAGCTGATCCAGAGAAGCCCAGTGCGTAGTTGCTTTATATCCCTTCAGAAGCCCCGCTGCGCCCAAAACAAGCGACCCAGTGCATACCGAAGTCACGAGCTTTGCTTGTTTACTTTGAGTCCGGATAAACGAAAGGACTTCTTCGTCCTCCATCAGGTTTATCTGCCCTGGACCACCAGGGACACAAATTACATCCAATTCGGGACATGCGTTGAATGTGGTTGTTGGCTGTATAGCCATACCACGATCAGAAACCACGAGGTCCAGGTTTTTCCAGATTAGGTGAACCTTTGTGTTTGGAGCTCTTACGAAGACTTCATAAGGGCCGGTAAGATCAAGTTGAGTAAGAGCCGGAAACAGGATCAGCCCGATTGATGTGCATGTAGTATCAATCATAAAAATCCTTTTAACTTAAAAGGATATAATGTCTTTTCCTTCAACAATTGCAACCATTTGTTGAACGAATAGAAGTGCGTCTACTGAAGACCATGCTTAATCCAGCTGTATTTCAGTAGCATTATGAAATCCGAACCAAGATGACTAATCGTAAAAAGACCGCTCCTCGCTCATAGCGGACTAAATCCCCCCAAGGATCACTATTAGGGTTCTCGTTGGTCCGGGCATATACTGCAAGCCCCGGCAAGACTTACCTTCCACAAGCCCATTCCTGCTGGCGCGCGCTCCCCATCACGCCAGCAGGATGGATTTACGCTACCGGGTCAGCAGGCAAATCAAACAGATCGGCTTTGCCGCCTGTATACATCTGGACGGTGGACGGTTCGGAATACATCCGATGCGGGAAGATAGCCGGGATCGCGCTGGCCTGGTCGAGCCTTTCAATTTGCTCCGGGCTAAGTGTGAGTTTCACCGAGGCAAGGTTTTGCTCGAGCTGCTCATGAGTACGAGGACCGATGATCGGCAGAACTCCCTTAGCGGCGACCCAGGCGATGGCGACCTCGCCTGCGGTCACTCCGGCCTCGCTGGCAATGGCTTCGACAGCATCAAGGATTGCGGTCCGCTGCGGCGAATCTTCAGGCTGGAAGACCCGGCCACCAAAGCCTTCCCGACGACCACTTTCACCTTTGCGATATTTACCGGTGAGCATACCGCCGCCAAGCGGTGACCACGCGACGATGCCGAGGCCGAGTCCGTGTGCGGCGGGCAGCATCTCGTGTTCAACCGCGCGTTCAACCAGACTATATTCCAGTTGCAGCGCGGCAATGGGCACAGTACCCCGCAACTCAGCAATGGTGGCCGTACGTGCCAGACGCCACGCGGGGAAATCGGACAACCCGGCGTAGAGGATCTTGCCAGCGCGGGCAAGGTCATCGAACCCGCGGACAATCTCCTCGGACGGTGTCACCTGGTCCGGGAAGTGCGCCCAAAGCAGATCAATGCGATCGGTCTTGAGGCGTTTCAGGCTCGCTTCGACCGAACGGATCATCGACAGGCGGCTGTTACCACTGGCGAGGATGCCATCCGAAGGATCTGTCTGCGCCGTGTACTTCGTTGCCAGCACAAATTGATTCCGTCGCCCGACCAGTAAGTCGCCGAGGATTTCTTCTGATTCACCGAACTGATAACCATTGGCTGTGTCGATGAAATTCCCGCCCGCGTCGGCGTAGGTGTCGACGATTCGGCGAACTTCATCAGGCCCGGCGCCATGTCCCCAGCGAGTCCCAAAGGTACCCGCGCCCAGAACGAGTTCTGATACCCGAAGGCCTGAGTGTTTGCCAAACAGTTTGTAACGCATATTCACTCCCGTTGATCAGGTTAGTTGACAACTTGCACAAGCCACCTGGACTCGAGCGTAAGAGCAGGAAACCGCTGGCTACTGTTCAGTGAGCGCAGCCGTTTTGCTGCGTCCTGGTAAAGCGTCAGCCGCGGCTTCCAGAATTCGTTGTGACAAATGTTCGTCTTCGACAGCGCGTGACAACATAAGCGCACCAACCATCGTTGACAGGATAGCGACCGCATCCACCTCTTCTTGCGCGTCTTCATTACAATCGGAAAGTGCGCTTTCAATCACTTCCAGATAGCCCCGAATACCGTCCTCAAAACTCCGGCGGATTGGCCCCTCCCGGCGGGCGACATCCGCCACCAGGGCAGCAATTGCGCAGCCACTGGCGGGATTGTCCCGGTGTTCGGGCGAGAGATATCGGTCGATGATCGCCGCCATCACATCGCCATTGCTGGTATTAATGAGCGAATTCAGAGTATCAATGTTTGCTGTCATCGCCTGCTCGCAGGCTTCAACAGCGAGGTCATCTTTTGACCCGAATTGCTTGTAGAAACCGCCCTGAGTCAGGCCCACGGCAGCCATAATTCCACTCAAAGCGACACCATCAATGCCGTGCTCGCGGAAAAGTTTTGCGGCTTCTTTAACGACGGCGCGACGGTTCTCCTCTGCCTTCGCTCGACTGACTTTCATAGGCTTCCTCAATATGATTTTAGATTATTACTATAATCTAAAATGAATGGCAGTAAAGAAATCTTTAACGTTCTGCTCCAGCCGCTGACGCCCATACGTGTAATGACGCTGTTTATCGTGCTGTCGCCGTTTCTTTTGCCAGGGATCCGGCCTATCGTGTTATGAGCATTAACTCATTAACAGGAACGGAATGATGCGTGACCTCCCGCCTACCGCCACGTTGCGGACATTTGAAGTCGCCACCCGCCATACCACGTTTACCTCCGCCGCGGCAGAGCTGTGTATTACGCAAAGCGCGGTCAGTCATCAGCTGAAAAATCTGGAGGAAATCTGGGGATTGCCGCTTTTTGAACGTGGTAAAACCCTCAGACTCACACCGGCAGGCGCTGCGCTCGCGCCCCTGGTACGCGAATTTTTTAGCAAGCTGGAAACCACGCTCGCCGATCTTCGTGAGCAAAAAGGCCGGGTACGATTGCGGGTTAATACCACCTACTCTTTCGCTCTGAAATGGCTGCTACCACGTCTGCCAGGTTTAGCACGTTTACATCCGGAAATTCTGGTGACACTGGAAAGCACGGATAAAGCCATTAATTTCGCCAGTACCGATTCCGATGTGGCGATCCGTTTCGGCCACGGTAATTATCCGGCGCTGCATACAGAGTTTATGTTTCGCGAGCAGTTATTTCCGGTTGCCAGCCCGGCACTCTTGCAGCGTTTTGGGACTCCCGGCGAGCCTGCCGAACTGCTACGTTATCCACTGCTGACGCGGGATGGCGCTGATCTGGTGCCGAAATGGGATGTCTGGTTTAAGCTTATCGGCCTGAATACGGATGTGCTGCATGAAAGCGTTCGCTTCGCGGATACCAACATGACGATTGAAGCCGCGCTGCTGGGTCAGGGCATTGCCTTAGCGCGCAGCGGACACGTTGAAAAAGAGATCGGTGATGGCAGTCTGGTGCGCCTCTTTGACGTTCCTTTCCCGTCACCGGCCGCCTATTATTTCGTCTGCCCGAAAGGTATCGAAACGCAACCGCACATCATTAAATTCCGCAAATGGCTACTGGCGGAATCACAACAGGCACAGATCCATTACCGTTGAAGTATGAGCATTTCCTCATACCACAATGACGACACTTCACTTTTCATTCGGACATGTGCCGTTTAGCATCAGGATATGCCCATACATATTGTTTTACTTACCTTATTTGCTGCGCTGCTGCATGCCAGCTGGAACGCCTTGTTACGTGGCGGTACTGATCGGTTGTGGTCGATGACCATCATGTGTCTGACGATCGCCCTTACCTGCGCGGTGACGGCGCTGTTTTTGCCAGCCCCTGACAGCGCCAGCTGGAAATACGCACTGCTCTCAGCGCTGCTGCATGTCGGCTATAACCTGTGTCTGATACGCAGCTATCGGAGCGGAGATTTCGGGCAGACTTACCCGATTGCGCGCGGTTCTTCGCCGCTGATGGTGACCTGTGCGGCGGCAATTTTCGCCGGGGAACGAATTGAACTGAGTACGTTTATCGGCATCACACTTATTTCCGTCGGCATCCTGATGCTTGCTGCAACAGGCGGCAAACGGGTGATGTCCGGCCTGCAATATCCGCTGGCAACGGGGGCTTTTATCGCCGCCTATAGCGTAGTGGACGGGATGGGTGTGCGCGTATCCGGTAACGCGCTTTCCTATACCGTATGGATGAGCGCATTATGGGGGATAATGATGCCAGCGCTTTATATCACGTTGCGCGACTATAAAAGTTTGCTCTGCTGGCGACCCGACTTATTCCGTGCGGCAGGAGGCGGGCTTGTTTCGCTACTGGCTTACGGCATTGTCATTTATGCCATGACAGCGGCGCCGATGGGTGCTGTCTCTGCATTGCGTGAAACCAGCGTGCTGTTTGCCGCCGTGCTGGGCTATATGTTTCTCGGCGAAACGTTAACGCTGAGAAAAATGCTGACGTGCACAATGATTGCCGCCGGTACACTGATGATTGGTTAACCAAATCAGGAGAATAAATGATGTCTGACCATCCCACGATAGCGCTTGTTGGTCCGGGGGCTATCGGTACGACCATCGCCGCGGCACTGCATGAAGTTAACCGCACCCCCGTCCTTTGCGGGCGTACCGCGCATTCGCAGTTAATTTTGCGTCATGATGAAGGTGAAATTGTCGTTCCTGGCCCGGTACTGAGCGACCCGGCGACCATCCGCCATCCGTTCAATCTGGTGTTTGTCGCGCTGAAAACGACCCAGGTCGCTGACAGCGCCGGGTGGCTGGCGGCATTGTGCGATGAAAACACCGTCGTGTGCGCACTGCAAAATGGCGTCGAGCAGACAACGCAGCTGGAACCCTTCGTCAATGGCGCAACTGTGCTGCCTTCAGTGGTGTGGTTCCCGGCGCAGCGCGAGCCGGATGCTTCGGTCTGGTTACGCGCCAGTCCACGCCTGACGCTGCCGAATGTGCCGCAGGCAAAACGGGTCGTTGATGCGCTCGCAGGCACTCGTTGCACCGTTGAACTGTCTGACGATTTTATCTCCATCGCCTGGCGCAAACTGCTGCAGAACGCCGTGGCCGGTCTGATGGTACTGGCGAATCGCCGTGCCGGGATGTTTGCCCGCGAGGATATCACTGAACTGGCACTGGCTTATCTGCGTGAGTGCCTGACCGTCGCACGCGCGGAAGGCGCGGAGCTGCCCGATAACACTCTGCAGGAGATCATCGACGGTTTTCATCGTGCCCCTGCGGATTTAAGCACGTCCATTCTCGGCGACCGCCAGGCCAACCGTCCGATGGAGTGGGACATCCGCAACGGCGTAATACAGCGTTATGGTCGCTTACATCAGATTCCAACGCCCATCAGCGACGTCGTGGTGCCGCTGCTGGCGGCGGGAAGTGAGGGGCCGGGTTGATGTGCCTTCCCCCATTAAATGATCGCCGAAGATCTAAAAGCATTCGATAATGGTAGAGACAAAATCCTGCCAGGTACGGCATTCGCTGGCTTTTTTTAGGTTGGGCGGCTCCAGCAATAAGACGATCAGATTATCGAAAATATCGTAAAACAGTGCCCGCTCGGCCTGATTAATGGAAAACAGCAGCACCACATTGACCATATTATTCCCCCACGGGAATGTTTTTTCACTGATGACCACGCACAACCCGGTTTTCTTCGCATTCATTTTCATCGAGTGCGGGACAGCGATATTGCCAAAAGTGGTGGAATAACTGCGTTCACGCTCGAAAACATCCCCGACAAAAGCCGCGTCCACATAGCCGTGACGGTGCAATGCTTCCGCCATAAAAGGGATGGCTTCGTTTTCATCCGCCAGTTGCGGATTAAAGAAGAACAAATCTTCATTGGAGATCAACTGCAGGTTTTCCAGCAACCTGGCGCGTTTCTTTTTCTGCCTTACCCGCTCCATTTTATATTGCAATGCAGAGATATCCCGATCGGTCAGGAACGGATTGATATAAACCCACTCCATCATGGTTTGTGGGATCCGTAATGTGGAAATAAGGAAATCCGGGGTCGGCAGGTTTGTAAATTCCTCGTACGAGGTAACAATGGCCCTGATGATAAGTTGCTGACCAAACAGGCTGTCGATTTGCGAAATCAGCCGGTTGGTATGGTTATGGTAGTGCGGCACCAGAAGCACACAACTCACTTTATTCTGCTCGGCGATCTGGTTACCCAGAATGCTGCCGATATGCAGGGCGATATAGGCGATTTCATGTTCATCCACCGTAAAGCCAGTGGACTGGCGAATTTTTTCGGAAATCGCCACCGCACATTCAAAAATCAGCGGGCAGGACGTTTTAATATGTTCAGTCAGCGGATTACGGGTAACGTGCCCGTGCTGCAAACGCACCAACAGGTTCTTAATATGGATAGTAAAGCGAATCAGGAACTGTTTGCTGTCGCCATCGATAAAATCATAACGCTGCATTTCTTTGCGCAAAATCCCGACCAGTTCCATGCATTTTTTACCGGCCAGTTCCTCAATATTACCGGCATGGATTTCATCCATATCAACCCGGATCAGGCTGCTCAGAAGCACCACGGTTAACGCTTCGGCTTCCAGCTCGTTATAGACCACATCGAAATGTCGCTCAATATCATGAATGACTTTACGGGCGAGCGTCGTTTCATGTTCGTCATATTTTCGAACGTCGGAAGCGTCGTGGGCAGCGCCATTTTTATGGTAAGTATGATCGTTGCGGATCCTGTCGATACTGATAACCACATCCAGCACCAGGCTCAACAACGCATATTCGTTAATAAAATAGTGCCAGGCTTTGCAGGACTCCACCAGAATGGAAACAAGGTGGTCGATATCATACTGCGGAAAGATCCGCCCTATTTCCGCGAGGCTGAGTATATTCGCACTAAACTCCGCGTACAGCAGGCTGGAAAACATGCGGCGTTTATCGCGTTCCAGCCCTTCGATATCCAGACAATCGTTCGTGACAGTGAGGTAAAGATTAAAATCCTTTAGTTTTTTCCGCACCAGCAATAAATCTTTCTTAACGGTTTCATAGCTGACGCACAGAATATCACTGAGACCATACAGGTCGGGAAGCTGGCTCGCTGGCTGGCGACTATTGAGTAACTGAGTTAACAGGTAATTGACCCGCTCTTCCGGCGTCTGCGGCATTTTATGAACCTGGCTGGAGAGCACTGACATGGCGCGCGCTTTGTCCACCACGTAACCACGATGCGAAGACTGAATAAGCCCTGGCTCGCTGACGTTGATCTCGGCAATGTAGTTTTTCACGCTGCGATCGCTGACGGCCATATTCATCGCCAGCACCTGAGCAGTCAATGCCTCGGTGCTGTCGAGAAACAGTCGCAACAGTTTCATATGCTTGCTTTGCATTATTACTCCTTCCTCTGGTCTGCCCTGATGCAACCCGCCACCGACGATACGCGTTTTTGCCCCACGCCCGGGCGGTTCATCACCAGTAACCCACTGATAACCAGCAGGATACCCAGACAGGCCCACACTCCTGGTGTCTCATGAAAAACAGCCATTCCCAGCAGCGTCGCCACTACCGGCTCGACAGAGGCCATCATTGCCGCTTTGCTTGCCTCACCCAGGCTGACCGCCCGCGTATACAGCAGATAAGGCACAGCCGTATTCAGGATACCTATCACCGCCACCCACAACAGCGCGCCGGGCCCGGCACGTAATATGCCCAGGCCATGAGGAATATTCACCGCCATAACCGCGGCGGCGGCGCCAAACACCAGACTCCAGGCGGTGACCGTTAAGGCATCGCCGCGTTGCGTCTGTATTTTTGCCAGTACGGCATACAACGCATACAGTAATGCGGCAAGCAGGGCAAAACCAATCCCTCGCCAGGAGTAGTGCAGCGTGGCGGGAAACAATCCCGCGGCCAGACTGCAGCCGCAAAACGTCAGTGCCAGCGCGAGGAGCTTATGTCGCGTTAGCGGTTCATTGAAGATCACCACCGACAGCAACATGACGATCGCCGGAGAGGTATAAATAAGCACGGCGGTCAGCGACAGGGAGACCTCCTGCACTGACAACACGTAGCACAGCGAGAAAAGGAACAGACAACCTGCCCCCATCGCCGCCAGCCAGGGTAACTGCCGCAGGCTGATGCGCATACCCGCCGGGCGACGCAGCGCGATCGCGCTCATTACGCCTGCCGCAACCAGCAGGCGTAAAGCGCCGATCTCAACGGCATCGAAGCCGTATGCGCTGAGATAGCGCATCACCAGCCCTGACGTCCCCCAGCAAATCCCGCTGGCCATCGCCAGCAGGGCAGATTTGTCAGCCACGATCAGAGGTCTTCCCCATGAGTGGCGATGACCCGCTGATACCAGCCATAGCTTTTCTTACGGCTACGCGCGCCGCTTCCCTGTCCATAGTCGTCGAGATCCACGTAGATGAAACCATAACGTTTGCTCATTTCAGACGACGAGCAACTGACAATATCGATAGGGCCCCACGGGAAATAGCCGATGACGTCAACACCATCGCGAACCGCTTCTTTCACCTGGGCCAGATGCGAACGCATATAGTCGATGCGGTAATCGTCGTGAACCTCTCCGTTCTCTTCTTTTTTGTCGAACGCGCCAATACCGTTTTCAGCGATCATGATCGGAACCTGATAGCGATCCCAGTACAGATTAAGCTTGGTGCGCAAACCGACAGGATCAATCCCCCACCCCCAGTCGCTCGCCTTGATATGTGGATTGGCGTAAGAGGTTTTGTGTTTTAACACGCTTTCAGCATCGCTGATCCGGGTGTAATAGTAGGAAATGGCCATGAAATCAGCGGTATTAAGTAACGCTTCCTCGTCACCCGGGTAAAACTGCAACTGAATATCATGCTCGGCGAAATAGCGAAACGCATAGCCCGGGTAACGCCCGCGCAGCAGAACGTCGCCATAAAAATATTCCATCTGGTTGCGGCGTACGGTTGCCAGCACATCTTCAGGTTTACAGGTGGCAGGATAGCTAATGCCATCAGCGAACATCATGCCAATACGGAATTGCGGATTAATGCGCCGCGCAATCGCCGTCGCTTTCGCGCAGGCGACCATCTCATTATGCACACCCTGATATTTCGCCTCGGCCAGGTTGGTGACTTTATCTTCCGCGATACCCAAGTGGTTAAAAGATTCATGAATAATCAGGTTGATTTGATTGACGATAATCCAGTACTTCACCTTGTGCTGATAGCGAGTGAATACCGTCTCGCAGTAGCGAACAAAAAAATCGACCAGCTCACGCGAATACCAGCCGCTATACGCCGTGGTCAGATGCAGCGGCATCTCATAATGGGAAAGCGTGATCACCGGCTCCATCCCATTCGCGATAATTTCGTCGATAAGATTGTCATAAAAGCGCAGCCCGGCTTCATTCGGCTCCTGCTCGTCACCGTTCGGGTAGATACGGGACCAGTTAATGGAGGTACGAAACGCGTTCATTCCGGTGTCGGCTAATAATTTCAAATCTTCTTTATAGGTATGGTAAAAATCAATGGCATTGCGCTTAGGATAGATGCCCTGCGTATCCTGCATGGCTGACAGAATATCCTGAGTGGTGATCTCTTCGTTATATTTTTTATCCAGCGCGATATCATTACGAAAAAGATTAATATCCGCGACGCACCAGCCTTTGCCATCTTCTTGCCAGGCACCTTCACACTGGTTGGCCGCGACGGCGCCACCCCATAAAAATTTATCGGAGAAGCCGTCAGGAATACGTTTACTGGTCAAAATAGATTACTCCTTTAATGTCGTGGCCCGCAGGCCACGTGTAGGGGATAAAACTCAGGCAGCGGCGGATTCTGCAGCAACCTGCTGCCTTTCATACATTTTGAAAAATGGATACCAGATGAGCGTGCTCACGGTGGCGACGACAGCCAGCAGAATCAGGCCATTCAGATCCTGCGATACAATCCAGGTCGAAATCGGGAACGGGCAATACCACATGTCGAATACGGCGGCAGGAATATTGACCACGCCCATACTCAACACCACATAGGTGATTAGCGGCAAAATAATGCCCTGCAACCACAGCGGTACCATTAAGATGGGGTTCCAGGCTACTGCGCCAAAAATAACCGGCTCATTAATATTAAAAATGCCGGGTACCAGCGATGCCGATCCCAGGGCTTTCAGTCTGCGGGATTTAGATCTCACCAGCATAATGACCAGCGGCAGCGTTGCGCCAATACCGCCAATCGCCACCCACCCGGAATAAAGCACTTCTGCGGTGACGATATTTTTTGCCACGCCACCCGCAGCAACGGCCGCCATATTAGCCGTAATACCCGCGAGGAAAATCGGCTTGGTGATAGGGAAAAGGACCCATCCGCTGATCCCCATTGAGTAGAGAAATACACCAAGGAAGGTGATGAGCAGGAAGCCGGGTAACGTCTGGGCGAAACTGGTGATCGGCATGAAAATGTTAATCAGGATCTGGTAGAGATCCAGCCTGAAGATATATACGGCAAGCCAGCCGGTAGCGGTCACCACCAGGATAGGGATGATGGCGTCAAACCAGACCCGGACAAAATCCGGAATAGCACTGTCCTGTTTAAAAAAGGAATATTTACCGGCGATACCCATAATAAAAGCAACATAGATCCCGGCGATAATGGCGACAAACATCCCGCCCGCGCCAAAATACTTAAATTGCAGAACCGGCACTTCCTGTAATTTCACGATAATCATGAATAAAGCGATGCCAGACATCCCTGCAATCAGACGCATTTTATTGATTTTCTTTTTTTCCATATAATTAAATGGAATCAAAAAAGCGATAAATATCGAAATCAGCCCCATGGTATAGCTGGAGAGTGTCGACAGATTAGGAAACCAGGGAAGGAAGTTTTTCAGGATCGATAATACGGTGACCAGTGAACCCACCAGGATCATCGGCAGCACCTGCATAATCGAATCTTTCAGCGTCAGTACCCAGACGTTGCGGTTGATTCTGTTCATTGGCGGTGCGAAATGCACCTCCATCCAGTCAATAAATTTCTGCATGATGGCCAGCTCCGCTTAATTCTTATTTAATTCGGCCAGAAGATGATCCAGCGCCTGGGCTCCATCGAGGAGCGAGTAGTAGGATTTTTCCATCAGGATAACTTTGATGTTCATCGCCTCCACTTTTTCTTCCAGTTCCGGAATCAAATATTTCAGGTGGGGCCCGACCATCAGACAATCTATTTCCTGGAGGTAGCTCTCAACTTCGGCCTCGCTGCGGGCGACGATGTTACAATCCAGCCCACGTTGCGCCGCTTCTTTACGTATGTTGGCCGCAAGAAATCCACTGGATGCCCCGGAACCGCAGATCAACAAGATATTTAGCTTTTTCATTTACATGTGGACCTTTATATTAATGTATGGTTGTAGAGTGATTTAATATTGCTGTCCCTGGCATTGAATCGCAAATACACCGTTTCACCACCGAAGTGAAAATCTTTACTGATAAGATGAATCGAAAAAAATAAGTGATCTTCATCACAGCAAAAATAACGATTTATTTTTCCTGGCATTGCTGAAATGACTTAGCGTGATAACGCTGGCGCGTTTCGCTATCAGGCGTCAGATAAAGATACCCGGTTGTGCCATCAACCAGCGCTTCCAGACCTTCCCATTCGTCGGGCAAGCCGGGGGCATTCAGACCCATAATCGCCGGGATCCCCATCGCCCTCGCCAGAATCGCACTATGGGATATGTCAGAGCCCTGTCGGGTCACGATAGCGACGATGTGCTGCCTGTCGAGTTGCACCGTTTCGCTGGGTGTTATCTCTTCGGCCAACAGAATGGTATTGCGCCCGTATAACGGTTGCGCCGCACGTTGAGGCCCGCAGAGAAGCGTGATGAGCCTTCCGGCCACATCGCGAATATCTACTGCCCGGGCCTGGAAATAGGTATCTTCCATCGCCGCCATCTGCGCGGCAAACAGTTCACCAACCTGCTCGACGGCCCAGGCCGCACTGGCGTTCTCGTGGATGATGACATCACGAATTTCCTGTTGAAAATCATCATCCTGCAACATTAACTGGTGGGCTGAGAACAGTTGGGCAGTTTCTTCTCCCGTCTCTGCACGCACTTTATCTTCCAGTGCCTGTAACTGCGATAACGCGGTGTCACACGCCAGTTCAAACTGTTGCAACGCCTGTGCGGAATCAACGGTACGTTGCGGGTTAATATTCCGTATGGCCGGATGCCAGATCCCGATATGCCCGAGGGCGATACCCGGGGAGACACTATTGCCTGCGACTATCTGCATGATTTTTCCTCGCGAATGTCAGAGGTGCTGGCAGAAAAAGTCGTGCAGCGCAGCGATGGCCTGTTGCTCATCATCCCCGCTGGCGCAAATGGTCACCGTATCGCCACATTTCACGTTCAGCCCCATGACGGTGAAGATCTTTTTCAGGCTGGCCTGCTTATCGTTGCGGGCAATTTGCAGCTCAGAGTGATAGTTCATGGCTAAACGAACCAGCAACCCTGCCGGGCGGGCGTGAATACCGAGGGCGTCACCGATAGTGTATTGAAATTGTTCCATTGAAAGATCCTGTCGCTGAATTACACATTTTATTGATAAGGATTTTTAGCGCCGTACCACTGTCAATTTTGCTGTTCGAGATGACTTAAACGCTTATCCAGCATATGGAAGATTTTTAACAGATGGCGGCTCATAAGCAGCTCGCTGTTAATCGTCATTAACGTATCCTGCGCATGGTTAAATAATAATGAGGGAGGAAAAACATCACCGTGGATCTCGCTCTGGACAATATCCGTCTGATTACTGTGGGCAATGGTGATTTTCTTCTGTGCCTGACTAATCTTCTCGTCTGCTTCGGTGAAATGGTTTTGTTCTATGGCTAATAACGCATCCGTGATTAATGCCCGGGCATCCCCGGCTTCCATAATAATATTCATTGCCACGCTATTAATCTGTTCACTTTTATCCATTGGGTATCTCGCTATGCAGTTAATTTTTCCATTCCGTCCGGCACGGTTTTTACTGTCGACGGAGAAAAAGAGTCTGTTTCTGTCATATATATACTTGAGCACAGGGGAGAGATCGGAACAAATAAATAATTTCCCCCCCGGGGGGAAACCGTCAGCGTTATGCCGGGGGGTTCGCTTTTTCTAAACTAAAGCCTCGGATTATGTTGTTTTACGTGCTATTCATGGAAAAGGTATACCTACAGGAAGTTCCTTTAACAGGCAGGCAAACATGAGCACACATACCCGCATTCGCAAATTCAATACGAAAGACACCTACCCGAATCAGTCGCTGGACAACGATCTTTGCCAGGCCGTTCGTGCAGGTAACACCGTTTACGTTCGCGGTCAGATAGGGACTGACTTCGACGGCAATCTGATAGGGCTGGGCGATCCGGCGGCACAGGCAGAACAGGCGATGAAGAACGTTAAGCAACTGCTCGAAGAGGCAGGCAGCGATCTGTCACACATCGTTAAAACGACCACCTATATCATTGACCCCCGCTATCGTGAGCCGGTTTATCAGGTCGTTGGCAAATGGCTGAAAGGCGTGTATCCGATCTCGACCGGGCTGGTGATTTCCGGGCTTGGTCAGCCGGAATGGCTGATGGAAATTGATGTTATCGCTGTGATCCCGGACGACTGGCAATCGTAAGCAGGAGAATAAAATCATGACGTTATCGATTGTCGGGCGCTGCGCGCAGACCGGCCAGATGGGTATTGCTATCAGTTCTTCCAGTATCGCGGTGGGCGCGCGCTGCCCCTGGCTGCGTAGCAACGTCGGCGCGGTATCGACCCAGAACATCACCTTACCGGCGCTGGGGCCGCGCATTCTTGATCGGTTGCAACAGGGCGACTCCGCCGAAACCGGGCTGAAGAATGGGCTGAATACTGATGACTATCACATGTACCGGCAGGTCACCGTACTCACGCCCGAGGGGAAAAGCGCGTTCTACAGCGGTGAAAAGACGCTCGGTATCAACCATGCACTGTCAGGGGAAAACTGCGTGGCGGCGGGTAATCTGCTGGCGAATCAGGATGTGATTACCGCGATGGTTCACGCCTTCGAACACCACTCAGGGCATCTTGCCGACAGGCTGATTGCCGCGATGCAGGCGGGCCTGAGGGCGGGCGGTGAAGCGGGCCCGGTGCATTCGGCCGCGCTGTCGATTGTGGATTCTCCCGTCTGGCCGATTGTGGATTTGCGTGTCGACTGGACTGACGCCGATCCCATTGATGAACTCAGCAAACTCTGGCAGGCCTATAAACCGCAGATGCAGGACTACTTAACCCGGGCACTCGATCCCCGCAGTGCGCCGGGCTACGGTGTGCCGGGTGACGAGTAACCGCAAGGAGAGCCAATGATGACCAGCCGCAAACTGCTGGAACAACTGGTGGCCTTTGACACCACCAGCCGCGAATCTAACCTGGCGCTGATCGATTTTGTCAGGCGCTACTTAACCGAGCTTGGCGTCAGCTGCGAACTGGTCCATAACGCTGAACGCAGCAAAGCCAATCTTTATGCGCGGCTTGGCCCCGCAGGGAACGGCGGTGTGATGCTTTCAGGTCACAGCGATGTGGTGCCGGTTGACGGGCAGAACTGGAGCGTCCCTCCTTTTGCGCTGACGGAGCGGGAGGGCAAACTCTACGGTCGTGGTACGGCAGACATGAAAGGTTTTATCGCCTGCGTGCTGGCGGCGGTGCCGCATTTTCTTGCCCAGCCGCTGGCGCAACCGCTGCATCTGGCGATTTCTTATGATGAAGAAGTGGGCTGCCTCGGTGTGCGCACCTTGCTGGACGTGTTGTCCGCTCGCCCGGAAAAACCCGCTATCTGCATCATTGGCGAACCCACCGAATTGCAGCCAGTGCTCGGCCACAAAGGCAAGCTCGGTGTTCGTTGTGAAGTCCAGGGCGCGGCCTGCCATTCGGCTTATGCGCCGCAGGGTGTCAATGCCATCGAATATGCCGCGAAACTTATTCATCATCTCATGATGACAGGCCAACGACTGGCTGCGCCGCAGTATCAGGATGCACGTTTTGATCCGCCCTTTACCACCGTGCAAACCGGCGTGATCCGGGGCGGTCAGGCGCTGAACATCGTGCCTGACGACTGTTTGTTTGACTTCGAAGTACGCACCCTGCCGCAGGATGACGCACAGGAGGTGCTCCGGGATCTGGAACGTTACGCGCAACACGAGTTGCTGCCGCAAATGCACGCCGTGAATCGCGACACAGCGATCCGCTTTTATCCCCTCAGCAGTTATCCCGCGTTGTACACCGCGGAGCAAAGCGCCGCCGCGCGGTTGATTGCGCTTCTCACCGGGTCTGAAGCGTTCAGTACCGTCGCATTCGGCACCGAAGGTGGACTGTTCAGTCAGGCAGGTATTCCCTGCGTGGTATGCGGGCCGGGCAGTATCGCGCAGGGTCATAAACCCGATGAGTTCATCGCTGTCGAACAACTGAACGCCTGCGATGCCCTGCTGCGCCGTCTGGCGGCGTGGATGTGCCAGCCAGCATGACATTGCCTCAGGGAACCCGGGGTAAGCCCCGGGCCGCCCTTTCCTCTCTGCTTTAACTTTTCCAAACACCAGCTTCAGGAAGCACTAACCGCGTAATGCGCGCTCAGGCAGTATGCTGGAGGCACGCATTTGATAGCCCGTTTCTGGAGATTCCATGGTAAGTGCAGAAGTCACCCCGTTCCAGCAGCCCAACATGCTGCATCCTGTCGTGAACAAACCTAACGTTGCCGTCCGGCTGGATGGCGTACTGAAACGCTTTGGCGACGCCACCGCATTACACAAAATTTCCCTGATGATTGAGGAAGGGGAATTTATTACCCTGCTCGGCCCGTCAGGTTGCGGTAAGACCACCCTGCTGAATCTGATGGCGGGTTTCGCCGAAGCGGATGGCGGAGAGATTTTTATCGATGGTGATCTGGTGACGGACATTCCGCCATACCAGCGTGAAATCGGCATTGTGTTTCAGAACTATGCCCTGTTCCCGCATATGACGGTCGAGAAAAACGTGGGTTACGGTCTGCGGATGCGCGGAGTGCCAAAAGCGGAGATCACCGAACGCGTTGCGCAGGCGCTGGAACTGGTGAAACTTGCCGGTTACGGGCATCGCAAACCCCGTGAACTTTCTGGTGGTCAGCAGCAGCGTGTGGCGCTGGCCCGCGCCCTCGTGATCCGCCCCAAAGTATTGTTGCTCGATGAACCCTTCTCCGCGCTGGATAAAAACCTGCGCCTCTCCATGCAGGTTGAGCTGAAAGCGATTCAACGCAAGCTTGGCGTCACCACTGTGTTTGTTACTCATGATCAGGGTGAAGCACTGAGTATGAGCGACCGTGTGGTGGTGATGTCGGCGGGGCATGTGCGCCAGATTGGCACGCCGGATGAGATTTATCGTCGTCCGACGGATCCGTTCGTCGCGGGCTTTGTGGGGGATGTGAACATTCTGCCGGGGCGCTACGCGGGTCGCGACGGCGAGGCGATACTGGCGCTGGGCGGCAACGTGCTGCGTCTGCCAGCGGAGCGTGTACAGGCCACGATTGGCGAACGTCTTAATGTCTACGTCCGTCCGGAGAACATTCAACTGGCGCCGCTTGATCCGCATTCGCTGTTCAGCGCGACGGTGATCGCGCATGTGTTTCAGGGCGATCATGTCGATGTGCACCTTGATGCGCCCGCACTGGGCAGCGCCACGCTGTTTGCGCGCCAGTCCGGGCTGAATTCGCTGACGCGCTGGCCCGTCGGCAGTCTGGTCGGTGTGACCGTTGATGACGAAGGCGTGTGCGCGTTCAGCGCAGCGACAGAGGAATAAACGCTGATGATGCCTGAAATGATGAATGCGGTCATTGCGCGCCAGCCGGGCGGCCCTGACGTCCTGGAACTTGTTCAGCGCAAAATACCGAAGCCTGACGCGGGTGAAGTGTTGATTCGCGTCGCCAGCGCGGGGGTAAATCGCCCTGATATCCTGCAACGCACCGGCATGCCGGTGCCGCCAGGGGTCACCGATGTGCTGGGGCTGGAAGTCTCCGGTACCGTGGTTGCCGTGGGCGCCGGTGTTGAATTTCCCGCGCCTGGCACGCCAGTCATGGCACTGCTCAACGGCGGCGGTTATGCCGACTACTGCGTTGCACGTGCCGAACTCTGTTTATGCGTACCGGAAAACCTGCCGCTGGCGCAGGCGGCGGGCGTGCCGGAAGCGGCATTTACTGTGTGGCATAACCTGTTTGAACTGGGCCGTTTGCAACCGGGCGACACCGTGCTGATCCACGGTGCGGCCAGCGGCGTGGGGACCTTTGCCATTCAGTGCGCACAGGGCTGTGGGGCACGTGTGATAGCGACGGCAGGCGGTGCTGAAAAGATTGCCGCGCTGCAAAAACTCGGTGTCTGGCATGCCATCGACCGTCACAACGAAGATTTTGTCGCGGTCATTCTCGATGAAACCCGGGGACGTGGTGTGGATGTGGTGCTGGATAACGTCGGGGGCGATTATGTGGCGCGCAACCTGAGCGTGCTAGCGCAGGGCGGTCGTCACGTCAGCCTTTCATTTATGCAGGGCGCGAAGATTGAACTCGACCTGCAACTGGTGATGCGCAAAGGCCTGAGCCTGACGTCATCCACGCTGCGCCCGAAAAGCGCAATGGAGAAAATGCGACTGGCGCAGTGCATCAGCAAACATCTGCTGCCGCTGATCGCCGCCGGTAAAATCGCCCCAATTCTTCATCAGACATTACCGTTAGCGCAAGCCGCCGATGCGCATCGCATTCTGGAAGCCAACGCCAACATCGGCAAAGTGCTGCTGCAGGTGGCGCCATGATGCAACTCTTTTATGCCAGCACCTCGGCTTACGTACGCAAAGTGATGGTGTGCGCGATCCTGCTGGGGCTTGCTGATGAGCTGGAACCACTGGATTCTGCCGCGCATCCCATTGAGCGCGACGAACGTATCGCGACGTTTAATCCGCTGGCCAAAGTGCCCGCGCTGCGCACCGCAAGCGGGATGTGTCTCTACGACAGCCGGGTTATCTGCGAGTATCTCAACGCGCTCGCAGAGGGCGATTTATTCCCCGAAAAAGGCGATGCACGCTGGCGAAGTCTGGCACGGCAGGCGCTGGGGGATGGGATCATTGATGCCGCCCTGCTGGCGCGCTACGAGTTCAGCGCTCGCCCGCCCGAAAAGCAGTGGCAGGACTGGGCTGATGCGCAACTGAAAAAAGTCGCTGCCGCGCTGGCGGACATTGAAATTCAGGTCAGCGGTTTTAGTGAACAACCCGACGATATCGGCCTCATTGCCATCGGTTGTGCGCTCGGTTATCTCGATTTCCGCTTTGCCGGACTGAACTGGCGTGCCAGTCACCCGCATACCGCCGCGTGGTTCGCCGTTTTTGATGCGCATCCGGCCATGGCGGCCACGCGTCCACATGTTTAATCAGGAGTGCGCATGTCACAGCAGATCTATTTTCTCAACGGGCCGAACGCGAATTTGTACGGGCTGGATAAAAACGGCACCTACGGCAGCGACAGTTTTGTCAGCATCAGCGAGCGCTGCCAGCGTCGCGCCGACTCGCACGGTATTATTTTGCATTTCCGCCAGAGCAACCACGAAGGCGTGCTGGTCGACTGGATCCAGGAAGCGCGGCAGCATGCCGCGGGGCTGATCATCAACGCCGCGGGTCTGACCTACAGTTCAGTGCCGATCCTGGATGCGTTATTGATGTTTGATGGCCCGATTATTGAAGCGCATATGAGCAACATATGGAAACGTGAGCCGTTCCGCCATCACTCCATGGTGTCGAAAGCCGCCACCGGTGTGATTGCCGGACTGGGCGTGACAGGCTATGAGCTGGCGATTGATGCCGTGGTCAGTCTGCTGGGAACGCGTGCCGCATGAGTACATTAGTGTTTTACAGCGAATTCGACAGCTTCGAAGAATGGTCGGCTTTACTTGCACCGTATTTGCCCGGTGTGACGATCTGTCGCGCCGAAACGGTGCAAAACGCGGACGACGTGCACTATGCGCTGGCATGGAAACCGCCACAGGGTTTCTTCACGCCCTACCGCAATCTCAGACTGCTGGTGAATCTCGGCGCGGGTGTCGATTCGCTGGTCGGGCGCGACGACCTGCCGGATATCCCGATCATTCGGCTGTCCGACCCTGATATGGCGCGGATGATGGCCGGTTATGTGCTGTTTGCCGTGCTGCGTTACGCGCGCGATATTCCGGCATTCGAGCGTGCGCAGCGTGAACAGCGCTGGCATTACCTGCATCCACGCGAGCCCTCCGGCATCCGGGTCGGTGTACTGGGGCTGGGAGAATTAGGCGCGTATGCCGCGCTGGAACTGGCGCGTCAGGGTTTCGACGTCCGCGGCTGGTCACGCTCGCAAAAAGCGATTACAGGTATTCGCTGTTACAGCGGACCCGAATCGCTGGATAGTTTTCTCAGCCAGAGCGACATTCTGGTGACGATGCTGCCGCTCACGCCAGACACGACAGGCTTGCTCAGTGCAGAACGGCTGGCGCAACTCCCGCACGGCGCGGCGTTTATTAATGTGTCGCGCGGGGCGATTGTTGATCAGGCAGCACTGACGGAAGCGTTGCGTTCAGGGCAGATTGCCGAAGCCACGCTGGATGTGTTTGACCGCGAACCACTGCCGCCGGACGATCCGCTGTGGCGTATGAAAAACGTGTTGATCACGCCGCATCTGGCTTCCGTCGCCATTCCTGCCAGCGCCGCCCGGCAGGTCGCGGAAAATATTCGCCGCGCCGCACGCGGGGAACCGGTGACGAATCAGGTGTTCCCGGCGCGCGGCTATTAGCTCAGGCATGCGTCACGCCACCCGCACCACCTGCGGATCAAAATAGCTCGGCGCCGCCATGCCAGGAATATACTGGTCGGAGATAAACACGCGGCAGCGCTCGGCGAAGGCGTTAACCACCATGGAGTGCTGCGTATGGGCGACGGTCGCATGACCAAGTAGCATCGGCCTGTTCACCCCCGCCAGCCGCACGCGAATCAGGCGTTTACCATCCTGAGACAAATGCGCTTTTGGCCGCACGTTGGCAATACCAAACCCCACCCCGTTCGCCACCATCGCGCGTACCACTTCCATATTGCCGGAGCGCATGACCACATTCGGCGTGACGCCCGCTTCGCTGAACAGCCCAAGGAAATATTCACGGCTCCACGGCATATCCAATAAGACCATCGGCATCTCCGCCAGCTCCTGAATCGTCACTGCGGATTGCGTGGCAAGCGGATGATGCTCACCCACCATCACATACGGCGGCAGTTGCGCCAGCGAGGTAAATGCGATGTCGCTGGCCGGGACTAAATCGTACGTCAGGGCGATGTCGATATCGGCGGAACGCAACTGTTTCAGCAACTGTTCATGGTTGCCTTCCACCAGCGTAATGCGCACGCCCGGAAACGCGCGGCCAAAGCCGAACACCAGTTCCGGCGTCAGCATGGGGGCCAGCGTATCCAGACAGCCCACACGCAGCGGGCCGCGCACATTGTTCATCGATTCCGACGCAATCGTATAAAGGTTCAGCATCTGTTCCAGAATGAGCTTCGCCTCTTTCAGAACCTGATGGCCGATAGCGGTCAGAGACACGCCCTGCGCGTGATGACGCACAAAGAGCTGCACGCCAAGTTCAGATTCGATATGGGTGATGGCAGCAGAGATCGACGGTGATGAAACATGGATACGCTCTGATGCGCCAATGATGCTTCCGGCTTCTCCGGACGCGACAAAGTATTCCAGCTGACGCTGGGTTATGCGACTTAACATGCAGGTTCTCCTGAGATCGCCGACGCGATCATGTCGCGCCAGTCATTCTAATAGTGCAGATTCTTCTGCATTTATCATGCCAGTTTTCAAATGGCAGCATAATCGCCTGGTCTGATGACCGCGACTATCCTGCGTCAGAAATCCTGATGCAAAGACGAGGAAAAGCCTGTTTTACGGAATCCACTCATCACGCCATTATCGGTTTCACACCTGGGAACACCGTTTGCACCTTTCTGGCGCGCCGGGTTTCGATTACTACAACAGCCAATGCAAATATGGGGATAAGAATTATGTCGCATAAGATTTGTGCTTTAGCGTTGTTGACCACGACTGTGTTAAGCGCAGGAAATGTCATGGCCGCTGACAAGCTGATTGTCAGTACCTGGGGCGGCGGCTTTAAAGATCTGATCGATGAGACCATTGCCAAAGAGTTCACCAAAGAAACTGGCGTAGAAGTGCAGTTTGTTACTGGTGGCACCATTGACCGTCTCAACAAAGCCAAACTGGCTGGCGGCACACCGGAAACGGACGTGACGTTTACCACCTCGCATGTGGGTTTTCTGTATGCCAACTCGGGCCTGTTTGAAAAACTCGATATGAGCAAAATCCCCAACGCCGCAAATCTGGTGCAACAGGCGAAAGTCAGCCCCTGGCACCTCGGCGTATGGGGCTACGTTTACACCATCGGCTATCGTCCGGATCTGGTGCCAAAGGGCGTCACTTTTGAGAGCTGGAATGATCTGTGGAACCCGGCACTGAAAGGCACGCTGGCGTTGCCTGACTGGGATCCGAGCCATATCATCGCGGTTTCCGCCAGACTCTCCGGCACCGATGCCGCGCACTGGCAGCAGGGCCAGGCGAAGATGAAAGCGCTGATCCCGAATATCAAATCTTTCTATACCGATGACGCCAACAGCCAGCAACTGATCTCCACGGGGGAAACGCCGGTACAGGTGATGCTGTCGATGAACGCCTACAACATGCTTGCTGAAGGGGTGAACATCAAACTGGCGATACCGAAAGAAGGCGCGATTCTGGGCGTCGACACCGTGGGTATCAACAAAGGCACCAGACGTGCGGATCTCGCGTATAAGTTTATCAATATCGCCCTGAAGCCCGACATTCAGGAGCAGGTGGCGAAGATTTATCACGGCAGTCCAACGGTCACTAATGCGCATATCGATCCCGAACTGGCAAAACTGCCGGGCATGCTGACCACGCCTGAGCAGTGGAATGCCACCATCAATACCGACCCGCAACTGCGTGCTGAAAAGACCGCCGAGTGGCGTCAGTGGTTCTCTGAAAACATCATGTCTCATTGATTTAGCGGGCGGCCTGCGGGTCGCCCTGGTTCTACCGGCAACACATTACTCAGGCAGCACGTATGACGAGAAAACCGACATTTTTACCCTGGTTCATTATTCCCGCCACGCTGACCGCAACAGGGCTGTTTTTCGCCATGTTCGCGGTGATGCAGTTCAGCGTGCGCGCGTATATTCCCGGTTCGCTCGACGTGGGCGGATTTACGCTGGCGAACTTCAGCGGGCTGCTCAAAAGCATCTATGCCGGTGCTTTTATTAACACCGTCATGCTGAGCGCCAAAACGGCTATTTTTGGCCTGCTGATGAGTTATCCGCTGGCGTATGCCCTGGTGCGCACCCGCACGACGTGGATCAAATCCACGATTTTGATTATTGCCATTACGCCGCTGTTCCTCGGCGAAGTCGTGCGTACCTATTCCTGGATTATCGTGCTGGGTAACAGCGGTTTCCTGAACAGTCTGCTGCTGGCGTTGGGCATTATCTCTACCCCCATTCAGTTTATGTTTACGCAAACGGGAGTGGTTCTGGCGCTGGTCCACGTCACTATGCCAATTATGGTGCTGATGCTGGCGACCGCGTTGTCACACATCAATCCGGATTACGAGAAAGCCGCCACCAGCCTTGGTGCAGGGCCGATCCGCACCTTACTGACTGTGACGATCCCGCTGTCTCTCCCCGGCATTATCGCCAGTCTGACCACCGCGTTTGCCTGGACGTTTAGCGCCTTCGCCACCCCGCAGCTCATTGGCGGCGGGCGCGTCAGCACTGTGGCAACCATGGTTTATCAACTGGGTTTTTCGTCGATGAACTTTCCGTTCGCCGCGGCGCTGAGCATTGCCGGTTTAGTCCTGACCATCCTGGTGCTGATGGCGCTGAAGCGCATGACACGATTCCTGCACGCCATGGGAGATCACTGATATGACCCGTTCGATGAGCGATAAACTGACGACGCTGGCAGGTCGCCTGCTGGTCGCCGCGATTCTGATTTTTGTCATGCTGCCGACTGTCGTGGTGGTTATCTCCTCGTTCAGCAGCACCTCCGTATTGTTTTTCCCGCCGAAAGGCTGGTCGCTGCGCTGGTTCGAACGGGCGGTGAATTACGATGATTTCCGTCACGGCTTTTATTCCGGGCTGATTGTTACCGCATGGGCATCGTCGCTGGCGGTGATCATCGGCACCACGCTGGCGATTGCCATTGAGCGCTATTCATTCCCGTACAAGCAGGTGCTGGAAGGGGTGCTGATGTCGCCGCTGTTCATTCCGCACTTCACGATTGGCCTGGGCCTGTTAATGCTGGTATCGCAACTCAATCTGGGGCGCGGTTATCCGCTGGTGATTTTCTGCCACATCGTTCTGGTGCTGCCGTTTGTGCTGCGCAGTGTTTATGTGTCGCTAAAAAACCTTGAACAGCGCATTGAGCTGGCGGCGGCTAGTCTCGGCGCATCGCCACTGCGCGTGGTGTGGACCATCACCGTGCCGTTGATTTTGCCGGGTCTCTTTGGCGGCTGGCTGTTTGCGGCGATCCTCTCCTTTAACGAATTTACCGCATCGCTGTTTATTACGACGCAGGCGACACAGACCCTACCGGTCGCGATGTACAACTATGTGCGTGAATTTGCTGACCCGACACTGGCCGCCCTGTCGGTTATTTATATTGCCGTCACCGCCGCGATGTTAATTATCGCCAATAAGTTTTTAGGTCTGGGGAAAATATTAAACGTTGAAGCCAGACATTAAGAAAAAATGAAAGCCTGATTATCATTAATATGACCCCCGATTACGCGTAGCGATGAAAATATCGAGGGTCGCTTATATTTAGAGGTTCAACATGTCAGCAGAGAAAATTAATACCGTTATTGTCGGCGCCGGTCAGGCCGGTATTGCCATGAGTGAACATCTGGCGCTGATGGGGGTGCCTCATGTCGTCCTGGAGCGCAGCCGCATCGCTGAACGCTGGCGCTCTGAACGCTGGGATTCGCTGGTGGCGAACGGTCCGGCCTGGCATGACCGCTTTCCGTCGCTGAAATTCGATAATATTTCCCAGGAGGCCTTTCCACCGAAAGAACGGATGGCCCAGTATTTCGAAGACTATGCAAAGATGATTGATGCACCAGTGCGCACTGGCGTTGACGTGCATCAGGTTACGCGTCTGGCAGGACGCAGCGGATTCCGCGTGGTGACATCTGCCGGTGAATTTGAGGCCGACAATGTGGTGGCCGCCACCGGCCCGTTCCAGAAACCGTCATTTCCCCGGATCGTGCCGGAAAGCGCCGGGTTGCATCAGATGCACTCTTCGGTCTACAAAAATCCACAGCAACTGCCTGCGGGCGGCGTGCTGGTGGTCGGCGCAGGCGCTTCCGGTACCCAAATTGCCGAAGAGTTGCGTAAATCGGGCCGAGACGTTTATCTGTCGGTCGGCGAACATTATCGTCCGCCGCGCTCTTATCGCAACCGTGATTACTGCTGGTGGCTCGGCGCGCTCGGGCTGTGGGATGAGGTTAAAATCACCCCGAAGAAAGAGCATGTGGCCTTCGCGGTGAGCGGTTATGAAGGTGGTAAAACCGTGGATTTCCGCCGCCTGGCGCATATGGGCATTACGCTGGTGGGTATCACCCGAAGCTGGGATAACGGTGTGCTGCATTTTGCCGACGGACTGGCTGAGAATATCGTTGCGGGTGACAAAGCCTACTTTGACGTACTGCGCGATGCGGATGCCTACATTGAACGCAACGGCCTGGATCTGCCGCCAGAGCCGCAGGCATGGGAGCTACTGCCGGATCCGGAATGTTTGCGCAATCCGCTGGCACAGTTAGATATTGCCGCGGCAGGTATTACCACGATTATCTGGGCGACCGGTTTTAAGTTTGATTTTAGCTGGCTGCAGGTGGATGCCTTCGACGAAAAGGGCCTGCCATTCCATAAACGCGGTATTTCCGCAGAACGCGGCGTTTATTTTCTCGGCCTGCCGAATCTGGTCAACCGCGCATCATCCTTTATTTATGGCGTATGGCATGATGCAAAATACATTGCCGATCATATTGTTTTGCAGAACGCCTATACCGACTACGTAAAATAATAATGGCCCGTGGCTAAATAACCGTTATTTAGCCACATTGTTCTGGATAGCTGAAGTGACCATAACCTGTATTGAAGAATTACGGCAGCTGGCGCGTAAGCGGGTGCCAAAAATGTTTTATGACTATGTCGATGGCGGCTCCTGGACCGAATACAGCTATCGCGCCAACGAAGCCGATTTACGTTGCCTGGAGTTTCGCCAGCGAGTGGCGGTCGATATTGCCCGCCGCAGCACTGCCAGCATGATGGCCGGACAGGCCGTGACGATGCCGGTGGCGATTGCGCCCACCGGGTTAACCGGCATGATCCATCCCGACGGAGAAATCCTTGCCGCGCGTGCAGCGAAAAAGTTCGGCATTCCCTTCACACTTTCCACCATGAGCATTTGTTCGATTGAAGCGGTGGCGCAGGCGACAGATTACCATCCCTTCTGGTTTCAGCTGTATGTCATGCGTGATCGCCAGTTCGTTGCGAACCTGATTGATCGCGCGAAAGCCGCGAACTGCGGCGCGCTGGTCGTCACGATGGATCTCCAGGTGTTTGGTCAGCGCCATAAAGATGTCAAAAATGGCCTGTCCACGCCGCCCAAAATGACGCTGCGTAACGTGCTGAATATTGCCAGCAAACCACGCTGGTGCCGCAATATGCTTGCCACACGTCATCGTAACTTCGGCAATATCATCGGCCACGCCACTGGTGTTGATAACATTGATGCGATGGTGGAATGGACCGCGCAACAGTTTGATCCGCATCTCTCCTGGCAGGATATCGAGTGGATTAAACAGCGCTGGGGCGGCAAGCTGATAGTCAAAGGAATTATGGATGTGGATGATGCGCGTCTGGCGGTGGCAGCGGGTGCGGATGCGCTGATTGTTTCCAATCACGGCGGGCGCCAGCTGGATGGCGTGTCCTCGTCAATCACCGTGTTGCCGGAGATCGTCGCGGCAGTGGGCGAACATATTGAAGTCCATTTCGACGGTGGAATACGTTCCGGGCAGGATGTGCTGAAAGCGATTGCGCTGGGCGCTAAGGGAACCTATATCGGGCGCAGCATGTTGTATGGCTTAGGCGCGCTCGGCGAAGAGGGAGTCACCATGGCGCTAAATATCATTCGTAATGAATTCGATTTGTCGATGGCCTTTTGCGGCAAAACGACGGTTGCGTCGATTGATGCGGGGATCCTGCGTAATGGGGCGTTTCACCAAAAATGAGCGCCCACTGATGTCAGCGCGCTGTCGCCATCCTTACGCGCTTGCTCTTCAAGCTGCGCACGAAACTCATGAGAAAGTCTGATTTGGTACTGATCGGTTTTCGCTTTTTGTGTCGACATTGTAATTACAAATTCCGTAGCATGGTTATGTTGTAATTACACCGCAATGACGAGGTGCAATGCAATAGAGCTGATGCTACCACAAACACCTATACCGACTCACTGCGCTATACGGACATTCACTATTCCGATATGGCAGGCGCACTGGCGAATATTGATTTTTCCAGAATGGATGACGGCGAAGCGGACGTTGAAAGTTTCAGACTGGTCCGCCACCGGGTTCAGGCTGTGTTTGCTAAAAAATGGTCGTCTGAATTTCGGTTGTGACATTTTTACTGAATGCTTAGATTCATTTTCAATCCATTGAAAGGGTATGAACATGAACTTTGCAGAACTCCACAACCAATATGAACCCCTTCTCATCGCTAATATCTGGGATGCAGCCAGCGCTGTCGCAGCGCAAGAAGCAGGTTATCAGGTACTGGGAACGTCCAGTGCTGCAATAGCATCCATACTGGGATATGAAGACGGGCAGGAAATGCCGTTTGATGAGTTATTTTATATGGTCACCCGTATTCGGGCTGTCAGCAACCTGCCATTGAGCATTGACGTGGAAGCAGGGTATGGTGATTCAGCCGAAGAAATAGCAACCAATCTCAGGCGCCTTGCTCAGACCGGCGTATCAGGTGTTAACCTTGAAGACAGCAGAGTCATAAACGGAGTTCGTCAGCTTGACGATGTCTCTGATTTTTCGCGTAATCTGAGAAAAATATGCACTAAGCTGAGAAGCGAAAATTGTAGCCTCTTTCTGAACATCCGGACTGACACTTACCTGCTCGGGCATGAAGGTGCATTGCAGGAGACGATATTTCGGGGTCAGAGCTATAAAGCTGCAGGTGCTGACGGCCTTTTTGTTCCCTGTCTGACGTCTGAGAAAGATATCAGCCTCATTGCAGAGGCAACGGGTCTGCCTCTGAATGTCATGTGTATGCCTCATCTTCCGTCGTTCGACAGGCTGAAACTGGCCGGGGTAAGCCGCATTTCAATGGGCAATTTTGTTCATTCAGCCATGCAGTCAACGCTGACTGATGTAATGCATGCGATTCGAACTCGTCAGACGTTTGAAGGACTTTTTGGTGATGAAAATAATCGATAAGAATTTGTGTGATATCTGGTATCAGGCATTACTCGAACGAGCTTCAGAATACACCGGCGTTTTTTTTGTTGGCGTCAAAACCACTGGCGTATTCTGCATTTCTGTATGCCGGGCACGAAAACCTAAACGCGAAAACGTCGAATTTTATAAAGATGCCAAATCTGCTCTTGCGGACGGCTTCCGTCCATGTAAGGTCTGCAGACCCGCTGAAAATGCGCACAGCGCGCCATTATTTGTTGAACAGGCGCTTGCGCTTGTCAGGCGTGATATTAAATCCCGTGTAGCTGACGAGCAGCTTCGCCAGCACGGAATCAGTCCGGAGCGGGTAAGACGCTGGTTCCTGCAACATCACGGCATCACTTTTCAGGCGTTCCAGCGAATGCAGCGGGTGAACGTTGCCCTGCAGGAGCTGAAAAGCGGACGAGCAGCTACTGACGTTGCGCTGGGCAATGGCTATGAATCCCTGAGCGGGTTTGGTTACACCTACAAGCGGCTTACTGGAGCCGCTCCGACTCAGGCAACCCAGGTGATTGTCATTCACCGGTTTACCACTACGCTTGGACCTATGTTTGTCTGTGCTACAGAGAGGGGAGTCTGTCTACTGGAGTTTACCGATCGCCGGATGTTAGAAACAGAATTTCGCGATATCCAGCGTTTATTTAACGCCAGAATTGTCACCGGAGAAAACAGCCACACCCGGCAGACAGTAAAAGAAATCAGCGAGTATTTTGCTGGTACTCGCCAACAGTTTGATCTCTCTGTAGATGCCCCGGGCAGCGATTTTCAACAATCCGTCTGGCATGAGTTGCGTGCGGTTCCCTATGGGCAGACTTCACACTATCAGGCCATTTCACTACGTATTAATAAGCCAAATGCTGTGCGTGCCGTCGCTGCAGCTAATGGTGCAAACCGGATTGCGATTGTGATCCCTTGTCACAGGATAATTGGCAAAAATGGAGAGATGACAGGCTATGGTGGTGGCATTTCGCGCAAAGAATGGCTCATTGAGCATGAGAGAAACAACGCTTAATTATCTGATGATCCAATGTAGCCGGAAATTTATGCTCTTTTTGAGGGCGTAGTTCTTGTGGCTTTTGTAGGTTTCTTGCAACTAAAGGTCCGCTCCTCGCTCATAGCAAAAAGCCCGCTTAAGTTTCCTTGAGCGGGCTTTTCTAAATATGGCTCCTCTGACTGGACTCGAACCAGTGACATACGGATTAACAGTCCGCCGTTCTACCGACTGAACTACAGAGGAATCGTGTGAACGGGGCGCATATTAACGAGGCACCCCGGGCTTGTCAAAGTCTGTTTTCACTATTTAAATCGTTTGCCGATTTATTCTCCATTCCGGACGTTTACCTCTCAGGATTCCCACGCCTGCTCCGCTTTTGCGCCGTCGAACTGCGGCGGTGGCTTGCGGAAACGCTGCGTCAGCCAACCAAGGTAGACAACCCCGACACCCGCCCAGACCAGCCCCAGCGTCAGCGAGGTGATCTCAAGGTTAATCCACAGCACAGCGACCGTGGCGGCGCCAATCAGCGGCAGGATCAGATAATGCAGTTTCTCCTGCCAGGTTTTGTTACGCCCTTCCCGGCGCCAGAAGTGGTTAAACACCGACAGGTTTACGAAAGTGAAGGCCACCAGCGCGCCAAAGTTAATCAGTGCCGTGGCGGTGACGAGATCGAAAAACAGAGCCGACAGCGCCACAATGCCCACCATGATCACGTTCAGCGCCGGAGTGCGCCACTTCGGGTGCACGTAACCGAAATACTTCTCCGGGAATACGTTGTCGCGCCCCATGACGTACAACAGGCGTGACACGCTGGCATGTGACGCCAGCCCTGACGCCAGTGTATTCACAAACGTGGTGCACAGGAAAATGGACTGGAACAGCTTACCGCCGACGTACAGCGCGATTTCCGGCAATGCGGCATCGGGATCTTTAAAGCGGCTGATATCCGGGAAAAACAGCTGCATAAAGAATGACGCAGCGATGAAGATCAACCCGCCGTACAGCGCGGTGAGGAAAATCGCTTTCGGGATGGTTTTTGCCGCATCCGGCGTCTCTTCCGACAGCGTCGTCACCGCGTCAAAACCGAGGAACGAGAAACAGACGATAGTGGCGCCGGTAATAATCGGGATCAGATGCGCGTTCTGGCTGATAAACGGCTGCAGCGACCAGACTGTCCCGACGCCCTCGCCTTTATGCAGTCCGTCCACCACCAGGTAAATAAAGACCACGATGATGGCTATCTGCACCAGCACAAACAGCGCGTTAAAGTTCGCCACCAGGTTGACGCTCTTCAGGTTGGCGGCCGTCAGGATCGCCACAAACGTCACCACCCATACCCACGGCGGGACACCGGGGAACAACGCGGTGAGGTAAATCTTCGCCAGCAACACGTTGATCATCGGCAGGAACAGATAATCAAGCAGCGACGACCAGCCGACCATAAAACCGACGTGCGGGTTAATCGCTTTTTGCGCGTAGGTGTAGGCGGAGCCCGCCTGCGGGAACTGGCGCACCAGTTTGCCATAGCTGATGGCGGTGAACAGCACTCCGGCCAGCGCCAGTAAATAAGAGGCCGGAACGTGACCGTCACTGATGCCGGAAACAATACCGAAAGTATCAAACACGGTCATCGGCGTCAGGTAAGCCAGCCCCATCACCACGACCTGCCAGAGCTTGAGGGATTTACGCAGTTGCGGTTTGCCCGCCTGCGTTGATGTATTCAGAGAGGAGTTAGCCGCCATGCCCTTTCCCCCCTTTGCCTGCAGTGGTTTGCGTTCGTTGTTTCCTTAGAACACACCTGCTTAGCAAGGGGGTAAATCGTGTGAGATCGGGGGTAAAGAAGCGTTCACGGTGCGGGAGTGGTCCGCACTCACAGCGGCTCAGGCAACCGCCCTCGCCATGCGGGTATTTAAACATCTGCATCATCTCATTTCCTCGTCACAAAATCTGTCGTGTTTCTGAAGACCCGATGCCGCCAGCGCTCCATAACGCGACATACGGGAAATGGCAGGATTTCCTGCAATGTCTGGCTGCCCGCCTCCGCGCAGGCAGCATGATGCTACGGTCTTATCTGTGGGTTTCGCCCGACAATCAGGCGTTTTTCAGCATCCACTCGATTTCGGTATCGGTAATGAGACGCTCAAACTGGATTAACTCGTCGTTCTTGCAGGCGTGATAAACGTGGCAAAAACGCGCCCCCAGCAGCTTGCGCAACGCGGCATTTTCTGTAAATTCACACAACGCGTCGCTCTGGCGGATCGGGAACGGTAAGCCGTCCTGCTCCAGCCCGTTACCTTCAACCTCTGTGGGTAACGGCAGATCGTTATCCAGACCGTGCAAAATGCCCGCCAGCAGGGTGGCCATCACCAGATATGGGTTGGCATCTGCACCGGCTACACGGTATTCCACACGATGGTTATCGCGATCGCCGCAGGGAATTCGCAGCGCAACCGTCCGGTTGTTGTGCCCCCACGACGCCTGCGTCGGCACATACATGCCAGGCTGGAAACGGCGATACGAATTTACGTTAGGCGCTAACAGTGCCATAGAGGCAGGCATCAGGTCTATCATTCCCGCCAGTGCCCGCTTCAGAGTGGTCGAATCTTCGCCATCGGCGTCTGCCAGTACGTTTTCGCCTTTATTATTCAGCACACTGATGTGAATATGCATCCCGCTGCCCGCGTGCTCTTCATACGGCTTCGCCATAAATGTGGCGTGCATCTTATGCTTCTCGGCCACCAGACGAACCAGACGCTTCAGCGCCAGCGCATCGTCGCAGGCATCCAGTACGTTGTCGGTATGATGCAGGTTGATTTCGAATTGTCCGGGCGAGGCTTCAGCAACCGCGCCATCGGCGGGGATCAGTTGCATGCGCGCTAAATCGTCGATATCCGTCAGCACGTCGGCGAAATGGTTCAGGTTGTCAACGGAATAGACCTGGCTTTGCATATTGCGATCCTGCGTGCCAGGTGCGCACGGCGGCTGGAGATATCCTTCTGCGTCACGCTGCCGGTCCAGTAAATAGAACTCCAGCTCTACCGCTACCACGGGGTGCAGACCGCGCTGGCGAAGCTGCTGCCAGAGTCGGTTCAGTACGTTCCGCGGCTCAACGTCAAAGGGAGCGCCATCTTCATCCAGCATGGTCAGCATCATCTGGCCGATAAACTCAGGGTCTGCTGCGGACGGTGTCAGCGTGCCCGGCACAGGGACGCAACTGCGATCCGGCTCACCCAGCTCCTGCCCTAACCCGGCTTCTTCAACCACATTGCCGAGGATATCCATCGCGAATACTGAGGCCGGGAAATAGCAGCCCTTCTCTAACTTACGTAACCCCGAAACCGGAATACGTTTGCCACGGAAGCAGCCGTTCAGATCGGTTAACAGAACATCGACATACTGCGTTTGCGGGTAACGTTCGAGGTAGTGTTTTACTTCGCGCGCAAACGCGCTACTTCGTCTCTCTTCAGACTGCTGAACAAAATTCTCAACTTCTACGATATTGGTTTCCATGATTCACCGCCGTTGCTTTGAGGTACGGTCACTGACGCAGACCGTTAAATATAATGTCCATTCATCGACTCTGGCCGCAATCTAAATGTTTGTCAAATGTTAAATGAAGTTTGCAAACAAGTTATCTCACTGCTAGATTGAGAAAATATTGAACGGAAATTTGCAACAGGGAATCGTTTGGCAATAATTTTTTCCAGAACGTGAGGCCGATCATGGGCAATATATTTGACAAGCCAGTCATTGGTGTTGTGATGTGCAGGAACAGGATCAAGGGTCATGAGACCCAGACGTTGCAGGAGAAGTACCTGAATGCCGTGTTAAACGCCGGAGGATTGCCCATCGCGTTGCCGCACGCGCTGGCAGAACCGGAGCTTTTTGCCGCCCTGTTGCCGAAACTGGATGGTATTTTCCTGCCGGGTAGCCCGAGCAATGTCCAGCCGCACCTTTATGGTGAAAACGGCGATGAGCCTGACGCCGATCCCGGGCGTGATCAACTGAGCATGGCGTTAATCACCGCCGCGCTCGAAAGGCGCATCCCCCTTTTCGCCATCTGCCGGGGAATGCAGGAAATGGTTGTTGCCACCGGCGGGACTCTGTATCGTCGCCTGTGCGATCACCCACAGTTTCTGGAACACCGCGAAGATGCGGAGTTGCCGGTGGAGCAGCAGTACGCCCCATCGCATGAAGTCCAGGTACAGGAAGGTGGATTGCTTTGCGCATTATTACCCGGTTGCAGCACATTCTGGGTCAACTCCCTGCACGGTCAGGGAGCGAAAACACTGGGGCCGCGGCTGCGCGTTGAAGCGCGTTCGCAGGATGGGCTGGTGGAAGCCGTGAGCGTTCACGATCATCCTTACGCGCTGGGCGTTCAGTGGCACCCGGAGTGGAACAGTAGCGAATACGCCCTGTCGCGTTTGTTGCTCGAAGGTTTTATTACTGCCTGTCAGAACTATCTTGCTGAAAAGCAGCAGCTCTGACCACTACTGTTAAGGAAATAGAAATTATGAGCGATGACGGCCTGGCTCCGGGGAAACGTCTGGCGGAGATTCGACAACAACTGGGTCTTTCTCAGCGTCGCGCAGCCGAACTGTCTGGATTAACACATAGTGCAATCAGCACCATTGAACAGGATAAAGTCAGCCCGGCAATCAGCTCGCTCCAGAAGCTGCTGAAAGTATATGGACTGTCCCTCTCCGAGTTCTTTGCCGAACCGGAAAAACCAGACCAGCCGCAGGTCGTGATTAATCAGGACGATCTGATTGAAATCGGCAGTCAGGGGGTTTCCATGAAGCTGATTCACAACGGAAATCCTAATCGCACACTGGCGATGATCTTCGAGACATACCAGCCTGGTACAACGACCGGCGAGAGGATCAAACACCAAGGTGAGGAGATTGGCACAATACTGGAAGGTGAAGTGGTATTGACCATCAACGGTCAGTCGTATCACTTAGTTGCGGGACAGAGTTACGCCATCAATACCGGCATTCCTCACAGTTTCAGCAACACCTCGGCAGGCATCTGCCGCATCATCAGCGCCCACACTCCCACCACGTTCTGATTTTTCTGGCCTGATACGTTCAGGCCTTTATTAACAACAGATTGTCACAGGCGAATCCGCCTGCGGCTCTCTGCGGCCAGATTTTGCCGGAGCAATAATTTATCCGATTGAAATAAGAGGTTTTTTATGAATTTCCATCACCTGAATTACTGGCAGGAAAAAGCGAAAAATATCACGCCGGAAAGCCGTTTATTTATTAACGGCGAGTATTGCGAAGCGCAGGATAACAGCACGTTCGCCACGCTGGATCCCGCGGCCCAGCACCCGATTACCGCCGTTGCCCGCGGTAAAAAAGCTGACGTTGACCTTGCCGTACGCAGTGCGCGTGAGGTGTTTGAGCGCGGCGACTGGTCACAGGCTTCACCGGCGAAACGCAAAGCGGTGCTGAATAAGCTCGCGGATCTCATGGAGCAGCATCACGAGGAACTGGCGTTACTGGAAACGCTCGATACCGGTAAACCGATTCGCCATAGCCTGCGTGATGATATTCCCGGCGCGGCCCGCGCTATCCGCTGGTACGCCGAAGCCATTGATAAAGTGTATGGCGAAGTGGCAACCACGTCACCGAATGAACTGGCGATGATCGTCCGCGAGCCGGTTGGCGTGATTGCCGCCATTGTGCCGTGGAACTTCCCGCTGCTGCTGGCCTGCTGGAAGCTCGGCCCGGCGCTGGCCGCGGGTAACAGCGTCATTTTAAAACCCTCGGAAAAATCACCGCTGACCGCCCTGCGGCTGGCGGGACTGGCAAAAGAAGCCGGGCTGCCTGACGGCGTGCTCAACGTGATCAGCGGTTTCGGTCACGAGGCCGGGCAGGCGCTGTCGCTGCACCCGGACGTGGACGTTATTACTTTCACCGGCTCCACACGTACCGGGAAACAACTGCTGAAAGATGCGGGCGACTCCAATATGAAGCGCGTCTGGCTGGAAGCGGGCGGCAAGAGCGCCAACGTGATTTTTGCTGACTGCCCGGATCTGGAAAAAGCGGCTGCTGCCACTGCGGCGGGGATCTTCTACAACCAGGGACAGGTCTGCATCGCCGGAACCCGCCTGCTGGTGGAAGAGAGCATCTCCGATCGCTTCCTGGCGCTGCTTAAAGAACAGGCTAAACACTGGCAGCCGGGCAATCCGCTCGATCCCGCTTGTACCATGGGTACGCTGATTGATAACGCCCACGCCGACACCGTTCAGAGCTTTATCCGCGACGGGGAATCCGGCAACACGTTGCTGCTCGACGGCCGCAGCGATGCCCATCCGGCCGCCGTCGGCCCGACCATTTTTGTGGATGTCGATCCCAACTCGCACATTTCACGTGACGAAATTTTCGGCCCGGTGCTGGTCGTTAACCGCTTTCGCAGTGAAGAAGAGGCGCTGCAACTGGCGAACGACAGTGATTACGGACTCGGCGCGGCTGTGTGGACCAGCTCGCTTAACCGGGCGCACCGCATGAGCCGTCGCCTGAAAGCCGGGTCGGTGTTTGTGAACAACTATAACGACGGGGACATGACCGTGCCGTTTGGCGGTTATAAGCAAAGCGGCAATGGTCGCGATAAATCCCTGCATGCCCTCGAAAAATTTAGCGAACTGAAAACCATCTGGATTGCCCTGGAGCCTTCATTATGACCGAACATACCACAAGCTATTACGCCGCCAGCGCCAATAAATATGAACCGTTTCCGACGCTTTCTGAATCCATTACCTGCGACGTCTGCGTGGTAGGCGGAGGTTACACGGGCCTTTCTTCCGCCCTGCATCTGGCTGAAATGGGTTACGACGTGGTGTTGCTGGAATCCGCCCGTATCGGATTTGGCGCCAGCGGGCGCAACGGCGGTCAACTGGTAAACTCCTACAGCCGCGACATCGATGTGATCGAAAGCAACTACGGCCCCGATGCCGCCCGCATGCTCGGCAGCATGATGTTTGAAGGCGGCGAGATCATTCGCGAGCGCATCAAACGCTACCAGATTGATTGCGATTACCGCCCCGGCGGCCTGTTTGTGGCCCTGAACCCTAAACAGCTGGCGACGCTTGAAGAGCAGAAAGAGAACTGGGAGCGCTACGGCAACACGCAACTGGAACTGCTGGACGCCGACGCCATCGCTAAAGAGGTGAATACCGATCGCTACGTCGGCGCCCTGCTCGACCGCAGCGGCGGTCATATTCATCCACTGAATCTTGCGATTGGTGAAGCCGACGCGATCCGTCTGAACGGCGGGCGGGTCTACGAACAATCGCCAGTGACCAGGATCCAGCACAGCAACCCGGCGGTGGTGAGCACGGAAAAAGGCCAGGTCACCGCCCGCTACGTGATCGTCGCCGGTAATGCCTATCTCGGCGATAAAGTCGAGCCGGAACTGGCAAAACGCAGCATGCCATGTGGCACGCAGGTGGTGACCACCGAGCCGCTGTCAGCGGAAGTGGCGCAGTCATTGATCCCGAATAACTACTGTGTGGAAGACTGTAACTATCTGCTGGATTACTACCGTCTGACCGGCGATAACCGCCTGCTGTATGGCGGCGGTGTGGTGTATGGCGCGCGTGATCCCGATGATGTTGAGCGCCTGATCATGCCGAAACTACTCAAAACGTTCCCGCAACTGAAAGGGGTGAAAATCGATTACCGCTGGACCGGCAACTTCCTGCTGACGCTTTCGCGGATGCCGCAGTTTGGCCGCCTGTCCGGCAACATTTATTACATGCAGGGTTACAGCGGCCACGGCGTGACCTGCACGCATCTGGCTGGCCGTCTGGTTTCAGAAGCATTACGTGGTGATGCAGAGCGTTTCGACGCGTTTGCAAAGCTGCCGCATTACCCGTTCCCGGGCGGGCGCAACCTGCGCATTCCGTTTACCGCCATGGGTGCGGCGTACTACAGTCTCCGCGATCGCCTTGGGGTTTAATGGCCCACGCACAGGGTGATCCCCCCTGTGCGTTTTTTTACTGTGATTTTATTTTTGGGTATTTCTGTAACCAGCGTCCGCTGACCATGCGCCAGTAGAAGAGCACACCGCGTACCGCCCAGTCGAGGAACATGCCGAGCCAGACGCCGATCACCCCCATGCCGAGCATAATCCCCAGTACATACCCGGCCACCACGCGACAGCCCCACATACTGAACATCGACACCCACATGGCGAAACGCGCATCACGCGCCCCTTTCAGGCCTGACGGCAACACCCAGGACGCCGACCAGATCGGCATAAACGCCGCATTGAGCCACAGCAGGACTTTCACGACTTCTTGTACATCCTGATCATGGGTATAAAACGACGCAAACAGCCCGGCAAGTGGCGCGGTTCCCCAGGCGATCACCGTCAGCCCGATCGTCGACAGCCAGAACACATGACGCAACTGACGTTCTGCCTGACCGATCTGCCCTTTGCCAAGACGTTTCCCGGTGATGATCGTTGATGCTGAACCCAGCGCGTTCCCCGGCAGGTTGATAAGCGACGCGACCGAGAAGGCGATAAAGTTACCCGCGATGACGTCCGTCCCCATCCCGGCAACGAACATCTGCGTCAATAATTTGCCGCCGTTAAACAGCACTGATTCGATACTGGCGGGGATCCCGATGCCCATCACTTCCCAGATGATGCCGAAATTTAACGGCCTGAAGTAACTTCTCAGGGAAATGCGCAGCGATTTCACCCCTTTCATCAGTACCAGCACGATGGCAATCGCACCGATATAGCGTGAGATGGTTAACCCGAGCCCGGCGCCAACAAACCCCAGCCCTTGCCAGGACAGGAAGCCGTAGATTAACCCGCTGCTGATAATGATATTCAGGATGTTCATTCCGCCGTTAATCAATAACGGAATTTTGGTATTACCCGCCCCGCGCAACGCGCCGCTGCCAATCAGCGCGATGGCTGCCGCCGGATAGCTGATCACTGTCAGCTCAAGGTAGGTCAATGCCAGCGCTTTTACCGGCTCCGTCGCCGCGCCCGCAATGACGTCGATAATCTCTTTCCCAAAAGCATGGATGACAATCGCCAGCACAACGGAAAACAGCGCCATGATCACCAGTGATTGCCGCGCCGCCGCCCTCGCCCGCTTGTGATCACGCTTGCCCAGGCTGAAAGCGACCACCACTGTCGTACCCAGATCAATCGCTGCAAAGAAGGCCATCACCACCATGTTGAAGCTGTCTGCGAGCCCGACGCCCGCCATGGATTCCGCCCCCAGCCAACTGACCAGAAACGTACTCAACACGCCCATCAACAGGACACAGGTGTTTTCCAGAAAAATAGGTACAGCAAGGGGGGTGATTTCACGCCAGAAGAGGGTCCGATAACTTTTTCGGTTTTTATACCAGGCCGTGCGTTCGATGGACTGGCGAAGTGCTGCGGTGACGTTCAAGAGGGTCCTTAATGAGAAAGCTGAAACTCCATTTCAAATGATGATGGAGAATGGGCAAAGCTGCAAAATATTTTTCTGTATTAATTGGCGGAAATTACAACAAATTGTTGTCAGAAGAAGCAATCAGACGCGATTGCGCGAAATGGAGTTTGACAAAGATTTTTTCGCCGCTAAGATAACCCTCCACACGATTCCTCTGTAGTTCAGTCGGTAGAACGGCGGACTGTTAATCCGTATGTCACTGGTTCGAGTCCAGTCAGAGGAGCCAGATTCAAAAAAGCCTGCTTTCGAGCAGGCTTTTTGCTTTGTGACGCCATCAAAGTACGAAACCGTAGTGCGAGCCATCGGGCAGTTCAACGTCAAAACGTAGCTTGCCGCCTGCGGCTTCAACATAGCGCTTCAGCGTGGAGAGCTTCAGATCACGCCCCGGTTTTTCCATTCCGGCAATCGTGGGCTGTTTGATGCCCAGCGTCTTCGCCATCTCCATCTGCGTTTTCTGCACTTTCTCACGCAGTTCTGCCAGATGGATATTAAGCAGGATCTCATCAGCCAGTGCCTGCGCTTGTGCAACAACTTCTGGTTTTGTGTCAGCAAGCAACTGCTCCAGCGTTCTGCCCATTTTGCCACTCCTTATTTGCCTGAATTCTTCAGATAGTTCGTATATTCGCGATCCGCAACAGGCAGCATTTCATCGTAGAATCGCTTCTCGTTGCCAGCCTTATTTCCGGCGCAAAGTAAAATAGCGTCGCGATAAGGATCAAAAATGAAAAACGCACGAAGCGGTTCTCCCCGGCTCTGGATTCGTAACTCTTTCATATTGTGGAAGCGAGAGCCTTTAACTGTATCCGCATACGGCCGGGACAACTGCGGCCCGCTACCGCGTAAAACCAGCAGCGAGGCAAGAACACTGGCCTGATCGCTGTCGCAAAGTGAATCGAACCAGATATCAAACCTGTTCGTCGTTTTAATCATCCACACGGGATCTCCTTATCAATATAGGTTAAAAGCTATATAGGTGTAAAGCGATAACGGAGAGTGTGAGTGAGAAGGACAGTGAAGCACAGCCAGGTAATGTCCAGAACGCGGGAAGCTTTCCTGTCTTTCAGTAGACCCGACACGGCGATGCAGCGTCTTTACGAGCATCGTCGCAAAAGGAGGGAGAGAGGCTGCCGGGGAATCACCCCGGCAGCCAACACACTAAACTACGCCGTCGGCAGCACAATATCGCTTCCTGCCAGCGTGCCCATCTGGTAGTACATCGTGCAGGCGGCGTCGACGATATGCATGGCCAGTGCCGCGCCGCTGCCCTCACCCAGGCGCATTTCCATATTCAGGTACGGTTCAAGCTGTAGCGCGTTCAGCGCCACACGGGCGCCCTTCTCAGCAGAGACATGAGACGGAATCAGATAGGGTTTGATCGCAGGTGCAATCTGGCAGGCGGCTAGTGCGGATGCGTATGACAGAAAACCATCCAGCATGACCGGCAAACCACAGGAAGCGGCGCCGAGCATCACGCCAGTCATACCGACGAGGTCAAAGCCGCCCACTTTTGCCAGCACGTCTGTCGCATCGCTGGCGTCCGGCTGGTTAATGTCGATGGCGCGACGCACCACATCGACTTTATGCGCCAGCTGATTTACAGGGAGATTTGCCCCGACGCCAACCACCGCTTCCGGTTCGGTTTGCGTCAGCACACTGACTACCGCGGCGGCTGGCGTGGTGTTTGCCATTCCCAGCTCACCAACAGCAAACAGCGTTACACCTTCAGCGGCGAGCTGGCGTGTGTAATTCATTGAATCCACCAGCAACGCGACGGTCTGCTCGCGCGTCATCGCTGCTTCGCGGGCAATGTTACCGCTACCCCGTGCCACCTTCATGTTGATGACACCGGGGATCGGTTCGGCATCGATGCCGACATCAATCACATGTACCTGCGCGCCAGCCTGTTTCGCCAGTACGCAAACGCCGGTGTTCTGGCGAACCATATTTGCAGTCTGGATGGCAGTCACGATCTGCGGTGAAATGGTGACGCCTTCATGCCAGACGCCATGGTCAGCGCACATGACGACAATGGCTTTGTTATCGACCTGCAGCTTACCGGCCAGACCTGGCATCCCCATGAGCTGTACAGCCAGCGCCTCCAGCCGACCGAGGCTGCCGGGCGGTTTTAGCAAACCATTGATATGCTGCTGTGCGCGAGCCATCGCCGCCGTATCGGGCCGCGGAATAGTGTCTAATAACGCATTGAGGTTTTGCATCGTGAACGTTCCCTGTTACAGCAGAGCCAGCAGAAAGACCACTTCGCCCAGTTCAATTGCCGCGCCGAGCGTATCGCCGGTCTGACCGCCAAGCGTACGTTTGAGCAATTTCGCGATCAGGTAGATAGCGACGAGCGTGAGCAAAAACGCCACCAGGCCGTTCATCCCCAGCAACGCTGTCGCCAGCACGGCGGTGACACCCAGCGTGATGGCAGCCTGTCTGAACGTCACTTTGCCGATGAACAGGTTGCCCATGCCCTCTTCGCGGGCATAGCGTTGTCCGTACATCAACACTACCGAGACACCGCGCCCGGCGGCGCAGGTGGCGGCAAGCACTGCCGGAAGCCAGACGCCCCGTAACGACAGTTCGCTTACCAGTAACACTTTCGCCAGCAACACAAAAATCAGCGCCAGGCCGCCATTTGTGCCGAGACGGCTGTCGCGCATGATCTCCAGCATCCGTTCACGCGGGCGCGATGAAAATACGCCATCGCAGGTATCCGCGAGCCCGTCCAGATGCAGCCCACCGGTCAGCAACGCCAGTGTCAGTACCGCAAACAGTGCGGCCAGTGGCGTGCCGCACCAGGTATGCAGCAGCGCAAACACCAGCCCGCTCAGTGCGCCCAACAGCAATCCGACCAGCGGAAAGGTGATGATGCCACGGACATAATCCTGTAGTTCCACACCCTGAGACCAGCGCTGCGGTACAGGCAGACGGCTCATGAAAGAAAGCGTGGCAAAGAAAACCCTGTTCATTTTATTTTGACTCCTATACCTGACACCACCAGCCAGACGTCATCCGCCGCCTGCGCCAGTTTTTGATTGGCTCGTCCGGCAATATCACGAAAATGCCGCGCCAGCCGGTTCTCCGGCACAATGCCCATTCCCACTTCGTTGGTGACCAGCACAACCGGTGACGGGCAGCGCTGGCACAGCGTGATCAGATGCGTTATTTCGTCGTCCACCCGTCGCTCCAGCGCCGCATAATCCCACGTTTCAGGGTCGCTGGTACCGCCTTCTGCAAACAGAATATTGGTGACAAGCGTCGTGATGCATTCCAACAGTATCGCCTCGACGGGGGAGTTATCGGGTGTGATTAGCTGTTCAAGGTGTTGCCAGCGCTCTTCGGTGCGCCAGTGCGCCGGGCGATGTTGCCGGTGATGGGCGACCCGCTCCGCCATCTCGTCATCAAAAATTTGCGACGTCGCGATGTAAAGTACGGAACGATAGTGGCAAAGCAACGACTCGGCATGTCGGCTTTTGCCGCTGCGCGCGCCGCCCGTGATAACAATCATGTTGAGGGTTCCTGATGCAGAGGTTGTGCAGGTTTGAATACAATAAGATTCATACAAACATCAGGATGAAAGGGAGAGGAAACGGCGAGAGCCAGGCTCTCACCGCGAACCGGTTTATTCGGTTTTACCTTCAGGAACTTTGACTTCGCCCATGATTTTCAGTTTCTTGGAAATATCACGGCGTTCTTTCGACAGCTCAGCATTTTTGATGATGTAGTCATCAACGCGATCTTCGTAATCGCTTTTCATGCTGGCGATAATGCCCTGAATGGCGTCGACGCTCATACCTGGCTTGATGTAGTCGCTCAGGTTGTCGAGCAGCAGAACACGCTTCTGGTTGTCACGGATCTTTTTCTCAACGTCCTGGATTTCACGCTGCAATTTGTTCTTGCGTCGGAACAGGCGAACAAACTCCAGGACATCCTGAAATGAAGGCTTAGTTGTTTCCATTTTTACACCCCTGCTAATTGAAACTCGGATTCGTTAAAGCAACCGCTATCGCCTGAGGGATACATTACGTATAGCAATTGCTAATGACAATGGTTTTTGCTTTGGGGTTCATCATAACCCTAAATGCCGCTGAATCGAAACAACCTGACGTCACACCGTTGCCCGTCTGTCTTTTATTTGCGCAATGCGCGGCAGATCAGATGCGATAGCAGCTCCAGTTGGCGCGCGAGTTCCATGCTGAGCCAGACGTAGCCGTGGATTGGCGTCTCCAGCAGGTTCTCGCTGTTATACTCCTGCATCAACTGCCGTAATTCGGCGGCGATTTCACTTAATCTTTCGCTGTTCGCCAGTATCGGCTGTGGATTCCCTTCGTACAAGGCGTGGGCAATGGTCAGCAGCGTCTGCTGCGTCATCTGTTGCGTCTCGCGCAGCGTCTGGGCATTGAGCATCACAAAATGGCTTTCGCGCGACGCCCAGTGCGCGTTGTTCTGCAACTCCAGCATGCACACCAGATTACGGCTGACGGTCTGAATCCCTTCGAAAATTGATTTCTGGATGCGCGTTTCTTTGCTGGCGGGCGTGATCAGCCCACGCATTTTGACGACCTCGCCGAGCATTTTCTGCAGATGTTTATCGAGCCGCGGACGCTCGAGCAGGTTAGGCGAAGTTCCCGTCTGATAGAGGCGATTGTAGAGGGTGACAAAGTGCGCCATCTGAATGCGCCAGTGGAGGAACGCCCGCTGTGGCCAGATGCCGGTAAACAGCATCGCCAGTAACGAGCCAAAAATCACATCGCCGCTTCGCCAGAGCGCGGTGGTCAGATCGCCCGGCGGCGCGCCAACCACGACCGCCAGCGTGATACCAATCAGCAACGCCTGATAGGGTTTTTTACCCAGCGCCAGCCAGCCGCAAAGGAACATCGCCGCGAAGCACCAGATGAGCATCAGCGGCAGAGAAATGAGTTCAAGCTTGAGCGCCACCAGCCCCAGCGCGGAACCAAGGATCGTGCCGCCAATACGTTCATAGGCGCGTGGGACCACGTTTCCCCAGAACGAAATTGGCCCCATCACCACCACCAGCGTGATCAGGGGCCACGTTCCTTCCGGGATATCAAACACGCGGACCAGCAAAAAGGTCAGAATAAATGCCAGCGCTATCCGCACACCATGAACAACCCGGTAGTGTCGATACAGTCGAATTTCAAAAGGACTCAGTGATTTATCAGCACGCACACCCGCTCTCCGGCAACGCCGTAAAGCACAATTGTAACGGGTTTTCTGCCGATCGCATCACGCTACTGTAAAAATCCTTAACCATTGCAGGGGAAAAGCACGCCCCTTTACTTACGTTCGACCGAAACGTACATGTCGATGTCCCAGTAGCCGTCAACGGCGCCATCGTTCAGGTAGACTTCGAACGTGGCTTTCGGCGCGAACTGCCAGGTCGCATCTTTCTGCAGACTTTCGAAGAACTGATACCACGGGGTCGCGAAATCGTTATTTTCTACCCGCGCGCGGGCCACAGCATAATTCCCGCCCTCGACGGTGGTCATCATCACGCCTTCACTGTTCGCCGGGATGGTAAAATCATCAGGTACCGTCACGGCAGTGTCGCAGCGCAGTTTTTCTGGCGGCGTGATCTCCGGGTTGTCGTAGTAAACGGCAATCCATTCAAGCGGCTGGATTTGTTTGCCATCCACCCACGCCATCAGTTGTTCAAATCCTTGTTTGACCTTTTCTTCCCAGGGCCCGACCAAATGAAACCCGGCAATCGTGCGCTGACGTTGTTGCTTGATGCTGTATTCCATGTTACCTCCATTTATTGGCGATTTACTGTATAAATATACATATAAAGCTAGCAGAGGCTTTATGGATAGTATGTGCGACGATTCACAAAATTACGCTTTATGGTGCAGCCAGTCGCTGAAGCGCGAGAGCAAACCGCCCTTCTCTACACTTTCCAGGGTGATGAGCGGCATATGTGCCACGACCTTGTCGCGATCAAGCAGTTCAATCTCCCCGACCCGTTTATTCGCCGCCAGTGGCGCATCCAGCGATTTCTGATCCAGGACATATTTCGCTTTGATATGTGGGATCTCCGCTTTTGGCAGGGTCAGCCAGAAATCCTCAGCGGTGCCGAGAGCAATGGTTTCTTTGTCGCCGTACCAGATACGTTCAGTGCCAACCTGTTTGCCCTGTTGCAGGATCTGCACGGTATCGAAATTCTGTTGCCCCCACTGCAACAGCTTTCGCGCCTCAGCTTCGCGCCCTTTCATGCTCTCCGCGCCCATGATGACCGCGATCAGGCGACGTTTACCATCAACCGCGGACGCAATCAGGTTATATCCGGCTCCGGACGTATGACCGGTTTTCAGGCCATCGATGTTCATGGTTTTATCCCACAGCAAGCCGTTACGGTTCTGCTGAGTGATACCGTTCCAGGTCAGACTCTTCTCGCTGTACATATGATAGAACGCAGGCTCGCCGTGGATGATGGCCCGCGAGAGCACGGCCAGATCGTAAGCAGAACTGTGCTGACCTGGCGCATCGAGACCGTGGACGGTCTCAAAGTGCGTATCCCGGAGACCCAGTTTTTGCACGTAGTCGTTCATCATCGCCACAAACTGAGGCTCTCCGCCCGCCACGTAATCCGCCAGCGCCACGCAGGCATCGTTACCGGAATCCACAATCAGCCCGCGGCTTAAATCGCGCACTGTCAGGCGGTCGCCCGCTTTCAGGAACATCAGGGATGAACCATCAAACACCGGATTCCCTTTCGCCCATGCGTCGCGCCCTACCGTAACCATGTCGTCCGCAGTAATGCGATGACTGTCGATCGCGCGGTCAACCACATAACCCGTCATCAGTTTGGTGAGACTGGCGGGATTGCGCTGCTGATGTTCATTGCCGGAGGTTAAAATCTGGCCGGTGGTGTAATCCATCAGAACCCAGGAGCCCGCCTGAATGGCTGGCGCGGCGGGGGAAAATTCAATCGTTTCGGCGGCCAGTGCCGATGAAATACTCATCGCGAGTAAAGATGCAGCAATAAACAAACGGCGTTTCAACAGCATATCCTCAAGAACGTTATAAAAATCGCTGTTCTTTTTACGGAAGTTCGCGTGTCAGCGCCTGCTGAAATTGCAAAGAAATGTGACAGCCACGCTTTCATCACCCGCCATTCTGTGCAGAGACACGAGAAAGCACGGCTTTTTATTCGGATGTCAGGCCACAATCGTTTACCATAACCCATCATATTTCTACAGGATGGAGCTTCGGGTGTCTGATTCCGCAACGCAGCCTACTTTTCTCTTCCACGATTACGAAACCTTCGGCACCAGCCCGTCGCTGGACAGGCCTGCGCAGTTCGCGGCCATTCGTACCGACGCAGATTTCAATGTTATCGGCGAGCCGGAGGTCTTTTACTGCAAGCCTGCTGATGACTATCTGCCACAACCCGAAGCGGTACTCATTACCGGTATTACACCGCAGGAAGCGCGGGCGAAAGGTGACAACGAGGCCGCTTTTGCCCGACGCATTCATGATATTTTTACCGTGCCGAAAACCTGCGTGGTGGGCTATAACAACGTCCGGTTTGATGATGAAGTAACGCGCAATATCTTCTACCGCAACTTCTACGATCCTTACGCCTGGAGCTGGCAAAACGACAATTCGCGCTGGGATCTGCTCGATGTCATGCGCGCCTGCTATGCGCTGCGCCCGGAAGGCATTCAATGGCCGGATAACGACGAAGGATTACCGAGCTTCCGCCTTGAGCATCTGACCAAAGCTAACGGCATTGAACACAGTAACGCCCACGATGCGATGGCTGACGTCTACGCCACTATCGCCATGGCGAAGCTGGTAAAAAGCCAGCAGCCGCGCCTGTTTGATTATCTCTACACCCATCGCAGCAAGCAGAAACTCGTCCCGCTGATTGACGTGCCGCAGATGAAACCGCTGGTGCATGTCTCCGGGATGTTCGGTGCCTGGCGCGGCAACACCAGTTGGGTCGCGCCGCTCGCCTGGCACCCGGACAACCGCAACGCGGTGATTATGGTTGATCTGGCGGGCGATATCTCTCCGTTGCTGGAGCTGGATGCCGATGCCCTGCGCGAGCGACTCTATACCGCCAAAGCGGATCTCGGCGACAACGTGCCGGTACCGGTGAAACTGGTGCATCTGAATAAATGCCCGGTACTGGCGCAGGCCAATACGCTGCGCCCGGAAGACGCGGACCGTCTGGGGATCAACCGCCAGCACTGCCTCGATAACCTCAAAGTGCTGCGGGAAAATCCACAGGTACGCGATAAAGTGGTGGCGATCTTCGCCGAAGCGGAACCGTTTGTGCCGTCCGAAAACGTCGACGCGCAACTGTATAACGGCTTTTTCAGCGATGCCGATCGAGCGGCGATGAAAATCGTGCTGGAAACCGAACCGCGTAATCTGCCAGCGCTGGATGTCACCTTTGCTGACAAGCGCATCGAGCGTCTGCTGTTCAACTATCGTGCCCGTAACTTCCCGGGAACGCTGGATGACGCCGAGCAGCAGCGCTGGTTACAGCATCGCCGCAATGTCTTTACGCCGGAGTTTTTGCAGGCGTACGCCCAGGAGCTGGAAATGTTATACGGTCAGTATGACGGGGACAGCGAAAAACTCGGGCTGCTCAAGGCGCTGTATCAGTACGCGCAGGAAATCGTCTGATAAAAAAACCGGAGACACAGTCTCCGGTTTTTCATTGCGGTTCGCGTTAATTACGCGATGTCTTCGTACTGCGGCACCGGGTTACGGAAGCTTTTGGTCACACAGGCCAGATAGACCAGACCGATACCGGCCCAGATCAGGCCCAGCACCATGGAGCTCTCTTCCAGGTTAATCCACAGCGCACCTACCGTCAGCGCACCACACACCGGCAGCACCAGGTAGTTGAAGTGATCTTTCAGGGTTTTGTTGCGCTTCTCACGGATCCAGAACTGCGAGATCACCGAGAGGTTAACGAAGGTGAACGCCACCAGCGCGCCGAAGTTGATCAACGCCGTGGCGGTGACCAGGTCAAAGTTAATCGCCAGCAGAGCAATCGCGCCGACCAGCAGCACGTTCCATGCCGGAGTACGCCATTTCGGGTGAATGTAGCCGAAGAAGCGGGTCGGGAACACGCCGTCACGCCCCATCACGTACATCAGGCGAGAAACCCCCGCATGCGCTGCCATACCGGAAGCCAGAACGGTCACGCTGGAGAAAATCAGCACGCCCCACTGGAAGGTTTTGCCTGCTACGTACAGCATGATTTCAGGCTGCGACGCGTCCGGATCTTTGAAGCGGGAGATATCCGGGAAATAGAGCTGCAGGAAGTAAGAAGCACCAATGAACACCAGACCGCCAATCAGCGCGGTCAGGAAAATCGCTTTCGGGATCACGCGCTCGGCGTCTTTGGTCTCTTCCGACAGTGAGGAGATACCATCAAAGCCCAGGAACGAGAAGCAGAGGATCGTCGCACCGGTGATCATCGGCACCACATGCGCGCCTTCGGACCAGAACGGACGAGTGCTGGTCAGCGTCCCCGCGCCTTCACCGTGAGAGACACCGTAAATGATGAGACCCACAATCACCGCCACAATCCCCATTTGCAGAATCACAATCAGGGTATTGAAGTTCGCGACGGTCTTGATGCTGCGCAGGTTCGAGATGGTCATAAAGGCCACCAGCGCCACCACGAAGATCCACGACGGTACGGAAGGCACCAGCGCTTCGAAGTAAATTTTCGCCAGCAGGATGTTGATCATCGGCATGAACAGGTAGTCCAGCAGCGATGACCAGCCCACCATAAAACCTACGGTCGGGCTGATGGATTTCTGGGCGTAGGTATACGCCGAGCCAGCAGACGGGAAACGGCGAACCAGTTTACCGTAGCTCAGCGCAGTAAAGAGAATGGCGACCAGCGCAAAGGCGTAAGCCGTCGCAACATGACCGTCAGTGAGGCCTGAAACGATACCAAATGTATCGAACAGCGTCATCGGCTGCATATAGGCAAGGCCCATCATGACAACCGGAATCAGCGTAAGCGTTTTACGTAATTCCACGCGAGAGGTGTTTGGAGTAACGTTATGCGACATGGTCATCCCCCTTTACGGCGAATGCCGTCGCGTAAGCAAAAAATTGCCCCATTGTTCTGGAATCCTCAGCGACAACAACTGTCGGTTTTTGGTAAGTATCTATCCGGTACGAAGCCCGGCCTCTTGGTTTTAAATGACGAAACGCGATGCAAAAAAATAACCGACGCGTTAAAAAAACGTCGGTTAGTCTCTGATTTTGCAGGCGGCGTATTGTGCCCTCAACGATTGTTAAAAACAAGCGAATGCGAGCGCCGTCAAAAAAAACTTTTCAATAAATGGCTGATTTTTAAACACTCCTTTTCTGATAGACCGCAGCTATGGCACTATTTGCTAAAATAGCCTCCCGCCACCATGCGCTGGCAAGCCCGGCGGTCTGTTCATCCCAGCCAATCCAGACCGGATCAAACGCTGACCAGGAGGCGACTTTTTTCTCCACCAGCGCGCCGCTATCAAGAAAACGTTGTGCCATATAACGCGGCACAAAACCGCATCCCAGACCACTTATCTGCAATTCCAGTTTAGTCTTGAAATCAAAGACCGTGATCGCGTCCTGATCTTCTAACAACTGCCGGAACGCAGGGCATTCCGGCGAGGTGCTGTCGCCCACAACGATGGCGCGATAACGCTTGATAGTGCGTCGGCTGAGCGGTTCGTTTTCCTGCGCCAGGGGATGATGCGGCGCAACCACGAAGACATGTTCCAGTTCGCCCAGTGCGGCAAAAGCAAAGCCGCTCTGCGGTGGCGGGTCCCGCAGCGCGCCGACCACAATGTCCGCCCGCCCGCGGATCAGCGCTTCCCACGAGCTGCCCAGTACGCCATTGATAAATTTCAGCCGGGTAACGCTGTGGCTTTGATAGAAAGTTTCAATCAGCGGCGCCAGCAGGGAGAAAGGGAATGTATCGTCGACGCCGATAATCAGCTCATTCTCCCAGCCTTCGTTAAGCTTGATGGCCTGCTGCTCCAGTTCGCGCACGCTGTGCAGCACCTCGCGCCCTTTTTCCAGCAACAGTTTGCCGGTGCGGGTGAAGGTGGCGCGGTGTCCGCTGCGGTCGAGCAGTTGAATGTTGAGATCGCTTTCCAGCTTATGAACGGTGTAACTGAGCGCCGAGGGGGTTTTGTAGAGCTTTGCCGACGCCGCAGCAAAGCTCCCTTCTTTTTCAAGTGCATCAAGAATAATGAGGACATCCAGCAGTGGCTTCATCGTCGCTCCTTTGCGTGGCGCGATTCGACCGCCAGTATGTCACTCCATCGGCATTACCAGCGGATCAGGGTACTGATATTCGAAACCGAGTTCATTGCAAATCCGGCTGCCATCAATCACTTTCCCCTTCTCTTTGCTGTCTCCGGCAACAAAGGAAGGCGGCTCCAGCCCCAGCTCCCTCGCCATTTGCGGATAAAACACCGCGCGCGAAGGATGTTTCGGCGCACATATATTATAGATGTGTCCACCCTTTGGAGCCTGTAGCAGCAGCGTAATGGCGGAAATCACATCCTCCAGATGCACCAGATTGACGCCCTGTTCGCCATCCGGCGCCTGCTTACCGGCGAAAAAACGCCCCGGATGTCGCCCCGGCCCCACCAGCCCGGCCAGTCGCAGAATATCCACCGACGTACCCGGCAGATGATGCAGCCAGTCTTCCAGCTCTTTCAGCACCCGGCCGCTGGCGGTGACGGGTTCGCGTGGCGTGTTCTCTTTAATGGTGCCAGAGGCATTACCGTACACCGAGGTGGAACTGGTGAAGATGATCCGCGGGATGTGATACGCCAGCGCGGAATCCACGATTTCCTGTACTGCCTGAAGATAAAATTCCTCGCCCGGCCCGCTGCGACGCGCCGGGAGCGTGATCACCAGTGCGTCGACGTTCATTAACGCATCCAGATCTTCTGTTTCGCAGACCAGCTGAGGCTCCAGCCGTAAGGGATAGCTGTCGATCCCGCACATCCTTGCCGCCTCCACGCCATCCTGGGTGGTTTTACTGCCCGTGACCTGCCAGCCGTGCGCTGTGAGCGACAGCGCCAGCGGCATCCCCAGCCACCCTAATCCGACAATCGCGACTTTTTTCATGCGTTATCTCCTGACTCATTCGGTCTCCTGCCTTAAGGCTACGCCAGCCCACCGGAACTGACAATTCATAGCATCAATATGAATTCAATAATGGGTGGAAAAAAGACCTTGCTTTCGGGGATAAAAGTGGTTTAGGTTAAAAGGCATAGTGTGAATAAGCATTCAATGAGAATTTTATGAGCGTTCAATTTAAACACCACCATCATCACCATCATCACCATCATCCTGACTAGTCTTTCAGGCGATGTGTGCTGGAAGACATTCAGATCTTCCAGTGGTGCATGAACGCAAGAGAGAGCCCCCGGAAGATCATCTTCCGGGGGCTTTTTTTTGGTTCGCTTTCAGACAGGTATACAGAGGAAATAACAATGTCAGATAACAGCCGTTTACGCATAGCTATTCAGAAATCAGGGCGCCTGAGTGAAGACTCACGCGAATTACTGGCCCGCTGCGGCATAAAAATTAATCTTCACACTCAGCGTCTGATTGCGCTGGCCGAAAATATGCCCATTGATATTCTGCGCGTACGCGACGACGACATCCCGGGTCTGGTCATGGATGGCGTGGTTGACCTCGGCATTATTGGTGAGAACGTGCTGGAAGAGGAGTTGCTGAGCCGTCGCGCGCAGGGCGAAGATCCGCGTTACTTCACGCTGCGTCGTCTTGATTTCGGCGGCTGCCGCTTGTCGCTGGCGACGGAAGTTGATGATGTCTGGGACGGCCCCGCCTCTCTCGACGGCAAACGTATCGCCACCTCCTATCCTCACCTGCTGAAGCGTTATCTCGACCAGAAAGGTATCTCCTTTAAATCCTGTCTGTTAAATGGTTCGGTAGAAGTCGCACCGCGTGCCGGGCTGGCGGACGCCATCTGCGACCTGGTTTCCACCGGGGCGACGCTGGAAGCCAACGGCTTGCGTGAAGTGGAAGTGATTTACCGCTCAAAAGCCTGTCTGATCCAGCGCGACGGTGACATGGACGACGCCAAACAGCAGTTGATCGACAAACTCCTGACCCGTATTCAGGGCGTGATTCAGGCCCGCGAATCCAAATACATCATGCTGCACGCGCCAACTGAACGTCTGGAAGAAGTCATTTCCCTGCTGCCTGGCGCCGAGCGCCCGACCATTCTGCCGCTGGCCGGTGACCAACAGCGCGTGGCGATGCACATGGTCAGCAGCGAAACCCTGTTCTGGGAGACGATGGAAAAGCTGAAAGTGCTTGGTGCCAGTTCGATTCTGGTACTGCCGATTGAGAAGATGATGGAGTAACCGCCATGAGCTTCAACACGATTATCGACTGGAACCAGTGCAGCCCCGAACAACAGCGTGAACTGCTGATGCGCCCGGCGATGTCTGCGTCTGAGACCATCACCCGCAGCGTGGTGGAGATTCTGGAAAATGTAAAAACGCGCGGTGACGCTGCGCTGCGTGAATACAGCGCCCGCTTTGATAAAACCGATGTCGCATCGCTGAAAGTCACACCTGAACAGATGGCGGCGGCAGGGGAACGCCTGAGCGCCGAACTGAAACAGGCGATGGCAGTAGCGGTTAAAAATATCGACACCTTCCACACCGCTCAGCAGTTACAGACTATCGACGTGGAAACGTTGCCGGGTGTGCGCTGCCAGCAGGTGACCCGCCCGCTGGCGTCCGTCGGGCTGTACATTCCTGGTGGCTCCGCACCGCTGTTTTCCACGGTGTTGATGCTGGCAACGCCCGCGCGCATCGCCGGATGCAAACGCGTGGTGCTCTGCTCACCGCCGCCGATTGCCGATGAAATTCTCTACGCCGCACAACTCTGCGGGGTACAGGAAGTGTTTAACGTTGGCGGCGCACAGGCCATTGCCGCGCTGGCCTTCGGGACTGAAACCGTCCCGTCTGTTGATAAAATTTTCGGCCCGGGTAATGCTTTTGTCACCGAGGCGAAACGCCAGGTCAGCCAGCGCCTCGACGGTGCGGCGATCGACATGCCTGCCGGTCCGTCAGAAGTGCTGGTGATTGCCGACAGCGGCGCCACCCCGGATTTTGTCGCGTCTGATTTACTGTCGCAGGCGGAGCATGGCCCGGATTCACAGGTGATCCTGCTGACGCCGGATGCCGACATGGCACGCCGCGTGGCCGACGCTGTCACTCGCCAGTTAACCGACCTGCCGCGCGCAGAAACCGCCCGCCAGGCGCTCTCCGCCAGTCGCCTGATTGTGGCGAACGATAACGCCCAGTGCGTGGCCATTTCGAATCAGTACGGCCCTGAGCACCTGATCATCCAGACCCGCAACGCGCGCGAACTGGTTGATGGCATCACCAGCGCCGGTTCAGTGTTCCTCGGCGACTGGTCGCCGGAGTCAGCCGGTGACTACGCCTCCGGCACCAACCACGTTTTACCGACCTACGGCTACACCGCCACCTGTTCGAGCCTTGGCCTCGCCGATTTCCAGAAGCGCATGACCGTACAGGAACTTTCCCGCGACGGTTTCGCGAGCCTCGCCAGCACCATTGAGATTCTGGCGGCTGCCGAGCGTCTGACTGCCCACAAAAATGCCGTTACGCTGCGTGTTGCAGCCCTCAAGGAGCAAGCATGAGCATTGAAGATTTAGCCCGCGAGAACGTCCGTAATCTGACGCCTTATCAGTCCGCCCGCCGTCTTGGTGGTAAAGGCGACGTCTGGCTGAATGCCAACGAATTTCCCACTGCGGTGCCGTTTAGCCTGACGCAACAGACGCTGAACCGCTACCCGGAGTGCCAGCCGAAAGCGGTGATCGACAATTATGCCCGTTACGCTGGCGTGAAGCCGGAACAGGTGCTGGTCAGCCGTGGGGCAGATGAAGGCATTGAGCTGTTGATCCGCGCGTTTTGCGAGCCGGGTAAAGATGCCATCTTGTTCTGCCCGCCGACCTACGGCATGTACAGCGTCAGCGCAGAAACGTTCGGCGTGGAATACCGTACCGTTCAGGCAACAGAGGGCTGGCAGCTTGATTTACCGGCGATTGCGGAAAAACTGGAAGGCGTAAAACTGGTGTACGTCTGCAGCCCGAACAACCCGACCGGGCAAATTATCAACCCGCAGGATATGCGCGACCTGCTGGAAATGACGCGCGGTAAAGCGCTGGTCGTGGCCGACGAAGCTTATATTGAATTCTGCCCGCAGGCGACGCTGGTCAACTGGCTGGAAGAATACCCGCACCTGGTGGTGCTGCGTACACTGTCGAAAGCCTTTGCCCTCGCCGGGTTGCGCTGCGGCTTTACGCTTGCCAGTGAAGCAGTCATTGGCCTGCTGATGAAAGTCATCGCCCCCTACCCGCTCTCCACGCCGGTAGCAGATATCGCGGCGCAGGCATTAAGCCCGGACGGGATCGTCGCCATGCGCCAGCGTGTGACGCAGGTCATCGACGAGCGCCAGTATCTGATAAGCCAGCTGCGCGACATCCCGTGCGTTGAGCAGGTTTTCGATTCGGAAACCAACTACATTCTGGTTCGCATCACCGCCTCCAGCGCAGTATTTAAATCCCTGTGGGATCAGGGCATTATTCTGCGAGACCAGAACCGACAACCCACATTGAGCGGCTGTCTGCGTATCACCATCGGTACCCGTGGTGAGAGCCAGCGCGTCATTGATGCTTTAAGAGCGGAGAACGTATGACCCAGAAGTTTCTCTTTATTGACCGTGACGGCACGCTGATTGCCGAGCCACCGAGCGATTTTCAGGTCGACAGATTCGAAAAGCTGGCCTTCGAGCCGGACGTTATCCCGACGCTGCTGGCATTGCAGAAAGCGGGCTTTAAGCTGGTGATGATCACCAACCAGGACGGACTGGGAACAAGCAGCTTCCCACAGGCGGATTTTGACGGTCCGCATAACCTGATGATGCAGATCCTCACCTCGCAGGGCGTGGCATTTGAAGATGTGCTGATCTGCCCGCACCTGCCTGCTGATAACTGCGACTGCCGCAAACCGAAAACGCAGATGGTCACCCGCTGGCTGGAAGCGGGCGTGATGGACGCCGCCAACAGCTACGTGATTGGCGATCGTGCCACCGATGTGACGCTGGCGGACAACATGGGCATCACCGGCCTGCTCTACCACCGCGATACACTGAACTGGCAGGCGATTGGCGCACAACTGACGAAACGCGACCGTTACGCCCATGTTGAACGTACCACTCGCGAAACGCAGATTGACGTCAAAATCTGGCTGGATCGCGAAGGCGGCAGCAAGATCAACACTGGCGTGGGCTTCTTCGATCACATGCTCGATCAGATTGCCACCCATGGCGGATTCCGCATGGAGATTGCCGTGAAAGGCGATCTTTACATCGACGACCACCACACGGTGGAAGATACCGGGCTGGCGCTCGGCGAAGCGCTGAAGCTGGCGCTGGGCGACAAACGCGGGATCAACCGCTTCGGTTTTGTCCTGCCGATGGACGAATGCCTGGCGCGTTGCGCGCTGGATATCTCCGGTCGCCCGCACCTCGAGTACCGCGCGGAATTCACTTACCAGCGCGTGGGGGATCTGAGCACCGAAATGGTCGAGCACTTCTTCCGTTCACTCTCTTACACCATGGGCGTGACGCTGCACCTGAAAACCAAAGGCAAGAATGATCACCACCGCGTGGAAAGCCTGTTCAAAGCGTTTGGTCGTACTCTGCGCCAGGCGATTCGCGTCGAGGGCGATGCGCTGCCGTCGTCGAAAGGAGTGCTGTGATGAACGTGGTGATTCTGGATACCGGTTGCGCCAACCTGAACTCGGTGAAATCGGCGGTGAGTCGTCACGGCTATGAGCCGGTGGTCAGTCGTGAACCAGAAGTGGTTCTGCGCGCCGATAAACTGTTTCTGCCCGGCGTGGGCACCGCGCAGGCGGCGATGGACCAGTTGCGCGAGCGGGAACTTATCGAACTCATCAAAGCCTGTACCCAGCCGGTGCTGGGGATTTGCCTCGGCATGCAATTGCTTGGCCGCCGCAGTGAAGAATCGCACGGCGTCGATATGCTCGGCATTATCGGGGAGGATGTGCCGAAGATGATCGACCGTGGCCTGCCGCTGCCGCATATGGGCTGGAACCGCGTTTACGCAAAAGCCGGAAATCCGCTGTTTCGCAACATCGACGACGGCGCGTATTTCTACTTTGTTCACAGCTACGCAATGACGGTCAATCCGTACACTATCGCCCGCTGTGATTACGGCGATGCCTTCACCGCCGCGGTGCAAAAAGATAACTTCTTTGGCGTCCAGTTCCACCCTGAACGTTCCGGTAAAGCGGGCGCTCAGTTGCTGAAAAACTTTCTGGAGATGTGATGATAATTCCGGCTTTAGATTTAATTGACGGCACGGTGGTGCGTCTCCATCAGGGCGATTACGGTCAGCAACGTGACTACGGTACCGACCCGCTGCCGCGTTTGCAGGATTATGCCGCTCAGGGCGCTGAAGTGCTGCACCTGGTTGACCTGACTGGCGCGAAAGATCCGGCGAAACGGCAGATCCCGCTGATTAAAACGCTGGTTGCGGGTGTCACGGTTCCGGTGCAGGTTGGTGGTGGCGTTCGTACTGAAGATGACGTCGCGGCGCTGCTGGATGCGGGTGTGTCACGCGTGGTGATTGGCTCGACGGCAGTGAAATCGCCAGAGCTGGTCAAAGGCTGGTTTACCCGCTTCGGGGCGGAAAAACTGGTGCTGGCGCTGGATGTGCGCATCGATGACCAGGGCAACAAACAGGTCGCTGTCAGCGGCTGGCAGGAAAACTCCGGCGTGACGCTGGAAGCGCTGGTCGATGCCTATCTGCCGGTTGGTCTGACACATGTGCTGTGCACTGACATCTCCCGTGACGGCACGCTGGCAGGCTCAAACGTCTCACTGTATGAAGAGGTCTGCGCCCGTTATCCGCAGGTGGCGTTTCAGTCATCAGGCGGTATCGGCGGCCTGGACGATATCGCCGCGCTGCGCGGTACCGGTGTGCGTGGCGTGATTGTCGGCCGCGCACTGCTGGAAGGTAAATTTAACGTCACGGAGGCGATTCAATGCTGGCAAAACGGATAATCCCCTGTCTTGACGTACGTGACGGGCAGGTGGTGAAAGGCGTGCAGTTCCGTAACCATGAAATCATCGGCGATATCGTGCCGCTGGCGCAGCGTTATGCCGCAGAAGGTGCCGACGAACTGGTGTTCTATGACATCACCGCTTCCAGCGATGGCCGCGTGGTCGATAAAAGCTGGGTAGCGCGTGTGGCGGAAGTGATCGACATTCCGTTTTGCGTCGCGGGCGGTATTAAGTCGATTGATGACGCAGCGAAAATTCTGTCATTCGGTGCCGATAAAATCTCGGTGAACTCCCCTGCACTTGCCGACCCGGAGCTGATTACCCGTCTGGCGGATCGCTTTGGCGTGCAGTGCATTGTGGTGGGGATTGATACCTGGTTTGATGCCAACAGCGGCAAATATCACGTCAATCAATATACAGGCGATGAAAGCCGCACCCGAGTGACGCAATGGGAAACCCTGGACTGGGTGCAGGAAGTGCAACGGCGCGGCGCGGGGGAAATCGTCCTCAACATGATGAATCAGGACGGCGTACGTAACGGTTACGATCTTGAGCAACTGAAAAAAGTGCGTGAGGTGTGCCACGTCCCGCTAATTGCCTCCGGTGGCGCGGGCACGATGGAGCACTTCCTTGATGCGTTCCGCGTGGCAAACGTTGACGGCGCGCTGGCCGCCTCCGTGTTCCATAAGCAGATCATTAATATTGGTGAATTAAAAACGTACCTGGCAGCACAGGGCGTGGAGATCAGGGTATGTTAACTGAACAACTGGACTGGCAAAAAACCGACGGACTGATGCCCGCCATCATTCAACACGCGATTTCCGGCGAAGTGCTGATGCTGGGCTATATGAATCAGGACGCGCTGGCGAAAACGCAGGAGACCGGCAAGGTGACTTTCTTCTCCCGCACGAAACAGCGCCTGTGGACCAAAGGAGAGACTTCCGGCAACGTGCTTAACGTGGTCAGTATTACGCCGGATTGCGATAACGACACGCTGCTGGTACTGGCGAACCCGGTCGGCCCCACCTGCCACAAAGGCACTTCCAGCTGTTTCGGCGATACCAGCCACCAGTGGCTGTTTCTCTATCAGCTCGAGCAACTGCTGGCAGAACGTAAAACTGCCGACCCGGCCAGCTCCTACACCGCGAAACTGTATGCCAGCGGCACCAAACGCATCGCGCAGAAGGTGGGCGAAGAAGGCGTTGAAACCGCACTGGCGGCAACAGTACATGATCGCGATGAACTGACGAACGAAGCGTCGGATTTGATGTATCACCTGCTGGTACTACTGCAGGATCAGGATCTGGATTTAACCACAGTGATTGAAAACTTGAGAAAGCGGCACAAATAGCGGGAAGTGAAACGGGCATTGCTGCCCGTTTTTTATCTCAGTTACTGCTTCGGTCGATAGCTGCGTACCGCGTTGCGCCCCAGCACCACACCGGCGCCAATCATCCCGCCCAGTAATACCGCCAGCACCAGCGTTAACGCGCGTTTCGGGCTGTCGCGGTAAACCGGCAAATCAGGCTTCATAACGTAGCGGTATGCATGAATGGTGGTCGGATCGATTTTCAGATTCTCGATATCCAGCAAAGTCTGTTTGGTCTGGAAATAGGCTGGCGAAAACACCAGCGGACGCGTGGATTCATTCTGAATCATTGAGTTCAGCGCATCACTCCCCAGCAGGAACATGGTGTCCTGGGTGACGTCCTGCGTCTGCTGCACCTGAGGTTTGGTGATGTTCGCCTGCTCGGCAAACTTCAGCGCTTCCTGAATCTGCTTGATGCGCAGATCTTTCTGCTCCTGCGCCACCTTCTCCTGCGTTTGCAGGGAATCACCCAGCGTGCCAATTTGCAGCTTAATGTTGTCTTTAAGATCAACATCGAGTTCTTTTGCGATCTGTTCGTCGACCAGTTGAATGTACTTCGCCAGTTGCTGCTGCGCGCCTTCGGCAGTCTGCCCCTGGTAGGTAATCTGCAGCGGTACCTTTTCGGTTTTTACCACTGGTTCAATCGTCAGTTTTTCTGGCTTTTCCTGGTTATTCAGCGATTCAGACAGCGCAGAAAGTGCCGAGTTAAAGCGAGCAACGACGCGTTCCTGCACATCCGTCACTTTTGGCGCGCCGTCACCGTAGATAATATTTAACGCATTGCTGTAGGTCGCAATTTGCGCGGTATCAGGTTGCGTGATGACCGCTGTGGAGGTCCATTTTTCTTTCGCAAAAAACAGGTAGCTCATCGCGAGCAGGATGGCAATGATAATACAGACGCCGATCGTCACTTTTCCACGCCAAAGCTGTACAACTAAATCAATTAAATCAATCTGTTCCGAATCGACACGGCGCATGTCCGTTCCACTATTGTTATCTTGTGTCATACGAACCTTATACAGGACAAAGATGGAATATCCACAAAGTGATTTAGTTTACGGATTAAGCTGCCGATTACTATCAGAATTTATCCTGATTTTCGAGGAGTCTACCGGTTTCGGCGGCTACGCTAATTGTAGATTATGATTATCTTTTTTCACCTCTGGCGGGTATTATTTTGCTTTTCGTAACAGATGAAGGCGAGAGTGCCTTCCTGAGCGCGTGTAATGAGGGAATGCTATGAAATATCTGGTAACAGGAGCCGCCGGTTTTATCGGTTTTCATGTCAGCGAGAGATTGCTGAAAGCGGGACATCAGGTAGTAGGAATCGATAATCTCAATGACTACTACGATGTGAGTCTGAAGCAGGCGCGTCTTGACCGGCTCGTCTCCCCACAGTTCAGTTTTCATAAAATCGATCTGGCTGACCGCGCCGCCATGGAAGCCCTGTTTGCCAGTGAGAAGTTTGATCGCGTGATTCACCTTGCCGCGCAAGCAGGTGTACGTTATTCGCTGGAAAACCCGCATGCGTATGCTGAGTCAAACCTGATCGGGCATCTGAACATACTGGAAGGCTGCCGACATAACCACGTTCAGCATCTGCTGTATGCCTCATCCAGCTCGGTCTATGGCCTGAACCGTAAAATGCCGTTCGCCACCGATGACTCTGTTGATCATCCAGTTTCGCTGTATGCGGCGACGAAAAAAGCCAACGAGCTGATGTCGCACACCTACTCACACCTATACGGTTTGCCAACCACCGGTTTGCGCTTTTTCACCGTTTACGGCCCGTGGGGTCGCCCTGATATGGCGTTGTTTAAATTCACCAAAGCGATGATTGAAGGCAAGAGCATTGACGTCTATAACTACGGCAAGATGAAGCGTGACTTCACTTACATTGATGACATTGCCGAAGCCATTATTCGTCTGCAGGATGTGATTCCTGAAGCCAACCCGGACTGGACTGTTGAGACAGGCTCCCCGGCAACCAGTTCTGCTCCTTACCGCGTTTATAACATCGGTAATAGCTCACCGGTGGAACTGATGGATTACATTACGGCGCTGGAAGAGGCGTTAGGTATTGAAGCGGATAAAAATATGATGCCGATCCAGCCAGGCGATGTGCTGAATACCAGCGCCGATACCAAAGCGCTGTATGAGGTGATTGGTTTTAAACCACAGACATCAGTGAAGGACGGGGTGAAAAACTTCGTCGACTGGTATCGCGAGTTTTATAAAATATAACTTGGTTGAAAATTATGTCGGCACCTTATTCGATGCCGACATCTATTATAAATTTCACATGTTATTATCGCAAGCTGATGAAAGGAAACGAATAAGTATCACCTTATTAATTCACAATCATATTATAGAAATTATATTTTTTACCTAAATATTGGCTCCCTTCATAAGACAAATGGCCTTTATCCCGATAGAAAAACACTCCATTTTCAGAAGCCAGACATTTTTCGTCTTTACAGGTTAAACTATCCATCCATATCACTTTTGCATTTTTGCGCATATCACCGATTATTTTGTAAACACCGCGTTGAATATCAGGCATATCTTTCACCGAAAAGTCACAATTTGATAATTTGTTTTTTAATAAGGATGACTTTAATAAGCAATATCCAATATCATTATTTTTGTCTTTTATAGGAGGAGCGACAATTACTGGCACTTTCCCTAATGCTATAATATCTTTAACAGTCTCTCTAAACAAATAAACATATTTCTCGCGCCCTTTGCTAATTAATGTTCCATCTCGAAGAAGAATTGTCCCATTATTTGATAGAGTTTCAAACGGAGAAGCCAAAACCACATACTTTATTGAAGGTGTCCTTTTAATAAAATTTAAAACTTTATCATTCTCTTGAATACACTGCTTGGCGCCAAAAATAACATTAGCGTATGATGCACCAATCACAGGCGAACATTGTGAAATTGTAGCCTGTATCATTTTGACATCCGGTTTTGAAGCAGTGATCAGACCTACTAAGTGCGAGGCATACGAATCTCCCCAGAGTAGTATCTCAGGCTGATCTGATGTACGGCAGTTTTTTGAATGAAAAAATGTCTTTTCGCATTGCTGAGATAGTCCGAAATTTCCTCTCAACCTATAAACAGATGAGTTATATATTTCACTCCCCTCAAACCGGTTCAAATAAGGCGTTTTAACACCAATAATTGCGATAGTTACAAAAAGAGATGTTCCAACACCAGCATAAGTAAAAATTTGCAAACGTGTAATGTTACCTTTCCCTCTAAAGGGCTTTTCAATAAAACGCCAACTAAGATATGCCAACAACATTGTGATTAAAATCACACACATCATGACATTGATGGAAGGCTCAATAATATACTTGTGTCTTACTATGGCCATTAATGGTTGATGCCAGAGATAGGCACTATAGCTGATCAGCCCTATTCCAACCATAGGCTTAAGACTAAGTATACGCCCCGGGAAATTCGTTTCTGAACAGAAAATAATAACTAGAAATGCCCCCAAAGTTGGTAGAAGAGCATAGCGGCCAGGATAGGGTGTCGATCCTGTAATGTATAACATCGAGAAAATAATCGCTCCGATGCCACACGAGCCCAATAAACTCGCAATGATCCTTTGCTTATGTATTTGGCAGTCCGACCGAAAATAAATCGCTGCAAAGGCTCCAAGAATCAATTCCCAACTTCTGGTAGTGATACTATAAAATGTAAATGTGGGTTCGCTGATCGAACCTATGTCAGCATAGTAAAAACTTACGCCTCCGATCAAAGCGAGAAAAAAAATTATCGCGCGAGTTCCTAAACGCCATAAGCAAAATAAAATCAAAGGGAAGAAAATATAAAACTGCTCTTCTACCGCCAGACTCCATGTGTGTAAAAGTGGCATTAAATCTACATCAGGTGAAAAATAGCCTGTTAGAGATAAAAAAAGATAATTTGAGACAAAAAAGCAGACTGCTAACACACTCTTCCAGAAATTTATCGTATCGCCAGGAAGGAGATAACAATACGCAAGTGGCATAACCAATATTATCATTGCAAATAAGGCGGGCAATATACGTCTAGCTCTTCTCTCATAAAAAGTGATGATGCTAAACCTGGAATTTTCCAGATCAGTCATGAGAATGGAAGTGATAAGATAGCCACTGATAACAAAAAAAACATCTACACCTACAAATCCTCCAGGTATCCAAAGAAAGCCAGCATGATAAAGAATAACAGGGACAACAGCTAACGCCCTTAATCCATCAATCTCTGCGCGATAGCGCATTACAACCTCCGTTAGCTCATTTGCAATTGTTTTACAAACGTAAATATGAAGAATAATAAATTAGCCATCGCACGTTTCAAGCGAGAATTGCGCGAAATTCATGCTGGTTAATTTTTAAAATATAAACATCGAGAGTAAGTTTATTAATATTAAACTGTAGCAACACTGTGAGTTAAAAACTTGTTTAGTAATAAAAAATTGCATCGCCCATCATTTTAAAAACTTGAAGAAAGTTGTTATGATGCCCTCGTGATAATGAATGTTATTGGCTTACAGTGAATAAAAGCATCTTATTAACAATAGCAAATGTTTCCCTATAGAGAGCATAAACTACGATGTGCTACTCCAAAAAAACAAATACATAATGTCTGGTTAGAGAGCAGTTTAAGCTGTAACGACTATGGGGGCGAAAAGAACTGTTTAGGGTAATATTTCATAAAAGTCATGAACAATTGCCCTTGCTCCAAATCCCTCTTTTTGCGAAATTAAGCCTTCATTTAATACTAGTCCTTGCTCTTCATTCGAAATACCGAAATCGAAATAGGTTCTATCGGCATATGTTTCTTTAATAAGAAAGTCAATCAATCCATCAAGTGCGCCTAATTGCCGTCCCTCTTCAGAATTAAAAAGATATTGTGTGTGCACAGTGTTTCCAACTTCGAAAAGTACAGCGCCAGCTATTTGCTCATTATTTTTTTCGCCGACGTAGAATTTGATATTTTCGGGAAAATTATCTTGTAATAATTTTATTTCATCCAATGTATGAACGGGATCAACACCGTGAATTTGTTTTAAAACTGTAGTTAGGTTATTCCAAAAAGCTTCAATATCCGAGCTTTCATTGTAAAGGAGTCCTGATTCTTTAGCCTTTTTCACACTCCGTTTTCTTAATGTAGAATATTTTATCTGATGATCTAGTTTTATCGTTGAGCTCACATCTCTCCGAATTAGTTTTGCGTTAATTCTGAAAAGCGCATACAAATCTTCATCACAAGGAATATCATGATAAATATATGGCATTCTTTTATATAAAATTGATTCAACCTCATTATCTGACATATACTTTTGTAAATTTCTAAAAACTGACAGTATTTCACTCTGTTTTGCTGATGGTTTTATTAATAACCCACCAAATGTAAGTCCCTGATGAGATATTAGTTTATTTTCTGTCATGTTTGCAGGTAAAAGAGCAATAAGAGAATCTTTGTCATCATAAATCATAAGCGAATGATCATGAAAACGGGCGGAATGGTAATCCATATATTTTCTAAGGAAAAAAAAGTGGCTATTTTTCGATAAAGATACAAACTCATCCCAGATTATATTATCTTCTTTCTGATATTTTTTAATAATCACTTATATTACCCTCATAGTCATTTCTATCATGTTCTCATTACCTCCAGATATAGTAAAACCCTCTCTCTGGTAAGCCCGGATAGCTCTCTGATTGTCGGAGCGAACTTTTAGATATATAAATTTAATATCCAATAACTTAGCCTCAAGAAGAATAAACTGTAACATAATTGGAAATAGTCTCTTCCCCCAAAATCCTTTTTCACCGATATAGCCAAAATACTCTGCGCTGGATGGTGTTATTTTCTTTAGGCCAACAACACCGATGGGATTATCGTCGAACTCCATTCCCCACACTTTATAATCCTTTCTGGGCAAGGAATCGAAAAAATCTCTTTGCTGCTGCCTGGTAAAATCAGGCGTACTTGTCAGTTTTTTTATCTCTTCATCATTAAGCCAGTCCCATGATTTTTGTAGATATACATGATTAAATGATACAAATTTCAAGTTATTATTAGACATTTGAGCCTCATTTACTGATTGGCTAATTTAAAAGATAATTTTTAAATAAATTGAGGAAGTGCGTCTCTTAAAACCGTTGGATCTAATAAATCGCCTGTTAAGTATGTTATTAAAGCCAATATCAATGAGAAGTGGCCTGTAATATTACAGGCCATTTATTCAAGTGTTTAAACATATAAAACTAGTCACTACCGAACAGATCTCGCGTATAGACCTTATCGATAACATCCTCAAGCTCTTGCGCCATGCGATTGGAAATAATTACATCTGATTCTTTCTTGAATGCATTTAAATCACGCATTACACGAGAGTGGAAAAATTCATCTTCCTGCATCGCAGGTTCATATATAATAACCTGAACGCCTTTTGCCTTAATACGTTTCATGATCCCTTGGATCGAAGAAGCCCGGAAATTGTCGGAGCCACTCTTCATAATCAGTCGATAAACACCGACTACTTTCGGGTGACGAGCGAGAATGGAATCTGAAATAAAATCTTTACGCGTGCGGTTGGCATCTACTATCGCTGAAATTAGATTATTCGGTACAGCCTGGTAATTCGCTAGCAACTGTTTCGTGTCTTTTGGAAGACAGTAACCGCCGTAACCGAAGGATGGATTGTTATAGTGATTACCGATGCGTGGGTCAAGGCAAACGCCTTCGATGATCTGACGGGTATTCAGACCAAGGCTCTCTGCGTAGCTGTCTAATTCGTTGAAATAAGCAACTCGCATTGCCAGATACGTATTCGCGAAGAGCTTAATCGCCTCGGCTTCAGTAGAGTCAGTAAACAGTACCGCGATATCTTTCTTTATTGCACCTTCCTGAAGCAGTGCTGCAAAACGTTCAGCTCGCTCAGAGCGCTCACCAATTACAATACGTGAAGGATGCAGGTTATCATATAACGCCCTACCCTCACGGAGAAATTCTGGAGAAAAAAAGACATTATCAATTCCTAATTTTTCTTTTATTGATTTTGTGAAGCCCACTGGAATGGTCGACTTGATGATCATCACAGCATTTGGGTTGATTACAGTAACATCTTTGATCACCTCCTCCACACTTGTGGTGTTGAAGTAGTTACTTTTCGGATCGTAATCAGTTGGTGTCGCTATAATTACAAAATCTGCATCGCGGTAAGCGTCTTCTTTATCCGTTGTAGCACGGAAATTCAAACGCTTATTCAAAAGATAATCTTGGATCTCTGTATCAACAATCGGAGAGATCTTCTTGTTAAGCTTGTCTACCTTAGCTTGTACAATATCCAACGCAACCACTTCATGGTTCTGCGCTATCAGGATACCATTTGAAAGACCAACATAGCCTGTTCCGGAGATTGCTATTTTCATTCGTTCAACTTCTTCAAGTATGAGTGTCAGGAGGCGCTACAGCGCCACCACAATAAACAACTTTTGAGGTTTTTACCTCTTAAGCTGATCAGCTGTCAAGATGAATGCCTTGCTGCAGGAATGAGTTACAACTGCGGTTTATTTTGCATTTTGAGAGCTTAGTTAGACAAACCAAGCCAGCATGGGCTCATGAGCGATAAAAAAGGCCCGATGAGTTTCACCGGGCCTAACCATGAGGCTGAGTTAAATCAGATTAATCCAGCCACTCGGTGTGGAACACGCCGTCTTTATCAGTGCGCTTATACGTGTGGGCACCGAAGTAGTCACGCTGCGCCTGAATCAGGTTCGCAGGCAGTACCGCAGAGCGGTAGCTATCGTAGTAAGCCACCGCAGCGGAGAAGGTCGGCACCGGAATACCGTTTTGTACGGCGTACGCGACAACATCACGCAGCGCCTGCTGGTAATCATCAGCCACTTTTTTGAAGTACGGCGCTAACAGCAGGTTGGCAATGCCTTTATTCTCAGCGTAGGCATCGGTGATTTTCTGCAGGAACTGAGCACGGATGATGCAACCGGCACGGAAGATTTTGGCAATCTCACCGTAGTTCAGATCCCAGTTGTGCTCATCAGACGCGGCACGCAGTTGAGAGAAGCCCTGCGCATAGGAGACGATTTTGCCGAGGTAAAGCGCACGACGCACTTTCTCAACGAACTCGGCTTTATCCCCTGCTGGTTTAGCCTGCGGGCCGGACAGCACTTTAGAAGCCGCAACACGCTGCGTTTTCAGTGAAGAGATATAACGTGCAAAGACGGATTCGGTAATCAGCGACAGCGGTTCGCCGAGATCCAGCGAGCTCTGGCTGGTCCATTTACCGGTACCTTTGTTTGCTGCTTCATCGAGGATCACATCGACCAGGTATTTACCCTCTTCATCTTTTTTCGTGAAGATGTCTTTGGTGATGTCAATGAGGTAGCTGTTCAGTTCACCTTCGTTCCACTCGGAGAAGACCTTCGCCAGCTCGTCATTGGAAAGATTGAGGCCGCCTTTCAGCAGAGAATACGCTTCGGCAATCAGTTGCATATCGCCGTATTCGATGCCGTTGTGGACCATTTTCACATAATGACCCGCACCGTCCGGACCAATATAGGTCACGCACGGCTCACCATCTTCTGCCACCGCAGCGATCTTAGTCAGGATTGGCGCAACCAGTTCATATGCTTCTTTCTGACCGCCAGGCATGATGGAAGGACCTTTCAGCGCGCCCTCTTCGCCACCGGACACACCGGTACCGATGAAGTTAAAGCCGTCAGCAGACAGTTCACGGTTACGGCGGATGGTGTCCTGGAAGAAGGTATTACCGCCATCAATGATGATGTCGCCCTTATCAAGGTACGGTTTCAGGGAATCAATGGCGGCATCAGTACCCGCGCCCGCTTTCACCATCAACAGGATGCGGCGCGGCGTTTCGAGAGACTCGACGAACTCCTGAACGGAGTAGTAAGGAACCAGTTTTTTGCCCGGATTTTCGGCGACAACTTCTTCAGTCTTTTCGCGGGAGCGGTTGAAAATGGAGACGGTATAACCACGGCTCTCAATGTTGAGCGCCAGGTTGCGCCCCATCACCGCCATACCAACGACGCCGATCTGTTGTTTGGACATTACAAAACTCCTGTCTGGTGTGGTCGCCGCGACATGTGCGGCTTGAAATGTGGCTTAGATGTTAACTCAATATTGTATAATGTGGGTAGCGGAAGATGCTCAGTAAGTATTGGGGTTTCGTACTATTTTTTGCTATTACACAATTAAAATATTGTTTTATGCGTTAGAATTTCTCATCATATATATTTTCTCCCTTACTCTTATCGGCATAGATCTAACTATAAACCTAAGCAGTAGATTTATGATGTACTCTTTGCGGCTTAAAAAACCAATATGTAATTGATACTTCAAAACAGCATGCTCATATTTAAAATACTGCAATCCTCTTCTTTGCTGCAAATCCGAGCCAGCACGCATTTTCAAAAGAATATCAGGGATGTTTGCAAAATTGACATTATTTTTCAAAAGATTTGACCATAATGCGTAGTCCTGAGATTTTCTAAAATCTGGATAACCTCCAAATTCTAGCACAACATGCTTCCGAAAGATTACAGATGGATGGCTAACAGGGCTCCGTTTTTTTGCGAAAGTTTTAATTTCATCATGACAAAGCGGTACTTTTCTAATACTCATACTTTTCAGTGTCTGAGGCTCTACTTCTTCTACAAAAGTGCCACAAACGCTTATTTCAGGGTGAGCATTCATAAATTCCAATTGTTTTGAAAATCTAGTAGGTAACGAAATATCGTCCGCATCCATACGTACAATCAAATCATAATGGCACAACCCTATTCCAATATTAAGAGCTTTCGCAAGACCAACGTTTTGTTTAAGGTTATGCAAAATAACATTGCACTCAGAAAATTGTTTTTTAAAATCTTCGATTACATTATACAAAACTTTAGTTAAGTCACCATCTGCAATTAATATCACTTCGTTTGGCCTAAGTGTTTGCTCAGGATAAATACTAGATAGCGCTTTCGCAAGATAGACGGGGTCATCCTGGCAATAAACTGACATTAAAACAGAAAAATCCCCTGTCATTGTATTTTCATCCACAATATTTACCCACCTTACCCTTTATTCCATCAACGATACCTAAGCTAATGAATCTCAATCGTTCCCTGCCATCAGGTAAACAGAATGGATAAAAGAAAAGTTTAAATAATATTCCTACTAGGTTTTTACACTTCCAACCGAAAGGTACGTAGGATCTCTTAGAAAGTAAAAAAGTATTTCTTACTGCATAGTAATGACGCAACGGTGAAGGAACTCCAACGGATAAAAAAGATAAAATTTTCATTCTACCATCGCCAAGACGATGCCCGATCATTGCTAAATCGTTTCTGACACAGATGAATCCATTTGCTTTTAATCTCCAGCAATACTCATAATCAACCGCATCAATGAATAAATTATCATCCATTCCGCCGACTACATCATAGGCCTGTTTTGAAATTAAGCTACCTGAACTCAATGTATACGCAATTTCTTTATAAGAAGTATTTGGAATATTTGTTCCCTGTCTTGCTCTTTTATCATTTTTCTGTAATGTGATTCGGTCATAATCTAAAGGGCCAACTAACCCTATCGACCCAATTTTCGTCTCCATGGGCTTAAGATTATTATACGTTTCCAGTAGTAGACTGACCATATTCGAGTTTGGGATGCTATCTTGATCCATTTGTAATACAAAGTCGGCATTTAAATGCTCAAACGCCTTTTGCATCCCAGCTGACTGGGCCGCCGCAATTCCAATGTTAGTCCCAAACTCGATTGCAAATATGCGCTCAGAGAGGCTCAAAATTTCATCAGAAACACTTCCAGACGAATTATTACAAATTACAATGCTATCAGTTTGTAACAATAAGGATTCAATATTTTTTTTCAAGACAACAACGTCAGGATTATATGTTACCAACACAGTCACGATTTTATACATTATAAAAACCTTACAGGGGTATTTTTATTTTGCATGTTTTGATATCTTTTCTTTCCAGAAGATATGTCAAGGGTTATTAACTTTTATAGGTTTCAGTACGCCAACGAGAGTTTTGACTACTATGACGATAACAATAAAAAGAATAAAAGATAGTAAGAATGTTTTAGAATACAGGAAATAAGTAAAAGACTGTTGCACGCGAATTTCCGGAACGAAATAAATCATAAATGGCACAGTAAAAATTGGCTCAACACCAATGTACAGATCAATTATTTTTATATAGAAATAAATCATGAAAGCAACGATAACAGGAGAAAACAGAAGACCCATGACCCCAAACATTGACCACGCCTCTCCCATATAATAGCTGTTAACATTAACTATATCACTTCCTGCATATATTGTGTATGGAATTACATCCATGTCTGCGCGGGAAGGTATAATGCCAAATTGCTCAACAAAAAAGAAGCCAGTAAACCAATATTTCTCATCAGGTTTAATTGAATTTATGATATGATAAAAGCCCTGATTTTGCCCCAATACAAATCGGTCAACTGCTCGAGTGAGGCTTTCACTTATATCAGCGCCAGTGACAAATGATTGCAGTATGGTAACTGTAATTCCAAGTATAATTCCAGCTATTAGCAGCTTACCGATATTCTGTTTTTTAAGTTGATTAATAAAAAGTGCACCAACAACAATAAATATAAGTGGCGCTTTTTGTGTATCATACAATACTTCCAAAACGGCCATGCAAAATGATACTATAATTAACATTCTCATCATTACAGTTCTTTTTGTGGAGAACGTGTAAAAATAGTAACAAAAATAAAATTGATACACCAAAAACATTGTAATAAAGCGACTGAAATAAGGAATATAATAATCTTCCGGATGCAATTGCATATCAACACGTGTTTCGTAAGCCTTATTAACATCACCCAGTATCAAATAATATATTGGGGCTGGCTTAGACAAAACGAACTTTACTGCTATAAAAAGAATTGATATAGTAATGAAAACAAAAAAGTATTTGATATATTTTTCATATGGGATTGCTTCACCAGCGCATTTACTATACCAATTTAGCTTTCCAATTCTGACTAATAGGTAGAGGATAAAGAATAAAACAATAAAAGAATAAAAATACCAAATGCCAATCGCAAATTTAGTATCGCTGCTTATCCCAAGATATCTGTCAGATTCGTATCCTAAAAAGGATATCATTAGCACCCCAGGTAATGAAATAATTATGAATTGTATTATGACAAACAAGCCAAAGGGATGCGCTTTTGAACCATAAAAATGTACATTTGTTTTCGAAAAAAGCAGATTTAAAAAAAGTAATACCACAAGAGATATGAATAAAGCGATACAAGTTTCCATTATCTCTTTCCTAATAAATTTTTAATGGTAAAGTACATTTTCTCTGCAAAAAATAAAATAGTAACCATCGGAGATGAATGAACGATTAGAAATAGAGTTGTTGATGAAATTATATTACAACTTCTCGGTATTCTGACAATTTCATCGTTTTCCAAAAAAGAAGCATCTCCATCCCAAGGAATAATTTTGTCACAGAGATTGTCATGATAAATTGAATTATATATTGCATCACAAAATCTTTTTTTAACATAGCTAGATGAATGCACCTGATCGATGAGCATATTTAAGTTCGTATTGCTATAATTTGGCAGATCGTTCATAGCGGCATCAACTGTGTTATGCTTAACTAACTCGACAGGTGAATAGCCCTGCAAAGGGCTTTTTAAGCCAATACATTTTTTCCCTGCGATGAATTGCTCAGCAAAGGCAGTTCCCCCAGGATAAGGATGGCTATCTATGTAAACTTTTGCTTTACTGGTTAATGATACATAGCGATCATAAGGAAGCGATTTTTTAAGGATTAATCTTTTATAATACCTTAATTTAAGAGGCCACCACCAATAGTCTATGAAAGGTCGACACCCGACGACATAAACCAGCGAATCAGGGAACTTTATCAAAATTTCTTCTATCAGACCAAGTAAACTATATCCCTTCTTTGGTTTAAATTTAATAGCTGTTCCAGCTGTAATGAAGAGATCTCCATCAACAATTGGGTGGTTATTTTCGCATATTACATCATATGCAATAGGAATCCCCAGGAAAGACTTAGTTGAAGGCAAATCTCGTTTCTGATCGATGATTTTTCCTAATGAGCTAATTTCAAACCATACGTCGGAAATAAAGGTTCCATAGGTAAAACAGTGATCAGCATGATTCACAAAATATACTTTCAATCCTGTATTTATATGTTTTGCAATACCGACAGCTATAACAGCCTGGATATCATCGGGATGAATATTTAATACCAACTTATCATATTGGGAATAAACTGCTGCTTGCTTAATTATTCGTTGCTCATAGTCAGTTGCAGATACACCCTCAAATGTTTTAATGGCAGAAAAGTAAGATGTTAATCTGAGAATAACAGAAGGTTTGCTTTGCCTCGTCATGAACAAAACCGGCTTATTATCGAGATAGGTAGCAAGCTTTTCCATTAATCGGGTATGTCCACCACGTTCAAATGCTTCGCTTATGATAAATCCTATATCACCCGCAGAACGCTTTTCGTCTAGTTTTTGAATGTCACAGAGAGATAAAAAGCGCTTTATCAAATTTTCTTCTATTATATTTATGGAATAACAAGGCGCGTTATTTGTACGAAGTAGATCACCTAAAATTTCAGCATATTGTATGCTTTTTGCAATATTATCTTCCTTGAGAATTTTATTGGTTATATAATTTATTATATATTTAAAGTCTCGCATGGGTCTCTCATCTCGTAAACCGTGGCAAACCAATAACCATGGTGATAAAATAAATACTATAATTCAGCAAAAAAGCATAATTTGCGCCATGCACGCCAAATTTCATGACAAAAAGCCATGTAAAAATAACCAATGAAAGAGAAAATATTACTTCTGTAGAAATAAGCCAGTTGGTTTTACCCCTAGATAACATTGGGAATGCTAAAACCCAGCTACATATCTTAACGATATCTCCAATTAGTTGAACTAAAAACAGTTCTCGCGCTTTATAGAAAGATTCTGTAAATAATATCTTTAACGCAAGATCCTTAAAAATAAAAACACATATTGCGAGAAATAAAGCAACAGGGAATACTATTTTTAGTGTTGAGAATACTTCTTTTTGTATTTCAACACTATTTTTTAGAGTTGATAACTTAGGTAAAAAATAGGTACTTAATGCAATTGATAGAACAGCAAGATAAGCCTCTGATATTTTCCATACAGCTTGCCATTCACCAGTACCATCCCATCCGACATATGCAACAAGGATTTTTCTAACACCTATTAAGGCCAAAGGCAAGCCAAGGGCAGTAACTATAGCAATAACAACATAATTAGAAATATCCTTTATTCTTTCGCGGTTCACCTTTCTTGTAATTGTCAAAAATTTGAACCATTCCTGGCGTATTGACGAAGCTAACAAAATCAAACCGATACAACCATTCTGTATTGATAATGCCAGTAAGGCACCTCGTAAATTGCCATAATAAACGAAAAGAATCATGACTATCGTTGATATAACTACCGAAATTGCTCCTAATGCGATATATCGTTTATAGTTTTGCTGCCCGTTGATTATTGAGTTACATAATGTGCCTAAAGTCGAAAATGGCAACATTAAAGCTGTGATTATTATTACATACGTATATGCATCACTACCAAACAGCCATTTTGAGAGATTATGCGACAAAAGCAGAAGAACAGGAATAATGATCGACGTAATCACTATCACACATTGTATACCTGCACTCCACCACGGCTGACATTTTTGATATCCTTCCTGATAGTTTTCTGCAGTATAGCGAACCACACCATTTCCAACTGGCGAGCCAGCTAATCCAGTTAGCATATTCGTAAAACTTTGTAGCTGTCCCAGCATAGCTATCCCAGCAGGCCCCGTGTAGATAGCTACAACTTTCGCAATCAAAAAACCTGCACCCATTTTTACAACTGCTAACAGACCACTAAATACAGTGACTGAGAGGAATTTCCTCATATCTTAAACTCATTCACTGCAATGATAACTTCCTGGATTTGTTCTTCAGTCATAGTTGGGTCAATAGGCAGTGATAGCACACTTTCATGAATTTTTTCAGTTAATGGCAGCCTCTGCTCATTATAATGATGGTATGCTTTTTGTTTGTGGGGAGGGATAGGATAATGGATCAATGTATTAATCCCACGCGATTTCAAATAATTTGCTAATTGTTCACGATAATCGGTTTGCACTACAAAAAGATGCCATACATGTGCTTCGTCATTGATAACTTCCGGCAATCTTATCAAGTCATTTGTCATACCACGAAGATATTTCGAAGCAATATTTCTTCGTAATTCAATATCTATATCCAGATATTTCAACTTAACGTTTAGCATAGCAGCTTGCATTTCATCAAGTCTGCTATTAACACCCTGAAAATCATTAATATATTTCCGTTTAGAGCCGTAATTTGCGATAGCTCTTACAATCTCTGAAAATTCTGCAGAATCCGATGTGATAATACCAGCATCACCTAACGCTCCAAGGTTTTTCCCAGGATAAAAACTAAATCCGGCAGCGTCTCCCCAAGACCCTGCTTTTTTTCCATTTATTTTCGCACCATGCGATTGCGCTGAATCTTCCAAGATCAATAAATTATGCTTGTTGGCGATTTTTTTTATTTCTTCCATTTCACAAATTTGCCCATATAAATGAACTGGAAGCACAGCTTTTGTTTTTTTGGTGATGTGATTTTCTATTTCTGAAGCTTTGATATTGAATGTGTTTCTATCAGGCTCAATAAATTTTGGAGTAAGTTTATTTTCACTGATAGCTAGCACTGATGCTATATAGGTATTGCCGGGTACAATTACCTCGTCTCCTTCCGAGACTAAGCCCATCTCTTTCCAGGCGCGCAAGGAAAGTATTAAGGCATCTAAGCCATTCGCAACACCAATTGCAAATTTACTACCACAATAATCGGCAAAATTTTTCTCGAATTCCTCGACCTCTTTTCCTTGTATATACCAGCCGGAGTCAATTACTTTTGCACATGCATTTTTTAATTCATTCTCAAACCGCGCATTAATCGCTTTCAGATTAAGGAATTCGACCATGATATCTCACCGCTATATATTAATTTTGTTTTCAATATAATTTTGTTAATGACTTGTTTTCAGTATCAATAAGTTTAGCTTTTAATTTCTTTCAGAAACTGATCATAGTCACGTATATAATCATTTTCATCATAATGTGAATCGGCTAGAACCATCAGTACACAATCATCACTGAAATCATACATTTCACGCCAAACGCATGAATCTATTAATAATCCTTGGGCAGGATTATCGAGCAAAATCTCGACCTTTTCTTTGCCATCGTCTAATACAAATCGACAAGATCCCCTAACAGCGATGGCAACTTGTTTCAATTTTTTATGCGCATGAAAACCTCGCCTTACTCCCTCCTTAGTATTAAACATGTAATATACTCGCTTTATTTCGAAAGGAATATTATGCTCTTCCTCCAGGGCGATAAGTGATCCTCTATCATCCCCATGGGCTTGTAACGGTATAATTTTTAAATCCATATTTTATTTCCTGAAAAGTTGTGCATCGCCGAATGAATATGCCTGCTTATCTTTATCAGAAACAATCGTCGGCTTAATCGGCCATTCTATGGCAAGCTGTTCATCATCCCAACGAATCGCTCTTTCATCGTTTTTTGAATAGTAATTATTAGTTTTATATAAAATTTCCGTACCCTCTTCGAGAGCAATAAACCCATGAGCAAACCCTTCAGGGATCCAAATTTGTTTCTTATTCTTGGCCGAAAGTTTTGCGCCAACCCATTGGCCAAAATTAGGTGAGTTTTCGCGAATATCAACAGCGATGTCATATAATGCTCCGGCAACACATCTGATTAATTTCGCCTGAGCACTTGGTGGCAATTGATAATGCAGACCACGTAACACCCCAACCGATGAGCAAGAATGATTATCTTGTACAAAATTAACGCTACGGCCAATGACTCGTTCAAACTCTGCCTGATTAAAACTTTCAAAGAAAAACCCCCTATCATCACCAAATACATTTGGTTCGAAAATCAACACCTCAGGGATATCGGTTTCAATAACCTTCATTGCTTAATAACCTTTAATCATTTTCAGTAAATATTGACCGTAAGCATTCTTTTTCAGAGGTTCAGCCAATTTCTTAACCTGTTCCGCATTAACAAAACCTTTGCGGAATGCAATCTCTTCCGGGCAAGACACTTTCAGCCCCTGACGTTCTTCAATGGTGGCAATAAAATTACTGGCTTCAATCAGACTCTGGTGAGTCCCGGTGTCCAACCAGGCATATCCACGGCCCATCATCGCAACTGACAGTCGTCCTTGTTCGAGGTAAAGACGGTTAATATCAGTAATCTCTAGTTCGCCACGCGCAGATGGCTTAAGACTTTTCGCCATTGCAACAACATCATTGTCATAGAAATACAGGCCCGTTACCGCATAGTTACTTTTCGGCTCCAGCGGCTTTTCTTCCAGACTGATAGCTGTTCCTGCTTTATCAAACTCAACGACTCCATATCGTTCCGGATCATTGACGTGGTATGCAAATACTGTCGCACCGTCGCCTTTTGTTACTGCCGCTTCAAGTTGTTTCGGCAAATCATGGCCGTAAAATATATTATCGCCAAGTACCAGTGCACAGTTATCCTTACCGATAAACTCTTCACCGATAATAAAAGCCTGTGCCAACCCATCCGGGCTTGGCTGCACTTTGTATTGCAAGTTCAGGCCCCACTGGCTTCCATCACCCAGCAATTGCTCAAAACGCGGCGTATCTTGCGGTGTACTGATGATTAGAATATCTCTGATACCCGCAAGCATCAGCGTCGAAAGCGGGTAATAAATCATTGGCTTGTCGTAAATGGGTAAAAGCTGTTTGCTCACCGCCATAGTTACAGGGTACAACCGCGTTCCCGAACCGCCTGCCAGAATAATACCTTTACGCGTCGTCATTTCTTTTTCTCTAAAATCGGAAATGCCCGTCTCCGGGCATTAATAAGAATAGTTAAATTGAGTGTGCTATAAACAGCTCGGCGAGCATTCTTTTAACACCCGTTTCCCAAGATGGTAAAACCAGCCCAAAGTTGCGTTGAAATTTATCAGTATTTAAACGCGAATTATGCGGACGCTGAGCTGGTGTCGGATACGATTCTGTTGGGACTGCATTCAATTTTTGAATTGCCAACTCAATGCCTGCATTTTTTGCTTCTGCAAACACAAAGGCAGCATAGTCATACCAGGTTGTTGTGTCTGATGCCACAAGGTGATAGAGACCTGCTACTTCAGGTTTTACCATCGCAGTACGAATTGCATGTGCAGTACAGTCGGCCAACAACTCCGCACCTGTAGGTGCGCCTACCTGATCATTAATTACTGATAATTCTGTACGTTCTTTCGCCAGGCGCAACATGGTCTTAGCAAAGTTATTACCCTTGCCGGCATAAACCCAACTCGTGCGGAAGATGAGATGTTTCGGGCAATGTTTCTGTACAGCCTTCTCTCCATCGAGTTTCGTTTGACCATAGACGTTCAGCGGTGCAGTCTCATCAGTTTCTTTCCATGGCGTTTCTCCATTCCCCGGAAAAACATAGTCTGTCGAGTAATGAACAACCCAGGCACCGAGTTTCGCAGCTTCTACGGCAATAGCTTCCACGCTGGTAGCATTAAGCAACTGAGCAAATTCTGGCTCTGATTCTGCTTTATCTACCGCGGTGTGCGCTGCGGCATTAACAATCACGTCAGGTTTGATAGCGCGGATAGTTTCTACTATCCCTTCAGGATTACTGAAATCACCACAATAATCTGTTGAGTTAACATCCAGTGCAATAAGCCTTCCGAGCGGAGCGAGAGCACGCTGTAACTCCCAACCTACCTGCCCAGTCTTACCAAATAGCAGGATATTCATTATTTACGTTCTCCGTAATTCTGCTCAATCCAGCTTTTGTAAGCCCCGCTTTTTACATTATTAACCCATTCCTGGTTAGCCAGGTACCATTCAACCGTTTTACGAATACCGCTTTCGAACGTCTCTTCCGGTTTCCAGCCTAATTCCACGCCAATTTTATGCGCATCAATGGCATAGCGGCGGTCATGTCCTGGGCGATCGGTAACATAGGTTATCCGATCGCGGTATGAGGTCTCTTTCGGGACGATTTCATCTAATAAATCGCAAATGGTATGCACAACATCGAGATTTTTCTTCTCGTTATGCCCGCCAATATTGTAAGTTTCACCCGGCTTGCCTTTTGTGACTACGGTGTATAACGCGCGAGCATGATCTTCGACATACAGCCAGTCACGAATCTGGTCACCTTTGCCGTAAATCGGCAGTGGATTTCCTTCCAGCGCATTGAGGATCACCAGCGGGATCAGCTTCTCAGGAAAATGATACGGGCCATAATTATTAGAACAGTTAGTCACAATTGTCGGCAGGCCATAGGTACGCAGCCAGGCGCGAACCAGATGGTCGCTGGAGGCTTTTGACGCTGAGTAAGGGCTGCTTGGCGCATAAGCCGTGGTTTCTGTGAATAGAGGCAATTCAATACCCTGAGTGACTTCATCCGGATGGGGCAAATCGCCATACACTTCATCCGTGGAAATATGGTGAAAGCGAAACGCAGATTTTTCGTTTTCATCCAGGGAAGACCAGTAAGCACGAGCCGACTCAAGCAGCGTATACGTTCCCACGATGTTCGTTTCGATGAACGCCGCAGGGCCAGTTATGGAGCGATCTACATGACTTTCCGCTGCAAGATGCATCACCGCATCTGGTTTATGAGTCGCAAATATGCGATCCATAGCAGTTTTATCGCAAATATCCGCATGCTCGAATACGTAACGATCACTATCGTTAATTTCAGCAAGTGATTCCAGATTGCCTGCATAGGTCAATTTATCGACATTGACCACTTCATCCAGGGTATTCTTAATTATATGACGTACAACCGCGGAACCGATAAATCCGGCTCCACCTGTAATAAGAATTTTCACGCCGTCTATTCCAGTTAATAATTTGGTCGAAATGTTAACGCTGACAATACATAATTATTATGTAGATTTCTGAAAATATGCACGCTACCGCCCCTGGCTCAACAGCTACCAGCGCACTGCACACAAATCCATTTTTTCTGCTCAGGTATTACTCATCCCTTCGTTTGTGCAAAGCCGCCAGCTAACCGAAGCGATTATTGTGTGCTTAAACCAAACTCAAAACAATAGGGATCCCGGCTCATTTACCTTAGGTAAATCGATGATACCCAAACTAATCCATTGTTTCAAAAGCAAAAACGGCAGCGGTCATTATGGTTTGCTCTAGCTCGCCATACTTCCTCTGCCGTTTGGTTTTCCATCAACATTTCCTGTTAATGTCTGGTCTCGCTCACTCAGCCAGCAACTTCTCAATGCTCTTGCGGAACTTCGCCCCTTCTTTGAGATTGCGAAGCCCATACTGAACGAACGCCTGCATGTAACCCAGTTTCTTACCGCAATCGTAAGACTGCCCCGTCATCAGCATCGCATCGACAGGCTGTTTTTTCCCTAGCTCAGCAATAGCATCTGTCAACTGAATACGTCCCCAGGCACCTGGCTCAGTGCGCTCCAGTTCGGCCCAAATATCTGCGGTGAGAACATAGCGGCCCACAGCCATCAGGTCGGAATCCAGGGTATGCGGTTCATCTGGTTTTTCAACAAACTCAATGATGCGGCTGACTTTACCTTCAATTTCCAGCGGCTCTTTGGTTTGAATAACCGAATATTCGTTGAGGTCTCTCGGCATATGTTTCGCCAGTACCTGGCTACGACCAGTTTCTTCAAAGCGGGCAACCATCGCCGCCAGGTTATAGCGCAGCGGGTCAGCGGTGGCTTCATCAATGATGATGTCCGGAAGCACAACAACAAAAGGGTTGTTACCGACAACCGGGTGCGCGCACAGAATAGAGTGCCCCAAACCCAGTTGTTGCCCTTGGCGAACGTTCATGATCGTCACGCCCGGCGGGCAGATAGATTGTACTTCAGCGAGCAACTGGCGCTTAACGCGCTGCTCGAGCAGTGATTCAAGTTCGTAAGAGGTGTCGAAGTGGTTCTCAACCGCATTCTTGGAAGCGTGAGTGACCAGAACGATTTCTTTGATCCCCGCAGCAACTATCTCGTCAACGATGTATTGAATCATCGGCTTGTCAACGATCGGTAGCATCTCTTTAGGAATAGCTTTGGTGGCTGGCAGCATATGCATACCCAGGCCCGCTACCGGAATTACTGCTTTTAAATTCGTCATTATATCGTCCACCTGTAAACGGTTGATGAAGTATAGACTTTCACTGTGTGATAGCCAGTTTTTACTTCGCTAATCCCTTGATAACTCAAAAGCATCTGGAAAACGAATCCTGTTACTACACTCCATAAGCCGACGATTTTGATTCAGAGAAATCGGAAACTTGCCCACAATCCGGCGAACCGGCAGGGGTTTCCGACTTTTCGCAGTCTGTTACTCGGTCACAAACGTGATGTCGTCTTTCTTATCATGAACAAATTCGTACTGTAATGTACGATCCAGTCCCTGAGAGAGACTATACGGCGCCACGAAACCACAGCTATGCACTTTGGTGGCATCGAACTGCGTCGTCGCACAGAATTTCTTCACACGTACTGAGCTTATCGCATATTTCTTGCCCGTTATTTTGCTCAGCACGTCAAAACAGTACCCCCCCAACATGCCCAGAGGATAGGGCAAATGCACTGAAGGGATTTTTTTGTTGAGGCTTTTTTCCACCTCAGAAACAAGCTGATTCATGTTGAGATCGGGTTTATCAACGTAATTATAAACCTCGCAGCCCGTTTTGACGTTTTGCATTTTATATTTTATAAACTCGACTATATTGCCAACGTAAGCCATTGATTTATAGTTAGTACCAGCACCAACCATAGCAAACTTACCGCCCGCAATCTGTTTGAGTAAATTATAGACATTTCCGCGATTACGTTCGCCGAAAATGACGGTAGGACGGAGAATGGTTAAGGAGCGCTCTTCCGGAGCCTGGTTGAACCACTCGCGCAAGACCTCTTCCGCCTGCCATTTGCTTTTGCCATAATGGTTGAACGGATCATGCGGATGGCTTTCATCGGGGTTTGTTTTATTGAGTCCATAAACAGCGACAGAACTGGTGAAAATGATATTTTTAACGCCGTTTTTGTCCATTGCTGCCAGGACGTTGCGTGTCCCCTGCACATTTACATCATAGTAAAGCGAGGTGGGGCTCACATCATCACGATGCTCCGCAGCAAGCAGAACAACGGTGTCAAACCCCGCCAATGCGGCATCCAGACTTTCAGGCTTACGAACATCACCAATTTCAGTGATTTCCGGAAAGAAGTGGCTTTGTTGTTTATCGAAATTTTTGATCGAAAATTCATCTTTTGTAATCCCGATCAATCTGGTTCCTACAAACCCTGAGGCACCAACAAAACAGACTTTATCGTTCATAGTCACTTATTTAGTTTGATACAACGTAATTGAAAGATAAGTACCTTCCCTGAGAAGCCACTATCACCTGTGAGTCGCAATAGATCTGCAGATCATGCAATTATAATCTTTTGACTGATGATATCCAGCAACAAAAAGAAAACGTATATTGCACACATCTTCAGCTATTGAGAGAGCTTAACGTTTCCCAGGCAGTGCAAAATTCAACCTCTCGACATTCACCACATGCTGATCCACCCGGTCGATATCCACGGAGCGCTGCCCTTTTTCGTTAACCGCAGTAATGTTTGCCAGCGACAGCAGCGTGTCCTGGCGCGCCATGAATTTGCCGCGCACGTCTTTGCGCATGTCGAAATTGATCTTCAGCGCCGGGCCGCGCGAGGCGTCCTGCATCACGTTGATATTGCGCATAAAGATATGCTGCGGTTTATTGTGCAGCTCCAGTGACGCGCGCTTCATATCCAGGTTGGTAATGGAGACGAATGACCGGGCATTTCCGGAGGAGATCTGGATACCACGAACCTTATATGCCAGCTGGCTGTTATCCATCTGGATATTATTCAGGCGAAAATTCTGCGGAATTGAAAGATAATTTCCTTTAATGACGCCATAGCCAATTAGCATTCCGGCGCTGTTGACCATATCGACATTATCAATCGCGAAATTGTCACAACCATAAATTGCCACCGTGGCATTATCGATGCCTGCCTGTTTACTGAACGACGGCAGAATATTTTTCGCTTTCACATTACGGATAATAAAGTGTTTGCCATTTTCAACATGCACCAGCTGGCGGCAGTTGCTGCCGGTAATATTGGCGACGACGAAGTTTTTTACTGCCTGGTGTTCCGGGTAAGTATTGTCGTAGGTGCTACCGGCAAGACCAATCCCGATGCCCCAGTTGATTTTACCGTTAGTGCAGTTGATGTTATCGATGACATGATCGGAAATAAGGATGTTCTTATCATTAATCGCGACGTTCCATTCGATAGCATCGCCCTGCAGGTCGCTGAAACGGCAGTTGGTAATTTTTACGCCGTCCATCTGGTTGTGAAACCCCTGTCGCAGAATGGCGTAATTGGCTTTGGTTACGGTCAGGTTATCGATTATCAGGTTGCGCATCACCGCAGGCTTTTTGCCGCCAATGTAGATCTGCATCACCGGGCCGTAGCCGCTCATCGCGAGTCCCTGAATCGTACAGTCAGAGCCACGCACATCTAGGGCGATGTTGTAGAGGCTTCCGCCGTCTTTGCCGATGATTTTGCAGCCGTCCTGCAGGGCAAAGCGCCCTCGCCCGTTGCCTTTTAGCGATCCCTGCACCTGTAACGTTTTGCCGGGCGGCATGATGATGCCGGTGTTGATGTTGTCGCACACCACACCGGCCGGGACATCGACCACATCCACGGCGGCAAATGCATCCCGGAAGGCACGGATCCAGTCATTACCGGACAGGTAGTCGCGGATATCCGCGGACGCACGACCACCAATGGCACGTGCGGCAGGAGCATGAAGTAACGGGAGAGCGGCAAGGGCGGAGCCTGCCGAGAGAAAACGACGGCGGGAGAGTGTGAGTCTGTTGTCAGGCATAATTCCTCTCTGATATACACCAGCCCGCCTGGCGGGCCGGGTTTAAAGCGCGTACAGCAGGCTCGCCAGCTGTTGGTTAATCACCTGCTGATTAAAATCGGTTTCGACCTTCTGGCGGGCGCGTTGCACTACCGGTTGCAGCGCATCAGGGTCGATGGCACAAAAATCGCGCAGACGTTCAGCCAGCGCGCTGGCATCGTTTTCCGGCACCAGCCAGCCGGACTCATTGGCGTCGATCAGCTCAGGAATGCCGCTGTGAATCGTTGAAACCACCGGAATGCCCACCGCCATCGCTTCCATCAGTGCAACAGGGATCCCTTCCATATCGCCATCGGCGCCGGTCACGGACGGCAGCAGGAACACATCTGCTTCATCGAGCATCGCTTTGACCTCATGGCTCGGCTTAAAGCCCGGCATCTCAACGACATCTTCCAGTTGATACTGCTCGATCAGCGTCCGCAGGCGGCGCTCCCACGGGCCGATGCCCAGAATGCGATAGTGGAAATTCACCCCCTGCTCTTTCAACTGGCGGCAGGCTTCGATCGCCACATGCAGCCCTTTTTTCTCGGTCAGACGGGCGACGGAGATAATCTGCAGGGTATCGCCGGGGGTTTTGAGCGGACGCAGCGCAAAGCGGTCCATATCCACACCCATGCGCGAGACGGCGATTTTTTGCGCCGGGCAGCCCATGGTCTGCAGGCGGTGCGACCAGAGATCGCTTATCGGCAGCATCAGGTCGCCGCGACGAAATAACTGCTGATATTCCGGTGTGTAGTGGTTGAGCACCTCGCGGCTGGAAATATCGATACCGTGGAAGACCGTAGCGATTTTGCCCTGAATCACTCCCAGTTCGCGCAGTTTGGCGGCAGTCACACCCGCCGGGCCAAAGTGGGCGATAAACACATCTGCGCGGACCGGTTCCGGCATCATGCCGCAAATGGCGGAGAGGATCAGGTTACGCGCCTCGTCACCGTATTGCCGGACGTTAAGCGCTTTCCAGGTTGCCGGTCGCGTCAGACCTCGTGCGGTATGCAGCGCCCGGTACTTCAGCTTTGCTGCCCGGCCCTCCGGCTCATCCAGCAGCCAGCGGGTTTTCTCTGCCAGCTGATATTTGCTGTAAGCCGCATGCGTATTGGTCAGGTCGCCCTTTTGCAGCGCGACAATCTCCACCTCATACCCCATCTCGATAAACGCCACGATCTGGTTGAGGACGAAGGTCTCCGACGAGAGCGGAAATTTCAGTAAGAAGAACCCGACCTTCATTTCACCTCCCCGATTCGCGCCAGTACCGATTGCACCATGTCCAGGCCCGCCGCGCGTTCGGCGGTCACTGCCTGCGCCAGACGTTCGTTGATTGCCGGAAGCTGACCGAGCGTATCGCCGACCATCGCCCCCAGGCTGCCGTCCAGCAGGTGACGAATATCCACCGCCATTTCCGGCATGCCCAGTTGCTGCATGATGCCCGCCGATTTGTGCTCATAGTTAATCGCGATGGCAGGCGTGCCGAAGTTCATCGAAATAATCGCCGAATGCAGACGCGTCCCGACAGTCAGCTCGCTGGCGCCGAGGATTTTCCCCATCTCCAGATCGTTCAGCTCGTCCATCACCACATGGTATTGCGACGGATCGCGCAGGTATTTGCGCAGGTTCAGCGCCACCATGCGGTCGTCTTTGTTGTAGCTGTCGATACCGGTGCAGGTCGACAGCGCCACCACCTGATATCCATCGTCAATAATGCGGTTCACCACCTCAGCAAACGCTTTTTCATACGCTTCCTGCGTGGTACCGAGGCGTTTATCGAACGGCGCCAGTTCGCGCAGCGTCACGGCGACCGTTTTCTTCTGCGCAATCACCTGCAGCCAGTGCTGCACCGCGTAACTGGCGACAAAATCCGCCTCGTGGTGATCCACCAGCCACGCGGTATCGACGCCCTGCTCGACTTTTGACGTGTCGATGTCGCTGCGCTTCATCATGTTGAGGCTGACGGATTCCCGCAGGATCAGCGCATCGCAATGACCAAAAACATAGTTCGCCAGTTGGTTAAACTGCGGCTGCTGGAACGGCCCGACGCTGTGGCCGATCATATACAGCGGCTTTTTCGCCATGAACGTACAGAGCGCGTGCTCGAACTGCGGCACGCCATAGAGATCAACGAAAAACGAGCCGCCCACCTGAATGATGGCATCGTAGCCGGACAGCAGACGGACAAAATCGGTAAACCCCTGGGCGATGGCGATATTGCGCAGCTTGCCGCTGTCGGTCACCCGCGAGAGCAACACCTGATGCTGGTAGCGGCGGCGAAGCATTTTTTTCACCCGCCCCATCACGCCCGCGGCGTTGTTGTGCTGCTTCATCTGCGAATAGAGCGGATCGCCCATCACCGGGCGGTCGAGTAGCCAGGACGAACTCACCGGATAGCGGCTCATCACATCCACGTCCGCATCAGGCTCAAGGGTGTTAATCGCGTCGAGCAACCCACGAAGAATGGCGCTATCACCACGGTTGCCGCAGGTATGGTTGCCAAGAATCAATAACTTCATAGTGACCTCTGAAAAGGGGGTTCTTTTCACCCTGCGCGCAGCAGAGTTTTCATTTTTTCGTTGCGGCACAACTGGCGTTTCATCTCCACCACCAGCGCATTACGCGACAGCACTATCATCACCAGGAACGCCAGCGCCCCGGCGCCAATCTGCACCGCCAGCAGCAGCGATAGCGGCAAGTGACCATTGAGCAGAATGCCCAGCGCGTAACTGACCACCAGTGTCGGGAGCGAGAGATAAAACGGTAACCACAGACTCAGGATGTACTCGCGGTAGCTTGAACCAAGCACCGGTTTGATCATCACGAAATAGCTGAGCACGGTATTGATGATTTGCACCAGCAGGAAACCGAGCGTCACGCCCAGTGCCCCGGCAAGGTGGCCGCCAATGATGATGGCGGGAATGAACAGAAACGTTTTAAAAACGTTGAATTTGAAGCTGATATCGACGCGCGCCTTGGCCATCAGCAGCGAGCCAATCGGGTTCCCCACTGAGCGCAGCAGCCCGACGATGCACAACAGTTGCAGAATGGGGATGATGCCCGCCCACTTCTCGCCAAACACCAGCGGCACAAAATTGTTGCTGACCACCATCAGCCCCAGCAGCGCCGGAAAATTGATAATGCCCACCACCGACAGCAGCTTGTAAAAGTTCACGCGCAGTTTTTCGGTGTCATCCTGAATTTTGGCGAACGCCGGGAACAGCACGCGGGTGATGATCGGGTTGAGCTTCATTGGCGGTACCACAGCCACGTTGTAAGCCAGGTTATAACCGCCCGCCACGCTGGCGCCGAGAATACGCGCCAGCACCAGTGTGGAGAGGTTGGTATTGACGTAATTGATGATGCTGTCCGCCGTCAGCCAGGCGCCAAAGCGCAGGTTGGAAGAGACCGACGCCAGCGAAAAATGCAGTCCGGGGCGATAAATCTTGCGACCGAACCAGCCAAACAGCAGCGTACGTACCGCACTGTTGACCAGGTATCCCAGAATGGCGGTCATCGCCACCGGCCAGAAGTGCGCGCTGATGACCGTAAAGGTAAACCCCGCCAGCACGGCAGAGGTTTCGATCATGCCGATTTTGTTGAACTCCAGCTCTTTTTGCATCAGTGCGCGGAACTGCTGCCCGTGAGGAATGACGACAAACGCGAACGACAGCGTACGCATCAGCGGCGCGAGATCCGGGTTATTCAACACATCAGCGATCAGGTCGCTCAGCAAAAAGACAGCAACGAACACCACAATCCCCAGCCCGACGTTCAGCCAGTACAGCGTAGTGAGCTCCAGATGGCTGATCTCTTTGCGCTGGATAATGGAGTTGGCAATGCCAAAATCCGACAGCGTATCGGCCAGCGCGATGATCACCAGCGACACCGTCAGCAGACCAAACTGGTGGTTATCGATGATCCGTGCCAGCACGGTCATCTGCACCAGGCCGAGGCCGATAATGACGATCGTCGCCATCGCCGACCATTTCGCGCCGCTGATGGTTCTTTCTCTCAGGCTCATGCCGCTACCTCAATACGCCGCTTTGTTAACAAAGCCTTTGAACACCGTGAGAAAAACAATTTTGATGTCGAACCAGAGGCTCCATTCGCGGATGTACTCGAGATCGAACTCAATGCGTTTTTCCATTTTTTCCAGCGTGTCGGTTTCACCGCGCCAGCCGTTGATTTGCGCCCAGCCGGTGATCCCCGGTTTGACTTTGTGACGCAGCATGTAGCCGAGGATCAGCGGACGATACTGTTCGTTATGCGCCACCGCATGCGGACGCGGGCCGACAATCGACATGCCGCCCGTCAGCACATTGACGAACTGCGGCAGCTCATCGAGCGAGGTGCGGCGCAGAAAGTTCCCCACTTTCGTGACGCGCGGATCGTTCTGCGTCGCCTGAGTCACCACTTTGTCGTTTTCCATCACCCGCATCGAACGGAATTTCCACACCATGATCGGCTTGCCATCCATCCCGTAGCGGGTCTGGCGGAAGATGATCGGGCCGGGCGAACTCAGTTTTACGGCCAGCGCAATCGCGCACAGCACCGGGGAGATCAACAGCAAAATAAAAGCGGAAAGGACGATATCTTCCAGGCGTTTCAATACCCGGTTGGTGCCCGACAACGGCGTGTCATACAGCGGCACGACCGGTACGCCGTTCACTTCTTCGACGCGGGAATGAAGAATGTTAAAAGTGAAGACATCGGGGATCAGGATCACCGAGCAGGTGGTATCCGCAAGGTCGCGGACCAGTTTTTTGATGCAGGATTCGTCACGCATCGGCATGGCGATATAGACGTTGTGGATCTTGCCCGCGCGAGCATCTTCGAGCAGTTGCTGGGTATTCCCGGCCCAGTCGGCACCCACGCCGCCCGGTTTGGGATCGTGATAGGTGCCGATCACTTCGTAACCTAACCACGGTTGATTGCGGAAGCTGTCGAGCAGCGCCTGCCCGACCGGTAAATCACCGGCTACCGCCACGCGACGCGTGTTGTAGCCCTGATTGCGCAGCCAGCCCGCGCCGGAACGGATAAACGCCCGGCTCACCACCATGCCGGTGGTGCTGAGTAAATACCACGCCAGCCAGATGCTGAAGCTGTTGTTGAAATCATCGTTAAATGCCAGCAGCCCGGCGCTGAACACCATACTCAGTGTCCAGTTTTGCAGCAGTAACAACAGTTCTGTTGAGATTCGTACGCCACGCCATGAACGGTAAAAATCAGTCATCCCGCCGATCATCTGAAAGACGACCAGGGTCATCAACGCCATCAGCAAATGCATATACAGAAAGGGCAGTGCCGCTCCCTTACAGACCAGCCACAGGCCACCGACCATGATGGTGATATCAGAGAATCGCTGCACCATTGAGATTAACGATGCATTCGTTTTGGCTCGTTCGCGCTTTCTTAGAGTCGTCATCGTTGTTCCTGTTCAGAGATTTTCCCCTCCCGTCCAGGAGGGGAAGGGTTTACTGTTTCAACAGCGCCAGAATGTCCTTCGTTCGCGCTTCCATCAGCGCCGGATTGCCGCGTGATTCCACGTTCAGCCGCACCACCGGTTCGGTGTTCGATGAACGCAGGTTGAAACGCCAGTCGGCATACGCCACGCTGATGCCGTCGGTACGGTCAATCTCCAGCGCATCCTGAGCAAAGTGCTGTTCGACCCGGGCAATCGCTGCCGCAGGCTCTGCCAGCGTGCTGTTGATTTCGCCGCTCGCCGGGAACGCCGCCATGCGGTCGCGCACCAGTTCGCCAAGCGTCTGCCCTTTCAGGCACAACAGCTCCGTCACCAGCAGCCACGGGATCATCCCGCTGTCGCAGTAGGCAAAATCACGGAAATAGTGATGGGCGCTCATTTCGCCGCCATAAATGGCGTCTTCCTGACGCATGCGCTCTTTGATAAACGCGTGGCCGGTTTTGGACATCACCGGCGTGCCACCCGCCGCGCTCACCACATCAACGGTGTTCCAGGACAAACGCGGGTCATGAATGATTTTTGCGCCGGGGTTTTTCTCAAGGAACGCTTCCGCCAGCAGGCCAACAATGTAGTAGCCCTCAATGAACTGGCCGTTTTCATCGAACAGGAAACAGCGGTCGAAATCGCCGTCAAAGGCGATACCCATATCCGCGCCATGTTCAATGACGGCGTTGCGGGTATCGGCGCGACATTCCGGCAGCAGCGGGTTCGGAATACCGTTAGGGAAATTGCCGTCCGGGGTGTTGTGGACTTTGATGAAAGTTACCGGTACGTTGTGGGACCGAAAGCGGGCTTCCAGAGCGTCAATCACCGGGCCTGCCGCGCCGTTACCGGAATTAATCACCAGCTTCAGCGGCGTCAGGTTTTTGGTGTTGATGTAGCCAAGCAGGTGGTCAATGTAGGCATCGCGCAGGTCGATTTTCTGATAACTGCCGCGTTTCGCCTCATTCACCGGCGGGAAATCATTGGCTTCCGCCAGACGCTGCACATCGCGCAGGCCGGTGTCGCCGCTGATGGGGCGCGCACCTTCGCGCACCAGTTTCATGCCGTTGTAATCCATCGGGTTATGGCTGGCAGTCACTTCAATGCCGCCGTCCACGCCGAGGTGGAACGTGGCAAAGTAAATCTCTTCCGTACCGGACAGGCCGATGTCCAGCACATCAACGCCCGCGTCACGCAGGCCTTTTGCCAGCGCCAGTTTCAGCGTTTCGCTGGTCAGGCGCACATCGCCGCCGAGGACGATGGTTTTCGGTTTCAGGTATTCGCCATACGCGCGGCCAATGCGCCACGCGATATCTTCATTCAGCTCTTCACCCAGCTTGCCGCGAATATCGTAGGCTTTAAAACAGGTCAATTTTGTCATGGTTTTACCCTTTTTCAGGCAACAGTGAGCCCTGACCCTCGCAGGTCATTTTTTATTGAGTTGTTTTCATCGCCGGATGGCGATGCGCCAGTCCGTAGGCCCGGTAAGCACAGCGCCACCGGGCAAGGTAATACGCGCTAAACGCGTCCGTACCGATCCGCAAATCGCACGATGTCATCCTCTTCGAGGTACGCGCCGGAGCGGACTTCAATCAGGTCGAGCGGGATCTTCCCGGGGTTTTCCAGACAGTGGGTAGCACCGAGCGGGATATAGATCGACTCGTTTTCTCCCAACAATTTGATTTCATTATTGATAGTGACTTTGGCGGTACCGGCCACCACAATCCAGTGCTCCGCACGGTGGTGGTGCATCTGTAATGAGAGTCCCTCACCGGGCTTCACGGTGATGCGTTTCACCTGATAGCGTTCGCCGGAATCAATGGAGTCGTATTTGCCCCACGGGCGATACACTTCACGGTGAATATGGTGCTCGTGGCGGCCATCAGCTTTAATCTGTTCCACCACTTTTTTCACATCCTGCACGGCGTTGCGATCCGCAATCAGCACCGCATCTTTGGTCTGTACCACCACCAGATCTTTCACCCCGACGGTGGTCACCAGGCCAGATTCCGCATACACATAGCTGTTTTCGGTTTTGTGGCTGATAACGTCACCATGGTGCACATTGCCTTCGGCGGTATGGGCGCTGATTTCCCACAGCGAAGACCACGAACCGACATCGCTCCAGCCAGCGTCCATCGGCATCACCACCGCATCCGCGGTACGTTCCATCACCGCATAGTCGACCGACTCTTCCGGGCAGGCGAGAAATGCCGCTTCTTCGACGCGAATAAAATCGAGATCCGGGTCCGTGACGTTCATGGCGTTTTCGCAGGCCTCGAGAATATCCGGGCGGTATTTTTTCAGTTCTTCAAGGTAGCGTCCGGCGCGGAACAGGAACATGCCGCTGTTCCAGTAGTATTCACCGCTGGAGACATACGCCTGCGCGGTATCGAGATTCGGTTTTTCGACGAACTGCGCCACTTCAAAGGCCACCGCGTCTTTTTCGCCCGGGCAGACTTCGCCACGGCGAATGTAGCCATAGCCGGTTTCCGGCAGATCCGGCACGATGCCGAAAGTCACCAGCTTGCCGCTTTCGGCATACGGCATGGCATTGCGCACGGCGGTGCGGAAGGCCTCTTCATTCTGAATGACATGGTCCGCCGCCAGCACCAGCATCAGCGGATCGTTATCCGGGCAGTTGCGTTTCGCCGCCAGCGCCGCCAGGGCAATCGCCGGGGCGGTATTACGCCCTGCCGGTTCAAGAATAATGTTTTCCGTTAGCTTGTTGAGCTGACGCAGTTGCTCGGCCACGATAAAACGGTGCTGTTCGTTGCAGATCACCACCGGGCTTTCGCACTCCACGCCGTTAAGACGGTTAATCGTTGCCTGCAGCATGGTCAGTTCCCCTTTCAGGCAGAGAAACTGTTTGGGATAAAGCACACGGGACAGCGGCCATAAACGGCTGCCGGAGCCACCGGCCATCACGACGGGAAATAACTGTGACTGACTCATTGTTTAACCCCGAATATCAGCAATAAATTGGCTCAGCACGTTCTCTTTTTCGAGCGTGCGCTCAGCGTACTCATGCGCCAGCCGGTTTTCTTTCGGCAGCGCCAGCGCGCTTTCAATTCCTGTCACCAGCGCCGGAACGGATTCCGGCTCGACGCAAACCGCGATCCCTGGAATGGCGCTGCACAGTTGCCCCAGTTCGGTTTCCGCCTCAGCGGTGATCACCGCGTTGCCGCCGACCGCGAGAATATTCGTCAGCTTCGACGGCAGCACCGCATCCGCGGCACCGCGCTTCTGAATCACCAGATGGCAATCGCCCATTTTCAGCAGCGCGGGCAACGCTTCATACGGCTGTAGCGGGAAAAAGCGCACGTTATTTAAGCCACGCTCTGCCGCCAGTTTTTCCAGCCGTGCTTTCCCGCCGCCCTGCCCGACGATCACGAACAGCCATGGCTGATGTTGCAGTTGCGAAGCCGCGTCAATAACGCTCTCCAGCCCCTGTTTTTCCCCGATGTTGCCGGAATAAAGAATGATTTTTTGATCGGCGGGTAACCCCAGTTGTTCGCGCAATACCGCCACCTGCGTCGCACTGACGTCGCGAAAACGCGCCACTTCTGACCAGTTGGGGAAGAAAATCACTTTCTCCGCAGGAACGCCTTTCTCCTGCGCTTTGTGCATCATCGAACGTGAAATCGTGGAGACGTTGTCGACGTTATGCAGGCCGCTGCGCTCAAAGGCGCTGGCCAGTTTCGCCACTTTGCCGCCATTACCCTTCCCGGCCATGCCGAGACCGAGCATCGCATCGACTTCGTAATCCTGGATATGCAGCAACGTGCGCGCCCCGGAGAGTTTCGCCAGCAGGCGCATGCCCGGCGTGCAGAACAGCGTCGGCACCACACCGATGATGCGGTCCGGTTTCCAGCGACGCTGCGCCATCAGCGGGAAAAAGCTGCTGAGGGCAAAACTGCCGAGGTGCAACAGGCGTTTCAGCGTGGAAGGCTGTTTCGGCACGTACAGCGGGCAGCGCCAGACGGTGGCGTCGCCCTCTTCCCGGCGGTAACGCCAGGCGGAATAACGCTCGCCGATTTTCCATTCCGGGTAGTAAGGCGGTGCGGTGATCACCCGCACTTCATGACCCTGACGGGCCATCCACTCAACCATTTCCCCGGTGTATTTACCGATGCCGGTCAGCTCGGGCGAATAATTAATGCCGTAAACCAGAATCTTCATAGTCCCGGCACCTCAGCACGCTTCTCAACGAGAAAGTAGGCGCGGCTGTTGTCATGCACGTTATCGGCGGCCAGCAGTTCCGCTGACGTCAGCCAGCTGTAGTCGTTATGCTGTTCGACCGGTAAATTCAGCGCGTCTGCGTCCACTTTCAGGCGGAAACCAAGCACCACATAGTGGGTGGTGAAATCAGTGCCGGAAAAGTTGTCGTCATAGAAGTGCTGCCAGACTCCGTAAAATTCCCCTGCTGACATCGGCAGGCGCAGACCCAATTCCGCCTCCGTCAGACGGGCAAAGGCGTCAGCAAGCGTCTCGTCCTTCTGCACGCGCCCGCCCGGCACGAACCAGTAGCCCTGTGCCGGACGGTTATTGCGTTTCCCGAGCAGAAATTCCCCACGCGCGTTCTCGACGATCAAATCTATAGAGATGAGCGGCGTTGAACGCACCACGGTGGCAAAATCTTCGTGCTTAAGAAACATGGTTACCCCCGGAAACGTTGCTGGTTTTCGAGGAACCACTGGTACGTACTGGCCAGCCCTGCCTCAAGGGTGATTTCGTGATACCAGCCCAGTTGATGCAGGCGCGACACGTCCAGCAGTTTGCGTGGGGTGCCGTCCGGTTTGGTGGCATCAAACACGACACGGCCTTTGTAACCCACCACCGCCGCGATGGTCTGCGCCAGTTCACGGATAGTGCAGTCAACGCCGGTACCCACGTTGATGTGCGACAGCATCGGCTGGGTGTTCTCTTTCCACACCTCGCTGTCGAGTTCCATCACGTGGATGCTCGCCGCTGCCATGTCGTCGACATGGAGAAATTCACGCATCGGTGTGCCACTGCCCCACACCACCACATCTGGCGCGTTCTCCTGCGTGGCTTCGTGGAAACGGCGCAGCAACGCCGGGATCACATGCGAGTTGCTCGGGTGAAAGTTATCGTTCGGCCCGTACAGGTTGGTCGGCATGACGGAGCGGTAGTCGCGGCCGTACTGGCGGTTGTAGGACTCGCACAGCTTGATCCCGGCGATTTTGGCAATCGCGTAAGGTTCGTTGGTCGCTTCCAGCGTGCCCTGTAACAGTTCGCTTTCCGGGATCGGCTGTTTCGCCAGTTTCGGGTAGATACAGGAGGAGCCGAGGAACAACAGCTTATCCACGTTATGCACATGTGCAGCGTGAATGATGTTGCTCTCAATCATCATGTTCTCGAAGATGAAATCCGCCGGGTAGGTGTTGTTGGCAACAATGCCGCCCACTTTCGCCGCCGCCAGATACACCTGGTCAATGCGTTCCTCTGCAAAGAACGCATTCACTGCATTACTGTCGAGCAGGTTGAGCTCATCGCGGGTACGCAGAACCAGTTCCACGTCATCGCGTTGCTCAAGCTGCCGGACGATGGCCGAGCCCACCATTCCCCGGTGGCCCGCCACAAAAATACGTTTTCTGGTCATGGATCAGGACTCCAGCGCGATGGCGACCTCGTAGCCGTGGGATTTGAGCAGTGAATGTTTCTTCGCCGCTTCCAGATCTTTTGCCACCATTTCAGAAACCATTTCCTGCAGGGTGGTTTCCGGTTTCCAGCCCAGTTTCTCGTGTGCTTTGGTCGGATCGCCGAGCAGGGTTTCCACTTCCGCCGGGCGGAAATAGCGCGGATCAACCGCCACCATCACATCACCCGGTTTCACGCCCGGCGCATCGTGACCCGTGACAGAAACCACGATCCCTTTTTCGTCCACGCCGGTGCCTTCAAAGCGCAGTTTGATGCCGAGCTGGGCGGCCGCCATTTCCACGAACTGACGCACGGAGTACTGCACGCCGGTGGCGATGACGAAATCTTCCGGTTGATCCTGTTGCAGCATCATCCACTGCATTTTGACGTAGTCTTTCGCATGGCCCCAGTCACGCAGGGAATCCATGTTGCCGAGGTACAGGCACTTCTCCAGACCCTGGGCGATGTTAGCGATCGCGCGGGTGATTTTGCGGGTCACGAAGGTTTCGCCACGGCGCGGTGATTCGTGGTTGAACAGAATGCCGTTGCAGGCGTACATGCCGTAGGATTCACGGTAGTTGACGGTGATCCAGTAGGCGTACAGTTTCGCCACCGCATACGGAGAGCGCGGGTAGAACGGCGTGGTCTCTTTCTGCGGGATTTCCTGCACCAGGCCATACAGCTCAGACGTGGAAGCCTGATAGAAGCGGGTTTTCTTTTCCAGACCGAGGAAGCGGATGGCTTCCAGCAGACGCAGCGTGCCCATGGCATCTACATCGGCGGTGTATTCCGGGGATTCAAAGGAGACCGCAACGTGGCTCATGGCACCCAGGTTGTACACTTCGTCCGGCTGCACTTCCTGCAGGATACGGGTCAGGTTGGAGGTATCCGTCAGGTCGCCGTAATGCAGGTGGAATTTCGGGTTGCTGGTATGCGGATCCTGATAAATGTGGTCAACGCGTTCGGTGTTGAACGAGGAGGCACGACGTTTAATCCCATGAACTTCATACCCTTTTTCCAGCAGCAGTTCTGCCAGATAAGAGCCATCCTGTCCGGTTACGCCGGTGATGAGAGCGACTTTTGACATAATTATATTCCTCTGTTTTATCAGGGTTGAGTTGTTACCACGCGTTCGCGCGTCACCACTGCGGGGTTGCCACGGCAAATCGCATTTGCCGGTAGCGATTTAAATACGCTGCTGCGTGCGCCAACGACGGTGCCGTCACCGATCGTCACGCCCGGCGCGACAAACACATCTGTCGCCAGCCAGCATTTTTCGCCAATCACAACCGGCGTCGCGTTAATATCAAAATGCGCGCTGGAATAATCGTGACTGCCGGTACACAAATAACATTTCTGCGAGATGACAGAATTAGCACCAATCGTTATCTCGCCAAGGGTATATAAAACCGCGTCATCGCCGACCCAGGCATAATCTCCGAGGGTTAATTTCCACGGATAGGTGATTTTCACCGACGGACGAATGACTACGTTTTTTCCGATTTTTGCGCCAAATAAACGAAGCAGGAAAGCACGCCAGCGGTAAAGTATTTGTGGTGACCAGGCAAATAACGTTGCCTGAACAGCCCACCACAGTTGCACTTTAATACCATTCCCGCCCCGGAACCCTTTCGGCACGGAGAAGCCGCGTAACTCTTGCATAAGTTTTCCCGATATTTATATTTTGTTATAGAGCGCTTTGGTTTTACCGGTCGTACGTAACCGCATTAAATAAGACAATTCTGCCCAGAAGCCCGGCACCCGCAATATTTTGCGCTGCACGTTTTTTGCATCCTGACATAATTCAAGATTATTCGAGGTAGACACGCCGCCCATCGAGAATTCGGAAACCAGACCTTTCACACGCTTGAACGGGTAACCTGATTTATACATCCGGGCCGCCAGCGCGTAATCCGATGAGACACGGTATTGCAGATCGTAGGGGTGATTTTTCAGTCCCGTTACCGGGAAAAAGATAGCCTGATGGCTGGCCGGCAGGCTGTGATAAATATACCAGCCCGGTTTCGCGCCACGGCGAATTTTAGTGCCGTCGCCAAAATCTAACAGCGCATCGCCGATATACATGGCATTTTCTTTTTTGCCTGCCAGCTGGCGAACGAAATGGGCAATATCCTGATGGAAAACATCGCCGGAATTGAGGAAGATCGCGAACTTACCCTGCGCCATGGCGATGCCTTTATTCATGGCATCATACAGGCCGTTGTCGCGTTCGCTGACGTAACGTAAGTTGTACTCACCGTTAAGGTTTTGCAGATATTCTGCGGTGCCGTCAGTTGAGCCGCCGTCCACCACAATCCATTCGAAATCGAGGTCGGTTTCGCGCGCCAGGTGCGCCAGTGACGCTTTCGTTTTCACGACCCCGTCATAATTGCGAAACGCCACAGTAATAATGCTCAGCAGCATATTCGTTTCCACCTCATATTTTGTGCACAATATTCAACGCTTTGCGCAGAATAAAAGGGCACACAATTAAAAACGCATATTCCGGGCTAAATATTGAGCCGGTAAAAAACAGCGACAGTGGCGTAAAAAGATACAATTGCACGCCAAAATTCTGGTTATTACCAAAGGCGTTAATCGTCATTTTTGCAACCTTAACCAGATACCATCCTGTCAGTAATACCGCGAACCAGGAAAAATAGATAATTAACAGATACAAGCCATTATCTATTGTTTTACCGACATCGGCACCGTTAAAGATTCCGAATGATGCAACATATTCGTAAAGAGAGCCAAAACGCACCACACCATCAATATGGGTCAGAGAATAGCCCACCATCACCAGCGGACCGATAATTCGGTAGTAAGATGATGAACCTTCGGTGCCCAGATCGCCGAGTCGTGTTGAAATATAAGGGAACGCGAAAATTACCCCCAGCAAAAAAACGGCTAATGAGATAATCGCCAGCGGCAATTTCTTGCGAATCGCCTCTTTATTCAAATACTGGAAGGCCCACTCCAGCAGATAAAACAGGATAAATGTCATCACTCCGGAAAACGATCCTGAAAGAACAATCCCTGCAAGAATCATAGCATCGGTCTTCGGCGTTTTGATACCAAACTGTTTGATGCTGAGCCAAATTGAGATTAGTGCCAGAGCAAAAAATGCCGGTTCGAAATAAAGTGCGGTGGTTCGCTTGCCACCAAATTTGATAAAGTTCAGAACATAGCTGTTACTGTAAATAAGATATTTCGAAATCGACTCCATTAAACTGCTGCCGCCGCTGAGGATGATCTGCGCCATCTCCGCCGCCGCCAGCATCACCACCAGCGCCACCACCACATAAAAGAAACGCAGAATTTTGCGGTAGTTATGCGGTGAGATGGTTTTGAAGCGAATGCTCCACACCATGCCGATGATGATCACGATGTAAATGAACAGCATGGTAGAGGTGACGTATTTGCTGGCATCCAGCGACTGGCCGAACAGGTAGTTGAACGCCGTCAGTCCGACGCCAGCGCCCAGCGCAATCATCAGTTTTTTCAGATTCAGGCGTTCGACATACAACAGCAGCAACACGGGCAGGAACGTCACAATGGTGATCGGAAAACTCTCGCCCAACTGCGCCAGTTTGACGTTAACCAGCAGATAAATTAACGGCAGCAGCAGATAGCTACAGACTCTGATAGAACGAGACATATTCCTCCAGCATCTGTTGTCCACTGTATGCCTTGCGGCTTCGGTCGCGAAACGCCTGTAACGAATCGCCAAACACCGCCTGCGCCAGTTCCGCTTTCGGCAGCGTCACCAGCTGTAACACCTCGTCGTTGCCAAACGTCCGGCCACCCGATTTCTGCAACACCTCCTGCGCGGCTTCGCTGTGCGTGGCGATCACCGGCACGCCAATCGACAGCGCTTCACAGAGAATTAACGGGTAGTTATCCACGCGGGAGCTGAACAGCAAGGCGTCGAGCTGATTCAGTTCATTCATCAACTGGCGCTTGTCAGTGAGAAAACCGTGGTTGATGACGTTTTTCCCTTCAAACGGTGAAAACTTGCCGAAAGTGTGAACCTCAACAGCTTCCCCCAGCGCGATGATGTCGCGCACCAGTTGTTGACTGGTTTTGCCGTCGTAACGCAGGTCATGCGCCACCACCGCGATTTTCGGTTTACCCGCCGTTGCCGTCAGCGGCGTCAGTTCAGCGAGAATCGCTTCGGTCGCCACGTCGATGCCGTTGTTAATAATTCGGCAGCGCCCTTCGCCGTACAGACTGTTAAACGCGTCAGCGACGTGCTGACTGGGAGAAATAAACTGGCAGCCGAGGGCCAGCATGTCGCGAAACAACTGACGTTTGCCTTCCACCAGCTGATGAGCGCGGTCGATTTTCACCGGCGGGTAGTTGCTCAGCGTCGGGCATTTCTGGCAACCGGTTTTCCAGCCATCGCAACCATCAAGAAACGCGCAACGCCCGGTCACGCTCCAGTGGTCGTGCAGCGTCCAGACAAAGGTCACATCGCCTTTATGTGCTTTCACTTTCTGGCAAAAACTGACCACTTCGTCGAGATTCAGCCAGTAGCTGTGCAGCACATGAAAATGGAGCACCACCGGCCCGCGGGTGCGGGTCACTGTGCGATACAGATTGTTGAGATTGCCGAACAAGTCGCGGTTGAACAGACGAAACAGCGCCAGGTTGGCCATCGAGGTGACGCGCGCTGTCTGCTTGATCACCTGCGGATAATTATCATGGCTGACGCTTTTTCTGCCGCCTTTGCCGTAACCGTAGACAAACTGTGAATGCAGCCCTTTTTGTAACGCGCGCTGGTGCAAATCCAGCGCCACGCCCGCCGCCCCGCCTTCGGCGAGACGCACGTTAAACTGTAAGATATTCATTTAATGACCTTCACTCGCGCTTTTTCGCCCACCACCAGCGCGTTGTCCGGCACATCGTCCAGCACCACGCTGCCCGCGCCGACGGTGACGTTATTACCAATAGTGATGGCGCCAAGAATGATGACGTTAGCGCCTAACTCGACGCCGTTGCCGATCACCGGGCAGGCCAGGCTGTCTGCGCCACGGTTGCCGATGGTGACGCCATGGCGCACGGTAAAATCATCGCCCGCCACGACGTTTTTATTGATGACCACGGCATAGCCATGGTGAATGGTGAAGCGACGCCCGATGGTCGCAGCAGCCTGAATTTCATAGCCAAACAGGCACTCGGTGAAGATGCGGTACAGCACCAGCACCGGCGCAGCCCACAGATTGTTGATGATATTTTTCTTGCGCCACACCGAGCAGAAATGGGCCACGCGATAGGCCAGCACCATGCAGCAGGGGCGCAAACTCCAGCTGTTTGCGCGACAGTCTTCCAGTAGCATTATTTCCCCCGCAGTCCGTCAGCCAGGCGTTTACCGTTCCGCAGCGAAAAGAGCGTCAACAGCGTGCGCCACTTCATGCGCTTGTTGCGGATTTGATAGAGCGTAAACAACTGATACTTTTTGCTGGCACGGTCGAATTTATCTTTGTGCTTGCGATAGAAATGGAAGTAACCGGAAAACTTTTTCGGTGATGAGGTGATCTGCATTTCGCCGTGGTTGATATGCAGGATCTGCGTCGCCTCTTCGACTTTCCACGGCTCGCCATACGCCACCACCATGCGCAGGAAAATGTCGTAGTCCTGCGCGGCTTTCAGTTGCGTATCGAACAGCGACTCTTTGAAGCGCCACGCCCAGCTAAAGACCTGGTTGCCGATGATATTGCGTTTATAAAACAGCTTGCGGGAGTACGGCGACTTCGGGTACAGCGGCAGACTGGCCGGTTGCGAGTAGACTTCGCCCTCACACACGTAATCATCGGCATAGAGAAAAGCGTGAGTCGTCAGCTGATGTTTGTGTTCCAGAAACACCGACAGCCGGTTCGGCGTCCACTCATCGTCATCATCGATGCCAGTGATGTACTGCCCTTTGGCCTGCAAAATGGCCTGATTGCGTACCGCGCAGGCACCGGAGTTGAAATCGTTACGGGTGTAGTTCACGCGCGGATCGTTCAGTTCGGCGACAAACTGCGCCAGCTGTTCGAACGAGGCGGAGCAGTCATCCACTATCATCAGTTCCCAGTGCGGATAATCCTGACGAAGAACCGATTTAATCGCACGAATGGCCAGCTGTTGCCGGTTCCATGTCGGCATATAGATTGAAATAAGCGGACGATGATTGGTCATTATGTTCCCCGGTAAGTATCTGCCCCTTCGCCCTGCCCTCATCCTCCAGGGCGAGGGTCAGGGAGAAGGGAAAACTTATTTGTTGTCAGACTTATATTCGTATTCGTAGTAACCGTAATCCTGATAGCCCGTGGCCCGGCGGAAGATGGAGTTGAGGATCACCCCGCGCACTTCGATGCCGTTCTGTTCGAAACGGCTGAGGCTGGTTTCCACTTCTTTCAGGGTGTTCACTGCATAGCGCACCACCATCAGCGTGGTTCCCGCGAGGCGACCGACGATGGCGGCGTCGGTGACGGCCAGAATCGGCGGGGTGTCGATCAGCACCAGGTCGTAGTGACTGCTCGCCCACTTGACCAGTTCGGCGAAGCGATCACTCATCAGCAATTCGGACGGGTTCGGCGGCACCTGACCGCGCGGCACCAGATCGAAATTATTGATGGCGGTCTTTTTGGCGCAGCTCTCGATTTCCGCTTTCCCCACCAGGATCTCTGACAGACCGTTGGTGTTGGTGGTGCCGAGCAGTTCGTGGGTATAGCCTTTACGCATATCGCAGTCGATCAGCAGCACACGCTTATTGGTCTGACTGATCACCGCCGCCAGGTTCGCACAGACAAAGGTTTTACCGATTGACGGGCTCACCCCGGTCAGCATCATCACGTTATTTCTCGCCTGCATCATGGCGAAGTGGAGACTGGTGCGCAGGCTGCGAATCGCCTCAATCGCGAGGTCGGTCGGGTTACCCACCGCCAGCAACTGACTTTGCTTGTAGCGCTTAACACCGTGAATGGTTTTGACGCTGTCATGCGACTTCTGCCATTCCGACAGTGGGATGCTGGCGTATACGCTGATCCCTTGCTCTTCCAGTGCCTGCGGGCTTTCGATACCGCGGTTGAACAACGAGCGCAGCAGCACGCCGACGATAGACAGCATCAGGCCGAGGATCAGACCGCCGAGGATAATCAGCGCTTTCTTCGGCTTCAGCACACCAGGCTGCGTGATGGCATGGTCGACGATGCGCACATCACCTACGGTGCTTGCTTCCTGAATCTTCAGCTCCTGTTGTTTGTTCAACAGTTGCATATAGACCTGCTGGCCCGACTCAACATCACGCGTCAGACGTACAATCTCCTGCTGCGTTTTCGGCATCGCTGTCACGCGCTGATTCAGGTTCGCCTTCTCGTCTTCCAGCGCCTGGCGTTTTTCCAGCAGCGTCCGGTATGCCGGGTGACGTTTGGTGTAGAGTTTGGAAATCTCCGCCTCTTTGAAGGTCAGCTCGTTAAGCTGCGCATCGATGTTGACCATCGAATCGAGCACCGATTTCGCTTCCAGCGGCAGGTCGACAGAGTCTTTTTCCTGACGGTAGGCGTTGAGTTTGTTCTCGGCGACATCGAGGTGGCTTCGCACGTCCGGCAGTTGTTGAGCGAGGAACGCCAGACTTTTCGCCGCTTCTTCCGACTTGCGCTCAACGTTCTGCTCGAGGTAGTTGCGGGTGATGTTGTCGAGAATGGTGCGGATCTGCTCACGATCTTCACCGATAAAGTTCAGGCTCAGGACGCCGGTGTCTTTCCCCGTTTCGGTAACCGTCAGGTTGTTCTGCAGGTTATTGATCATCCCCAGCGTGGAGAATTTGGTGACGGTAAATTCGCCACCGGTTTCCGCGTTGATGCCACTCACCAGCAACGTGACGCCATCTTTGTTGAGCGGTTGACCCACATCACCACGGGCGCTGAAGCCCCCGTCGCTGGTCAGCAGATACTGTTTGGGCCCCAGCACTTCAAGCGTGAATACCTGCTCTTTCATGCTGGCGGGCAGCGTGAAGGTTTCCACATGAACGGTGTCGTTCTGCCGCCCCATCAGACGATCCCAGCCTGCACCGAAAATCGGGAAGGTGTTTTTGGTCACGCTGATATCAAGGTTCAGATCATCAACCGTTTTGCCCAGCACCAGACGCGAGCGAATCAACTGGATTTCCGCTTCCGAAGCAGGCGGTTTGCTGTTGAGGGCTGAGTTAATATCCTGCACCAGCGAACTGCCGGTGTTTTGTTCTATCTGCACCAGCGCGTCGGCGCTGTAGATGGGGGTGGCAAACAGCGCGTAAATCACTGCCGCCAGGCCAAACAGCGCGGTCGTTCCCAGAACCCACCATTTCGCTTCAATGACCGTGCCTATCAGGCGTCCGATATCAATTTCATCATTGCCCGAGGCCTGCGGGGCAGCGTGTTTTATTTTTTCTGTCATTGTTATCCCTGCTGAGCTTTGAGTGCCTGTGCCCACTGTCGGGCAGACTGATCGAGTAAGGAGTAAACCGCTTCGAAAGCATCACGGCTCTTGCGGTACGGATCGGGAATTTCGCGTTCATCATCCCAGTGACCAAACAGCATGACTTTGCCGCGCATCTCCGGGGCCATGTCGCACAGGCGCGTGATGTGCCGTTTTTCCATGGTCAGGATCAGGTCATAATCCCGACACATCCGCCCGGAAATCTGTCGCGCGCAATGCCCTTCAAGCGAGAGATTGTGAGCAGCGGCGACACTCGCGGCGGAGTCGTCTGCCCCGTTACCCACCAGCGCCCCCAGACCCGCTGACTCGACGGTCAGCGCGGGGTGATAGGTTTTCAGCAGACGTTCCGCGGTCGGGGAACGGCAGATGTTCCCCACGCAAACGACCAGTATTTTGTTAAACATGCGCATTACCACGTATGGATGTCTTTTGCTGTATCCGTCATGTAGCGAACGCCACTGATGGTTGGCAGCAACTGGTTGATCAGACGGTTCCAGCGGGCAACCGGTGCGGTCGTGACATACACCACGTCATACGGCTGCAACACGAAGTTGGTGGCCATGACCAGGGATGTCGCATCGGACATATCAAGCTGGTAAACGTTGGCAATCTTGCCGTTTTTGTCCTGCTGGAGCGGACGGATCACGAAGATGCCGCTGGCGTTGGAGGTCGTCATGTCGATGCCTTCCGCCTGGCCCAGCGCTTCGGTCAGGGTCATGCCGCTGAAGTCCATTTTGAGGGTGCTCTGTTTTTTCACTTCACCCATCACGAAGACTTTCAGATCGTCGTTACGCGGCACGAACAGAATGTCGCCCGGGTAGAGCAACCGGTTCTGGCTGAGGTCGCCGTTTTGCATCAGCGCCTGCAGCGAAATACGCTGTTCGCGTCCATCATGAGTCAGCACCACGTTGCGCCAGTCTGCGGCTTCCGTCAGTCCGCCCGCGGCGTTGATGGCATCCAGTACGGTCAGCGGTACGTTGGTGATCGCCTGCTGCCCGGATTTATTCACCTGCCCGGAGACGTAGGCTTTCTGCGAGCGGAACGCGGCGACGTTGACGTCAACCTGCGGGTCGTTGATATACGCCGCCAGGCGTGAGGTCACCTGCGAACGAATTTCGGCGAGCGTTTTCCCGGCCACCTGCACTTTGCCGACGTACGGATAGAAAATCGAACCGTCAGGCTGTACCCAGTTACCGGTGTCGCTTGAGCTGCGGTATTGCCCCGCAGGGGTCGTGAGTTCCGGGTGATCCCAGACTGTCACGTTAAGGACATCGCCCGGCCCTACCCGATACTGGTAATTGTTTAACTCCTGATCCAGCGACATATTGGGTTGCGCCACATTCGGTCGTGGGCGTAATTGGTCAATCAGTCGCGGGGTCAGCGGATAAACATTCACCATCCGGTCAATGTCAAAATCAGCATCTTGCTGTTTGATCACATCTTTACCGAAGGTAGACATATTGCTGCCGGGAAGGACAGTACAACCACTCATGAAGGTTACCGACACCAATAATGGCATCAATTTTAGTTTGGATTTCATCATTGATTATTTATCACTTTGGCAGAAAATTATCCTGTGCGAATAAAATATAACGTTCTTTTTACCATTCTTAGTTGAAGCAGAATGCATTTAATCGAAACGCAATATAATTGGTATCTGTCCTAAAAAAGACGATATTTACTCGCAGGCTATTGACAGAATAATCGAAGCAGGTTGTCACGCCTTCAGGCACGCTACCGCCCTTGGCTTCCAGTTACCAATCCACTGTTAAATCAGATAATTAAAGAATACAACCCTGCTTCACAGGGCTTACCAGAGAATATCCTGACGCATATTGCGAAATCATTTTCGGGCTTTCATATGACAGCAATGAAAGAAGCAAAAGATTATTAATCACGATATGCTGGAAGAATTGTTGCAGCTAAGACAATATCAGGCAAGGTAACAACCTACCGAAATGGGGTTTTTAAGAATAATATTAAACGCTCATTTTTATACTTTTAGGATTTTATTTATATTGACAATATGCGAGTGTTCTCTCTTTCCGGGAACATATCCGTTTAACGATACAAAAAGGTGATAATAAATACCTGAAACAATAAGGTTATCGTGGTACTGATAAATTCTTATTATTGAGATAAATCTCAGGTAAATATTGCATTTCAACTCTGCTTTATCCATGATCTCCTTGTGTCATTTTTTTTACGTTACGAAAGGTATTAATCCGTATATGGAATGGATCGCCGATCCCTCAATCTGGGCCGGTCTGATGACGTTGATTGTCATCGAGCTGGTATTGGGTATTGATAACCTGGTGTTTATCGCCATCCTCGCTGAAAAGCTTCCGCCCGGGCAGCGTGACCGCGCTCGCGTGACGGGGCTGATCCTGGCGATGCTGATGCGTTTGCTGCTGCTTGCGTCTATCTCCTGGCTGGTCACCCTCACCAGACCGTTGTTCAGCATCCGCGATCTCAGCTTCAGCGCCCGCGACCTGATCATGCTGTTTGGCGGGCTGTTCCTGTTGTTTAAAGCCACCGTTGAATTAAATGAAAGGCTGGAAGGGAAAGACAGCGAAAACCCGACGCAGCGGCGGGGAGCAAAATTCTGGGCTGTTGTGACACAGATAGTGGTGCTGGATGCGGTGTTCTCACTCGACTCAGTGATCACCGCCGTCGGGATGGTTGACCACCTCGCGGTAATGATGGCAGCGGTGATTATCGCCATCAGCCTGATGCTGCTGGCCAGCAAGTCGCTCACTCGTTTCGTCAATAACCACCCGACCATCGTCATTCTGTGCCTCAGCTTCCTGCTGATGATTGGCTTCAGCCTGATTGCTGACGGGTTTGGTTTCCATATTCCGAAAGGCTATCTGTATGCCGCAATTGGTTTCTCGGTGATGATCGAAGCCCTCAACCAGCTGGCGATTTTCAACCGCCGCCGTTTTCTGTCGGCGAACCAGTCGCTGCGCGCGCGCACCACGGAAGCGGTCATGCGCCTGCTAAGCGGGCAAAAAGAGGATGCGGAACTGGATGCCGAAACCGCATCGCTGATTGCCGACCACAACGACAGCCAGCTGTTTAACCCGCAGGAGCGGTTGATGATCGAGCGCGTGCTGAATCTCAACCAGCGCACCGTCAGCAGCATTATGACCTCGCGCCACGACATCGAGCATATCGACCTCAGCGCACCAGAATCAGAGATCCGCGCCCTGCTGGAGAAAAACCAGCACACCCGTCTGGTGGTCACCAGCAACGACGACAATGAAGAAGATCTGCTGGGCGTGGTGCATATCATCGACCTGCTGCAACAATCGCTGCGTGGCGAGCCGCTCAATCTGCGGGTACTGATTCGCCAGCCGCTGGTCTTCCCGGAGACGCTGCCACTGCTGCCTGCGCTGGAGCAGTTCCGCAACGCCCGCACTCACTTTGCGTTTGTGGTTGATGAGTTTGGTTCGGTAGAAGGGATTGTCACGCTGAGCGACGTCACAGAGACCATCGCCGGGAATCTGCCTAACGAAGCCGAAGAGATCGACGCCCGGCATGATATCCAGAAAAATGCCGATGGCAGCTGGACGGCGAACGGTCACATGCCGCTGGAAGATCTGGTGCAGTTTGTGCCGATTCCCCTCGATGAAAAGCGGGAATATCACACCATTGCCGGTTTGCTGATGGAGCATCTGCAGCGGGTGCCGCAGGCGGGAGAAGAAGTGGTGGTGGATGGCTTTACGCTGAAAACGCTGGAGGTAGAAAACCACCGCGTGCAGCGGGTACAGATTTTCCCGCCGGAAGAGCTTCCTGATTATGAGGTTTGAAAGTAACCGGGCGGCTTAGCGCCGCCCGGTCATCATCACAATTTTTCCAGCAGCTTTTTCACATCTCTGCCGCTCTGGCTCTCTTTGTTTTTATCGGCCCAGTCGTTCAGGCGGCGTTTCATTTCATCCTGCAACTGCTTACGCAGCACCTGATCGACCTGCAGGCTGTAATTCAGCGACTGCCATGGGCCATAAACGCGCAGCGGGATGGCGGTCTGTTTCAGCATTTCCACCAGCTTGCTGTCGCCTTTCCAGCCTTCCAGCACGCGGACGTTAAAACGCATATCGCCCTGCTCTTTCACCAGATCCAGCGAACCCTGCCCGGTCAGCGCCAGTAACGCAGACTGCCCGTCCATGTTGCTGAGCGTCAGCACGCCACTGTTGAGTTGCAGATCACTGGCGAGCTTATCCAGCCGGGTCGCTGTCTCGTAGTTTTCCTGCGCCTGCACGTTGGCGCTGCGCGCTATCGCCTGCTGCACAAGCTGCTGGAAGTTCAGGCCTTCCGCGCGGGTATTGAGCAATTCAACATGCCCCTCACCCTGCCAGTTGCGGCGGAAATCGTCGGCATCAATTTTACTGCCGCTGAAATCCCCGGCGAGCGTCATCGAGCCTGTCAGTTGAATGGGGTAATTAAACGCTTTCAGGATGGTGCCGATTTCAACGTTGTCCAGCTTCGGCTGAAACTCGACCTGTACGTCGTTCTGGCGCGCGTCGAGTTTACCCGGCAATGAGATGTGCCCGTCGCCGAGCCGCCCCTGCAATTCGGCAATCGTCAGTAAACCCGACTGGTTGCTGAGATCACCGCTGACCTGGCTGAAATTCATTCCGCGCCACAGGATCTGGTTCGCTTTCAGTTTGACCGCCGCGGTAAAACCGCGCAGGCCGCTGTAGTCAGGCTGTGGATTGCCGTCGGCGATCACCGGGCGCTGCTTCACCTGACTTTGCCCTTGCTGAGCCGCGCTGTTGTTTGTCGCGGCGCTGGCAGGCGAAAGGAGATTGTCCAGATTGAGCTTGTCGAACTGCAAATCCAGTGCCCATTCTGGACGATCCGCCAGCACGACCTGCGCATTGCCGGTGACGGTGCTGTCGTTCGCCGTCAGATTGAGCTTGTTGAAACCGAGGGTTTTACCCTCTTCCTGCCAGCTTGCCAACAGACTGCCTTTACCGGTGATGCCCTGTGTCGGGAGATCGGCGCCCTGAAATTGCCAGTTAAGCTGCGTCAGATTCGCCGACAGCGTATGTGGGTAGTCGCTGCCGTCGATATCCGCCGTGAAAGAGAGCGCCAGGTCGCGCTGGTCGCGATTAACCCGACCGGAAAATTCCATTGAGCCTTTATGCTGTTCGTCCTGCTCCATCTGCAAGTGGATGTCGCGGACGGTCACCAGCTCGTCGCTGTCATGCTGGAACACCAGCACGCTGTCCGCCACTTTCAGCTTCGCGATATCAAACGACCAGCCGCGATCTTCTGCCACTTCCGGCAGCGTGTTCTCTTTCGGTACCACCGGCGCGTCCTGCCCGCGCACCGCTTCCGTTTGCGGCGTAAGCTGGATCACTGCGCCTTTCAGCATCACCTGTCGAACCTGCAACTGGTGAGAAAGCAGCGGCAGTAGCGAGACGTCAAGACGCATGTTGTCCGCGCGCACCAGCGGTTCACTGGCGCCGGGTGCCGTCAGCGACATTCTGCCGGAGAGAATGCTGAGCTGCGGCCAGACATGCCAGCGCAGCGGCCCGTCGAGTTGCAACTGATAGCCGCTTCGCGTTTCGACCTGCCGCACCATATAAGCGCGAAAATCGTTAGGATTGACCAACAGCACCAACGCAGAGAGCCCGGCGATAATCACCACCAGTAAAATCATCAGCGTCGTCAGAAGTCGTCTCATGGCACCCTCAATACAACTGAGCGAACTCAGTCCTTATCAATACGGCTGGCAACAGCACCCTGCTGATCGCGATACTTCGCATCTTCACGGCGGTTATACGGACGCGCAGCCGGACCGGACAGCGGTTCAAAGCTCAACGCGCCGATCAGCATCCCCGGACGCAGCGCCAGCGGCAGCTTACCGGAGTTATAGAATTCCAGCACAATGCACCCGGACCAGCCCGGATCGATGCGATGCGCCGTGACGTGAACCATTAATCCAAGACGCGCCAGCGACGAACGCCCGTCCAGCCAGCCAACCAGATCGGCAGGCAGCGTGACCGATTCATAGGTGACCGCCAGCGCCAGTTCGCCAGGGTGGAGGTAAAACGCCTCGCCTTCGGCCAGCACAATCTCTTCGCTCATTACGCGATCCAGCGCCGCGCTCACTTCCGCTTTCGGCCCGCTCAGGTCGATAAACGCCGCGGTATGACCGCTAAAGGTGCGGAATTTATTGCCCAGGCGGACATCCACCGTGGCGCCGTTGATACGCTCAACGGGCGGACGCGGGGTAATCGACAGGCGGCCTTCGTCCAGCCAGGCTTCTATATCTCGGTCACACAGACGCATGCGCATTCTCCTTTCGTGCATCGCGCCCTTACCGTTTTGGGGCATAAGGGCTAAACAGATTCTCTCTGAACGTTACACAATTCACGGGGTTTATTCAAAAAACTGGCTAATTTTCGCTTTCAGGATATCAATCGCAATACGGTTTTTACCCCCACGCGGCACGATGATATCGGCGTACTGCTTTGACGGCTCAATAAACTGCAGGAACATCGGACGCACCGTTTTCTGGTACTGCGCCATTACTGAATCCATCGACCGCCCGCGCTCGTTCACGTCGCGACGGATGCGGCGCATCAGGCAGATGTCGAGGGGGGTATCAACAAAAATGGAGAAGTTCATCTCTTCGCGCAGACGCGCGTCAGTCAAAAGCAGAATACCTTCGAGAATAATGACTTTTTTCGGAACGACGTGAACCGTCTCTTCCATGCGGGTGTGTTCAACGTAGCTGTAAACCGGAAGTTCTATGGGATTGCCGCGCTTGAGCATTTGCAGATGCTGGAACAGCAGATTGTGATCCATCGCGTTCGGATGGTCATAGTTGGTTTTGACACGTTCTTCCATCGACAGATGACTTTGATCTTTGTAATAGCTGTCTTCAGGAATGACGCCAATATGCTCATCACCAACCTGTTCACGTAATTCGCGGTAAAGCGTACTGGCAATAAGACTTTTTCCGGATGCCGATGCGCCTGCGATACCTACGATGACGCACTGATGAGACTTCTCAGTCATATATTTTTGCGACCTGATTAACCTGGAGTTTGGGAAGGGCGACGCCGGAGCGTCAAACGCGGCAATTATAGGGATTTCAACGCGCCGATACCAGTCATGCTTGCGGATCTGCCAAAGCAATTACAGAAACGCGTAATATCCGTCTTAGTGCAAATTTTTGTGCCTGGTTTTGAAGCAGCATCGACAGTTTTCAACCATTCTAAGTAATTAATATCTCGATGCTGTCAAAATATGAACAACCGCAATAGGAATTGTAAATTGTTTGTACTAGCATAACTTCAGATAATCTATCAGTCGTCCGGGCTTGCCCCTGGCGGGAAAGCTACACGGATTAATGTAGTAATGAAGAAACCCTATCATCGTGTTTTCGTGACTCCGTCCCATCCTGTGCTGCACTTTATCAGCCTGGGGCTGGCGACGTTCATCTTTACGCTTTTTTCGCTTGAGCTGACCCGCTTTGGCACCCTGCTGGCGCCGCTGTGGTTCCCGACCTCAATCATGATGGTCGCCTTTTACCGTCATGCCGAAAAATACTGGCTGACGATTGCCCTCGTCTGTTCCGTGGGCAATGTCGCCGCCTCATTAGTGCTGTTCCCCGCGTCCGCCGCGAACCTGGGCTATGTGGCGATTAATATTGCCGAAGCACTGGTGGGGGCGGTGCTGCTGCGTAAGCTGCTGACAAACTATAACCCGCTGCAGAATCTCAACGACTGGGTGCGACTGGCCCTCGGCAGCGCGGTGTTCCCGCCCCTCTTTGGCGCGCTTCTGGTCTGGCTGCTGCTCCCTGGCGAACAGCCGCTGCAAACGATCATCGTCTGGGTGCTGTCAGAAACCATTGGCGCTCTGGCGCTGGTCCCACTGGGGCTGCTGTTTAAAACCCATTATCTGTTGCGCCACCGTGATCCGCGACTGCTGCTGGAGACGCTGATCACCCTCGCTGTGACGCTGGCGCTGAGCGGTCTGGCGATGCACTGGCTGCCCTGGCCTTTCACCTGCGTGATTGTCCTGCTGATGTGGAGCGCAATCCGCCTGCCGCGCATCGAAGCCTTTCTGGTTTTTCTGCTGACAGTGATGATGGTGTCGCTGATGATGGCCACCGATCCCGACATCATCACCGTGCCGCACACCTACGCGCTGAACAATGCGGCCTGGCTGCCGTTCCTGATGATCCTGCTCCCCGCCAACGTCATGACCATGGTGATGTACGCCTTTCGCGCCGAGCGTAAGCACATCACCGAAAGCGAAGCCCGTTTCCGCAATGCGATGGAGTATTCGGCGATCGGTATGGCCTTAGTTGGTACCGAAGGCCAGTGGCTGCAGGCTAACAAAGCGCTGTGCCAGTTCCTGGGTTACAGCCAGGACGAACTGCGGGCGCTGACTTTTCAGCAACTGACCTGGCCTGAAGATCTCAACAGCGATCTCGTCCAGCTGGACATGCTGGTGAAGGGCGACATCAACAGCTATTCGATGGAAAAGCGCTACTATACCCGCAAAGGGGACGTGGTATGGGCGCTGCTGGCGGTATCGCTGGTGCGTCACGCGGATGGCTCGCCACTCTATTTCATCGCCCAGATTGAAGATATTAATGACCTCAAGCACACCGAATGGGTCAACAAACGGCTGATGGAGCGCATTACCCTTGCCAACGAAGCCGGAGGCATCGGCATCTGGGAATGGGAGCTGGAGCCGGACGTGATCAGCTGGGACAAGCGCATGTTTGAGATGTACGACGTGCCGTCACACCTCAAACCCACCTGGCAGCTGTGGTACAACTGCGTGCTGGAAGAAGATCGCGCCCATGCCGAGCAGACCGTCCGCAACGCCCTGCGCGCCCGCTCGCCGTTCAAGCTGGAGTTTCGTATTCAGGTGAAAGACGGCATTCGTCATATCCGCTCGCTCGCCAACCGCGTCCTGAATAAAAACGGCGAAGTGGAACGCCTGCTCGGCATCAATATGGATATGACCGAGGTAAAACAGCTTAACGAAGCGCTGTTCCAGGAAAAAGAGCGCCTGCATATCACCCTCGATTCCATCGGCGAAGCGGTGTTGTGTACCGATATCCATATGAACGTCACCTTTATGAACCCGGTGGCGGAAAACATGAGCGGCTGGACGCAGGAGCAGGCGCTGGGACAACCGCTTCTTAACGTGCTGCATATTACCTTTGGCGACAACGGTCCGCTGATGGAAAACATCTACAGCGGCGACTTCTCGCGTTCCGATATTGAACAGGATCTGATACTGCACAGCCGTCATGGCGGCAGCTACGATATTCACTACAGCATTACGCCGCTCAGCACCCTCGACGGCCATAACATTGGCACCGTACTGGTTATTCAGGACGTGACTGAATCGCGCAAAATGCTGCGCCAGTTGAGTTACAGCGCCTCCCACGATGCCCTGACGCAACTGGGAAATCGCGTCAGCTTTGAGAATCACCTCAAACGACTGCTGCACAGCGTGCATGAAACGCATCAAAAACATGCGCTGGTGTTTATCGATCTCGATCGCTTTAAAGCCGTTAACGACACCGCCGGACACGCGGCAGGTGACGCGCTGTTGCGCGAACTGTCAGCGCTGATGCTCAGCATGCTGCGCACCAGCGACATTCTGGCACGACTGGGTGGCGATGAGTTTGGTCTGCTGCTGCCGGACTGTAACACCGAAAGCGCACGCTATACCGCAACACGCATCATCTCCGCTATCAATGATTATCATTTCCGCTGGGAAGATCGTACCCACCGCGTCGGCGCCAGTGCCGGGATCACCTTGATTGATGAGAGCAATAGCGTGGCCTCCGAAGTGATGTCGCAGGCCGATATCGCCTGTTACACCTCGAAAAACAGCGGGCGCGGCACGGTAACGGTGTACGAACCGCAGCAGGAAAATCAGCCCGCGCGCAGCACGATGTCGCAGGATGAGAAGTGGCACATCATCAAAGATAACCATCTGGTATTTATGGCCCGTAGCGTGGCCTCGCCGCGCATTCCGGAATCCAGCCACTTCTGGCTGCTGTCACTGCGCCTGTGGACCAGTGAAGGCGAGATGCTGGAAGAGAAAGCGTTCCGCAACAGCCTGTCCGAAAGCGAACTGCTGCGGGCGCTGGACCGTCGGCTGCTCAGCGAATTTTTCCTCCAGTGGGCCCAAAAAGTGGCAGTGAAAGGCATCAGCGTGAGTCTGCCGTTATCTTCCGCCAGCCTGGCCAGCACCTCGCTGATTGACGAGTTGCTCAGTCAACTGACGGAAAGCCAGATACCCGCGCGGCTGCTGCATTTTGTCATCAGTAGCGACGACCTGCTCAGTGAGGATAAAACGATGGCGCAGAGCATTCTGCGGTTACGCCAGGCGGGCTGCAAACTGATTCTCAGCCATCCGGGTCAGGATCTGGAGGTCTTTAACCGCCTGACGCCGGACACCGCTGACTACATCATGCTTGACCCCGACATCGTGGTTAACGTGCATCTCAATCTGATGGATGAAATGATGGTGACCATCGTGCACGGTCACGCGCACCGGCTGGGAATGAAAACCATCGCCGGGCCGACCAACGAATCGCTGGTGATGGACACGCTGTCAGGCATCGGCATTGATATGATCTACGGTGACACCATCTCACAAAACCAGCCGCTGGAGCTGGTCCTGCACAGCAGCTATTTCGCGATTAACTGATGTCCGGTGCCCAGCCGTCGGTGTACCAGATATGCAACAGGGCATACGAGCGCCACGGCTGCCAGCGTTCGGCATAGCGGCGAATTTGTGCGGGCGTCATGCCGGGGAAACGCTGCTTGATCAGATAATCATCGGGCAGGAACACGTCTTTGGCCTGCCAGCCGCGCAGGGCAAAATAGTTGGCCGTCCAGCGGCCTATGCCGGGAAATGATTGCAGGGATTTCATCCCCTGTTCGATGTTATCAGGCGCGGTCAGCGGGAGTTCACCGCTCAGCGCCGCGTTCGCCAGATGGATCAGCGCCTCCGCCCGCTTCAGCGGCATGCCGAGGGATTTCAGACGCAGCGGATCCGCCTGCGCCAGTTGCTGCGGCATCGGGAAACAATAAAACCCTGGCGCGTTTTCCAGCGGCTCCCCACAGGCGTGCACCACTTTCGAGGTCAGTTTTGCCGCCATGGTGACGCTCACCAGTTGCCCCAGAATCGCCCGAATTCCCTGCTCAAACGCATCCAGTGCACCGGGTAAACGCAGCCCAGGACGCGGCGCGCCAAGCGCTCCCAGTGCGCCCGATACCACCTGCGGATCGCAGTTCAAATCCAGCAGACGCTCGATCCGTGCCAGGCATTGTTCTGCGACCGGCAACAGCCCGTCGCTCAGGGTGACCCGTAGTGTCTGCGTGTTTTCGTCCGGCTCCAGCACCATCAGCCCCCGATGACCGTCGAGCGCAAAACTGCGGGTGTAGCGCCCGTCGCTGAACACTTCAACGCCCTCGACGGCACGCATCTTCAGAAAACCAAACATCCAGTCCCAGTCATAAGGCGGTAGCCAGCGCAATGTATACATGAAAGCTCCTTATCAGTGGTTACAGCATATACGTCACGACGCCAGCATGCCTTGCTTTTATATTCCTGTTGTCGTCGTCGCCACATTCGGCTAAAGTCGCCACCCTTTCTTCACTGGCATGGGGATAAGTGACGTGTTTATTGGTTTTGATTACGGCACCGCAAACTGTTCGGTGGCGGTCATGCAGGACGACAGCCCGCGACTGCTCACCATGGAAAACGGCAGCACTCTGTTGCCGTCGATGCTCTGCGCGCCGACGCGCGAAGCGGTCAGTGAATGGCTGTACCGCCATCATGATGTACCGTTACTGGGTGATGAAACCCAGGCGCTGTTGCGCCGGGCTATTACGTTCAATCGCGATGAAGACATTGAGGTGCTGCGAAACAGCGTGCAGTTTGGTCTCGCCTCGCTGAAACAGTATATGGACGATCCTGAAGAAGTCTGGTTCGTCAAGTCACCGAAATCATTCCTCGGCGCCAGTGGCCTGAAGCCGCAGCAGGTGGCGCTGTTTGAGGATCTGGTCTGCGCGATGATGCTGCATATCAAACAGCAGGCGCAGTCGCAGTTACCGGAAGAGATAGACCAGGCGGTGATTGGTCGCCCGATTAACTTCCAGGGGCTGGGTGGTGAAGAGGCCAACCAGCAGGCACAGGGGATCCTCGAACGCGCGGCAAAACGTGCGGGTTTTCGCGATGTCGTCTTTCAGTACGAACCGGTCGCCGCCGGGCTTGATTTCGAAGCCACGCTGACAGAAGAAAAGCGCGTGTTAGTGGTGGATATCGGCGGGGGTACTACCGACTGTTCTTTGCTGCTGATGGGGCCAACATGGGGTCACCGTCAGGATCGCGCGCAAAGCCTGCTCGGTCACAGCGGTTGCCGCATTGGCGGTAACGATCTGGACATCGCGCTGGCGTTTAAATGCCTGATGCCGCTGCTGGGTATGGGTGGCGAAACGGAGAAAGGCATCGCGTTACCGGTGCTGCCGTGGTGGAATGCGGTGGCTATCAACGACATTCCGGCGCAAAGCGATTTCTACAGCAGCGCTAACGGCCGGGCGCTGCGCGATATGGTCCGTGACGCTCGCGACGCCGAAAAAGTCGCGCTGTTGCTGAAGGTCTGGCAACAACGTCTGAGCTACCGGCTGGTACGCAGCGCCGAAGAGAGCAAAATCGCCCTCTCCGACCGTCAGAACATCACCACGACGCTGCCGTTTATCAGCGAATCACTGGCGACGGAAATCAACCAGCTCGGGCTGGAAGCGGCGCTGAACCAGCCGCTGGCGCGCATTCTGGAGCAGGTCCAGTTAGCGCTCGACAACAGCAACGTGCGTCCTGACGTCATCTACCTGACCGGCGGCAGTGCGCGCTCGCCGTTGATTCGCAAAGCGCTGAGCGAACAGCTTCCTGGCATTCCAGTCGCCGGGGGTGATGATTTCGGTTCAGTAACCGCCGGACTGGCGCGTTGGGCACAGGTCATTTTTGCCTGATTTCACGATCTGCCTCGGGAAAGCGGGATTGACTCCGCCGCGTATTCGTCTTAACGTGAAGGGATAAGGGAAAGGGAGGAGTATCCTCCCCCTGGTGTCTTAGTAAGCTGTGAAACTTATGACTAAGAGTATCACCAGTATGATGACGAGCTTCATCATATGCCCTTTCCTTCTAAAGGCCCCTTCCTCGGGAGGGGCTTTCCCGTTTCAGCCCCTTGCTGAAATCCTTTCAGCCTGACCTCCCTGCCGGTACGCACTTTAGCGCGCAACGCGGGTTTCCTGCTCAGCTTTCCTTCCGCCTTGCGAGGCGCCTCGTAAAACACTGATATTTACCGCATCTCAGACGAATCCTGACGGTGTTTCATATTTCCTCCATTTTTCCGGGGAAGGCGATGACTAAACTAGTATCATCTCCGACACGTTTCAGGATGAGAGTCGATAACGATGAAAGGCAGTAAGAAAACCCGCTGGGGAAGTGCTCTGGCCGTGATTGTGGTGGTGATTGTCGCCGCTGGCTACTGGTACAGTCGCTCCGCGCCGGAAACGACGATGCCCACAGCCAAAGAGCAAGGGCAAAAGCCAGCTGCCGGGGCACGAAGAGGCGGACGTTTTGGTGGCGCGCTGGCTCCCGTCCAGGCGGCAACGGCCACCAGCGAATCCGTCCCCCGTTATCTCACCGGGCTTGGTACCATCACCGCAGCCAACACCGTTACCGTTCGCAGCCGGGTGGAGGGTCAGTTGCTGGCTATTCACTTCCAGGAAGGGCAACAGGTAAAAGCGGGCGACCTGCTGGCGGAAATCGACCCCAGCCAGTTTAAAGTGACACTGGCGCAGGCCCAGGGCCAACTGGCGAAAGACATGGCAACCCTCGCCAATGCGCGCCGTGATCTGGCGCGTTATCAGCAACTGGTGAAAACCAGTCTCGTCTCCCGTCAGGATCTCGACACCCAGCAGGCGCTGGTCAGCGAAAGCCAGGGTACCGTTAAGGCCGATGAGGCGAGCGTCGCCAGCGCGCAGTTGCAGCTCGACTGGACGCGCATCACCGCCCCCATTGACGGTCGTGTCGGTTTGAAACAGGTTGATATCGGCAATCAGATCTCCACCAGCGACACCAACGGCATTGTGGTACTGACCCAGACGCATCCTATCGATCTGGTCTTTACCCTGCCGGAGAACAACATCGCGACCATCGTTCAGGCGCAAAAAGCCGGGAAAACCCTGACGGTGGAAGCGTGGGACCGCACCAATAAGCAGAAACTGAGCGCCGGGACGCTACTGAGTCTGGATAACCAGATTGACGCCACCACCGGCACCATCAAGCTGAAAGCACGCTTTAACAACGAAGATGACGCACTGTTTCCCAACCAGTTCGTCAACGCGCGCATGCTGGTGGATACCGAACAAAACGCGGTGGTGATCCCAACCGCCGCGCTACAAATGGGCAACGACGGTCACTTCGTCTGGGTGCTGAACGCAGACAACAAAGTCAGTAAACACAATGTCACTCCCGGCATTCAGGACAGTCAGAAAGTGGTCATCAGCGCCGGATTATCGGCAGGCGACCGGGTGATCACCGACGGTATCGACCGTCTGACAGAAGGCGCGAAAGTGGAAGTGGTGGAAGCGCAAAACGCCACCGCAGCCCCGGCAGAAAAACCGACCGCGCGTGACTATGGACAGAAAGGAGCACGCTCCTGATGCAGGTATTACCGCCGGGCAGTACGGGCGGCCCGTCCCGTCTGTTTATCATGCGCCCTGTCGCCACCACGCTGTTGATGGTGGCGATTTTGCTCGCCGGGGTGATTGGTTATCGTTTCCTGCCGGTCTCTGCCCTGCCGGAGGTCGATTACCCGACGATTCAGGTCGTCACGCTGTACCCTGGCGCCAGTCCGGATGTGGTCACGTCGGCCATTACCGCGCCGCTTGAACGCCAGTTCGGGCAGATGTCCGGACTCAAACAAATGTCGTCGCAAAGCTCCGGCGGCGCCTCGGTGGTCACCCTGCAATTTCAGCTGACGTTACCGCTGGATGTCGCCGAGCAGGAAGTGCAGGCCGCCATCAACGCGGCGACCAACCTGCTGCCGGACGATTTACCCAATCCGCCGGTTTACAGCAAAGTTAACCCTGCCGATCCGCCCATCATGACGCTCGCCGTCACCTCTTCTGCCATGCCAATGACCCAGGTGGAAGATATGGTCGAAACCCGCGTCGCGCAGAAGATTTCTCAGGTCAATGGCGTCGGTCTGGTCACCCTGGCGGGCGGCCAGCGCCCGGCGGTGCGGGTGAAACTTAACGCGCAAGCCATCGCCGCGCTGGGTCTGACCAGCGAGACGGTACGTACGGCGATCACCAGCGCGAACGTCAACTCGGCAAAAGGGAGCCTTGACGGCCCGGCGCGTGCAGTGACGCTGTCGGCGAATGACCAGATGCAGTCCGCCGAAGAGTATCGTCAGTTAATCATTGCTTATCAGAACGGTGCTCCTGTTCGTCTGGGCGATGTGGCAGCTGTTGAACAAGGGGCGGAAAACAGCTGGCTGGGCGCATGGGCCAACAAAGAACAGGCGATTGTGATGAACGTCCAGCGTCAGCCGGGCGCCAATATCATTGATACCGCCGACAGCATTCGCCAGATGCTGCCGCAACTGACGGAGAGCCTGCCGAAATCGGTGCAGGTCAAAGTCTTGTCCGACCGCACCACCAACATTCGCGCATCGGTCAGCGACACGCAATTTGAGCTGATGCTGGCAATCGCGCTGGTGGTGATGATTATCTACCTGTTCTTACGCAACATCCCCGCCACCATTATTCCCGGCGTGGCGGTCCCGCTGTCGCTGGTTGGTACGTTTGCGGTGATGGTGTTCCTCGACTTCTCGATCAACAACCTGACGCTGATGGCGCTCACCATTGCCACCGGTTTCGTGGTCGATGACGCCATCGTGGTGATCGAGAACATCTCGCGCTATATCGAAAAAGGCGAAAAGCCGCTGGCCGCGGCGCTGAAAGGTGCCGGGGAGATCGGCTTTACCATCATTTCACTGACCTTCTCGCTGATTGCCGTGCTGATCCCGCTGCTGTTTATGGGCGACATCGTGGGGCGTCTGTTCCGCGAATTTGCGGTTACCCTGGCGGTGGCGATTTTAATCTCCGCCATCGTTTCGCTGACGCTGACGCCGATGATGTGCGCACGCATGCTGAGTCACGAATCGCTGCGCAAGCAAAACCGTTTTTCGCGCGCCAGTGAGCGCTTCTTTGACAACGTGATCGCCGGGTACGGTCGCTGGCTGGCGAAGGTGCTGAACCATCCGTGGCTGACGCTGGGCGTGGCGCTGGCAACGCTGGTGCTCTCCATTTTGCTGTGGGTTTTTATTCCGAAAGGCTTTTTCCCGGTGCAGGACAACGGCATCATTCAGGGCACGTTGCAGGCACCACAGTCGGTCTCCTTCGCCAGCATGGCGCAGCGCCAGCAGCAGGCTGCGGATAAAATCCTGAGTGATCCGGCAGTAGAAAGCATGACCACGTTTGTCGGTGTTGACGGTACCAATCCGGCGCTGAACAGCGCGCGTTTACAGATTAACCTCAAGCCGCTGGCTCAGCGTGACGATCGCGTCCAGACCGTCATCCGCCGTCTGCAGCACGAGATCGATGGCGTTCCTGGCATCGAACTTTACCTGCAACCGGCGCAGGATCTGACCATCGACACCACTGTCAGCCGCACGCAGTATCAGTTTACGCTGCAGGCGAACTCGCTGGACGCGCTCAGTACCTGGGTACCGCAACTGATGACGCAGTTACAGGCGCTGCCGCAACTGGCTGACGTCAGCAGCGACTGGCAGGATAAAGGGCTGGCGGCATACGTTAACGTTGATCGCGACAGCGCCAGCCGCCTCGGCATTTCAATGTCTGATGTCGATAACGCGCTGTATAACGCCTTTGGTCAGCGACTGATCTCGACGATTTACACCCAGTCCAACCAGTATCGCGTGGTGCTGGAGCATGACACCAGCGAAACGCCGGGGCTGGCGGCGCTGGACAATATTCGTCTCACCAGCAGCAGTGGCGGCAGCGTCCCGCTGACGGCCATTGCGAAAGTTGAGCAGCGTTTTACACCGCTGTCAGTGAACCATCTGGATCAGTTCCCGGTCACCACCATTTCGTTCAACGTCGCGCAGGGCTCGTCGCTGGGTGATGCGGTCGACGCCATCATGAGTGCCGAAAAAACGCTGAATCTGCCCGCCGATATTCGCACCGAATTCCAGGGCAGTTCGCTGGCATTTCAGTCGGCGCTCAGCAGCACCGTCTGGCTGGTGATCGCCGCGATTGTGGCGATGTACATCGTGCTCGGCATTCTGTATGAAAGCTTTATTCACCCGATCACTATTCTGTCGACGCTGCCCACGGCGGGGGTTGGCGCACTGCTGGCATTGCTGCTCGCCGGTAGCGAACTCGACGTGATTGCCATCATCGGCATTATTCTGCTGATCGGTATCGTGAAGAAAAACGCCATCATGATGATCGACTTTGCGCTGGCCGCCGAACGCGAGCAGGGTATGCCGCCGCGCGAGGCAATCTACCAGGCGTGTCTGCTGCGTTTCCGGCCGATTCTGATGACCACGCTGGCAGCGTTGCTCGGTGCGCTGCCGCTGATGCTGAGCACCGGCGTCGGCGCCGAACTGCGTCGTCCGCTGGGGATCGGCATGGTCGGCGGTCTGCTGGTCAGCCAGGTGTTAACCCTGTTCACCACGCCGGTTATCTACCTGCTGTTTGACCGCCTGTCGCTGCACCTGAAGAGCCGTTTCCCGAAACGTGAAGAGGAGGCGTAAATGAAGTTTTTCGCCCTCTTCATTTACCGCCCGGTGGCGACGATCCTCATTTCGCTCGCCATCACTCTTTGCGGCGCGCTGGGGTTCCGGCTGTTGCCGGTCGCCCCGCTGCCGCAGGTGGATTACCCGGTGATCATGGTCAGCGCCTCGTTGCCCGGCGCGTCGCCAGAAACCATGGCCTCGTCCGTCGCCACACCGCTGGAACGGGCATTAGGGCGCATCGCCGGGGTCAACGAAATGACTTCCACCAGCTCGCTTGGCAGCACACGCATCATCCTGCAATTCGATCTCAGTAAAGATATTAACGGTGCGGCACGCGACGTACAGGCGGCAATTAATGCCTCACAAAGCCTGTTGCCAACTGGCATGCCGAGCCGCCCGACCTATCGCAAAGCCAACCCGTCTGACGCGCCAATCATGATCCTGACGTTAACGTCAGACACCTACTCGCAGGGCGAGCTGTACGATTTCGCCTCAACGCAATTAGCACAGACGGTGGCGCAAATCGAAGGCGTAGGCGACGTGGATGTCGGCGGCAGTTCGCTGCCCGCCGTGCGCGTCGATCTCAACCCGCAGGCGCTGTTCAACCAGGGTGTTTCGCTGGATGACGTGCGCAGCGCCATCAGCAACGCCAACGTGCGTAAACCGCAGGGCGCGGTTGAAGATGGCAGCCATCGCTGGCAGCTTGCCACCAATGACGAGTTAAAAACCGCCGACGAATACAAACCGGTCATCGTCCATTACAACAATGGCGCAGCGGTGCGTCTGGGCGATGTGGCGACAGTCAGCGACTCAGTGCAGGACGTGCGTAATGCCGGGATGACCAACGCGAAACCAGCCATTCTGTTGATGATCCGCAAGCTGCCGGAAGCCAACATCATTCAGACCGTTGATGCGATCCGCGCCCGTCTGCCGGAACTCAAAGAGACCATTCCCGCCGCCATTGACCTGCAGATTGCCCAGGATCGCTCCCCCACCATTCGCGCCTCGCTGGAAGAAGTGGAGCAGACGCTGGTGATCTCCGTCGCGCTGGTGATCCTCGTGGTGTTCCTCTTTTTGCGTTCCGGGCGCGCAACGCTGATCCCGGCGGTGGCAGTGCCCGTTTCGCTGATCAGCACCTTTGCCGCCATGTATTTATGCGGTTTCAGCCTGAATAACCTGTCGCTGATGGCACTGACCATCGCCACCGGGTTTGTGGTCGATGACGCGATTGTGGTGCTGGAGAATATCTCGCGACACCTCGAAGCGGGGGTAAAACCGTTGCAGGCCGCGCTTCAGGGAAGCCGGGAAGTCGGTTTTACCGTGCTATCGATGAGTCTGTCGCTGGTGGCGGTCTTTTTACCGCTGCTGCTGATGGGCGAACTGCCGGGCCGGTTATTACGTGAGTTTGCGGTGACGCTGTCGGTCGCTATCGGGATTTCGCTGGCGGTATCGTTAACCCTGACGCCCATGATGTGCGGCTGGCTGCTGAAAAGCCATAAGGCGCATCAACCGGTGCGCAAGCGCGGCTTTGGCCGTATGCTGGTAGCGATGCAACAGGGGTATGGCCGCTCGCTGCGCTGGGTGCTGAACCATACCCGGCTGGTCGGCGTGGTGCTGTTGGGCACCATTGCGCTCAATATCTGGCTCTACATCTCCATTCCGAAAACCTTCTTTCCGGAACAGGATACCGGCGTGCTGATGGGCGGTATTCGCGCAGATCAGAGCATCTCTTTCCAGGCCATGCGCGGCAAATTACAGGACTTCATGAAAATCATCCGTGAAGATCCCGCCGTTGATAACGTCACCGGCTTTACCGGCGGTTCGCGGGTGAACAGCGGCATGATGTTTATTACTCTGAAATCCCGCGACCAGCGTCAGGAGACCGCACAGCAGGTGATAGACAGGCTGCGCGTTAAGCTGTCGAAAGAACCCGGGGCGAATCTGTTTCTGATGGCGGTGCAGGATATCCGCGTGGGCGGTCGTCAGGCCAACGCCAGCTATCAGTACACCCTGCTGTCGGACGATCTCGCCGCCCTGCGTGAGTGGGAGCCGAAAATCCGCCGGGCGCTGGCGGCTTTGCCGGAACTGGCGGATGTCAACTCCGACAGCGATGACAACGGTGCTGAGATGGATCTGGTTTATGATCGCGAAACCATGTCACGGCTGGGCATTAATGTAGAAGCCGCAAACAGCCTGCTGAACAACGCTTTCGGCCAGCGCCAGATCTCGACCATTTATCAGCCGCTGAACCAGTATAAAGTGGTGATGGAGGTGGATCCGGTTTATACCCAGGACGTTAGCGCGCTGGATCAGATGTTTGTGATTAACAGCGACGGCAAAGCAATTCCGCTCTCCTATTTTGCCAAATGGCAGCCCGCCAACGCGCCGCTGTCGGTGAATCATGAAGGGCTTTCGGCGGCCTCCACCGTCTCGTTTAACCTGCCGACCGGGAAATCGCTGTCGGATGCCAGCGCGGCCATTGAACGAACGATGACGCAACTGGGCGTACCGCCGAGCGTGCGCGGCAGTTTCGCTGGCACGGCGCAGGTTTTCCAGTCGATGATGCAATCACAGGTGATCCTGATTCTGGCCGCCATCGCCACGGTTTATATTGTGCTGGGGATCCTCTACGAGAGCTATGTGCACCCGTTGACCATTCTCTCCACGCTGCCGTCGGCCGGGGTTGGCGCGTTGCTGGCGCTACAACTTTTCGGCGCCCCATTTAGCTTAATCGCGCTGATTGGTATCATGCTGCTCATTGGTATCGTCAAAAAGAATGCCATCATGATGGTCGACTTTGCGCTTGAGGCGCAACGCACCGGCAATCTACCGCCTGAAGAGGCTATTTTTCAGGCCTGCCTGCTGCGTTTCCGGCCGATTATGATGACCACGCTGGCGGCGCTGTTTGGTGCGTTACCGTTAGTGTTATCCGGCGGCGATGGCTCCGAACTGCGCCAGCCGCTGGGAATTACCATTGTGGGTGGTCTGGTGATGAGCCAGCTACTGACGTTGTACACCACGCCGGTGGTGTATCTTTTCTTTGACCGTCTGCGTTTGCGCTTTGCCCGCAAATCCCGACAACCTGTAACCGGGTGAACATGGTAGATCTTCCGCGTAGCGTTCGCTGGCAGCTATGGATTGTGGCCTTCGGCTTCTTTATGCAGTCGCTGGATACCACCATCGTCAACACTGCCCTCCCCTCAATGGCGAAAAGCCTCGGGGAGAATCCGTTGCACATGCATATGGTGATCGTCTCGTATGTCCTGACCGTCGCCGTGATGCTGCCTGCCAGCGGCTGGCTCGCTGACCGCGTCGGCGTGCGCAACGTCTTTTTCACCGCCATTGTGCTGTTCACCGCCGGTTCATTCTTCTGCGCGCAATCCAGCACGCTCAATGAGCTGGTGATGGCTCGCGTATTACAAGGCGTGGGCGGTTCGATGATGGTACCGGTCGGGCGCTTAACGGTGATGAAAATCGTGCCGCGCGATCAGTACATGGCGGCGATGACGTTCGTCACGCTTCCCGGCCAGGTGGGGCCGCTGATGGGGCCCGCCCTCGGTGGGGTTCTGGTGGAATACGCCTCGTGGAACTGGATTTTCCTTATCAACATTCCGGTCGGGATCATTGGCGCGATTGCCACGCTGATGCTGATGCCCAACTACACGTTGCAGACGCGGCGCTTTGATGTCTCGGGCTTTATCTTGCTGGTGATTGGCATGGCGACGCTGACGCTGGCACTCGACGGGCAAAAAGGGCTCGGCCTGACGCCGCTGATGCTCGGCATTCTGGTCACCGTCGGGCTGTTTTCCATTCTGTTTTATCTCTGGCACGCGCGTGACAACGACTCGGCGCTGTTCAGCCTGAAATTGTTTCGTACGCCGACGTTCTCCCTCGGGCTTGGTGGCAGCTTCGCCGGGCGTATCGGTAGTGGCATGCTGCCGTTTATGACGCCAGTGTTCCTGCAAATCGGCCTTGGCTTCTCACCGTTTCATGCCGGGCTGATGATGATCCCGATGGTCATTGGCAGTATGGGGATGAAGCGCATTATCGTGCAGGTGGTCAATCGCTTTGGCTATCGCCGGGTGCTGGTGACGTCAACGCTGGCACTGGTGCTGGTCAGTCTGCTGTTTATGTCCGTCGCGCTGCTGGGCTGGTACTACCTGCTGCCGGTGGTGCTGTTTGTACAGGGGATGGTGAACTCCACCCGCTTCTCCACCATGAACACCATGACGTTAAAAGATTTACCGGACGAATACGCCAGCAGCGGTAACAGCCTGCTGTCGATGATCATGCAACTGTCGATGAGTATCGGCGTCACCGTCGCCGGGTTGTTGCTCGGACTGTACGGTCAGCAACATGTCGCGACCGACACCAGCGCCACGCACCATATTTTTCTCTACACCTATCTCAGCATGGCGGTAATCATTGCGTTACCGGCACTGATTTTCCGACATGTCCCCGATGACATCACGAAAAACGTGGTCATAAACCGGCGTAAAAGGAGGGAATCGTGAAATTATGGCGTCCGGGGATCACCGGTAAACTGTTTCTCGCTATTTTTGCGACCTGCATTGTGCTGCTGGTCACCATGCACTGGGCGGTGCGGCTGAGTTTTGAACACGGTTTTATTGATTACATCAAGCGCGGCAACGAGCAGCGTTTGCAACTGCTGGGCGATGCGCTCGGTGAGCAGTATGCGCTGCATGGCAACTGGCGTTTTTTGCGCAATAACGATCGCTTTGTTTTCCAGATACTGCGCTCGCTGGAGCATGATGGGGGCGACGATCGCCCCGGTCCTGGCATGCCGCCGCACGGCTGGCGGACTCAGTTCTGGGTGATCGATCAGGATGCGCACGTACTGGTTGGCCCGCGTGCGCCCGTTCCGCCGGACGGCACCCGGCGCGCGATTGTCGTCAATGGCACCGAAGTGGGTGCGGTGATCGCTTCCCCGGTTGAGCGCCTGACGCGCAATACCGACATCAATTTCGACCGTCAGCAAAAGCGCACCAGCTGGCTTATCGTCGCGCTCTCCACCCTGCTGGCGGCGCTGGCGACCTTCCCGCTGGCCCGCGGCCTGCTGGCGCCAGTGAAACGGCTGGTGGAAGGTACGCATCAACTGGCAGCAGGGAATTTTTCCACCCGCGTGGCCGCCACCGGTGCTGATGAGCTGGGAAAACTGGCGCAGGATTTTAACCAGCTCGCCAGCACGCTGGAACGCAACCAACAGATGCGTCGCGATTTTATGGCCGATATTTCTCATGAACTGCGCACCCCGCTGGCGGTGCTGCGCGGCGAGCTGGAAGCCATTCAGGATGGCGTTCGCCAGTTCACGCCGGAGTCGGTGATGTCGCTACAGGCGGAGGTCGCCACGTTGACCAAACTGGTGGAAGACTTGCACCAGTTGTCGATGTCTGACGAAGGCGCGCTGGCCTACCAGAAAGCCACTGTCGATGTCGTAACGCTGCTGGAGATGGCGGCGGGCGCTTTCCGTGAACGGTTCGCCAGCCGCGGGCTGTCCATCGCTTTTTCGCTGCCGGAAACCATTACCGTATTCGGCGATCGCGACCGCCTGATGCAACTCTTCAATAATTTGCTGGAAAACAGCCTGCGCTACACTGACAGCAGCGGTAAGCTGCTGATTAGCGCCGTGACGGAGAACCATACCGTCACCATTGATTTCGCCGACAGCGCGCCCGGCGTCACCGACGAACAGTTGAATTTACTTTGCGAACGCTTTTACCGTACCGAAGGCTCCCGCAATCGTGCCAGCGGCGGTTCCGGTCTTGGCCTGGCGATTTGCCTGAACATTGTCGAGGCGCACGGCGGCACGCTCAACGCCACGCATTCGCCTTTTGGTGGGGTTAGCATTAAAGTAGAGTTACCGCTGGAACGAGATTTACCGAGAGACGTATGACCACGTTACCCATTGATGCCAACGCGCCACGGATTTTAGTCGTGGAAGATGAACCCAAACTGGGGCAGTTGCTGATCGACTATCTGCAGGCGGCGAACTATGCGCCGACGCTCATCAGCCATGGCGATAAAGTGCTGTCGTACGTGCATCAGACACCGCCTGATCTCATCCTGCTGGATCTCATGCTGCCCGGCACCGACGGCTTAACCCTGTGTCGTGAAATTCGTCGCTTTTCGGAAGTGCCGGTGGTGATGGTGACCGCCAAAATCGAAGAGATCGACCGCCTGCTAGGGCTGGAGATTGGCGCTGACGATTACATCTGCAAGCCCTACAGCCCGCGCGAAGTGGTCGCCCGCGTGAAGACCATTCTGCGCCGCTGCAAGCCGAAGCGTGAGTTGCTGGCGCTGGATGCCGAAAGCCCGTTGATTGTTGATGAAGGCCGTTTTCAGGCGTCATGGCAGAACAAGCTGCTGGATTTAACCCCTGCTGAATTTCGCCTGTTGAAAACACTCTCCAGCGAGCCGGGGAAAGTCTTCTCCCGCGAGCAACTGCTCAACAATCTGTACGACGATTACCGCGTCGTCACTGACCGCACCATCGACAGCCACATCAAAAACCTGCGCCGCAAGCTGGAAGCGCTGGACGCCGAGCAGTCATTTATTCGCGCCGTGTATGGCGTTGGCTATCGCTGGGAGGCGGACGCCTGCCGTATCGCCTAGAATCTTCGGTTTACTCCCCTGCCGCCCGGCGCTACAATTCCCGCCCTTAAAGTATGGGAACTCCCCCTGCCGCCTTACCCTGTGAGGCGGATCTGACCTGTCATCAGAACGAGAAAATCATGTTTAAACCGGAACTCCTTTCCCCGGCGGGAACGCTGAAAAATATGCGTTACGCGTTCGCTTATGGCGCCGATGCAGTATACGCGGGCCAGCCGCGTTACTCTTTGCGCGTGCGTAACAACGAATTCAATCACGAAAACCTTCAGCTTGGGATCAACGAAGCCCATGCGCTCGGCAAAAAATTCTACGTGGTGGTGAATATCGCGCCGCATAACGCCAAGCTGAAAACGTTCATTCGCGATCTGAAACCGGTGGTGGAAATGGGGCCGGATGCGCTGATTATGTCCGATCCTGGGCTGATTATGCTGGTGCGCGAGCACTTCCCGGAGATGGCAATCCATCTCTCTGTGCAGGCCAACGCCGTTAACTGGGCGACGGTGAAATTCTGGAAGCAGATGGGCCTGACCCGCGTGATCCTCTCCCGCGAACTGTCGCTGGAAGAAATTGAAGAAATCCGCAATCAGGTACCGGACATGGAGATTGAAATCTTCGTTCACGGCGCGCTGTGCATGGCGTATTCCGGTCGCTGCCTGCTCTCCGGCTACATCAACAAACGCGATCCGAACCAGGGCACCTGCACCAACGCCTGCCGCTGGGAATATAACGTCCAGGAAGGTAAAGAGGACGACGTCGGCAACATCGTGCATAAATACGAGCCGATTCCGGTGCAGAACGTCGAACCGACGCTGGGCATCGGCGCGCCGACGGACAAAGTGTTTATGATTGAAGAGGCGCAGCGTCCGGGTGAATACATGACCGCGTTCGAAGACGAGCATGGCACCTACATCATGAACTCGAAAGATCTGCGCGCGATTGCGCACGTTGAGCGCCTGACGCAGATGGGCGTTCATTCGCTGAAAATCGAAGGCCGCACCAAATCCTTCTACTACTGTGCCCGTACCGCGCAGGTCTATCGCAAAGCCATCGACGACGCCGCTGCCGGTAAACCGTTTGATACCAGCCTGCTGGAAACGCTGGAAGGTCTGGCGCATCGCGGTTATACCGAAGGTTTCCTGCGCCGTCATACCCATGACGATTATCAGAACTACGAATACGGCTATTCGGTTTCCGAGCGTCAGCAGTTTGTCGGCGAATTCACCGGCGAACGTAAAGGGCCGCTGGCTGCCGTGGCGGTGAAAAACAAATTCAGCGTGGGCGACAGCCTTGAACTGATGACGCCGCAGGGCAACGTCAACTTTACGCTGGAACACATGGAAAACGCGAAAGGCGAAGCGATGCCGGTCGCACCGGGTGATGGTTACACCGTCTGGCTGCCGGTACCGGAAGAACTGGTGCTAAATTATGCACTTCTGATGCGTAATTTCGCGGGTCAGAGCACGCGTAACCCGCACGGTAAGTAGTTAATCTGGGTTATTTTTTCTGCACGGAAGATTCTTAGAATCCGATCACATACCGCTTCGTTCATTAAGGGTATTATCTCTACGCTGAAAAACATAACCCATAAAGCTAGCTGTACCAGGAACCACCTCCTTGGCCCGTGTAATCTCCCTTACGCGGGCTTATTTTTTTCTTCACCTTTTTCCGCTGTTTCAGCCTGTTCCTGGGCGACATTTCCAATCCTGCGATAAACTTGTTCTCATGTTAAAAAATGAGGCAAAAAGGATGACCACATTTCCCGCCAGTTTATTGATTCTCAATGGTAAAGGCGCTGATAACGCCCTGCTGCGCGACGCCGTAATGCAGTTGCGTGACGAAGGCGTGGAGATCCACGTTCGCGTGACCTGGGAAAAAGGCGATGCCGAACGCTATATCGACGAAGCCCGTCGGCTGGGCGTTGCCACCGTGATTGCCGGCGGTGGCGACGGCACCATCAACGAAGTCGCCACAGCGCTGATTCACTGTCAGGGCGATGATATTCCGGCGCTGGGCATTCTGCCGCTCGGCACCGCCAACGATTTCGCCACCAGCGCGGGCATCCCTGACGAACCGGATAAAGCGCTGAAACTCGCCATCGCCGGTAACGATATCGCTATTGATATCGCCCGGGTGAATGACAAAACCTGTTTTATCAACATGGCGACGGGCGGGTTTGGTACCCGCATCACCACCGAAACGCCGGAGAAGCTGAAAGCCGCGCTGGGCGGTATTTCATACCTGATTCATGGATTAGTGCGCATGGACACCCTGAAACCCGATCGCTGCAAAATCCAGGGTGAGAACTTTACCTGGCAAGGCGATGCGCTGGTGATTGGTATCGGCAACGGCCGCCAGGCGGGTGGCGGACAGCAGCTTTGCCCGGACGCGCTGATTGACGATGGCCTGCTGCATCTACGCATTTTTACCGGTGAAGAGCTGCTGCCTGCTTTGTTCAACACCCTGGCCAGCAGCGACGGTAAGGAGAACCTGGTCGACAGCGTTTCGCCGTGGTTCGAGGTCACCGCTCCCCATGAAATGACGTTCAACCTCGACGGCGAACCGCTGAGTGGCAAAACCTTCCGTATGGAAATTTTGCCAGCGGCGCTGCGCTGCCGCCTGCCGCCGGACTGTCCGCTGCTGCGTTAACTCTCGCAAAGCACCGACGGGGAGCGGCTGGTATAGAATTGCCACGTCCGGCTGCCAGGACGAAGAATTGTTCACTTCCCTGTTGCTGATACAGTCCTAAGCCAAAATTTGTGGCTAGCGGTAAGCTAGCCCAGGTTCTCATGAGTACGCTCGGGTTCTTCCGCGCTGTCTGTAGAAAAAATGCCAACATTAATTACGCCTGCGGGGAAAGAGTATTATTTTTAGTTTAATAAACTTTCATAAAAATCTATAAATAAAAACATCATCTCACATCATTCCGCATCATTTTTTATTGACTGAGCCGCTAACGAATAAACAATACTATCACGTAACCTATTATTATCTAATAAGCAATAAAGTGCTGTTGTATAAATTAATTCATCAGATAAGCTTTGGTGCAGTTTCAGAAGCGATGGTGTTCTTAATATGCAATCTGAAGCTATTTAATTATCAACGCACGTTCCTTAGGAGATATAAAATGAGTAACGAAAAATCGACTAATCCATTATCAGATGCAGCGGCATCAATTACGGTGACGATGAACGATGAGACCAATACACTGCACGGTCTTAATAACTCAATGATGATTTCGCGCGATAATGGCCATTACTGGGAAGCCTATAACGAATATTATCCGAATAGTTTTCCAGGTAGCCCAACAGTTATGGTGGCGAAACTGCAGGAATTAGCCCTTAATTCAGAAGAGTACGATGCGAGTAAAAGCTATGCTGGCGGTTCTGTCGTGCGCTATCAGGGATATTACTGGACTGCACAGTATTGGGCCGACCCGGGCATGGTACCCGGTGTCAATACCGTATGGCTGAAAGGCGATGCGCTGAATTATGAACTCTATGGCACCTTCAAGTTTACTCCCTTTGTTCGCGAAGAGTCCTGGGAGATCTACCGTAAAGGCAAACAGGCTGTGGCGAATCAGCGTAAAGTGATCGGTTATTTCCCGGAATGGGGGGTATATGGCGCCCATGATTATTTCACCCCTGACCGCATCGACTTCTCTTTGCTGACGCATCTGAACTATGGCTTTGCCGTGGTAAAAGACGGCGCTGTCGTGATCCACGATACGGTTAAAGGCCCGGAATTGTTACGCCAGTTGGCAAAGCTGACCAAAGCGCACGGCGTCACCGCTATGGTTTCCGTGGGTGGCTGGAATAACTCTGACGAAGACGTGTTTGAAAAAGCCTGTGCCACCGATGCCGGGGTTGAAAAACTGGCCAACAGCATGGTGTCCTTCATGCGTACCTGGGATTTCGACGGCGTGGATGTGGACTGGGAATACCCGGATAATGAAGTCTCTAAACGCCAGTTTACCTCACTTATCAGCAAATTGCGTACAAAACTTAACGACGCGGGCTTCCTGGATGACCGTTACTATCAGCTTTCCGCCGCAGTCACGACCAACCACAACAATATTCAGTACATTAACCCGGTAGCTACCGCACCGCTGCTGGATAGCGTTAACGTGATGGCCTACGATATTCACGGTGCCTTTGAGACAATCACCGGCCATAATGCGCCGCTGTTTGCCAACAGCCATGATGAGGACCCACTGCTGAACGTCGCCTCTGCAATGAACGAGTATTACGAGACCTGGAACGTACCAAAACACAAACTGATGATGGGCGTGCCTTTCTACGGACGCGGCTGGGGTAACGTCTCTGGTCTTGAAGTTGAGAAAGGGCTGCCGGGCCTGTTTGTCGCAGGTACTGCAACCGTGCATGGCGCGTGGGATGAAGTGGACGAGTTTACCGGTACCAACCCGTTCTATGTTCTGAAGCAGAAACGGGAAAGTGTTGACTATGTCCGTTACTGGGATGACCAGTCCAAGGTGCCGTACCTGTACAGCGCCAGCAAGAAAGAGATGTTGACCTATGACGATGCTGAGTCTATTCAGGCGAAAGTCGACTACATCAACGAGCAGGGTTTTGGCGGTGCCATTATCTGGGATATCAGCGGTGATACCACAGATTTTGAGCTGGGTAAAATTGTGAGTGAGATTAAGAATGTTTCAATTGCTAATGCAGAAACTCCCCATGTCAACTTCTATAAGGAGGTTAACTATACAGGGGCGGTCGTTAAAGTGAATGAGGATACTCCTCTGCTTACTGTAGTGCGAGATAGCGCAGGTAACTCGGTGGATAATTCTTTATCAAGTTCTAATCTGGGTGCTGATGCGCTGGGCTATCGAGTGTACACGGAATATTACTATTTCGGGAATTATACAACCTTCACTAATAATGCAGCAACATACAGTGATTACTATAACAATAGTGTTTCATCAATACGTATTGTTAAAGCGGCATGCTACAACGGCCTCAATGGTGCGAATGAATTTCTGTCAGTTGTTGGTGATATCCCTGATCTTTGGGAGCTCTCTTATGATAACATGTCTTCCATCAAGGTTCTGCCGGGATATATTGTCCGTCTGTACGAAGGTAAATATTATAGCGGAGCCTATAGAGATGTCGTCGGCAGCTCAGAGATTGTTAACCTGAGCTCAATGGCTTTTGATTATAGAGCGAAATCGCTAAAGGTTATTAAAATCGCTCCGGATCCAAAAGTTAAATTCTTTAATGCAATAAATTACACCGGTGACTATCTCAATGTAACTGATGATATTCCTGGTTTGTCTGAGGTTCTTAACTCTCAGGGTGGGAAGGCAGATAATACGTTTATGTCTTCACTCCTTTCAGATGATTGTCTGGGGTGTTATGTTTATACCGACGATAACTATAGTGGGAGTCAAAAGGTAATTATGGGGAATGTAACTCCATTCGATTCTACGTTTTCTGAATCCATATCATCGGTTCGAATTATTAAAGCGATTGCTTATGATGATACACACTATAGTGGTGAAGAAATACATATTTTAGGCGATGTACCAGATCTTGCAGCACTTAACTTCAGTGATAAAATCAGCTCGATTATGGTTGACCCAGACTATATCATTCGACTGTATGATGGTGTAAATTTTACGGGAACGTATTATGATGTCACCGGTCCGCGTACAGGTTTAAATATATCAGGCACGTATATGCAGAACAAAGCATCATCCCTGAGGTTCCGGAAAAAAAATAATAACCCTTACTAATACCAACGGCCACCTGTCATTATGACGGTGGCCGTTTTTTTACAGCAGAAGTGTCGTCCCTCCGGTTTTTAGTCCCCAGCCTAATGAAGAGCTCTGGCCAATTTTTTTTCATAAATAACTGGCGGTATATTCTCGAGCGCGCGATGAATACGCGCCTTGCTATACTTAATACGCCCGTTGTCTGTTATATCCCGAACGTCTTGTTTTTCACAAAAGAGATAGGGAATGTGAGAGGGATCAACTGCGATAAACTGAGCGGATGACGCCGCCAAACAGTCACGTCAATCCGGCAGGCCCGGTCAGCATTGCGCCACCAGGCACTGCCAGAAAAATCAGGCGATGGTGACCCTGGTGTCGAGGTACACATCCTGTACGGCATTAATCAACTGAACGCCGTCAGCCATCGATTTTTTAAACGCTTTACGGCCGAGGATAAGCCCCATCCCACCGGCACGTTTATTGATAACCGCCGTGCGTACCGCGTCCGCAAGATCAGTTTCACCACCCGCCGCGCCACCGGAGTTGATCAGCCCGGCGCGCCCCATATAGCAGTTCGCCAGTTGATAACGCACCAGATCGATCGGGTTTTCGCTGGTCAGCTTGCTGTAAACACGGTCATCGGTATAGCCGAAATTCACCGCTTTATAGCCGCCATTATTTTCCGCCATTTTCTGCTTAACGATATCTGCGCCAATGGTGGCCGCCAGATGGTTCGCCTGACCGGTGAGATCGGCAGAAACGTGGTAATCGACACCGTCTTTCTTGAAGTCCGGGTTACGCAAATAAGCCCACAGCACAGTCACCATACCCAGTTCGTGCGCGCGTTCAAACGCTGCGGAAATCTCTTCAATCTGGCGACGCGACTCGGCAGAGCCGAAATAGATTGTCGCCCCTACCGCTACCGCGCCCATGTTGAACGCCTGCTCAACGCTGGCGTAGAGGGTCTGGTCGTAGGTGGTCGGGTAGCTCAGGGTTTCGTTGTGGTTCAGCTTCACCAGAAATGGAATGCGGTGCGCGTAACGGCGGGACACCGACGCCAGCACGCCGTAGGTGGAGGCCACGCAGTTACACCCGGCTTCGATCGCCAGTTCGACAATATTCTTTGGATCAAAATAGAGCGGGTTGGCGGCAAACGAGGCGCCAGCGGAATGTTCCACGCCCTGATCGACCGGCAAAATAGACAGATAGCCTGTCCCGGCCAGACGCCCCGTGTTATACAGCGTCTGCATATTTCGCAGTACTGCCGGGGGGCGGTTATTATCAATCATCACACGGTCAACGTAATCATGACCCGGCAAATACAGCTGATCAGCGGAAATGGTCATACAACGGTGCTGTAACAGGCTGTCGGCGTCTTTGCCAAGCAATTGCGCAATATCAGTCATAGCGATGCTCCCGTAAGTTCCGACATGACGTCGGAGATGGATTGTCCTGACCCGCACCATCGCGGGCAGAATAAGCCTGGTACTGCAGGGGCATTTTTGCCAGCCGACAAGGTGTTTTTAAGCACAATCCGCTGTCACGTTTCAGGTCAGGTAATTTGCGAGAGCGATCAAATTTTCCGATCAAAGGTATTTAAAAGGTATTATTCATTGGTATTGTTAAGGCGTACCTTACCTGTCATGAAGGATTTAACGATGAAAACTACAGTAAAGCTGTCGTTCATGATGTTTGTTGAATGGTTTATCTGGGGCGCCTGGTTTGTACCACTATGGCTGTGGCTGAGTAAAAACGGGTTCAGCGCAGGGGAAATTGGCTGGTCTTATGCCTGTACGGCGATTGCGGCGATCCTGTCGCCAATCCTCGTCGGCTCGCTGACCGACCGTTTTTTCCCGGCGCAAAAAGTGCTGGCCGTACTGATGTTTGCCGGGGCGATACTGATGTATTTCGCCGCGCAGCAAACCACCTTTGCTGGCTTTTTCCCGCTACTGCTCGCCTACTCGCTGACCTATATGCCGACGATAGCCCTGACCAACAGCATCGCCTTTTCTAACGTCCCGGACGTCGAACGCGATTTCCCGCGCATCCGCGTCATGGGCACCATTGGCTGGATTGGCTCCGGGCTGGTGTGTGGTTTCCTGCCGGAAATGCTGGGCTACGCCGACATCTCGCCGACCAGCATTCCGTTGCTGATCACCGCGGGCAGTTCAGCGCTGCTGGGAGTGTTCGCTTTCTTCCTGCCGGATACGCCGCCGAAGAGCACTGGCAAGATGAACCTGAAAGTCATGCTGGGGCTCGACGCGCTGATCCTGTTGCGCGACAAGAACTTCCTGGTCTTCTTTTTCTGCTCTTTCCTGTTCGCAATGCCGCTGGCGTTTTACTACATCTTCGCCAACGGTTATCTCTCCGAAGTGGGCATGAAAAACGCCACCGGCTGGATGACGCTCGGCCAGTTCTCTGAAATCTTTTTTATGCTGGCACTGCCTTTCTTTACCAAACGTTTTGGTATTAAAAAGGTATTGTTACTTGGTCTTATCACTGCCGCCATTCGCTACGCGTTCTTTATCTACGGTGGTGCGGACCATTACTTCACTTACGCCCTGCTGTTCCTCGGCATCCTGCTGCACGGCGTGAGCTATGACTTCTACTACGTCACCGCGTATATCTACGTTGATAAAAAAGCGCCGGTAACCATGCGTAACGCCGCACAGGGGCTGATTACCCTCTGCTGTCAGGGGTTCGGCAGCCTGCTTGGCTACCGCCTGGGCGGTGTCATGATGGAGAAAATGTTCGCCTATAAAGAACCGGTGAATGGACTGACCTTTAACTGGGCGGGCATGTGGACCTTCGGCGCGGTGATGATTGCCGTGATTGCAGTCCTGTTTATGTTGCTGTTCCGCGAGTCTGATAAAGAAATCACTGCCATTAAGGTGAATGAAGACAACCGCGATATTGCGTTAACACAAGGGGAAGTTAAATGAAATACGAGCGTATTCTCGGTGCCTTATATGGCCAGGCGGTAGGGGATGCGATGGGCATGCCATCGGAACTGTGGCCGCGCTCACGGGTAAAAGCGCACTTCGGCTGGATCGACCGTTTTCTCCCCGGTCCGGCAGAAAACAGCGCCGCCTGCTATTTCAAACGTGCTGAGTTTACCGACGACACCTCCATGGCGCTGTGTCTTGCTGATGCGCTGCTGGAGTGTGAAGGTCAGATCGATCCGGATGTGATTGGCCGTCACATCCTCGCGTGGGCCGAACGTTTTGACGCGTTCAATAAAAACGTGCTCGGCCCGACGTCGAAAATTGCGTTACGTGCCATTCGCGACGGCCAGCCGGTCAGCGCGCTGGAGAACAACGGCGTCACCAATGGCGCCGCCATGCGCGTATCGCCGCTGGGCTGCATGTTGCCGGCGGCGGATCTCGATCGTTTTATTGATGATATCGCCCTCGCCTCCAGCCCGACGCATAAGTCTGATCTGGCGATTGCCGGTGCGGTGGTGGTGGCGTGGGCGATTTCCCGCGCCATCGACGGCGAACGCTGGGAGAACATTGTCGAGGCGCTGCCTGCCATCGCAAGGCATGCGCAGGAAAGACGCGTCACTACCTTCAGCGCCTCACTGGCGGCACGGCTGGAGCTGGCGCTGAAAACGGTGCGCGAAGCTAATGGCGTGGAATCCGCCAGCGAGCAGCTTTATCAGCTCGTCGGCGCGGGTACCAGCACCATTGAATCGGTACCCTGCGCCATTGCGATGGTGGAACTGGCGCAGACCGATCCCAACCGCTGCGCAGTGCTGTGCGCTAACCTCGGCGGCGATACCGATACCATCGGCGCGATGGCTACCGCCATCTGCGGCGCGCTGCAGGGCGTTGACGCTATCGACCCGGCACTGAAAGCGGAGCTGGACGGCGTAAACCATCTGGATTTCACCCGTTATGCCAGTGCACTGCGGGGGTATCGTCAACAGCGGGAGGCACTATGAAGGCATCAGGACTGGCCGATAAACTCAGAACGCTGGATCAGCAGCGCCCGGTCACGGTGATTGGCGCGGCGGTGATTGACGTCATCGCTGATGCTTACGCCCTGCCCTGGCGCGGCTGTGACATCGAGCTTAAACAGCAGGGAGTGAACATCGGCGGCTGTGCGTTAAACATCGCCGTGGCGCTGAAACGACTGGGGATCAGCGCCTGCAATGCGTTGCCGCTCGGTCAGGGTGTGTGGGCCGAAATCATCCGCAACAATCTGGCGCGCGAAGGGCTGGTCAGCGCGATCGATAACGCCACCGGCGACAACGGCTGGTGCCTGGCGCTGGTTGAACCCGACGGCGAACGCACGTTTATGTCGTTCAGCGGGGTGGAAAACGAATGGGTTCCGGCGTGGCTGGAGGCGCTGCCGGTGCAGGATGGCGGGCTGGTTTATCTCTCTGGTTATCAACTGGCGTCGCCGTGCGGCGAGCTGCTGGTCAACTGGCTGGAGAACACCACGGGCATGACGGCACTGATCGACTTTGGTCCGCGCATTGCCGATATCCCGCCAGCGCTGATGGCTCGCATCATGGCCTGTAAACCGCTGGTATCGCTCAATCGCCAGGAAGCGGAAATCATCGCGGAAATCGCGGAGTTACCGGCAGAGACCCGCGCCTTTGGTCAGGCCTGGCTTGACCGTTACGGCACACCGGTGATTATTCGTCAGGACAAAGACGGCGCCTGGTATTTCACGCCTGAGACGCAGGGGCACGTTGCCGCGTGCCCGGTAGAGGTCGTCGATACGATAGGCGCGGGAGACAGTCATGCAGGCGGTGTTCTGGCCGGGCTGGCGGCGGGCTGGGCATTGCCTGACGCGGTCAGACTGGGAAATGCGGTCGCCTCCTGGGTTGTCGGGCATCGCGGCGGCAACTGCGCGCCCTGGCGCGAGGAATTACTCCTCGCACACGAAAACGTATAGATCGCTGCGGCAGTGGCTGATGCTGTATTCAATCGGCCGCTGCACCTGGTCCAGCGCCACCTGTTTGATCACCAGCACCGGGATCCGGTCATCCATTTTGATATGTGACTGAAATTCAGCGTCCGGCATGCGGGCGCTGACCCGCGAGCGCGTACGCTGCGGGAAAATGTTCTGGCTGCGAAAGTAGTCGTACAGTGAAATGCCAATCGCGTCGGGATCAGCAATCAGCGGCGCTGGCACCCAGGACTCCTCAATAGATACCGCGTCTTCATCAACGTAACGAATACGTTTGAGCAAAAAAACTTCACTGCCGGGCGGCACCGCCAGCTCCACCGCCACCTCGTCCGGGCAGGCGACGATGCGCTTGTTGACCCACAGCGTATCCGGCTTTTTACCGCGCAATACCACCTGCTGAGAAAACCCGCGCGCCTCTTTCAATGAATATTCAAAGATATTATTGATTTGCGTACCGTAGCCGCGCGCGCGGGTGACCACGCCTTCGTCTTCCAGCGTCTGCATCGCCTTGCGCACGGTAATGCGCGATACCCCGGTCAACTGGCTGAGATCACGCTCGCCAGGCAGGATATTGCCGTGTTCAAGCCAGCCGCTGCGAACCGCATTTTTCACCGTTTCGGCAAACTTCAGATACAACGGCATATTGTCGGCAGCGGCGATGCGCTCATTCAGTTGCTCAATAAGACGGGTATGCGCTTGTTCCATCGACTCTTTTCCTGGCAGTGGTCTCCTGCCAGTATACTACCACCACGCATGAAAGTGATGCACTGGACCAATTCCATGCCCCACTTCCAGCGAATCCGCCTGCGCCAGCGCGGCTGACAGCCACGCTTTCGCCTCCGGCACGGTCTCCAGCCAGTTATTATGACGCGGGCGCAGCGCCGCCAGCGCCGCCGACAACGTGCAGCCGGTGCCGTGAGTATTTTTCGTCGGAACGCGCGGGGTGGTAAACCGCTGCTCGCCTGCGGCGGTAAACAACCAGTCCGGGCTTTCGGCGTCATCCAGATGCCCGCCCTTCATCAGTACCGCCTCGCAGCCCAGCGCCCGGAGCGCGCGTCCCTGTTCGAGCATTTCCCGCTCGTTCTGCGCATGCGGCGCATCCAGCAGCGCAGCCGCTTCCGGCAGATTCGGCGTGATCAGCGACACCTGCGGAAGAAGATGTTTGCGCAGGCTCTCGACCGCCGACGGCGACAGCAGTGGATCGCCACTTTTCGCCAGCATGACGGTATCGAGCACCACATTCTGAATGCGGTAGCGTTGCAGTCGCTCCGCCACCGCTTCGACGATATCCGTCTCCGCCAGCATGCCAATTTTGGTGGTGTCGATGCGCACATCGCTGAACACTGAATCGAGTTGTGCGGCGACAAAATCCGGTTCAATACGATAAACCGACTGCACGCCGAGAGTATTTTGCGCCACCAGTGCGGTGATCACCGCGCAGCCATACGCGCCGAGCGCCGAAAAGGTTTTCAGATCAGCCTGAATACCTGCACCGCCCGTCGGGTCTGTTCCGGCAATGGTCAGAGCATTAATACGTTTCATTTCTGTGCCTCCCCGCTAAGCGCGTACAGCGCATCAAGGAATGCGGGTTCGAATGCCCCCGGCCCGTTGCCGTTTCGCGCAGCCATCTCGCCTGCCTGTTTCATGACGCCACAAGCAGCAGCGACGTTGACCAGCCGATCGCCCGGCAAGGAACAGAACGCAGCGACCACCGCCGACAGCGCGCAACCGGTGCCGACCACGCGAGTCATCAACGGAGAACCACCCGCCACCGCAAGGGTTCGCTCGCCGTCGGTGACATAATCCGTTTCCCCGGTTACAGCAACAATCGCCCCACTCTGCTGCGCCAGTTTCTGCGCGGCCGGGACAGCGGCGGTAGCCGTGTCGGTGGTATCGACGCCGCGCCCTCCCCGGCTCATTCCGGCAAGCGCCATGATTTCAGAGGCGTTACCGCGAATGGCGGCAGGTTGCAAATGTAAACTTTGCTGGCAAAAGCGGGTACGCAGCGACAACGCGCCGACGGCGACCGGATCCAGCGTCCAGGGTTTTCCCGCCTTCACTGCGCTACCGATCGCCGCCTGCATCGCTGTGGCGCGATCTGTCGTTAAAGTACCGACGTTTATCAACAACGCATCGGCGACAGCCGCAAACTCGGCGGCTTCATCAGGATCAATCACCATCGCCGGTGACGCACCGAGCGCCAGCAGAACGTTAGCGGTAAACGTCTGAACAACGTCGTTGGTCATGCAATGCACGAGCGGAGAACGGGTGCGGAACGAATGTAAGGACTGCGCGATGTGCGCCGGACTAAGCAGGTCAGATGGCATGGTATGCTCCTGCCAGGTTGTGAAGAAGCGATGACCGGGCAGGTCTCTGACTTCCCTACGCTGGCATTATCCAGATCAGGTGGTACGGGTCTTTCTCAGCCTTCACCGTGTGAAGGGCACCCCGAGTCATTAAAAATCCATTTCAGGATAATGCCCGCAGGCGGTCTTGTAAACGCCAAACGCGGGACAGCAAAAATAAGAAAAGGCCACCGCAGTGCCCTTTTCTCAGTTCAGTGCGCGACATTATTGCGGGAGCTTATACGCCTGACGAGCTAACAGCTTCCACGCGCCAGCGCTGTCTTTTTTCATGACCAGCATCACCCCGATTTTCACTTCACCCGGCTTACCGCTGTCGTTGGTTTTGGCTTCCAGAATATGACGGACAATCGCAACGTCGCCATCAACCTGGACGGTCTGATCGTTCAGATTCAACGTCTTAAACTGTGATTTGCCGGTGACGATAGCATCTACAAATTCAGCATTGTTTTGGATAACACCGCTGGAATGTCCATAGCTCAGGGAAGGCAAACCAACCTTTTCGAGGCTGGATTTTTGCCCACTGAGCATAGCAAGACGCATGTTTTCCACGGCATCATTCACCGCTTTCACATCCGCGCTTTGTGCAAAACAGGTGCTGCTTAACAACAGTAATGCCGTACACATTAGTTTCTTCATTGTTATCTCCTGTGATTTTCACGGGTACTTATTTTTTGTATGAATAGTCAGACTTGATAGTATTTTTATGGAATATGTTTTTACTAAAAGAGAAACGATGTTTTATTGAGGTGCATCACAGGCTGTGAAAATTCTCAGCCTGGGTCGCAGTCAATGGAGTACGTCAACCACCTGACCGTGGATACTGGCGGTGATTGTTGACGGCTCTGCGGGGTGTATACTTCGCTGGTGGCTGTCGGCGAAACTGAACAGTTTATTTCCCAACCTGCCGCCCGGGACGCTGCCGGGTTCCTCGTCATGACGGTGCTGTGATGCTGCCGGAGAAGTTCAGAGAAATCCGGTTATTCATCGCGTTTATGTTCAACCTGGTTACAATTTTTCCTGAACATATTATTCTCTGATTCCATTAAGATAATCTTTCCCCTGCTCACGCCTGTGATTTTGCGGGGCTGGTACCAGACTGATTTTGTGGAGAAATAATGGGTAAGTGTAGATTGCTGTTTCTCAGCGCATTGCTGGCAGTGGCGGGTGCAAGCTGGGCCGCACCGGCAACGGTAGCGACCTCAGGCCTGCAAAAATATGAACTCGATGGATTCATCGCCGATTTTACCCATTTCAAAATCGGTGACACCGTGCCTGAATTGTATCGCACTGATGAATACAAGATTAAACAGTGGCAGTTGCGTAACCTGCCAGCACCGGATGCGGGAACGTACTGGACTTACATGGGTGAGAACTACGTGCTGGTTTCGGAAGCGGACGGCAAAATCCTGAAAGCCTACGACGGCGATATCTTCTACCACCGCTAACAGACAGGTGCTACGCCACACGCGTAGCACCCTCTGACATTACACCGCGCGGAACGCAATCTCGCTCGGGATCACTTCGCCCATCCAGTACAGCTGCGAGGCCACACGGCCAGCCAGCTGACGATAAGATGCAGTAAATTCACTCTCCGGGCGGCTGACCACGGTCGGGGTGCCGCGATCGAGATCTTCACGCAGACTGATATGCAGCGGCATCTGGCCGAGCAATTCAGTGTGATACTGCTGCGCCAGTTTCTCTGCGCCACCGGTGCCGAAAATCGGCTCATGATGACCGCAGTTGCTGCAGATATGCATGCTCATGTTTTCGACAATCCCCAGCACCGGCAGATCCACTTTCTCGAACATCACAATGCCTTTTTTGGCGTCGATCAGCGCTACGTCCTGCGGCGTCGTTACCACGACAGCACCAGTAACCGGGATATTCTGCGCCAGCGTCAGCTGGATATCGCCGGTGCCTGGCGGCATATCCAGCACCAGATAGTCCAGATCCGGCCACAGGGTCTCCTGCAGCATCTGCAACAGCGCTTTGCTGGCCATCGGGCCGCGCCACACCATGGCGTTGTCGTCAGTGACCAGATAACCGATAGAGTTAGTCGCCAGACCAAATTTCATGATTGGTGCCATGTGAGTGCCGTCCGGCGACGTCGGGCGCTGGTCTTCCGCACCTAACATCATCGGTACCGACGGACCGTAAATGTCGGCGTCCAGAATACCAACCTTCGCCCCTTCGGCTGCCAGCGCCAGCGCCAGGTTTACCGCCGTGGAGGATTTCCCCACGCCGCCTTTACCGGAGCTGATGGCAATAATATTTTTCACGCCGTTGACGCCCGGCTGATTCTTCACGCGTTTCATCGTGGCGATGCTGTGCGACAGCTTCCAGTCGATCGCTTTCGCGCCAGTGATGCGCAGCAGTTCAGCGCTGCACTGGTCTTTCAGCGCTTCAAACGCACTCTGCCAGACAAACGGCATCTGAATTTCGATATGCACAACGTCGTCCAGCAGGGCGACATGATGCAACGCCTTCAGCGTCGTCAGGTTGTGCTTCAGGGTTGGGTGCTGAAAATTGGCCAGCGTCCCGGCGACCATTGCACGCAGGCGCTCCGGGGAAGTGGCCTGGGATTGTGAACTCATCCCGACTCCTTTGTTCTTGTGAGTAAACGCGTTAATCAACAAGTTTACCTGAAAGGCTCAGGTTTGTGCTTACTTAATAATGACCCTTTTGGTAATATCGAAAGCCCTTTTCACTATCAAAGAAGTAATATCCACTATGACTCATGTCGCGAAAAAAATTCTGGTAACGTGCGCGCTGCCGTACGCCAACGGCTCAATCCACCTCGGCCACATGCTGGAGCATATCCAGGCTGATGTCTGGGTCCGTTACCAGCGAATGCGCGGCCACGAGGTTAACTTCATCTGCGCGGACGATGCTCACGGCACGCCAATCATGCTGAAAGCGCAGCAACTGGGGATCACCCCGGAGCAGATGATTACCGAAATGAGTCAGGAGCATCAGACCGATTTTGCTGGCTTTGATATCAGCTACAACAACTATCACTCCACACACAGCGACGAAAACCGCGAGCTGTCGGAGCTGATTTACACGCGTCTGAAAGAGAACGGTTTTATTAAAAACCGCACCATTTCTCAGCTCTACGATCCGGAAAAAGGCATGTTCCTGCCGGACCGTTTTGTGAAAGGCACCTGCCCGAGATGTAAATCGCCGGATCAGTACGGCGATAACTGCGAAGTGTGCGGCGCGACTTACAGCCCGACTGAGCTTATCGATCCGAAATCGGTGGTCTCCGGCGCGACGCCAGTGATGCGTGAATCTGAACACTTCTTCTTCGACCTGCCGTCGTTCAGCGAAATGCTGCAGGCATGGACCCGCAGCGGCGCGCTGCAGGAGCAGGTGGCGAACAAAATGCAGGAGTGGTTTGAATCCGGCCTGCAACAGTGGGATATCTCCCGCGATGCGCCGTACTTCGGTTTTGAAATTCCCAACGCGCCTGGCAAATATTTCTACGTCTGGCTGGATGCGCCGATCGGCTATATGGGCTCCTTCAAGAACCTGTGCGACAAGCGCGGCGACACCACCAGCTTCGACGAATACTGGAAGAAAGATTCCGACGCCGAACTGTATCACTTCATCGGCAAAGATATCGTTTACTTCCACAGCCTGTTCTGGCCTGCGATGCTGGAAGGCAGCGGTTTCCGCAAGCCGACCAACCTGTTCGTTCACGGCTATGTGACGGTGAACGGCGCGAAGATGTCGAAATCACGCGGCACCTTCATTAAGGCCAGCACCTGGCTGAACCATTTTGATGCCGACAGTCTGCGCTATTACTACACGGCGAAACTTTCTTCTCGCATCGACGATATCGACCTGAACCTGGAAGATTTCGTGCAGCGCGTGAATGCTGACATCGTCAACAAAGTGGTTAACCTGGCGTCCCGTAACGCGGGCTTTATCGCCAAACGTTTCGACGGCGTGCTGGCGGCTGAACTGGCTGATCCGGCGCTATATCAGACTTTCGTTGACGCTGCTGACACCATCGCGGAAGCGTGGGAAAGCCGTGAATTCGGCAAAGCGATCCGTGAGATCATGGCGCTGGCCGATGTCGCCAACCGCTACGTTGATGAACAGGCACCGTGGGTGGTGGCGAAGCAGGAAGGCCGCGATGCCGATCTGCAGGCTATCTGCACCATGGGTCTGAACATGTTCCGTGTGCTGATGACCTGGCTGAAGCCGGTACTGCCGTCACTGACTGAGCGCGCCGAAGCGTTCCTCAACACCGAACTGACCTGGGACGCTATCCAGCAGCCGTTACTCAGTCACAAGGTCAACGCCTTCAAAGCGCTGTATAACCGCATTGAGATGAAGCAGGTGGAAGCACTGGTAGAAGCTTCGAAAGAAGAGGTGAAAGCCGCTGCCGCTCCGGTTACCGGCCCGCTGGCGGACGATCCGATTCAGGAAACCATCACTTTTGATGATTTCGCGAAAGTGGATATGCGTATCGCGTTGATTGAAAACGCGGAATTCGTTGACGGCTCTGACAAGCTGCTGCGTCTGACGCTGGATCTCGGCGGCGAGAAACGTAACGTCTTCTCCGGCATTCGTTCCGCGTACCCGGACCCGCAGGCGCTGATTGGTCGTCTGACGGTAATGGTCGCTAACCTGGCGCCGCGTAAAATGCGCTTTGGCATCTCTGAAGGGATGGTGATGGCCGCCGGTCCTGGCGGGAAAGACATCTTCCTGTTAAGCCCGGACAGCGGTGCGCAGCCAGGCCAGCAGGTCAAATAACCATCACACTTCGGGCAACGCAACGTTGCCCGATTTATTTCTCGTCTGCTCTCACCAGTAGCGTCAGCACTTCATAATGTGCGGTATGCGGAAACATATCGAACAACTGCACGCGCGCAACGCGATACCCCGGAAGATGGCGGAAATCACTGACCATCGTCTGCGCATTACAACTCGAATAGATGATATATGACGGTGCCATCTGGCTCAGGTAGTCGCACAGCGCTTTACCCGTGCCGCGACGCGGCGGATTGACCAGCACCAGATCGGGAATATCGCCCTGCCCGGTTGCAAAACGCGTGGAGTCGAGCGCCTGAAAATGCAGGTTTTGCAATCCCAGTTCCGCGGCAGACTGTTTCGCGCAGGCAATGGCTTCTGGCGAAATTTCAATGCCGGTTAAGGTCATTTCCGGCGTCGCGCAGTGCAGACCAAAACCGCCGACGCCGCAGAACAAATCCCACATATGCTGAACCGGCAGTTGCCGTACCCAGTCGCGGGCGGTGGCATACAATTGGCTCGCCACCGTCGGGTTGGTCTGGAAAAAGCTTTGCGGACGGATCCACAGAGGGACACCATTAAACATCTCCGCCAGCGCCTGCTGCTCCGTGAAGAAGATCTCCTGCTCTCCTTCCAGGATTGCCATATGCACCGGCTGGATATTTGCGGTGATGACCTTAAGCTGCGGTAATTGCGCCTGTAGAGACGGTAACGCCGCGCGTAATTGCTCCAGTTTGCTTTCCGAACGCAATACAAAACGCAGCATCATGCCGCCATCGCGCTGGCTTTCGGTCAGCAACAGATACTTCAGCTCGCCGCGTTTACGGGCGACGTTATAGGGCGTCAGCCCTGCGCGGGCAATAAACGGTTTGAGGGCGGCAAACACCGGGTAAAACGAGGCCGGATAGAGCGGACAGGTGGTCAGATCTTCCGGCGTGCCGTCGCGGTGCAGCATGCCGAGCAGCGGTTTTTCCACGCTGCCACTGACCACCATTTTGGCTTTATTACGAAACCCCTGCTCCGGGCCGCTGACCGGCGCGCACCACTCTGTCACCGGCATGGACGCCAGCAAATGGCGAAGATCATCCATTTTTGCCGTGAGTTGTTCACTGATCGGCTGCGCTATCCACTGACAGGAGCGACAATGACCGGCATCATAGAGTGCGCACTGCATACAAAGGCCTTAATACATTCAGGGGCGGGGATTGTATCACCGTTATTGTAAGCGGAAAAACCGACGGCTGGCGGAGGGGATAAAAAGCAGAAACAGCACCAGAATATCAGGAAGTTTTTGCATCATCAGCGAGCGTAAAATTTCCCGTTTTGAGCCACCGGCGATACTGAAAAGTTCCGGATAACCGTAACCGAGCGACGACGCCCAGAGATAACCGGTGGCGATAACTTGCGTCAGCAGATATACCCAGCGCGCCCAGTTGCGCCCTTTCACCAGCGAGAAAGCGCAGTAAATTTCGATAAATACCAGCACCAGGCTACTGAGGAAAACCAGCGTCAGGCTCCACGTCTGCACGCTGCGGTGGATAAAATCCATGATGCCGCGCACACCGAGCAGGTTAAAGATCATCAGTAAATCCAGCGCCCGGATCAGGATAATGGCGAGCGCCGCCACCTGCACAATGGCAGGGACGTTCATGCGGGCATGCGACTGACGTGTTTTGGTAAAAAATCCCACAGCTTACTTCCCTGAAAACTGTGCCGCGACAGGCGCGGCACTTTCGCGGAGGAAATAGTAAATCCTTCAGCCACGTCTTGCACGCTGGATATCGCGCACCCGCTGCTTTTCTGCGCGAGCCATTAAATACCAGGCGATTAAACCCACAATCCCCACCACACCGAGGATCAGCGTCGCCAGGGCGTTAATCTCCGGGTTAACCCCCATGCGCACGCTGGAGAACACCAGCATCGGCAATGTGGTGGCGCCCGGACCAGAAACGAAACTCGCAATCACCAGATCGTCGAGCGACAGCGTAAACGCCAGCAGCCAGCCGGAAATCACTGCGGGCATAATCATCGGCAGCGTAATGATGAAAAAGACTTTCAGCGGCGTGGCGCCAAGATCCATCGCCGCCTCTTCAATGGAGCGATCCAGTTCACGCAGGCGCGAGGAGATCACCACCGCGACATACGCCGTACAGAACGTGACGTGCGCCAGCCAGATGGTCAGCATACCGCGCTCTGACGGCCAGCCGATGGCGTGCCCGAGGGCGACGAACAGCAGCAACAACGACAGACCGGTGATCACGTCCGGCATGACCAGCGGCGCGGTGATCATAAAAGCAAAGCCGTTGGAGCCGCGAAAACGCCCGAAGCGCACCATAACCACGGCGGCAATGGTGCCGAGGATCGCCGCCATGGTCGCCGCCAGCGCGGCAATAGTCAGGCTCAGCCCCACCGCGCTCATCATGGCGTCGTCATGAAACAGCTCGCTGTACCAGCGCGTGGACCAGCCCGCCCACACCGTCACCAGTTTTGAACTGTTGAAGGAGTAGATCACCAGCATCAGCATCGGCGCATACAGAAAAGTAAACCCGAGCACCAGAATAAAAATACGCCACGGGGAGCGCACTACTGGCAGATTGTTCATCCGTGTTCTCCCATCTGTTTTTGCTGATGTTTGTGGAACCACATGATCGGCACAATCAGCAGCAGCAACATGATAATCGCCACTGCGGACGCTACCGGCCAGTCACGGTTATTGAAGAATTCCTGCCACAGCACGCGACCAATCATGATGCTGTCCGGCCCCCCGAGCAGTTCCGGGATCACGAATTCCCCGACCGCCGGAATGAACACCAGCATCGAACCGGCAATGATGCCGCCCTTCGTTAGCGGCACAATCACGCTGAAGAAGGTTTTCAGCGGCCGCGCGCCGAGATCGAGCGACGCTTCCACCAGTGAGTAGTCGATACGGGTCAGCGCGGTGTAAATCGGCAGCACCATAAACGGTAGATAGGCATAGACAATCCCGATATACACCGCGAGGTTGGTGTGCAGGATCGTCAACGGCTGGTCGATAATGCCTGCCCACATCAGGAAATTATTCAGCACACCGTTGTTTTTCAGGATCCCCATCCAGGCATACACGCGGATCAAAAATGAGGTCCACGACGGTAAAATCACCAGTAGCAGCAGGATATTGCGCGTGGATGGTCTGCTGTGCGCTACCGCCCAGGCCAGCGGATAACCCAGCAGCAGGCAGCAGAACGTAGAGATCGCCGCCACCTGCAACGACTGCAGGTACGCTTCAAAATAGAGCGGGTCATCGGTCAGTTGCAGGAAGTTGCCGATATTCAGCGTCAGCGAGAGCTGATCGTCCGCCCACTCAATAAGATCGGTGTACGGCGGAATCGCCCGCGCCATCTCGGCGAGGCTGATTTTGAACACGATCAGGAATGGCAGTAAAAACAGTAGAATAAGCCAGATGTACGGCAGCGCAATCACCAGTTTGCGGCCATGCCGCATCTGCATACGCGCCAGCCACGGTGCAAAGCCCGTCGGTTTTACGGCGCTAACGGGTGGTTCTAATGTACTCATCGCCCCTCCTTACACCGTCAGGACCACACAGCTGTCGGCATCCCAGCACAGCCGCACTTCATCGCCCCATGTCGGCAGACCTTTACGGTAGCGATGGGCATTCTGCAGCTGGGCGCTGAGCATCTGACCACTTTTGAGGCGCACGTGATAAATGGAGAGATCGCCGAGATAGGCGATGTGCACCACTTCGCCGACGGCAAAGTTGTAGCCGTCCGCGGGCGGCTCTTCGCAGAGCATGATTTTTTCCGGGCGCAACGCGACGTACACCGGTACGTTGTCGACCACGGAAGCATCCGGGTCGACCTTCAGCGGATGTACCAGCCCCGGCGAGTCAATCACCAGACCATCGTCCTGGCGATCTTTCAGCAGCCCTTCAAAGACATTCACCGAGCCAATAAACTCTGCGCTGTAGCGGGTGGTCGGATGCTCATAAATCTCTTCCGGCTCACCAATCTGCACAAACTTGCCACGGTTCATGATGGCGATACGCCCGGCCATGGTCATCGCCTCTTCCTGGTCGTGAGTCACCATGACGCAGGTCACACCAACGCGCTCAAGAATATCCACCACTTCGAGTTGCATCCGGTCACGCAGTTTTTTATCCAGTGCGCCCATCGGTTCGTCGAGCAGCAGCAGTTTTGGCCGTTTCGCCAGGCTGCGCGCCAGCGCCACGCGCTGACGTTGCCCGCCAGAAAGCTGGTGCGGTTTGCGTCTGGCAAACTCCTGCATATGCACCAGCGTGAGCATCTCCTGCACCCGACTGGTGATTTCCGCTTTCGGCAGTTTGTCCTGCTTCAGGCCAAACGCGATGTTTTGCTCCACCGTCATGTGCGGAAACAGCGCGTAGGACTGAAACATCATGTTGATCGGTCGCTGGTAAGGCGGCACGCTGGAGAGATCGACACCGTCGAGCACAATCTGCCCGGCAGTAGGATGTTCAAACCCGGCCAGCATACGCAGCAGCGTGGATTTCCCGCAGCCGGAGGGGCCGAGCAGGGCAAAAATTTCGCCTTTATAGATGGTCAGGCTGACGTCATCAACGGCATGTTGTCCGTCGAAGGATTTCGTCAGGTTGCGGATTTCCAGCAGCGGGGTCAGCGCTTTGCGGGTTTTCGCCTGTGGGCGGGGGGTCGCGTCGTTCAATCGGGTGCTCTCCGGCAAAAAAACAAGCATCAGTATGGACCGGTGCCATACAAAGTCTTTGTAGTGCAGGCGCACCGTTGTGGTGCGCCTGCTGCCGGGCAATGGAGCCTGCCCGGCGGGTAAAACTGTCGAAACGCGCTAATTACTTCCCGCTTTTGACTTTCGTCCATGCACGGGTACGTACGCGGTCAATCTTCGGATCCTGGACTTTCAGGGTGAACAGTTTGGCCTGTACATCCGCTGGCGGGTAAATGCCAGGGTTGTTACGAACCTCTTCGCTCACCAGCGCCGTCGCCTCTTTATTGACGTTGGCGTAGTAAACATGGTCAGAGATATGCGCGATCACGTCCGGACGCAGCAGGTAGTTCAGGAACTGGTAAGCTTCGTCTTTGTTTTTCGCATCCGCTGGCATCGCGAACACGTCAAAGAATGCCAGCGCCCCTTCTTTCGGGATGGAATAAGAAATATTCACACCGTTTTTCGCTTCTTTTGCACGGTTCGCCGCCTGCCATACGTCGCCCGCCCAGCCGATAGCCACGCAGATATCGCCGTTGGCCAGGTCGTTGATGTATTGCGAAGAGTGGAAGTAGCGAATATTCGGACGCAGCTTCAGCAGCAGTTCCGTCGCCGGGCCGGTGTAGTCATCCGCTTTGGTGCTGTTCGGATCTTTGCCAAGGTAGTTCAGCACAGTGGCAAACACCTCTTCTGGCGCATCGAGGAAGGAAACGCCGCAGCTTTTCAGTTTTTCCAGGTTTTCCGGTTTCAGGACCAGATCCCAGCTGTTCAGCGGGGCATCCGCGCCCAGCGCGGCTTTGACTTTATCGACGTTATAGCCAATACCGGTGGTCGCCCACATATACGGCATCGCGTATTTGTTATCCGGATCGTGACGCGCGATAAGCTTCAGCAGTTCCGGATCGAGGTTTTTCCAGTTTGGCAGTTTACTCTTGTCGAGCGGCTGGAATACACCCGCCGCAAGCTGGCGTTCAAGGAAGCTGGCAGACGGAACGACCAGGTCAAACCCGGTACTGCCCGCCATCAGTTTGCCTTCCAGTACTTCGTTGGAATCAAATACGTCGTAAACAACTTTAATTCCGGTTTCTTTTTCGAAATTCGCCACCGTATCCGGCGCGATATAGTCAGACCAGTTGTAGACATGCAGGGTTTTCTGTTCAGCCGCGAGCGAACCAGCAGACACGGCCATCAGTGCACCCGTCACCAGACCGGTTAACCATTTCTTACTAAAAGCGGTCATATCTCTTTCCTTCTCAACGATTGTTAATAAATGAACCAAAATATTTGAGCCTGGAAGCATGCAAAAACCATGCATATTTTGTCATTGTGTACAGAAAAGGAGAGACGGCGCTCCCCTGCGGTTACAGCTCGCTTTCGGCGTAATCCCACCATTATTAATGGGATAACACCGGGGCATCGCAAGAATAACTGTAGCCAGGGTTGCAGGCTATAGCTCAGATTAAAAAACGCCTTTTATCAATTTTTTTATGCAAGATCACTCTATTCGATAGAGCTAACGCGGCGGAATGGTGGTGAATAATTCTTTAATGAAAGGTTAAACGCAGAATAATCAAACAAAACAGGCAGCCGCGCTGGCAGCGACTGCGCTTATCTGAGGGGGGATCAGTGAAGAAAATGGTACTGGATCTCTTCTTTTGGCAGATCTTCTTCTTCCGGTTTGTAGAGCAACTGATGCGCTGAAGCCTCAAGGATCACCATCGAAATCTGCTCTTCGCTCTGACGGACAAACCAGGCGAATTGCTCAAGCGACACCCCGGCACCGGCGGATAAAGACTGGCAAACCACCAGTTTCGGCAGATTATCATCCTGAATATCCAGGAACGCTTTGATGGTCAGCGAACTGGCATTGATGGAAGAAAGATCGGCGGAGAGTGTCAGCAGTGCGGAAGGCTTCACTTCGGCAAGCGCGGAAAAGAGAATGACATCATCGAGAAGATCGATTTTGGCATCGAAAATGCCGTCAAAATTTTGCATATGCGGCAGGTGCAACGCCTGACAGGTATCGCATTCGAAAAAGTTTATGCCGAGTTCATCGAGCCACTGACGTAACGTGTCAAGACCCGGAACGACGAGTGAAGCCATATGCCTGAGACCTTTAGCTGAGAAATAACGGGGCACATATTACGCATAAAGTCTGACATATACTATGAAAGCCGTCGAAAATGACACTATCCGCCAGTTTTCAGACAAAATCCCGGCTGCGCGTGGCGTTCAAGCCATTGAATCATACGCCCGGCGATATCAATACCGGTGGTTTTCTCAATGCCTTCCAGCCCCGGCGATGCATTGACTTCCATCACCAGCGGTCCGCGTGATGCGCGCAGAATATCGACGCCCGCCACATCCAGACCGAGTGTCTGCGCGGCTTTGATGGCAATCTCCCGCTCGCGCGGCGTAATGTTGGCAATCGTCGCCACCCCACCACGATGCAGATTCGAGCGAAAATCACCGTCTTTTGCCCGGCGTTCAATAGCGGCGACCACATCATTGCCCACCACCAGACAGCGGATATCACGCCCTTTCGCCTCCTGGATATACTCCTGCACCAGAATATGCGCGTTAAGCCCGCGAAACGCGTCAATGACGCTTTCTGCCGCCTGGCGTGTTTCCGCCAGCACCACGCCAATTCCCTGCGTCCCTTCGACCAGTTTGACCACCAGCGGCGCGCCGCCAACCATGTCAATGAGATCGCTGGTGTCGTCCGGGGAATGGGCGATGCCGGTCACCGGCAGGTCAATTCCCTGACGCGCCAGCAGTTGCAACGAACGCAGTTTGTCGCGCGCACGCATGATCGCCACGGATTCATTCAGCGGATAGCTACCGAGCATTTCAAACTGGCGTAGCGCCGCCGTGCCGTAATAGGTAATGGCGGAACCAATACGCGGAATGACCGCATCGAAATGAGGTAGCTGGCGGCCTTTGTAATGAATAGAAGACGCCGCCGGATTGATATTCATATAGCAGGAGAGCGGATCGAGGATCTCGACCAGGTGGCCGCGCTGCATGGCGGCCTCCCGCAGGCGTTTACAGGACCAGAGCGTTCCGTCCCGGGACAATATGGCAATCTTCATCCTGCACCTCTTCTGACATCTGAAAAAGACCTGGGGAAAGTGGGCGTATCATACACTTAGTCAGGCGCAGGCTGAACGGGATTTTAGCGTATCGCCCAACCCTGTTTATGTAAGTAATCAAGGATAAACGGACGCGTTTCCTTAATGACGGTGCGGCGAATATGATCGCTCCAGGTATCCCGGCGTGCATTGCTGTCGCGCGTCAGATAGTAGCGGGCCATTTCCTCGTCATATTGCGCCAGAATCTGTTCATCGACGGGCTGATATTCATTTTCATGCACCAGCATCGCCGCAGGCATTCGCGGTTTCAGTCCGGGGTCGTCCGCGGGCCAGCCGAGGCACAGACCAAACAGCGGCAGCACATGTTTTGGCACTTTCAGCGCCTCGCCCACCGCTTCAATGTTGTTTCGAATGCCACCGATGAAAACGCCGCCCAGTCCTAACGACTCTGCCGCCGCCATCGCGTTCTGCCCCATCATCGCGGTATCCACCGCGCCAAGCAGCAACTGTTCCGCCCTCCCCAGACTGGCATCAGGGCAGATTTGCAACAGGCGATTAAAATCGGCGCAAAATACCCAAAACTCCGCCGCCTGCGCCACATGTTGCTGGCCGCCGGTGAGCGTGACGAACTGTGCGCGTAAATCCGGGTCGGTCACACGAATAATCGAACTGCACTGCAGAAAACTGGAGCTGGAAGCCGCCTGCGCGCTGGCAATTATGGCGTTGCGTTGCGCCTCGCTGATGGGCTTATCCGTAAAATGGCGGATGGATCGGTGGTTGCGCAGCAGATCAATAGTCGGCGTCATCACGTTTTTTCCTTTCAGAATGTGAAGAAGGGGTTTTGTCGCCCTGCATCAGTTGTGGCGCAATACCCTGCGCCAGTTTCCAGAACAGTGCGAAAGCCGCCGGAAGCATCAAAAAAATACCCGCGAAAATCATCACCACCGCCGCCATCTGGCTGGCAAATGGCGCAGGCAGGCTGATGTACTGATTCAGCGACAGCCACGCCAGGGCGAGTAATATCATCCCTGCCGCTTCGAGGATCAGGACGCTTTTCGGTAACGCGCCGAGCGATTTCATGGACGTTCTCCGGCAGACTCTTTTCAGATGAGAATAACAAGAGTCATTATCAATACAAACCCTAAGCAATCGAAACGACAGGTAAAACCTTCTTTCCCTCGCACGCCGCTGGCGTCATCATAAGCGCTATTCGCCGTCAGGCTTTAGGTTAAGGAGAGAAACAATGTTTGCTGTTATTTTTGGTCGTCCGGGTTGCCCTTACTGTGTTCGCGCAAAAGAACTGGCTGAAAAACTGACCACCGAGCGTGACGATTTCAACTACCGTTATGTTGATATTCATGCGGAAGGGATCACCAAAGCCGATCTGGAAAAAACCGTCGGTAAACCGGTCGAAACCGTACCGCAGATTTTTGTCGATCAGACGCACATCGGTGGTTGCACGGATTTTGAAGCGTGGGCGAAAGAGAATCTCGGTCTGTTCGCGTAACGTTTTATTGACGCCCCGCCGGGGGCGTCAACGATCACTGCGTTTGTTTCCCAGCAGACTACAGATAAACAGCCCGCACAGCGCCCCCAGCGCGCACCAGAACACCGCACTGAATAACCATGCCAGTTCCTGCCAGAAAGACCGTTGCGTCGCCAGATACAAACGCATCAGCAGTAAACATAACGGCATTGCCAGAATCGCGCCCAGCACCGGAAATACAACGCTTCCCCTGACGGAAATAATACTCGCCAGCGCCCCAGGGATGAGGAAAAAGAGTAAACCCAGTTCAGAATTTCCGGACGCAGAAAACGCGCCTTTCATATGCAAAGAAACTGAAAAGCAGACCACAATAAAAAGTAAGAAACAGCAGGCCACGCCTACCCAGCCATGTACAGACTTCAAAGAATCCTCCTGACAGCATCTCTATCAAACTCATGATTTGCCCCGAAAGGCCCCCAGTCAGATAAAGCATTCAGGCATTCCATGCCAATAAGCGCTTACACGTATAAAAACGATTGTGACTAGCCGTAGCATCGCGGAACGATTAAACTAACGGGCTTAATTTGATGGTTATTACCGCTTCAGGAAAAGCGCATTTTCCCTTTCAGATTCCAGGGAAACCTTAGCCCAAATAACCATTTCTTTCAACAACTTACTAGTAAACAAGAAGTTAGCTTCCGTGAATATAAACGTCGCAGATTTGTTAAATGGGAATTACATCCTGTTATTATTTGTGGTACTGGCGCTCGGTCTTTGTCTCGGAAAATTGCGTCTGGGCCCGGTCCAACTTGGTAATTCCATTGGCGTTTTAGTGGTCTCCCTCTTATTAGGTCAACAGCATTTCAGCATTAACACTGACGCATTAAATCTGGGCTTTATGCTGTTTATTTTTTGTGTAGGCGTGGAAGCCGGACCTAACTTTTTCTCTATTTTTTTTCGCGACGGTAAGAATTATCTGATGCTGGCGCTGGTCATGGTCGGTAGCGCGCTCATCATTGCGTTAGCGCTCGGAAAACTGTTTGGCTGGGATATTGGCCTGACGGCCGGTATGCTTGCCGGTTCGATGACCTCCACGCCGGTGCTGGTCGGCGCGGGCGATACGCTTCGTCATTCCGGCATGACCGGAACGCAACTCAACTCGGCGCTTGACCATCTGAGCCTCGGCTACGCCCTGACCTATCTGATTGGGCTGGTGAGCCTGATTGTTGGCGCGCGTTATCTGCCGAAACTGCAGCACCAGGATCTGCAAACCAGCGCGCAGCAAATCGCCCGCGAGCGCGGTCTCGATACCGACATCAACCGCAAAGTGTACCTGCCGGTCATTCGCGCCTATCGCGTCGGCCCTGAGCTGGTGGCCTGGGCTGATGGCAAAAACCTGCGCGAGCTGGGTATCTATCGCCAGACGGGTTGCTACATTGAGCGCATTCGCCGCAACGGTATTCTCGCCACGCCAGACGGCGACGCGGTATTGCAACTGGGTGATGAAATCGCGCTGGTGGGTTACCCGGACGCCCATTCCCGCCTTGATCCGAGCTTCCGTAACGGCAAAGAAGTGTTCGACCGTGACCTGCTGGACATGCGCATCGTGACGGAAGAGATTGTGGTGAAAAACCATAACGCCGTCGGTCGCCGCCTGGCGCAATTAAAACTGACTGACCACGGTTGCTTTCTCAACCGCGTGATCCGCAGCCAGATTGAAATGCCGATAGACGACAACGTGGTGCTCAACAAAGGCGACGTTTTACAGGTCAGCGGCGACACGCGTCGTGTGAAAACCATCGCCGATCGCATCGGGTTTATCTCGATTCACAGCCAGGTCACCGATCTGCTCGCCTTCTGCGCTTTCTTTATCATCGGCCTGATGATCGGCATGATCTCCTTCCAGTTCAGCACCTTTAGCTTTGGCGTCGGCAATGCCGCCGGACTGCTGTTCGCCGGGATCATGCTTGGCTTCCTGCGAGCCAACCATCCGACCTTTGGCTATATTCCACAGGGCGCGCTGAACATGGTGAAAGAGTTCGGTCTGATGGTATTTATGGCAGGCGTGGGCCTGAGCGCGGGCAGCGGCCTGACCCACAGCCTCGGCGCGGTCGGCGGGCAAATGCTGATCGCCGGATTGATCGTCAGCCTGGTGCCAGTGGTGATTTGCTTCCTGTTCGGGGCATACGTTTTACGAATGAACCGCGCACTGTTGTTCGGCGCGATGATGGGCGCCCGCACCTGTGCTCCGGCGATGGAAATCATCAGTGATACGGCACGCAGCAACATCCCGGCGCTGGGCTATGCAGGCACCTACGCAATAGCCAACGTACTGCTGACGCTGGCGGGCACGCTCATCATCATTATCTGGCCGGCATTAGGATAAAACTGAAGTTTGCAAGCAGAAGAAAAAATTTATGTGAACTACAGAACTTTTTTATCGGACATCAGTCATAAGTAATGCCACTGCTTTTCTTTGATGTCCCCATTTTGTGGAGCCCATCAACCCCGCCGTTTCGGTTCAAGGTTGATGGGTTTTTTCTTTTCTGCCCCCCTTCTGAACCACGACAGCCCTGCCCGCTTTCTGCTACTGTGTCGGGTATCTTTTTTATCAGGCGTTATGGGATGACGACACAACACTCGCGCAAAGCCCTGCGGTTACGCATGTGGGCACTGTTTACTTTGTTTTTCCTTCCTGGCTTATTGATGGCCTCCTGGGCAACCCGCACTCCGGCGATTCGCGACGTGTTATCCGTTTCCACGGCTGAAATGGGCGTTGTGCTGTTTGGCCTTTCGGTCGGGTCAATGAGCGGTATTCTCTGTTCCGCATGGCTGGTCAAACGCTACGGCACACGCAACGTCATTCGTGCCACCATGTCCTGCGCTGTGCTGGGCATTATTATTCTGAGCGTTGCGCTGTGGCTTGCCTCGCCACTGGTGTTTGCTCTCGGTCTGTGCGTTTTTGGCGGCAGTTTTGGCGCGGCGGAAGTGGCGATTAACGTTGAAGGCGCTACCGTTGAGCGTGAAATGAATAAAACCGTGCTGCCGATGATGCACGGGTTTTACAGTTTCGGCACCCTGGTCGGCGCCGGGATCGGCATGATGGTGACCGGTTTTGGCGTTCCGGCCAGCATCCATATTTTACTGGCGGGGCTGGTAGGAATTGCGCCGATTGTCATCGCCATCCGCGCGATCCCTGACGGCAACGGCCGCAACTCCACAGAAGAAGCGCATCAGCAGCAAAAAGGCGTGCCGTTTTATCGCGATGTCCAGTTGATGCTGATCGGCGTGGTAGTGCTGGCGATGGCGTTTGCCGAAGGCTCCGCCAACGACTGGCTGCCGCTGCTGATGGTCGATGGTCACGGTTTCAGCCCCACCTCCGGCTCCCTGATTTACGCGGGTTTTACGCTCGGCATGACGGTCGGGCGCTTCACCGGCGGCTGGTTTATTGACCGCTACAGTCGCGTGGCGGTGGTTCGCGCCAGCGCCATGATGGGCGCGCTGGGCATTGCATTGATTATTTTCGTCGACAGCGCCTGGGTGGCCGGGGTTTCCGTGGTGCTCTGGGGGCTCGGCGCCTCGCTGGGCTTCCCGCTCACCATTTCTGCGGCCAGCGACACCGGCCCGGATGCCCCGACGCGCGTCAGCGTGGTGGCGACCACTGGCTACCTGGCGTTTCTGGTCGGCCCGCCGCTGCTCGGCTTCCTCGGCGAACACTACGGCCTGCGCAGCGCCATGCTGGTCGTCCTGATGCTGGTACTGATTGCCGCACTGGTGGCGCGTGCGGTGGCGAAACCTGATGCTGAACCTGTCATGGAGAAAAATTGATGAGCGTAAAACTGATTGCGGTCGATATGGACGGCACCTTTCTGAACGATGCAAAAACCTATAACCGTGAGCGGTTTCTGCAGCAGTACCAGCGCATGAAGCAACAGGGCATTCGCTTTGTCGTCGCCAGCGGCAACCAGTATTACCAGTTAAAATCGTTCTTTCCGGAGATTGCCGCAGAGATTGCCTTTGTCGCCGAAAATGGCGGCTGGGTGGTGAATGCCGGAGAAGATGTCTACAACAGTGACCTGCCGAAAGCCCATTTCGATCAGGTGGTGCGCTACCTGCAAACGCTGTCAGATATTGAAATCATCGCCTGCGGGAAAAACAGCGCTTATACCCTGCGTAAATACGATGATGATTTCGTCACCATGGCCGCGCGCTATTACCATCGTCTGGAGCGGGTGGACGATTTCAGCAACATCGACGATACCTTCCTCAAGTTCGGTCTGAACATCAATGACAGTATGGTGCCTGAAATGCAGGCGCTTCTGCACGAGGAGCTGGGCGATGTCATGACCGCAGTCACCACCGGCCACGGCAGCATTGATTTGATCATCCCAGGTATTCATAAAGCCAACGGGTTGCGGCTGTTGCAGGCGCAATGGGGCATTGAGGATAAACACGTGCTGGCGTTCGGCGACAGCGGTAACGATCTCGAAATGCTGCGTCAGGCGGGTTACGGTTTTGCAATGGCCAACGCCTCGCCTGCGGTGAAAGCGGTCGCCCGTTTCGAAGCGCCGCATAACAACGATGAAGGCGTGCTGAACGTCATTGAAAAGGCGCTCAATCAGGACGCGCCGTTTCGTTAAATATCACCCCTCGCGTGAGGCGCCGACGGTTTTATCTTTCAGGAAATAAACCGTCAGCGCCAGCCACAGCACACCGTTCAGCAGGTTGAAAACGCTGAACAGACCGTTGCCCCCCCACAGATACGCGTATTTGCTGACTTCAATGCCGACGGTAAAAATCAGCATCTGCAACATCCCCATCGCCGCGGAAACCGTGCCTTTACTGATGTCGCTGGCAAACAGCGTCAGACGTACCAGACCGGCGTTCGCAATGCCGATGCCAAACGCGTAGAAACTGAGCCCGGCCGTCATCCACAAATACGCATGGCTGGACACCACCGTCGCAGCCGCCGCCAGCACCAGTCCCGCCATAATCGGCCAGGTGCCCATCAGGATCAGCGCCCGCACGGTTCTGCGCGACGTCAACCGCGCCAGCACCAGGTTGCCGATAATCAGCGCGCCAAAAATCGGCACCTGCAACAGACCATATTCATAGGTGCTGGCCTTCTCGCCGCTGATAATAATGATCGGCGACTGGGCGATCCACGCCAGCAACGGCAGGCTGACAAACCCTATCGCCAGCGACCCGGCAACAAAGCGCCGGTTTTTCAGCACCGCTCCGTAATCCTGCCCCAGATCCTTCAGTGAGAGTTTTTCACCGAGCCGCGTGGCGGTTTCCGGCATCGCTCGCTGTAAGCCAACGAAAGCGATACCGGCCAGCAGCGCAAAGAGCACAAACATGGTCTCCCACGGCGCGACATGAACCCACGCCGCGCCCACCAGCGGCCCCAGCAGTGGCGCAATCAGTGCGACGTTCGCCATCAGGGCGGTGATTTTGATACACACCGCCTCCTCAAACGACTCCTGTATCGCGGCATACCCTACCGCGCCAATAAAGCACAGACTGATCCCCTGCAGAAAGCGCAGGAAAGTGAATTGTTCAATATTCTGCGCCAGCAAGGTGGCGAGGCAGGTGATGACAAACCACACTACGCCGGTCAGCATCACCGGACGGCGGCCAACCCGGTCCGACAGCGGCCCTAACAGCCATTGTAAAAACATGCCTCCTGCCAGATAGGCGGTCATCGACGTCGGCACCCATTCGATACCCGCCTGATACTGCTCCACCACCGCGAGCATGCCCGGTTGGATCATGTCATTGCCGATATAGGTGGAGAATTCATAGAGCACGAGACAGAGAGGAAACAGTAATGCCTGGCGACCCAGACGCTTACCGGAAAGCGAATGATTTTGCATACCTACTCTTATTCAATAAAAATCGCGCAAAGTGTAATGAAATCCCTGGCAAGGGGATACTACATTGTGGTCGACGGAGACGATTTTTACCTTTTTTCATTCGTTTAAGGTTTGCTTAAGTATCGATTCATATACTTCCAGCTACAGGTCAACCAGTCTCGGATTGTTCGTAAACTGCGGACAACTAAGACAATGTGAATTTACCGCTACGGTCACCGCTTTTAAGGTGAAAGCGTATGACATCCGTCTGGCGCGGCATAATTTGCCCCACTGCAATGAGTCTGGAAAGTATGCTGGAAAATATCAACTACACCTTGTTTTCACTTATTAACGCCACGCCCGCTTCACCGTCATGGTTAATTTCGCTGGCGATTTTTGTCGCTAAAGATCTGATCAGCATCGTGCCGCTGATGGCGGTCGCGCTCTGGTTATGGGGACCGCGCGCTCAGGTCAGCGAACAGCGCAAACTGGTGATCAAAATCGCGCTGGCGATGCTATTCAGCATGACGCTCTCCTGGCTTGTCGGCCATCTCTTCCCCCATGAAAGACCGTTTGTCGAGGGCGTTGGCTACAACTTCCTGCATCATGCGCCGGATGACTCTTTCCCGAGCGATCACGGTACGGTGATCTTTACGTTTGCGCTGGCCTTCCTGTTCTGGCATCGCCTGTGGTCTGGCGTCATCCTGATGCTCACCGCCATCGCGATCGCATGGTCGCGCGTTTACCTCGGCGTACACTGGCCGATGGATATGCTGGGCGGCTTGCTGACCGGCATGATCGGTTGTCTGATGGCGCAAATGCTCTGGCAGCGTGTCGGACACGCGATCTATCAGCGGCTGCAACAGCTCTACCGCTTATGTTTTTCTGTGCCCATCCGCAAAGGCTGGGTGCGTGACTAACCCCCGTCACACAGGTAATATTATCCCCGACGCCCTGCCGATGCAGGGCGCGTTTTATCTGGCGGGGACATATGGAAACACGGCGGGACGAGCGGGTTGGCCAACTGATTCAGGCGTTAAAGCGTAGCGATAAGCTTCATCTCAAAGAAGCGGCGGCATTGCTTGGCGTTTCAGAAATGACGATTCGTCGCGATCTCAACAGCCACAGCGGGCCGGTTGTGCTGCTCGGCGGCTACATTGTGCTGGAGCCCCGCAGCGCCAGCCATTATCTGCTGAGCGATCAAAAATCCCGTCTGGTGGAGGAAAAACGCCGCGCCGCCCGCCATGCTGCCACACTGCTGGAGGCGCATCAGATGGCGTTTTTCGACTGCGGCACCACCACGCCGTGGGTGATTGAAGCCATCGATAACGACCTTCCCTTCACCGGCGTCTGCTACTCGCTGAATACCTTTCTGGCGTTACAGGAAAAACCGCACTGCCGGGTGATTCTCTGCGGCGGTGAATTTCACGCCAGCAACGCCATTTTCAAACCGCTCGATGTTCACGACACTCTCACCCATCTCTGCCCGGATATCGCGTTTTATTCGGCGGCGGGTGTGCATGCGGTTCAGGGGGCGACCTGTTTTAATCTGGAAGAGCTGGCGGTAAAACACTGGGCGATGCGCCAGTCACGCCGTCATGTACTGGTGGTTGATCACAGTAAATTTGGCAAAGTGCGCCCGGCACGAATGGGCGATGTGAAGACTTTCGATACGATTGCCAGCGACACCCGTCCTGATGACGATCTGGTGGCGCTGGCGAAAACGCACAACATTACGTTGCTGTACTGACCACGATGATCAGAACCAGCCGCCAAACCATTGGTGGAATTTCAGCAGTACGAAATCCACGATGCGGCTGAAGAACCCGCCCTCTTTCACTTCTTCCATCACAATCAGCGGACGCTGCTCAATGGTTTTATCGTTGAGTTTAAAGTCGATGGTGCCGACGACCTGTCCTTTGCTCAGCGGTGCAGTCAGTTGCGGTTGCGTCAGCGTATAGCTGGCCTTCAGGTTTTTCAGTTGCCCTTTCGGAATGGTGATCGAGCCTGCTTCACCGGCGCCGAGTCTGGCCTCGTTGCTGTCGCCATACCAGACGCGCTGTTCGATAAACGTGGCGTCGGGTTTAATCGGCGTCACGGTTTCATAGAAGCGGAATCCCCACGTCAGCAGTTTTTCGGATTCATTAAAACGGATCCGGTCGGTTTTGGTGCCAAGCACGACGGCAATCAGGCGCATATCCCCTTGTGTGGCTGAGGACACCAGATTATATCCCGCCCCGGCGGTGGTACCGGTTTTTACGCCATCAGCGTTCAGGCTGGCGTTCCATAGCAGGCGGTTACGGTTCGGCTGGCGGATTTTATTGAACGTGAACTCTTTTTCTTTGTGGATGGCATACTCGTCCGGCACGTCATGGATCATCGCTTTGGTCAGCAGCGCCATGTCACGGGCGGTACTGAACTGACCCGGCGCGTCAAGGCCGTGCACGGTTTTAAAGGTAGTTTTGGTCAGTCCAAGCTTCTGCGCGTAGCTGTTCATCAGGCCGACGAAGGAGTCCTGACTACCGGCGACGTAATCAGCAATCGCAATACTGGCGTCGTTACCGGACTGAATAATCACCCCTTTATTCAAATCTTCTACCGAGACCTGATCGCCCGGTTTGAGGAACATCACCGACGATCCGCGCAACGCCGGATTGCCCGTCGCCCAGGCATCTCTGCCTACCGTCACGCTGTCCGTGAGTTTGATTTTGCCTGCCTTCAGCGCCTGACCCACCACATAGCTGGTCATGATTTTTGTCAGGCTGGCGGGATCGAGTTGTTCATCCGCGTTCCCTTCCGTCAGCACTTTACCGCTGGCGTAATCCATCAGGATCCACGCTCGCGCATCAACAGTGGGTGCGGCGGGCGCTTGTTCCGCCGCCTGCAGAGAAGGCACAACGAGGAGTAAAAGTGCAGAGCCTGCTGCCAGGCCGCGAAGAGAAAATGCATCACGTGTCATAAGAGCCACCCAAGTATCCATTCCAAAAAAGCGCCAATACGCACCAAATGGTGAGTAATAACGTAGAAATGACCGCAAAGAAACAGTGAGTTGGTAAAGTTTTTAAAGTTTACGCAATAACTCGCCACCGTGCCGAAAACTCAGTGTTTTTTTTGATCACGATTGCTTACCGCCTGACTTTCGCTCAACATGTCTGACCATCATCACCTGAATGCAACATCACGAAAGCAGGAGTTTTTTATGATAACGCTGTGGGGCAGAAACAACTCGACGAACGTCAAAAAAGTTCGCTGGACGCTGGAAGAACTCGGGCTACCTTACGATCAGATCCTGGCAGGGATGGAGTTCGGTATTAACCATGATGCGAGCTACCTGGCAATGAACCCGAACGGTCTGGTGCCGCTGTTGCGTGATGACAGCACCGATCTGCTGCTGTGGGAATCCAATACCATCGTGCGTTACCTGCTGGCGCAATATGGTCAGGGAACGCTGTGGGTGGAATCGCCGGTGCAGCGCGCGCAGGGTGAAAAATGGATGGACTGGGCGAACGGCACGCTCTCTCCGGCGCATCGCGTGATCCTGATGGGGCTGGTGAGAACACCGCCAGAACAACGGAATATGGCGGCGATCAACGCGGGTATCGCTGATTGCGAGCCGCTGTTCGCCATGCTGGATAACGAACTGGCGACGCATCGCTGGCTCTCGGGCGATGCATTTGGCGCAGGTGACATCGCCGTCGCGCCGTTTGTCTATAACCTGCTGCAGACGGTGGAAACCTGGCAGCCGCGCCCTCACCTGCAACGCTGGTACAAACAACTGACTGAGCGCCCGGCCTTCCAGAATGTTATCGCCATTCCGGTCACCTGATTAACGCTGCGGGCTGACTTTCAGCAACTCGCCGTCGGACTCATCGGTTAAGACATACAGATAACCATCGGGTCCGACGCGCACGTCACGAATACGCTGCTGGCGATCCCCCAGAATACGCCCGTCTTCGGTAACCTTTTTACCGTCAACGCTCAGCACAATCACATCTTCGTCCTTCAGGGCGCCAATAAACAGTTTCCGCTGCCACTGCGGGAAGGTCTTCGCGTTGTAGAACGCCATTCCACTCACCGCCGGGGATTTTTCCCACCAGAACAGCGGCTGTTCCGTACCAGCCACCTGCTTGCCCTTCGCTTCCGGGATGGGCAATCCGCTGTAGTTAATGCCGTACGTCGCCAGCGGCCAGCCATAGTTTTTGCCCTTCTCCGGGATATTAATTTCATCACCGCCGCGCGGCCCGTGCTCGTTAAGCCAGACGGTATTACTCCACGGATTCAGCGCCATGCCCTGCGGATTGCGGATCCCATACGACCAGATTTCCGGCCGCGCCCCCGCCTTGCCAATAAAGGGATTATCTGTTGGGACTTTGCCCTGATCCGTCAGACGCACGACTTTACCCTGGAGTTTGTCCAGATCCTGCGCTGTCGGACGCTGATTATTTTCACCGAGGCCGATAAACAGATAGCCTTTGCCATCAAACACCAGCCGCCCGCCAAAATGGTTGCCGGTGGAGAGTTTTGGCATCTGGCGGAACACCACCTGAAACCCCTCCAGCCGTTTGAGGTCGTCACTGAGGCGGCCATACCCCACGGCAGTTCCCGCTTTTCCATCATCACCCACCTCGGCGTAACTCAACCAGACCCGGCGCGATGTGGCGAAATCCGGCGCCAGTACCACATCAAACAGCCCGCCCTGCCCGTTATTCCAGACCCGCGGCACACCGGTGATGGGATCAGACAGCCCCTTATCCGGTTGCCAGTGACGTAACTGCCCACCACGCAGCGTGATAAGCATGCCGTTATTATCCGGCAAAAACACCAGCGACCAGGGGTGATCGAGCTTGCGCTGCAATACCTCTACGTTCACCTCCGCGGCATGCGCAGAAGCCATCAGCATCGCAGACAGTAATAGCGTGGGAACAGTAAGGCGCATGGCAGGCTCCTTTAATCGACTCTGAAATAAGGGTAGCCAGCACGAACAGGCATGACGGGATTTTTACAAAAACTTAAGCTGGTTGTGCGATCGGACACTCATAGACACGAATAAAAAACCCTCGCCTTTATTAATATGGTGGGGATCACATTTTAATTTATCGCAAATTTATACGGTATTTTCTAAACAGAGAGTCATTATTTTTATTAAAAAACCACTAATAATCACAGGAGTGAAATCATTCTATGTCTGTCTATGATTTGCGTCGTGAATATCTTAACCCAAAAGAATTTGAAAATATTACCTCTCCAAATATAACTCATAGAATTATTGATAGAGATTATCAAATAATTGAAGAGCACGGCCCAACAAACCATATTGACAATTTTCATTTTGCATTTAAAAACCCCTTATACAGCCCTCCTCCTCATTCGCTATTCCACCAACATAGAATGGATGGTATCTACAAACTTGTGAGATATGGTGATATTGTAATGACAACAAGAGAGAAAAGAACTCGTATTACGCATCCTTTTTTTATAGCAGAAAACTCAGAATTATTTTGCGTTGATGATTTCATGTATGACCGATTATATATAGATAAAATCCTTCATTATTTTAGGATATCCGTCTTAAGATCGGGAAAACCCAAACCAACAAGGAGTTCTTATATCCCTGTAACGAAGGAATATGGTCCAGGTTACTGGAAAACCATAGATAATGACTACCTTTTCTTTCATAATCTTGGCGTTATGGCAATAAACAGAGCGACAAGTATGGGTGATGAAGGTAGACTTTTCATGTCTGAGGGTAAAGACTTCGCTAATACTCTCAGGAGTAAAATTCAGGTATGGTCACCTTTTCCTCAGTATTTAACTGACGATAATATAAAAATCGTCTCAGAGAGATCTGTGATTCGACGCTATGGCGAAGAACGAAGCACTATGCAACGATACCTGGAAAGTGATGATGCATGGACCGTATCAGGTTCTTCATGGCAATGGATTCCTGGAGTAAAAGATGAAGATTATGAATTCAAAAAATAAACAATTTCTGTTCTGGGGCGTTATGGATGCCCTGGCTTTTCTGTCGTATTGCTTCTTTTCACTGGCGAGACACAGGATCCCTTTTATTTCTGACATCCGTGAGGTCATCGCTACCGTTGACATGGTTACTGGAGGTGATAGCGCCAGCACTCTGCTTATCGGTTATTTTATCTGCGAACTGCTGATGCTCGTTTCTTTGCTTGCCTCTGCGTATTTATTCTTATCTAAAAAATCAGCAGCAATTCCTTTTGCTTTTGTTCAGGAAATTCTGCGATTCATCACGATGAAATGTTCCATCGCCATTTTCCCGATAGTGTTAACCGTGACGGGGTTTTCGGTGCTCGCCGTTAATGTGGGCCTGTTCTTACTGTCAGAAGCGATAAAAATCGGTTCGTTGATTTATTGCAGGAAAAAACAGTCTGCAGAACACACAGCGTCATAAGGCAGGGGGAGCCTCGCTCCCCCTGATTTCAGACATGTGCGTGTGAAGATACGGCATCCAGTTTCTGGATACTTGATGTCAGTGTTTCAAGACAGCGTTCAAGCGTCTCTACGTTAACAGTGATGTATAACGGGCAATCCCGGTGCCCGGTCATCAGGCAAATCGCGGCGGACGCGACCGCCTCCCCCGCCTGACGCAGCGCGTCTCGCTCTTCTCGCGTCAGGGACTTCCTGAGTGGTACGACTTCGTTGATCATTTCCTTACACAGTTCGAACAGATTTTCACGTAGATGATCATTTTCGCTGACTGACATGTATCCTTTCGCCTTTCTCAATTGCAGATAGGCATCGAGGTCGATACGCGCATTGATGAGTTTTTTCATCATGTTACGTTTCAGTCTGCCAACGCTCATGCTCTTTTCCTCCTCTGTTGCCCCCTGATACCGTTATAGTATGGTCATTTTTTGTACAGAATGATGAGCGAAGTCAATGTTTGCGGTTTTTCTTAACATCCTTTACAAAGTTACAACACCCGGAGGATTCCCCCGGGCGAAGCAGAATGGTTACGATTTCAGCGCATGGTGGATGGAATCGAGGATCGGCTGATAACCGGTGCAACGGCAGATATTCCCTTCCAGCACATCGTTGAGTTGTTCATCCGTCGGCTGTGGTGTTTTCTCCAGCAGGGCCGTCGCGCTGACCAGCACGCCGGGCGTACAAAACCCACACTGAACGCCGCCTTTTTCGACAAAGGCAGTCTGGAGTTTTTGCGTGATGGGGTTATCGTTCAGCCCTTCGAGGGTGGTGATTTCCGCGTCATCGCACTGGGCGGCCAGTACGAGGCAGGAGCAGACCGCGTTACCATTCATGATCACGGTACAGGCACCGCATTCTCCGATGGAGCAGCCCTCTTTGGTCGCCGTCAGCCGGAAGGTATCGCGGACCAGATCCAACAGCCGCATGTTCCCTTCTACTTTCGCTTCGACTAGTTTGCCGTTGACCTTCACTTTAATTGTGCTCATAGCTTTGTCCCTTCTGCAGGGCGCCCCGCGCCCTGTTTCCTGTGATAACGTTATTTGCTCAGCGATGTTTGTACTTCCGCCATCATGTCGCGGAACATATTGATAAAGACCGGCTGTTTGTAGGCCGCCGACCAGCGTTTGCCGATGGCGGCATCGATCAGTTTTTCCAGCACCTCGCAGGCGCTGTCGATGGTTTCGCTGTCCAGACGATGTCCCAGCAGACACCGTTCCACATCCAGCAGTCGCTGCGGTTTGCTGAACAACGCGCCATCCACCAGACGGCAGTAGTTCACCACACCGTTGTCGTCGTACTGCATCAGCGCGCTCAGGCTCTGGCGGGTAATGTTCAGGGCATTGCGTCGCCCAAGCTGATGATAAAAGCCACGTGCATCCGGCCTGGCGGGTGGCGGCAGGATCACCTTCGTCAGCAGCTCGTCAGGCTGGCGCTGGGTTTTATATCCCGACAGCAAAAATTCCCCCAGTGACAGGTTGCGCACAGCATAGCGGGAGCGCAGTTCGATGCGCGCATCGTAGAGAATGGCGGGTGGAATGGAGTCTCCGCACGGTGCGGCGTTGACGATGTTGCCGCCAATGGTGGCGCGGTTACGAATTTGGTGCGAGCCCACGGTGTGGCATGCTTCAACCAGCAATGGATAACGCGAGCGCAGCAGCGGATGCTCCGTGATGCGGTTGAAAGTCACTGCCGCGCCGATCGTCACTTCATGGGTGAGTGGATCTTCGCTGATGGCGGTCAGTTCCTCCAGATGCGAAATATCCACCAGCTTCATCGGTCGGGTCTGCAACCGCCCCTGCACGATGACATCCGTCCCGCCCGCAATGGCGCTGACACCATCGTCAGCCAGCAACGTCAGTGCGTCTTCCAGACTCTGTGGGCGACTTACCGTTACGTCGGTCAGGCGCAATACCTGTTTTTTATTCTCGTGCTCAATCATCAGCTCACTCTGGCGCGCCGGTTTTTTCAGGTTATAGCTGAGAATGACCTGCTCCAGCGTCAGGGGTAGTTTATTGAAGCGGGTTTCAAGGGCGAAACTCACTGCGTTGTTGATGGCGGCGGCAGCCAGTTCGGTGGCCGGTTCGCCGATCCCTTTCGCGCCCAGCGGCCCGGCAATATCCGGGTTTTCGACACCGATGACTGTAATTCGTGGGATATCTTTGATGGTCGGCAGCAGATAGCTGTCGAAGTTTTCTGATTTGACCTGGCCGTGCTCAATGTTGAAATCTTCCAGCAGTGCATAGCCAAACCCTTGCGCAACCCCGCCGCAGACCTGGCCTTCAAAGCCGACCGGGTTCAGCACATGCCCGACATCGTGGGCGGCTGTCACGTGCAGGAGATCGGTTTTTCCGGTACTGGTGTTCACTCTCACTTCCGCCACCTGGCAGCCATACACCCAGGTGAAATACGGGCTGCCGCAGCCTTTTTCTTCATCCCAGTGGATTGGCGGCGGCACGTACCAGCCATATTCGGTCAGGCTGACGCTCGCCCATTTGGTCTGATTGACCGCGGCTTTGAAATCCAGACGGCGGCTCTGATCATGCTTATTGATGATAAAACCGTCCTGCCAGAGGGTATCGGCAAGCACGGTCGTGCCGATGCTCTCACCGGTAACATTCAGAATGCGCTGCTTAATTTTCTCCGCCGCGTCGAGGATCGCCCCGCCGCCAACCATGGTGCCGCGTGTGGCCGCCGTCGAACCACCATCGCCGATCACTGACGTCGGTGGTTCGCTGAAATGGATTTCCTCCATGGCGATGCCAAACGCCTCCGCCGCAATCAGCGACATGGTGGTCTGTAGCCCCTGGCCGTTTTCCGACACAGAGGTGGAGATATTCACGCTGCCGTCTTCGTTGACCTGAATCAGCGCCGTGGAGGTGTCGACGCCTTCCGCGCCAATGGAGCAGCCGCGATAGCTCAGCGCGAGGCCGATACCGTAGCGATACACACCGCCCTGTTGATTGAGTTCGCGATAATGCTGGCGTTTTGCCATGAATTCTGAGGAAGCGGTAGCTTTTTCCAGCACTTCCAGCGCTGATACGGTGTGCTTATCGAACACCTGCCCGGTCACCGAGGCGTCGCCCTGCCGCAGAGCGTTTATTTCCCGTAGCGCCACCGGCGACAGGTTCAGTTGTTCGGCAATGTCATCCATAAAAGATTCATGGGCGTAGACCACCTGCGGCGAACCAAAGCCACGCATCGCCGAGGTATAGCTGTTATTGGTATACACCGCCGTCACGTCGATATGGACGTTGGGGATATTGTACGGCCCGGCGGCCTGCACGGAGGAACGCCAGGTGACGAACGGCGACGAGGCCGCGTAACCGCCGCTGTCGGCCAGAATGTCGATTTTCATCGCCACAATCCGCCCGGCGTCATCCAGCCCCGCTTTGTACTTCATTTTATAAGGATGGCGCTTGCAGCTCTCGATGATCGACTGCTCACGATTGTAGGTAAACTTGACCGGGCACCCGGTCAGGCGGGTCAGCAGCGCCGAGCGACAGGCGAGATGATCGATAATATCGTCCTTACCGCCAAACGATCCGCCCATGACCGCACGCTTGATGTTGATCTGGCTTTGCGGGCAGCCCATAAATTTGGCGACGAAACCGCGAACGCGATGCGGGTTCTGAATCGAACCGGAAATAATCAGGCTGCCGTCGGTCGGGTCAAGCCAGGTAAGGATCACTTCCGGTTCGATGTAGGCATGTTCCTGAAAACCGACTTCATAGTCGCGCTCAAACACGTGTGTCGCCTGCGCGAATCCCTCGTCAATATTGCCTTTGAGGGTGTGATGATGAGCGGCGATGTTATCGCTACGATCGGGATGGATAAGGCGGGCTCCGGGTGCCAGCGCCGCCTCCACATCGGTTAATGGCGCATAGGGTGTGTAGCGCACGCGAATTTTGTCCGCCGCTTCGCAGGCGGCAGCGTAGCTGGTGGCGGCAACCACCGCAATCACGTCGCCGTGGAACACCACTTCATCCTTGACGATGGGCAGGTAATCTTTAACGATAACACCCACCACCGGCGTGCCGGGGATATCCTGCCAGGTGGCGATTTTAACCACCCCGTCCACCGCCAGCGCATCGCTGAGATCGAGCTGGTCGATTTTTCCGGCCGGGATATCCGCATAGCGGCACACGCCGTATAACATGCCCGGCAGGGTGATATCATCACCGTAAATCGCCGTCCCTTTTACTTTCGCGAGTCCATCCACACGTCCTTGCGACGCTGAACGTAAGGCACACATAGTCTTCCCCTTTTCACTGTCCGTTGTTGATGTTCGGGTTACATTGATTTCGTTTGACTTTCATCTTTCTGTACTTTTCGCAGCAGCAACCACATCCGCACCGTTCTGACCGCCACGCGCCGCGCAGCTGTGCTGGAAGGTAATAAGTCGGGTTCGTGGTTGTCATGCTGATGCGTATGGAGCAGCGGCAGACCTTTTCCGTTCAGCGTCAGGTTTGCCAGAATGGCGATGACCGTGCCGATGGTAATGCCGCTGTGAAGAAACATTTTCAACATTGGCGGGAACTGATCGAACAGGTGCGGCACCAGTACCGGCATCAGCCCAAGGCCAATGGTCAGGGCCACCACCATGCCGTTATTGTTATCGCGGTAATTGACGCTCCCCAGCGTGCGAATGCCCGCCACCACTACCATGCCGAACATCACCACGCCCGCGCCGCCCAACACTGGCTTGGGGATCACCACCACCAGCGCCGCCATTTTCGAGAACATGCCCATCAGCATTAAAATCACGCCGGAGACCGCGACGACGAAGCGGCTGCGCACTCCCGTCAGACCAATCAGCCCGACGTTCTGAGCGAACGCCGCATAAGGAAACAGGTTGAAAAGCCCGGCGATAGTGGTGGTCAGACCGCAGGCGGTTAAGCCGTTACGCAGCGTTTCGGCACTGGCTTTTTTACCGACGATGTCACCGGTCGCCATAATTGAGGACATGGTTTCCAGCATCACCACCACCATCGTCACTGACAGCAGAGCGACAGGAATAAGATGAAATTCAGGTTTCGCCATCCGCATGACGTGCGGGAAGCTGAGCCACGACGTGGACGCAACGAGGTGGAAATCGATCGATTTAAACAACCACCAGATAAAGCTGCCGGAGATTAAGCCGATCAGCACAGCGATGTTTTTTATCATCCCGGAGCCGAAGGTATAGACGTTCAGAATGATGAAAAGCGTTATCGCGGCAACGGCCAGCGACGTCAGATCACCGAACGCCGCCTGCCCGCTGCCGCTTTCGCCAATCCAGTTTCCTGCCACCGGCATGATCGACAGGCCAATTAAGGTCACGATGGAGCCCATTACCACTTTCGGGAAAAAACGGACCAGGCGGCTAATCCACGGGGCGCATATCAGCGTGAAGAGACCCGCGCAGATCACCGCGCCGGAAACCCCGCCGATACCATACTCCTTGCCAATTAAAATCATCGGCACCAGTGCAGCAAAGGTGCAGCCCTGAACCAGCGGCAACCGGCAGCCCAGCCAGCGACCGATGCCCAGCGCCTGAATGATGGTGGCGGCGCCACAGATAAATAAGTCCGCGCTGATTAATAAGATGATTTGTTCCACCGGCAACCCCACGGCATTGCCGACCACCAGCGGAACGGCAACCGCACCGGCGTACATCACTAAAACATGTTGCAGGCCATAGAGGAACATTTGCCCGACAGGGAGGATTTCATCGACAGGTGAGGAAGAGGAAGCTGAGAGTCCACGACGGCTTAACGCTGATTCATTCATAAAACATCTTTCCTTTTACGGCCAGAATTGCTCATTCCAGGAGACAATCGGGGTGCCAGAATATGGCTGAAGTACGCAATAAAGATGCAAACCAGAAGAGCTATGCGTGATGTGTGCCAACATTGGCCGGGCGAGGGTTATCGATGAATTAACGTGACGGGTTTCATAAAAAAACGCACCAGACGATCTTGCAGGCTCAGAATTAACAGCCAGTAATTTGAATAAAAACGAGAGTTGATAATGATAAATTATCACATTGAGAGAATTACGCTGTCAGATGAGACAGAATGTCAGCGCCAGGCCTGATACAGAGACTGACGACAATCTCCAGTACAATTTCTCCCCCGATCTCTGTAGAATCGCTGCCCTGACCATTCCAATAATTGAATAATTTTTGAGCTATGAGCAATGTAACGCAGCAACCTAAAATTGGTTTTATCTCATTAGGCTGCCCGAAAAATCTGGTTGATTCCGAGCGCATCCTCACCGAATTGCGTACCGAAGGGTACGATGTGGTTCCCCGTTACGACGATGCCGACATGGTTATCGTGAATACCTGTGGTTTTATCGACAGCGCAGTCCAGGAGTCGCTGGAAGTCATTGGCGAAGCACTGAACGAAAACGGTAAAGTTATCGTCACCGGTTGTCTCGGGGCGAAGGAAAATCAGATCCGTGAAGTGCACCCGAAAGTGCTGGAAATTACCGGCCCGCACAGCTACGAGCAGGTGCTTGAGCATGTACATCATTATGTGCCGAAGCCGCAGCATAACCCGTTCACCAGCCTGGTGCCGGAACAGGGTGTGAAGCTGACGCCGCGTCACTATGCTTACTTAAAAATTTCCGAAGGCTGCAACCATCGCTGTACCTTCTGCATTATTCCGTCCATGCGTGGCGATCTCGACAGCCGCCCGATTGGCGATGTGCTGGCAGAAGCCAAACGCCTTGTCGATGCGGGTGTGAAAGAGCTGCTGGTGATCTCCCAGGACACTTCCGCCTATGGCGTTGACGTAAAACACCGCACCGGTTTTTACAACGGTGAGCCGGTCAAAACCAGCATGGTCAGCCTGTGTGAGCAACTGGCGAAACTGGGCGTCTGGGTGCGTCTGCACTATGTCTATCCGTACCCGCACGTTGACGATGTGATCCCGCTGATGGCGGAAGGCAAAATTCTGCCGTATCTGGATATCCCGCTGCAGCACGCCAGCCCGCGCATTCTCAAACTGATGAAGCGCCCGGGTTCGGTCGATCGCCAGTTAGCGCGCATCAAGCAGTGGCGTGAAATCTGCCCTGAGCTGACGCTGCGTTCGACCTTCATCGTGGGCTTCCCTGGCGAAACCGAAGAAGATTTCCAGATGCTGCTCGACTTCCTGAAAGAAGCGCGTCTGGATCGCGTTGGTTGCTTCAAGTACAGCCCGGTCGACGGCGCTACCGCCAACGAACTGCCGGATCAGGTACCGGAAGAGATCAAAGAGGAGCGCTGGAACCGTTTCATGCAGCTTCAGCAGCAGATTTCTGCCGACCGTCTGCAGGAGAAAGTGGGTCGCGAAATCATGGTGATGATCGATGAAGTCGATGAAGAAGGCGCGATTGGCCGCAGCATGGCGGATGCCCCGGAAATCGACGGCGCGGTCTATCTGAACGGTGAAACGAAAGTGAAGCCGGGCGATGTGGTTCGCGTGAAAGTCGAAAACGCGGACGAATATGATCTGTGGGGTAGCCGGGTTTAATTATCCTGATTGCCACACCCGCTCTTGTAGCCCCGGTAAGCGCAGCGCCACCGGGGAATTTCCCAAAGCCTACCCTTTTATTTTCGGATCCAGCGCATCGCGCAGTCCGTCACCCAGCAGGTTAAACGCCAGTACCGTCAGGAAAATCGCAATCGCCGGGAAAATCGCCACGTGCGGCGCGATCACCATATCGGCACGCGCTTCATTGAGCATCGCCCCCCATTCCGGTGTTGGCGGCTGCGCACCCAGCCCGAGGAAAGAGAGGCTGGCGGCGGAGATTATCGACACGCCAATACGCATGGTGAAAAAGACCACAATTGACGACACGGTGCCCGGCAGAATATGGCGGAACAGAATGGTGCTGTCGCTGGCGCCAATACTGCGGGCGGACTCAATAAACGTCTGCTGTTTGAGCACCAGCGTGTTACCGCGCACCAGGCGGGCAAACGCCGGGATCGAGAAGATAGCCACGGCGATAATTACATTTGCCATCCCGCTGCCCATCACCGCGACGACTGCGATCGCCAGCAGAATGCCGGGGAAAGCGAACAGCACGTCACAGATGCGCATGATGATGCGATCCCACCAGCCTTCGTAATACCCGGCCAGCAGCCCCAGCACAATGCCAATTACCGCACCCGCCAGCACCGCAAACACCCCGGCGGCGAGCGAGATCCGCGCGCCAAGCAGCACCCGGCTGAAAATATCACGGCCGAGCGAGTCAACGCCAAGCCAGTGGATCATCGACGGTCCCTCGTTCAGCCGGTCATAGTCAAAGTAGTTTTCCGCATCAAACGGCGCTATCCACGGTGCCGCCACCGCCACGATGATCAGCAGCAGCACAAACACCCCTGCAGCCAGCGCGATGGGCTGACGGCGGAAGCGTCGCCAGAACTCAAGCCACGGTGTACGCACCTGACCGGGTTTGACCGTCGGCATGGCGTCTAATACGGCCTGTCGTCGCCAGTTTAACAATCTCACCTTATTTGTACCTGATCGCCGGGTTAATGGCCGCGTAGAGCACATCCACCACTAAGTTGATAAGAATAAACTCCAGGGAAAACAGCAGCACTTCGGCCTGAATGACCGGATAATCACGCATTTCAACGGAATCCACCAGCAAACGCCCCAGCCCCGGCCAGTTAAAGACTTTCTCCACCACGATAGAGCCGCCGAGCAGGAAACCAAACTGCAGGCCCATCATCGTCACCACCGGGATCATGGCGTTACGCAAACCGTGTTTGAGCACCACCAGCGTTTCACTCACCCCTTTAGCCCGCGCCGTGCGCATGTAATCTTCGTTAAGCACATCCACAAACGACGCGCGGGTGAAACGCGCCATCACCGAAGCCACTGCCGCGCCAAGGGTGATGGAAGGCAGAATGTAGTGTCGCCAGCTGTCTGCACCGACGGTGGGCAACCAGCCCAGCTCGACGGAGAAGACTTGCATCAGCAGCATGCCCAGCGCAAACGCCGGAAACGAAATGCCGGTCACCGCCAGCGCCATGCCGAGCCGGTCAGGCCAGCGATTGCGCCACACCGCCGCCGCGATGCCCATCGCCATACCGAAGATCACCGCCCACACCATGCTGGCGATGGTCAGCCACAGCGTCGGCAGAAAGCGGCTGGCGATCTCTTCCGACACCGGACGCCGCGACACCATCGAGTGGCCGAAATCGCCCTGCAATACGTTAACGATGTAATCGAAGAACTGAATATGCAGCGGCTGATCGAGCCCCAGTTGTTGCCGCACCAGCGCGATAACCTCCGCGTCCGCCTCGGGACCGGCGATTAACCGCGCCGGGTCTCCGGGTAGCAGGTGGACGAACAGGAACACCAGCACGGCCACAATCAGCAGCGTGGGGATCAGTCCGAACAACCGTTTGATCACATAATTGAGCATTACTTCAGGTCGGCCTCGTCAAAGCTGAATCCGGTATCCGGCATGATGTAAAACCCGGTCAGATTTTTGCTGTGCGCGGAGACCAGTTTTTCGACCACCAGCGGCACCCACGGCGACTCTTTCCAGACGATATCCTGCGCGTCTTTGTACAGACGGGCTTTCTCTTTCGCGTCGTTGGTTTTCAGCGCGTCGGTCAGATCGCTGTCCACCTGCTTGTTGCTGTAAAACGCGGTGTTGAACAGCGTCGGCGGCCAGTTCTGCGAGGCGAACAGCGGTGACAGCGCCCAGTCGGCTTCACCGGTCGAGGCCGACCAGCCGGTGTAGAACATCCTCACTCCGCTCTCTTTCTGCCCTTTGCCTTCCACTTCCGCCGCGCGCTGCCCGGCGTCCATCGCTGTCACCTGCGCTTTGATACCGACTTGCGCCAGTTGCTGCTGGGTAAACTGCAACACCTTCTGCGCCGTGCTGTGATTGTGCGACGACCACAGCGTGGTGCTGAAACCGTCAGGATATCCGGCTTCCTTCAGCAGTGCTTTTGCTTTAGCTGGATCGTACGGCCATGGCTGATAATGCTGAGCGTAAGCAATCGACGGCGGCACGATGCCGGTCGCCGGGGTGGCGTATCCGGCAAACGCCACTTTCACCAGCGCCTGACGGTTAATGGCGTAGTTGATCGCCTCACGCACTTTCGGGTTGTCGAACGGCTTCTGCGTGACGTTCATGCTGATGTAGCGCTGCATGATGGACGGGCTGGCGACCAGCTCCAGCTTGCTGTTTTTCCCGAGGATCGCCGCCTGCTCATAAGGGATCGGGAAGGCGAACTGCGCTTCTCCGGTCTGCAACATCGCCGCGCGGGTATTGTTATCCACCACCGGACGCCAGGTGATGGTGTCGAGTTTCGGCAACCCCTGTTGCCAGTAACCGGCGAATTTCTTCACTTTCACGAAATCGGTCTGGTTCCAGGTGTCCAGTTGATACGGGCCGGTCCCCACCGGGTGGAAACCAATCTCTTTGCCGTATTTTTTCAGCGCTGCCGGGGAGATCATCGCCGTCGCCGGATGCGCCAGGATATTGATAAACGCAGAGAACGGCGACTTGAGGGTGATTTTCACCGTGGTGGGATCAACCACTTCCGTCTTGTCGATATTTTTGTACAGGTTATAGCGCTTCAGATGGTTGGCCGGGTCGCTGGCACGGTCGAGGTTTGCTTTCACGGCGTCAGCGTTAAAGTCGGTGCCGTCCTGAAACTTCACCCCCTGACGGAGTTTGAGGGTATAGACCAGACCATCATCGGAAACGGTATAACTCTCCGCCAGCACGTTCTGCAGTTTCATGTCCTTATCAAGGCCAAACAGCCCCTGATAGAAGGATTTCGCCACGGCCTGAGACAGGGTGTCGTTGGCATCGTAGGGATCTAACGTGGTGAAATTAGAGCCTACCGCCACCACGACATCTTTCTGTGCAAAGGCGGGCGCGGCTGCCAGGGCAGAGACAACACCCAGCGCCAGCAGCCACTTACCTGAAATTCGTTGTGTCATCTCACTCTCCTGATAATCCCTGCTTAATTAACGCGCCAGGGCGTTTGCCGCCGGATCGCGGGCGACAAAATGGCCCGGTGCGACCTGTTGCAGCGGTACGCTGACGCTCTGTTCTCCCCGCTTGTAAATGTTCCCCGGCATCTCATCCGACAGCAGCACGCGCTGCGGAGGACGATGTGCCGGATCGGCCACCGGAACGGCGGCCATCAGTTTGCGGGTGTAAGGGTGTTGCGGGTTTTCAAAGACGGCGCGCCGGGGACCCATCTCAACGATCCGCCCCCTGTACATCACCGCCACGCGATGGCTGATACGTTCGACCACCGCCATATCATGGGTAATAAATAAAAACGCGATGCCCATTTCACGCTGCAGGTCGAGCAACAGATTGATGATCTGCGCGCGAATGGAAACGTCGAGTGCGGAAACCGACTCATCGGCCACCACCACTTTCGGGTTCAGCGCCAGCGCGCGGGCAATGCAGATACGTTGCCGCTGCCCGCCGGAAAACTCATGAGGATAGCGCCAGGCATGTTCCGCCTTCAGCCCGACGCGCTCCAGCAGCCAGGTGACACGGCGTCGCGCGGCGTCACCGTCCAGCAGACCATGCACCAGCAAAGGCTCCATAATCGAATACCCGACCGTCTGGCGCGGATCGAGCGACGCGTAGGGGTCCTGAAAAATGAACTGGATGTCGCGGCGCAGCGCCTGCAGTTTGCCGGGAGAGAGCTTATCCACACGCTGCCCCTGGAAGGTGATGGTGCCGCTCTGCGCCTCAACCAGCCGCAACAGCGCGCGCCCGGTGGTCGATTTCCCGCAGCCGGATTCGCCCACCAGTGACAGCGTCTCACCCGGCCATAAATCAAAACTGACTTTTTCCACCGCATGCACTTCGCGGGTCACACGGTTGAGAATGCCGCTACGCAGCGGGAAGCGCGCGACCAGATCACGCACCTGCAAAATGGGCTCACCGGCCACTACCGTGTCCTGCTCCGGTTCAGGACGGGTAAACGGCGTGACTTCTGCCACCAGCGGGAAACGTCGCGGCAAATCGCTGCCGCGCATCTCGCCAAGCCGCGGTACGGCAGCCAGCAGTGACTGCGTGTACGGGTGCTGCGGCGCACTGAAAATCTGCGTCACGCTGCCCGTTTCCACCGCCTCGCCGTCGTGCATCACCAGCACCCGATCGGCGATATCGGCCACTACGCCCATATCGTGGGTGATAAAAATCACCCCCATCGCCATCTCTTTTTGCAGCACGGCGATCAACTGTAAGATCTGCGCCTGGATGGTGACATCAAGCGCCGTGGTCGGTTCATCGGCGATCAGCACCGCCGGGCGACAGGAGAGCGCCATGGCGATCATCACCCGCTGGCGCATGCCGCCGGAAAGCTGATGCGGGTAGCGCGACAGCATCGATTGCGCTTCCGGAATGCGCACCCGGTCGAGCATTTTTCGCGCTTCCGCCATCGCCTTGTCGCGGCTGAGTCCCTGATGCAAACGGATCGATTCGGCAATCTGCTCACCGATGGTAAATACCGGGTTGAGCGAGGTCATGGGCTCCTGAAAAATCATCGCGATATCGGCACCACGCACGTGACGCATCTGCGCCGCACTCTGCCCGCCCAGTTCAATCACCCGCTGATTACGACGGCGCAACAGCAGACGGTCGCTGTGCATCTCACCGCCCGCCTGTTCTATCAGCCGCAACAACGACAGCGCGGTAACCGATTTGCCCGAGCCGGATTCACCGACGATCGCCAGCGTCTCGCCGCGCCCGAGCGTAAACGACAGGTTTCGGACGGCAGGCACCGGTTGCTGTTCATGGGTAAACGCGACATTAAGGTTGTCGACCACCAGCACATCGTTGGGATCTATCTCTCGACTGTGAGGCAAACTGGCTCCTTACTCACTGTAGATACCGACATTCGGCGCATCACCGGCAAACGCAAACGCGCGATACATACCCTCGCTGTTGAAGGGCAGCGCAACGTTGCCTTCGCGATCGATAGCGATCAACCCACCGCTGCCACCGAGCGCCGGTAATTTTTCGCAGATCACCCGTTCGCAGGCTTCCTGCAGGCTCAGCCCGGCGTACTCCATCAGCGCCGAAATATCGTAGGCCGCCAGGGTGCGCATAAACACTTCACCGGTACCGGTGCAGGAGACCGCGACACTGGCGTTATTGGCGTAACATCCGGCGCCGACAATGGGCGTATCGCCCACGCGGCCCGGCAGTTTGTTGGTCATTCCACCGGTGGAAGTAGCCGCCGCCAGATTGCCCATTGCATCGAGCGCCACGGCACCAACAGTGCCCATTTTGCTGCGTTCATCAAGCGGGGCCACGTCATGGTCGAGCCGGGTTTCGCCCACTTCACGCGCCTGTAAAAGCTGTTCGTAACGTTCCGGGGTCGAAAACAGGCTGTTTTCCACCTGTTCCATCCCCTGCGACGCGGCAAACTGCTCGGCGCCATCGCCAATCAGCAGCACATGCGGGCTGCGCTCCAGCACCAGTCGCGCCGCCAGAATCGGGTTGCGCAGATGTTTTACCCCCGCCACCGCGCCCGCCTGCAACAAATTACCGTCCATAATGCAGGCATCCATTTCGTGCTGTTCAGCCGAGGTAAATACCGCGCCGGTGCCGGCATTAAATAACGGGCACTCCTCCAGCAAACGGACGGCTTCAGTGACCACATCCAGCGCGCTGGCACCCGACTCCAGCATCTGCTGCCCTTTTTCAACAATGGCCGACAGCGCTGCAACGTACTGCAGCTCCCGCTCCGGAGAAAGTTGCCCACGAGAAATTGCGCCTGCGCCACCGTGAATGGCGATCACCGCTTTACTCATTTCTTCGCCTTGTGATGAATTGAACTGCTTTTCCTATACATATCATTAGACTGTCGTCTTGCTTATCTCTTTTTTGAATATAGAAAGCGCTGCCGATGCTGTAAAGGCTACACCTCATGTGGCATACAGCGCATTGCCCTTTTCTGCCATAATGGACGCCATCGAAATTTCAGCAGGAGTTACCCATGGATTTTACCGCCGGACTGATGCCGCTTGAAACTGCCCTGTCGCAAATGCTTTCCCCCCTCACGCCGCTCACCGCGTCGGAATCTGTGCCGCTGGTACAGGCGTTTGGCCGGGTGATGGCAAGCGACGTGGTGTCGCCGCTGGACGTACCGGGCTTTGATAACTCCGCGATGGACGGGTATGCGGTCAGGCTGGCGGATGTGCAACGTGGTGTGCCGTTACCCGTCGCCGGAAAAGCCTTTGCCGGGCAGCCGTTGCAGGGTGAATGGCCTGCGGGCACCTGCATTCGCATTATGACCGGCGCACCGGTGCCTGTTGGTTGCGATGCGGTGGTGATGCAGGAAGAGACCGAACACACCGATGCGGGCGTGCGGTTTACAGCGCCAGTCAAAGCCGGGCAGAACATTCGCTATCGTGGTGAGGATATCGCGATGGGCGCGACGGTGTTCCCGGCGGGCACCAGACTCAGCGTGGCGGAACTGCCGGTACTGTCGTCACTGGGGATCCCGGAGGTCAGTGTCGTACGCAAAATCCGCGTGGCGCTGTTTTCTACAGGCGATGAATTGCAGTTACCGGGCCAGCCGCTGGGCGACGGGCAAATCTATGACACCAACCGCCTGGCGGTACATCTGATGCTGGAGCAGCTTGGTTGCGAGGTGATTAACCTCGGCATTGTGCGCGACGATCCTGAGCAGTTGCGCCAGACGTTTATCACGGCCGACAGCCAGGCTGACGTGGTGATAAGCTCCGGCGGCGTGTCAGTGGGCGAAGCGGATTACACCAAAGCCATCCTTGAAGAACTGGGCGAAATCAGCTTCTGGAAACTGGCGATCAAGCCGGGCAAACCGTTCGCTTTCGGCAAGCTGAAAAGCAGCTGGTTCTGCGGCCTGCCGGGCAACCCGGTCTCTGCCGCGCTCACCTTTTACCAGTTAGTGCAGCCGTTACTGGCGGCGCTGAGCGGCAGCCATGCCCCGGCCTTCCCGCCACGTCAGCGCGTGCGCACCACCACGCGGCTGAAAAAAACGCCGGGTCGCCTCGATTTTCAGCGCGGCGTGCTTAGCGTAAACGCGAACGGCGAACCGGAAGTCACCACTACCGGGCATCAGGGCTCGCATATTTTCAGCTCCTTCAGTCAGGGAAACTGCTTTATTGTGCTCGAACGTGAACGCGGTAATGTGGACGCTGGCGAATGGGTTGAGGTGGAACCCTTTAATCATCTGCTGGGAGGGTTGTGATGGCCGTCGAACTGAGCGATGCGGAGATGCTGCGCTACAATCGCCAGATTGTGCTGCGTGGTTTCGATTTTGATGGTCAGGAAGCGCTGAAAGCCGCGCGGGTGCTGGTCGTCGGGCTGGGCGGTCTCGGCTGTGCCGCCGCACAGTATCTGGCCGCCAGCGGCGTCGGTAACATGACGCTGCTCGATTTTGACACCGTATCGCTCTCCAATCTGCAGCGCCAGACGCTGCACAGCGACGCGACCATCGGCCAGGCGAAAGTGGATTCCGCGCGCGCGTCGCTGGCGCGGATTAACCCGCATGTGCAGTTCACCACGCTTAACGCCCTGCTGGACGACGACGCGCTACAGGCGCAGATCGCGCAGCATGATCTGGTGCTCGACTGCACCGACAACGTCACCATTCGCAATCAACTGAACGCGGGGTGCTTTGTGCATAAAACGCCGCTGGTCTCGGGCGCGGCGATTCGTATGGAAGGCCAGATCAGCGTCTTTACTTATCAACCTGAAGAACCCTGCTACCGCTGCCTGAGCCGCCTGTTTGGCGAAAATGCGCTGACCTGCGTGGAAGCGGGCGTGATGTCGCCGCTCGTTGGCGTGATTGGCTCCCTGCAGGCGATGGAAGCGATCAAGCTGCTGACTCACTACGGTACGCCCGCTGTCGGCAAAATCGTGATGTATGACGCGATGACCTGTCAGTTCCGTGAAATGAAGCTGATGCGTAACCCTGGCTGCGAGGTGTGCGGGTAAGTCACGCCCCCCGCCGCGTGTCATAGTTCTCTCTGCGTCACAGAGTAAGAAAGTCTCTTCGGGCAATGTGTCCCCTTTTTGATTTGCGTCAAATCAACTTTCATTCGAAAGTAATTTAATTTTCATATGCAAATCTCAAAGGTGATGTATGATCTTCAACATTCAGCGTTACTCGACCCATGACGGCCCCGGTATTCGTACCGTGGTGTTCCTCAAAGGGTGCTCGCTCGGATGCCGCTGGTGCCAGAATCCGGAGAGCCGCTCGCGCTCCCGCGACTTGCTATTTGATGCCCGCTTATGCCTCGATGGCTGCCAGCTCTGCCAGCAGGCGGCGCCGGAAGTCATTGAGCGCGCGCTGAATGGTTTGCTGATCCACCGCGAAAAACTGACCGAAGACCATCTTACCGCGCTCGACAACTGCTGTCCGACGCAGGCGCTGACGGTGTGTGGCGAAACGAAAAACGTTGATGAGATCATGTCCACCGTTTTGCGCGATAAACCGTTTTATGATCGCAGCGGCGGCGGCATTACCCTCTCCGGCGGCGAACCGTTTATGAACCCGGAAATAGCGCTGGCTCTACTGAAACAGAGCCATCAACAGGGTATTCACACCGCCGTGGAAACCTGTTTGCATGTACCGTGGAAATATATCGAACCGGCGCTGCCGTTTGTTGATCTCTTTCTGGCGGATCTGAAACACGTTGACGACGCGGTATTTAACGCCTGGACCGACGGCTCGGCGAAACGGGTGCTGGATAACCTCAAACGCCTCGCCGCTGCCGGGAAAACGCTGACCATTCGCGTCCCGCTGATCCCCGGTTTCAACGCCGATAAGGCCTCGATTACCGCTATCACCGCTTTTGCCGCCGATGAACTGCACGTCAGCGATATCCACTTTTTGCCGTATCACACGCTGGGCATGAATAAATACACCCTGCTCGGCCAACCCTACTCTGCCCCTGACAAGCCGCTGGATGACCCGGAATTACTGGCCTTTGCGCAAGACATTGCCCGCCAGAAAGGGTTAACGGCGACCCTACGAGGATAACCCGATGACCACTCTGACACTCAACACGCTCTCCGCCCGCATTCAGGCGCACAAAAAAGCACTGGTCCACATCGTGAAGCCGCCGGTCTGTACCGAGCGCGCTCGTCACTACACCGAAATGTACCAGCAGAACATGGATAAACCGATCCCGGTTCGCCGTGCGCTGGCGCTGGCGCACCACCTGGCGGAGCGGACTATCTGGATCAAACATGACGAACTGATCATCGGCAACCAGGCGAGCGAAGTGCGTGCCGCGCCGATTTTCCCGGAATACACCGTCAGCTGGATTGAAAAAGAGATCGACGATCTGGCTGACCGCCCCGGCGCTGGCTTTGCGGTCAGTGAAGAGAACAAACGCGTACTGCATGAAATTTGCCCGTGGTGGCGCGGCCAGACGGTGCAGGATCGCTGCTACGGCATGTTCACCGACGAGCAAAAAGCGCTGCTGGAAACCGGCATCATCAAAGCCGAAGGCAACATGACCTCCGGCGACGCGCACCTGGCGGTGAATTTCCCGCTGCTGCTGGAAAAAGGGCTCGACGGCCTGCGCGAGAAAGTGGCGGAACGCCGTTCACGCCTGAATCTGACCGTACTGGATGACCTCCACGGCGAGCAGTTTCTGAAAGCCATCGACATTGTGCTGGCGGCCGTCAGCTCACATATCGAACGCTACGCCGCGCTGGCGCGTGACATGGCGCGCGATGAGATCCGCGCCAGCCGTCGCGATGAGTTACTGACGATAGCGGAAAACTGCGACCGCATCGCCCACCAGCCGCCGGAAACTTTCTGGCAGGCGCTGCAATTGTGCTGGTTCATCCAGTTGATGTTGCAGATCGAATCCAACGGTCACTCTGTATCGTTTGGCCGCATGGACCAGTATCTCTACCCGTGGTATCGCCGCGATGTTGAACTGAATCAGACCCTGACCCGCGAGCAGGCGATTGAGCTGTTCCACAGCTGCTGGCTGAAATTGCTGGAAGTGAACAAGATCCGTTCCGGCTCGCACTCGAAAGCCTCTGCCGGTAGCCCGCTGTATCAGAACGTCACCATCGGCGGTCAGACGCTGGTGAATGGCAAACCGCAGGACGCGGTCAACCCGCTGTCATACGCCATTCTGGAATCCTGTGGTCGTCTGCGCTCCACGCAGCCGAACCTCAGCGTGCGCTATCACGCCGGAATGAGTAACGATTTCCTCGATGCCTGCGTGCAGGTGATCCGCTGCAGTTTCGGCATGCCCGCGTTCAACAATGACGAAATCGTGATCCCGGAATTCATCAAACTTGGCATCGAGCCGCAGGATGCCTACGACTACGCCGCGATCGGCTGCATCGAAACCGCCGTCGGCGGCAAATGGGGCTATCGCTGCACGGGCATGAGCTTTATTAACTTCGCCCGCGTGATGCTGGCGGCGCTCGAAGGTGGCCGCGACGCCACCAGCGGCAAAGTGTTCCTGCCGCAGGAACTGGCGCTGTCGAAAGGCAACTTCAGTGATTTCGACGAGGTGATGACGGCCTGGGATCGCCAGATTCGCTATTACACCCGTAAGTCGATTGAAATCGAGTACGTTGTCGACACGATGCTCGAAGAAAACGTTCACGATATTCTCTGTTCGGCACTGGTCGATGACTGTATCGAACGTGCGAAGAGCATCAAACAGGGTGGCGCGAAATATGACTGGGTTTCCGGGTTGCAGGTCGGTATCGCCAACCTCGGCAACAGCCTGGCGGCGGTGAAAAAACTGGTATTCGATCAGGGCGCGATTGGCCAGCAACAGCTGGCGGAAGCGCTGGCGGATGATTTCGACGGTCTGACCCACGAACAGTTGCGTCAGCGTTTGATTAACGGCGCGCCGAAGTACGGCAACGACGACGACAGCGTTGATGACCTGCTGGTTCGCGCTTACCAGACCTATATCGACGAGTTAAAACAGTACCATAACCCGCGCTACGGTCGCGGCCCGATCGGCGGCAACTACTACGCCGGGACATCGTCAATTTCCGCTAACGTGCCATTTGGCGCAGCAACGATGGCAACCCCGGACGGACGCAAAGCCAGAACGCCGCTGGCGGAAGGCGCAAGCCCGGCTTCCGGTACCGACCACCTCGGCCCGACAGCGGTTATCGGTTCCGTCGGTAAACTGCAGACCGGTTCAATTCTCGGTGGCGTGCTGCTCAACCAGAAACTGAACCCGGCGACGCTGGATAACGACAGCGATCGACAGAAACTGATGATCCTGCTGCGCACCTTCTTTGAGGCGCATAAAGGCTGGCACATTCAGTACAACATCGTGTCGCGCGAAACGCTGCTGGATGCAAAAAAACATCCGGATCAGTATCGTGATCTGGTGGTGCGTGTCGCGGGTTACTCGGCGTTCTTTACCGCCCTGTCGCCGGATGCGCAGGACGATATCATCGCCCGTACCGAACACACATTGTAAGAACCTGCCGGGTGGCACTGCCGCTACCCGGCATTTCCTTTCATTTGAAATAAATTTGTGGTTTATCTCACATTATCATTAGAATGCTTCTGGTCGCAGTTACCCCAGGAGCACAGGTATGACTGTAAAAGTAATCGTCACTGATATGGACGGGACTTTTCTCAATGATTCCAAAACATACGATCGTGAACGTTTTCAGGCGCAGTTCCGGGCGCTGAAAGCGCGTGATATCGAATTTGTCGTCGCCAGCGGTAACCAGTACTACCAGTTGATCTCCTTCTTTCCCGAGTTGAAAGATGAAATGTCGTTCGTCGCGGAGAATGGCGCGCTGGTCTATGCCCATGGCGAGGAACTGTTTCATGGCGAGCTGACGCAGCATGAGTCGCAGATTGTCATTGGTGAACTGCTGAAAGATGAGCAACTGAATTTTGTCGCCTGCGGTCTGGAGAGCGCGTACGTCAGTGACAAAGCGCCCGATGATTTCGTGGCCCTGATGGCGAAACACTACCACCGCCTGAAGCGCGTCGCCGACTATCGTGAGATCAACGACAAGTTGTTCAAGTTTTCGCTCAACCTGCCGGACAGCGATATCCCGCAACTGGTGGATAAACTCCACGTCTCTCTCGACGGCATTATGAAGCCGGTGACCAGCGGATTCGGTTTTGTCGATTTGATCATCCCTGGCCTGCACAAAGCCAACGGTATCAGCCGCCTGCTGAAACGCTGGAAACTGTCGCCGCAAAACTGCGTGACGATTGGCGACAGCGGCAACGACGCGGAAATGCTGGCGATGGCGCAATATTCGTTTGCCATGGACAACGCCGGGCAGAGTATTAAAGACATTGCCCGCTACCGTACCGACGACAACAATCACGACGGTGCGCTGAATGTGATTCAGGCCGTGCTGGACAACGCCTCGCCGTTCGACCACTGATCCCCCACCGGAGCGCCCTGCTCCGGTTTTTTTGTTCTCCCCCTCTCACTTTCACTCTGTAGCAAGTTATTTAACTTGCATTAACTTATTTATAACCTAAAGTACCATCTGTAAGTTAAATCACTTTCGAATGAAAGAATGAGAGGTCATCATGACGCTTACCTTTACCCACGATACGCTCCCTGCCGATCACAAAGCGGCGATCCGGCAGATGAAGAAAGTGCTGCGCGAGCAAATGGGCGACGTTCAGCAGGTGTTCGCCGCATTATCGGCGCGAATCGAAGCACGCGTGGCAGAGATCGAGGCGCTGAAAGTAAAAGGGGATCCGGTCTGGCCGGTCATCGATTATCGTCGTCTCGCCGCCGGTGAGGTGAGCGATGCGGAGCGCGAGGCCGTCAAACGCCGCGGCTGCGCAGTGATCAAAGGCCATTTCCCGCGCGAGCAGGCGCTGGGCTGGGATCGCTCAATGCTGGAATATCTCGACCGCAACCATTTCGACGAACAGTACAAAGGTCCGGGCGATACCTTTTTTGGATCACTTGACGCCTCGCGCCCGGAAATCTATCCGATTTACTGGTCGCAGGCGCAAATGCAGGCACGCCAGAGCGATGAAATGGCCACCGTGCAGTCGTTCCTGAACCGGCTGTGGACGTTTGAAACAGACGGTAAGACGTGGTTTAACCCGGACGTCAGCGTGATTTACCCTGACCGCATTCGCCGTCGACCGCCAGGCACCACGTCGAAAGGTCTCGGCGCGCATACCGATTCCGGCGCGCTGGAGCACTGGCTGCTACCGGCTTACCAACAGGCATTCGCCAGTGTGTTCCGCGGGGACATCGACAACTACGATCCGTGGAATGCGGCACACCGCACTGAGGTGGAAGAATACACTGTCGATAACACCACCAAATGCTCGGTATTCCGCACCTTCCAGGGCTGGACGGCGCTGTCGGATATGATCCCGCATCAGGGGTTGTTGCATGTGGTGCCGATCCCGGAAGCGATGGCGTACGTTCTGCTGCGCCCGCTGCTGGACGATGTGCCAGACGATGAACTGTGCGGCGTGGCGCCAGGAAAAGTGCTGCCGGTATCAGAGAAGTGGCACCCGCTGTTGATCCGCGCGCTGACCTCGATTCCGGCGCTGGAGGCAGGCGATTCCGTGTGGTGGCATTGCGATGTGATTCATTCTGTCGCGCCGGTGGAAAATCAGCAGGGCTGGGGCAACGTGATGTATATCCCCGCCGCCCCACTGTGCGAAAAAAACCTCGCCTATGCGCAGAAAGTGAAAGCTGCCCTGGAGCACGGCACGTCACCGGGGGATTTCCCGCGCGAAGATTACGAGGTCGAATGGCAGGATCGCTTCACGCTGGCTGATCTCAACATTCACGGTAAACGCGCGTTGGGCATGGCGCCTTAATCATCGTACAGCCCTTCCCGTGAAACGGGGGTACGCCTGCTGCCCTGGCGTACCCGCCGTACTGATTCCCGCACGGCCAGCGTGCCGTTGAGCAACAATGTTCCCACCGGCGTATCAGGGCGGATCAACCGCTGCTGGAGCATATGTACCGCTTCCGTCCCCAGTTCATCGCGCGGGACGTGTACCGCTGGAAAAACTGCCGCTGCTGGTTCGCGCCGGGGCGGGTCTGCCGCTCAGCGAACGCATCACCTATGTGAATGCCGCGAAGGAGGATCGTCGAGAACTGCGCCTGTTCCCGCTGAAAGGCGTGGGCGCCACCCGCGGGGATTACATTCCGGCATGGAAAACGCTGAAGGTGACGTTACCGGAGGGGGAGAAACGTAAGTTGCTGATTGACGGCGTTGAAGGAAGTGAGTGGGTGTTTTAAGTCATTGCCCGGTGGCGCTACGCTTACCGGGCCTACAGTTCAGACTGGTAGGCCGGGTAAGGCGAAGCCGCCACCCGGCATTTTTTCTACCCGTCTATCCCTTTACTACGCAGATAATCTTCGTAATTCCCGCTGAAATCCACCACGCGCTGCGGGGTAATTTCGATCACCCGGGTCGCCAGCGAGGAAACAAACTCGCGGTCGTGTGAAACGAAGATCAGCGTGCCCTGGTAAAGTTCCAGCGCCATGTTCAGCGATTCGATCGATTCCATGTCCAGGTGGTTGGTCGGTTCGTCCATCACCAGGATATTCGGTTTTTCCATCATCAGCTTACCGAACAGCATGCGGCCTTTTTCGCCACCGGAAAGCACTTTCGCTGGCTTTTTGATGTCGTCCTGGCTGAATAACAGACGCCCCAGAATGCTGCGTACCGCCTGCTCGTCGTCGCCTTCCTGCTTCCACTGGCTCATCCAGTCGAATACCGTCAGGTCGTTTTCGAACTCGTATTCGTGATCCTGCGCGTAGTAGCCAATCTGCGCGTTCTCAGACCACTTCACTGTGCCGTTATCCGGCGGCAGAACGCCAACCAGCGTTTTCAGCAGGGTGGATTTACCGACGCCGTTGGTGCCGAGCACCGCGACCTTCTCGCCCACTTCCAGCAGCAGATTAACGCCCTTAAACAGCGGGCCGTTATCAAAACCTTTGCTGAGCGCTTCCACTTCCAGCGCGTTACGGAACAGTTTCTTGTCCTGCTCGAAACGGATGAACGGGTTCTGACGGCTGGAGGCTTTGACTTCATCCAGTTTGATTTTGTCGATCTGCCGGGCGCGGGACGTCGCCTGACGGGATTTCGAGGCGTTGGCGCTGAAGCGACTGACGAACGACTGCAGTTCGGCAATCTGCGCTTTCTTCTTGGCATTATCCGCCAGCAGACGTTCACGCGCCTGGGTGGCTGCCGTCATGTATTCGTCGTAGTTACCCGGATAAACCCGCAGCTCGCCGTAGTCGAGATCCGCCATATGCGTGCAGACCATGTTGAGGAAGTGACGGTCGTGCGAAATGATGATCATGGTGCTGTCGCGCTCGTTCAGCACCTGTTCCAGCCAGCGAATGGTGTCGATATCCAGGTTGTTGGTCGGTTCGTCGAGCAGCAGGATATCCGGATTGGCAAACAGCGCCTGCGCCAGCAGCACACGCAGTTTCCAGCCTGGCGCCACTTCGCTCATCGGACCGTAATGTTGCTCGACAGGAATGCCCACGCCCAGCAGCAGTTCACCGGCGCGGGATTCGGCGGAATAACCGTCCATCTCGCCGTATTTCACTTCCAGATCGGCCACTTTGTAGCCGTCTTCTTCGCTCATTTCGGCGAGCGCGTAAATGCGGTCACGTTCCTGTTTCACTTCCCACAGTTCCGCGTGGCCCATGATAACGGTGTCGAGCACGGTAAAGTTTTCGAAAGCGAACTGGTCCTGACGCAGCTTACCGATGCGCTCGTTCGGATCGAGCGACACGTTGCCCAGCGTCGGTTCTAAATCGCCGCCGAGGATTTTCATAAAGGTGGATTTACCGCTACCGTTGGCGCCAATCAGGCCGTAACGGTTGCCGCCGCCAAATTTGACGGAGATATTTTCGAACAGCGGCTTACTGCCAAACTGCATGGTGACGTTGCTGGTGACTAACACGGAGATATCCTGAAAGATGTGACAAACCGCTAATTATGCCACTGTCTGGCCTTTTTTTCACGGTTACAAAGCATTTCGTTGTCTGCCGCTTCCATTGTTCCGAATTTGTCGCCAGCCTGTACAGTAACGGCTACAGTAGCAAACAGGATGAAAAATACTGATTTCGTACACATCTGAATTCCCTGTTTGCGGGAATGCACATATAATGCGCTCCCATCTGAGGTTCTCATTCTTAACAACGCCAGTGTGGCAAACTATTTCGCACAACATGAATATGAAATTATCGACAGTTTTTGCGGCTGCTCTGGCCGTTGCAGGCTTTTGTAATAGCGCGTCCGCGGTGACGTATCCCCTTCCTACCGACGGCAGCCGTCTGGTAGGGCAAAACCAGGTCATCACTGTGCCGGAAGGCAACAGCCAGCCGCTGGAGTATTTCGCCGCGGAATACCAGATGGGCCTGTCTAACATGCTGGAAGCCAACCCGGGCGTCGACACCTTCCTGCCAAAAGCCGGTACGGTACTGAACGTTCCGCAACAGCTGATCCTGCCGGACACCGTGCATGAAGGTATCGTGATCAACAGCGCCGAAATGCGTCTGTACTACTACCCGAAAGGCACCAACACCGTTATCGTGCTGCCGATTGGTATCGGCCAGTTAGGCAAAGATACGCCGATCAACTGGACCACCAAGGTAGAGCGTAAGAAAGCGGGCCCGACCTGGACCCCAACCGCGAAGATGCACGCAGAATACCGTGCTGCCGGTGAGCCGCTGCCTGCCGTTGTTCCGGCGGGCCCGGATAACCCGATGGGCCTGTACGCGCTGTACATCGGTCGTCTGTATGCCATCCACGGCACCAACGCCAACTTTGGTATCGGTCTGCGCGTGAGCCACGGCTGCGTACGTCTGCGTAACGACGACATCAAGTTCCTGTTCCAGAACGTGCCGGTCGGCACCCGTGTTCAGTTTATTGATGAGCCAGTAAAAGCCACCACCGAACCGGATGGCAGCCGTTACATCGAAGTTCACAACCCATTGTCCACCACCGAAGCCCAGTTCGAAGACGGCGAAATTGTGCCGATCACGCTGAACAAATCGGTACAGCAGGTGACGGGTCAGTCTGACGTTGATCAGAACGTACTGAACCAGTCAATTCAGGCGCGCTCCGGGATGCCGGTTCGTCTGAACTAATTACCCGACACAGCAAAAAAGGCGGATTATCACATCCGCCTTTTTTATTATCCGTTATTCACGATAACCATGGCGCCGTGGTCGTAGCGATAATGACACCGGGCATACTCCAGCGGCGTACCGTCCTCAAGATAGATAACCTGTTCCACTTCCAGCACCGGATCGGTCATGTCGCAATGCAGATACTGCCGGTCCAGTTCATCAGGTTTGAGCGCCCGCACCACCCGCCGGGAGCCCATCAGCTTCAACCCTAACGTCTCCTGAATGTAGCGAAAAACCGAACTTTCCAGATGCGATTTATTCAGACCCGGTACCAGTGACACCGGCATAACGGTTTCATCGAGCGACACCGGCTCCCCCTTCAGTAACCGCAGGCGGGCAAAGTCGTACACTGACGCGTCGGCATCAATCAGCAGCGAACTCTGCTCGATTTCACTGGGGAAACGCAGTTCAAAGCGGAGTACCTGACTTTCCACCGGGCCGACATGTTCCCAGGTTTTGGTCGCGCCAAAGTAGTCGCTCCCTGCCAGCTCCCACTGCGACAGCTGATTGTAATTTTTGCGGATAAACGTTCCCTGCCCCTGGCGGGTATAGATCAGTCCTTCGACAATCAGCTGGCGCATCGCCTGCTGGATGGTCATCCGGCTGGTGCCAAACTCCGCCGCCAGCGCGTGCTGGTCCGGCAATGGCGCATTCGCCGCATACTGCTGGCTGTCAATGCGCTGTTTAATTTCCCGCGCGATGGCGAGGTATCTGGCGGTCATCGTTATATCTCTTCGCCGTTGCTGTGAATGGCCCGCTTCAGCCAGGCATAGCTTTTCTTCGGCACGCGTTTGAGATCTTTAAGATCATGATTATCGCGGTTCACATACACCACGCCGTAGCGTTTGCGCATGTCACCCTGCGAACTGAGGATATCAATCAGTCCCCAGCCAAGATAGCCAATCACCTCAGCGCCGTCCTCAAAAATCGCCGCTTTCATGGCGTTGATATGATCGCGATGATAATCAATGCGGTAGTCGTCCTCGACCGGGTTTATGCCGTCCCAGGCTTCAATCACGCCAATACCGTTTTCAATCGGGAATACCGGCAGTCGCCAGTCGTTGTAGTAGCGGGTGATGATGGTGCGAAAGCCCAGCGGATCAATCTGCCAGTTCCATTCGGTGGCTTTCAGGAACGGGTTATCTTTCATGCCATAAGTCAGATAATTATTTACTGCCGTTCCCGCCGGGATTGCGTCGCTGTCGAGCGTGCGGCTGGCGTAGTAGCTGAACGCCAGATAGTCGCATTTCGTGGTGGTGAGCAGCGCCAGATCGGCAGGTTGATAAATATCGGTAAACCCTTCACGTTCCACCACCGCCAGCACTTCCGGGCTGTAGCCTTCCCCGGCGTAGACGCGCAGCAGGTTCTGGTTGGTGAATTCGTCGTACTGTTGTGCGCAAAAGACATCCTGCGGTTTGCAGGTTGCCGGGTAAACCAGCTGATGCGCCAGCATACCGCCCATTAAGGCCGCAGGTTGGGTCTCGTGCAGATAACGGGTCAGATGCACGTGCGCCATCATCACATGATGCTGGATCTGATACAGCTCGCGCAGCGTGCGGTCACCACGCATATAGCCGGAAATCAGGAACGCATCCGGCATGTGGTAGAGGTTTTGCTCGTTAAAGGTCAGCCACCATTTCACGCGGTCGCCAAAACAGTCGATCATCTTCTGGCCGTAGCGAATAAAGGCCTCCATCACCCGGCGGTCGGTGAAACCGTTGTAGGTTTCCGCCAGCGCCAGCGGCATGTCGAAGTGATAAAGGCAGATCATCGGCTCAATGCCGCGGGCGATGAGATCATTGATAAAGCGATCATAAAAGGCGATGCCTTCGTCATTAAACTCGCCGTCACCCGTCGGGCAGACGCGGCTCCAGGCAATCTGAAAACGGTAGCAGTTCATCCCCAGATCTTTCATCAGATCGAAATCTTCCGGGTAGCGGTGGTATGAGTCGGTGGCGACTTTCCAGTCGGAGGCAAATTCGCGCGGCTCGCGTATGTCATACACCGACATCCCTTTCCCGCCCTCGTTCCATGCACCTTCTGTCTGCATACTGGATACCGAGTTTCCCCACAAAAAATTGGCTGGCAGTCGATTCATCTCTCGCACCTCTTAATATGACTAGTCATTTAAAATTTAATGACTAGTCATATTAAACGTGATGAGAATTCGGGCAAATGAAAAGCGCGCTTTTTGTGATCAGAAATAAAAAAAACCGGGCACCCACGAAGGTGTACCCGGTTCAGAAAGGAAATTACCCGGCAAGCTCCCTGCCACCGGGATGACTACATTAAAACATCTTCTTATAATTCAGCATCATCCCCTTATCGCTGATGCCGTCCTCCTTCCAGTGGAACGCGTCAAGCTGCAGGGCACTGCTTTCGCCGCTGTACTTCACGCCCACCGTCGCGAGACTGTTAACGCCGCCGCCGCTCTGGCCGTCGTCCACCGCAAAGCGCTGGCTTCCGGCACCCGCCAGTGTCGCACTGCGCTGGCTCTTCGAATAGCTCAGGTTCGGGCCGCCTTCCAGGGTGGCGCTCGCTCCCCAGCCATCTTTCCCGGCATAATCCAGCTTCATCCCGACGATACTGTCCACCGCCGTTTCACTGCCGCTGTTCATGTTCAGGTTGAAGTCTCCGGCGTTACGCTCCTGATAACCGTCTTCCAGCGTATGGCGCAGTTTGACACCCGCATACGGGGTGACGGTCAGCGCCTCGCTCAGTTCAAACGTCTTCGCCCCTTCGCTGCGGAACTCCAGATACTGCTGTTTCGCGCTGCTGTCAGCGGTCTTGTTGGTGTCGCCGTAGGAAACAGAGCGGTTGCTGTCGAGGTTATGCACGTCATAACGCAGGGCGTTGTTCCAGCTCAGGCCGTTGTCAAACGCCATCTGATGCTTCAGACCGAAGAACTGGCTGTAGCCGCCGGTGATGCCGTTGTTACCGGCACTCTGGCTGCCGCTGCCATCAAGGCGCGCGATACCGTACTCCATCGTCAGGTTCTGGCTGTCCGTGAGGGCGAGTTTCTGACGCAGGGCCATCATGTCGTAGTCGGTGTTTTTACCGAGTTCGGCACGCGGGTCGCCTTTCGCCACCACGTTGAATGCCAGACCGCTGCTCACCTGCGGTGCCGCGTCGGCCAGCATGTCAAAGCGGTTGCCCAGCATCCGTGCTTCACGGAACACGTTCGTTGCCTGGCTGCCGCTCACCTGTTTCAGGGCGCTGTTGAGCTCTGCGGTGCTGCCGACGTTGAGGCTGCTGTACAGTTCATTGCTGGTGTAACCCGCGTCCAGCGCGGTCGCCACGCTGCTGACCGAACTGTCGGTTGCCACATCGGCATAGGCGTTTTTGGTCATGGTGACGTCCACGTTGCCCTGGGCATCAGTGCTGCCCTGCGCGTTCCACACCACCGAGGTGGAGGTGATGGCGTCCGCGTCGGTCAGGTTGCTGCCCTGCACCACGTTGTCGAAAGTCATGGTGGTGGCCGACGTGCCGGAGGTGAAACCGGTGTTGACGCTGACGCCGTCCATGCTGGCATTGCTGACCATCAGTTGCCCGGCACTGCCGTCAGCGTTGGTGCCGACCACGTAACCGTTCAGGCTGTTGCTGTTGTCGTGGCTGTAGTAGTGCACTTCGCTGGCGTTGCCGTCATTGCCGTTCAGCCCTTCGATGGTGGCGGAGTCCTGGGCAATCAGGCCGGAGCCGGTGACATCATCAGCGATATACACGGTGCCGTTGTTGACCACATGGCCGTTCGCACCGGCCTTGCTGAAGGCATACGAGTTGTCGGCATAAATATTGATGGTGCCGTTGTTCTCAATCACCGCGTCTTCGGTGGCGTCAGCCCCCAGCTGCATACCGATAAGCCCGGAGTCACTGCCGCCCTCGGTGCCGAGGTTAATGGTGCCGTTGTTGACTGCCTGGTTACTGCCGCCCACGTACATCGCCACGGATTTGTTGCCGCTGATGTTAATGGTGCCGTCGTTCTGCGCTGAGTAGCCGCTGCCCCCCATTTTGACGCCCCAGCCGTTGTTGCCGCTGAAGTTGAGCGTGGCGCCCTGCTGGTTCCAGAAGAAGGCATCAGTGGCTGAGCCTTCTGACACAATACCGTCAGCCACCCCGGTGACATTCATGGTTCCGGCGTTAATCACCTGGGCATTGCCGTTGAACCGCAGTGGCTTGCTGCTCTGTGCGGCGGTGAACTCCAGGGTCCCGGTGTTAATCAGCGAGGC
>NZ_LIFX01000010.1 GCF_001297775.1 Trabulsiella odontotermitis | reverse complement strand
GTGGTGTCGCCGTCATTCACGGTACCGGTGACATCGCCCACGTCGTCGTTCGCTGCCACGTCACTGGCAGCCGGTGCGCCGGTGTCGATAACGATCGGGAAGCTGCCGCTGCCCTTGTGGTTGCCTGCCGGATCGGTGGCGGTGACGGCAAAACTGTGGTTGCCATCTGCCAGCGCCGTGTCCGGCGTGAAGGTCCACTTGCCGTTGCTGTCAGCGGTGACCGAGCCGAGTACCGTGCTGCCGTCTTTAATGGTGACGATGTCGCCCGGTGCAGCGCTACCGTTCAGGGTCGGGGTGTTGTCGTTGGTGGCTTCGCCTTTCTGCAGCGCGCCGGTATGCGGTTCACTGTTATCCACCACGCTGGTGATCGCCGGCTCGGTGCCGGTCGGGATCAGCAGGGTGATGTCATAGGACGGCGCTTCACCGGCAATGCGGTTGCCCGCCGGATCCTGGGTTTCCAGGGTCAGGCCGTTCAGCCCTTCCAGCAGCGGTGCATCCGGGGTCATACTCCAGTTACCGGTGCTGTCAACCACCGCCGAGCCAATCAGGTGTTTCCCTGCTGCGTCGGTACTGTAAACAAATACGGTATTACCCGCTTCACCAATACCGGTGATCGCAGGCTGGCTGTCATCGGTGATTTCACCGCTGGCCACATTACCCTGCTGATCGCCAACGTTATCTGCAACCCCTGTAATTTTCAGTACATCTTCGCCTGCTTCTGGCGGAGTCGTATCAACGCCAAAATCCAGCGAATCAGAAGGTTCGCTGGTATTTCCTGCCAGGTCGGTTTGGGTCACTGTAATGCTGTGGTCGCCATCGTCCAGCGGTTCGCCCGGAGTGAATGACCACTTACCGTCATCGTCAATAACAGTGGTGCCCAGGATTTCATCGCCGTCATAAATGGTGATGGTATCACCCGGTTCGCCGCCGCCGCTGAAGGTCGGTCTGGAATCGTCAGTGACGCCACCGTCCTGAATCTTACCAGTGATCGGATCGTTATCATCCAGCGCATTCGCTACGTCAGGTTTTGCCGGTGGCGTGGTATCTACCACAATCTGAATCGGGTCAGAAGGATCGCTGATGTTGCCCGCTTTATCCTGCTCACTGACTTCCAGTTCATGCTCGCCTTCGTCCAGATCGTCAGTCGGCGTGAAGGTCCACTTACCATCGTCGTCAACGATGGTAGAACCAATCACTTCATCGTTATCTTTGATGATGATGACGTTACCTGGCGTACCTTCACCGTTAAAGGTCGGTTTAGTCTCGTCAGTCACATCGCCTGAATCCAGCGGGCCTGTCTTCGGGCCGGTATTATCAAGAACATCTGGCTGCTCAGGTTTTTCAGGTGCGCCAGTAATGACGTTAAAGTCACGAATCGGGGAAGGATCGCTGACGTTACCGGCTTTGTCCGTCTGGGTGACGGTGATGTCATGGTTGCCATCCGCCAGGTCTGCGGTCGGTTTGAAATACCAGCGACCATCGGCGTTCACTTCGGTCTGACCGATAGCTTTGCCGTTATCGTAAATGGTGATGGTGGCGCCCGGTTCACCGGTACCGCTCATTTCCGGGCGGGTATCGTCGGTCCAGCCATTCTGGTTAACTTCACCAACGACAGCACCCACCTTATCAATCACGTGTTGAAGGGTGGGTGCGTTTGGTGGAACAGTGTCAACGGTAATCACGATGGGATCAGAAGGGGGACTAATGTTGCCGGAGGGATCTTCTTCCGCGACGGTGAGGTCGTGTTTACCGTCATCCAGCGGTTTCTCTGGCGTGTAGGTCCACTTGCCATCATCACCGACTTTAACCGAGCCGATCTCTTTGCCGTTGTCGTAAATATGAATAGTATCACCGGGCTCGCCGCGACCACTCAGGGTTGGCGCGCTGTCATCGGTGACATCGCCGCTCTTCAGAGGGCCTTTGATAGAGCCGACGTCATCGACGGTGTCACCAATGGCTGGTTTGTCGGGTGCAACATGGTCGCCATTATCTCTGTTGTCATCATCGTTCATGGCAATGGCAGCACCGATACCCATCGAGGTAGCAGTTGCCAAGAAGCCCAGCAAGCCAAATAAGGAGTCGTCATCATCACCGGGAGCAGAAAAGATACCGCTACCGGGGCCCATAGGCTCACCGCCCAGGGCAACTGGTGACAGATTGCCATCAGCAATCAGATAGCCGGTGTCGTAACCTTCTCCGGATAAGGGGACGTAGGCATACAACTGACCATCTTCCGCCATGCCCAGCAGCACCTGATTATTAGGATCACCATCAAAGTAATCCTCGATAATAATGCTTGGTTGAGTATCCCCTTCCTGAATAACATGCAACGCTTTTCCAACGCGCTTAAGTGTAATATTTTCTGGTGCAAAATCATCATTGACATTCTTTAACAAATACTTATTACCAGAGGTTGGTTTAACCTTAATAGCACGATCACTACTGGCAGAAAGCATTCGACTCTTCGCTTGAGTATCATTGTAAATGACTAATGTAATTATATTGGTTCCCATACTTTCAAGCCCTTATAAATAAATTTCCATACAAATGCAATAATGCAATAATGCAATAATACATCTTTTTTCTTCTTTCTATGCCAGGATCAATCTACATATACAACCAGAAGTCAATAAGAAAAAACCACTTGCATATGAGTTAATTTAACAGAAACGAATCATCACGAGTTTCACAGAGGACTCTGAGTCATTTAAGATATCTTAAAAAAGAGGCACCAATAAGCGCTTCAATTTTAAAATTGAATTGTTCAAACGGATTGGTGGGCATGACTATTCCGTTTCCAGAGAGACCCTCCCCTTTATGTCTCATCCCACAGTATTTATGCATGGATAAAAGCGTACGGACCAAATTCTCCCTCAATAAAATCCTGTCAGATCCTCAGACAGAACGTCGGTGGTTTTAGAAGGAGTTAACGAATTACTGACGATCTGTATATATAAGGCACACGTCGAAAAACGGTCCAACAAAGCTACCTTTTATCCATGACACCAGCAATTGCAGGCCTGTTGTTCGCTTCTTTTCTCGCGTTCTGAATGACAACACCAGTGGGTTTCATATCAAACTTCAACTGCCACATTCACAACAGTATCTAGCAGATTAAAACCGTTCAAGCAGATCAGACCGCCCAGGCACAAGCCTGAATGCATCTATGACTAGTGCAAGAGCCGCTGCGATGTATGGGATATCGAGCAGCAATGCGATGTAGGCGGCTGATACAAAATTCACGGGTAAAGTTCAGGCCAGGCAAGCCCACAGGGAAGTATGAGGAGCCAGTATCGTGACGCTCAGCAGGTTTCAGCGATAGTTTACTTTATATGCTTCAGATGAACTATTGGTGATAAACATAACCTATTCTTTTCACGGAACCGTCCGTGTAAGCAATTGTCGCTAACAATTTATTAACAGAATGCATTCAGGCTACAGCGGATAAAAGAGTTCTTGTAACCAAAGAGAGAAACGACAGCTCTTCCATACACTTTTATTGTACGTTTATCATGTGTCAAAAGAATTCAGACACCCTCACATCCTCGACGACTTACTCCATATGGTTTTTATGCATACTCATTTTAAATTCACTTACAGTATATCCCCACTCAAATACAATTAACCTTTAAAAAACAGGAAAAGTAAATATGAGCAAGTTGTTTTGTATATAAAATAATAAAAACGAATTCTCTAAACGATGATGTGCAATAAAATCACACATAAAAAACTCACTTAACCTACATTAAAAACATCTCTATAACTAATCTAAAATTCAGCAGACAAAAGTGCTTTATGCGACATGGATTTCTGATACGATAATTGGCGGTTTGTGCAAGACTTAAGACACCGAAGTCAGCTATCTTCGAATGAAGCCTGATGTATCACTGGACATAAAGAGTGCTAATAAATGCATGGATGATAAAAAAAATGATCACTCATAGAAATCAATAGCATTTAACATGCAATTACCAAGTTGCTTATGTTGTTGTAACCAATTAATATTAAATATTTTTTACTTCATCGCCACAAGACAAACTAAATTTATATCAATAAATTACGCATGTATCACTTCTCTTTGCCTGAACTACTGATATACTATACTTGTTAGGCTATCATTTTGCACTAAAACACATCATATAAATCCTGCTATATTGAATATAAAAACCCAATAAATCCTTGCCTGGTGACATCATGACAAAAGGTTATCTTATAAACAACAAAATTGAATTCTGGCCAGAAGACAACCTTCTTGTATTGTACACCGACCAACTTGTTAACTATAGTCTTACATCACCTGCGTCACGTTGTTTTTTGTTTTTATTACAAAAAGCACCTGAAATCGTACCGCAAAATGAAATTTACAAAGCCGTCTGGGAAGAAGAGGGTATATTTGTCCCACCCAATACACTATACCAGAATATTGCGTCAATACGCCGTGGTTTAAAAACGTTATCTCAAAATGACAATATTATTGTCACAGTACCCAAAAAAGGATTTCAGATCCCTCCTGAAATTAGCATAAGAGAAATGACGTCGAAGGATATTGCCGACCAGACTGTATTTACCTCATCAAAGGCTACCCCTGGCGGGGAAAACACTATCAAATCAAAAAGAAACCCTCTGATTCCTTTATTATTAATCATTCTTGCCTTAAGTTTGACTCTCTATATTTACTATGTTCAAAGTGATACAGAAAATAATTTTTTTGCCAGTTATGAACTCGCAGAAAAAAAAGACGGATGCATTTTTTATCACAACACTAACACCGCTGACATCAACTGGGAGAGTGAGTTGGGCTCTACAGGAGTTATACTAAAATGTAATACGTTCCCATGGGTTTATATTACATCCTATAAATATACGCCATCCTTATCTATCATTGGATGCAACAAGTCAATCCAGCATAAAAAAATCAGTTGCGTTTCAATATTTTATCGCGAGGTTAACAACAATGATTAAAAACAAAGAAGCAATAACAATTTCATTGCTAATAATTACCATTCTTTTGGTTTTTTGGCTCACCTATATCATTCACAACAAAAAAGAAGAAAGCTATGTCAATTGCGTTGCCAGAATGGTTTATCTTCAGGGGAAAATAGCACAACATCTTACGTTAAGTTTTACATTTGACACGTTTGATTCATCTGGTGTTGTTCATATTGAGGGAGTGCAACTTCTCGATGGTATGAACAAGGGTTTTATAAACAGGAATATACACTTTACGTATAAAAAGAATGAGGACAATTTTATACTAAGTTCGACTGAAGTCAGAACGATAAAAGGCGAAAGCATTAATCAGGATGATATTCAGCGGACCTTTCCGGAATTCTACTCAACAGCAAATAGCAAGATTACTTACACAATTTCCAGGCAGAAAAATGATGGATATCTATTCTTAATTGCCGGCACTCCAAGATTCTTTTGCGAAAAGTAAATGAATACTCAATAGTTATTTACCCTGCTTGTAACAATAATGGAAAGATAATAAATTTTGCTGTAGCAGGTATCAAGCACAGATTCTATTTAAAGTTCTGTGCTTATGGATATTGTTTAAGGAAGCAATGCATTAATCAGTTTCAGTATGCCGTCTAAGCCAGTCAGCCACATCCCTTGCAGCTAAGGGGCGGGAGTAATAATACCCCTGGATGACCATTCCTGAAGCACTATTATTTTTCAGCAACTCAAATTGCTCTTTCGTCTCCACCCCCTCAGCGACTACAGACATCCCCATGCTTCTTCCAATACCGGTGATGGCTTTCACAAGGACTGCTACCTTCTCGTCTTTCAGAAACCTGTCGATAAAACTTTTATCGATCTTCAACTCTGTAACCGGCAGTCCTGCAAGACGCGAAAGGCTGGAATAACCGGTACCAAAATCATCAATAGCCAGTCCCACGTCCATGTCGCGTATTTCCTGGATTCGTTTAAGAACGTCACCATCAAACTCAAGCATTGCGCTTTCTGTTATTTCAATTGTCAACATCTTACCCGGGAGATGATATTCTCTCAGTAGCCCGGCAATGATAGAAGGCAAGTATGGGCAATGGAAATTGATTGCCGACAAGTTGACAGACACTGAGCCGATGCTGACATCATTCCGTCTCCATTCAGCCATTTGTCTACAGGCTTCCCTGATAGCCCACTCACCAAGATTCTTAATGTCCCCTGTTTCTTCTGCCAGGGTAATAAACTTATAGGGCGGCACTGCGCCATAGGAAGAAGAATACCAGCGAGCCAGCGCTTCAAGACCATAAACAGTATTATTCTCAGCACATATCTGTGGCTGATACTCCAGCCTTAGCTCATTTCCTTCAATCGCCTCTCTCAGAGCACGTTTCATAAGAAGCCGTTCTTTGACCATACGATCAGTTTCATGATTGAAGAACAGCCAGCTATTTCCTCCGTTGCTCCTGATATGTTCCATAGCTATCTTTGCCCCGGAGAACAACTCTTCCCGTGCACAGTCGGGATAATGGCTGATCCCAATACTCAACGTGAAACTGAAAGTATGCCCCTCCAACACAGTGGGTTTGGCCGTTGCCCGCCCCAGTTCCAGGGCAATTTGTGAGGACATAGTGATACCACATTCAGGCACAACTAGAATGAACTGTATCCCTTCGGTTCTGCTCAGGAAATATCCGGGTTCCAGAATTGACTGCAAACGAATAGCCATCAATAGCAGCAACTGGTCAGCTGCTGCGTATCCTAGATTGTCATTGATTTCATTGAAATTATCTATAGAAAGGCTAAAGGCAGAGAGCTCCTTAACTGGTGCATTTTCGAATAAACGATCGAGATAATGATTCAGGCGGCTTCGATTTGGTAATCCTGTAAGTGGATCGGTCTGTATCAGACGCTCTATCTGTTGCCGCTTTTCTTCCTGTTCCAGTGCGAGCACACACAGATGCACACTAATATCCGCAATCCTTGTGGTGTATAAATCGGATTGCGTATTATTGCTAAAGCTCAGCACCAGCTTTCCCATCAACTGATTGTTATGTGAACGAAGAGTCCAGGCTTTCCGTCTTTGTTTCTGGGTCCCCTTAGATACATTCCGGCCATTAGATGAGGCAGACTCTCCCCACAAAAGCAATTGTCCACCTGAGTAATAATACAACAATGCGCTGCACTCAGGGATAAGGGACTCGATACGACGACAAATTGCATCCCCTGTTTCCATCAGTGACAAACTGCTGATCAGAATTGCCAGGATATCCTTTTCATATTCTCGGATCTCGCGTTCCCTAGTTATGTCAGTCAGTGCTAACACCAGGTTGCGTAACCGTCCGCCACTATCAAGTACTGGATCAACCTGAACTGAAAACCACACAACTGAACCATCAGCACAACGTACTGGCATATCATCCTGAAACCAGTCATCCTGTTGCAATAACCGGATTATGCGATCTTTAATATTTTTGTATTTCTTCTGCTCAGGTAAAAGTACATCTGTTTTTTTCCCTACTACATCTTGGACAGAAAGGCCTGTAAGTATGCTAAATGCTTTATTGACCTGAAGTATCTGATGTTGAGAACCAAGCACAATAATAGGATGGAGTGTATGATTAACCGCCAGCAACAACAGGTGATTATGCTCCCGACGGGCAACCTCATCACTGACATCCCTGGCCATTACCATGTAATAGATACGGTTATCAACATCTACTTTTGAAAGGGAAAACACAGTCCATACTTTTTCACCGTCTTTACGCTCCAGTTGTAATTCCCTGTTCATGCCAACAACACGGGATTCATTACCATCGCGATGACGCTGCACCCAGTCTCTGTGATTATGTTGTAACTGCTGAGGTAACAGGATCCTCATATTCTGTCCAATAACCTCATCACGAACCCACCCCCAGAGTTTTTCAGCTGCCTGATTAAAAAAAACAACTCTGTTTTTCTCATCAACCAGCACAGCAGCAATGATGGTTTGTTCAAGAGCAGGAAATAAAATATGGCCTGCATCCTTCAGAATATTGACTGGTTTCATACATAACCCCGGTTCCGGACATCAGTGCTTATGTCTAACTCGAATTCTGTATATTCTTTTATTCATGAGTATCCTTTTTGGGTTCCCATAATTCAACCCTGTTTCGTCCAAGTGATTTAGCCCGGTAAAGCGCCTCATCAGCTGACTGGATCAATCGTTCATAATCAGGATGCCCACTGAACATCGCCACACCAATGGAGAGGGAAACAGATAATTTATTACCATCAGGAGTAATCACCGTCTGTTTCTCTACCCGGTTACGGATCCGTTCAGCCATTCGTAGCGTTTCTTGCTCTGAAGCTTCTGTAAGGACTATAAGGAACTCATCACCACCATATCGAAAGACATAATCACTGCTACGCACACTATCATAAAATGCCTGTGACACTTTTCGCAACAGCTCATCGCCAGTATTATGCCCATGACCATCATTGATTTCCTTAAAATAATCAATATCAATAATTAATACTGAGAGTGGTGTTCCGACTCTGTTAGCATGTGTAATTTCACGTTTAAAAATGGTCGGAAGAAAGCGTCGGTTGAGAAGTCTGGTTAGTACATCCATCCCTATTTCATGACGGGAAACATCATCAAAAAGGTCACGTAATAATGTTGTAATCTGGGACAAACAGGTGCGAATCTGGAGTACATAACTGATTAGCTTCTGCCTTTTAGACGCTGATGCTGTTTCACTTTTTATGCTATGTATAAGCTCGTCCAATTCAAGCATCAGCTTTGATATATAACCCACACCAGTCAGGCCACTAAAATAGTGTCGACCTTTATGATTAAACCAGAGACCAAACTCAGATCTACTGAATGACTGAATGTTGCATACTTCAGAATCCAGAAGAATTTTATAGACAATGTCAATTTCCCATGATAACAAACTTGATATTTGCTTTTCTTTTTCCTCTTCAGCGTTTTCAAGCAAGGAATACACACGGTAATTTTCATCTTCCCTTGATGACTGGTTCTCACTGAAGGAGAATGCTCTTGACATTACCTCCATAGCAATATCAATGCTTCCCGTTGTAAAGTTTAAAAGCTTGAATTTATCTTCAGCTGAACATTCCATTTTATCAATGAGGGGAGAAAGGAGCTTCTTCAGCACACGAGCCCCCATCTCGACCACCTGAACAGGGATGCCAATTCTTGCATGCATTTCCCCAACATGTTGCTGCATAACAATAAGCTTATCTACACTATCAGCGGTTCCTGATAACACCTCAGCTAACCACCGTTCTAGTGCTCTTTTCAGATGCCGTTCGACTTGTTCATTCGTCAGAAATTCTTCAGCCTGAGGATCAGTCAAGACTGTGTCGTAAAATCGCTTACTCATGCCTGCAGCATTGTTTGTAGCCAGAATCTGAGAAAGCGTCATGACTCTTGCATCAGTGTGCGAAATCAACGTTGTCCATTCCTGCTTCATTTTGCTCAGAAATGTCTGCATGGGGAATATCCTCACAGATAAAGTTACGGATTATATATAATATAAACTGTCAAGATGTTGCGATCACCAATAAATCCAAAAAAAAATAATAATTCCATATAATTGCATTTTCACAGACAGATTACACTCTCGATACATTTATACTTGGTGATACTATCTGCAATCATTACTAGTTAGACACATAATATCACCATAACAGCAATCACGCCTTTGACTCTGCCAAAACATATTTCTTACTATTATTTCATGGCAACAACAAATATTAATAAGAAATTACTTTAGACACGCCGATAATATAAATTTAACTTTTAACACCGTTTGGAGTTAAATATACATCATACTGTTCTGGCATATTCTCACCTAAAATAACCATCACGTACAGCAATACAGACCAGGATTACCACCACTTCAATTAAGAATAGTACACTACAACAGGCATGGCTGTTCGTCCATCGTTCAGCCAATGGTTGTATTCACATGAAATATAAGGAGTTGTATTTAACTACCAGACGCCATCGATGAACTCCATTCCCATCTTATACCCCAGAATTCAAAGGCTGATACGTACCAGGCAAAATTCATATAGTTTTCGAAAGATCAGGAAACAGTCAGTTGGGACAACAAAAAAACGACCAGCTCCCATGACAGAAAAAAAGACCTGCAGGGAGTCTGACAGGTCTGTAACCGGAATAATAGGGTTGTTGAATATTATTCATTATCAGTCAGTTATCTCGTCGTCTTTACGATACGATAAGAAGCTGACAAAACGGACTCTATGACACTAGAAGATGAATCCCCTTACCATGCACATAAGCACAGACAACATCAGAATGCAGAAGGACGACTGCGCACGTGACTGAGTACCATGTACTGATTCAGGCAAGCATTCTTATAGCTTCTATATGATGGCTCGTATTTCACCATTATTCAACACATGTAACTTAAAACAAGAAGTTTCTTTAAAAACTATTTTTAACCTTTTAATATCAAAACGTTAAGCACTAAGATATATCTTAATCGCAACAGTTTCAATGGCTACATTAGTTTATTTTATGTGTAATTAAATCTAATATATCTGTCGATGCTTAAGCATTTCCACTCCCAACTAACCGACATAATCATAAATCTATTTAACGGAGTGTGTTCTGGCAGGTTATTACAGAAAACGCTAATCTCATTGCAGAACGTCATGGAATAGTAGATTATTCTCATCATATTAGTATAAAATTCTCATTTACAGAAATGATATATTAAACCACACTAACCTTCGAAATAACATTTTATTTATAAAGACTCAATTTGAGGTTATTATGAAGGTCATTTCACTATGCAATTATACTGAAATAGGAGTTTACAATCTATATGTTAATAATAGGTTGCCTATACATGCATTTAAAGAAAGCATTATTGCCATTGCATTTAATCTTGATGGCTTACGTTATGCGATAAAAGAAATAAATAACCTTAAGCTTGAGCCCTACTATAATATAGTACATATTCACTTTTATTTATCACCTGAACTTTATGACTACCATTATTTTATTTTATTCTTAATTTCAAATGAATGTCATATAAAATTCCTCGAAACAACATGTCTACCTGTAAATAGAGACGGACTTTCAACAAACTGGTTAAATCACTATGATTTCATAAAAAATATGAGATTCAAAAAAAATGAGATCGCCTATATAAATGCAATGGTTTCTTTAAAAAAGCACAAAGCGAATGTACCAAGTTAACTCTTCCATATTTTTACTACGACAACCTGAAGGTCTGCCGTATTAGATATCATCTAATCGAGAAATTACGAATTAAGAGAAACAGATTTATCTTATACATGATGAGCGATCTGATACTTAACACTCTACAAAAAGATTTCTTGAAAGCTTTATAAATTTAAATCGTTGAGTAGCCAAATGACACCCAACGAAATAGCATACTCAACGACCAACGATGTTCATCGTCAAGATAAAAACTGCATATCAGTTACATTTTATATATTATTGACACTTCGAAATATCAAATTGGTCAGCAATCAAGGTATTTCTAATGAATAGTAAAGCAGTATACTATCCACGTAAACCTCAGCCATATAGAATCCCGCCAGAACTGGAGAAGGAGTTTTGTGAAAACCTACCATTATATATGATTATAGCCTACTGGGCTTTGTTAAAGGGTACACCAGTTACAGTCAGAGATGTTCGCCTGGCTTTTGAAATCAGTCTGCGCAGGGCAAGCGATTTATTGGAATACCTGACAGAACAGGGCTCAAAGGTAGTTCAGGCAGAATGCTATATGATTCCCTCAATCAGAGGAGGAAAATGTATGTGCAGAGCCTGGAACGTTATGAGTGTCAATGGTGAGTTAGCCCGGCTTCACAATGTGTCTCCTGCCCGGGAACAGAACAGTCCTACGAGCTCTAAGGATGGTTCTCTCAATGAAGAATTCCAGGATCTTCGCCGGTGGATTGTGCAACGACGTACTGGTGAAACCATCTCTTAGGTATCCCAATATTTGGATATAAAAACCATTAAAATTCTTGAGATTAATGCACAGCTCAGCATCCGGTCTCAAATAACTCTCCCCATGTAAAAGATCCCATATGCATAACCACAATATATATTGTGGCCCCAAAGGTAAGTACTTACTATCCGTCAGCAGATTAACCATCAGAAACTGGCTACTGTTAGTTGAACCACGCAACATATAAATCAGCTCCATTCCTGCCATCACCGGTCCCTTCTTACTCCTACCATTCTCATCTTCGGGAAACCAGAGCCACTTCATCTATGTAGCCACTACCTCTCCAAAACCCTATTCATTGCATAAACCGTAATATTAGCAATGAAATATTTACAGCCAGATTCAGAAACATAAATGCCTCATTCAATCAGACCTACTGGTGAATTCGACTTACCTAATATGCTAAAGTGACATGTGAGCCATTTTTTAACCCTGTTGCGTTAGCTTCTTCGGTATCAATGTGGAGCCCCAGTGCAAAATCCTCATGTCCCCCAACTACTACTTCATTAAAAGTCAATTGACGCTCTCCGCTACTACACACATTAACCTTTTGTCCATTGGTAACATTTAGTCGAATAGCATCCTGTGGAGACATATGAATATGTCTCCATGCACAGATTACCTACGAGCGCAATTCCACATGATCTGCAGGACCGATCAATAGTGCACTACCTGAGTTATCAAAAAAAACCGATTCGCGAACCGGAGCGCTGATGCCAAGGGTAAAACAGTCAAAACGCGAAATTTCCAGTTGTGATACATGACGGGAAGGTCCCAGTATCCGAATATTAGTCAGGCAACCTTTCGGGCCAACAACAATAACATGTTCATGTGCAGAAAATTGTCCATGTTGACAAGTGGCTTGAAAGGGGTCAGTGCATAATCCTTTCCAAATAGTATTTAAACATCATGTTTCGACAGGTGCACATGCCTGTTCGACACACCAACCGGGATCACAGGATTGACACGGCCTGGACAGAAGATGTTTTTTCGTACGAAAGAGAATCAGTCATGTATTACTCCTTTTATTTATTATCTGCTTATCATCTATCTCAGAGAGTAAGTGACACTACATCTAGGATGGAATCTAAATTCAGCTTATTTATCAATCAATAAAGCATTAAATAAAACCATTACCAAATATCAAAAAGTCATACCACAACCCAATCCATTTTTTGACCTTAACTCGGAAGCAATCAATTATGCATACATAGTTACCCTGGCTAATAGCTTATCGATTGACATCATCGCAAGTTCCAGCTTTATCTGATGCTTGTATAATTATAATTCATTTACCCAAACTCGAAGATATTAAACAGGATAAGTTGCCATAATAGCCAGTTCAGTCGCACAACTGGTAAGAGACGCGGTCTTATCATTGATGCACATTTCGTTTTTTAAATAATTCCCTCGCCTCATACAAGCTCAATGCATTGGCTCCCCCTGAATAATCTGGATCTGACGACTGAATTGGGTCATCTTCCCAGTCACATACAGGGCAAATTTCATAGAGCCCTACACCTTCGAAAATTTTCTCCCCACAACAGGGGCAAGGATAACGCTCGTTGTCCATTGTATTTTCCTCTATTAACGTTTTACCTGGTTTAATCAAATTGCTGAGAGCTTCATCAACTTTTCAATCGAGAGATGCCTAAAGCTCAATGATGGATATTCAGATGCAGTTTTGAGCTTAGAAATTGCAGATATAACCATTAGGCTCGAGGCGCTCAACCATCATAACCCTTATGTACTTCTCTGAGTTGCATCTTACGTTCAAAGGTTTCATTTCATACTATTTATAGCAACTCCATGCTGGTCTTTCAACATTGCTTAGCTTAGTGAAGAGTTCCGACTCTGTCTAATGGTTACACAATTATTCGTGTCTTCCATATCGTATGGTTTTCACATCAACCACATCGTTCATCAGAACAAGACGTTACTATTAGAGGCATTGATTGTATCATTGATACGAAAATGACCCGATCGTTGAATTGGCTATATTTTAAACACAAACACTGACAAAAACTTAATAAAGTGGTGTATTCCTGGATCTATGTTATTTCTTCTCAATTTCAAAATTATGACAATGTCGGTACGTGTTGGCACATTTATAGCTTCATACAATCATATGACATAAGTTACTATTTGCATCGCAGTGATGTTCATGTTCCTGAAGCATTCAAGTATAGTTTTTAGTGTTTTCAGGTAATGGATTCCAGAAAGTCTGGATTATAAAATAGAAATTAGGTTCGGATTTTTCCACAACAAAACAGACCAATTAATAGTTTTCATTGGTTAAACTGAAGTTACATACATTTATCATATTTAAAAAAATGGAATTTATGTATTAATTGAAGAACATAAAGAAGACAGGCCATCATATCCCTTTACTGAGGAAGTGAAACTATCGAGAGTTGCCTGATAATAAATCATAAACGTGTACCATGGGGTAAATTAATGCTATTTAGTCTACAACTTATGATTATCTTGATCTGCCTGTTTTGTGGCGCCAGAGATGATGGAATTTCACTGAATCTGTTTGGTGATATGGGTCTGGTGATTCTGATTTTCGTATAAAACTCCAGCCGGGAAACCTCCTGTCATTACAACGACAGCTCATGCGCCAATTGTGTAAACCAACAATCCATTTTGCAGTTGAGTTGAATAGGTTAAAATTTTCAATAAAAAAAGGCCAGACTACTTAACTGGCCTTTGGCAGCATGTGTTTACGGATTACCATGTGTGATGCCTGGTGCCTCCCTGAAGACTAACTACGCGTCGGCATTAGCCTGCAACATGCATTTTCATTCCCTGACCCGTTTGCCCCTCCGCATAGGGGGATCCATCACAAATAAATTGTATTTCAACTATTCCCTTCACTTCAAGTGTGCGTGGATAATTTTAAGAATTTATCCAAAAAATAATAATGAGTTCCCGCTAATAAAGTTGTGGCAATATGTTGTTATGCCAGCACTGGTGCCAGTTCGAGGAGAATGACCATCACGCCTAACACCAATAAAACGAACATGATGATGCCAATAACAACGTACTCATTATCAGACATTTTTCTACCTATCGTTATCCTACTCAAGAACGGCATGCTTTTTTATCTTTTATGTCCATGCATCAGGAGACCTATTGGAGTTCTTAATCCTCCTATTTTACTGGGTATCGAAATTTTTCAGTTACAACAAATCAAAAGTATAAACAACGTCAGAGCAGAAACAAAAACCATATTATTCAGAAAAACAAGTTCTAGTGACTAGTACAATACGAGTTAAATTATATATAGCAGTATTTTATGCTGCGCAGACGGTCTGCCTTGATCTGAATCATCAGTAGCGCAATCGCTGAGTTCTTTGGATAAGGACTGTTTCGACCGTTTTATATGGCTGTATGTATTCTGGACTGCTTCAGGATAGGGACTGGATAACTTTATTCCTATATTTCACCTCCAGTACCAGTCAGTGCCGGTGGGATCAGAGTGATGATGTACCTTCCAGAATTGTGCTCTTCCATAACATGTTTCAGTTTCCGGGTATCCAGGGTCTCACTGGCCACAATGCCATTACCAACCACAAAAAAATCGATTGGTTTTTGTAGCAAACCATTAGGTGAAAAATGTTGCGTCAACTCCGATTTTTTCGCCAAAAGAGCTTGCTCCCCCGCATACTCTGACAGCAGAGACTCGAGTATCCACTCACTATCACTTACCGCTGCGTTGGTCCAGCCCTGTGATTTGAGATGCTCAATTGCATAGGTTAACCTGAACAAATCAGACTGTTGACTAATCCTGCCTGAGCAGGACTCCCAGAGATAATTTAAACGATCATACAGACATGCACCGTGTCCTTGCTGTCGCCCCAGACGTAACAACCCTTCAATGTCTTCTGCGACAGTACGCGGAAAACGCCGTTGTTTTTGTACAGTAACAAGCCACCGCATAAGAAAACTATGGACAGTGAATGGCGTAAGAGCCAAGCCGTTCTGTTGAGCGATGCGCAGGCTTATCAATGCACACCAGGCTAAATTCGCCAGGTCAGCAATGGTCTTTTCAGGAGGAAATTGCGAGGTTGATTTTTTCATAGACCACGAGTAAACCGAAGATATAGAGGTTACAATAGATAACTGATCAACACAGTTTACCGATAATATATATCTAACGGCAACAATGAAATCCTGTTTATGCTATATGTGGTGTGAAAGACATTCAAATCATGGAGTTAGTCATTTAGCTTAACTTGTGTCAGCATCATCATTTTTCAGTGAAATCATTTCACAAAAACACATTTATTGCAACATGTAAACATTATTTTTCGATGATGCTCCAATATGGTAGTCTCAAGCAAATAATACAGAGAGTATGAGCGATAACGCTCCAATTCTAACTCTTCCATTCACTCTATAAGACTGAAAGTTAGGAATTTCACTTGTCACAATAAGAAAAACCCACATTGCCTGAACTATTATTGACAGCAATAGTGTCTTTTAGTAGTTTTCAATTGCTGTTTGCGAACATCCGTGATTCAGATATTGTATTCGCTCTTCCTTAGTGAGTTATTATACCTGCCTTATTCTTGTAATGGTGATAAGGCAGTTTTTTTTCACAAATCACAAATTCTTGTTGGTCCTTACAGGTAGCATATACCAAAACCCTTGTTGTATTTATTTCATCAAAATAATTTATCTGGCGTTGTATTTATCAATTATGAATAAGCTGCGAATTGCTACCCGTCTCAGGACAATGCTTGCACTCGTTATTAGCGCGTGGTCTTTTATTATATTACCAGCTATTCCGGCGTACAGTGTTAGCACCTTACCAACATCTTCTGCTGATCTGGATGATAGCCAGACATCCCTCGACCTTGCTGACCTTGCCTCGCAGACCGGAAGCCTGCTCACGAGCGGTAACTGGACGCCTGGCGTAAGCTGGTCACAGCATCTTGACCCGGATGCTGTTCGCTCCCGTCGTACGCTTTCCGGAACCCGGAGGCCCTCAGTATCAGCTGTGAGGTAACGTTCACGGGACGATCCGTCTCAACGGCGCTGTCAGCGAAAAGCTTCTGACTCTGCTGATGCAGGGACTGAAGCGATGATCCCGTTACCTTCCGGGACAAAAATCTGGCTGGTTGCCGGTATCACCGATATGAGAAATGGCTTCAACGGCCTTGCCGTAAAGGTACAGACGGCGCTGAAAGACGATCCGATGTCCGGCCATGTCTTCATCTTCCGCGGGCGCAGCGGCAGCCAGGTAAAAGTGCTGTGGTCCACCGGCGACGGGTTGTGCCTGCTTACCAAACGGCTGGAGCGTGACCGCTTCGCCTGGCCCTCTGCCCGTGATGGCAAAGTGTTCCTGACGCTGACACAACTGGCGATGCTGATGGAAGGTATCGACTGGCGACAGCAGAAGCGTTTGCTGACCTCCCTGACTATGCTGTAGATCTCTTTATCCTGGTTGTCGCAGAATAAGCTTGGTAAAATGCGGACTTATGAACGACACCTCTTCTGACACTGACGATATCCTTCTGCTGAAACAGCGCCTTGCCGAACAGGAAACACTGAACCGTGCCCTGCTGGAAAAACTGGTCGATCGTGAACGCGAAATAGACCACCTGCAGACGCAACTGGACAAGCTGCGGCGGATGGACTTCGGCAGTCGTTCCGAAAAGATATCCCGCCGTATCGCACAGATGGAAGCCGACCTGAAGCGACTGCAGCAGAGCGATACCCTGACTGGCCGGGTGGATGACCCGACAGTGCAGCGCCCGCTGCGTCAGACCTGCCCCCCAAAAACCGTTCCCTCCTCAAAAAAATGTTTTCCAATTCCCTTACGCCAGGTGATATATTCTTCATCACTACAAACAGAAAACTATTACGCTTAAAGCTAAACAAAAAAACTGTTCCACATGGATATTAAACAATAATTATTCAACATCGTTATCTCTGTAATCTATTCATAATCCCCCAGAACATCACTCTCTTCAAGATTCAGAATTAAAAACAAGACTTCCCTTAAAAAAACACCTAACCAATTGAATATAAACAACATATAAACCAGGATGCATCCTATGAATAATGCAGATTGCACGTAATTATAAAGCAATTATTTTGGCATCAATGCCAGCAGCGCCATTGATAATGCTGCTGCAACGCCTCCAATATCACTATCAACCACAATTTCACTCCGAGTTTTCTCATATTACTTCTCTTATGGGCACGGATTCTATCCGCTTTGTATCACGGCACTACAGTAATAAGTGCTGGCATTTCGTTACATAGTTGATATATCTGTTGGCAGCAGCCTTGTTGCCATATCTGAAGTAAACCTTTATACGACGCAGCCGAGCCTCGTACGATTACATAAACGATTTTCTGAGAGTCATAAAAATCGTCCGTTCCCCCAACCGGCTACTCTTCTTTGGTGTTTACAAACTGGCTTCTTTTGGGAATAACGAACCAGTTAACAGGCACAAACCTGTCAGAAATACATTTATTAATGCATTCTATCATTCGTGTAACGTTCATAGTTTTCATACCTGAATCGTACCAAATTTCCGAGAAACAAATCCTTAGAGAAAACCGGGAACCAAATCCCTCCATGACGTGTTATAAGAAATGTACTACATACAATAAGATTACTCCTCTTTATATAGGTATGTTAGATGCATGTCGCTTATAATACTCGAGAGTCCAAGACATTTATCTCGACAAACACTTGATAAGTAAATAGAGCAGTAGAGACTATTGTGTAAGCCTGCATCTTTCAAAAAAAGATGCGCAGACCGTGCTGGAGTTTTTCCAAATGATGAAAGCGATTCATTGTATAAGTTGTGGATTATCCTGTCAATTATACCCTGATGTAACAGTTAAATCAAGTTATTGCGCCCACGAAATTTTTTCTATCTGGCCAGATGGTAACAATTATCTGAAGTCAGGATTCATTAATCAATTTTTACTTAAAAACAGGAATAACTTATTAGTGGGTTTTATTTTTGTTGACTTTTCACTTCCATATTTGCGTTGGTTTACTGATGAAGCGTGGATTGATTATCTGACAAAGACTGGGATGCGCATTGTCATTATTACAGATAAGAGTTTGATGCCGCTTGCAAACTATTGGATAACAAAAAGCGATAAAATCCATGGAATAATATATGCTGACGATGATGAGCTCATCATGCAGAAAAAAATCAAACGGCTTTTTATGGGACAGTCTGTAAATACCAGGCATGGGCGTACGTTAAACTTTGAAGAATATACTCTTCTCAAAAGGTTTGTATCAGGCTCAGGCTTCATGCAGGCTATTAAGATAGACAACATCAATGCGAAGAAAGTTTATGTACATAAATATCGTCTTGAGCAGAAACTGGGAGGCAGTATCCGTAATCTCATCTCTCAAGCGCTTTAGAGATAGTATTCTGGGTCACCGTGAGCCGCTATGTCGTGGTTAATTATGCCAAACAGATGCCCGCTCATCTGACTCGATTGCTGTTCATCTCACAAGCACCATTCTGGCCTCGGTCTGGGAAACGCGTCTATGACCATGAATACTTTAGCTGTTATCATGCTGATTTAGAAGATATCATCGGCTTGCCGGAACCGCCCCTGCGAACGACTAGATTAACTGTCCTCGGCTAATGAACCTCCAGAAGATTTACGGTTTCAGATGCGCCGTTCAGTTTCACAGTGTCTTCAATTGATTCGCTGGTCGTTCATATTATCAATAATCAGTATTCGCGAAACCAGATAATCAACTGTTTAAAAACAATTTTTTTGACTGAAGCTATGCTTCAAAGCTGGTTTCGTATTGTTTGTGTATTCCAATGTAATCAATTATTTGTTCGCATTGAACATCTCCCGATGATTCCCGTCTCATTCGCTGACGCCAAGAGCTAACTCATCATCTTTCTTTACCTTGTTTATCCATTGCATCCATAACGGGTTTCTTTTTCCTATTAGTTAACCGGGGGCAGAATGCGTACGCTCCTGTCTGTTCAAAGTAACAGTATGGGTACTTTGCCGCACACAACCATGAACTCTGTATATTCATAAGTGATGCCTCGGAGCGCTATCAGCATCATAATGCTTGGTATCATAGCGGCTGGTTAGCAAACCGCGTTCATGATCTACTGCCGTGGCGAGTAACCATCGTCAGCCTGACTAACTCTACGGCGTCAATACAGCTCTGGTTGCACGCTCTATGGTTATCCCCGCCTTACTATAGAATGATTTGTAACAGGTTTGCTTTCGAGTATTTAACTCTTTTGTCATGTAGTAATACAGGATTTTTTGTCAAACGCGTTACAAATCCTTTTAAAGAAAAACAAGAGGGAACATTTATTTGACATAAATCAACTCACTCACGCGTATGTTACGTAAAAGTAACCATGTTAAATTAAGGTTAAGCGAATCGTTTATGTCATTAATCTTAGGCACTGGAGAAAATACAGCCAAAACACTGTATTATCCAAATACTTCACTGGAAAAGATTACAGATATTATACATTCTAATAGTATCGGTAATTTTTCATCAAAGATCATAGATGCTTGTCATGAAAAGAGATTTGATATAACAGCTCTCCTTAAAGTAATCGACATACATTATTTTAATCTCAAAGGAGTGTTTTTTTGAAAACTAAAATCCGTTTGCCAGTTGCTTATTCTATTTTAATTATAGCAACTTCTTTTTCTTACTCTATTGTGTTGAACAATACCCTACTCATAAGTCAATATTGATTTCATTATTCTATATACTCTTAATCTTTATACCTGTAAGTTTAATTCTTCATGCTTTTTCCGAAAGGGCTCATTAGCTCGTTACTTCACTTCTGATTACAGCACTCAAAGCCCCTATTTTTAGACACCTGCATGAATTATCAACATTTAAGACTATTCCAGCGTCAATTATGACATTTCCTTTTAAAAACTTATTCCACATAGCGTTTATTTTTAAGCTAATATTGACAAACACATTTCAGCAATAGATCAGTATCAAAAAGTGGCCTACACGGGCAGGCCGCAAAACCAACGATAGTAAAATATAGCGAATTCATAGTTCCTCCAGTATTTATAACTCCTAAACAGGATATCTATATATTACTTTTAAACCAATATCCATATATCAGATATGGATTTTTCCTATCTTTCTTGTATATAGAGAAGAATGATGTCTGTTCGCGGTTTGATGATTATCTCTTACCTCACAGGTTATCAAACTGAAGCATATACTCTTGAGTGGTATTCATTCAGTCACTGAGGCAGCGATTCACTGGTAGTAGTAGGAATAACAAGATACCCACAAAAAAGTTTCACTATCAACATCTAGCATCTTCCCCGCCCTGAAGGGCCAAGTTTTATGGAGATGGTAGATAAATGGTGTGAACAAACACAGATAGAACTATCTACCATACGATGGTCAAGGCTGAAGCCATTTCATTCTTAATATCGACGCCAGTCATATAAGACGGTAATGCGTCTTGTTCTGCTTCACAACGAAATAACAATCAGAGACTGCTACCATTCTTGACAGAACAGAAATACTCCTGCAACCATTCCATTAATGCAATTACCCTAACCGGAGTATAATGCCTTGAAGGGCGAACAATTGATAGAGGTAGTGGTGCCGGGGATAAACCACTTAATACAGGAACTAGTGCACCGCCAAGGATGGCATCTTCCACAATGAACCACGGAAGCATAGTGATCCCCATCCCCTGAATCGCAGCTTCGCGTAGTACATCTCCGTTTCCGGTAATGAGTGGAAAACGCATTTCTGGTAGCTCTTTACTAATCTGTAATCCCCCATTCATCTCGCACAGACAGTAACGAGTAGCGAAGGCAAGTATGTCCCTTGAGGTCAGCAATAGTTTGCGAAGTGCCGTGTTGCTGTAAATAACGTGGTGAAGCACAGAATAAACGAGAGAGATCGCTTATCCGAAAACTAACCAATGTGGAGTCTTGTAGTTCACCGATTCGTAATGGCAGATCATAGCCCTCATCAACGAGATCAGTAATACGGTCTTTAAGCTGCAATTTGACTGTGATTTGTGGGTACTTCGCCATAAACACGGGAAGCAATGGAGCAAGTTTTTTCACTCCAAACGTGAATGGCGCAGCCATGTGGATAACCCCATTGAGTGTCTCCTGAGTGCAATTCAGCCTTTCTTCAGCCTGTTCAAGCGATTCAAGAATGCTCTTCACATCCTGCCAAAACTGTTGCCCTCCGGTCGTCAGCTCAATCTGACATGTTGTGCGATTCAGTAACCGAACCTCCAGAGCCTCTTCCAGAGCCGATACACGATGGCTAATTGACGCGCTACTGGTTTCCATCTGAACCGCGGCATTATAAAAACTGCCAGTATCCACAACTGCGACAAAACTGCGTAGGGAGATAAGATCGTATTCTTTCATTTTACGTAACGATGAATTGCCAGCCGCCTCATTTATCAGTGCCAGAAAGAAACTTATAATGTACACATTATATGACCATCGGAGCCAATCAATGACAACCCGTTACCGTGTAAAAAAAGCAAACGACCTGCATTATCTGCCAGCCAGTGATTTTCATCCAGCTGATACATACTTCCATTTTTCATTCTCAAACTACTATGACCCAGATAATATGCACTACGGTGTTCTGCGGGTAGTAAATGATGATAATGTAAAACCCCGGCATGGATTTGATCGCCATCCCCATAAGAATATGGAAATTGTCAGCTATGTGATAGATGGTAAGCTTACCCACTGGGATAGCGCTACGCGGGAGGAAGATATTCTCGCTCGCGGGCATGTACAGACTATTACAGCCGGAAGTGGTGTATGGCATTCAGAACTGAATAATCAGGATGACTGGTGTCGCTTCCTCCAGATCTGGATCGTACCATCATCAAACGGACTTGCCGTCAGATATAACAATCATAAGTTCACAGAAGAAGACAGAAAAAACAAGCTATTGCATATTGTTGGTAGTCTGAAGAACGATAATGCTCCTCTGTCACTGAACCAGGACGTGAATATGTATGTCAGTGAAATGACAGATCCTGCTGCTGAAGTGAAGTTTAAACTGAAGAAGGGTCGCCAAGCGTATATCAATAACTTTGAAGGTTCTGTGCAAGTGGATGGTATTGCCACACTGGCCGAACTTGACACACTGGAAATTGCTGGTCCAGCGTCCTTAACATTCCGGACAACTGATGACCATAGTCATTTCATCGTGATTGAAATGCCTGAGTATACATCCTGACTAAAACAAAAAGTCTCCGGAGACTATGAAGTCTCATCTACCCAGTCTCCGGAACTGAAAATAAGTACACTTGATGTGTTATTTATCTACAGAGGAAGAATACTGAGCTTATCCATCAGAGCCATTATAGTATTCCAGATGAAACTTTACCCTGAGGTAATTTCTGACTTAGCCTTGTTTGCACTAATATTTTTTCTTCTTAGTCCTCCTAATACAGCACTGCAAGTTTTGTCTGGTTTACTTACCATAAAGCAGCGGTTTACCTCATAAGAATAGAATTTCGACACATATAACTACAACAACCCCATCGAATTTCAGTAGTTTTGACATCGGAATAAATTCTGAAAATGCACCATTTAACTATTACAAACAGTATCCCAATTTGACAAATCCTTACATACTGACCATCTTTATTCTGGAATACCTGTCAATACCGCTGTAATTTCACAAACCATGATCGTTGGAAGGAATCTAGGCGATGAAAAAAAACACCTTTCTATTTAATATCATTACGTTATCATTTATCATTTGCGGTTTTACTCATGCATCGACACATCTGTCTAAAGGTGAAAGTGCTACAGTACAAGCTGCAGAGCCATTTAAAACATCGGTACTAATTAGTGGGTTAGATGCGCCCTGGGATATGGTCTGGGGACCGGATAACTGGTTGTGGGTAACAGAGCGTAAGGCTTCATCCATTGATCGTATTAATCCTCAGACGGGGGAAAAGCAGGTCGCTATAACCCTCCCGAATGTGTATACAGGTCCTCAACATGAGGGCATACTCGGACTTGCACTGCCGCCTAATTTTATGAAATCTGGTGGCGATAAGTATGTTTATACCGCATATACCTACATGGACGGAGAAAACGAACACGCTAAAATTGTCCGGCTGGAATACGATGAGAAAACTCACAAACTTGGAAATGAAACCGTGGTATTGGCTGGTTTCCCGGCAGGTAATGACCATAATGGCGGACGTCTTCGTTTTGGTCCTGACAATAAGCTTTATTATACCATTGGCGAACAGGGTCATAACCAGGGGGCAAACTTCTGTAAACCAATTGAAGCTCAGCGTGTTCCCACTGTTGATGAACTGGAGAAAAAAGACTATTCCGCTTATGCAGGCAAAGTACTTCGTCTGAATATCGATGGCTCAGTGCCAGATGACAACCCGGTGATTAAGGGGGTAAAAAGCCACCTGTTCACTTATGGTCACCGTAATCCGCAGGGACTGGTTTTTGTCGGAGACACTCTTTATGCCTCTGAGCAGGGACCTTCTTCTGATGACGAATTGAATATTCTCGAGGCCGGAGGCAACTACGGCTGGCCACACGTGGCGGGCTTCCGTGATGATCAAGCATATGTCTATGCTAATTATTCAGAAGCGAAGGATTGTCCTTCAGTGAAGTGGGATCCAAACCATATTCCTGATGGTGTGCCGGTGCAGAAAGAAACCGAATGGAATTCACCTGACTTTAAAGCACCTCTTAAGACCTTTTTCACCGTAAAAGACGGTTATACCTTTAACGACGCCAGTTGCTCTCCTGAATCATCATACATTTGTTGGCCAACCATCGCACCGTCCAGTGTTGCATATTATCCTGAGAATGGCGTGATCAAAGGCTGGCGTAATTCCATTCTCATTAGCTCAATGAAAAATGGGGCTCTTTACCGTGTATTGTTGAATGAGAACAAAAAGGATGTGCAAGGTGATGTGGCAAAATACTTCCACACTACCAACCGCTATCGTATGGTACTGGTCAGTCCGGATACACGTAAGATCTTCGTTGCCACTGACAACTTTGGCAACGTAATGGATGAAAGCAACCATCCGACACATGACCTGAAGAATCCGGGGGCAATTCTCGTCTTTGAGTACACCGGTAAGTAAAAACTCCAACAGCCGGTTTGTCTGTACAGTCACCGGCTGTTTTCTTCTGTTTTTCATGGAAACTGATACGGAATTCACATGAAACACATTTGCACATTCACAGCCGTGGCTTGTTTTCTTATCCCAACAGCATCAGCCACATCAACATCTGACACATCAACATCTGACACAGCAACGACAGAAACACCAGACGAACAGACAATGGTGGTCGTCGCTTCGTCAGAGGCCGGGTTATCGCCGCTAGATACACCAGCAGCTGTAAGTGTCCGTTATGGAGAAGAGATGCGTCATGCTGCTCCACAGATTAACCTGTCTGAGGGGCTGGCCGGTATACCCGGAGTGCAGATCCAGAATCGTCAGAACTTCGCTCAGGATCTGCAGATGTCTATCAGAGGCTATGGTGCTCGCTCTGCATTTGGGATCAGGGGTTTCAGGATGTATGTGGACGGGATCCCTGCCACAATGCCTGATGGTCAGGGACAATTATCCTCTGTAGATATTGCCTCCATTGATCATGTTGAAGTTTTGCGGGGACCGTTTTCTGCGTTGTACGGTAATGCATCTGGTGGCGTAATAAACGTTACAACAGAAACAGGAAGTGAACCACCGACTATAGGGAGTAGTGTTTATTTTGGTAGTTTTGGCAGTTGGCGCTACGGCCTTAAGGCCAACGGTGCTACGGGGGATGGTACTCAGCCAGGCGACGTTGATTACACAGTCTCCACTACCCGCTTTACTACCCACGGTTACCGTGATCACAGCGGTGCTCAGAAAAATCTGACTAATGCGAAGCTCGGTGTACGTATTGATGATGCCAGTAAACTAAGCCTGATTGTCAACAGCGTGGACATTAACGCCAATGACCCGGGCGGCCTCACTGAGTCGGAATGGAAGGACAATCCACAGCAATCACCACGTGCTGAACAATACAATACGCGTAAAACCATCAAACAAACCCAGGCAGGATTACGCTACGAACGCCAACTCAGCCTCAAGGATGACGTCAGTATAATGATGTATGCTGGTGAACGTGAAACCACTCAGTACCAGTCGATCCCTTTAGCCCCACAGCTTAGGCCTTCTCATGCCGGAGGCGTAATTACGCTTCAACGTCATTATCAGGGAGTCGACAGTCGCTGGACACATCGTGGAGCAGTTGGCGTTCCCGTCACGTTCACTACTGGTTTGAACTATGAAAACATGAGCGAGAACCGTGAAGGCTATAACAATTTTCGCATGAATGACGGAATTCCTGAGTTTGGTCAGAAAGGCAACCTTCGCAGAAATGAACACAATCTTATGTGGAATATTGACCCTTATCTGCAAACACTGTGGCAACTGACAGATAGATTCTCGCTTGATGCTGGTGTTCGCTACAGCTCAGTGTGGTTTGATTCAAACGACCACTATGTGACAGCAGGCAATGGCGATGACAGCGGCAATGCCAGTTATCATAAATTGTTACCTGCTGGAGCTTTCAAGTATGCACTGACCGACGCATGGAACGTATACATGGCAGTTGGTCGCGGGTTTGAGACACCAACTATTAACGAACTGTCATACCGTTCAGACGGGCAAAGCGGTTTAAACTTTGATTTAAAACCTTCCACCAACAACACCTTTGAGATCGGTAGCAAAACTCGCACTGGTGATGGTTTGTTAACGGTAGCACTTTTCCAGACTAATACCGATGATGAAATCGTGGTGGATACCAGTAGCGGTGGGCGTACCACCTACAAAAACGCAGGGAAAACCCGTCGCCAGGGAGCTGAATTGTCGTGGGAACAACGTTTTTCCGGTGACTGGCGCGTTAAGACATCATGGACCTGGCTGGATGCGACCTACCGAAACAACGTCTGTAACGATCAGAACTGCAGCGGTAACCGAATGCCAGGTATTGCACGAAATTTAGGCTTTGCGTCATTAGGTTACCAACCTGATGAGGGATGGTACACAGGAACTGATGTGGTCTATATGAGTGATGTCATGACAAATGACGAGAATAATGAAAAAGTGCCCTCCTATACCGTCGTCGGGCTTAATACCGGCTACAAATTTAACTACAGCAACTTTACGATTGATATATTTGGTCGAGTGGATAACCTGTTTGATAAAAAATATGCAGGATCGGTTATTGTCAATGAATCCAACAGCAGATATTACGAATCAGCACCAGGACGTAACTATGGGGTTGGGATATCCGTCAGTTATGCTCTCGGGGATCTGTAATTCGCCAGAACGAATACCTATTATCTCCCCATAGAGTCACTTCCTAGCCTAACCAGGAAGTGAGTAAAAAAGTAAAATTCAACTTAATATAATATACATATTCCTGAAGGGTCTGACGATGGTGAATATAGAACAAAACCAGAGCGCAAAAAACATACAAGCATAGATTAAAAGTTTCAATTAGGAGAACATGCAACAGAAACATAATATGGGTCGTCAGCGCCATCTTTTGTAAATCCTGTAACATACATGGTATCTGTACTATTAGGGCATGAACAAGAACCTGTTTTATTATTGGCAGCAACGCATTGACGAATCCAGGAGGTATTAATGGCAGAGTATTTTCTCCCATTAATATTTGCTACGGCATCACTAATAGCTATTCCTTTAACTGTAAAAAAGCCACTTCCCCCACCAGAAGTTGATTTCCATACACCTACAGCACAGGACAACAGTTGCCCCTGAGAATTCTTTCCTATTAAACCATTAGGAGAACAGGCTGCTCCAGCCGTTGCCGTTCCGTTAATCTGCAGGAATTCCCCGGTAGTCATCCTGCCAGTAGAAGCGACGGTAGCTCCCTTTACTTGCCCAGAAGACGTAATGTTCCCGGAAGCAGTGATTGCATTATTCACCGTAACAGCCCCTTTCAGGGTACTGGCTCCAGCCACGGTCAGTGTACTGCTCGCATTCACCGCACCTGTAAGGGTTGAGATCCCCGCGACACTCAGTGTCGAACTGACCGCCGTTGCTCCCTTCAGGCTACTGGCACCGGCTACCGTCAATGTGCTGTTGGCATTTACTGCGCCAGTCAGGGTTGAGATCCCAGCGACACTTAATGTTGAACCAACCGCCGTCGCCCCTTTCAGGCTGCTTGTACCGGCTACCGTCAGCGTATTGTTGGCGTTCACTGCACCAGCCAGGGTTGATATGCCAACTACCGCAAGGTCTCCCCCTACTCCCGCATCACCAGTAGATTTCAGCGTAGCCGCGCTGGCTGTTCCGGAAGCAGTAATGTTCGTGGCGCCATATATATTCTTAGTCCCCATATTAAGATCTCCTGTCATAGGAAGAGTTCCATCGCGACGAAGGAAGGCAGAATACGAATTAGAGCCATATCCTGCTATATAGACTAACAGCCCCTGGTTATTGACGTTAGAATAATCAGCCTGTGTTGTTGACCATGTGCCTTTGTAGCCATCAACCTTAGTAGCCGAATCTCTGGTCATACCGCTGTCTGCACCCGCAGCCTGCATAGCCTTACCTAATAAGTCATAACGAACCGAACTACCTAATAGTAAGGGCTTGTCAGTGGTTATTAATGCAGAGATGCTCCAGTATGGCGCGGTGCCCTTTCTGGAAATAATGATCTTATATCCGGACCCAAAAACGTTTCTGTTTATAGATGCTGGAGGTAACAACCCTTCATTTGATAATGTCTGAGTTGAAATCTCACATATTTGTTTTGTTGCATCACAGGTTCTTGGTCCGGGATCTAAACCGTTACCTGCAGAGTCTGTTAGTTTAGACAATACATCATAGTGGTTCACTATATAATTATTAACACCAGTACCCACATTACTTATTTGTTCACCTAAAACAGCAGCCTGTTTATTTTCGAAATCCTTATTTAAACTTTGAAAAGTTACAAAACTTATTATAGCTATAACAGTTAAAGTTAAAATCAGCTCAATCAAAGTAAAACCTTTCTGCTTTATATTTCTTACAATACATACTGAATCATTTAATAACATATATCACCAATTAAAAATTAACACATCACTTAAACAAGTTAATTCATTGATAAACATTGTCAACTTTTAAAAATTCAATCATTCTGTCAAAATGTTTACTTTTCATCAATCTCGAGTCAAAAAAAACAATCCGAATGAATAGATATATTTTAACTGCACGATTTATGTAATAGTTGACACGTCATTATAATTTTTATTTTCATGTACAATTGCCGCCAGTTAACTGTTTCAGGATGAATAGTAAGAAATCAAACAACAAACCCAACTTATTCTACTCAACTTGCATAATAAATAAATTTGTCATAAAAAATTAACAAATAATTCATCAAGTAGTGAGCTATATTTTAAATAAGACAATCAACTTATCTCTTACTTCATGATATCTGTTCTACCAACTTATATCGATAATGATTCTTAATATATTTGAAATTGATTTCATTTCATGCATACTGTTCTTGCATTCAGTGCACTGTTTACAACCCCAATTTTTATCAAGGAGTTCCTATGACTGGTTGGTTCGAACTGGATAAAAGTAGTAATAGCCAGTATAAATTTGTTCTGAAAGCAGGAAATGGTGAAATCATCCTTACCAGTGAACTCTATACCACCAAAAGCTCCGCAGAAAATGGTATAGCCTCTGTTCAGACAAACTCGGCATTCGATGAACGCTATGAACGGAAAGATTCATCAAATGGAAAATTTTTCTTCAACCTACGTGCTGCTAACTATCAGGTTATTGGTACAAGCCAGATGTATGCATCGAAACAATCCCGGGACACTGGTATTGCATCAGTGAAAAGCAATGGAAGCACGACCACGATTAAAGATAATACTTAATCGTATCTTGCCGAATCGGGCTCGTCATGATGAGCCCGATTCTATCGTAGTTTTAATGCTGTGCAGAAAATAACCCTTTTTCACACCAAAGGGCTGAGTATCTTATATTAAAATATCGTTTGGCTTAGAAACCACACAATTGAAAACAACGACAGATGCATCTCAACTACTCAAGAATGATTTGAATAGAACCACATCTTTGTACCATCAGATCCGGTGTTCTGGGAATAGATGCTGAGAATCTATACTCGTCGTTCAACTTAAATATAACCCCCATCAGCATACACTTAACATAGCAGCATATAATCAATTTACCTTCACCCTCTTTCTTTATCTTGATTAAATAACAAATACTCCCATGTCTTTATCAATTACTTCAATTTTATTTTACAAGCTCAATGGTTATTTGCATTTTATTTATTCAACGGCTATTAATTTACAAATGATATAGTAGATTGGCCCCATAGATCATCAGACACTTCACCTCCCTTAAAATAAGAGGTAGTCTCAGAACTATGTTTAACACCAGTCAGAATAATAAGATGGTTGAAGTGTTATCAGGACCTGAGAGGCGTCGGCGTCGTACACCGCAGGAAAAAATTGTCATTATTCAGCAGACTATGGAACCTAGCATGAGCGTGTCTCATGTCGCTCGCCTGCATGGCATCAATGCTAACCAGATCTTTAAATGGCGAAACAGTATGAAGAAGGCTCGCTGACTGCTGTAACCGCCGGTGAGGAAGTCGTCCCGTCCTCTGAACTTGCTGCCGCCAGTAAGCAAATCCGTGAACTACAGCGCCTTCTGGGCAAAAAGACGATGGAAGCTGAAATACTGAAAGAGGCTGTGGAGTTCGGCCGGGCAAAAAATGGATTGTGCATGCGCCCTTGTTGCCCGGGAACGACGAGTAACCGATGTCTGCCGGAGTATTGGCGTGTCGCGTGCGCAACAGAACATCAGGATTCACCGACTGCCTAGCTGGCAGGATCGCAGACGGCAGCCCCGTTCTGATGATAGCGCGGTGTTATCACGGATAAACACGGCGATGGCTGACCTACCGACCTATGGTTATCGCCGCGTGTGGGCGCTGCTGCGACGGGAGTCAGAGCGGGATGGTCTGCCTGTAGTTAATGCGAAGCGGGTGTATCGCATTAATGATACAATTCTCTTCCTGTCTGCCGCCTTTGCTTCCATGAAAATGCTTTACACCATCACTCCATTTGAAGATATAAGCACATCATCTTTAGAAAACAACTTTATCCCATTTGCATTAAGGTTCATTTTGATAGTTTGTTCTTTTGCAAAAGCTTTTATGAGCTTGACCGATATTAAAGGAAAACCAAGCATTCCAAACAAATAAGTTCAAATGATAAAATATACGACAACGAATGGTATGGATATAATATCGACAACATACACAAACTCCTTGAATCTACGCATGAAAATTTCATAATCAAAATGCATATCAACATATAAAGCTATGACATTTAAGATAATTAAAATTAAAAGGAACCACCATTTTCTATTCACATATTCTCCTATAAGCAATTTAATAAACAAATACCTATATTTTTTAATATGCCAATATTTGCTGTGAATAAATTAAAGCAAGGGCTAACCAATAGATGCCGCTACGCTCGCATCCATTGGTTCCCCTTGCTTTTTCGCCCTATGGTTGAAAAAGAAAGTCAAAACCAAAGTCAAAATCAAAGTCAAGACCAGTCATTTGACATTATTCAATTTTTCAATATAAGTAATAATAGCATAAGGAATACGCATCAATAACATAAATGATAAGGAGTTCATATGGATGATAATATTTATTTCGATGATTTAATAAAAAGCACACGTAGTCGCCGTGGTAGTTTTGGTGAAATTAAATTACCTGCCAATTTGGTAAGAGACCGTTGCATTAGTGTCAGGCTCAATGAAGACGAGCTATCACTGCTTGATAATAAGCGAGGTGACCTCAACAGAGCCGAATGGCTTCGTATGGCGTCTCTTCACAAATTACCAACTATTGTCCCCTCAGTTAATATTGATACATGGAAAACACTGACCGAAATCTCGCAGAAACTGAATAAGCTCCTTGCTCACATTGAGAATAAAAGTAAAGAAAGCACACTAACGAAAACAGAGCTCTTTGCGGTTAAGCGTCAAATTAGCGATCTTCGCATGAAGCTGATCTCTGGAAATTTTTGGGAAAAATCTTCTGAAGAAAATGTGGTATAGCTCTTCATCCGAGTTAAACCAGCCAGCTTTATAGAGGGCGCGTTTGCGAATGGAGGATCAGACTTTGCTGAATACAGGGGGATGTATAATGTGCTCTGATGCGATGTTCCTTGATATGGTCCGACGCGAGTTATCCGGCACACCAACTGATACAGGGTTCGGATACTCTGATTATGGAAAATCTGGCAAATTTGGCAAATCTGGATGATCTCCCGGATTATTTTACTTTCATTGCGCTGCCGCTACAGATAAAGGATGGCTCAACATCACCAGTACGTGCCATTGCTTTGATACCGAGATAGAACCTAAATACGGTGAGACAAGACATTATCTTCCTGCTTGCCGTAGTTTAGTCAACAAGACAAAGGGTAAGCAAGCCGATGTTAGCCTGACATGTGTCTGGTGAGTTATACCCAGCTTTATATCCACAGCAGAAAAACTAGAATAGGTCCCTGAGTGTTGACATAAATCAGCTGGCATCAATACTTACACAGTGCGTACAAACATATAAAAGAGGCTACCCGAAGGTAGCCTGAGAAGTGGAGTCACAAACATTAACGATAAAAACGCGAAAATAGCGGTTCAAATCAAAAATATTACAACACAATATGTAAACGTAAATAAAACCCTGCAAACGCAACTAACTGCCTAATCTGGGTTATGTGTGGTGCCGGGTGCCTCCCGGTGAGCCTTTGGTCAGCCACCATAACTCGCGTTTTCTGCAACTCTGCGACCATCATTCCATAATGAATACTGTTTACGCCCCACCGCAAAGGGGGATTCACCACAGAATTATTTTATGGCGACAATATGCCAACAATCAATAACCACCCATATGATTTAATTAGCAATTCGTGCTGCCAGATTTCATTTTTTAAGATTTGTCAACATCCAGATGAGTTTTTTCATGATTCAGTTCCTGTCAGTGGGTATGGGTTCTCTCTACCTTGTTAACGACCAGAACTTTAAGATTCCAGTACTACCACTGGGCTGATGCTCTATGTTAGTCCAGTACGATTATTGTCTGGGAGTAGTGTGGATTTAAGCTGAAAGATAAAAAATGACTTTTGATAAGAACGACGCTACTAATCATCAGGTGTTTATTATTTAGTAATCACAATAGATCAGGTTTATCCCGGTTCGACGTAACCTCCGTCCTTCAGAGCAGGGGGATGTCAACGGATAACACTAAATATAAGTGAGATTATTACAGAATCAATATAAGAAAAACATCCATTGCGGTTATGTCCGTTTATTGCTGATGTCAATGCGTGGCAATCTAGGGGCAGTTAGTGATTTATTTCACAATCAGCGGCAAAAAACGGACGATGCTCGATTAATAAGCGTGTAGTTAACAATTTGACATCCTCCCCGCTCTGAAGGATGGGGCTTTACGGCTAGATTTGGTTAATGAAAAAATATTGAAAACATGGAGACACATTAACGGAAGAACATACTTCGTAAGAATGAAATAACATATTATGCCTGATTTCAGCAGTATAATACAGATACCAATTTCTTATTCAAAGCTGATAATTTCTATCATGCGGTGTCCAAAAGATTCTATCATAAAGTCTGAATTGATATAATCAAGCTAAATTGCTGGCAACTGTTAAAGTCGTTTTCTTTTATTATCACCATCAAGCAGAGTTGCAGTTCCTGATGTTATTTTGTACTTTTCCTTAGCCACGATTAAAGCTGGAATGTCAACATATTCATATTCTATATTGTCGATCCACATCAACATAAACTTATGAACTTCAGGACTCATACTTTCCACTAACTCCAGATATTCCTTATTTCTGAAAATGAGTGATACATCAGTTAAAGTTTCGACACCTATTTTATCCGTTAACTCCTTGAACATTACCTCCCCTGGATAATAATCTAATTTCTGAAGTGATATTTCCAGCTCATAAAGAAGCTGATTTACACAAAAATCAATCTATTCGAATGTTTCCTCGTATTTTTCCATAGGATCTCCTTTTTCTTTTATAAAACATTGACTATATCAAACAATGTACATTGTCAATACATAGCATACTATTTTGTTTATTTTCTCTTGAAATTACCTATCAAAATAAACGAAAGCAATTATTGACAAAATCTCATAATAACTTATAAAAATAATATATTAAACAAACCTTAGTTTCATAACAAAAATGGATTTTATATGTATAATTTAAAAAGGAGTGCTATTGCTGTCGTGAATAAAAAAATCGAGAGAAACTTCCTTTGAAGGGAATGCAAAAAATCCGTAGAGGGAAGAATTTTGCTGGTGTGGTTTTTTATGCGTTAAAACCAGCGGCTCATCATAAGCAGACACCATACGTCATCGGAGGGAATATGATGGGAAGCTCTGCGGTAGACCTGATAGATGAATTCAATATTTCAACAGGGCTTCGCCCTGATGTTGTAAAGCCGATGTGGCACAATTCTCTGCGTTTACCAAGGAATGAAACTCTTACCGACTCACAGTGGAGCGAAATAGCCGATCAGTATATGAAATCTATGGGCTTCTCCGACACACATCTGAGATGCTATGTGTTACATGATGACAAAGATGGTCAGCACATTCACATCATAGCAAGCCGCATCAGCATGCACGATGGCAAACTTTATCTGGGTAAAAACGAAAACCTCGTCAGTACCCGCATCATTCAGGTTCTGGAAAAAGGTTTCGATTTGATAAGGACTAAGGGGCCAGAAACGCCTTTTCCCCCTGCATCACCCTCCTCTTCAAAAGAGAAACGTAAAAATTCCCGTAATGAAGAACAGATGAAAAAACGAACGGAGGAAAACACCCCAAAAGAAATTATTCAACAAGCGATTGATGAGATAACAACAGCACGTCTTAGCTCAGGGGATTTCATTGAAGTGTTAAAAACCAGAGGCATTACTGCAAAGGCTAATGTCGCCTCTACAGGCAAAATGAATGGCTTCTCATTTGAATATGCGGGGATTGCGTTCAAAGCCTCGCAACTTGGCAAGAAATACAGTTGGAAGAATCTTCAGGAACTAATCATATATGAGGCAGCCCCTGCAACCACAGCGTTTTCGGAAGAGAATCTGCAACAAAATGAACCCCTCATTCAATCTGAAGGACTTACTACGCCACTTTCTATTGATGCTCTTCATCCCATCATTACAGTTTGCAGCACACTTTCAACTACCTCCGACATACAGACAGGGGACACTGTCACGCCATTTGAAGCGATTTATGCAGGTGGTGATGTCGAAGATAAAAAAGTGCAAACATACGAAAAAGTTAAAGAACCAGGACACGGCCATTTCACTTCCTGGGCTGCAACAGCTTTCAGATGGATAGAAACGATACCTTATATAAATACGATAATCAGGCTGTTAAAGAAGCTGAATATAACGTTTCTTAAACGACCTAAAAAACATGGAAAGATCAATAGCATGGCATTGGTTGAGGTCGCTCCTTTAGAACTTCGCCCCCCTATTGATACACAGTCAAAACCAGGCAGAACACCCTTCTCGTTATAGAGTTGCAAATCTTGCATCTCCCCTTCATAACCAGCATTTGCCCGATCAATCGATCGGTAAAAACGATCGACAATCTTATTACGATAGGTGATTCCTATTGTAACTTGTGAATCGATCGGTACAAGTGATTTGCGTTTCCTGTCAGGACGGTCAAAATGTACTTTCTAAGCATGGCTTCTAATACACTGATTTAACTAGTCTATTTTAGATTCAAGCAGAAAGATGGATTATAAATGACAAGCTTCACCTCACCGCGGCATCACTTCATACATCGAATATGACTTTCATTAAAGCCCAGGAGTTTGTATGACTATTTTCACTATGAAGCGTTTTTGGATCGCACTGTCTTTACCTGCCTTAATTGCCGTATTTGAAGGTCGTAGTGGATTAATTCTCGCTGGTGTAGTCTGGTTTCCAGTCAGTGCCCTTCTTCTTATCTGGGCATTTTTTACTTGCAGACATGAAAAGAAAGAATCTCAATTGGTTAAAGCTAATTGTCAGAAAAATAGCATCATTACGCCAAATTTCGAGTTGTTCGGTAAAATTTACACGCTTGTTGAAACCTTCTCCGGTATTGTCGTCAATTCCAACAATGACCAAATCTGGGTAAAAACAGATGAAGGTAGTGAGATGCAATTCTCAGGGCATAGTGTTCCTTTCAGAAAATCGCATCATATTCGTAAATACGAGCTTCATCAGTACAGTGAAGATGGTTCATGTAGTGTATATAAAGATGCACTTATTGTTAATGCATCCACGAATGAGCATGAAACAAACTTACCCACAAGGATTATTTTTATCCCTGCATTTCTCACGTTACTTTTCCCCACTTCTTCCATCGTATCTCCCTACAAAGCAATGCCTGTATCCACACTGTTTTCTGTCATTTTTACTTTGCTTTGTTCCGCTACACTTATTTCATTTTTCACATTGCCGTGGGGATTTAAAGACGGTTATGTCTGGGGCGATCATAAATACGTATGGTTTACGTATTTACTCTCAAGAGTAGGGAGTTTTGTTTGTATCCAATGGATGAAAAGAAGAAACGAAAGGTTCGATGAAGAAATTAGAGATCTGATTGATTCAGTGAAGCGCTAACCAAACAAATTGACAGTTCCTCGCCGCAAACGGCGAGGACTTCAACGTAACCTACATTAGCGCATGAGTACCTCACGAATGCGTCCAATATTTGAGCCCCCGGGCTTGCGGGCGGCCTTCTTCGGGGAGCCCATTTTCTTCCATCACGCACTCGACTTTCTCCGCCACCACGATGGCATCACCCACCAACTAACCGATGGCGAGCAGTGACCTGCGACCCGAGTTGTCTCGCCCCCGGATTTTCAGGTCCTGAGTGAAGATGTTATGTCACCCAGAGCTCGGTATGTGCCCAGCGAAATAATTAGCGTGTTAGGCGGGAATAGCTTCCTGAGTGTCTGCTTTTCCATGAACAGCCATATAACCTGACAAAGTTGCTGCCACAACCAAGACATTTACAGGTGCTCACATATGATAATGATGCGTGAATAGCATTATAACGTTATTGCACAGACCCGCACATCCGATATATACCGGAGATGGTAAGTCCAATATGAGCGAAGGAGTGCAGGAAAGCACGTGGCCCCGTATCACGAATATATGATTCAGGAATTACGGATAATGGGGTTACTCTTCTCCGTCCGTGTTTCAGACCCCACACCGTGCCGCTGAAGATAATCTCGGATTAACTGCCTGACCACCTGGGAAGGCGTTACATCTTGTTGACGACACAGGGTTTCAAAAGCCTCTTTTTTGTGCGGGTCAATCAGCAATGTCAATCGTGCGGTTTTCTTTTCCATACAGCTATCCTCCCAAGTATGTTAATACGATGATAATACCATATCCGCAATTGCCTGAGGATATTCGTTGATGCAATTACAGAGATTCCAACTGTTCAATAAGACACCGGATGCAATCATCACCGTCGCTGTTCAGCACCACGCTACTACGAAGAGCTTCAGTATTCTGCTGACAGCCCGTGGCGTAAATGACCACGTTCCCTCCCTCAGTGACCTGACAGAATAAAACTGTGCTGAATACCCGATACAGCGCCTCGTAAAGTAAAGTGTCGCTGCCAGGAACTACCAAATAATTGATAACTAACCAACCATCGTCATGAAGTAGTGCCCGGCAGCGGGCAAGAAATGTTTCAGTCCCCTGGAGCGGATCCATCTCCCAGGCCAGATACAGATCGGCAAAAATTAGCGAATATCGTGCGCCGGTCTCACGAGCAAGAAAACTCACGGCATCCTCCGGAAAGTAGCGAATGGTGTCCACATCCGGCAAGGTGAACCATTCCCGGGCTACATCAATCACAGCGGGACGCAACTCCACTACATCAGATACCACCGTGCTGTCCATGGCATATAACGCGCGCAGAAGAGCCCCTCCACCAAGTCCCAGTAACAGTACCGATGAGGGTCTGCACCAATATATAGCCATCAGCATGGCTCGGATATACTGATGTTCGGGAACGTGTGGTGATAGCAGGTTAACCTTGCTCTGCTCAAAAACCTCGTCAAAACGCAGGACACGGAACTGCTGCCAGCCTGCGACAATGATTTCGCCCCAGGCATCTTCAGTTCGGTACAAAACGTCTTCTTCGGAGTTTATCCCCAGTAAACTGTTTAGTAATGTTTTTGCCTGTGTATTCATGGTCATAGTTGCAACTTATCAGAATCTAAAAATGCACATGAAAAGGTAGCGCGGCAGAGGCTCAACTCCTACCTTGTCACGTCACCGTAAAGAAAAACCAGTCCGCTCCGTTGGCGAATAATTCTAACCGTCAGCAACAATCTGTCCCCCGGGAGTACCGCCCCACGAAAACGTGCCCAACGAATAGCAGCAAGCACACCGCTTATATACCTAGTCCCTGCTGAATTCTGCTGTCGTGCAACCAGCAGCCCACCAGCCTGAGCCAGAGCTTCCGGCAGAAGCACTGACGGGAACACAACAGGCAGCCTACCGCTGAGAACACCATCTGAAGCAGTAATACACACCTGCGCCCGCAACTGACCGGCTGCATGTTCTTCCGGTGTAGACAGGATCCGGTCAATAAACAAAAATGGATAACGGTGAGGCAGTACGGGGTTTTCGGAATAATCCGTCATGTCCTGTTACCGGGTAAGATGTTGAAAGTGCGTATCATATCATGGTAATCACATGTGCATAGCATACGGTCGTACGAACATCTCAGATGACAAGAAGGCGCAGAGGATGCGACACGGGCGTCTCTAAAGGGAGCAGCAAAAAGATACAACTGGCCTTTGAACTATGGGTTTACTGATAACGTTACTGGTGGTTAAGAGCAAGAAGAGGACATAGACGCTTTTAGCTAATAACTACAATACTGACCTTCGATCTATGCAAGGTGTGGTGATTATGAAAGCAAGTTTTAAAAAAAGGGGACACGGCAATTGTGCAGACATAACAGCTTCACATCGTGGATTTCCTGGATCGTTGATGGGTGGAAAGATGACCACCAGCAGTTCTGTGTCGTTACTGTTGAACAGCCTAGTAAAATTCATATAGTTCAGGCAAGTTTAGCTTAAGAAACCACGACAGGGCCAACCATGGCTTAACAGAACAACGCCCCCCTCCTGACTGAATAATTTTCAGCCTGTTATTACTGACTTTATTCATAAAAAATTCGCAAAACAGCGACAAAAGTAAAATTTTACTGGTTATAATACTATCTCATAAAACAAAACCTCTTTTTTTCGGGTACCGGTGATGTCGTCGGTACCTTTTTTTTATACCTTGATTATCGATGCAGAAGCCATTTATACGGAATTTTATTCTTTAAATTCTCATTATGTTAAAAAAACAAACCAGATTATATACTAAGCATTTACTAATATTTTTTTTGACTTAACAAAAATAGGGGCTCCAAGACGGACATTTCTGCTGATTGTTTCATAAAACAATAGTATAGACTTACAGCAAATAAAACTCAGATGTCGATTTGCCGTTCTTCCCCAAGTGCGGCTTTTTTTTGACCATCATTCGTATGGCAGTTCTAAGCAGCGCACCCTCCCTGACTCTTGGTTGCGAGGAAATTTCACCTTCGCAACCGAGCAATACAATGCTGGAACTAACGTACTGAGAACGTAAAACTCGGTCATCTGCCAAGCTATAGCGCCGGGGAGTAGCTAAAGTCACGCAAGCCTGCCTTTCCGAATAAAAAGCGATCACGGTACTGAAATAGACAGCAGCCAGCATGGAAAAGAGAAAGTCCTTAGTGATCACCCCACCCTGAAGGACGGGGCTTTACGGCTGGATTTGGTAAAATCCTACTTTTCGGTTCCACTATCCCCGACTCCCAACAAACGTTTCATATTCAGCAGAAGATTCTTCATTAGGATCATGGAGCGGCCAAGAGACAAAACAGTAATAAAAAGATCCTGATCATGTTTTTTAATATATGACTGGAATCCAGGATCTTTTAAATTCATCCCAACATCACGGTATATATCAACGATGATATTCATGTTATTCAGGTAAATATCAAGAGAAGCATACCGACCTCCGGTCAATTGATTCATGATCACCTCAAATGATGCCATCCAGTCGCGAAGCTCACGATGTCTGACGGCATATTCAGTCGGCGCCAACCTATTATTACTCACTTTACTCATAATTATTTCTGCCAATATAAAAACCGGCATGGTGCATTTACACTATGCCGGAGACGGGTACGGATTAAAACGGATTTATATGCATGGTTCAGAACGTTTCCCAGTTATCGCTGTCCGTCGCTGCTTTTCGGGAATCCACTGATACTGACGTCCCCTTACTTTGCCGAATGTCGCTACTTGCACTATTCGATATCACAGTCGCAGTTTTGTGAGTAGCCTCATTCAGACGGAACACACTGACCATGTCTTGCAATACTCTGGATTGCTCCTGCATTGAAGTGGCCGCAGCGGCTGATTCTTCGACCAGCGCCGCATTCTGCTGAGTTGTGGTGTCAATCTGCCCCATCGCACTGTTGATTTGCGCGATGCCATCGCTTTGCTCGCGGCTGGCTTGGGCGATCTCTTCAATCAGTTGGTTCATATTCTGGACGTTGGTGACAATCTCCACCATGCCACCATCAGCTTTTTCGACCAGACTTCGGCCTGAGGCAATGCGAGATACTGAATCATCAATAAGTTCTTTAATTTCACGGGCAGCTGACGCACTGCGTTGCGCCAGAGTTCGCACTTCCCCAGCAACAACGGCAAAACCTCGTCCGGATTCACCTGCCCTGGCAGCCTCTACGGCTGCATTAAGCGCAAGAATGTTGGTCTGGAAGGCAATACCATCAATCACTTGGATAATATCAGACATTTTTGACGACGAGTCGTAAATCTCCTGCATCTGCGAAGAAACCTCGCTCATCACTACACCGTTCTGTTTCACGGCAGTCGCAGTCTCATTCACGTAACGGTACGCCTGTGCTGTGTTTGCCGCGGTATTATTGATGGTAGAGGTCAGCTCTTCCAGCGTTGATGCTGTTTCCTCCACACCAGCAGCCTGCTCTTCCGTACGGGATGCAAGGTCAGTGTTGCCACTGCTGATTTCAGACGCTGCCAGCGCAATGCTATCGGCACCTTCGCGCACTCTGCGAACAGTATTACGCAGGCTCTCCGTCATCTCCCGCAGTGAAAGCATCAGTTGTCCCAGTTGATCACGGGACTCAACTTTAACGTCAATGCCAAGATTGCCCGATGCCACTTCACGGGCCACATTAACAGCAGACAACAAAGGGCGGGTTATTCCGCGAGTAATGAACCACGCCATCAGGCTACCTACAACAATGGCAATCACACCAAGAATGATAAGTGCCTGAATAGCCGCAGAACCATTACCTTGAATGGAATCTCCAGCCTCATCAATTTTTGCTTTATCGTAGTCCCCAAGCGCCTTTACGCTGCCAGAATAAGCTTCCATAGCAGGAATGAGTTTCTGGCGAATAAACGCATTTGTGATTTCACTCTCTCCCTGCCCGCTGACACGAATAGCTTCATTTCTTATATCAATATACTGTTTTCTTTTTTCACCCATAGCAGCCAGGAGCGCTTTACCTTCATTAGAGGTAATTTTTCCAGCCACTTCTTTCTGGATGACATTCACGCGTTCTGAGACCGTCTTCATTTTTGACTGGGCAAAATTTCTGATTTCCTCATCCGAAGAGGTTAGTAAAGCCAGCCCCATCGCACCGTTATAATCAATTGCTGCTCCCCACTCTCCAGTGAGACGCTCCAGAACCAACAATCGATCTGTAATGATATCCGTCTCTTTCAGGATGCCATTCAATTTAACAATTCCCGTCATGGCCATAACGACCACAAGGGCAAGAACAATACTGAAGCCAGCACCCATACGGCTACCAACACCAAAGTCATTAATTTTCATCTGCTGTCCCACGCAATAAAATGGCTTCCTCCTGTCACCGGCCGAAAAATCAGAATAATGCCGGGAACGTTCCACTGAAAGAGAAGGATTGCCTAACATATTGAAAATGATCATGTTTTGAACATGTCCTGCTGAATCTATCGGCAGAGAAAGGCGATACTTTACGCACTAATTCTGTGTAAAAATTGTTGACATTTGAAATTCACATCATGATCAGACTGTATCTTTATGTTTTTAAAATGAAAAAAATTTTATAATTTGTATAAATTTTTGTCATTTGATGGCCATTAATTACACATGCACGCTTGAGACCAGACGCATACATATTCAGACAGGAATCTAATTCCGATGATGTGAACCAGAGCCAGGTATACATGGACTCTCTCTCTATGGAAACGGCCCTTTGCGCGAGCGTTATGGTTCTGATTATCAGCACGTGTTTTGCGACTAACCGCAAGGCGAGTTTTCAGATCAATACTATGAAGTAAGCCGTATTTGCCAAGGCTCATCACTGAATGAGCTGCCTTTCACTACTTCACCACAATCTCGTGTGGAAAGAGTTAAACACAGGCGATCCCTGCAACCAGTAGACTGATACCTGAAGAACAACATGGATCTGAAAGACAGCTTTGAAGAATCACTTAAAAATCGTGGTCATTGTTATCGGGCATCAAGGTGCGCCCATGATGGATAAATCAGTAAACGATGGATAGTCGGCAGAGATGAACACCCGTGTTCAAAGATTTCAAATCTATATGGCACCAAATGCACCATCGGATACCAGGGAACCGAGGCATCACGACACTATAAGCTTCTGAAGCAAAGTAGTGGAGCGACAGTTACCAAAATGGGGCTGGCAATGCTGGGGCATGCGATTCAAGTACAAAGAAGCGCATATCAGAATACACCCACTTCGGATATTCCTCTGAAAATTTTTGTTTAAATCAATTATTTCACCTATCCGACGCAATATTTCCATTCTATTGCTCATGGAAAAAATGTGATGTACATCATATAATGCACTGCAAGTATGCAAATGGTTTTGGCTTCATTCCGGAACTCCAGGCTCATACCATTGCTTATAAGACTTTATACAACCAATCTGTCAGGAAGAATCAGATCTTCCTGACACTGGTGTTGTTCGTGCTTATTAATATTGTTTCTGCGTATCTAATACTTCCTTTGCGTTTAGCCAAAACACAACGTCAAAAGGATGGGGCGTCAGATATCAGTTATAAGAAGCATTTTACAATAAAATAGATAAAGAACGAGAGTTATTTTCATGTGATATAAAAACAAGCCAGTTTGATCAGCTCTATTCAGTTCCCTTTCTTCTTACACAGGTAAAAGTTTGTTCGGAACACAAAATGCCTCACTTGAGTATTCATTGTGGCAATTTTATTACAACTATATGCATACAAAAAAACAATGCCAGATGATACTTACATCACTCATTCAGGATAATTATCATGAGAACTAATACTCCGGTAACTCAAAACGAGTATGTACTGGATAAAAACATCGTACTAATGTCCACAACAGACATTCACAGCCATATAACTTATACAAACTCAGCGTTTATTGAGGCCAGCGGCTATACTCAGGATGAACTGACGGGACAACCACACAACATTATGAGACACCCGGATATGCCACAGGAAGCATTCCGTGATATGTGGAGCACACTTAAACAAGGAGAATGCTGGGTAGGTACTGTAAAAAACCGTAGAAAGAACGGTGACCACTACTGGGTCAGGGCAAACATGTCCCCTCTTTATAAAGGGAACCAGCTCTTTGGGTATATGTCCGTCCGGTATACACCACTCCCGGAGGAAGTAAAACAGGCAGAACAGTTGTATGAATACCTGAAAGAGAAAGGAGGACGCGGGAAAAAACTGCATAAAGGTGTTGTCGTCAGGAAAGGTTTATTTTCCTTTTTATCTTTGTTCAAAAAGATATCGGTTCAGACGCGTATGCGACTCGCTCTTGCGGGGGCACTGCTTATGAGTCTGTTGGGGAATTTTATGAGCAGTTCTGTCTGGATGTTACCTGGAACAATGGTAATCGCTTTCCTTCTGTCGGACTGGTTTTTACGTCAACAGATCAGCAAACCAGTGAGTATGGTACTTAATCATCTTAAAGATATGGCAACAGGTAGAGAACCCGCCTCTCCCAGACTCGACAGGGTTGATGAGATTGGCATGTTACTGCGTAACGTCAATCAGGTTGGGATCCGTCTTTACTCACTGGTTAATGATACGGATGTTCAGATTAGAGAAATGTCAGTGGCTGGCACGCAACTGGCGGCTGGAACAGAAGAACTGAATACACGTACAACTGAAACACTGGCGAATCTTCAGCATACTGCTCAGGCGACTGAACAACTGATGGCCGCCGTTCGCCAGAGTGCGGATACAGCTGCCGAAACAGTAAAACTTGCTGCCTCCGCTGATGACTCTGCCGGGAAAGGTGAATCTGCCATGAACGAAACAAAGGTCATGATGAAGTCAATCTCTCAGGCCAGTGAAAAGATTGTTGATATTATCAGTGTCATCAACAATATTGCTTTTCAGACCAATATTCTTGCGCTGAATGCTGCAGTGGAGGCAGCCCGGGCAGGATCACATGGCCGTGGTTTTGCTGTTGTAGCCAGCGAGGTTCGGAAATTGGCCCAGCATTCAGCCTCTGCTGCGGCAGAAATTAAAGGGCTCATTGTCACAACTGTGGAAACAGTAGCCTCTGGCGAAAAAACAGTTGAAGTAGCCAGTGGTCATATCGAGAGTATCCGGTCCGAAGTATCACGTGTTTCGTCCATGATAAATGAGATTTATCACACGACGGAAGAGCAGACAGCGGCACTGACACTCATTAACGGTTCTGTTGAGAAGGTTGAGTTGATGGCTCAGGATAATAGTGCAATGGTCGCACAATCAGCCAGCTCAACGCGCGACCTGATGTCCAGAAGCTCAAGGCTGCAGGATGCAGTGTCAACTTACGGTCTGAAGTAAACCCGGATTGGCAATAAAGCGTCAGAAACACTGGCGCTTTAAAAAAACAGACAGAAAGCACCATCACTAACATATTAATCACTTGTATACTCAACGTAGCGATTCAGTCTAAACTCAATTCCAGTGTCAGAGGGTACAAAAACTATCGCTTAAAGAGTGAATTGAGCAGCACAAGGGAGATTGTGATGATTTACCAATGCTATTCGTGCAATAAAATATCCTTCGAAGTTAACTGCCCATAGTGTTCAGGAATAATGCCAGCAACATCATATCCATGGGGTACAAGAACCTCTCCAACACCGGCATCTGATGTACAATAGATGACTCCCCTTAACCCATCTTTCTACCCTGAGTTTCAATACCAATCGAAAGGTATGTTGAAAGACCTATTTGGGAAAAAGAAAGAACAATCACAACTCAATAATTTGCTTGAAAATGTTCTAGAAAAATACTCCAGTTTTAAGGAACCGTACTTTACAAACTTTATCTATACGTCCAGATTTTCTCATGAAAAAACTCAGAGAGAGGTTACTCAGAGGATAATGGTATTTACTCAGAGTTACGCTTATTCAGGGAAGTACTGGTGCGAAAAAGTTTCAGCGAGCTTGAGCAATTACCAATGTTGTTAGATAAATTATTGCTGACAACGTCTTTTAATGCTCTTTATTATGGTTTTGCTCAAGAAGTCAAAAAGCATATTAAAGATACATTTACAGAATTTCTGAGATCCTAGATAGCCGAGGCTGGGGCAACCTTTCGGGCAGACCTCTCTTTGCTGTTGTTTTACCTTTGGAGCAATAAGATAGAGTTTTCATCGATTGAATTTTATGATAATGCAGAAAGAGTGGCATGCGCGATGCCATCGAGCATGCTCTGATTAAGAACAATATCTCCATAATGAGTTCTGCTCCTGGCCTGCAATCTCAAAAGACTGTTTAACTGGATAGACTTGCCTGTTAGGATTAATCTTAACCTTTTACTTATTAGGATAAAGATATGAATAAGGCTTTAGCTGCGACTTTAGTAGCAATTACTCTGTTAACGGGGTGTGGACCGAAAGAGTTAACTCCTGAGCAAAAACAAGAGATTGCGGCATTAAAAACCGAATTGTCTCAAACCGAGAGTCAAATCTCGGAAGCAAAGGAAGTGGCAAGGCAACTATCAGGTGGATTAATAAAGAATTTGACCGCCGCAAGATTGGAAATTTTAGAAACTAATAAGGCTCTTTTGGAACAACGTATCAATGCTATTGAATCAGGAGCAAAAATTGACGTTGTTGTCACCAGCCTTAAGCCTGATCCAGAGCTTGCGTCTTCAATCAAAACCGAAATTGATAATCTGAATGTGCAAATCAACAAAGCCAGGGCTGATGCCAGCCAGTACAGTGGTGGTCTGGTTCAGGCACTGAAATTATCAACTGTTGCAACTCAAGAGCAAAGCATGGCGATGCTGCAACAGAAATACCTGACGGCCAAGTATGGGCTTGTTGAAAGCAAGTTAAAGGCAGAACCGGAAAACATAGCAAAGAACAGCTCTGAATCAGAAACCCCAGCGCCACATACTCAACCACTACTCCCACCAGCGGAAGGCCCCTTCGGTTTAGAGACTGCCCTCTCTCAGAAGAATATCGAGGATATGATTGGTACGAAACTAAAACCTCTTGAAGGGAGCGTCAATCTTTATACTTCTGAAAAACTACCTAAACCAAATTCTGATTTTGAAATTTACGGGCTTCTGATATCACCAAAGGCTGGGTTATGTGAAATCCGGGCTATAGGTAAGAATATCGACACTGATAGCTATGGACTCGCACTGCAGTCAAAATTCGAAGATTTAAGTAACTCATTAACATCTCTCTATGGCAGCCCCAAAACAGCTGATTTTCTGCTTTCAGGTTCTATCTGGAAAGATCCGCAGGATCTGGATGATGGGATTAAATAAAAAGGAACGTTTTTTATCTGCAGAATGGAAAGGTTCCAGTGAGACCCCCTTAAAAAATAACATCAGTTCTATATCTATAGAAGCAAGAGCGAACGACGCCGCACATGGATACATCTTTCTTCAGTATTCATTCACAAACATTGATATTTGTAAGGAAGAGGTAGAAGGTGCAAAGAAAAGCTCACTCTGAGGACACGATATCTACTGGCTCCTAAACAAGAGTTTTATATACAGTTATTGGAGAGAATCTATGCGTGATGATGCTGTATCTTTTAGTTTACCTGAGAGCGAAACTGGTGACATTCTAGCGATGATAAAATTCGGTGATACAATGCAGATATTTACCGAAAAATCCACTTTTAAAATAATGAGTCCAGACACTATAGATCCGACAAGAGATCATCAGGATATACCATGGGTCTATACCAAGATTTCTGATTTTGGTGCATCTAATCCATTAGTTGCCAATACAGTATTACTTGCTAATAACTTTTTAAAACAACTGCTTTCGGAGCAGGATCCTAAGCGTATTGCCATCCTTAATAAGGTCAGTGATATCAGGGATACTTTGTTAGAGTATTTACTTTCTCTGCAATCATACTCATCGGAACTGGAAAAGGAAATACGAAAATTTGAAAGCAATAAGAGTATTATGAATGGAAAAGCACATGCTTACTTTCCTCAAATAAAAAACCTTGACGGATTCGCTACCGGATTCTTGATTGTAGCCAAAAGATGTATACAGGAAACTTCTGTGTTAGTTAACATGTTTTTACCCCTTAAAAATAAACATGGACGTATTGACAAGCTATTGAAAGAAGTCGAGTCTGAGCATACTAATGCAAAAGACCTGATCCAGGTTCTTCATGAACATTTGCCTATGTGCACTCATATTTTTTCACTGAGAGATTCTCAGGAACATGCTGCGACCACTGCTCAACCATTATAGTAGTGACAAATTTTAATATCGAAAATGGTCGTGAGTTGTCACTTCCTAAGTGGGGTATAAAAGGGGAAAATCCCAATTTTATTCATACAGAAGTAAATGAAATACTCTTTTTTCTGATTACCTTCTTTGAAGAAGTGTTTATCACTTGTGTAAGCTTGCTATTCCCGGCTTTCCCTGTGTATACGATATTATTTAACGATAAACCAGATGAGAAGATGCCTATCCGTTATAGTCTCCATCTTTCACTACCAGATTCGTTTCAGGGCAACAGCATTTAAGCTTAAAATTTATCATGAATCATAATCACATCTATGGACTCGCTGATCTGGGTTTATGGCGTTGTGAGATAATAATAAATTGAATAGATATTTTTAGATGAACATGTCAGTAGAAAATCAGGAGTAGTATTATGTTTTTTTATACAACATATTTCAAGATTTGATTTAACTCAGAGAAATAAAATATATTCAATCTGATAGATTTTCTCATACATATAAGCATGTACTTTTTTATCGATGGAAAATCAGCCAATAGTTCATAATTACTGGCTGATTGATTTATCATAACCCATATCTTCTTTTTTTTGCCATCTTATCCAGATCTTTTTTTAATGATGTTGACTCATACTTCTTTTTCTCCTGGAGATAGACTTTCTCAGTACGTTGACTGTTGCTTACGATAAAGTCAATAAGAGAAGAACACACACGTTTCATTCGTTCTTTATCAAGTAGGTTATCATCTAACTTGTTGATATAACTGTAATACGAGAACAGCAAGAAAGTTAACACCACATCTCTGTTCGAAAACGTTAGGCCTTCTATTTCGCTTTTATATTTAATATAAAAACCAGCACAAAAAAGATATGACTTTTCTACAATTTCACGTTCTGAAAAGCCTGACTCACCAAGCTTCTCAACGAATCTGTCCAATAAAAGCAAATACCTTTCCATCAAATTATAATTATTCTTTATCATAAAATGCTTCCTTGCATTAGTTTTGTCATCCTGACAATTAACAATTAAAGGATTTATTTAAATTGTCAATAGGTTAGCATAATTAATAGAAGAAAACCCATGCAAATACATGGGGCTGTAATGAGTGTTGCGGTGCGGAATGCCACTCCGCGAGTCACTGGATAACCTCCGTAACTCGCATAAGCAGCAACAGTAACGTACTCAAAATCAATCAGACGTCACAATGAAACGAAGCATATATCCTCTCCCTGTCGGCCAGATTCTTTTCTCTGAAGACACCTTCAGTCCATATGACCGCTGCCTTGTGAATTACTTGTTTCTTTGCTTCTTGTTGCGCCAAGTACTTGATACGAGGGATCATTAGCCGATTCGCTTGCCAAACCTGAGATATCCTCTACACTTTCATGGACTTTAGTCCACCTAGATAAAAGTTGTACTACCCGTGGGCTCAGGGATGAGCCAACTACGTACCAAATGCAAGCTTTGCTCTGCCAATTGCCAGCAGGACATACAGCACAGCGCCAACAATCACCACGACCACCAGCAGAAGCGAGTGCCGGAACAGTTTAATCATTTCAGACCATCCCGGTAGGGTTTCATTTCTGCGTTCCGCTGGTCTCCAGATACCTGCGGGGTCTTTGGTTTTATCTAAAATCCTTTCCGCCTTCTGACCAGCATCTCTTCAACGATTCCATCTGTTGATACTTCGACTCCCGGACAACCACATGGCAGGCTGGTTAGTAGCGATAAAAAATCGGCTTGTTTACCAAGCAAACCATCAGGTCTAGCTTCCTGTTCGTTCGCCGGTACAGGAACAGCGCCGTGGCTGATATATCGCTCAAATCACTCGCGGTTCATAAGCAGGGCATCAAGCATTGGGTGGTGGTGGCAGCGCCTGGATCTCGACAACATTAAATAGCCCCCAGCTATCCATACCTCATCTACAGGCAACGGTTTTTCATTTAGGACAGGGTTGGATAGCCATTGCACATCAAACCCCTCTAGGAGCGCGTTAGCGTAACACAATGTAGTGAATTGAATAGCGAAGGTAGTTAGTTTTTTATCGCTGTGTGGTATCCTGCACCAGTATCTTCATGGAGCGAGATATAATGCCTCGCTATAGATCTGTCATTGTTAAATTCGAAGAGATTGACGATTCCGATTCAGATTCCGTCATTGAGCCTAAATGGGCTGTTTATGATTCAGAAGCAGGAGTCGTTCTCTCTGGTCTCTATGCTTTGCCTCATGAAGCAGAACAACGAGTAGCTGACCTGAACAAAGAGTACGATGTATCGTTGGAGGTCGAAGAGATTAAACAAAGCTTAGATAAGTCCACATCAAAGATCAGGCATCCGGGTTCCAAAAACTAACTATATGTCGGGTATCGAGAAGTGGACTCCTTGATAAATAAATGCAGATAAGTACTATCATCAAACAAGGCATAAATTATCGCATCCTTGTACTCTCTAATCTTGGCCTCTTCTTCCCTATAAAATATTTTCCTAAGTATTGATTGCCCAATAACCTTTGCATCCTCAGGAAGAAATTCTACACGCATGTTAAAACATCTGTGTTTTAACCATATGAGAGTAAATTTCACATCATCCGGTTTCATTTTCGACACGGTCTTACAGAACAAATAGCGCATTTTTTTATTTTTCATATCTGCCATATAGAGTTCTACAATTATCTTTCCAACAATTCTACTATCTATATCATCTGGGGTAGCGTCAGTAAGCAATTTAATGACGTCTTTAGAGTAATTTCTTTTCATTTTATTCAAATCCTCCTTCGTTATCATTCTTAAGCACAAACCAGCACTTTAATTTGAATCAATTATATTCATCTGAAATCAGCATGCAGTTAAAAAATTACTTACCATAATTTCTTGTATCATAATACTTCTATCAAAACTCATTAACTTTTGTGCTTATTATTTTATATAGATATTAGTATCAAACAGATTAAACAAGTCAATAGTTAACAATTTAATTATTTTCCTAGTATCAAAAAACACAGAAATACTACAACTCAAAAACAAAAAAACATAAGCATAGAGTAAAATATAACGCAATAAAAACACCCCACCAGAAATATTTTGAAGTCTGGTCTTTTGGTGCTAACCAGTCAGCAAAATCTCGGCATATGATGGATAGTGGGATACAAAGTAAGTATTTGAGATTATCTATATATATACTATATTTCGCTATAGTAAGAAATGAGATCATAACAAGCAAAGAAAACCAATATCTGTAACTTATCTTATATACCCTCACCATCTTTTCCTTATAATCACACACTACGCACCTCCAAGTTATTATATTAATATCTTCCATTACTTATCATATAAAAATTAACTTATCAAATATACTTGTTATTTTTTAATAAATGAAATGGGAGGTAATAAAAGTCTTGAAATAAATAGTGAGAATTCTGTTGTTAACAAGATTATTCTTCGTTAAAATCGGAGTTTCTTACACACTATTGCATGGATACTCAAATGAAACCCTCATATGATGAGCCTAAAATCAAACCAAAAAATAAAATAAATTTAGAAAATAAAAACGATAAAAAAAGTCATCAGTTGAAAATAAAACCACAGACGATAAAGCAAGCAGGTATGGAATTTCTGCCTGGACTGTGTTCACAGTAATATTACTAGTCATTGCAGCTTATCAATGTTATGCTTTCGATAAAACATTGCATGCTTCATCACTAACATTTCTTGTCGCGTTTGTATATGCGCTACATCGAATATTGAATGTTTCAAACAAGATAAATAAATATGATGAAAATAACTTCATCATCCGTTTATTTCGTGCAAAGAAAATATTATTTAAAGCAAAAAAACTGGTAAACTGGTTTGAAACCATTAAAACGTGGCAAAGATTCATCATCTTTTTCTCATTTTTTATCATTGGATATCTGTTAATGATAATGTAGAAGTAATACAAAGCCTCAACATCTGCTGAGGCTTTAAGTTGCTATATTCTCGCGTTTTACTACCCGTAGTATAAATTCAAAAATCGAAAATATTATATGATGTTCCCCAAATTTACTCATTTTATAAAACATCAAAGTCTGTCGATAGTCGGCATATTTTCATTTAGCTGATGTTCTTTCAAACCATATTTGTATGAATTATATTGCCATCGGATGAACTGCTCTTTTAAATTCTTATTTATCTCTTCCAGATGGTAAAGCTGCTTTTCTAAACTAGCGATTCTCGCAGCTGCGATCTTCAGATTCGCTGGTCGCCTGATGGCATTGTCTGTAGCTCTGATGCCTTTCTTCCTGATCTGGTATGCCGCAACGATGTCCTTATTCATATTCAGAGACTGTCTTGTCGGTCTCTTACCAATCAATGACTCGACAGCCGCACATATCCCATCCCAGGTGATTTTATCTTCATCCCACAGCACAATCACATTTATTATTATAGCTATATCATTTTTATTCAGATGTTTTGCCATATATTCTCCCATTTTAATTTATATAATTAGTATTCTCTTTGTTTTCTAGATTTTCAAATTTATTTAGTACTCGCCCCAATTGAGTAAAACTTTCACCTCCCAGTTTTATTCGTGAACCATCAGGTATAGCATCGTCAGAAAGAATTGAGATAAGTTCTTTCAGTCGTGATAGCGTCGATTCATGATGCTTAACCCAGCGGTCAGCGCCAAGCTCTTCTTCCGTCATCGACTCTTTTGCTTTGGAGAGAAGCCCTTCCGTCATGTTCAACCTTTCTTTGAGCCTCTGGAGCTTCTCTTCTTCTCCCTTCACACAGACCTGTTCGTTGCAGTTGATACAGTCTCTGAACTTATCACAGGGACTCATCATGTAGTCATGGACACAGTAGCCGAACTCAGTAGTATGAATTGCCCCGTGTTCCCAAAGATTGATCATGCCCTCCGTAACAGGAAGGTTTGGCTCCACAGAATCGATCATGAAAGCCTGTGAACCAATGGAACTGATATCCAGTGCCTCGGCTTTACGAAGCATTTCGTCCTCAGATACGTGGTTATAAACTTTGTTCTGGGAAACCTTCGCACGGCCAGACCATTTGGCTATATCCAGGTTAGACATCCCGTTTCGTTGCGCAATGGTATTAAGAAAATGGCGTGGTTGATGACTCCTCAGGTGTAAAGGTTTCCCATCCGGGCTAACATAGCCATGCCTGGTAAATATATTTTCGAACCTGACATGTTCCTTGTTAGTCACTGAAATGTCTGGTAAGAAAATATTTTTGCTGGGCTTTTGTAATTCATACATTATTGTTATCTTAACTTTATCTAACTGATTAACGTTCAACAGGCAAAGCGTATCGCTGTATTTTATATCCTTATAATAGAATGGAAAACCTGATGGTAACTTTGACATGATAATTTTCCACAGGGATTTCATACTGTATGTTTCATTACAATCATAAATATTTACCTGATACAGATATTTTATCCTCCCCTCTTTACTGTCACTATTATAACCCAGCAGTTCACATATCTGATTTGGTTTTAATACTTCATCTTCCGCAATGTCCGGGTAGTGATCTCTTCTGAAGAATTTCTCAGGATTGTTTTCTACCCACAGTGCAAACTCACGGGCATTTTTTGAAAGTTTCCTCAACCTTTCGATTGCCTTTTTAGCGACAGGAACCATTACTTCTGGTATCCATTTTATATCTGCTCCATACCCCTTCATGGAATAAAACCTGAGGCCATACTTCTGGACACCCTTCGAGTCGGTTTCATTGACTTCACAATCACATGACAGAGCCAGAATTTCAGAAATCCTTGAAGGAGCACACATCAGAAGAGCAAACACAGAAGTAGTGAAAAGGTCTCGTTCACTAAGCTCATCGTCCGGTAAGGAAAAGATCTCGGCCATTGCATTCAAAGCTGTTTCATCTGGCAGCTTTTTTATCCTGGCTTCCTCTGCTTTACTGGATATGCGATTTGACTGTTCCTCTGGTTTAACCGGACTCAGCCATGAGAGAGTTCCAGCTTCCAGGAAACCGTTTTCACTGAGAAAGCCGACAAACTTCTGAAGTTCCTGTCCATAGTCATAGGCAGTTCTCTTCTTATAGGAATGCTTAATAGTTAATGCAGCTTCATCCAGAACTGAAATGTTAACCCTAGTTATATCTGCACTTTTGTTGACCATCAATAAAGTCTGCTCAATAACTTTTAAAACCACTATAGAAGTTGATAACTTCCATCTGGACTTTGTTAAAACTAACTGATATTTCATATAAGCTTTAGCAAAATCAATAAATTCATCATCAAGCAGCTCTTTTTTGTCTGGTTCTCTTTTATGAGTTATATTTATTTTATTGAAAATAGCGATGCCTTTCCACCAATTGGATTCCCAGCTCAAATCTCTATCTGTAGCAGTAAGCTCAAACCTGCAAAATCTGATAAATTCTTTCAAATTTAATTCAGCATTCACTTTTTGCTTTGTTCTGAAAAATAATAAATTATTAGCTTTCATATATTTTCTCTCCTCTGTTCTAAATCCCTCATAGCTTTGCAGTGATTTACAACCTGCCCCACAGCAATAATGGTCCTGTCGAGGGATTCAGTCATTTTTCTGTCCTGTGTTGTATTATATATTCGCTCTCTTTCACTGATTAAATACTCATAAACCTTTTCATGTGGTCCGTTCAGCCACGGAGTGAAATGCATACAGGTATAACAAGGGATAGGTACATTGGCTGAACATGACGAACATTGCTGACAACTCCCGGCATCTCCACCATCATGACTTTTTATTTTAACTAATGGTGTTATCTCATAACCTATATCTTCTCTGCGCTTTACTTGTCCTTTAAAAGCATCCGAGATATCTGCCAGAACTTTTCCCACCGCTTTATCGATTTTATAAGCATTATCCACATTGTTCTGAACATAGATCCCTACATTATCAGTGGTTGAATGATCAAGTAACTCTGCGATGATTATTTCTCCATAACCTTCTTTTGCCGCTCGTGTTCCAAGCGTATAACGAAATCTCCTTGCACTTATATATAAAAGTTCTCCTGTTCGTTCTGAGTAGATCTTTTCCTTCCTACTAATACTTTTCAAAACTTTATTTATTTTCCCTCTGTAATAATGTAACTTGTCATTTTTTAAATAATCCCCCAAACTTAGTTTCGTATCTATCAAACGAAATTTGACAGTAGAAATGAAAAGAGGAACATCTTTCATCTCTTCCGCAGTAAGGTCTCTTCCCATAAAAACAGATAACAGGGTTATTGATTCGTTAGCCTGTTTACAGACAAGTTTATAAAGCTCTTTGGTAATCCTGAATGTTCTGAACTCCTCCCTGAAGTCTAAACCCTGCTTAATCCTCGGAATATTCACAAGATAATAAATATCATTATTCTCTTTTGAGATCTTCATTATATCTCTGATTTTCATCTGGAGAAGCTGTACAGGTCTGCGCCCGGTATGACTGACTAACAGTGCCATAGTTAACATAAGAAGAGAAATGTCTTTTTTCTCATATGCTCTTATCACACCATCGTTAAAACTCTGTACCTCTATGTCTGTTAAAGGTCCCAGTCTTGGGTCTCTTCTCTTAACAACGTCTCCCAGAGTTGGTCCAGGGAATCGCCATATCTGCATTATTTGTATAGCGTCCTGCTCTATACCACTGTATCCCAGGGAGTGCCATTTTCCGATAAACCTTCTGAAACAGCTTAAATCTCTACCCGTTCCATCCATTTTCATTTTAAAATTCAATACGGCAGATTTATTAATAACTGAACATCTTTCACTTCTAATAAACTTGAGAAAAATACCATGTAGGCTGCAACTAAAACTTGCACTAAAATATCTCGAAAAATAAGCAATAGTATTCAGATAACCTTCCTTAAGGTTATCATCCAAAATATCAGTAACAGCTTTTGTGTTAATCTGGTGGTTTCCATCGAGAATCCATATATCATCTGTTATAGAAAAGTAATAACCATTCGTTCTGGCTGGCAACGATTCTTTAACTGTAGTTTTATTAAATATAGTTCTCATTTTCTATCTCCCTTTTTATTAATGTCTTCCTGAAGTGCTAATGCCACAGTCTGGGCCTTATTCTCAATGAATCTTCTGTTATATATCTGCGCTGTCTTTGAACCCTGAGTCCATCCCATCAGGGAAGAACGCATATCTTCCTGTTCGGCTTCGCTTATAGGATCTGGCATTGCATCTAACTTCCTGGAGAATTCATAGTTCCAGGTGTGCCTGAGTTTATGACCAGTAAGCCTGTTGATTTCAGGTGCCGCATTTCTGATTGAATCTATTATTTTATGATATGCCATCGATGACAAAGGCATACCCTGGGTGGGACCTGATTTGTGGGTTACAAAGAGATATTCATGCTTTCTGGATTTTTTGAAATTTCTGCGAATATTGGTAATATAGTTGTGTATTTCTTTGACCAATGGGGCAGATAATGAAAGTTTCCTTTCCAGTGTTTTCACCAGAGGTTGTTTAATTCGAGGATCTTCTTTATCGTCAGCTCGACGGCGAATTGCAAGACTTGAATCTCTAAAGTTAATATCAGTAATACGGATATTTAGAAGTTCACCGGAACGTATTCCCAGCGAATAGAGAATAAGTATAATAATCCTGTTTCTAACTTGAACATCCTTTTTAAATGGATTCAGTGTAGATCCCGGCATTGTGATTTCAAGTAATGATGCTATCTGTTTTTCATCGAGAGATCTGTCTTGCTTATATCTTCTTGATCTCCTTCTTAGTTTCGGTCGCCTCTGTTTTATTCTTTCTACCATCTCACTTGTATTACTCTGTTTCAGATTCAATCTCTCCCCTAACCAAGTCAGATAACTCGCTATATGGGTTAACCTGAAATGTCTCGTTGCACTGTTTACAAGTCTCTCTTTCTGAATGTCATAAGGTAAAGACTTTCTCAGCCTTACTTTCCTCTCACAATAATCCCTCAGAGCATCTATTTCATGAATAGCAAGGTTTTCTCCTGTGCGGAGTCGTTCCTCTATATCAATATTTCTGTCAAACAGGAAATTGCAGAATAAAGATATAGCACCGGCAACGAGTTCTACTGTAGATATGGAATCACTTTGGTTTCTGACCTGAGTTGTTATATATAACGTCGAGTGGAAAAGAGGCACACCCGTTTCTTTATCAAGAACCAAACAAAATCTTTCACCACTACTCATAATAAATGTATTTATATTTGTTTTTTTCATTAAGCCTCCAGTTATTTACAATCATATATATCTCTAACATATTGATTTTTAGTTTTCAAAAATAATTTACACTTAAAAATGGTCGACACTGTTAATCAGTATCGCTCCACAAATTAATTTACTGATTAGGATTAGCTATATATAATACCTATTCTATATACCTGATACTAAATTTTCTCTCGCAATACATTACTAATAAAGCACATGAAATATATTTGTAAAGAGTTTAGTGAAAATAAATATAATTTATCCCTTAAATTTTACTTTTTAAGATACTCACTTAACTCACTTTCATTATATCAAACAGGCATTCCTGATTTATAATAGATAATAGTTCTTGCCAGTGCTTCAACTTCATCTCTTGACTGAATGATTTTGAACCAAAAATCAAAAACAGAAATCTGTTCAAGCATATCCAGTTCACTAATTTCATCCAAAACATCCTGCATTTCCGCAACAAAGAAGTAGCTTAACCATTCAATATATTTCTCATTCTCTTCTGTTAGTTCAATCTCATCAACATAGTCCATATAAAAAATATCCTCAAAGATACCATCACTGATGATAGCTTCATAGTTTTCAAATTTTGCAAAGTCATTAATATTCATTTTCTCTCTCCCATTCAGGCAACATTTTTTCTGGTTGTTTCAATAACAGACTGAATCCATTCCTCGACTTCACTTTCAACGAAGGCAATAGCGCGAAGTCCAATCTTGACCGGCTGCGGAAAGCGGCCTTCGCTAATCAGGTGGTAGATCCATGCCTTGCCGTAACCGGTTCGAGCGAGGACTTCTGGTAGACGGATGAGACGGGTTGGTTCATTTTTCATTTTGTTTTCCCCTTGTCGTTGCGATGGAGCCACTATACGATTCGTCGGGAAAAGAAAGGAGTGAAACTCCTGAGGCGGAGGTTCACCATTGTTATGTAGGATGGGTTTCTCGAAGTTGGTGCTATCCAGAGCTGGGGAATTTCACATTACCTGAACTTCCCCAGTTTTGCAGAAAGAGTGTCTACGGCTGCGTCCATCACTTGATGAGGGTAATGATGAGCCAAGTTAAATCTCACAGTTGGATATCGCTGTTGCAGCGACAATGACATTATTGGGCTATACGCGACTTCATAGTCGGCGGTTATGTACCAGCAACGGAAGCAGTGTCAAAGCTAAGTTCAGATGTCCGCCCCCTCTGCCAGCAAAGTTGAAAAGGCTGCTGAGAAATATCTTCCACAGCGGCCTTTTTGGCATACAGTCATTGAGTGAGTTAATTCATATTGAAATGAAAAACTCCTCTTCATTTCTCCTCTTATAATCATCATCCCATATGAGTTTTATTCGATATTTGGTTTTGCTACCGAAACTTAGTCCCGCGATGATCTCAATTCCGTGTTGCGGATGCAGTATCTCATATGGGAACTTGTCTTCTACATCCGATATTACAAGGTATTCATCACCATCATTATCAGGAAAGTGAATTTCTAAATTCCTAGCTTCGACTTTGCCTCTATTGTATATTTTTAGCCTGTAATTGTTTCTGGCTATTTTTACCAAGCGAGCACCAAGCTCAGCCTTCATTTCATTGATATCTGACTTTGTTTCTTTTTCCAGAAGCAACTTACGTAATCTATCTTGCTCATCTTTAATAACCTTTTGTTCTCTATCGCTTTTTCTTGATTTAAGCTCGGATGATATGATGGTGTAGATTGATACTGCAAGCGCACCTAAAGCGATGACGTCACTTGTAGTCATTATTTGATCCTTATGTTTTTACTTCCCTTAAAAGCTTTCTTCAGTATGTCGTTAAACTGCTTTTGTATATCCTTCGTCAATTCTTCTTTTACTTCATTAACATGCGCATCAATACTTACGCCATTTTCTTGGATTAACTCATCGTAAGGGAATATTTTCCCGCATCCTATGCATTTGACGATCTCCGAATCTTCGGCATGTTCCATTTCTGAGTTCCCGCATACAGGACATAATAGAGTGATTTTTCTATTATATTTTTCAGGATTCAATTTCATCTATTTTCACCTTTCTTATATACCATTTTTAGTTGCTGACAATATGGATGCTATTGGATTAAAACTTTGGAGATTCACTTAGATTCTCCTTAAATATCTTAACACTGAAGCTATTACCTTGTATCAAACATTTCCTCAGAACGTGACTGTAATGTCTTCAACGCATCGAGCATATCGTCACCATTCAGCGAACGTTGGGATTTCTTTTCTGCTGGTTTTCTACGTCGCCGTGATGGGCCATCACCGGCAGGTATTGCCTGTGAACGATTATTGTCACGCTTATCCTGAACCAGTTTAATAAATTCGAGTGTACGACCGAGGTGACCTTTCCCCTTTCAATACGATACGCCAATGTTAGTAGTGCCCCTATCGGCTGTAGCGACAATTGTGAGCTTCCGCTTCTCCCTCACAGCGTCCCTTCAACTTATTGTATATGGCAGCTTTCTGCCAGAAGCGGAAGTTGATGACATATTCTATGTTAATCAAGTAGATACAGATTGATTAACTTGCGTTCTTTCCTTCGTTGATGTAAATACGGCGACCACGAAAAAAAATGAAATGCCGCTTTGACCTGCTTTGATGCCTTTTCTGTAGGGAGTGCCGCCAAGTCGGATCAGAGGGCATATTACATAAAAATAACTATAGATCATTATGTTAATGAATAAAAATAAACACCTGAACGTTCGAATAAGTTATGCTAAGATAACTGTTTATTCATACAGCATAAATCCAAAGTGAAGTTGTAGCAAACCCTTAGCGTACATAAACAAAAAATCTAAGAGTGAGGAGTTCATTCGATGACTATATCTGAAATGTTTTCAGGGTTTATATCAAATTTATCTATCAATAATGCAGAAACAATCAGCTCTCGCTATGGTGAATTAACCACTGCTTTAAACAAACAGTTCAGAGATACCGAATCTAATACAGCAAATACTTTACAAGTGGGTTCATTTGGGAGAAAAACGGGAATCAGAGGTATTTCAGATCTAGATATGCTATATATTATGCCTAAATCAAAATGGGATAATTACAAAGACGGTAAACAATTAGAACTACTTCAAGATGTCAAATCAGCGATATTAAAAAGGTATCCGACGACGAAAGTTCGTGTGGACAGACTTGTTGTTACTGTAACTTATACCAATTTCCATGTTGAAGTTCAGCCTGTTTTTGAACAAGAGGATTGTAGTTATAAATATCCTGACACGAAAAACGGTGGCAGTTGGAAAATAACGAAGCCCAGAGCTGAAATGACAGCTATAAATAACCTTGACGCAAACAAAAATAGCAACCTCCGTCGGTTATGTAAAATGATAAGGGCATGGCGTAACAAACATGGCTTAGCTATGGGAGGGCTTCTGATTGATACTCTGGTATACAATTTTCTAAACTCAACAACTGAGTATGATGATAAGAGCTATCACTATTATGATTGGTTAAGTAGAGATTTTTTCAAGTATATTCATGAACTTGAAGAACAAACTGAGTATTCAGCCCCTGGCAGTCGTCAACGAGTGAAAGTTAAGAAAAAATTTCAAAAGAAAGCTAAAAAAGCATACCATCTGTGTCTTGAAGCAATTGATGCTAACGGTCAATCGAATGAAAATGATAAATGGAAAAAGGTCTATGGTCGCCCGTTCCCGAAAGCTGAAACTGTATCAAAGGCATCCCTTTCGATCCATACCCACGCAACATGGAAAAACACAGAAGAATTTATCGAAGATAAATTCCCTGTGGATATTAAGGAAAACATAAAAATTGATTGTGAAGTGAAACAAAATGGTTTTCGAGAGTTTTTTCTGCGTGATATGATCTCAAGACATATTCCTCTACGAAATAAAAAGGATTTAAAGTTTGAGGTGAAAGAGATTTCAGTTATACAACCTTATGATATATACTGGAAAGTATTGAATAGAGGTGAAGTGGCAAAGAGAAAAAATAATTTTCGAGGACAAATAGTTGCAGATGCCGGGATGAGACAGAAAATAGAGTCCACCAATTTTCGTGGGGATCACATTGTCGAATGCTATTGTGTTAAAGACGGAGTTGTCGTTGCCAAAGATAGAATTCATGTACCAATAGTAATCGAGGGGAACCGTGATGAATGAAGACCGTTTAATCCTTGAAGGGCAGATAAGAGAATGTTACGGACGGGTCGTTTACTCCCATAAAACTCATGAAAAATGTGCTGACATACTTATCCGTAAGCATGAAAACATAAAATTATGGCAAATAGTCGTGTCAGCATTAGTTACAGGTGGAATAGTTTCAACTTTCTTTGACAAGGGCAACGTTAGCGCTATTATCAGTGTTGTCCTCTCAACCATCCTTTTGATTTTAAATACATATACTAAAAATTATGATTTAGGAGAACTAGCTCAAAAGCATCGGCAAGCTGGCTGTGATCTATGGATTATAAGAGAAGAATATCTTTCATTGTTGACTGATATTCGTATTGGGGATATATCCCTTGATAAAATAAGAGAAAAAAGAGATAAACTTACAAAAGAATTACAGTCTGTATACGCAGGTTCTCCGAGCACAAATTACAAAGCTTATATAGCCGCGCAAAAGGCTCTAAAGGAACTGGAGGATATGACTTTTTCAGATAGTGAAATTGATGCCTTTTTACCAAAAGAATTAAAGCGGTCTTGAACTTATAGCCTAAAAACTTAACATGAGTGAGAATTATAAGATATGATAGTTAATACTCAGCTTGACAAATTTCACTAATTCAACTGTTTTAGCTCAGACCTGACCTGACAGTTACCGATTATTTCTACAAGTTTCTGTCGGATCAGGTGTACACTATTAATCACATGAATTTTTTATATATCAATTTCAATATATCTAGTTTCTATTTCTTCATATTCCTCACATATAATCCTGACCTCAATTATATGCTTTCCTGTTGTTAAAGGAACTATCATGTATTCATCATCAAATGATGACTCTCTCGTGTGTAATAAATTATCAATTTTTATCGTAATTTTTCTTCCATCAAGTTTTGTCCACCACTTTTGATTAATAGGTGGAATTTTACTCAGAAATGATAGATTATTATTCAAAGATGGAAAACGATCCATCACACTATAACCACCACCTAACTGTGTCTGTAAACGGGATAATGCAGAATTTTGCATATATTTATTTTTACTATATTCCGATTTCGCTCGAATTATAGGATTAACTGGAAGAGGCGATTCAGGCTCACTGAATGTGTCATCATTCTCATAAATGAAAAAAGCATCAGGAAATTCGATATCTATATATACATTAGTTGCTTTTATACTTCCTATATTAGACACTAATATTTCAAGTGCTGAGGAATAATTATTTATCTTATAAAATCTTTCAATTTCTTTATTATAATTAAATAATTCATTTTGACTTGGAATCTCCCTATTATATTCCTCTATGTCATCTTCAGAGATATACTCATGTAAATGTGATGGCACATTTTGTAACCTCAAAACATCAGGCATCGTTAGGATTTCATATGAATTGAAATTTTCATCGATAGTCGGTTTATTTATGGAAACATCGATCGATGGCTTTCTAAATGAAATTTTTGATTCAAGATCCAAAACTCTTTTTCGTAATTCTCTGTTTTCTTTACTCAAAGATGTTAACTCTTTTGAAAGCGCTCCATCGATATCTGCCTTATCACCACGAATCCATCCTATCCCAGGTTTCTGCATGATCTGCTTCATCAATGAAATTGATACGCTTTTTATAAGTTGGTCTTTTGTCTCCCAAAATTGAGCCATTTTTGAATTTCTTAACACCAATTCTCTAAATCCATTAATTTCTGAGAGATCATCGTCCCTTCTATCTATTGGTAGAGGCACATTGTCTTTCATGACAAACGCAAGAATAGGTATCTTTCTTTCTAAGGCATACTCATATTCTTTTTGTGTGAAACTAATGCCATCTGATGTTTTTGAGCCATATCTTAAACCTAAAACAAGAATATAATAATCACTAACTTCAATCGTTCGTCTGATAATTTCCCACTGGTCTTCATCTTCAGCACTGAACATCTCCATCCCAATAGGGATATGATACATTTCCAAAATAGCTTTTATAATACTTTCTCTTTCTTCTGCTAAGTCAGAATATGTGGAACTCAGGAAAACTTGATATTTAGTAGATTCCAAGATAACCTCGCATTTCTCTTAATTGCTATACTTTTTGAGCATTAATTACATATTTTAACTTTCATAGTAAACCAGCGAAAACCAAAATCGTATTTTATAATAGAAACAACCGGTTGAGGTTGCTGTATCCAAACATAAAGGTATGTTATATTAACATTAATCTGTAAGTTTAATTACATCAGAAATTTTCATTTTTTTCAAATGATTGTTCTTGTTTATAAAAAATGAAACTGCCTGATGAAGTCAATTGTTGAGGCTTTAAGGGCAAGAGGTCGGTCAGTATCTTTAATTTGCTGTGATAATCGCATTTCACTTTCTTCGATATCATCTGCATACAATAATCTAGATAATCTGTCGTCAGAGATCCGAACCTTTTTTATTTCAGCCCAAACTAGGATGTCAAGCATAGGTATGATGCGATAATTGATAAGCTTCTTTATCGTCCCATACCCGAAACGAACCGAGTCTAATGGGTTCTCATCTATTTCCATGTACTTACGCCATTGTGGTAATGCTGCTTTGAGTGATTCTGCAATTTCTTCGTCTGTACCACTTGAGAGATCAATTTCCAGCATAACCGTTTTTTCGAATTGATCAGGCAAACTCTCTAAGAGAGCTTCTTCCTGTATTTCTCCATTGATGGAATACCTATCATCACCATGCCATACATAATTACCCCGTTGCATTGCGATGATACTTAGTTCTGCCAATCGTTCAAGTGTGGTGAGAAAGAAATGGGACGGCTGAAACAAACGGTTATCCGGGGTCATATAGCTGAGTTGCTTTTCCTCAATCAGAAACGGGTTGCCACTAAAGATTTTTTCGAAGTAGCCCATCAAAACCCTAGATTCAAAGTTTTCCCGGTAACTTTTGAAGAACAATGTGCGCGCCCACAATTCATGGAAGAACCTAATCAGTGTAAGTTCTTCGAAGCGACGATAAGTATCTATATTAAACCAAGTCTGAATTTCTTTGTTATGTTCCGGTTTCCAGTTTTTCATATTATCTACCATGAATGATACGTAACCATATCATATGCTGTTGCGTAGAAAATGGAAAACCCTCCTGCCTAAGCAGGAGGCATTTTGACAATAATGTAAATTTTGGGAACTATTCCCTTTTGAAATCAAATGGTGATACGTACCGCACTTGCAAAATATCAAGATAGTCGGCCCACCATTGCAACATCAATCTACGCTCATCCAAATGCTCAGCCTTATGGATATAAGCCGCTCGCACAGAATTACGTTCCACATGACTCATCTGCCGCTCTACTGCATCTTTTGTCCACAAGCCTGACTCAATCAACGAACTACACGCCATAGTTCTGAAGCCATGCCCACAAACGTCTACTTTCGTATCATAGCCCATAGCACGCAGCGCTTTGTTTACCGTATTTTCACTCATAGGTTTACGTGGATCATGATCGCCAATGAAAACCAACTCACGATCACCACTGATTTCTCTAATTTCTTCCAGGACTTTAAGTGATTGGCGGCTTAACGGGACAAGGTGGGGTGTATGCATCTTAGAACCACGATGAGAATGCTTCACGCCAGGTAGTGGGTCTCGTTCAGCCGGGATAGTCCACATTGCATTTTCAAAATCGATTTCCGACCAACGGGCAAAAAGTAATTCACTTGAACGGATAAATACCAACAAAGTGAGCTGGACAGCCAGTTTGGTCAGCTCTCTCCCCTTATAGCATTCGATATGCCCCAGCAGTTCAGGAATACGATCAAAATTTAGAGCGGGACGATAAATGCGTTTAGCCGTCGCTACAGCTCCAGCCATCTCTTGCGCCGGATTGTAGTCGAGCAAGCCACTTTGAACAGCGTAGCGCATAATTGCTGTTGTACGCTGCTGAAGACGAGAAGCAACCTCAATGCGCCCAGACATCTCAACAGTCCTAACCGGAGCCAAAAGATCACGAGTCTTCAGATCAGCAATGTTGCGTTTGCCAATGAAGGGAAAAAGGTTATCTTCCAAACTTTTTAGTACACGTTTACTATGATCTTCTGACCATTTTTTATTGTTTGCGTGCCAGTTTCTGGCTACAGCTTCGAAAGTCAGTGCCCCACTTTGCTCAATCTTGTCTTCCTTCTTTTTCTCAGAAGGATCGATACCATTGGAAATGAGCTTCCTGGCTTCATCACGCTTTCTGCGAGCATCAGCGAGAGAAATCGTAGGATAAACCCCTAGTGCTAATACTTTTTGCTTGCCGCTAAAGCGATACTGAAACCGCTAGTATATCAGCACCAGACATCATGCATTTTAAATGCGGGGAAAGCGGTCAGGGTCTCCCTATATTTACTTGAGATAGCAACATCAATACGAGCAACACGCCGGTAACAACAATAATCAGTGATACAAGGTTATGCCGCTGTTTAGCGATACCACAAAACATCGCAATAGCGCCACTTAGCAACAATATCCCAGACAGCACATATAACGCATTTCCGGTATGACTCCAGCCCCGCAGGCACAGTAACCCCGGCACAACCATCGACCAGCCAGTTCTGCGCCAGGACAGGTGCGTACGCTCCGGTTGCAGGCCCGGATCTCTTCTCACTATGGTCTTCCCTGCCACAGTAACACTCCCAGCAATATTGCCAGGAAGATCATAAGCGCCGCCAGAATGACCAGCGCACGAGTGTAGGGTAAATTGTTTTCAAGACGCATTGCATACTCATTCCGGCGCCAGCGTCGCCATGCCATAAACCCCATGGCTGACGCAGCTACCAGGAGTAGCATTGAGATGCCGATACGCAGTTCAGCAGAAGATATTTGGGGGGCGAACTGCTCGATGCCGACAGCGCCCGCCATCAGCGCCAGAGCAGTACGGATCCAGGCAAGAAAAGTACGTTCATTGGCGAGCGTAAAACGGTAATCGGGGGTTTTGCCGGCAAGCCACCACTTACCCTTTGGGTGTGTTGACTGACTGTTATCCTGTAGACTCACGTTTAATCCTTTCTTTTATCAGTAATTCTTTAATCGACAGTCCGGTTGATGCGCTGTCGCGAAGGTTGTGCCGAGTGATTTCTGTGCACAAAAACTCAATTATGAAGAGCTGTGACATACGGGTGGCGATCGAGTCGCCTTGGTAGGGGCCAGCGCTGCCACTGGTCAGCAACCAGGTATCCGCCAGTTCAGTCAGCGGTGACTGTGGGCTGTGCGTTATGGCCAGACACTGTGCCCCCGCTTTTTTGGCCAGCCGGAAAGCATTCACCACTTCCGGCGTTTCGCCAGAGTGAGAAAACGCGACCACCAGGTCTTCGGGTTTGAGGTTGGCGAGTTTCAGAGTCATGGTGAAACGGTCGGTGTAGGCTTCCGAATCAATGCCCTGACGGTTCATTTTGTCACGAGCTTCCATTGCAGAAAGACCAGAAGCTCCAAAACCTACGAACAGAACACGGTTAGCTGTCAGAAACCTTTCGACCACCGGGTTGACCACTTTCATATCCAGCAGACCGATGGTCTCATTCAGGGTAGTTTCCACCGTCATGGCAATCTTCTGCGCCACATCGTTGCGGGTATCATCCAGGAAAATATCCGGGGAAGATGGTAACACTTGTTCGCGATCGTCCAGCAACTCGCGTTTAAGGGCCGCTTTCAGTTCAAGCAGTCCGGTATAACCAATTTTTTTGCAAAAGCGCACGATAGTTGCTTCGCTGACCGACATGGCTTCAGCCAGTTTACGCACCGGCATCTGCGCCACTGCCGCAGATTGCTCCAGAATAAACCGGGCAATATGCTGGTCCGTTTCACCGAGTCCACCCAGTACATTACTGATATACACCCGCACATTTTCGCGATTTACGCTCATTGCAGCACCTGACCCTTTTGCATGAAAAATAACAGGTATTCTGTCAATCCCTGCATGTGCGTCCACCGCAAAGCGCAGTCTGACGCTAAATACCTGGCTCTGACCCGGCGCAAGATGTCGTATTCCGCGCTTATTCTCTGCATTTCCGTCAAAATCAGGCGCATCGGTCGTCCCGGCGAGTGGCTCGATACAGAGCAGGTCAGCGCCAGGGACGCTCCAGAGTGCCAGCCAGTCGTGTTCAGCTGTTTCAAGCGTCATGACAATTGTTCCGTCAGGTGAGCAAATCAGGACCTGTTGCTGCTGGCAGTCGCCGAAGTAAATGGCGCCATCACGGAAGGATGCCTCTGTCAGCGGAAAGGACGTAACTTTCTGATTCTGACCTTCCGTTACCAGCATTCTGTTACGAGTCGTAAAGGGTCCTCTGACAGCCTTTTCACCAAACTTAACATGCCAGCCCGTTTTGCTGGCCACTGGCAGTGCGAATCCCGGGTGCCAGCCAATGGAATACCAGAAAGACTGAAGGTCATCATTAAAGACATGTTGTCTCACACTGAGCCCGTCTTCATGCAACGCGATTTGTAGCTGAACCCGCCAGCACCATGGCCACAGACCCAGAGTTTCAGGTGTGGCCCGGGCTTCCAGCACCAGGTGATTAACACTCTGCTCAATGCAGGTAAATGTCTGACCTCGCAAAAAGCCGTGTGCCGATAGTGGCAGGAACTGTCCGTCAACCCGGACGCCTTCATGGACAAGCGCCCCGACCACCGGAAACAGCATGGTGGCCGAGTTATTCCAGACGCCTGGCCGCGGTTGCCACAGCCACTCACGACCAGCAAGTTTATCGCGGATACTGGATAGCTCAGCGCCTGTCGCGTGCACTGCAACCAGAAAGCGATCGTTTTCAAGCGGCCAGACACTCATGGTTACGCTGTCCTCAGTAACAATCGGGTCTGATAAACCAGTGCCTTATGCCGGTCTCCGGTAAAGCAGGCATCAATCAGAGTGAAGATGTCCGTTTCTGTCAGTAAATGTCCGACGGGGAAATGATTCAGAAGCGCTTCCGGAGATAAGCCCTGTTCCCCGGCTGCACTGATGACAAAGCGTAACGCCTCTTCCACGCCATGATGCTTACAGCGATACTCTTTTTCCGTCCACAGAGTCTGTCTTGCCCAGCGCTCAGCAAAGGCCTGTTCCCGCTCAAGTGACAGCGTGTCCAGTTCGAAACGGGCGTAGAGTTCCGCTGGTGCATCATGCAACTGCATCATCGTGTTAATTGCCTGTGCATACTGAAACACACGTTCGCTGTCGTGAAGAGCATTAATTTGCTGCGGATCGGCTTTCAAATCGAAGAGTTTATCTCCGAACCGCCATGGATTCAGATACCCGAAGGTTGCAGGGATTTGCATGATCTGCGCACCCTGTGTGAAATCAAAACCGGGATGGATGCTGATATTCTGCAGTTCACTTACTTTGAACATACTGTCTATCCTGGCTGGCATCAGGGTGTATTCATACAGATTCTCCTTCTTTTCCTTCCGCGGACAACGCATATAGACATAGTCGCCGTCGGTAATATTGATGTGGCCGCCAAAATAGCCAAACATCGCATAATCACGTACCGGAGTGTCATTTTCCACCGCCCGACGCAGCGGTTTACCGGTCATGGATGGCGGACGTGGAATATCGAAATACTCCAGCAGAGTCGCCGGAATATCGACAGTCTGAGCCAGCGCGCAGCGACGAACGCCTTCGGCTTTACAACGAGGATCGCGGATAAAGAACGGTGTGTTAGCGATCTCGTTGTATACCGGCATGATGTTCTTGCCCCACCACTGATGCTCACCGAGCAGGAACCCATGGTCAGTACAGACGATAAACATTGTGTCTTCCCACAGATCCAGTGCTTTCAGCTTGTCCATAACCTGACCAAGGTAGTCATCACACATGGTGATAAGTGCCTGGTAGAATTTCCGGACTTTATCTTCATCCATGCCGCCTGGTGCGCCACAGTAGTAAGGTACCCACCCGTCAAATTCATCAGGCGTGCAGCCATACTGAGCAAGGTATTTTCCCGGGACAAAGAAAGGTTCATGGGGATCGAAACACTCAATCTGCAGGAACCAGTTATCCTGATCTTTGTTGGTTTCCAGGAAATCCATACCCGCCCTGATGGTGCGGTGAGTGAAGTGCTCTTCCTGGGTGGGCATCGCCGCACGGTTGATCAGATCCTGAGTCATACGTCCTGTGCGGCGTCGCAGGGTTTCGTCGTCTTCCATTCCCTGCCAGTTGATAGCCGGTTTTTCTACCTGTCCTTTCCAGCAATCCCCTTCCTGGCCGCGGATAAACTCAAACGTGGAATAACGGGTATGGTAGGTTGCCCCGCCATCACGCCAGTAGTGTTTATGGTCGGTCACCATATGGGTATGTACGCCAGCCTGCTTCATCGCCTCAAACGTGGAGAAATCGAACGGCTCCAGTGGCCCCCAGCTGCGGTGCAGAAAATTGTAACGCCCGGTATGCAGTTCGCGCCGGGCCGGCATGCAGGGCATGCTGCCGACATAGAAGTTATCAAACTGCGCAGATTCACGGGCCAGCCGGGTAAAGTTGGGGGTGATGGCATCGCCCCCATAAGGGGCGAGGTGGTTACGCGTCAGCGTATCAAACATCAGCATTACAGCTTTCATAAGACGTCTCTTCTTTATGAACCGATAAATTCTTCAACTTCGTTTTTAATCAAGGTCACATGCGGTCCGTAGACCACCTGCACCCCCTCTCCACGGATAAACGCCCCACGGCTGCCGAGTTGTTTAAAGGCATCAACCAGAACGCTTTGCGGGTTTTTGACCGTGATACGAAGACGGGTGGCGCAGCAGTCCACATCCACAATGTTGTCCCGGCCTCCCAGCGCCTGCACGATCCTCGCAGCTCGCTCATTGCCACTGACCGATGCAACCGGGGTTTCATCGTCGGCTTCATCTTCACGGCCAGGTGTTTTCAGCTGACGCCATTTGATAAGGAAGCGGAAGGAGAAGTAGTACAGGCAGAACATCACGGCACCGAGTGGCAGCATCAGCAGCCAGTTAGTTTTGGCATTGCCCTGAAGGACACCAAACAACAGGAAGTCGATAAGCCCGCCGGAAAACGTCTGTCCGACCGTGATTTGCAGGATGTGTGTGAACATAAATGCCACACCGGTCAGCACAATGTGTACGCCATACAGCAGTGGTGCGCAGAACATGAAGGCAAATTCCAGCGGCTCTGTGATACCGGTGACAAAGGCCGTCAGTGCCGCGGACAGCATCAGACTGGCGACTTTTTTCTTGTTCTCAGGGCGGGCTGAATGGTAAATGGCCAGTGCTGCACCCGGCAGACCAAACATGAAGTCCGCAAAGCGCCCGGCCATGAAACGGGATACCCCAATGTAGTACTGTGTCACCGAAGGGTCTGCCAACTGGGCAAAGAAGATTTTCTGCGTGCCCTGTACCAGTTGTCCGTTCACCATCTGCTCACCGCCCACACTGGTCAGCCAGAAAGGCAAATAGAACAAGTGATGCAGACCGAGGGGAATGAGGCATTTGAGGATCATGCCGTAGAACAGGGTGCCAATATAACCGGTTTTCTCAACCAGCCAGCCCAGATGGGTAATACCTGTCTGGATATGTGGCCAGACCCAGAACAGAGCGACGCCAAGAAAAATGGCGAAAAAAGAACTGACAATAGGCACGAAACGGGAGCCGCTGAAAAAAGCCAGCAGGCTTGGCAGCTCTGTTTTACCGAACCGTTTCTGGACCCAGAAGGCTAACAGGCCACTCAGTATTCCTCCCATCACACCCGTTTGCAGAGTGGTCATCCCCATCACGCTCGCCTGCCCGGCTGCGGCCAGGTTCTCTGTCGCCAGTGTTCCGGACAGTAACAACGATGCGTTGATCGCCTTGTTCATGACGATAAAGCAAAGTACTGCCGCAAGACCTGCCGTTCCTTTGTCGCTGCGGGCCATACCGACGGCAATCCCCACGGCAAACAGCAGAGAGAGATTATCGAAGACCACGCCGCCGCACAGTTTCATTATGGTAAAAATCGACTGAATCAATTCACTGCTGAGGACTGGATAGGTGGAGATGGTAACCGGATTGGTGAAAACGCCGCCGAATCCCAGAAGCAGGCCTGCAGCAGGCAGGACAGCAATCGGCAGCATAAACGATTTACCCAGATTTTGTGCTCCGGCAAACAGTTTGCTCATAAAGACCCCTGATGTTGGTGCTATGAAGTTTATATTTCATGTTATATTGATATCAATGAAAATTATATTTCGATCCTTTTCGGCCAAAGTCAAAACACATTGATAAAAGGGTGAGCAATATCACTAAACTTCATGTGTGATTCATTCAGGAGCGACCATGAACAAACCTTTCCATCTGATGGCCAAACCCGTCAGCTATCAGTGCAATATCGCCTGCGATTACTGCTTCTATCTGGAAAAAGAACAGGGCACGCTAAAACCCCGTAAGGCCGCACGCCATATGGATGATGCCACGCTTGAAGCCTATGTCCGGCAGTACATTGAAGCGAACCCTGGCCCGGAAGTGGAATTCACCTGGCAGGGAGGCGAGCCAACACTTGCCGGCATTCCGTTTTATGAAAAGGCGCTGCAGTTGCAAAGCAAATATGCGGAGAAGAAGCATATCCGTAACAGTATTCAGACCAACGGTGTGCTGATTGATGAAGGGTGGGCTGTATTTCTCGCTAAAAATCAGTTCCTTGTCGGCCTTTCGATTGATGGCCCGGCCTGGCTGCATGACCGTTACCGGAAAACCAGAAGTGGACAGTCTGTTTTTCACAAAATATTGCGGGCTATGGAATTGCTGAAGAAACATCGTGTTGATGTGAATGTTCTCGCTGTCGTTAACAATGTTACTGCTGAACATCCACAGGAGATTTACGAGTATCTGACACAGGACCTGAAGGCTGAATTTGTTCAGTTTATCCCGGCAGTCGAACAACGTCCGGCGAATGAAAAGTACGGTGAATTACTCTATCCGCAGACACTCACCGGTTCCGTTACTGAGTGGTCAGTATCCGGGGAGCAATGGGGGCAATTCATGAAAGGGGTATTTGACCTCTGGGTACGCAGGGATGTTGGCCGTGTGTACGTTCAGATGTTTGACAGTGCGCTGGCGGCCTGGCTGGGTGAAAAACCATCATTGTGTGTGATGCAGTCCTCCTGTGGCCATGGCCTGGTAGTGGAACAAAATGGTGATGTTTACAGCTGCGACCATTATGTATTCCCTGAACACCGACTGGGAAATCTGCGTCGTGACAGTCTGGCGAAAATGGCCGCCAGTAAGCAGCAACGTAAATTTGGGCTTGCCAAAACAGAGGTGAGTGCAGAGTGCATGCGTTGCGAGTGGCGATTTGCCTGCCATGGCGGCTGTCCCAAACACCGTATCCATAAAATGGGTGATCGCTGGCATAACCACCTGTGTGCAGGTTATAAGGCGATATTCAGTCATATTGACCCGTATATGCGGTATATGGCTGAGCAAATCCAGATGCAGCGTCCGCCCGCGAGTGTGATGTATGTGGATATACCGACTGGCTCGTCAGAAGACAACCTCAGTATCATTTAACAATTCATGATACCAGTAATGACTATTCTATTTTGCGTAATAGGTGGACTGGTCAGATACCCGTAAATCTCAAACGGTGCGGCTTCGGCGATCATCTTTTAATTTGACAGCTAATGGGCAACTTCCGCTCCTCGCGCAGAACAGACGGTGATTGATTGATGATACTGCCTCATGATGCACTTTCTAAAGATAAACAACGTGATATAATGCATTCAGCGAACGATTCAGCCATTCTGTGGCCTGTTTTTTCGCGGCAAAAAGTAAACCGCCATGTGAAGAGCCTGAACCCCATATACATCGGAGCTGCGAGTTATTCTTTCGTCCAGTCTTCAACCACCAGTCCCGGTACCATAGAAAAAGCGGTGTCACTGGTAACTATAGTCATTCCCATACTGGTGGCATGAGCGGCTATTAACTGATCAAGTGCCCCCATTACCAGCCCTGTACGTTCCATACTGGCACGTTGTTCACCATAAACCAGCGCAGCCTGACTATCCCATACAACGACCTGTGCAATATCAAGAAACGATTCAATCAACCGCAATAGGGGCTTACTCTGGCGTTTGGCTGCACCATAACGTAATTCCGCCTCGGTAATACTGGAGATACACACCTCTGTCACTGGTGTGTTCTGGATTTTAGCCATAACGATCGGATTCTGGCGGAACAGATAACTCACCGTATTGGTGTCCAGCATATACATTAGTCAGTCCATACTTCAAACGGATCGCGTTCTGCTACACCCTGGGCTCGGTCACTGGCGTTCATGAAATCGTCAGGCACGTTAACGCTGTTCAGTGCGTTGAAAAAAGTTTCCCATTCATCGTGGCGCGGGCGGTGCTTTGACAATATCACATCACCGTTTTCAGTCTGGCTGATATAGACCCGGTCAGTGTCAAACTCAAACTGCACAGGAAGCCTTACGGCCTGATTTCTGCCATTACGGAACAACATAGCTACTCGATGCATATTTCACCTCCGAATACTTGATGCTCATTAAAAGTGTAGAACGTCCCAATGCATATGTCAAAGGCATATGCCTGTGTAGTCCTTTCGGAACCGTGATCATTTGCTGTATAACAAAGTAAGTCACCTTGTAAGCACACCCGTTTTAGTTCCATGCATTTTTTGAGATCCCGGACAAATAATGGTGCTGTCGGTATTCCTCCGGTGTCATATTGTTCAGCGATTCATGCGTGGCCAGTAGCGCCGGGTTGCGTACCGATAGACGCTGCTTTCCCCTGCGACGAAAATTCAGTTTCAGCAGGCAGTAAATCCGGTGCACGCGTTTTAGGCAGCAACCATTGTGGTTTCCACAACGGTTGATTTGAATCGTTGCTTTAGCTTGGAGTACTGAAATGCCCAGTCCATACATCAGTGAAGTGCTTCTGACTCCATATATGAAACCCGCTTCTTCAATTTGGATATTCTTATCTTTTTGTTCAGGTTTCTTAACCAGTCAAACATGCGTCACCTGCATAAAAATGTCACAACCAGAGTGACAGTACAGGGAGGGTGACCGGGCATTTAAACCGCTGGAAGACGGCGGGCATATTTCCCTTATGGGTATTGTATTAGCCACGCACCCGGTCATAAATCAAAACTCAGAACACAAAAAACGCCAATCCGTCGAGCAACTACCAGATAGATAGCAACCGGTTGTCAGTAGGATGTGTTAACTCTCCCTACCATAGCTTTTACGGAATCAGAAGAACCATAACCGTGGATAGTTTTCGTAAAAAGAGCAGTCCCATCAGGTTGAATTGTCCACTGGCTTATTGTGAATGCGCCGTTATCACCTTCGCCATAACCGATTACAGAATTGGGTCTCAGGGGTTGATATGTGACATCTCCTGAGTCAAGCCCGTTATACTGAACTGACGCTGAGTTATAAGAGGGCTCAATGCATATTACGAATTTACCATTAAAGGCATCGTCTGACTGTTTATATCCATTTGATTGAGCGTAACTCACACCTTTTAAATCCGTAACCGTCCAGCATTTGGCGACAGAACTACCTGAAAGTATAAGCAGCACTACAGTAAGAATTTCTTTCATTTCGCCACTCCTGCACAGAACCAGTTATCATTAGGATCTTCTTTTTGAATGGTCTGCTGTAACAGATAATAATCTTTAGCGTAATTAAATTTAGCACGGTGTGTGATGACACCAAGGCCGCGGTCATGATAAAGATGCACCATCGGCTCCTTGTGTGTCAGGGCAAAATCCAGCTCTTTCCATGCGGATTGCTGGCTATTGTCGCACCCGGTGAGCAGCACAGAAATAATAACCATCGTGTAGGGATAGAACTTTTTCACATCAGTACCCATAGCATTGCTGTTGCAACCAGTATCCCACCTGGAGCGTCATACATGGTTAGTGTAGCCTGAAAATCAGGCGCTTGAATCTGGCCCAGAGTTGGAGTTTGTCTTCTTCATGTGGCGTTAGCACAATAACAAAAATTTATGTTAGGTAATAAGCGTTAAAAACGCCCGGTGCAGATTATGAGGGATGAAGATCATTGTCACGGAGCCAGAGGGAAACGGACAAGCGGTATAAAGAACCGCTCATGGCATCCTCACCAGCAGTGACAGCCGTCAGTGAATCCTCTTCATATTGTTCGCCATTTGAAGATCTGGTTGGCATTGATGCCATGCAGACGTGCAACGCCCTTCAGACCCTGGCTGTACTTCAACCATCTTATTATTCTGACTGGTGTTCACATAGTTCTAAGACTGCTTCTTATTTTATGAGAGGCGAAGTGTCTGGTGAGCTACGGGACTACTCCAGTAGCTGAAACCAGCCATCATCTTAAAAAACCTTATTAACCCCATATTTAATCAGCTAAATAATCAATCAATAATGCCGATACTGGATAGATGTTCAATCCCCTTGTCTGTATAGAAATGAAAGAGGTCATTATGAAAATTGTGAGCGATAGCATAGAAGTAAAATCTCGTCTAAGAAGATACAAACCGAGTTTATCCAGCAAAATAATTCAACCTGATGAAAGTTATAACTATAAGAAACTGGAAGATCTTTCAAAAGAGTTAATTAATTGTTCTGATACAAACGACAAGACCCAACTACTATTATATATAGCTGATGAAATAGTTAAACAAGATGGTGTTAAAGCATATGCAGTGTGCCAGCATGGCTGTGCTCATTGTTGTAAGATCCATGTATCTGTAACAGCTCTGGAAGCATATTTGATCGGACAAGAAATAGGTAAAAATCCAGTGCAAAGAAAAGTACAAAGCAAGAATGATTATTGTCAGTTCCTTGATAAGAATAATGCTAGCTGTACCATATATAAAGTTAGACCACTTCATTGTAGAAGTTTTCATTCGCTGGATCATTATGAATACTGTACAGATTTGAAAATAGAACATCTTATATTCAAGACTGCATATAGCGTTCGTCTTTTAGAGATCGAGAAAACATTGCAATCCGGGAGTCGATGCCTTGTAGCTGATATCCGTGAATGGTTTTAGCTATATACGTTTAGGTGCTATTTCAACATTTAGCACCTTAGTTCAGAATCGAGAATCAAATGTGCTATATTAGCATACAACTCTTTTAATTTTTCTTCTTTGTTTAAATTCAAAATATAGGCTACAGCATGCTCTCTTATTATTTCTTCATTTCTCCTGTCATCCGGGCTGAATTTGTTAATTTTATAAAAACTCACAATAGAAATAATCGCAGGCAATCTATCATATCCCATACATGCTGGAATGGATATATCAGTTCTTTTGTTATTGTGTGGCATAAGACCTTTACCCTTATTTTATATTGAATAATCATTATTATCATAAATATCTCAATATAATAATTTGTCAATACCTCCGAGTAAACATATTTTAATTATACTTCATTAAAAATTTAATTCCTGATAAACACATCAAAGACAGACAAATTCATGTCAGGCTCTCTCATCCTTGATCGGCTAAATCCTGGCTTGATTAAGGGTGGGCTATCAGCATTTTATTTATGGCTTATGATAATTAACAATAGAAACGGAACATCTAATCTTTATATCCCGATACAATATTCGACCTCCGCTTCTCGCTCATAGCAAACCTGACGATCACCAAGCCTGTCCGCTGGGTGCCAAAAGCGGATGTTTCTAACATCAGACTGAGACATTGATGAGGAAATGTAATAAGCATATTGCCACCTTCAGGTGATGATGGTGCCTAAACGACAACCCAACAATAGGTTTTCTACAGCGACGATGGCCATATGCGTGGGATAATTTTATTTGCCGTTAACGGCGCCAACTGCTTAAATGAATTATCAGAAGGGGATAACCAGAGGATTTCCTCAATTTCAGCGGCGGGTCGAACCTCCTGAATGCACCGTTCTGTACTGAACATACTGGCATGAATAAGATGGCCTGGTTCATTAGCCGCTATATCTGTAAATTCGCCAAGCGGCTTAAGCTCTTCAGGTGATACTTCAATATTCAGTTCTTCCCTGAGCTCCCGAATCAGTGCTGACTGAGCGTCTTCTCCGGGCTCAATTTTTCCGCCGGGTTGCATAAAATATGCGGTACCTCTCTTCCTGACCAGAAGTAAATGCCCTTTCCCATCCGTTAAGATAGCTGCAGCAATGTAAATAGTTTTTGATTCAAACATGGCGAATTCCGTTCTGAGTTGTCCACTTTGAAACAGGTGCTGTGTAGGTTTTAAAATAATCAATGATATCGCGTAAATTTTCAGAATACAGAAGCATGTCTGCGTACTCTTGTTTCATGAAACCTTCATTTACCATTTGCTGCACCATCACTTTTAGTGGATTGTAAAAGTGATTAACGTTCAGAAATGCACAGGGTTTATCATGTATTCCCAGTTGTGCCCAAGTCCACTGTTCGAATATTTCCTCAGCAGTTCCTGCCCCTCCCGGCAATGCGATAAAACCAGATGATAACTCTGCCATCACATTTTTTCGCTGGTGCATGTTGTCCACCACCTGAAGCTCGGACAGTCCGGTGTGAGCAATCTCTCGCTCCAGTAAGGATTTCGGAATCACTCCTGTTACATGCCCTCCATATGAGAGGGCTGAGTCAGCGACGGCTCCCATGAGGCCTACACGCCCGCCACCATAAACGATACGGATCTCCTGTTCTGCCAACCATTTACCCACATGACGAGCAGCGTCCATGTAAGCTGTTGAACAGCCCTCAGAAGAGCCACAGAATATTCCTACGGTGCGCATATTTTCTCCTAAAGCAAATGAACAAAAGTCCCCGTAATGGGGAAAATCAAGCGAATCTCATGATAACACTCTCCCTCTTCTGAAGGGAGTATGGATATTCCTGTTTGAGGGTCTATGTAGTTCCCAATAGGCTGCTCATAGTTTATACGCTCTTTTGAACCAGGAGTCCCAACAGCAACGTTACCTACTTGCTGACTAGTTCCCAATTTAGGAAGCAATGAGTCTGGGGAAACTGAAAGGGTACTCTTATTCAACCCTGCTTCAGAAGCGATTTTATATTCATTCGTTCCAGGCACGTGTTTATTTTGCTGCCCTTTATTGATCGAAAAGTTAGCGCCCCCGCCTCCTTTCAGTGGATTGCCACTCTCATCGAGAACTTTGGCAGTACTATTAAATAAAGGGTTAATGTCAATAATTTTGGCAGGTCGCAGTCCAAGCCGCTTTTCTTCTTCCTCGCTGAGTGAGTTATTCTCAACAACAACTCTCGCTGACGCGCATTGTGGTAATGGATACGGTTTTTCCCCTGCACTTTACGTTGGTTACAGCCGTTTTTTTCTGTTGCACTTCTGGAGCAACAACGTTTTGACCCGACGCGTCTTTTTAATCCGAACCTGCTAGCCGTCCGCACTGCTCCACTATCTAATCCTGAAAACTGATGTTCTACGAGCGGGCCAGCTCATGGTCAGGAAAATGAATCATCGCTTCAAAATTTTCTTGACTATGAACAGGGGGGAATAAATATACTCTAAGAGGGATTCAAGTCTCGCTGGCAGATCTTTATGGCGGTAAAATCTGTGCCACGCTCAAGCGCCAACATCCCCGCGACCTGTTTGATGTATTGATGATGCTCGAGAAATCCGGCCTGACGAGTGAAATCTTTGACGGCTTCCTTTGTTATCTGGCAGGCCACCCTCGCCCCATTGCCGAACTGCTGTCGCCTAACTGGGATACCGCCCGGATTGCCACGCCGTATACACAAGAATTTGCTGGCATGACGCAACTGGACATCTCACTGGAATCACTTCTGTCAGTCACGACATTGCTGCCTCAGGCTCTGAAATCACACCTTACGGATCAGGTTCTGTCAGTTTTTACTTAGCTATATGCAAAACAATCCTGACTGGTCGCTGTATCGCTATCCTGACATTCAGCATCTCCCGGCTATTCGCTGGAAACGACGTAAACTGTCGGTGCTGAACGAGACACATCCGACGAAGTTTACGGCGGCAGTCAGCAAGCTGGAAGGGCTTCTCGAACCCCACTAACCCTTATCCGTATACCGATACTGGCTGTACCCGTAGCCATAGTAATCGCTGGCACGACGGATCACCCCGTTCAGAATCGCTCCTTTGATGTTGATTCCGCTCTGCTCCAAGCGCTGCACGCACACGCTGATCTCTTTGACGCTGTTCAGGCCAAAACGCACGACAACCAGACTGGTGCCAACGGAGCGGCCAATCACAGCGGCATCGGTGACGACGAGGATCGGCGGCGTATCGATGATCACCATATCGTAATGCGTATTTGCCCAGTCCATCAGTTGGCGGAAACTGTCGCGCATCAGCAGCTCCGCCGGGTTCGGGGGAACCTGACCGCGGGTGATAACGTCGAACCCGCCTTTATGAAAACGCTGCACAGCCTCGGCCATTTCTGATTTGCCGGACAGCACGTCCGACAGCCCGACATCGTTCTCAATGCCGAACATGCCGTGGACGTATCCCCGGCGCATATCGCCATCAATAAACAATACTCTGGATTCAGACTGCGCAATCACCGCCGCCAGCGAGGTGCTGACGAACGTTTTGCCGCTGTCCGGCGTGGCACCGGAGATCATCAAAATGTTGTTCGCGGTTTCCATCATCGCGAAATGCAGGCTGGTGCGCAGACCACGAATCGCCTCGACGGACAGATCGAGCGGGTTATCGATCGGCAAAAACGGGATGTTGCGGGTGTGGTGGCGCAAACGTGATGAGAAAAAATGCTGACGCCGCACCTGGGCTTTTTTCGCCAGCCATTCTGACAGCGGCACGGTGGCGTAAACGTTAATCCCCTGCTCTTCCAGTTGTTCGGGGGATTCAATGCCCCGGCGCAGCAACGTTCGCATCAGCACCAGCCCGGTGGAGAAAAACAGACCAAGCAGCAGACCTAACACCACAATCAGCGCCCTTTTCGGCTGAATAGGATCCGGCTGCGTCATCGCCGAGTCAATGATACGCACGTGACCAATGGCGCTCGAACGGGCAATGCTCAGTTCCTGCTGACGGTTAAGCAGTTGCAGATACACAATGCGGCCGGACTCCACGTCCCGGCTGAGGCGCAGCACCTCCTGCTGCGTCTGCGGCATCGCCGACACGCGTTTGTTGAGCCGAGCTTTCTCCTGCTCCAGCGTCTGGCGTTTTTCCAGCAACGCGCGGTAGGTCGGGTGATCTTTTTTGTAAAGCTGGGAAATTTCGGCTTCGCGGAAAGTCAGCTCGTTAAGTTGATTATCGGCATTGACGATCTGCTCAAGTACACTCTTGGCTTCGAGGTTGAGGTCAACCGAATCCTGCTGTTTGCGGTAAGCGTTGAGTTTGCTTTCCGCCTGATCCAGTTCGCTGCGCACCTGCGGCAGTTGCTCCTGCAGGAATTCCAAGCTTTTTGAATCCTGCGCTGCCTGGCGGGCGATATTCTGTTGCAGATAATTGCTGGTGATGCTGTTCAGAATACGCACGATGTTCTCCGGGTCGTCCCCGGTCAACGTCAGCCCCAGCATACCGCTGTCTTTGCCCCGCTCTTTCACCGTGAAGCGCCGCTGCAGGGCGTTAATCGCCTCCAGTTCGGTTAACTGCGTCAGCATAAATTCGGTGCCTGGCGCGGCCTGAATATCCGACACGTTAAGGGTGATGTCGTCCTGAACAAGCCGTTTGCCCGCCACACCCGTGGCGGTGAAATCCGCGCCATCCAGCCGGTAATGACCATTCTCTTCTACCGTCAGCACGAGCCGTTGCGCGCCCCCTTCACGGCGCGGGATAACCATTTCACTCAGCGCCAGCCGTCCGGGGGCGTCTCCTGTCAGTCGCGCCCAGCCACGCCCCAGCAGCGGAAAATAGCGCTGCACCACCACGTCGCGCAGACGCAAATCATCAATGGTTTTGCCGAGGATCATACGCGACTGCAGCAGTTCGATCTCCGGCGCGGAATCCGGTGAGCTGCCGGGGAGATCCTGCGTCAGGCTGTTGAGCAGTGCATTGCCCTGCTTTTGCTCTACCTGCACCAGCGCGTCCGCCTGGTATATCGGCGTGGTAAACAGCGCGTACGCCAGCGCGCCCAGTGTGAACATCATCGTCACGCCAGCAATCAGCGTCCAGTGATCGAGCAACTCGAAAAACAAGCGAACCAGATCGATTTCATTGTCGCCTGCGGGCATAGTCTGTGGGTGAAGGTTTTTCGTCGACATAACACAACATATCTCGTTTGGTTAGCTGAGCCGCTTCGCCCATTCCTGAGTGGCCAGTGCCAGCAGGCCGTAAACATGCTCGAACGCCTCACGGCTTTTGCCATAAGGATCGGGAATTTTTTTGCCGTCCAGCCATTGACCAAAAAGCAGCGTTTTCCCGCGCACGTCGGGCGCTATCACCGTCACCTGCTCAATGTGCGCGGGCTCCATCACCAGGATCAGATCAACACCGCGCAGCATTCCCGGCGTAACCTTGCGCGACGAATGGCCTTCGAGCGACAGCCCGTGTCCCGCCGCCACCGCCACCGCGGTAGCGTCCGCCGGTCGCCCACTCACACCATGCGTCCCGGCTGAGGCCACCTGTAACGTCGGCAGCGCCTGTCGCAGCAGTCGCTCGCCGATGGGCGAGCGACACAGGTTTCCGGTACACAGCACCAGAACGGAGCAAAACCTTAATGTGGCCATGAGGGGATGTACCGTACGGTTTCCGTCAGGTCATGCACGCCGGTGATGGTCGGCACCAGTTGAGAAATCACGCGGTTCCAGCGCACCACCGGCGCGGCGGTGACGTAGACAATGTCATAGGGTTCGAGCTGGAATTCCGTGCTCAGCACCATGGCGGACGCATCCTGCGCCTTCAACTGATAAATACTCGCAATTTTGTCGCCCGGGGAATTGCTCACCGGGCGGATGACAAAGATGCCGGTGGCGTCAGACATGTCCTGCCGCAGGCCGTCGGCGTTGCCGAGCGCTTCCGCCAGCGTCATGCCACTGCGATCCATCTTTAGCGTGCTCTGCTTGCCCACTTCGCCCATCACAAACACTTTCAGGCTGTCGTTGCGCGGCACAAACAGGATGTCGCTGGGGTACAGCAAATGGTTCTGCATCAGATCGCCGCGCTGCATCAGCGCGTAAAGCGAAATCCGGCGCTCAGTTCCGTTATGGGTCAGCACGACGTTGAGCCAGTCGGCGTCCTCAGTCAGACCACCCGCAGCATTGATCGCATCCATAATGGTTAAAGGAATATTGGTGATCGGCTGCTGGCCGGATTTGGCGACTTCGCCAATGACGTAGGATTTTTGCGAGCGGAACGCGGCGATGCTGACATCCACCTGCGGGCTTTCAATCACGGTATCGAGGCGTGCGGTGATCTCATCCCGCACCTGAGTGAGTGTTTTACCGGCGACTTTCAGGCGGCCCACGTAGGGGTAAAAAATAGCGCCGTCGGCGTTGACCCAGTTGCCGGTATCGCTGGCGCTGCGGTACTGCCCGGCCGGGGTGGTTAATTCAGGGTGATCCCAGACGGTAACCATTAAAACATCACCAATCCCGATGCGGTATTCATAGTCCTGCAAAAGCTTATCGAGCTGTGGGTTGGCGCGGGCAGGGATATGCGGCGGGCGCAATTGTTCGACAAGGCCCGGCGTCAGCGGATAAATATTTACCATCTTATTAAGATCGTAATCCTTGTCCGCAGACTCAATGACATTCTTGCCGTGCGTACTTAACCCCTGGCCCGGAATAACCGTACAGCCGCTAAGCGCCGCCAGCATGAACATCAGCATCGGTAACGTAAAAATGGTTTTCTCAACCCTAGGCTTCCTGCTCATTATTTTCCCTTAAGACAAATTTCGTATAAAAATCGATCATGAAAATAAGCCAGAAGCCAGTTTTTGTAAATAACATTGTTAATCGATATTCATACCGTATTAATTACTTACATTTCTATACAAAAACGTTGAATTTTTCTGGAATGTGAGATTTTCCTTATTGATGTGGAATAATCCTAGTGTTGCAGACTATATTCTGAATCCAGTTAGGAGAACAACAGTAGCACTTATTCAGTTTCCTGTCGGAGTTGATCGTATTTACGGATTTCCCGCATCACTTTTCTGGTAATACTTTCTGGCAACCAGTCGCTGACAAAACGATTCTTTATTACAGTTATCATATTTTCTCAGCAGACCGATGGAATGAGCGACATACTGAACAGGAACATCATATTCCCGCATTACTTCATATATGTCTCCACCTTTTACAGGCAATTTCCATATTCAGAGAATGCATGTTTGCCATTTGAGGAAACAACCTTTGCCATTCGTCTTCCGTCAATCGTAACTTGCTGGACATTCTGTCTCTTCACAAATGAAATAAAACTGCGCAATGTTATATGAAGGTGTCCACTGGCAGTTTAACGTGCTGTTATGTTGCCGGGAAATGGTGAAATCAGCCCAGCCCAAAAGCCGAGATCAAACGTTACAACAGTCGCCAGCGATGAAAGCTGTAGAGGCTTCTGTCGTGTCTGAAACAGCGCTGTCACAGAACAGGCGCTCAATAAACATGCAACCAGCCTGCAGTTATTCTTAATAATACATGCTTCCTCTGGCATACCAGAAATACACTATTTATACTCTCTGACAGAAAAAAACCGCTTCAAAAAAACTTATTCTGGAGATAGCGTATTCATCTGTTATCTCGTTATTTTCAGAGAAAATCATAGATACTGCAGTCAAATATAGGGCTGATATTGATGGCCTGCGCGCGCTTGCCGTACTTTTTGTTGTTCTCTTTCATTTTGGTCTTGGATTTCCAGGCGGTTTTGTTGGTGTCGATGTTTTCTTTGCCATTTCAGGTTATCTGATTGGTGGCCATATATACCAAAGTAAGCTGGAAGATGACTTTTCCTGGGGACAGTTTTATGTTCGCCGGATTAAGCGGATTCTGCCCGCCCTTATTGCCGTTGTGGTTGCTGTCTGGCTGGTCATGTTTTTTGTCTCCACGCCGGAAGACTTCAGAACGCTGGGGCGTGATGCGGCTGCCGCATTGTTGTCGGTTTCTAATGTTACATTGTGGAATTCCTTAAATTACTTCAGCCCCAGCACAGAGCATAATCCCTTACTGATGACCTGGTCGCTGGGGGGGGGGGGACAGTTCTATTTTCTTGCGCCTCTTCTGCTTCTTGCCGTGACCCGGTTTGATAAAAACATCCGTTTCTGACTGATGACCACGGTGATACTGCTCTGATTCGCCATCGCAGCCATCGGGACAATCATGGCTCTACACAGCACATGGTTTCTGACACCTTTCAGAGCCTAGGAGCTGTTTTCCAGTGCGTTACTGGGTATGATTCATACTCATGACACCGCCACTTTTTCAGCCAGAACGGACAATATCAAATCCGTTACAGGCGTATTGCTGATCACTCTGTGCGCTTTGCTTTACGACGCCCGCCCCCCTTTTCCTGGCACAGGCGCGCTGCCTGTTATTCTGGGTACGCTATTGATTCTGGACGCACAAACAACTGTGCTTAATCGCCGACTCCTTTCCTGGAAACCACTGCGCTTTATCGGACTTATCTCCTACTCACTCTATCTCTGGCACTGGCCGGTCATCAGCATTTATCACTATATTTTTGAAGCTGAGCCGAGAACTGGGATCCGTATTTTACTGACAGTCGTCTCGATGGTACTGGCAACCGTCAGCTACTATGTCATTGAAAGACCGTTCCGTGCTGCACAACTTCCTTGGCACCAAGTGTTCCTGCGCTATGGCTCAGTCATGGCTCTGCTTACCGTTATTTTTGCCATCACCTGGCAGCAAAGAGGCTTTCCATCCCGCTGGCCAATCGCTTTTGTCCAGATGCTGGCGGAGGCGGAAGGAGCAGAGGATATCTGCATGACCTCCTAGATCACCAGACACTTCGCCTCTCTTAAAATAAGAGGTAGTCTTAGACCTATGTTTAACACCAGTCAGAATAATAGGATGGTTGAAGTGTTATCAGGACCTGAGCGACGGCGTCGCCGTACACCGCAGGAAAAAATAGCCATTATTCAGCAGACTATGGAACCCGGTATGACCGTGTCTCACGTCGCGTGCCTGCACAGCATCAATGTCAACCAGATTTTCAAATGGAGCAGGCAATATGAAGATGGCTCGCTGACTGCCGTGGCCTCGGGCGAAGAAGTTGTGCCGGCTTCTGAACTTGCTGCCGCCAGTAAGCAAATCCGTGAACTACAGCGCCTTCTGGGCAAAAAGACGATGGAAGCTGAAATACTGAAAGAGGTTGTGGAGTTCGTCCGGGCAAAAAAAATGGATTGCGCATGCGCCCTTGTAGCCCGGGGACGACGACTAACCGACGTCTGCCGAAGCATTGGTATATCGCGTGCGCAGCTGAGTATCAGGGTTCACCGGTTGTCTGACTGGTAGGATCGCAGACGGCAATCCAGTTTTGACGATAACGCGGTTTTGTCCCGGATAAATACGGCCGTGGCCGACCTGCCCACGTACGGTTATCGACGAATATGGGCACTGTTGCGACGAGAGTCTGAGCGGGACGGGCAGCCTGTTGTTAACGCAAAACGGGTGTACCGCATTATGAGCACCCACCACCTGCTTCTTGAGAGAAAACCTGCTGATAACCACCGGAAGCGGGCCCATAAAGGGCGCGTGGCGGTGGCTGAGAGCAACCGACGCTGGTGTTCAGACGGCTTTGAGTTCCGCTGCGACAATGGCGAAAAGTTGCGGGTGACCTTCGCACAGGACTGCTGTGACCGGGAGATCATCGAGTGGGCCGCAGGCACAGGTGGTTATGACAAAGAAACCGTGCAGGATGTCATGCTGGGAGCGGTAGAAAAATGCTTCGGACAGCATCCGCCGTCAGAGCCACTGGAATGGCTGACGGACAATGGTTCGGCCTACAGAACGCATGAAACAAGGGCATTCGCCCGGATGCTGGGACTGGAACCCTGCACAACAGCAGTCCGTAGTCCGGAAAGCAACGGCATCGCAGAAAGCTTCGTGAAAACGATAAAACGGGATTACATCAGCATCATGCCTAAACCAGACAGCCAGATGGCGGTAATAAATTTGGCAGTAGCGTTCAGCCATTACAATGAACATCATCCGCACAGTGCGCTGGGATACCGTTCGCCACGGGAATTTATACGCAGGAAGCTATCGCAACCGTAAGTGAGAAAATGCATCTGGATATATGGGGTCAAATCCATATTTTCTTCACTGATAAACAGTAACAAGCTAAGTGGTAGTTGTAACCTCTATTTCGATGCCGTGATTCTTATAAGCGATTTACGCACCTGCCGCACATCTGTCCCGTCCACCTCAATTTTTATCAGGTGGACATCTCAAACCATATTGGAGATAGACCGGACGAGCTTATTTCTTGCTCTCAGGAAACAAGCATCCACCATTGCGAATGAGCTCTTTTACTTCTTTTCCTACCCGTATGGGGTTGCTACGTAATCGATCAATGAACGCCTTACTATGGTGGACATACGATTTCAAATCGTACTTAGCACTCCAGAGGACGATGTTAAGGACAACAGGAATCAGATCCAGACCTTTTTCGGTCAGAACATAGAAGTCCTTGCGTCCGTCGTTGGGACTGGGTGTCTTCCGTATAATGCCTTCTTTTTCAAGAGAAGAAAGCCGGGAAGCAAGCACATTGGTCGCTATCCCCTCTTCTGACTTAAGAAACTCGCCGTAGGTTTTTTTACCTGCAAAAACAATGTCGCGAATGATCAAAAGCGACCACCGGTCACCGAAGATTTCTACACCAAAGTTCACTGCGCAATGGGAGCGCAGGTTTTCATTACATGCTGTTTTCATAAGTTGAGTTTAACATAGCTTGCATTAAGCAAGTAAAATTTCTATAGTTCACTTGCAAAAAACAAGTAACATAACCAGCATGACTCGAACATGAGAAATGGTCACGCTGGCTGCTCATGAATAGTCAGTTCCGTATCAATAAGGAGTTTGAAATGAAAATCGGCTTTATTGGCGCCGGTCCTGTCGCCCAGACACTCGCTAAACACGCCACGCTGGCAGGACACCAGATTGTACTCAGCAACTCTCGCGGACCAGAGTCTCTTACCCCACTGGTGAGCGAATTAGGCCCCGGAGTTTCTGCTGGTACGGTTAAAGAGGCCGCCGCACAGGAACTCGTCATTCTTGCCGTTAAGTGGTGGAATGTGCAGTCTGCTCTGTTTGAAGTTGGTGACTGGAAGGGTCGTGTGCTCGTGGATACCACCAACCGGGTTGCAAGTATTGAGCCTTTGGCTCTGGGTGATATAACAGGTCGGACATCAAGTGAGATAGTGGCAGACCTTGCGCCAGGGGCGAAAGTTGTTAAAGCATTCAATACCGTTCCTGCGTCCTGGCTCTCGGATTTTTCATCGTCAAAGCCTAAGACTGCGTTCTTCGTGTCCGGTGATGATGTCGTTGCCAAAAATCTGGTAAGCAAGTTTATTGAGGAACTAGGTTTCTATAGCCTCGATTTAGGCTCTCTGGCAGAGGGTGGCCGACTTCAACAAACGGGCGGACCACTCGTCGGGGTCAACCTTACCTTCAATGATCGGTTTATCCTTCCGGCTGTAGATTAAGCGGAAGCCATGTTGGTCGGGAATGGATTCCCACTGCCTTGACTGGAGACAAAACCAACGTAATTATCATGAATTAACGATACAAATAGTTGGTTCAAGCTCTTCAGGAAAATGGCTTTCGAAATATACTCTCAAGTCTTCCAGGCTAATTTCAGAAAAACGTGACAGTAGAGCCTGTTCAGCCTCATCCAACACATTACCCAAAGCCCTGTTTACCGCAGCTTCTACAGCACATTCTGGGTTTTCATCCCCTCCTCCGATGGCAAAAAGCTGCTTACCCCCTACCGCGCGATAGATATCAAGCAGGCTGACATCACGCAGAGCAACAGCAATGCGCCATCCGCCGTGATGGCCTTTTACCGCTGAGACAAAACCAACCTCGCGCAAACCAGCAAGAGTGCGTCTTACTACAGCACTATTCGTTCCAAGCATCTTGGCGATTTGTTCCGAAGTGTACACTTTATCGTGCCGCGCCATGTGCAGTAAAACATGCAATGTGCGGGAAAGCTTGTTGTCCTGGCGCATATCACCCCTTCTCTTCAATCACACTTTTGTATCTTACAATGATACATGATATTGACAATGATAAATATCATGTGATTTTATAAGTTACATGAAGAGACCGCATTATTGCGTGTGCGGAAAAATCGAACCCATGACATATAAGGAATCAATAATGACCTCCGTCTTATCTTCGAATCTTTCAACATGCTTGATGATTGCTCTTGCATCAGCCAGCCTGGCTATGACGATTACCCAAACCGAACTTTTCACAACACTGCGGGCATGGGCGACCAGAATAAATGACCTGTTGGGACATCTGTTCAGTTGCTTTTACTGCATGAGCCATTGGATGGTTGCGGGTGGTATGTTGATCTACCACCCATCTCTTTTGAAAAGTGGCATCGGCCTGATCGACTGGTTGACGACTGCTTTTGCCGTACTCACCATTACCACATTTATTAATGGTTTATTGTTTAAAGTTTTTCAGGCTGCTATTCGTACCCATATGATGAAACATGAAGCGCAACAAATACTGAATCCGCATAAGTAAATGGCAGGACATATATGAATACGGATACCAATGACATTTTCAACAGCGAATTTTCCCACCGGTATGATGCCAGCAATTCACGTTTCAGTGCGATTAACGGCAATCTGCATTTTTTGATCACATTATTATTAAGTGATCTGCCCATTGACGCACATATACTTTGCGTCGGTGTGGGAACTGGTACCGAAATCATTTACCTCGCTAGCATGAACCCTGACTGGCGCTTCACTGGTATAGATCCCTCACCTGATATGTTGGAAGTATGCGCCAGTAAGTTGGAGCAAGCTGAGATCAAACATCGTTGCACTTTAATAGAAGGATATCTAGAGAATGTACCGGATACCAAGGTTTATGATGCAATCATATGCCTGCTGGTGACCCATTTTATTCAGTTAAATGATCGTGGCGGCATCTATCATCAAATGGCGGCACGATTAAGAACGCCCGGAAGACTGGTTGTTGCTGAAATCGCGGGAAATATAGACGCTGATAATTTTGACGAACAATTGGCCAATTGGGCTATTATGCAGGCAATTTCCAACCCAAACATGCCAACACTAGATGATCTCAGAAACCTACTAAAGAAAAGGTTGCTTCTGTTGCCACCAGAAAAAACTGAAAAATTAATTATTAATGCTGGTTTTTTGCCACCATATCATTTTTTTCAATCACTATTGATTCATGCTTGGGTAGCGAAAAAATGAGTCCTTTTATTTCTAAGGAATTCAGTTTGATGATATCTAAATCATTAACCGCTTCACCATAAATCATATAGTTGGGGATGCATTGGCAAGAATTATTTTCATCGCACTCGTAGCAAACAGATCGCGGCATAGTTAGCGCTGTTCGTTGTTGCTCTGATTGCCATTGCCCCACTGCTCTCAATCCTCCTGCAAAAAAACACAATGAAGATGATGCGGCATGATGCATCACCATACGCCGGTGATGAGTGCTTATCATGTCTGGCAGAAACCAGTGCAGATGCAAGGTGATCATACAGAGGCATGCGGATAATGTGTATTCCCGGCACATGTTCCGGGTTTGTTGTCAGCGCTGGCTGTACTAATTTTTGCGCTACTGTTACTCCTGCGCCTTAAGCTATCACGACCCGTCATTCATTTATTCCCATAGCGTTATCCTCACACCCGCGCACCACCGCAGATAGCTACTTTTACTTACAGAATACAGAAAAAACAAAAATTGGCGTCTGAACGTCACACTTCTCTTTGGTTTACAAGCAAAAGTATGACAACCTGCACTATAGCAGGACTGAACAAAAACAATTAAGAGATACTCCACCCCGTACTAAATCACAATAGTCATTTTATATATTGCTACTGTTCACCATCAAAATCAGAAAAGGCGAATGAAATGGTTTCACCACCATTGTCTAAATTCAATGAATAAGTGCAAAACTCATTATAAAGATCTGTATTATTATTTTTATCAATTTTTATATTCCATCGACTTCCTCTTACTTGATAGACATTATCATTAACGGAGGAAACTGAAGATATAAACTTCACACAATCCGATACAGGAACATGCGAATACTCTATCAGAAAATATTGATGTAACAATGTGCTTACTTCTATCTCCCCACCCCATGGATTAATTATCTTATTATCTCTAATCATAGAAGGTGGAAGAACCTTCATTTTAATTATATTTTCAGTGGTAAGCCACGTCAGATTACTTGATACTGAGTTATTTATGTCTATCGCATTTTTTATCAATGACAAACTACCAGAAGCGGTTTTCAGTCTTTGAGTCATTTGGATTTTAGGGTAAATGATGAATACAGACATCAGGATAGTTGTTACGACAATGAAGATCAGGATAATTTCAATAATAGTAAAACCTTTCTTATTTACATTCATTCCATATTTTCCTTTTAATTTCAACTTTATATTTAAATACTAATCCTATGTATTAATGTCAAACCGAAGGTCAACCTTATGTATTAAATTCTATCAAATTCACTGACTAATTTTCAAAACCAGTCTTATTTAACCGTAAATGAATAAGACATGTTTTCGTGGAGCAATTCAGAAGGACATCTATTTATAGAGTGATTAAATAATTTGTTTCCCCATCTGCTGATAAAAACAGAAAGCACAACACGAAAGTCAATCTTTACTGGTTGCAGGAAATGTGGGGATATGAAAAATGGACTAAATATTTTGTTCTCCCGATCCCAACCGTAAAGCATCGTCACTCATGGTAAAAAAAATAAAATAAAACCTAGTTAATAAAAGAAAGGTATTTATTTTTTAAATACCTAACGTAACGAATTATGGCTATAAATAAAATTACTGTTCAATACCTATAATTGCCGTACCAGAATGGAACGTTGGTCCCTGATTCTTAAGATCTTCTGGCCATATCTGTCTGGTCATCGAGTGTTCAACAGAATGTGCCGAAATAAAGTATATAGCCTCAAATGGAGGTGGGTGGTCTGCTAATTCCTTTGTAACACACCGGAGTATTGGTGGAGGAACATACAACGAATTATGTGTCTTATAGATCAACAGAATCACTCCCTCACCATACCCTTTGTTTCCCTTCTCCTTGATAAGACTCAGGAATAAGTCCCGTATTTCACTGATATCCCATTCAATCGGCACATTTTCATACCTACCATGGAAAAGAGCTAATGGTGCAAACTCGGCTAGTTCGAGCCACTTGTCTCCATATGCCGTTGTAATCCTAAAATCCAGGCTATTTTCAGGTTGCGAAGTCAGGTTCGTGAGATTTCCATAATGTGCTATCTGTGGATTAAGAGTTGGTTTACCGGCACAGAAAGCTTCCGCCATTAAGCGCTCGATCTCGTTTTTCGATTGCGGAAACTCAGCCACTTCGCGGTGTACTCCCGATGAAGTTATTCGGATGGATGCACTAATACCGGTTGGTTTCTTTTGATTAGCCATACTGTATGAACCTGTATCGTTCGACGATGCGATTTTGGAAGTCATTACAAAATATTACAAAGCAACCTGCCAAAATTCAACCTTATCACTTACTTTTGTGCTTTACTGCAACATCTCTGGTTTTAAACTCGTCTGTGATACACACATAAATGCCACTAACATACTCACTCGTTTAAACAATGTGCATTAACCATTCAGAGTAGTTTACACAGATCTTCAAGGGACTTTGTCGCTGTACTAGATGAAAATCTTCTAACCGAATGCCCCGAACAAGACATCATCAATCTGGCTGATCAGTGTAGTCGTAATAAATTTCAACACAAATAAATATAGATAAATACGCGACATACAGAATAACTAAGTTAACCGTTCATCTGGTGACATTTAAGAAAACAATATAATTCCATTTTATAATTTGACTATATATACAAAAACCTTATTATTACACACATAGTAAATAAAAACATTTAGGGTAATTCAATTTATCAGGAAACAGCATTATGAGCAATCGGTGATTCTATATAAAAAACAACATCAAAATTCAATGGCCACCTTACAAATCATAAACAGAGCGGAGGAATAAATATATGAAATTGGAAATAAACATAATATACGAATGGTCTGAGGAAGCTAAAAAAATGGGTGGCTATAATCATTTAAATTATTATAATCAACGTTTGACGGCACCTGTAAAAAAATATTTTATCATTGAAGATGGTCAAGTATATGAGCATACAGTGTGTTGCCCTATTTTATCAGATATCCGCGAGAATACACTACTGAAAGTGGAAACAATAAATGAAGGTAAGTTTATTGTTGATACAGATTGCGAGTGGCCAGATGGCGTTTCACCACAACATGGATACATACCAGAAGCAAAAGGTGCAGAACCTGGAGCTTTATATTTTTATGTTTGCAACAACATTGATATAATAACTTCCCGCATCGAATTTAATGCAATGAGAAGGCAATACAATTATAACGCAAGTAAAAACCCAGGTTGCCCGTTAGTGAAAATAACCATTATTAAATAATAGTGTAGCCCAGATTCAATTTAAGACAATCTGCCTCAGCCTTTTCCAAAACATAATATATATCTGTTAATTCAACTGGATTTGTTGTCCCTTTATGACAAATTCTGAAAAAAGGAATACCATCTTTATCTTTAAATTCAACGACTTCATACATATTTTTACTGAAAAATGCACCTGTGGATTTTGACCCAAAAACATTTTTCATTGGAAGCTCCTTTGATTAACAGAATTATCACAGGATGTTGCTACATAACGATATTAGGTGATAAGCATCATGTAGCAACCTGGATAATCAGATTTCAAAATCTTCGAGCTTCTTACCTGCTTCGATGGCATTAGCAATCGGCTTTGGTGTACGGCCCTGTCCGGTCCATGTTTTTTCACTACCGTCAAGATCAGTATATTTATACTTTGCAGGTCGAGGAGCCCTGGTGGTTTTCCCTTCTTTATGAGTTTTAAGTGAACCAACCAATTCAGCAGGATCAATACCCTCTTCCTGTAGTTTTTTGCGGAATGCTTCTAGTTTAGCCTGTTTTTCTTCTTGTTCCTTATGGAGTGAGACTTCTTCTTCACGGCGCTCTTCTACAATCGACGTAAGCTTCTCCAGTATATCTTCGAGGGCTTCTAAGCCTAATTCACGAGCCTGAGCACGCAGTGTGCGAATGTTGTTTAATATTTTGATAGCTTCACTCATTTGTAGTTCATCCTGGTGGTTAGTAGTACGAAACCTTCATAATAGCTTTCATAATGAAATGCAAGAGATTATACCTTAATCGGTTAACTTTAGCACATCAGAAACTCTCATTTCTTTCAAATGACTATTCTTGTTTATGAAGAAATGAAACTGCCTGATGAAATCTATCGTCGAAACTTTAAGAGCAAGAGGTCTGTCGGTATCTTTGATTTGATAATGTAACCTTGTTTCACTTTCATCATCGTCGTCTGTGTATAGTAATCGAGACAGCCTGTCATCAGCTATACGTACCTTTTTGATTTTTGCCCAGACGAGGATATCAAGCATCGGAATGATTCTGTAGTTGATAAGCTTCTTGATCGTTCCATATCCAAAACGAACCGACTCTAAAGGATTTTCTTCAATACCCTTTATTCTTCGCCACTGCGGAAGCGCTGCTTTGAGTGATTCAGCGATTTCCTCATCCGTACCACTAGATAGATCTATCTCAAACATAACCGTTCGGCTGAACTGATCAGGCATACTCTCTGAGACTGGTTTTTCTTCAAATTCTTTACTTACCGCATATTCATCACCACCATTCCAGAAAAACATTCCTCTCTGCATGGCGAGAATGCTCAGCCTGGCAATATCATCTGTCGTAGTCAGTAATAAATGTGGAGGCTGGAACAAACTGTTGGCAGGAGTCATGTACTCAAGGTTTTCTTCTTTCACCAAAAAGGGATTACCACTAAAAATTCTAACAAGATATTCCATAAAGGCTTTGCTCTCAAAATCCTCTCTGTCGCTTTTGAAGAACAGTGTCCTCGCCCATAGCTCATGGTAGAACCTTATCAATGTCAGCCCTTCGAATTTGCGGTAAGTATCGATATCAAGCCAAGACTTGATCTCTTTCGTATGTTCAGGAGACCAATTTTTCATAGGCGTACACTCCAACAAAAGACCATAATCTGTCAGTGTAGAACTTGTCAGACTCGCTCGATATATGCAAGTTCTAAGACTTTCTACATGCGGTTGAAAAGTCTTTATTTATTTGTTGGTATAAATGTTGGAATAAACATGAGTATCAATAAAATTTACTCATTAAATCATGAAGTTATTTATACTTTCGATTCCTGCAGGGGACGCCAGAAGCGCATTTTCTTTGTCTCTGTCTGTCGGTGCCATACGTTTGACGAGTGGCGGGCCTTTTTCGTTCTTATTTATTTTTTTCTCTTATTTCACATTTAAGAAACCTCACAATCCCGATAAGAATCAGAAAAAAAACCTCTCACATTAGTCATTATTCTTTATATAAAATTATTCCACAGCTTATTCTCTCATGAAAATAAGCCAAGAGCATTTCATTCGTTAGATAAATACCCGCATGATAAAATATTCTGAACCTACAATGTTATGCGAACAGAGTTTTATTTATGAAGAAAGTATCGAGCACATCAGGATTCAGACCGAAGAAAATTGCTATCGATGTTTCAGGTAACGATATCGTTCGTGGGATCTATTTGTGGGGTAAGAATCAACTCACAACATCGAAACACCGTATTAACGACGCCACCATTAAATTGTCAGGTGGTAGTGATGCCACGCTGTGGGGCTTTTTCAGCCTGAACCTGAATGAAGATACGACTCCGGTTCAATGGGATGCTGACACTATCGTTAATAACATCACCATCAAATCCGAAGGCGGTAAAGACGCATATATGCTCTATCAGGCTGATGCTAAATTTACCGGGGATGTCATTTTAGGTGACAAACTGTCTTATGACTCTGTCGCCGGTACGCTGTACTCTATTGCTGGCCGGTATGGCTCGACGCTGACCACCCTGGCGCTGAAAGACGCAACCCTTAACTTCATGCCTGCCAGCACGCTGACGACGTTGCCCGGCAACCTGATTTTTTTTACCGCTCCCCTCGCCCCCCGCGCTGCATAATGCCCAGCGCTGTCAGCATCAGAACCAGCCCTGTCACCAGCGTCAGCGTTGCCATCGCCATCCCCTGCCCGACCGAACCCTGTTCAAACTGTCGCCAGATAAATACCGACACCGTCTGCGTACCGGCAGGTGCCAGCAACAGTGAGGTCACCAGTTCGCGGGAGGCTATCGCAAACACCATTAACATGGCGGCGAGCATGGCGGGAAACACCAGCGGCAGCACGATAAAACGCAACGCCTGAAATGGCGAGGCGCCATGCACGCGCGCGGCGGGCTCCAGGCTACCGCCAAGCTGGCGCAGTGCGCTGCCGATGTAACGCACCGGCCACGGCAGCAACAGGCAACAATAAGAGAGCAGCAGAATAACCCAGCTGTTATAGGGCGAAATGGGCCAGAACGCGCGGTTCCAGAGCAGGATCAGCCCCACGCCAACCACAATACCGGGCAGCGCCGCCGGGATCAGTGACAGCGCGTCGATCACCGCATGCCCTTTTATCTTCTGCACCACCACCAGCCATGAGGCGAGCAGCCCCACCAGCCCGGTGATACAGGCGGCACCCAGCGCCAGCGACAGGCTGGTGCCTAACGCCGACAGCGCATCACCCTGCTGGCTGAACAGCGCCGCATAATGCGACCCGGTCATATTCTCCAGCGCCACGCCGCCTGACAGCGTCGACAACACGCCGGACAAGGCCATCGACGCGCCAGGCAACACGACCGCCAGCAACCCGACGACGGACATCAGAATGACCATCGGGATTGCCAGCAGACCCGGCTCCGCCCCACTGTTCTCCGTGGGCTTACCGGTAATGCTGGTGACGTCTTTATTGCCGGTCAGCGCGCGTTGCAGCCACCAGGCACAAAGCGCGATCACGACCAGCACCACGGAAAGCAACGACGCGCCGGAGAGATCGATGGGCCAGTCGGCGAGCTTTTTCTCAATGCCGGTGGTCAGCATCACCACGCCGGAACGCGTTCCCAGCGCCGCAGGAACGCCAAACTCTTCAATCGCCAGCGTAAAGGCGAGCAGCATTCCCGCCGCCAGCGCCGGAGAAACCATTGGTAGCGTGATATGCCAGAATGCCCGCCACGCGCTGGCGCCGTGGACGCGGGCGACCAGCGCCAGACGTTGCCCGCTGGCCAGCAGGCTGCGCGACACCGCGAAATAAACCACCGGGAAAATGTTCAGCGCCATCACCAGCACAATGCCGGTTTTGCTGAACAGCAGATCATTCAGGTCGAGACCGGTTAATTGCTCGAGATAACCTCTGCGCTGCAACACCAGCATCCAGGAGAGCGCCGCGATGTAGGGCGGCGTCAGGAACGGGATCAGAAAAAGCAGATCCCACAGTCGCGGGCATGGTAGCGTAAACAGCCCCCGCGCGACGCCCAGCGGAAAGCCAATCAACGCGCTGACCAGCGCCACGCCGAGCGCAATCTGTAAGGTTCCGCCGAGCATGCCCGGCAGTTGCGGCTCCGCCAGCAACGCGGAAACGCCACTGAACGCACGGGCAAACGACCCGGCGCTGAATTGCGGAAACACCGCCTGCAGCACAATAAACGACAGCGGGAGCGCCACCAGAACCACCAGCAGCGCCAGCGTCGTCGCAGAAAGGATTTTCTGTTTCACGGAGTAACCCTGAAAACGGGGTTGCCCCCGTTATCGTTATAAGGTGAAAAGCGCGCTGAAGCGTTTAAGAACGTCGCCGCGCTCGCTGGTGCCATCGCTCTTGGTCGGCAGGACATTCAGCTCATTGAACAGCGGGCGTTTGGCCGGGACATCACTGCGGGCAGGCATCAGCCAGGCGTCAGCCACCATGGTCTGGCCTTCCGGCGACAGCACATAGTCAACAAACGCTTTGGCATCATCGCTGTGCTGTGTGGATTTGAGGATCATCATCGGGCGCGGCGCAATGACCGTACCGCTGGCCGGGAAAATCACTTTCAGCGACTCGCCCTGGCTGATGTTGCCATAGGAGACATAATCCACCGCGCCAAAGACCGCTGCTTTCGCACCCTGCATCACCGGCGTCACCGCCTGCGCGTTCGGGCCACTCACCACCATGCCGTTCTTTTTCAGCGCATCGAACAGCGTCCAGGCTTTATCGCCCATACCGTTTTGCAGGCCAATCAGCAGATCCAGTGATGCGCCGGACAGCGACGGATCCGGCGTCGTGACTTTGTCTTTAAACGCCGCGGTGGTCAGATCCTGCCACTCTTTCGGCTCCGGCGTCCCGCTTTTGGTGTTCCATACGATGCCCAGCGCCGATACGCCCTGGGCGACGTAATCCACTGATTTCAGTTGCGCCGGAACCTTGTCAGCATTGGCGCTCTGATACGGCAGCAGCCAGCCGCGGTTATGCAGATCTTCCGCGGTATCCACAGAGGCGGAAATCAGAATATCGGCCTGCGGATTGGCCTGCTCGGCCTCCAGACGCGCCATCACTTTGCCGGTGGTCGCCTGGAAAATATTGACCTTCACGCCGGTTTTTTTCTCAAACCCGGTCGCCAGATTTTTCGCCAGCGAGCCAGGACCCGCCGTGTACACGGTCAGCGCCTGGGCGCTGGACATCATGACGGAAGACAACACCATCGCTAACAGCACTCCTTTTTTCACGGACATTACGGTTTTCATGCGAACTCCCCTGAGGATGAAGTAACAAGACGGTCAACAGCGACGCTGCCAGCCGATAAATGCACAATCCGGTCAGCGAGAATTTCCGCTTCCCGGCGGTCATGAGTGACATAGACGGCAGTGGTGCCGAGCTGGCGCAGTAATCCGGCCATCTCGAGACACAGCGATTCACGAAGTTCACTGTCGAGATTCGAGAGCGGTTCATCGAACAGCAGCACGCGGGGTTCGGCAACGATGGCGCGTGCCAGCGCCACACGCTGCTGCTGACCGCCGGATAACCCTGACGGTTTACGATCGAGGAATTCAGCCAGCCCGACCCGCGTCAGCGCCTGCGCCACGCGTGCGTCTCGTTCGTGGCGCGGAACATTGCGCATCTTCAGAGGAAACGCCACGTTCTGAGCGACAGTCATGTGCGGCCACAGCGCGTAATCCTGGAAAACCATGCCGATATCGCGCGCTTCGGGCGGCAACGACCACCCCGCTTTAGCGACCAGACGTTCACCAAAATGGATTTCACCGGCTTCGGGAGGCGTCAGTCCGGCCAGCAGACGCAACAGCGTGCTTTTGCCGCAACCTGACGGGCCAAGCAGCGCGACAACGCTACCGGCATCTATGTGCAGATCGATATCATGCAAAACGCGGTGCTGACCAAAGGCATAGGAGACGCCTTTGAGATCAATGGCAGTGAACACCAGGGGAGCCAACATATTGTTATCCTCTTTGGGATTTAATGACCGCCACTGTAGGCTGCGTTTATGACGGTGCAATGACAGCGTGGTTATGCCCTGATTTCAGAAGATTTTTGATAAGGAAACGCGGGGAAGTTATTGCTGCTGGTTTTTGAGCATGGTCGCCAGATTGATGGCTTCAATCAGTTTAGCCCGGTCGATGCGCGGACTGTTGGCATCCAGCAACTGCTGCCAGAGGGCGATCGCCTGTTTGTAGTCGGCGGTCATGAACGCGTCGGAAGCCAGTAACATCAGCGCGGTGACTTCACCGGCATCCAGCGCCAGCGCATGGTCGATCATCTTGCGGGTCTCAGGCGTGATGTTCTGCCCTGCCTGATAGTAAAGCACCGTCGCCATCGCCGCGTAGAGTTCCGCATTTTCACCGCGCAGGGCCAGCGCCCGCTGATAGGCCAGCAAAGCGTTGTCAAACGCATTGCGATAAAGGTAATACTCGCCAAGCGTCGCCCACAGAGCACTGTCCTGCGGCGTGGCGCGAATTTTGTCCTGCAGGGCGATGAGCTGTTTTTCGGGCTCTCGTTCGGTGGCAAATGCGCGCAGTGGATCGGCAAGACGCTGCTGTTCGGCCATCACGGCAGCCGGTCGCGATGACAGCCCGTAGACCGTCAGGCACGCCAGCATCACCAGCACCGCGGCGGCACGCAGCAGACGTACCGGCACCGGACTATGCGTCGCCTGAGTCGCCTGAGATCCCCGCAGATCCTGTTGCAGTTCGTGAGCCAGCGTGTCGCCCACCGTGCCCGGTAACGCCCGGGCAGCCTTGCGGAAAATACCGCCCAGCAACAGGATCAACAGCACCGGCAGGCCCCATAAGATCCACGTCTGCGGTTTTAACGGCGGGCTGTAGAGGACAAAATCGCCGTAGCGCTGCGTCATCCAGCGGGTGATCTCCGCTTCGCTCTTCCCTTCCGCCACCATGGTAAACACCTGATGACGCATGCTGACCGCCACCGGCGCGTTGGATTCCAGTAAGTTCTGGTTCTGACATTGTGGGCAGCGGAGCTGACGGGCAATGCTGAGCGACGTCTCCTGCTGTTGCGCGCTGGCAAACGTCCAGGTATCGACAATCTGCGCCTGCGCGACGCCTGCCATCCACAGCGCTAACAGAAAGAGGAAAACTCTAATCATGGCATCGTCTCCCGCGCCAGCCGCTCAACAGCGCACCCGCGATCATCAGCAGACCACCGCCCCAGATCCAGCGGATGCCCGTCTGCACATAAAAGCGCATGGCAAAACGATTCTCTCCGGTTTTTTCGCCGATCACCACATACCGGTCATGCAGCAAATCCCAGTTGATGGATGGCTCAACCATCTGCTGACGACGTGCGGAATAGTAGCGGCGTTCCGGGGTCAACGTGCCGAGACGTTTATCATTCCGGTAAATGTCGATAAACGCTTTTTCGGTGGTGTAATTTTCCTTCGCCAGTTGTTCCAGCCGTTCGAAACGGAACGTATAACCGGCCAGCGTCACGCTCTGCTTCAGGGCGAGATTGACGCTGATTTCCTGGCGGCTGCCGCTGGAGAAGATAATGCCTGCCGCGACTAACAGCACGCCGGTATGTGCCAGCAGCGCGGGCAACTGGCGCTTCAGCAGGGACAGGGGTTGCCACCACAGCGACGCCATCACCCCGGCAACCAGCCCACAGGGCAGCGCCACCCGCATCCCCAGTGAACTGCAAAGCGCGACCGCCGCCAGCGCAATAATGATAATACCCGCCCTGCGACGCCAGTTGCCATGCGGTGAACGTTTCCAGAAACCACCGGCGGCCAGGCCGAGCGTTAACAGCATCAGCAGGCCAAACGGCAGCGTGGCGAGGTTAAAATAGGGGGCGCCGACGGAGAGTCTTCCGCCACCGGCCAGGCCATAAAGCATTGGGTAGAGCGTGCCGATCAGCACAATCAGCAGCACTGCGGCGAAAAGCAGCAACGACGCCAGAAGAAAGGTTTCCCGCGACCAGGCGGTATAGCGCGCCGCCGGGCGCTCCATCCGCGCCCGCCAGCCATACAGCAACAGCGAGCCCAGGCTTAACAGCGCGAACAGCGCAAAAAGCGGCACCGCGCGCACGTTATCCAGCGCGAACGCATGCACCGACACCAGGATCCCCGAGCGGACGATGAGCGTGCCAAGCAGCGACAGGATCAGGGTCAGTATCGCCAGCAGCAACGACCAGTGGCGGTAAATTCCCCGCTGACGCGACGCAAACAAGCTGTGCAACAGTGCGCTCGCTGACAGCCACGGCATCAGCGAGGCATTTTCTACCGGATCCCAGAACCACCAGCCGCCCCAGCCCAGCTCGCAATACGCCCACCATGATCCGAGCAGAATACCGAGCGTCAGCGCGCACCAGCCAGGTAACGCCCAGCGCCAGCAGACCCAGGCGACCGCCGCGCTGAATCCGCCACGCAGCAACGATGCCAGCGCCACGGCAGCAGCCACCGTCAACCCGCCATAGCCGAGATAGAGCAGCGGCGGATGCAGGATCAGCCCGATATGTTGCAGCATCGGGTTGAGGTCGCGCCCTTCCACGGCAGGCGGAAACAAACGAACGAAAGGATCGGACCAGAGGACGACAAACAGCAACAGCGACGCGGTCAGCACCGACAGGAGCGCCAGCGTCCATGCGAACAGCGGATCGGTTTGTTGCCGGTAGCGCCAGGCGAACAGCGCGCTCCAGCCGGAAAAGAAGAAAATCCACAGCAACAGGGAGCCTTCATGGCCGCCCCACACGGCAGCGATTTTAAGCCCCAGAGGCAACAAACGGTGGCTATGTTGAGCAACATAGACCACCGTGAAGTTATCGCTGATGAAACTCTGAACCAGTATCGCAAATGCCAGCAGCAGGAACGCAAACTGTAACCACACCCCGACGACCGCCAGGCGCGTGATCCCCTGCCAGCGCTGGCGAACACCCGTAAGCGTCGCCAGCGGGGTCAGCAGGCTGGCCCCGAGGCTAAGCAGTAATGCCAGAAAACCCGCTTCGGGTACAAACAGTTCCAGAAATCACCTTGCCGGGCTTACGCCACTGTTAACTGTCCTGCATAAAGAATGTAGAAGCGCAGCAGCAGAACGCCTGTCAGACTGGCGCCGCTGACAATGAGCGCGCCCACAAACGCAGAATCGCGCGTCGCCCACCGCTTCAGCAACAACGGTATTACCAGACCAATCCCCGCCACGCCAATCCAGAACCACCAGGTCCAGAACCCGCCGCCCAGCGCGGCGACCAGCGCCCGCATTTTGCCGTCATCGCCGAGCGCCAGCCCGACGAAAAACGCCGCCAGCAGGAAGACTTCCAGCCAGAACACCGGTTTTTCGACGCGGTGAAGAAAGTGGACTTCCGTACTGTGCGGGTTATTGCGGTGACGAAACGCCATCGCAATCAACGCCACTGCCGCCCCCGAGGAGATGCCAGAAAACAGGAACAGCACCGGCAGCACCGGGTTATTCAGGAACGGATAGGACTTGAGCGCCGACAACAGAAAACCGGTATAGGCGCCCAGCAGCACGGCCAGCACCAGCATGACCGTTTCCAGCGGTCGTTGAATGGCCGTCAGCAGTTTCAGCACCTTCTCAACAAACGTCAGGCGCGGGAAATGCTTGCGTTGCAGCGCGACCACCTCGTGGTCAAAAATTTCCGCCAGCCAGAGGATCAGCACGGCCATGTAGGCCTGAAACAGCAGTACCCCCATCGACATCACCGACGTCAGGCTGTAGTTGAACATCAGTTTCCAGAATGTCCACGGCCGCGCCAGATGGAAGATGAGGATCACCAGACCAAGAATAATGGTGGCTGGGGCTATGAAGAGCGTGGTGCGCATCAGCGAACTTTCTGCGGTGCCCTCGGAAGGATGAAAACGGCGCAGAAGCACAGCCAGCGTCACCAGCCCGGCGGAAATACCGATCAGGAACAGGTAAATCGCGATCGGCCAGTCCCAGACCAGCGACTCAAAATGGAAAGCAGAAGCGGGGGTCATTGGCTCACCTCTCCATATTTAAACGGTACGCGATAGACTTTCGGCTTCGTTCCCAACGCCAGCTTGAAGCGGTAGGTTGCTTTTTGCTGCAACAGGCGAGAGATCTCGCTGTTGGGATCGTCCAGATTGCCAAAGGTGAGCGCTTTCGTCGGACAGGCTTCCACACAGGCAGGCAGTTTCCCCTGTCTGAGATTGGTCTTCCGGCAAAAATCGCATTTATCCGCCGTCTTGCTGACCGGGTGGATAAAGCGAACGCGGTACGGACACGCAGCGATACAGTACTGGCAACCCACGCAAAGGTCTGGATTCACGTCCACGATACCATTTGCCGCATCACGGTAAGAGGCGCCGGTCGGGCACACATCTACGCAAGGCGCAAGATCGCAGTGCTGGCACGAATGGCGGAAAAACCGATATTTCACGTCCGGGAATTCGCCAATCGGCTCACTGCGAATAATGGTCAGCCGCGATACGCCTTCCGGGACGTTATTCACCTCCCGGCAGGCATCCATACACGCGGTACAGCCGATGCACAACGCCTCGTCGTGGATCATGCCGTAACGCACTCCGTTAAACTTCAGCGTTTTTGCCACAATCTGCCCCGCCGCCCCGCTGATCGCAATCAGCGCGCCCATACGGGTGATTAGCTGGCGACGTGAGCAACTCATGGCCGCTCCTTAAACAGGGGCACTGACGCCGGATTAAAGTGCGGATTGGTACGCTGATCGCTGTGGCAATCGACGCACAATTTAATCCGCCCTTTATCATCCAACGCCCGCATCTTGTCCTGTTGTGGATGCAACTGGTGGCAACTGGCGCAGGCCACTTTTGTCTCATGGACATCGTGAGGCCAGAACGCTTCCTGTAACTTCTCCGGTAAATGGCAGGACATGCAGACGCTATTCTGCTGCTCTACCGTGTACATCGGATCATTGAAACGCATGACATCTTTCACACCTTCACGGTGTTTCGGCGATGGCTTACCGTGGCAGTTGGTACAGGTTACGGGCAGTTTATTAGCCGGGTTAATGACAGACGCATGTTTGCCGTGCATCCCCTCAGTATTGGGTTTGTGACAGTCAAGACATGCGGCGTCCGGATTGCGCTGCTGGGTCACCGTCCAGCGCTGGTCAGGATCCTGTGGCGCTGGCGTTTCGGACATTCCGGAAAGGCTCCATAACAGGCCTGACGCCAGCACCCCGGCAGTTAATAACGAACGTAGTACGCTCATATTCACTCCATTGATCAATCCGCCCCGCAAGGGGCGGAGATGGGGGTTATTGGCTTAACAGACCGTTTTTACGCGCCTGCTCTTCCCATTGCGGAACAACCGTTTTCAGGAAGTCCTCTTTTTCAGCTTTGATCTGCTGCATGTTCAGGCCAACCGCTGCCTGGGCTTTCTCTTTGGTGGAGATATCCGGCATAGGGATTTCATGGGTGATGCCCATGGTGGCCAGCAGACGAACCAGTTTGGTACGTGCGTCAGCGGCTTTATCCAGCGCGCCACCGAGCATACGCAGCCCTTCGTCTGGCGCGTGCATGTGGATACCGTGAGACGCGATAGCCAGGTCCCAGCGCCACTGCGCATGACGGATATCCGCCAGAATCGGCTTCATGTCTGCTTCTTTCGCGCCCGCATCCCATGCGGCTTTCGCTTCAAAGTGAGCACGGACTATCTGATCTTCCACTTTCAGTTTCAGCACGCGAATCGCTTCTTTACGCTCGGCAACAATGCCCTGCAGCGTGGCTTTATCCTGGGTATGGCAGTTCACGCAGGTCTGCTCGAAGTTATCGAACGGATTGCCGATTTTGTGGCTGGTGTAAGTTTTGCCTTCGGCGTTCTGCACTTTCGGCATGTGACAGTCGATACAGGTCACATTGTTTTTGCCGTGGATGCCAACGGTCCAGGTTTCATACTCCGGGTGTTGCGCTTTCAGCATCGGGGTTCTCGACAGCGGGTTTACCCAGTCAGCAAAGGTAATGGCGTCGTAGTACTTCTCCATGTCCTCGACTTTCATGCCGTCATCCCACGGGAATTTCACGGCTTTGTTTGCGCCATCAAAGTGATATTCAACGTGGCACTGGGCACACACCATCGATTGCTGATCGAAGCGGCTGGCTTTCTCAAACGGCTTGCCGATGGTTTCCATCGCGCGAGCGGCATACGGACGCGACAGCGTCAACGCCGGTTTACCCTGCGCAAAGTCAGGGGACGCGGTGTTGTGGCAGTCGGCACAGCCCAGGTTATTGACGATTTCCGGGCCGCCGCGCGCCCATTTGCCATGGAAGTAACCGTCTTCGCCATCTTTCTGGATCAGACGCGCCACATCCGGGCTCTTACAGCTCCAGCAGGCCATTGGCAGCGGGCCATCTTCTGCGTTTTTCGGCGCACCGGTACGCAGCGTTTCACGTACGTCGGTGACGGCGTACGCATGGCCGCGAGGTTTGTTATAGTCGCGGGAGAAGGGATACCCCGCCCAGAGAATGACCAGTCGCGGATCTTCCGCCAGCGCGTCAACGCGATCTGACTGTTCGCTAGTGGCTTTCCAGGACTGGTACTGATCAGGGTTTTTCGAGGCGAAGGTTTCATTCTTTGCCTCAATGGGTGCAGATTTCGCGGGTGCAGCCGTCGGTTCAGCGTTAGCGCTAAAGATAAAACAGAGGGGGAGAATCAAGCTGAAAATACGGCGTGCGCTTATTTTTATCCTTGCCATAGGGGCCTCGTCCAGATTACGCCACCGGGATAAATGGCAGCTCTGTTATTTTTCTTCCATGACAGCAACCGCACAAAAACCGTCATGACATTGCTCATTTCTATCTGTAACAAAAAACCACAACAATAATGTTGTTTTTAATCAAATGTAAATGCATGTTAAATACACCTTAAGGGTTAGATCGCTGCACTGAAATCAATAAACCCGCAAACCCTTTGTTGGTACTTTTTATAAACTTAACTTAACCATTTGTTATTAATAGAATTTATGTTTTCTGCTTTTTCTCTGCGAAAAACGATGGGTTAGCTTGCTGAAATCACACAGACACTATTTCTCTAAATTCTTATTTTTGCGACATAGCATTAACATTGAGTCCTTTTCCCTTATTGACCCTGGCATAAATAAGGTAATATTTGATCTCTTCGCGAAAGTGCGAATCTGGAAAATCACACACGCAATAACAATAATGAATAATACCCTTGGGGTACTTTATCGCCATGGAGTCTGTTATGCCCGGGACCACCTCTTTTCAGGTGATGATTGTGGACGACCACCCTCTGATGAGACGAGGGATCCGTCAGTTACTGGAACTCGACAGTGTTTTTAACGTTGTTGCTGAAGCGGGCGACGGTCAGACGGCCATCGAGCTTGCGAACCAGAACGATCTCGATCTGATCCTCCTTGACCTCAATATGGGAAGAATGAGCGGGCTGGATACGCTCAGAGCGCTGCGCCGTGATGGTGTAACAGCGCGAATCGTTATTCTTACCGTTTCCGATGCGGCAAGCGACATCTACGCCATGATTGACGCGGGCGCTGATGGTTATTTACTGAAAGACGGTGAGCCGGAAGAGTTGCTGGACTCTATCCGTAACAGCGCCAACGGCGGCGATGCGTTTAGCGAACGCGTATTCGCGTATCTGCAGGAGCGTGAGAGCGCAGGCGGAGCAAACGATCCGTTCAGCGTGCTGACCGAACGTGAGCTGGATGTGTTACATGAACTGGCGCGCGGCCTGTCGAATAAACAGATTGCGTCGGTGCTGGATATCTCCGAACAGACGGTGAAAGTGCATATCCGCAACCTGCTGCGCAAACTGAACGTGCGTTCCAGGGTTGCCGCGACGATCCTGTTCCTGCAAACGCGCGGCATTCAGTAGTTCTTCCGGCACGCGTTTAGCTGCCTCCCCGTTGTTGCAGTGCCTGTGCGATGCTGCGTTCAATGATGGCGCGGCGCTGATCGCCAGCAGGTAACAGCTTCAGCATCAGTTGCCATGACGAAATCGCTTCATCGTAACGCTGTTCTTCAAACGCATTAAAGGCATACAGGCTGAGCACCCGTACATCCGCATGATTGGTTTTCACCAGCGCGCGAAGCAACTCGCCGCCGCGGCGGTTGTCATTGCTGTCCGGCGAGCGGATCAGCACCTGGGCGTAGCCCACAGCCACTTCGCTGTTGGTGGGCGCGAGCGCATAAGCGCGCCCCCACGCATCTGTCGCCGTGCTGGCATTATCCAGTACCATCCCGATACGTCCCAGCATCATCCAGCCATCAACGTTATTGGGTTTGTCCTGTAATTGCGTACGCAGCCCCAGCGCCAGACGCGACATCTCCTCGACATTGAGCGGTTTCGCTTTTTGATCAAGCACGCGATCCATCAGTTCATCGGTCTGCGCTGTCGCCAGATGCCAGATGCGCACTTTCTCATAGCCGCCAACCTGGTAGTAAGCCCAGCCACTGAGCCCCAGCGCCACCACCACGCCCGGCACCAGCAGCCACAAATTCAGCGGCGCCGCAGCGGACGGTTGTGGCACGATATCGTCTTTCGCTTTCAGTACCCGGTGTCGCGTACGGGCAAAAATCACCCAACCGCCCGCCAGCACCGCAACAGCGGGGATCAACCACAGCAGCACCGTCAGCGGCGTGAGCGGTGGATCATAGGTGACGAAATTGCCGTAGCGCGCCACCATGTAATCGATCACTTCCTGCTTGCTCTTCCCTTCCTGCATCAGTTCATACACCTTCTGACGCATGTCAACGGAGATCATGGAATTGGAGTCAGCAATGCTGTTGTTCTGGCATTTCGGGCAACGCAGCTCGGCGGTCAGTTGCCGGAACTGTTGCTCCTGCGCTTCATCGCGAAACGTCATCACGTCAGTCGCGGCAAAGGAGACTACGGAAAACAGCATCAGCAGGCTGAACAGTAACGCTCTCATGATTTCGCCTCCTGGCTGTAGCGATCCCACAGCGGTTTCACTTCCTGCTCCCAGACGTTCATATTCATATCACCGGCGTGGCGATAGCGAATAATCCCTTTGCCATCAATCAGAAAGGTTTCAGGCGCGCCATAGACGCCGAGATCCAGCCCCAGCATGCCGTCACCATCAAACAGGCTTAACGCATACGGATTGCCCAGATCTTTCAGCCAGGTCATCGCTTTCGCCCGGTCATCTTTATAGTTCATGCCCACCACGCGCACGCCCTGCGCGGCAAGCTGGTTGAGGAACTGATGTTCCGCACGGCAGGTCGGGCACCAGGTCGCCCAGACGTTCAGCAGCACCGGTTTGCCCTGCGTCAGCACTGCCGCGTCATACACTTTCCCCGGCTCGTCCAGCGATTCAAGACGAAACGCCGGTACCGGTTTGCCAATCAGCGCGGATTCGAGATTAGTGGGGGTATCGCCCTCGGCATTGCGCGCCAGCTGCCACAACAGCGCTGCGGCAATCGCCAGGAAAATGAAAAAAGGGATCAGCAGAACATTACGCTTCATGTGGCCTCCTGCGATAACGCGGGTCGAACAGACAGCACAGGCCACCTAACGACATCAGAATACCGCCCGCCCAGATCCAGCGGATGAACGGTTTGTAATAGAGGCGAACCGCCCACGCGCCGTTATCCAGTTCTTCACCCAGCGCAGCGTACAGATCACGCGTCACACCGCCATCAATCGCGGCTTCCGTCATCATCATGCTGCTGGTGTTATAAAAGCGTTTTTCGGCATGCAGCGTCGCTTCAGGCTTGCCGTTACGAGTGACGTCGATGATCCCCGCGCCGCCGCGCCAGTTCGGGCCGGTACGCTCTTCCACCTGACGGAAAATAAAGCGGTAGTTGTGAATATCGACCGAATCACCTGCTTTCATGCGCACGTCACGTTCCACGCTGTAATTCTGGCTGAACGCGATACCGACCACAGTCACCGCCAGTCCGATATGCCCGAGCACCATGCCGCAATAGCTGGCGGTCAGTTTGTTGCCCTTCTTCAGGCGCAGGACGACTTCCGCGAAAACCAGCACCAGCACCCAGCCAGCCATCGCCAGACCGGCCACCGTCATCGCTATGATGTGATCCTGTAACAGCAACGGCAGCAGCAATGACAGCGCCAGCGTCGACACCAGCGCCAGCAGGAACAGTTTTTTGTATCGGCCGGGGCGATCGCGTCCCCAGCGGATCAGCGGCCCGATGCCCAGCAGCAGCGCAAACGGCGCCATCAGCGCGCTGAATAACGTATTAAAGAACGGCTCGCCGACAGAGATACTGCCGAGCCCCAGTTGCTTGTGCACCAGCGGCAGCAACGTACCCAGCAACACCACCAGCATCGCGGCTACCAGCAGGACGTTATTGGCCAGCAGCATAGACTCGCGGGACCACAGCGCGTTATTCACCCGTGACCGCACGCGATGGCCTCTGACCGCGAACAGCAATAAGGAACCGCCGATCACCAGCACCATAAAGGCCAGAATGAACATGCCGCGCGCCGGATCGGAGGCAAACGCGTGAACGGAGACCAGCACCCCGGAACGCACCAGGAAAGTGCCGAGCAGACAGAGCGAAAACGCGGTGATCGCCAGCAGCAGCGTCCAGGCTTTAAAGCTGGCGCGCTGTTCCGTAACCGCCAGCGAGTGCATCAACGCGGTGCCCACCAGCCACGGCATAAACGAGGCGTTTTCGACCGGGTCCCAGAACCACCAGCCGCCCCAGCCCAGCTCGTAATACGCCCAGGCGGAGCCCAGCACGATGCCCAGCGTCAGAAATATCCACGCCGCCAGTGTCCAGGGGCGAGAAAAGCGTGCGTAAACGCTGTCGAGACGACCGCTCAACAGCGAGGCAATGGCAAAAGCAAACGCCACCGAGAACCCGACATAGCCCATATACAGCAACGGCGGATGGAAAATCAGCCCCGGATCCTGCAACAGCGGGTTGAGATCACGCCCCTCTATCGGGAATTCCGGCAGAGTGCGATTAAACGGGTTGGAGGTGAACAGGATAAAGACCAGAAAGCCGACACTCACCATGCCCATCACCGCCAGCACCCGCGCGACGATATCGAGCGGGATCGCGCGGCTGAAGATGGCGACAGCGAACGTCCAGCCGCTCATCAGCAGCACCCACAGCAACAGCGAGCCTTCATGCGCGCCCCAGGTCGCCGCGACGCGATACCAGACCGGCAGTTGCGTGTTGGAGTTGCTGGCGACATACAGGACGGTGAAATCATTGACCACAAAGGCGTGGATCAGAATGGCAAAGGCGCCACAGACCACAATAAACAACAGCCAGGCGAGCGGACGCGCCATCGCCATCAGGCGCGTGTCGCCTCTTGCCACACCCAACAGTGGATAGCCGGAGAGCAAAAGCGCCAGGCCGAGCGCCAGACACAGCAACGCATTGCCGACTTCAGGCATCATGAGGCGTTTTCCTTGTAGAAACTGGCAGGACGGCGATGGTTGTCCTGCATCGCTTTTTCCACTTCTGGCGGTGTGTAGTTTTCGTCATGCTTCGCCAGCACCTCTTTCGCCACCACGCTGTCGCCTTTTTGCAGTTCACCCTGCACCACAACGCCCTGCCCTTCACGGAACAGATCCGGCAGAATGCCTTCGTAGCTGACGTTGATTTCCGCTTCCGCGTCATAAACCGTAAAGGTGACTTTCAGCGAGCCCGGATCACGCTTCACGCTGCCCGGCAGCACCATGCCGCCGACGCGCAGGCGCTGCCCCACTTCCGGCAACTGATGCGTCTCGCGCTTGCCGTAGACGATTTCGCCCGGCGTGTAGAACAGGTCGATATTCGAACGCAGGGCGTAAAGCACCAGCGTTGCCGTCAGGGCTAACCCCGCCAGCACGGCGAGCGCTAACCACAGACGGTTTTTACGACGAATATTCATGCAAGCTCCTTCTGCATCTTCGCGGCACGCATGCGCGCTTCCCTTTCCTGCTGTTTCTGCAATCCACGCAGAATGGCGCGATGCTGCGCCCAGCTATGGAAACAGAGCGCCAGCAGGGGAAAAACGGTAAAACAGACGGCCAGCCAGACGTAAAAGCCGTAACCGCCCATGGCAAAAAAATCAGACCAGGATGCAAATGCGCTGTTCACAGGCGACCTCGCTTAGCGATAAGCTCGCTGACCCACGGGCGACGGCGCTCCTGTAGCAAAATCAGGGTACGCATTCGCATCAGGGTAAGGGTGACGAAAAGAAGCAGGAAACCCACGATTGACCAGCGCAGCGGCGTGCGCATCAACGGGGAAATACTTTGCTGCAAGCGGGTGGAACCCTGATGCAGCGTGTTCCACCACTCCACGGAGTAGTGAATAATCGGCAGATTGACGACGCCAATCAGCACCAGGATCCCGACCGCGCGCCCGGCAATTTTGCGATCTTCAAAGGCATACCACAGCGCGATGGCGCCGACGTAGAGAAACAATAACACCAGCTCAGAGGTCAGGCGGGCGTCCCATACCCACCAGGTGCCCCACATGGGTTTACCCCAGGTGGAGCCGGTGACCAGCGCGATAAAGGTGAACACGGCACCAACCGGGGCCATCGCCGCGACGGCAAGGTTGGCCATTTTCATTTGCCACACCAGACCGATAAACGCTGCGATCGCCATGGAGGCGTAAATGCCCATCGACCAGATAGCCGCCGGGACGTGCAGATAAATAATGCGGTAACTTTGTCCCTGCTGATAATCCGAGGGCGCGAAACCGAATCCCCAGATCCAGCCTGTCAGCAGAACCAGCAGGCTGGCCATCGCGAACCAGGGGATAAGCCGACTGCAGAGCCGATAGAGCCGGGGCGGTATCGCCAGTTGATGAAGTTGTTTCCACATAGTTGTCACCGATCCTTTCGCATCCAGTTACTGCATGCTGATGCGTAGTGCTGCTGCAGTCACAAAGGGACTTAACGTTGCACTGCCTGCCAGCAGCGCACCAAGTATTGCCAGATAGCCGTCAACCGGCAGATGCATTGTCGCGGCGTCAATCGCCGCTGTCGCAAAAATCAGCAGTGGGATGGTTAATGGCAACACCAGCACACTGAGCAATACGCCACCCCGCTTGATGCCGACCGTCAGCCCAACGCCTGGCGCACCGAGGAAGCCGAGCGTCGGCGTTCCCAGCAGCAACGTCAGCGCCATCACCTGCCAGGTGTGAACATCCATGCCCATCAGCAAGGCCGCCAGCGGAGAGAGGATGATCAGCGGCAACCCGGTCACCACCCAATGCGCCAGCACTTTGGCCAGCACCACCGCCGGTAACGGCAGCGGTAATAACATCAGTTGTTCAAGGCTGCCGTCCTGCAGGTCATCGCGAAACAGACGTTCCAGCGCCAGCAACGAGGCGAGTAGCGCCGCGACCCAGATAACGCCCGGGGTAATGCGCACCAGCAGTTGCGGTTCAGGCCCGATACCCAACGGAAACAGCGTGATAACGATTAAGAAGAACCATAACGGATTTGCGATGTCCGCACTGTGACGAAACGCTACCCGTAGCTCAAGTCGGAAAATTTGCCACATCATGCCGCACCTCCGGTCAGGGAGACGCGGCGCAGTTTATCGTCGCCGACGTGAAGCGGCTGGTGGGTCGTGAGGATCACCATGCCGCCCTGCTCCGTGTGGGCGCTCATCTGCGCGGTCAGATGTTCAACGCCGTCGACGTCAATGGCGGTAAACGGCTCATCGAGGATCCACAGCGGTGCGCGGCTCAGCCACAGGCGTGACAACGCGACGCGGCGCTGCTGACCGGCGGAAAGTTGATTAACGGGAATATCTTCAAAACCGGCCAGCCCGGCCTGCGCCAGGGCGGAAAAACAGGCCTGCAGCGTGCTGTCGTGGTGGAAAAAACGTAAATTCTCAAGCGCGGTCAGCCGGGCTTTGATACCCGGCTGATGACCTATCCATAAAAGTTGTTGGTGGAACACATCCCGTTGCCGGGAGACTGGCGTGCCCTGCCAGAGCACCTCGCCGTCATCGGGACGCGATAGCCCGGTCAGCAGGCGCAGCAAGGTTGTTTTGCCCGCGCCATTACCGCCGGTGATTTGCACCCACTCACCTGCGTTGACCTCAAACGACAGGTCGCTGAACAGCACCCGGTCGTCTCGTTCGCAGTACAACTTTACCACTTCAAGCATGGGTTAAAATCCATTCTCTACTTCACGCATGTCCGGCAATTTGTGAGCAATGCCTTTGTGGCAATCGATACAGGTTTGCCCGTCCTTCACTGCCTGATCGTGCATCTTCGCCGCCACGCCTTTCTGCATCGTCAGATCCATGAATTCGAAGTTGTGACAGTTCCGACACTCTTGTGAGTTGTTGTTTTTCATTCGACGCCATTCGTTCTGCGCCATCGTGAGGCGATGGTCTTCAAACTTCTGTGGCGTGTCAATCAGGCCCATCACTTTTCCGTAAAGTTCTTTGCTTGCCTGGATCTTGCGCAACATTTTCGGCGCCCATTCGTGAGGAACGTGGCAATCCGGACAGGTTGCACGCACGCCGCTACGGTTGTTGTAATGCACCGTTTCCATATATTCCTGGTAAACGGTATTACGCATTTCGTGGCAACTGATGCAGAACTCCTCACGGTTGGACATTTCCATGCCAGTGTTGAATCCCCCCCAGAAAATGATCCCGGCGATAAACCCTGTCAGCAACAGCGTTCCCAGCGCCAGACGGCTCGGTCGCCGCCACCATTGCCAGAGGCGTCGAATAATTCCCGGTTTACGGTTCGATGTTTCCATAGCAGCCTCTTACTTCCCGAACCCTTTCGACGGGGTAAATGTATTTTCGACAATCGGCGCGGCATTGGTCTGCGGCACGTGGCATTGCAGGCAGAAATACCGGCTCGCCGACACTTCAGCCAGCACTTTACCGTCGCTGTCCATGAAATGGGTCGGGCTGATGCGCGGCGAACCGGTGGTGCGGTAACTCTCCACACCGTGACACTGTAAGCAGCGGTTGGTGTTAGTGGTGACCTGGTAGCCATCCACACTGTGCGGGATCATCGGCGGCTGGTTGACGTAGTTCAGCGCCATCCGCTCCTGCTCTTTCGGCATGTGGATCGCCCCTTCCTGCGTTCCCGACACTTCAGGCGACTGGCTGAAATCCACGCCATTCGCCGCCCAAACCATTCCGCTTACTACCAGCGCCAGCGCCGCCATCCCTTGACTTAACGCCTTTATCAGGACATGGTTTTTCATGATTTCGCTCCCGAACTCCATCGTGTAGTTATTGTGAATACATCCTCAGGGCAGACATCCACACAGCGGCCGCAGGTCATGCAATCGCGGCCCGTTATCTGCACCGGACTTTGCTCATCCAGAACCGGAGCACGTAACACCTGCGGCTCCGGGCAAACGTGAAAACAATCCATACAGCGCGAACATGTCTCACGCCCCTTCGCTGACACCGTGAGCACGCTTTTACTGCTGACCGCGCCATACAGCGCCCCCAGCGGGCACAGATGCCCACACCAGCCGTGCTCTACCACCAGCAAATCAAACAGGAACAACGCCAGCAGCAGAAACGCGCCACTGCAAAACCCGGACACCAGGCTACGCCCCGTCAACGACACCGGGTTTATCCACTCCCAGATGAGCGTGCCGGTGATCGCCGCGCCTGCCAGCACCATCACCAGCAGCAAATAACGCAGATAACGGGGAATGGTGGCAGACTGGCTGATATCGAACCGGCGACGCAACCAGCTGGCGAGATCGGTAATCGGATTCACCGGGCAGACCCAGCTGCAAAACAGCCGTTTCGCTGTGATGGCATAAAACAGCACGACGATAACGGCGCCGGTCAGCCCCAGCACGGCAGGCAGATGACCGCTGGCGAGGCTTTGCAGCACCATCAGCGGATCGGTGAGCGGCACGGTATCGAGCAACAGACTGCCGCTGTAGTTTCCGCGCAGGATCCAGACGCCGAACCACGGTCCGCTCAGGAACATGCCGAGGATCAGCAGTTGACTCACGCGGCGCAACACCAGCCATTTGTAACTGCGCCACCATCCCTTTTTCGCCAGCGCTTCGCGGCCAGCGTCGCATTTACGGTTTGCCATCGCTTCCCTCCAGCCAACCGAAACGGTAGTGGTGCCCCAGTTCCCCTTTGGCCAGCGACAGCGGTAGCACGCGTATTGCCGGCTGTTCCAGCACACAGGCTTTCTCGCATTTACCGCAGCCAGTACAGGCATCGCTGTGGACGGTCGGTATAAAGCGGGCGTGTTTACCGGTGCGCATATTGCGATCCAGTTCGAGCGTAATCGCCTTATCGATAGACGGGCAGACGCGATAGCAGACATCGCAGCGCAGTCCCTGATAGTTCAGGCAGTTCTCCTGATCGAGCAGGACGGCCAACCCCATCCGGGCATCGTCAATAGAAGCGATTTCGCTGTCCAGCGCGCCACTCGGGCAGACCACTGCACAGGGAACGTCTTCGCACATTTCGCAGGGGATATCGCGGGCGACGAAATACGGCGTTCCCGCCGACAACCCTGACGCCAGTGTTGCCAGCTTCAGCGTGTCGTACGGACAGGCCTGGACGCACTGACCGCAACGGATACAGGCGCTGGCGAAGGCATTTTCCGCCAGTGCGCCTGGTGGGCGCAGCCGCACGCCGCTGGCGCGCGCGGTCTGCTGTTGCAAACCCAGCGCGACGCCAACGACGGTCAGCCCACCCGCTGCGCGAACCATGTCACGCAGAAAGCGGCGACGACCTTGCGACTTCACGACCCGGGACATGATGCGTTACACCTTTGCCAGTTTAACGGCGCACTTCTTGTAATCCGTTTCTTTCGAAATCGGATCTGTCGCATCCAGCGTCAGTGCGTTAGTCAGTTGTGCGGCATCAAAGAACGCCATATACACCAGCCCCTGCGGCGTACGGTTACGTCCGCGCGTTTCGACGATGGAAACCACTTCGCCACGGCGGGAGATGACTTTCACCTTGTCGCCACGACGCAGATTGCGTGATTTCGCATCCTGCGGGTGCATAAACACCACGCCTTCCGGGAACGCACGGTGCAGTTCCTCAACACGGCGAGTCATACTGCCGGTGTGCCAGTGCTCCAGCACACGCCCGGTTGACAGCCACAGATCGTATTCGCTGTCCGGGGCTTCTGCAGGCGGCTCATACGGCAGCGCGAAAATCGTCGCTTTGCCATCCGGCTTGCCATAGAACCTGTAACTCTCACCCGCTTTCACGTACGGGTCGTTGCCCTCGCTGTAGCGCCACAACGTCTCTTTCCCGTTGATGACCGGCCAGCGCAGACCGCGCGCTTTGTGGTAATCATCGAACGGCGCAAGGTCATGAGCATGACCGCGACCGAAAGCGGCATACTCTTCGAACAGCCCTTTTTGCAGATAAAAACCGACGTCATGGGACTCGTCGTTAAGCTGCCCTTCCGCCAGCTCAGTAAGCGGGAATTTGGTGGTTTCGGCGTTCGCAAACAGCACGTCAAACAGCGTTTTGCCACGCAGTTCAGGTTTCTTCGCCAGCAACTCTTCGCTCCACACCTCTTCGGTTTTGAAACGACGAGCAAACTGAACAAGCTGCCACAGGTCGGATTTTGCTTCGCCCGGCGCTTTGATCTGCTGACGCCAGAACTGGGTACGGCGCTCGGCGTTACCGTAAGCGCCCTCTTTTTCCACCCACATGGCCGTTGGCAGGATCAGATCCGCCGCCAGCGCACTCACCGTCGGGTACGGATCGGATACGATCACAAAGTTACGCGGATCACGCCAGCCTGGCATACGCTCCTGGTTGATGTTCGGACCGGCCTGCATATTGTTGGTGCACATGGTCCAGTAAACGTTCAGCTTGCCGTCTTTCAGCGCGCGATCCTGCGCCACGGCGTGCAGCCCGATTTTCGGCGGGATCGTCCCTGCCGGAATGTTCCATTGCTTCTCGGTGATTTCACGGTGTTTCTCGTTCGTCACCACCATGTCTGCCGGCAGACGGTGGGCGAAGGTCCCGACTTCACGCGCCGTACCGCAGGCGGAAGGCTGGCCGGTCAGTGAGAACGGTCCACAACCTGGCTGAGAGATTTTGCCAGTCAGCAGGTGCAGGTTGTAAACGAGGTTGTTGGCCCAGACGCCGCGCGTATGCTGGTTGAACCCCATCGTCCAGTAAGAGATGACCTTTTTCTTCGGGTCAGCATAGAGCTGCGCCAGTTTTTCCAGTTGATCGGCAGGCACGCCAGACATCTGCGTGGTTTTTTCGAGGGTGTACTCCGCCACAAACGCTTTGTACTCTTCAAAGGTCATCGGCTCAGAGGTATCAGCGCCAGGGTTTTTCGCTTTCTGCTCCAGCGGATGGTTCGGACGCAGACCGTAGCCGATATCCGTCGTTCCTTTACGCAGGGTGACATGCTTGTCGAGGAAATCCTGGTTAACCGCATTGTTCTGAATCAGATAGTTGGCGATGTAGTTGAGGATCACCAGATCGCTTTGCGGCGTGAAGACCATGCCGTTGTCCGCCAGCTCAAAACTGCGGTGCTGGAAGGTAGAAAGTACAGCCACGGTCACGTTGGGATCGGCCAGGCGGCGGTTGGTGATGCGCGACCACAGGATCGGGTGCATCTCCGCCATGTTCGATCCCCAGAGCACAAACGCGTCGGCATGTTCGATATCATCGTAACAGCCCATCGGTTCGTCCATGCCAAAGGTCCGCATAAAGCCTACAACCGCAGACGCCATGCAGTGACGGGCGTTAGGATCGAGGTTGTTGGAGCGGAAACCGGCTTTGAACAGTTTCGCCGCCGCGTACCCTTCCCAGATGGTCCACTGACCGGAACCAAACATGCCGATCGATTCTGGGCCTTTGTCCTTCAGCGCGGTTTTAAACTTCTCTTCCATGATGTCGAAGGCCTGTTCCCAACTGATCGGGGTGAACTCGCCTTCTTTGTTGAATTTACCGTCGGTCATACGCAGCAGCGGCTGAGTAAGACGGTCTTTGCCGTACATGATTTTGGGCAGGAAATAGCCCTTGATGCAGTTCAGGCCGCGGTTAACCGGGGCATCGGGATCGCCCTGACAGGCAACGATACGGCCATTTTGCGTACCGACCAGCACGCCACATCCGGTACCACAAAAGCGGCATGGCGCCTTGTCCCATTTAATGGCTTCCTGCTGCCCCACCACGGCGCGTGCAACACCGGGGACGCTGAGACCGGCAGCCGCCGCAGCGGCCGCAACGGCGTTAGCTTTCATAAAGCTACGACGACTGAGTTTCATGGTGCTTCCTCACCTTGCTCATCCTGCTGGTGATATACCAGCGAAACCGCCAGCACGCCTTCTGTGTTGCGTACCGACTCGATAGTGTCTAACAGCATCTGGCTCTCCGTCGCTTCAACGACCACCACCAGATTGCCGCTTGCGACATCAAAAACTGCGACTTCACAACCAGGTAGCCCGTTCAGCGTGTTGCTGATCTCAGGGACCTGCTGATTCTTTGCCTGAACCACGAGGCTACAAACCTGCCAGAGCGTTTCCATGGCTATACTCCGCCGTTATTGCATTGACCGGGCAACGGGTGACGCAGGCGCCACAACCACTGCACATTTCCTGATTTAATTCCGGTTGCCAGATGCCTCTCCTTCCGGGACGAAAGGCAATCGCCGATGCTTCACAGCTATCCTGACAGTGGCGGCAGTCGATGGACTGTTGCGCCAGGCAGCGTTCTCCGATGGTGATCGTGAGTTCCCAGGCCCTGGTGTGGCGCGGTAAAAAAAGAGATTCGGGACAGGCCTTCGCGCAGGCATAACAAAACGTGCATTCGCCGCGCGGAAAATCGATGGTGGGGTATCCCCCGGAACCACGGTGCAGCACGCCGGTTTCGCAGTGCTCCACACAGCGGTCACAGCGCGTACAACGCGAGAGAAAATTCGCTTCTCCGCCACTCCAGGGTGGACGGATGGCCGGGACGGCATTACGCCAGGATCCGGTTAGCATGCCGCGACGCGTGACATCAACCATGACGACTTCCTTGCAAGGCTCAGGGAACTATCAAAAACCCTTATATTTATTACGTACTCCTCTATTGCGTACGTTATGTGAGTAAGGGGGACAGGAGCATACCCCGATGGAGGTAAAAGCCGTGGCGGGATCAAAAAGAGTTACGATTTGTTACAGGCGGCAGGTGAAATCGCGCGAGGCGGGCGGATTTACCCGCAGGTCGGAAGGCGGACTGGTGCAAAAATTTAAGATAAATTCTTGCAATATGGCTGATAAAGTGAACATCCTTTTGCAGCCACGGTTCGTGGTTCTGACAATGGACTTACTCACATTACAGGAAGTTAACCCATGAAAATTAATGCCATGTTTAGCGCACTGCTGGTCAGCTCTGCGCTGTTTCTCTCCGCGTGTGATAGCGCCGACACCGCAGACAGCGATAACGCCACCAAAATCCTCGACGGCAAAGCCTCTATAGTGCTGCCGGAAGGCTTCGTGAAGATGCCTAAAGATCTGATGGACAAGAAATACACCAACCCGGGTCAGCGTCCGCAGGAAGCCTGGTACGTGGAAAGCGAAGGCGGCAAAGTGACGCTCGCATTCGCGGTGACCGAAAACCGCGTGACGGAAGCACAGATCCCACAGGTGATGACCGCGCTGAAAGCCCAGATGAGCACGTTCTCACCAGTAGTCACTGACATAACCATTGACGGTAAAAAAATGTCCCGTCTGGAAATGACGACGCCGGGTGTTGACGCGAAGATCTACAACGTGATGCAGATTTCTTCCATGGACGGGAAAATGATGATCTCGACCTTTAACGCGACGGAAGACATCAAAGATAAATACACTCAGGCCGGTAAAGACGCCCTTTCCACGCTGAAGTATTAATCACGCCTTATCAGCGCGCTGGAGGAAACGCGATTCTGTCCGCTTCCTCCAGCGCCATCGCCACAAACGCGCGTGCGGCAGCCGTCTGCCAGGCTCCCTTACGTTGCATCAGCACTGCGGTTCTTTCCAGCAGTGGCGGCGTCAGCGAAACCGCCGTCAGGTCATCATTCTGTTGCGCAATTGCAGCCGGTAATAACGTCGACAGCGGCGTGCGGCGAATCAGCGTTAACACCGCGTTGATCGAATTGGCTTCCATCACCACTTGCGGACGCAACCCCATCTGACGACAGTAACGGTCAATCTGTTCGCGCGTGGCAAATTCCGCGCTCAGCAGGATCAGCTTTTCGTCATTGAGCACACTCAGCCCGACAGACTTTTGCTGCGCCAGCGGATGGTGACGCGCCACCACCAGGGCAAGTGTTTCGGTGAGCAGCGTCCGGGCGTCGATATCCGGCGAGTGCACGTCATCAAACGCGATCCCGACATCCAGTTCATCATTGACCAGCAGCGATTCAATGTTGTCCTGGGACATCTCCTGCAGTTGTAACGTCACATGGGGATAACGCGCATAAAACGCGGCAATCAACGGCCCGATGAAATACGCCGTGAAGGTCGGCGTGACGGCGACCCGCAACGAACCCCGGCTTAAATCTTCGACATCGTGGATCGCGCGTTTCCCCTCCTCCAGCGCCTGCAGCGCGTTTCGCGCATAGCGCAAATACACCTCACCCGCATCGGTCAGCCGGGTGTTGCGCCCGGAGCGATCGAACAACAGGACGCCCAGCAACGACTCCAGTTGTTTGATCTGCTGTGACAGCGCCGGTTGCGAGACATGCAATGCCGCCGCCGCGCGGGTAAAACCCTGATGTTCGGCGACAGCGAGAAAGTAGTGGATATGTCGGAACAGCATGGCCTTACCTATAAGTTTTTACAATGGACTCTATCATAAATGAGTCTTTTACCTTATGAAACGATCCGCGTAGCCTTCTGGTCATCGCACAGCGAGACAGAGGACTTATCGTGAAAGAGATTATTGACGGCTTTCTGAAATTTCAGCGTGACGCATTTCCTGAACGTGCTGATTTATTCAAACGCCTTGCCACACAGCAAAACCCACGCGCGTTATTTATCTCCTGCTCGGACAGCCGCCTGGTACCCGAACTGGTGACGCAGCGCGAACCTGGCGATCTGTTTGTGATCCGCAATGCCGGGAATATCGTCCCCTCGTACGGCCCGGAACCCGGCGGTGTCACTGCCTCGGTGGAGTACGCCGTTGCCGCGCTGCGGGTCTCAGACATTGTGATTTGTGGCCATTCCGACTGCGGCGCCATGACCGCGATTGCCGGTTGCCACTGCCTCGACAACATGCCCGCTGTCGGTCACTGGCTGCGCTACGCCGACTCCGCCCGGGTGGTTAACGAAGCGCGGGAACATCAGAGCCTGCATGACAAAACCGCCTCAATGGTGCGCGAAAACGTCATTGCCCAACTGGCCAATATTCAGACCCATCCGTCGGTACGTCTGGCGCTCGAAGAAGGACGCATCGCCCTGCATGGTTGGGTGTATGACATTGAGAGCGGCGAAATTGCGGCCTATGACGGCGTAACCCGCCAGTTCGTGTCGCTGGCAGAAAACCCGGCGACACGCGCCATGCCTTATCGCCCGGCGTCTGCGGCATAACCCTTTTATTCCATACATCATCAGAGGTTTTCCATGATTCAGTCACAAATTAATCGCGACATTCGTCTGGCACTGGCTGACCAGATCCTGCTCATTAAAGCGAAAAAAGATCTGACGTTTGCTCAACTCGCTGACGGCACCGGTTTAGCCGAAGCCTTTGTTACCGCCGCACTGCTGGGCCAGCATGCTTTGCCGGCAGACGCTGCACGCCTGGTGGGTGAGAAGCTTGAGCTGGACAGCGATGCCGTCCTGCTGTTACAGACCATCCCGCTGCGCGGCAGCATTGATGATCGCGTGCCCACCGACCCCACGATGTACCGCTTCTACGAAATGCTGCAGGTTTACGGCACGACGCTGAAAGCGCTGGTTCATGAGAAATTTGGCGACGGTATTATCAGCGCCATCAATTTCAAACTGGATGTGAAAAAAGTGGCCGACCCGGACGGCGGCGAGCGTGCGGTGATTACGCTTGATGGCAAATATCTGCCAACCAAACCCTTCTGACAGGAGTAAACGATGCCTTCTCATGATGACTATCTGCAACAGGCGCTGACGCTGGCAGAACACAATGTTGAGCAGGGTGGACGCCCGTTTGGCGCGGTGATTGTGCGCAATGGTGAAGTGGTGGCGGAAGCCGTGAATACACTGCATCTTAACGACGATCCCACCGGCCATGCGGAGCTGAACGGAATACGGGCGGTATCCGCCCGATCAGGCAGCGCGGCACTGCGTGAATGTACCGTGTATGCCAGCGGACAACCCTGCCCGATGTGCCTGAGCGCGATGTATCTCACGGGCGTGCGGGAAGTGTACTTTGCCAACAGCAACAACGATGGTGAACGTTTCAGACTCTCCACTGCCGCCATTTATCAACAGTTACAGCGCCCCACTGAGCAGCAATCGCTGCCAGTTCATCACCTTCCTCAGGCAAACGGTATTGCGCTGTACGCGCGGTGGGCACAAAAACAGTCATGAATAAAACACAACGTTTCGGCCTGATGCTGCTGGTTCTGGTGCTGATTGGTCTCAATATGCGACCACTGTTGACCTCCGTCGGGCCGCTGCTGCCGCAGTTGCGTGCCGCCAGCGGCATGAGTTTTACCGTTGCCGCCCTGCTCACCGCGTTGCCGGTGGTGGCGATGGGCGGGCTGGCGCTGGCGGGAAGCTGGATCAACACGCATTTCAGCGAACGTAACAGCGTGGCGTTGAGTTTACTGATGGTGGCCGCGGGCGCAGCAATGCGCGAACTGGCGCCGCAAAGCGTACTGCTGCTGAGCAGTGCGCTGCTCGGCGGGATCGGCATTGGCATCATTCAGGTCGTTATGCCGACGGTCATCAAACGTCTTTTTCAGCGCCGTATGCCGCAGGTGATGGGGCTGTGGTCCGCCGCACTGATGGGCGGTGGCGGCCTCGGTGCCGCGCTGACGCCGTGGATCGCCGCGCACAGCGAGGTCTGGCATCGATCGTTGGCCTGGTGGGCGTTACCTGCGATGATTGCGTTGATTGGCTGGTGGCCGCAAAGCAAATCGCTGGCGCAGGGTGAACAAAAGATCTCTTCCACCCGCGTCCGCATCACCCTCCATCCCCGCGCGTGGACGCTGGGGCTCTATTTCGGCGTGATCAACGGCGGCTATGCGAGCCTGATCGCCTGGCTGCCGCCGTATTACATTCAGCTTGGCGTCAGCGCCCAATTCAGCGGAACGCTGCTGGCGTTGATGACCGTCGGGCAAACCGCAGGGGCGCTGATCCTGCCGATGCTCGCGCGCCATCAGGATCGCCGTAAGCTGCTGCTGTTGGCCCTGAGTCTGCAAATGATCGGCTTCTGCGGGTTTATCGCGGCCCCACTGCAGATGTCCATTTTTTGGGCGGTGACCTGCGGCGTCGGTCTCGGCGGCGCGTTTCCACTCTGCCTGGTACTGGCGCTCGACCACTCCCCTCACCCGGTGATTGCCGGACGGCTGGTCGCCTTTATGCAGGGCATCGGTTTTATCATTGCCGGGATTTCACCGTATCTCTCCGGCGTGCTGCGCAGCATCAGCGGCAATTACCTTATGGACTGGACGTTTCACGCCGTCTGCGTGGCCGGGCTGATGTTGTTAACGCTGCGTTTCATTCCCGCACGTTACCCGCAAGAGTGGATTGAGAAAATCTGACAGAGGCAGGCCGAAATACCCACAAAATCAACAGGTAATTCGGTCGTTTTTTTGGCCGGTTCGAAGCGTCGCTCGAATGCAATATATTACCGTACGAAATTAATCTGTCGCCGAATCACGACAGTTGTAAGTTGCTAAAAATAAATAAAAAAATCCCTCTTGCTACCCCTGATTTTTAGGCGTACATTAGCGCCGTCTGGAGCGAGATCGCACAGAATTCTGAGGTGGTGCCGCAGCGAAAACAGAGTATTCCTAATTCTGTTTCGGGCCGGTGTCAGCTCTCTATAATCAGTCATTTGAGCGTATCAGTACGACGCGGAGTGGTGAGACGTGAAATATTTCTTTATGGGCATTTCTTTTATGGTCATCGTTTGGGCCGGTACCTTTGCCCTGATGATCTAAAACTGAGCATAATGCAAAAAAAACAGGAGCCATCTGGCTCCTGTTTGCGTTTTTACGACGCCTCTTCAGCTGACGTTTTTGCCGTTACCGGCAACAGGCCATCGGCGCGGAACATCGCCTTAATGCCTCTCACCGCCTGGCGAATACGATCGCGGTTTTCAATGAGCGCGAAGCGGACGTGCGTATCGCCGTAGTCACCAAACCCGATGCCGGGTGAAACGCAGACTTTGGCGTCTTTGAGCAGTTTTTTGGCAAATTCCAGCGACCCCATTCCTGCGTACGGTTCCGGGATTTTTGCCCATACGTACATCGACGCTTTCGGCATGTCGACCATCCAGCCCGCCTCATGCAGCCCTTTCAACAGCACATCGCGGCGACGCTTATACTGCGCGGCAATGTCGCGAACGCACTGTTGATCACCTTCCAGCGCGGCAATGGCCGCCACCTGCAGCGGCGTAAAGGTGCCGTAATCGTGGTAGCTCTTGATGCGCGCCAGCGCATTAACCAGCACCGGGTTGCCGACCATGAAACCGATGCGCCAGCCCGCCATATTGTAGCTTTTCGACAGCGTGAAGAACTCCACAGCGACATCACGCGCACCCGGCACCTGCATGATCGACGGCGCTTTCCAGCCATCGTAAACGATGTCAGCGTAGGCCAGATCATGAACCACCAGCACGTCATAGCGTTTCGCCAGCGCGACGACTTTCTCAAAGAAGTCGAGCTCAACGCACTGCGCCGTCGGGTTTGACGGGAAGCCGAGGATCATCATCTTCGGTTTCGGGTAGCTTTCGCGGATCGCCCGCTCCAGCTCGTTAAAAAAGTCGACGCCTTCCACCAGCGGCACCGAGCGCACCTGCGCACCCGCAATTACCGCACCGTAAATGTGGATCGGATAACTGGGATTCGGCACCAGCACCGTATCGCCGTGATCGAGCGTCGCCAGCATCAGATGCGCCAGCCCCTCTTTCGAGCCGATGGTAACAATCGCTTCAGTCTCGGGATCAATATCAACGTGATAGCGATCCTGATACCAGCGGGAAATCGCCCGACGCAGACGGGGAATGCCTCTGGACGTTGAGTAGCCGTGCGTGTCCGGGCGCTGCGCCACGGTGCAGAGTTTCTCAACGATATGCGGCGGTGTCGGGCCATCAGGGTTGCCCATGCTGAAATCGATAATATCTTCGCCGCGCCGACGCGCAGCCATTTTCAGCTCGGAAGTAATATTAAACACATACGGGGGAAGACGATCGATACGCGTAAAACGACGTTCAGGACTGAAGTCAGCCATAGATTCCTCGGAGTAACGTTAGCGCCCGGACCGTCCGAGCGACGCTGCCACGTGTGTGGCGTCTTTAGAAAATACGCTGAAAAATTTCCTGCTGTCGAGAGGGTGAACAAAAAATAATTGCTGTGCTGCAAAAGAGGAACTTATTCAGCCAGTGAAAGCGTGATGATGTTCCGCAAATCGGCAAAATGATATTTTTAATTAACACAAGAACATCAGAATTTTTACTTTGATTTTTCGCGATTGCCACGTTTTCCCTGCATAACGGAAAATCACCAACAATCCCCTTTTAAATTTATGGTTTTTCCGGTTTATACGTCCGGTGCGGGATAGCTGGTCATTCCGCACCAGGTTTTCTATCATACCCCTTCCCTGCGTTATCAATGGCACCTCCATGCACGAGATATTCACCATGCTGCTCGCGGTCTTTGATCGGGCAGCATTGATGCTGATTTGTCTGTTCTTTCTGATCCGCCTCCGCCTGTTCCGCGAACTGCTGCACAAATCCGCTCACACGCCGAAAGAGCTACTGGCCGTTACCGCCCTTTTCTCGCTGTTCGCCCTGTTCAGTACCTGGTCCGGCGTGCCGGTGGAAGGCTCGCTGGTCAATGTGCGTATTATTGCGGTGATGTCTGGTGGCATCCTGTTCGGCCCGTGGGTGGGGGTGATCACCGGCCTGATTGCCGGCACGCACCGTTATCTTATCGACATCGGCGGCGTGACGGCGGTGCCCTGCTTTATCACCAGTATTATTGCGGGCGTGCTGTCGGGCTGGATCCACCGCCGCGTCGCGAAAGCGCAACGCTGGAAGGCGGGGATCCTGGGCGGCATGCTGTGTGAATCGTTAACCATGATCCTGGTGGTGGTGTGGGCGCCCACTACCGCGCTGGGCATTGATATCGTCTCAAAAATTGGGTTTCCGATGATCCTCGGCAGCGTCTGCATCGGGTTTATCGTTCTGCTGGTGCAGAGCGTGGAAGGGGAAAAAGAGGCCAGCGCCGCGCGTCAGGCCAAGCTGGCGCTGGATATCGCCAACAAAACGCTGCCGTTGTTTCGCCATGTGAACAGCGAATCGCTGCGTCAGGTTTGCGATATTATTCGTCGCGATATCAACGCCGATGCCGTCGCCATTACTAACACTGAACATGTGCTGGCCTATGTCGGCGTCGGGGAAAACAACTACCGCGACAGCGATGATATCGTCAGCCCGACGACCCGCCAGGCAATCGGCAGCGGGAAAATCATCATTAAAAACAATGATGAAGCGCATCGCACTCCGGAAATACATTCCATGCTGGTGATCCCGCTATGGGAGAAAGGCATCGTTACCGGCACACTGAAAATCTATTACTGTCACGCGCATCAGATCACCTCGTCATTGCAGGAAATGGCGATCGGCCTGTCGCAGATTATCTCCACGCAACTGGAGGTCTCCCGCGCCGAACAGTTACGCGAAATGGCAAATAAGGCAGAGCTGCGCGCCCTGCAAAGCAAGATAAATCCCCATTTTCTGTTTAACGCGCTCAACGCCATCTCGTCGTCGATTCGCCTGAACCCGGATACCGCCCGGCAGTTGATTTTCAATTTATCGCGTTATTTGCGCTATAACATTGAATTAAAAGACGATGAACAGATCGATATTAAGAAAGAGCTTTATCAGATAAAAGATTATATCGCGATAGAACAGGCGCGTTTTGGTGACAAACTGACGGTGATTTATGACATCGATGATGAAGTCAGTTGCGTAATCCCGAGCCTGCTGATCCAGCCGCTGGTGGAAAACGCCATCGTTCATGGCATTCAGCCCTGCAAAGGCAAAGGCGTGGTGACGATTAGCGTGACAGAGTGTGGGCATCGGGTACGTATCAGCGTTCGCGACACCGGCAACGGCATTGACCCGGGCGTGGTGGAACGGGTGGAAGCCAACGAAATGCCGGGCAATAAAATCGGTCTGCTGAATGTGCATCATCGCGTGAAGCTGCTGTATGGCGAAGGGCTGCACATTCGTCGCCTTGAGCCGGGAACCGAGATTGCGTTTTATGTGCCGAATCAGCGTTCGCCTGTCGCGATACCGGCCCCGTTGTTACCCTGATCCGGAGTTCCTATGAAGGTCATTATTGTTGAAGATGAATTCCTGGCGCAGCAGGAACTGACCTGGCTTATCAAAGAACACAGCCAGATGGAGATTATCGGCACGTTCGACGACGGGCTGGACGTGCTGAAGTTTCTCCAGCACAACAAAGTGGATGCCATTTTCCTCGATATCAACATCCCTTCGCTGGATGGCGTGCTGCTGGCGCAAAACATCAGCCAGTTTGCCCATAAGCCGTTTATCGTGTTTATTACCGCGTGGAAAGAGCATGCGGTGGAAGCTTTTGAACTGGAAGCATTCGACTACATTCTGAAACCGTATCAGGAATCGCGGATCATCAATATGCTGCAAAAGCTGGAAAATGCCTGGCAGCAGCAGTCTGGCGCCAGTAACCCTGGCGTGACGCGAGAAAACGACACCATCAATCTGATCAAAGACGAGAAGATTATCGTCACCAGCATCAACGATATTTATTACGCTGAAGCGCACGAGAAAATGACGTTTGTCTATACCAAGCGCGAATCCTTCGTGATGCCGATGAATATCACTGAATTTTGCGGCAAACTGCCGCCGTCACACTTTTTCCGCTGCCACCGCTCGTATTGCGTGAACCTGAATAAGATCCGCGAAATCGAACCGTGGTTTAACAACACCTATATTCTGCGTCTGCGGGATCTTGATTTTCAGGTGCCGGTCAGCCGCAGCAAAGTGAAAGCGTTTCGCCAACTGATGCATCTGTGAGAAACCCGGCAGGCGTGCGTCTGCCGGGCATAAAACTCAGAGGTACTGCCCGAGGATCTGGCGCAGATGGGCGCCGGAACCGAGAAGGCCCGGGTTTTCATGGACGATCAGATAAACCGGGATGTCCTCCACGTAGGACTTAAAGCGCCCTTTGTCTTCAAACGCGCCGCGAAAACCCGAGGCTTTGAAGAACTCCAGGAAGCGCGGCACAATCCCGCCCGCGATGTACACGCCGCCAAAGGTGCCCATTGTCAACGCCAGGTTGCCGCCGAACCGCCCCATAATCACGCAGAACAGTGACAGCGCGCGACGACAATCGATGCAGCTGTCTTCCAGCGCCCGCTCGGTGACATCTTTCGGTTGCAGGTTTTCCGGCAGACGCCCGTCTGATTTCACAATCGCCCGGTAGAGATTGACCAGCCCCGGCCCGGAAAGTACCCGCTCAGCGGAAACGTGGCCGAGCTCTGCGCGCAGCTGTTCAAGGATAATTCCCTCTTCTTCGCTGTTCGGCGCAAAATCCACATGACCGCCTTCGCCCGGCAGACTGACCCAGCGTTTATCGACATGCACCAGATGCGAAACGCCCAGCCCGGTTCCTGCGCCAAACACCACGACAGGTTTTCCGTCAACCGGTTCTGCGCCGCCGAACTGGATCAGATTCTCTTTTTTCAGCATCGGGATGGCCATCGATACCGCCGTGAAATCGTTGATGATTTCAAGGTGAGAGAAACCCAGATTTTTTTTCATTTCTGCGATAGAAAAAGCCCAGGTATGGTTGGTCATCGCCACCCAGTCGCTGGTGATGGGGCAGGCAATGGCGATACAGCCATCTTCGACATCCACATCGTGCTCTTTCAGATACACACGGACGACCGCCTCAAGGCTGGGGTAATCCAGCCCGGAATAGGTTTTAGCCCGCGAAATCTCACCACTGGCCATATCGCACAGAGCCAGACGCGCATTGGTACCGCCAACATCACCCACTAACGCAAACTTTGTCATTCTGTTACTGCTCCGCTAAAGTCAGAATACTTTTCTGCAAACACTGTAAATTCATGACGCCAGAACGACAACGCCCGCCGCATAAGCGCCAAAGGATTATCGATCTGCGTCACAGATTACGTTTATCGTTTCAGCACCATTTGCACTGACGCCTCCCGTAAACGGGTGCATTGTGCTGTTGACTGAAACTAAAAGGAAATCACCATGCTCCATCCGCGAGCCCGTACCATGTTGCTGCTCTCCCTGCCGGCATTAATTATTGGTATCGCATCCAGCCTGATTTTAGTCGCGGTGATGAAAGTTGCCGCACTGGCGCAAGCGATCCTCTGGCAGTCGCTACCGTTGAGTCTCGGCATTGGTCTGGATTCACGCGTCTGGATCGTGGTGATGCTGACACTGACCGGGCTGGCGGTGGGACTGGTGATCCGCTACAGCCCGGGGCATGCGGGATCGGATCCGGCGCTGGAGCCGCTGATTGGCGCGCCGACCGGCACCGGGCCGCTGCCGGGCTTGATCCTCGCGCTGATACTCGGGCTGGCGGGCGGCGTCAGTCTTGGGCCGGAACATCCGATTATGTCAGTGAATATTGCGCTGGCGGTCGCCATTGGCGCGCGCGTATTCCCGCGTGTCAATGCCCTCGACTGGACGATCCTCGCGGCGGCAGGCACCATCGGCGCGCTGTTTGGCACTCCAGTCGCCGCTGCGCTGGTCTTTTCACAAACCCTGAGCAGTAACGGTGACGCCCCGCTGTGGGATCGTCTGTTTGCGCCACTGATCGCCGCGGCGGCTGGCGCACTGACCACCAGCCTCTTTTTCCAGCCCCACTTTTCACTGCCGATCCCCCATTACGGGCAGATGCGCATCGTGGATATTTTCAGCGGGGCGATCGTCGCGATTATTGCGATTGCCGTCGGGATGGTCGCCGTCTGGTGTCTGCCGCGCCTGCATATGCTGATGCACCGGCTGAAAAACCCGATCCTGATCCTCACGCTGGGTGGTTTTTTGCTTGGCCTGCTGGGCGTGGTGGGCGGGCATATCACGCTGTTTAAGGGGCTGGATGAAATGCAGCAACTGGCATTCAGCCAGACGCTGACGGCGTCCGATTTCATGCTTATTGCGATAGTGAAACTGGCGGCGCTGGTGATTGCCGCCGCCAGCGGTTTTCGCGGTGGGCGCATTTTCCCGGCAGTGTTTGTCGCCGTCGCCCTTGGACTGATGCTGCATGCCCATGTGGACGCGGTTCCGGCGGCGATCACCGTCTCCTGTGCGATTCTGGGACTGGTGCTGGTGGTGACGCGCGACGGCTGGCTCAGTTTATTTATGGCCGCCGTCGTGGTGCCTGACTCCACCCTGCTGCCGCTACTGTGCATCGTGATGCTGCCAGCCTGGCTGCTGCTGGCAGGAAAACCGATGATGATGGCGCAGCGGCGCGAGTGATCAGGCAGTCTGGTTGCGCGCTTCGATGGACTGCGTGAGTACGCGCAGGAAATCCGGGATATCCATCCGCGGCAGCATTACCTCCACCAGCGTTAACCGGTCGCGCTGTTCGCTGAGGGTTAACACTTCTTTCAGTTGCACCGCCTGCGTGACGCGCCAGCACTGCGCCTGACTGTCGAGATTGAGCGCCTGCGGCAGTTGCGTCCAGTTCCACAGCGAAATGTCGTTGTAGCGCTCTTCCGGCCCGTGAATGGCGCGTTCAACCGTGTAGCCTTCGTTGTTCAGCAGCAGGATCACCAGTCGCTGGTCGTCGCGCATCATCGAGCCGATCTCCTGAATCGTCAGTTGCGCGGCGCCATCGCCGATGATCAATACCACCCGGCGGTCCGGCGCGGCGGTCTGCGCGCCAAAAGCGGCTGGCAGCGTGAAGCCAATCGAGCCCCACAGCGGCTGGACAATCAGCGTCACATCCCGGGGAAGCTTCAGCGCCCCTACCCCAAACGCCGAGGTTCCCTGATCGGCCAGCACGATGTCTCCCGGTTGCAGTTGCTCCTGTAGCGTGCTCCAGAAATTTTTCTGCGTCAGGTCGCCCTGCTTCTCTTTGGTGATCGGGCGGCTGGAATAGTGCGGCGATACCCATTGAGACGCCAGTGAGGCAGTGACCTCAATCAGCGCCGGTAGCGCCTGGTGCATCGGCAGACCGCTGAACCAGCGATTGCCAATCCGCGCGGCAAACGGCTGCAGATCGATGGTTTTTTCGGTATTGATTTGATGCGTAAAACCGACCGTCAGCGTATCGGTGAAACGGGTGCCGACGCAGATCAGCGTTTCGGCGCTTTCCACGATCTCACGGGTTTGTTTGTCGCTGGCAACACCACTGTAAGTGCCAATAAATGCCGGATGCTGCTCGTTAAAGAGCCCTTTGCCCATCAGCATGGTGGCATGCGGCAACGGCTGCGATTCCACCCAAGCCTGCAGTTGTGGTTGCAGACCAAAACGCTGGGCAAGGAAATCGGCCAGCAGAACAACGCGGCGGCTGTTGCTTAACAGGCGGTGAGCCTGTGCTTTAAATTCGGCCAGTTGATTGTCATCCACCGTTGATGACTCAACGGCCAATGGACACCCCGGCGGTGACGTCGGCGCGTTGGCGACGTCAGCAGGCAGCATCAGATAGGCAGGACGCCGGTGGGCGATCATCTCCTGTAACACCCTGTCGATTTCCCGGCAGGCATTATCGACGGTAAGTTGTGCCTGAGCGCAACTCACCGGCCCGCTCATTTCATAAAAATGGCTAAAGTTTCCGTCGCCGAGCGTATGGTGCAGTAATTCACCGCGCTGTTGTGACGCCGTCCGCGGCGCGCCGACGATATGCAGCACCGGAACATACTCGGCAAAGCTGCCTGCGGTACCGTTGATGGCGCTCAGTTCACCAACGCCATAAGTGGTTAACAGCGCGCCAGCCCCCTGAATACGGGCATAGCCGTCGGCCGCGTAGGCGGCGTTCAGTTCGTTTGCACAACCAACCCAACACACAGAATCATGGGCAATGACATGATCGAGGAATTGCAAATTGTAATCGCCAGGGACGCCAAACAGATGGTCGATGCCCAGCGCAGAGAGACGATCCAGTAAATAATCACCAATGGTATAAGTCAGTTGCATAGCGTCACTACCTCCTCCGTTAAGATAAATTTGAGTATTGGAGAAGCGCTAATGCTGTCCAGGATGTATCGGAGAAAGCCCGTGGAACGTCAGCTTTACGAATAACAGGAGTGTACTCAGGACTGAACATTCATTAGTGTAAGTGCTTACCCACCCTGACGATTTGTGGAGACGAGGATGATTTACCAGGCAAACAGTGCGCGGTATCAGACTATGGACTACCGCCGCTGCGGACATAGCGGACTGAAGCTTCCGGCCATCTCTCTTGGGCTATGGCATAACTTCGGCGATGTAACGCAGGTGGAGAACAGCCGCCAGCTGTTGCGCCATGCGTTCGATCTCGGCATCACCCATTTCGATTTAGCCAACAACTATGGCCCGCCGCCCGGCTCGGCGGAGAGCAATTTCGGCCGCATTTTGCGGGAAGATTTTCAGCCCTGGCGCGATGAGCTCATCATCTCGACGAAAGCGGGATATACCATGTGGGACGGCCCCTACGGCGACTGGGGCTCGCGAAAATACCTGATCGCCAGCCTCGATCAGAGCCTCAAACGGATGGGCCTGGAGTATGTCGATATTTTTTATCACCACCGCCCGGACCCGCAGATGCCGCTGAAAGAGACCATGCGCGCGCTGGATCATGTCGTTCGTCAGGGCAAAGCGCTGTATGTCGGCCTGTCGAATTACCCGGCGGCGCTGGCGCGGGAAGCGATTGAGATCCTTGACGACCTGGGAACGCCCTGTCTGATTCACCAGCCGAAATACTCAATGTTTGAGCGCTGGGTGGAAGAGGAACTGCTGAATACCCTGCAGGAGAAAGGCGTCGGCAGCATTGCGTTTTCACCGCTGGCGGGCGGGCAACTGACTGACCGCTATCTGAACGGGATCCCCGCAGATTCGCGTGCCGCCAGCAGCAGCCGCTTTCTTAATCCCGATCAGATCACGGAAGAGAAATTGCAAAAAGTGCGTCAGTTGAACGCGCTGGCGGCGCAACGTGGGCAGAAACTCTCGCAGATGGCGCTGGCGTGGGTGCTGCGCGATGAGAAAATCACTTCCGTATTGATTGGCGCCAGCAAAACCGCGCAACTGGATGATGCGGTGGGCATGCTGGCGAACCGGCAGTTTACGGCGGAGGAGCGTGCCGCGATTGAGACAATCCTCGCCGGGGAAATATAGATTTTTCTTTAGCAAAAAGTGCTCTCACTGCATGTTTCAGAGTGTTGCCGATGATAAGGGACTTTACCACCCCGTAATATTGCGGTAACAGGCCGCGCATGGCCCCGATCGTGAAGGAGAAGAGTATGTTCAGGTCAATGATTCTTGCAGCAGTATTGCTGGCTTCATCAGCGCCGCTGATTGCCAGCGCTGGCGAAATCACCCTGTTGCCATCGATAAAATTACAAATTGGCGATCGTGACAATTACGGTAACTACTGGGACGGCGGACGCTGGCGCGACCGGGATTACTGGCATCGTCACTATGAATGGCGTGACAGAGGCTGGTGGAGACATGACAACGGTCTCCATCGCGGCTGGGATAAACGCAACGCGTATGAACGCGGTTATCGCGAAGGCTGGCGTGATCGTGATGACCATCGTGGTCGTGGCCGCGGTCATGGGCATCGCCATTAAGGCATAAAAAAAGCCAGAGTCCGAAGGAAACTGGACTCTGGCAATGGGTCTACTACCGCTTTTGTGCCAATCAGACTGTCATTTCTTTCATAATTCTGTTTTTCAGGGAGTAGATAGCGTTTACGCTGCTGCCCCCCAGCTTACTGAAGACATTCGCCCGGTGCGTATAAACCGTCTTCGGCGACATATTCAGTACCTTCGCAATCTGGTCGACTTTCTGGCCATTCATCGTTTCACGCAGAATGATTTTCTCTTTCGCCGTCAGGTTCACGCGCAACTGGTTTTCCAGTTTCTTATTGCTCATCAGCATACCCACAGCACGCATCAGCTCTTTCAGTGAACTTCTGGAAGAGGTGATCACGCTCGCAACGCAGATGTAAATCAGGTTCGGGTTGTTGAGGACAAGCATCAGGCGGCATTTTTCGTTAATCCGCGCGGTGTAATCAAAGTACCCAGCCGGTGTGTTTCTGTCGATGTGGACGATGACCGCATCGTCTTTATCAAGAGAATCGATGAAACCTGGCTCATCAATTTTTGCTGGCTGAAGCGTGATATTGGATTCCTGCGCCAGTTCAATCAGGCCTGAACGTAAGAATGCATTTTCGGTTGCGATATAAATGTTTTTCATATTGTCTGTACTGTTTAATGTTAGCGGTCGCTGTTACGGGACCACGGATGAACTTTAGTCAGTACAGAATGCCAGCGAGATCACGCCGGACGCAGTGAAATGGTCTTATATAAGAAGATCACAAAATGGTTGTAAAGCATTTAAGAGTCGCCTGGCACGCGGGTTTCACGTTACCAGGCAGGCCGAAAAGCCAGAGATTTGAGGACTTTCTTACAGTCCGAGTGCGGTTCCTATCAGCAGCCAGGCGTTCAGCGCAACCACCAGAAAGACGATGGTCCAGCCGACACGTTTCACTAATTCTGAATTAACCAGATCACCCATTAACGTCTTATTACTGGTGAAAATCAGCAACGGAACCAGTGCCAGGGCAATACCGAAACTGAGCAAAACCTGACTCATGACCAGAATACGCGTCGGATCAAGCCCCATTAAAATCACAATAAATGAGGGCAGCATTGTGACGACGCGACGGAACCACAGCGGGATGTGGAAGCGGATGAACCCCTGCATCACCACCTGCCCCGCCAGCGTACCAACCACCGTCGAGGAGAGACCCGCGGCGATAAGACTGAGGCCGAATATCGTTGCCGCCGCGTGGCTGAGCAACGGCTCCAGCGTCAGATAAGCTTCGTCAAGATCGGCGATACCGGTGTGGCCGTTAAAGTGGAAAGCCGCCGCGGCCGTCGCCATCATCGCCAGGTTGACAAAACCGGCGATGGTCATGGCAATCGCCACGTCCCAGCGGGTGGCATTGTAACGCTCCTTACGCGTCCCGCCGTGAAGGTGTTGCGTCAGCGAAGAGTGTAAATAGATGACGTGCGGCATGATGGTCGCCCCTAACACCCCGGCGGCCAGGAAGACCGCTTCACTGGTGGGTAATGACGGGATAACCATCCCTTTGGCGAGCTGCGCCAGTCTGGGCTGAGAAAAAATCAGTTCCACGATGTACGCCGCGGCGACAAACAACAGCAGGCCACCAATCACTTTTTCCAGTGGTTTCTGACCGCGCCGTTGCAGCATCAAAATCAGATAGGTCGCGATGCCGGTCAGCACGGCCCCCTGCAAAAGTGAAATACCTAAAATGAGCTTAAATCCGATAGCGGCACCGATAAATTCTGCAAGATCGGTCGCCATCGCGATGATTTCCGCCTGCACCCAGTAAAACCAGACCAGCGGACGCGGATAGTGGTCACGAATTTGTTCAGCGAGGTTTTTTCCGGTAGCAATACCGAGCTTTGCGGACAGCACCTGGATCAGCATAGCCATCAGGTTTGCCCACACCACCACCCACAGCAACTGATAGCCGAAGCTGGCGCCCGCCTGAATGTTGGTCGCAAAGTTACCCGGATCGATATACCCAATGGCAGCAATGAATGCCGGCCCCATCAGCGCCAGCCTCATTCGGCGCGCTGCACGACCACGACTGTTCTCAACGCGACTGTTTGTCATTTTCTGCCTCTGAAATATTCTGCCTCTGAAATATAGCCTTTGCTATGTTTCATATTACTAAAATGAGAATGATTATCAAGATCATTTAGCAAGGTGATAATGATTTCTCTGATAGCTATGAACGATAAGCTGAACTGAATAAATGAGGTGCGGGCAAGGTGCTCTGTCACATGCTACCTTGTTATCAAGATTAGAACAAAAAAAAAACTTTTAATACATTTACCAAACATAACAAAAGTGTATGCCTGATCACTATTTTCAGAGTTTACTCACAGGCTGTTATTATAATGCGGCCTGGATCTCGTTTTCTTTTAGCTTGTTGCATAGAATGTGCACGGAAATTTAACCTGCCTCATATTTGGAGCAAATATGGACCGCGTTTTGCACTTTGTCCTCGCGCTTGTTGTGGTAGCGATTCTTGCGTTGCTGGTCAGCCATGACCGTAAACAAATTCGCATCCGTTACGTTGCGCAATTACTTGTAATTGAAGTTTTACTGGCCTGGTTCTTCCTGAACTCTGATATCGGCCTTGGATTTGTAAAAGGCTTTTCCGAAATGTTTGAAAAACTGCTCGGATTCGCCAACGAAGGGACAAATTTCGTCTTTGGCAAAATGAACGACGAAGGCCTGGCATTCTTCTTCCTGAGAGTCCTGTGCCCGATCGTCTTTATCTCTGCTCTGATTGGTATTTTGCAGCACATTCGCGTTCTGCCGATTGTCATTCGTGCGATCGGGACCGTGCTGTCCAAAGTCAATGGTATGGGGAAACTGGAATCTTTCAACGCGGTCAGCTCCCTTATTCTGGGTCAGTCAGAAAACTTCATTGCCTATAAAGACATTCTCGGCAAGATGTCCCGCAACCGCATGTACACCATGGCGGCAACGGCGATGTCTACCGTGTCGATGTCTATCGTTGGTGCGTACATGACCATGCTGCAGCCGAAATATGTGGTTGCCGCGCTGGTGCTTAACATGTTCAGTACCTTTATCGTTCTGTCGCTGGTAAACCCGTATCGCGTCGAAGAGAGTGAAGAGAACCTGCAGATGTCTAATCTGCATGAAGGTCAGAGCTTTTTCGAAATGCTCGGTGAATACATCCTGGCAGGTTTTAAAGTAGCGATTATCGTCGCGGCGATGCTGATCGGCTTTATCGCGCTGATCTCTGGTCTGAACGCGCTGTTCGCAGCGGTGCTGGGTATCTCCTTCCAGGGCATCCTCGGCTACATCTTCTACCCGATTGCCTGGGTGATGGGTGTTCCGGCGAGCGAAGCGTTGCAGGTCGGCAGTATCATGGCGACCAAGCTGGTTTCCAACGAATTCGTAGCAATGATGGATCTGCAGAAAGTGGCTGGCGCGTTATCTCCGCGTGCGGAAGGCATCCTGTCTATCTTCCTGGTTTCCTTCGCTAACTTCTCTTCTATCGGTATTATCGCGGGTGCGATTAAAGGCCTGAACGAAGAGCAGGGTAACGTCGTGTCCCGTTTCGGTCTGAAACTGGTCTACGGCTCTACACTGGTGAGCGTGCTGTCTGCCTCTATTGCCGCGCTGGTGCTGTAAGTCGCTGCAATAAATAAAAAAAACCGGCATTCGTGCCGGTTTTTTTTACGCCTCTAATTCGCTGAGCGGTCGGGGTTTCCCCAGCAAATAGCCCTGCAGATAATCAACACCGAGTTTCAGCAACAGCGCTCTCTGTTCCGCAGTTTCGACATATTCAGCGACCGTCGTCAGGTTCTTCACCTTCGCCATGTCGCAAATCGATTTCACAATCATGCTGTCCATCGAATCCGTCATGATGTCGCGCACAAAGCAGCCATCAATTTTGATGATGTCCGCCTGCAGGGTTTTCAGCCGTTCGTAGTTGGCATAGCCAGTACCAAAATCGTCAATCGCTATCTTGCAACCGAACTCATGCAGTCGCTGAATGTTTTTAACGCTGATTTCCGAGTTGGAAAACGCCTGTTCTTCGGTAATTTCAATGGTGATGGTCTTCGCGTCCACGCGGTGCCGCTTAAACAAAGCGATGATTTCCGAGGCGCACTCTTTTTGCATCAGCGTGAAAGGCAGCAAATTGACCGAGAAATGCTGTCCGGGATGCGCATGCATCGAGGTAAACAGCGTCTCCAGCACCTGCATATCAAACAGCTTGCTCAGGTTGAACTGCGCCACAACCGGAATGAAAAGATCGGGCGTGATGGTTTCTCCGTCACAGACCAGACGGGTCAGGATCTCGTGATACCCCTCCCCTTGCGCATTGACGATCGGCTGCGCATAGAGAACGACGCCGTCGCCTTCCAGCGCGCGTTTAATGCGATTGAACAGCAGGACGCGCTCGGTCGTCTGGTCAGAGACCGTCGACAGGCTGCTGTCCAGCGCCAGCACATTCTGGGTATGGCAGGCCTCTTCGGCCAGCCAGCTGAGTTGCCCCAGCGTATGATTTAACTCTTCACCCTGCTCGTCCACCACGCCCCAGGAGGCACCGAACTGCAACTCCAGCCGGGCATTATTCCAGTAGATCGGGCGGCTGTTGAGGAAATCGACGATATGCGTCAGACGCGACATGGTTTCCGGCCCTTCCAGCACCAGAAACAGCTCACTCCCCGGCAACTGATACAGTTTCTCTTCCGCGCTGAGCAACGGCTGCAATTCGCTGATAATGGTGCGCTTGCAATGAACCCGCATCATCATGCCGTAGTGGCGGCTGAGAAAATCCAGATTGCCCATTCGCAGACAACAGATACTGACCTTCTGATGCGAGGCTAAAAAGTTTTCGAGCGCGCGCAGGTTAGGTAAACCGGTGAGCGGATCCTGCATCGCCTGGCTTTGCCATTTGTGTTTCAGTATGTCGTTGCGGAAATAGATTTGCGACATGAACAGAATACAAATCGTAAAGGAGATCAGAACGGAGAGGATAAACGCCAGCGAATACTCGGTATCCACACCGTGCAGAAAGTTTTTGTTATAGGCCACCAGCAAGAAAACGGAAGCCGCCCACGTCAGGTTGATAAAGGGCCAGCTCATCCGGCTCACCGCGTGGAAATAAAGAATGAAAATAACCGGGACGAGATAACCGGCAATATAATCAGACTCGTAAGGTGCGCAAAGGATGATTAACATCACCACCAGCGCCAGCGACCAGTTGACAGTAAAAAACAGGCGCGGGCGCGTGATGCTGGGCCGTACATTGCGTATCCAGAAGGTCCGGGCATAGCGCGGGTTGAGGATCATACGCATCGGATAATAAAACAGCATGGTGAAAATCAGCACTGCACAGACAAGACTCTGCACATCAACGATCGAATAGATCACTGACGATGATTCAAAATAGCTGGAGACGGTCAGCGGGAAGTCCATATATTCCCCTGACAAATACATCGAGCATTTTATTATCGCGGGTGAAATGAATCCGAACCAGAAAATCCGTACGCCGACGTTTTTGCCCGGCAGACCAAATCGCCAGCGCCGCCCTACCAGCAGGCGGAGGCACGCGCTGGTCACGAATACGCCGGAAAGCTGACAGGCAATCAATACCAGCGAATGGGGATACGGCAGATTCAGCATCCAGTCATTACTCAATGCCAGTCCGATGATCAGCGGCAGCACCGAGTGCCGGCCAAATAACATCATGATTGCCAACATCACGCTGAGTGGCATCCAGGCCAGGTAGATACTGTTACCGTCGACAATGGCCCGTGGCGAGATAAAACGCGAAAGCGGAATAAAGATCAGGCAAAGGATCAGCGCAAGAATAAACTTCCTGGCGGGAGGATTTAATGTGATGCGCATGATGGTTAACAAACGTTCCTGGGCCGTGCGGGATTAGCGGCCCAGATAGTAAATTCAGAAATAGCGCGAATCAAGTTTACACGCATGCGAAAAATTCCTGGTTTTAACGGCAGCCGGAGATCAGACGATTGAATATATGACTTCTGAGTAATAAGAATAACAGAAAAAAAAACCCTCGCCTGAGCGAGGGTTCTTAAATTTGGTGGAGCTAAGCGGGATCGAACCGCTGACCTCTTGCATGCCATGCAAGCGCTCTCCCAGCTGAGCTATAGCCCCACGGGTATTTTACGTACCAAACCTGATGGGAGCAGGATTTGGTGGAGCTAAGCGGGATCGAACCGCTGACCTCTTGCATGCCATGCAAGCGCTCTCCCAGCTGAGCTATAGCCCCGACACGTAAAGCTGTCGTGTTGACGGGCGGCATAATATGAATTCCATTGCCAGGTGTCAACGGCAAAATCTCTCCCCCCATTTCAATCGCTGAAAAAGCAGACAAATGAATGACATTGCGAGCCGCTTCGCAGTCAGTACGAAAAGCTGTCACATTTTCCACTAAAATGATGCTATAACAGGAACCACTAATTCCCACACTTCCAGTCAGGACATACTATGCTCAAGGAACGAATGACGCCGGAGGAAATTGCTCATCTGACCGGTTACAGCCGGCAAACCATTAACAAATGGGTGAGAAAAGAAGGTTGGGAAACCTCGCCTCGCCCCGGTGTCCAGGGCGGCAAAGCACGCCTGGTGCATGTTAATGACAAAGTGAGAGAGTTTATCCGCAGCGCGCAAAGAGCAGCTAACGGTGCGGCCACGGTGCATCCTGCCAGTAACAGCTTTGACTCACTTCTTCTGACTCTCGCCAAAGAGATGACTGATGCGGAACGCCAGCATCTTATGTCACTTCTGCTGCGCGAGGGCATCTCCGGGTTATTACAACGTCTTGGCATTCGAAGCTAACAACATCTATGAAAATATTACATAGCAAAATGACCACGGAAGAGCTGGCCCAGTGCCTCGGCATCGCAAAACAAACCGTCAACAGATGGATCCGCGAGCAGGGCTGGCAGACAGAAACGATTCCGGGTGTAAAAGGTGGACGCGCACGACTGGTTCATATCGATCATGGCGTCAGGGAATATCTGGCGAACACACCGGCGTTGCGCCGCGGATCAACCCAGTATCAGCTTGCTGAGCCAGTGCAGAATTATGTTGTGAAGGAAGCCGATCCCGCTCTGCGGCAGATTGTCGACATCTTACAGGTGATGACCGACGCGGAAAAACAGCGGCTGGTGATGTTGCTGTCGCGGGAAGGCATTAGCGGATTTATGGCGCGTCTGGGCATTGCCGACGCCGATGAAGCGTCATCATAACGGCAGGTCTGCCCTGCCGTTATTGTCGCCTGTCGCTTACTGCTGGGATTCGCGTTCCGCAATAAAAGCGAGCGCTTTGTTGATGCGCTCAATGCTGCGGGTTTTCCCGATCGCATGAACGGTGACGTCCAGTGCTGGTGACTGACCCGCACCGGTGACGGCAACGCGCAGCGGCATGCCCACTTTGCCCATGCCGACATCCAGTTCATCCGCGGTTGCCTGAATCGCGTGATGCACATTTTCAGCCGTCCAGTCGGTAATGGCGGACAGCTTATCACGAACCACTTCCAGCGGCTGGCGCGCGACCGGGCGCAGGTGTTTCTTCGCCGCGTCAGCATCAAATTCTGCAAAATCTTCGTAGAAATAACGGCAGCTCGCCGCCATTTCTTTCAGCGTTTTGCAGCGTTCACCCAGCAGTTTCACCAGCTCAGCCAGTTGCGGACCGTTACGGGTGTCGATATTTTCCTGCTCGATGTGCCATTGCAGGTGCGTCGCTACATACTCCGGCGCCAGCGTATTAATGTAGTGATGGTTCAGCCACTGTAGTTTTTCCGTGTTGAACGCACTGGCGGATTTGCTGACCGCGCCGAGGCTGAACAACGTGATCATCTCTTCGCGGGTGAAGATTTCCTGATCGCCGCTCGACCAGCCCAGACGCACCAGATAGTTGAGCAGCGCTTCCGGCAGGTAGCCGTCATCGCGATACTGCATCACGCTCACTGCGCCATGACGCTTGGAGAGTTTTTTGCCGTCATCGCCATTGATCATGGAAACGTGCGCGTACATCGGTACTGGCGCATTCAGCGCTTTCAGGATGTTGATCTGGCGCGGGGTGTTGTTGATATGGTCTTCACCGCGGATCACGTGGGTGATCTCCATATCCCAGTCATCAACCACAACGCAGAAGTTGTAAGTCGGAGAACCATCGGTACGGCGGATAATCAGGTCATCCAGCTCGAGGTTACTGAACTCGATCGGCCCGCGGATCTGATCGTCGAACACCACGGAACCGTCCAGCGGGTTAGCAAAACGCACCACGCAAGGCTCATCATCAGCATGATGTTCATGGTTATGGCGGCAACGACCGTCATAACGTGGTTTCTCACCGTTTGCCATCTGCTGCTCGCGCAGCGCTTCAAGGCGCTCTTTGGAGCAATAGCATTTATAGGCGGTGCCCGCTTCCAGCATCTCATCAATCACCGCGTTGTAGCGGTCGAAACGTTTGGTCTGGAAGTACGGACCTTCGTCCCATTCCAGGCTCAGCCAGTTCATACCATCCATAATGGCTTCAATAGCTTCCGGCGTGGAACGTTCGAGATCGGTGTCTTCGATACGCAGCACAAACTCACCGCCGTGATGACGAGCAAAAAGCCAGGAATAGAGAGCAGTTCGTGCACCGCCGACGTGCAGATAGCCTGTCGGGCTTGGCGCGAAGCGAGTTTTGATTTTCATGAAAAGGCCTTACGTTGGTATAGATGCCGACAACCGGCAAATCCTGGAATAGAAAAACAGGGGGGTATTCTATCACTGTGGTCTGATTCCTCAATGTTGTTCCCGTCAGGACGCTTCGCTTTGGCTTTTTTGTTTATAAATCAGGCCATGCGGAGGGCGCATTGATAGTTTTGTTTAAATTTACGACGAACGGACAATTTCTTTTGAAAATGCGTTGACTCATTTTCAACTCTCCCTATAATGCGACTCCACACAGCGGGGGTGATTAGCTCAGCTGGGAGAGCACCTCCCTTACAAGGAGGGGGTCGGCGGTTCGATCCCGTCATCACCCACCACTACTTAGGTAGTCTCCGCCGTGTAGATAAGAATGAGAAGTGGGTGATTAGCTCAGCTGGGAGAGCACCTCCCTTACAAGGAGGGGGTCGGCGGTTCGATCCCGTCATCACCCACCACTTTCTCGCCAGCGAATTCTTATCATTGAAGTACCGAAGTGGGTGATTAGCTCAGCTGGGAGAGCACCTCCCTTACAAGGAGGGGGTCGGCGGTTCGATCCCGTCATCACCCACCACTTCGGGTCGTTAGCTCAGTTGGTAGAGCAGTTGACTTTTAATCAATTGGTCGCAGGTTCGAATCCTGCACGACCCACCAATGTAAAAAGGCGCCCTAAAGGCGCCTTTTTTGCTATCTGCGATTTCATTCTGACCCACCAATGTAAAAAAATGCCCTAAAGGCGCTTTTTTGCTGTCTGCGATAAATCCATCAAGTTCCTGAACAAACTGCCGATATTGCTGTTTTAGGGCGATAAAAGGGGTTTGTTATGACGACCATTCTGACATCAACACCATCAATACAAAGCAGCACGCAGAGTACGAGAAGTGCGCCGCAAGGTGACGATACGGCAGCGCAAATTTCGAGCATTACGAAAAAGATTAGCGATCTGACACAGCAACTGAAGGATATCCCGAATTCCAGCGCCAGTGCCGAAGATAAGAAAAAGCAGCAGGACCTGATTGAAGCGCAAATCAAAATGCTGCAGGCACAACTTGCCCAGCTACAACGCAAGCAAGCCGAAGAAGCGCAGCAGAAACAGCAGCAACAAGAGGTCAAAACGACCGACGAGACCAGCGCAACCAGTCAGTACCAGATCGACGTTTACGTCTGATTCCACCGCCTCCTGTGCGAGCAGCCGACAGCCTTTTTGCCTGCTCGCCATTGAGCTCCCCTGCTCTCCCGGCATGAAGAATGCAGAATACTGTTTTATTTCTCAAACCAGACAACGCACAATAGTGTTATCGAATTTGAGGAGTGTTTATGAAACTGTTTCGCATTCTGGATCCCTTTACGCTCACACTGATCATCACTGTACTGCTGGCTTCATTCTTCCCCGCTCAGGGCAATTTTGTTCCCTTTTTCGAAGGTCTGACGACGGCGGCCATCGCGCTGCTGTTCTTTATGCACGGGGCAAAGCTGTCGCGTGACGCGATTATCGCCGGGGGAAGTCACTGGCGGCTGCATCTGTGGGTAATGTGCAGCACGTTTGTGCTATTTCCTGTTTTAGGGGTGCTGTTTGCGAAATGGGCGCCGGTGGATGTCGATCCGGCGCTGTATACCGGTTTTTTGTATCTGTGCATTCTGCCCGCGACGGTGCAATCCGCCATTGCTTTTACATCGCTGGCGGGCGGTAACGTCGCAGCAGCGGTCTGCTCCGCCTCGGCGTCGAGCCTGTTAGGGATTTTCCTGTCACCGTTGCTGGTTGGGCTGGTGATGAATATTCATGGTGCGGAAGGCAGCCTGGAGCAGGTCGGCAAAATCATGCTGCAACTGCTGCTGCCCTTCGTGCTTGGCCACCTGTCCCGCCCGTGGATTGGCGAGTGGGTCAGCCGCAATAAAAAGTGGATCGCCAAAACCGATCAAACATCGATTCTGTTAGTCGTTTACTCCGCCTTTAGCGAAGCGGTGGTGAACGGCATCTGGCATAAAGTCGGTATGGGTTCGCTGCTGTTTATCGTGGTCGTCAGCCTGGTGCTGCTGGCGCTGGTCATTGTGGTCAACGTGGTGGTGGCGCGCAAATTCGGTTTCAGCAAAGCAGACGAAATCACGATTGTTTTTTGCGGTTCGAAAAAGAGCCTGGCCAACGGCATTCCGATGGCCAATATTCTCTTCCCGACATCAATGATTGGGATGATGGTGCTGCCGCTGATGATCTTCCATCAGATCCAGCTGATGGTCTGCGCTGTGCTGGCGCGTCGCTACAAACGCGCCACCGAAAAACTGCAGCAGAAACAGGCCAGCGCTTAGCGCGGCTTCTTCAGGGGCTGAACCAGATGCGTCAGCCCCTCGGTTTTGATGAGCAACGTAAACGCCATCAACTGACCCAGATGCCCGGCAGGAAACTCATCCTTGCGGGCAAACCACAGCAAATACTCTTCCGGCAAATCAATCAGCCTGCGGCCTTTGTATTTACCGAACGGCATTTCGGTGTTGGCTATCTCGATAAGCTGCTCGCTGTCCACATTACGCCCCCAGCAGCCGCAACATTTCGGCTTCGTCGATCACATCAATCCCCAGTTCCTGCGCTTTGGCAAGCTTAGAGCCTGCCGCTTCACCAGCAATCACCAGATCGGTTTTCTTCGACACGCTGCCCGCCACTTTTGCGCCCAACTCAGTGAGTCGCGCTTTGGCCTCGTCACGAGAGAGCTGGCTCAGGCTGCCGGTCAGCACGATGGTTTTCCCGGCAAACGGACTGTCTATCTCTTCAGCGTTGATGACCACTGGCGCAGGCCAGTGTACGCCCTGATCGCGAAGCTGCTGAATGACGTCGCGGTTACTCTCTTCAGCAAAGAAGTTAAAGACGTGCGTGGCGACCACAATGCCGACATCCTGTACTTTTTGCAGTTCTTCAATGGACGCCGCCGCCAGCGCCTCAATAGAGCCAAAATACGCGGCTAACCCGGCTGCCGTCGCCTCACCCACTTCGCGGATGCCAAGCGCATACAGAAAACGGGCAAAAGTGGTTTCTTTCGATTTTTCCAGCGCATCCACCACGTTTTGTGCCGATTTCGGTCCCATGCGATCCAGCCCGGTCAGCACACCCGCCGTCAGTTTGAACAAATCTGCTGGTGTGTGGACGTACTCTTTTTCCACCAACTGGTCGATGATTTTGTCACCCATGCCATCGACGTCCATCGCCCGGCGCGAGACAAAATGCTTCAGCGATTCTTTGCGCTGTGCACCGCAGATAAGCCCGCCCGTGCAGCGGGTGACGGCTTCGCCCTCGACGCGCTCCACGTCAGAACCACACACCGGACAACGGGTCGGGAATTCGACAGGACGGGTATCGTCCGGGCGCTCTGAAAGAATAACGTTAACCACCTGCGGGATAACGTCACCGGCACGGCGGATCACCACCTTGTCACCAATCCGCAGCCCGAGACGCTCGATTTCATCGGCATTATGCAGGGTGGCGTTGCTGACCAGCACGCCCGCCACCTGCACCGGTTCGAGGCGCGCCACAGGCGTAATAGCACCAGTACGCCCGACCTGAAATTCGACGTCGCGCACTACCGTCATCTGCTCCTGCGCCGGGAACTTAAAGGCCACTGCCCAGCGCGGTGCGCGCGCCACGAAACCCAGCTGTTCCTGCAATGCCAGCGAGTTGACTTTGATCACCACGCCGTCGATGTCAAACCCGAGCGTGGGCCGATCTGCTTCCACTTTATGATAGAACGCCAGCACGGCTTCGGGGGAATCGCACAGCGTTACCCGGTCGCTGACCGGAAGCCCCCACTCTTTAAACTGCAGCAAACGCCCCAGATGGGTATCCGGCAGTTCACCCCCTTCAAGAATGCCGATGCCATAGCAAAAGAAAGTAAGTGGTCGCTTCGCGGTGATGCGCGGGTCGAGCTGGCGCAGAGAGCCTGCCGCGGCATTGCGCGGGTTAGCAAATACCTTGCTGCCAGTACGACGGGCCTCGTCGTTGATTTTTTCAAACCCGGCCTGCGGCAGGAACACTTCGCCGCGCACTTCAAGGCGTGCAGGAATATTGTCGCCGCGAAGTTTGAGCGGAATCGCGCGGATGGTGCGCACATTGGTGGTGATGTCCTCACCGGTGGTGCCGTCGCCACGCGTTGCCGCCTGCGTCAGTACACCATTTTCATACAGGATGCTGACCGCCAGCCCGTCCAGCTTCAGCTCACAGCAGTAGGTCAATGCGTCCGCACTTTTCAGGCGATCCTGCACGCGCTTGTTGAAAGCGAGAAAACTCTCTTCATCAAAAACGTTATCCAGCGACAGCATGGGAATTTCATGGCGGATCTGGCTGAAGGCTGTCAGCGGTGCCGCACCCACGCGCTGCGTGGGGGAATCCGGGGTGATCAGGTCAGGATGCTGAGTTTCCAGCTCGCGCAGTTCGCGCATCAGGCGGTCATATTCCGCATCCGGGACTTCAGGGGCATCCATCACATGATAGAGATACTCATGATGGCGAAGCGTGGTTCGCAGTTCTGTTAGTTGTTGTTCAATAGAGTCCATATCACACCATCAATGATAAAAAACCCCCGACAGGCGGGGGTTCAGGATAGATTGCGAGACACCAGCGATCAGGCGTTGGCGTCTCTGACTTCGCGAATGCGATCCTGATACTCGCGCAGTTTTTGCGGGGTCATCATCCGGCGCTGATCGTCCAGCACCACGCCGCCGACTTCGTCTGCAATGTACTGTGCGGATTGCAGCATCAGCTTAAAGTTTTGCAGTTCGTCACCGTAGGACGGCACCTGCATGAAGATGGTGATCCCCGGGGTCGCCATGTCGACCATGCTTTCCGGATCAAACGTCCCCGGTTTTACCATGTTCGCCAGGCTGAAGAGTGCCGGGCCGCTGCCGTCCGGGCTGAGATGGCGGTGGAAAATATTCATATCGCCAAATTTAAACCCGGCCTGTTGAATGCTGTTAAGAAGCAGTTCGCCGTTGATCTGCGAGCCATGATGCGCCGCGACGTTCATCACGATCACCGCTTCTTTACGCTCTTTCTTCTCCGGCTCAGGCGCCGGAGCGGGTGCCGCTTCCACTGCCTGCGGTTCAGGCGCTGGTGCTGGCTGTGCGGGTTCAACCGGAGCCGGTTCTGGCTGCTGCGGTGCGGATTGTTGTGGTGACGGCGTCGTAACAGGCTCAAACTGCAGTTGCTGCTGAGCAGGCTGATGCGGTTGTTGCTCCGGTTGCTGCACATGAGGCGGCTGAACAGGCTGAGGCTGAGAACGCGGAGCAGAATGCGATTGCGGTGGCTGGTGCGCCGATGGCTCCTGGCGAGCCGGTTGCTGAACCTGGCGCTCGTACGGCGGCTGGTACTGGTGTTGCGGCGACTGGCGAGAAGCGTCTTGCTCCCCGTGCGGTGCATTCTGGGCAGGGGTCACCCGGTGAACGCGCACTTCACCTACACCTTCGTCATCAAAGCCGTCATCATCAGACTCGTCGTCATCACGCTGCGACTTCATGCGTTTCAGCGGGCGATCGCGGAACATGGAAGAACGTTCTTTGCGACTGGTCCAGAAACCATGAACCAGCAGTGCAAGTATGGCGATCGCGCCAACTATGATTAATATCAGACGCAAATCCTGCATCATTATATTCTCTGTTGTTCTAACACCTTGCCACCACGGCAAACATTTACTCACTAAGAGTATTTGCCGTTGACCTCAAGTGCAAGTGCGTGGGTGGATTTCCCCCCATAAAGATGAACTAAATCGTGCTTTTTGCTGCTTTTTCGAACATTTCTGAACTGGTTATTCACGGACAACCCGATAAGATAGATGGGCATTTCATCAGGCTGTTATAAAAGGAGCATCACCTGACCATGGTTTCATCTTCTGCAACTGCCCCGCGTAGCGGTGTCTATTACTTTTCCCAGGGCTGGAAACTGATCCGTTTACCGGGTATTCGCCGTTTTGTGATCCTGCCGTTGCTGGTCAACATTGTGCTGATGGGAAGCGCATTCTGGTGGCTGTTTACGCAACTCGACAGTTGGATCCCGTCACTGATGAGCCGTGTGCCTGACTGGCTGCAATGGCTGAGCTATCTGCTGTGGCCTGTCGCCATCATTTCCGTGCTGCTGGTTTTCGGCTATTTTTTCTCAACGATTGCCAACTGGATTGCCGCTCCCTTCAGCGGTCTGCTGGCAGAACAGCTTGAAGCGCGACTGACCGGCGCGACGCCGCCCGATGTCGGTGTTTTCGGCATCATGAAGGATATACCACGTATTTTGAAACGTGAATGGCAAAAGCTGGCGTGGTATCTGCCGCGTGCTGTGGTGCTGCTGATCCTCTATTTCATTCCCGGTATCGGCCAGACCGTGGCGCCAGTGTTGTGGTTCCTGTTCAGCGCCTGGATGATGGCGATTCAGTATTGCGATTATCCATTCGACAACCATAAAGTACCTTTCGCTACCATGCGCGAATCGCTACGCACCCGCAAAACCATCAACATGCAGTTTGGCGCGTTGACCAGCCTGTTCACGATGATCCCGGTGCTCAACCTGGTGATCCTGCCAGTAGCTATCTGCGGCGCCACCGCCATGTGGGTCGACTGCTATCGCGACAAACACGCGATGTGGAAATAATCTGAAAAAACGGGTGGCTTATGCCACCCTTATTCCATACCGATCATCTTTATTTCACATCTGCATATAGATATGCGAAATCCGTACTTCCGCATATTGCCTGAGCAGGTATGCTGAGGGCGGTTCCCAATTTCAAACAGTTAAGGACGGGCTATGAGCAAGATTTTTGAAGATAATTCGCTGACAATCGGTCATACGCCGCTGGTTCGACTGAACCGAATCGGTAACGGACGCATTCTCGCGAAGGTAGAATCCCGTAACCCAAGCTTTAGCGTCAAATGCCGTATCGGTGCCAATATGATTTGGGATGCCGAAAAGCGTGGCGTACTGAAGCCTGGCGTCGAGCTCGTTGAGCCGACCAGCGGTAACACCGGGATTGCGCTGGCCTACGTTGCCGCCGCGCGCGGTTACAAGCTGACGCTGACCATGCCAGAAACCATGAGTATTGAACGCCGTAAGCTGCTTAAAGCGCTGGGCGCCAATCTGGTGCTGACGGAAGGCGCAAAAGGCATGAAAGGCGCGATTCAGAAAGCGGAAGAAATTGTTGCAAGCGATCCGGAAAAATACCTGCTGCTGCAGCAGTTCAGTAACCCGGCCAACCCGGAAATTCACGAGAAAACCACCGGCCCGGAAATCTGGGAAGACACTGACGGCCAGGTCGACGTGTTTATCTCGGGTGTAGGTACCGGTGGTACGCTGACTGGCGTCACTCGCTACATCAAAGGCACCAAAGGCAAAACGGACCTGATTACCGTGGCGGTTGAACCGGCAGATTCACCGGTCATCGCGCAGGCGCTGGCGGGTGAAGAAATCAAACCCGGTCCGCACAAAATTCAGGGTATCGGCGCGGGCTTCATTCCAGGTAACCTGGATCTGAAGCTTATCGACAAAGTCGTTCCCATCACCAACGAAGAAGCCATTTCCACGGCGCGTCAGCTGATGGAAGAAGAAGGTATTCTGGCAGGGATCTCCTCCGGAGCCGCCGTCGCGGCAGCGCTGAAGCTCCAGGAAGATGAAACCTTTACCAATAAGAATATTGTGGTTATCCTACCGTCTTCGGGTGAGCGTTATCTGAGCACCGCACTGTTCGCTGATCTCTTCACTGAGAAAGAACTGCAACAGTGATGCCAGGTTGAAGATGCTGCGTAAAAAAGCACCCGTCCGGGTGCTTTTTTGTGGCGTACTTCAAATTTTTACCCCCCCTGCCATTGCTTCACCTCGTCGGGTCTGGTATTTAACCATCACATTTATTTTGAAGCGCGAAATTATTCATTACAGGATTTCCGCTTGCTGAATCGATTTTATGATTTGGTTCAAGTCCCGCTTTCGCGGCATAATGTTTAATGACGAGCTAAACGTCAGTGGCCAAAAGTGCCCGTCAGGATTGCGGATAATTTTCTGAGTCGCGATCGAAAACGTCGGCGCTAACAATACAGGCTAAAGTCAAGCCGCCAGGCTAGACTTTAGTTCCACAACACTAAACCTATAAGTTGGGGAAATATAATGTTCCAGCAAGAAGTTACTATTACCGCTCCGAACGGTCTGCACACCCGCCCTGCTGCTCAGTTTGTTAAAGAAGCGAAAGGCTTCACCTCTGAGATCACTGTGACCTCCAACGGCAAAAGCGCCAGCGCAAAAAGCCTGTTCAAACTACAAACTCTGGGTCTGACCCAGGGCACTGTTGTTACTATCGCCGCAGAAGGTGACGACGAACAAAAAGCAGTACAGCATCTGGTAAAACTGATGGCGGAACTCGAGTAAGTTCTGGAGTTCTTTTAAATATCAGTCACAAGTAAAGGTAGGGTTATGATTTCAGGCATTTTAGCATCCCCGGGTATCGCTTTCGGCAAAGCACTTCTGCTGAAAGAAGACGAAATCGTCATTGACCGGAAAAAGATTTCTGCCGACAAGGCTGACCAGGAAGTTGAGCGTTTTCTGAACGGGCGTGCTAAGGCATCTGCGCAACTGGAAGCGATCAAAACCAAAGCTGGTGAAACTTTCGGTGAAGAAAAAGAAGCCATCTTCGAGGGGCATATCATGCTGCTTGAAGATGAGGAGCTGGAGCAGGAAATCATAGCCCTGATTAAAGATAAACACATGACTGCTGATGCAGCGGCTCATGAAGTTATTGAAGGTCAGGCCACTGCGCTGGAAGAACTCGATGACGAATACCTGAAAGAACGTGCGGCTGACGTGCGTGACATCGGTAAACGTCTGCTGCGCAATATTCTCGGTCTGGCAATCATCGACCTGAGCGCGATTCAGGATGAAGTTATCCTGGTTGCCGCTGACCTGACCCCGTCCGAAACCGCACAGCTGAACCTGAAAAAGGTGCTGGGTTTCATCACTGACGCTGGTGGCCGTACCTCGCACACCTCCATCATGGCGCGTTCTCTGGAACTGCCTGCCATCGTGGGTACTGGCGGTGTCACCTCTCAGGTGAAAAACGACGATTATCTGATTCTGGATGCCGTAAACAACAAGGTTTACGTCAACCCGACCAACGAAGAGATCGACAAACTGCGCGCTGTTCAGGAGCAGGTAGCGACTGAAAAAGCCGAACTGGCGAAACTGAAAGATCTGCCAGCCATTACGCTGGATGGTCATCAGGTCGAAGTTTGCGCCAACATCGGTACCGTGCGTGACGTCGAAGGCGCAGAGCGCAACGGCGCAGAAGGCGTTGGTCTGTATCGTACCGAATTCCTGTTCATGGACCGTGACGCGCTGCCGACAGAAGAAGAGCAGTTTGCGGCCTACAAAGCGGTGGCTGAAGCCTGTGGCTCTCAGGCCGTGATCGTTCGTACCATGGACATCGGCGGTGATAAAGAACTGCCGTACATGAATTTCCCGAAAGAAGAGAACCCGTTCCTGGGCTGGCGCGCTGTGCGCATCGCCATGGATCGCAAAGAGATCCTGCGTGACCAGGTTCGCGCTATTCTCCGCGCATCCGCTTTCGGAAAACTGCGCATTATGTTCCCGATGATCATCTCTGTTGAAGAAGTGCGCGCACTGAAGAAAGAGATTGAGATTTACAAGCAGGAACTGCGCGATGAAAGTAAAGCCTTTGACGAAAGCATTGAGATCGGCGTAATGGTGGAAACCCCCGCAGCGGCGACCATTGCACGTCATCTGGCCAAAGAAGTCGACTTCTTTAGTATTGGTACCAATGATTTAACGCAGTACACTCTGGCAGTTGACCGTGGTAATGATATGATTTCACATCTCTACCAGCCGATGTCACCGTCCGTACTGAACTTGATCAAGCAAGTTATTGATGCTTCTCATGCAGAAGGTAAATGGACTGGCATGTGTGGTGAGCTTGCAGGTGACGAACGTGCTACACTTCTGTTGCTGGGTATGGGTCTGGACGAATTCTCTATGAGCGCCATTTCCATCCCGCGCATTAAGAAGATTATTCGGAACACGAACTTCGAAGATGCGAAGGTGTTAGCAGAGCAGGCTCTTGCTCAACCGACAACGGACGAGTTAATGACGCTGGTTAACAAGTTCATTGAAGAAAAAACAATCTGCTAATCCACGAGATGCGGCCCAATTTACTGCTTAGGAGAAGATCATGGGTTTGTTCGATAAACTAAAATCTCTGGTTTCTGATGACAAAAAAGACACCGGAACCATTGAGATTGTTGCACCGCTCTCTGGCGAAATCGTCAACATCGAAGATGTGCCGGATGTTGTTTTTGCTGAGAAAATCGTTGGTGATGGCATCGCTATCAAACCAACTGGCAACAAGATGGTTGCGCCTGTAGACGGCACCATCGGTAAAATTTTTGAAACCAACCATGCGTTTTCTATTGAATCTGATAGCGGCATTGAGCTGTTCGTCCACTTCGGTATCGATACCGTTGAACTGAAAGGCGAAGGCTTCAAGCGTATTGCTGAAGAGGGTCAGCGCGTGAAAGTTGGCGATCCGGTTATCGAATTTGATCTGCCGCTGCTGGAAGAAAAAGCGAAATCAACCCTGACACCGGTTGTGATCTCTAACATGGACGAGATCAAAGAGCTGATCAAACTGTCCGGTAGCGTAACCGTGGGCGAAACGCCGGTTATCCGCATCAAGAAATAAATTTTGCTTCTTGCTGCACAGCAATAAAAATGGCGCCTCCGGGCGCCATTTTCGCATTACAGCGCCGGTAAAATCAGCTCGTCATAGCCCTTTTCGAGGGTGTAGCGCATCACATCCACTACCCTGTCTCCCGCGGCCTGTACGGCTTCTGCCAGCGGTTTGCCCTGCACGATGTTGCTCACCAGCTCCGAACAGAACAGATCGCCCGTGCCTTTAAGTTCCGCCGCCACGCGCGGGTAATGACTCACCGCAACGCCACTGGACGAAACCAACACCACATGAACGCGATCGCTGCCGTCGTTAACCGGTGCGCTGGTGATGGCAACCCATTTCAGCGTGTCAGATAACAGCCCTTTGGCCGCCGCGATAGCGGAATCGAGATCCCGACACGGCTTGCCGGTTAACACTTCCAGTTCAAACACGTTCGGCGTAATGCCCTGCGCCAGCGGCAACAGCAGTTGACGGTAGGCGTCCGGCAATTCGGGTTTGACGTAAATCCCGCTGTCGGTATCGCCAATCACCGGGTCGACCATAACCAGCAAATGCGGGTGCTTCTCCCGCTGCGCTGCCAGCCACGTCGCCAGAATCGCTATCTGGCTGGCGGTGCCCATATAACCGGTTGTGACCGCCTGCAGATGACGCAGCGCATCGCGCTCGTCCAGCGCCGCCAGATAGCCGCTGAACCACTCATCCGGGATCACCCCGCCATAAAACGTATCGTAATGCGGTGTGTTGCTGAACAGTACCGTCGGCACCGCCAGCACATTCAACTGATGCAGCTTAATGTTCGGTACGGCGACGCTGTTACCGACACTGCCATAAACCACCTGAGACTGCACGGCGACAATATCTGCCTGCTGCGCGCGGGTCTTGTCGCGAAATAAAATCATTTCCATGTGTCTAAATTCCTGCCCCCTGGCTGTAGCTTTCTTCTCCAAATACGCCGGTGGAAAGGTAGCGATCGCCCCGATCGCAAATAATCGCTACTACCACCGCACCGGGATGTGCTGTCGCTACTCTCAGCGCCCCGGCGACCGCGCCGCCTGAGCTGACGCCGCAGAAGATCCCTTCGCGTACCGCCAGCTCGCGCATGGTATTTTCTGCTTCCCGCTGGTGAATATCCAGTACCTGGTCCACAAGTGCGGCATTGAAGATGCCAGGCATGTAGGCTTGTGGCCAGCGGCGGATCCCCGGAATACTGCTCCCCTCTTCCGGTTGCAGGCCAACAATAGTGACGGGTTTTGCCTGCTCGCGCAGAAAACGTGAAACACCGGTAATGGTGCCGGTCGTGCCCATGCTGGAAACAAAATGGCTGATGCGACCACCGGTTTGCTGCCAGATCTCCGGCCCGGTGGTGGTGTAATGCGCGTAGGGATTATCGGGATTGTTGAACTGATCCAGCAGCCTGCCTTCGCCACGATCAGCCATCGCCTGCGCCAGATCGCGGGCGCCTTCCATACCCTGCTCTTTTGAGACCAGAATCAGCTCAGCACCATAGGCACGCATCGCAGAACGACGCTCCTGGCTCATGTTGTCTGGCATCAGCAGCTTCATGCGATAGCCTTTCAGGGCGGCAATCATCGCCAGCGCAATGCCGGTATTTCCGCTGGTCGCTTCGATCAACACGTCGCCGGGTTTAATCTCGCCACGCTTTTCCGCCTCAACGATCATCGACAACGCGGCCCTGTCTTTTACCGACCCGGCCGGATTGTTGCCTTCCAGTTTGACCCAAATTTCGCTGCCGTTATCCGGCCCCATCCGCTGCAGTCTGACCAGAGGGGTATTGCCGATGGTGTCTTCTAATGTATTCACGCTTTTTGCCCAATAAAAAGCCCGGTGCGCTTCGCTTACCGGGCCTGCAGAAATTGTATGTTGGCCGGGTAAGCGCAGCGCCACCCGGCAAAACTACGTAACCCTAACCTATCAGGCAGATTCAGCCAGAGCAAGATCCGCGCGATTTTCGATACGCTCATTGCCGTTATAAAGGCGCGCGTTTTGCAGACCAACAAACAGGCGATCCCCGCGCTGCGGGACCTCATCGTCCTGCATCACCACGGTCAGCGGATCCGGATACCAGCCGAGCGGCTGCACCACCAGCTGGATGTAATGCCCTTTCGGGCTGGCTTCCAGCACATGGACCGGCAACGGCGAATCGAGATTCGTGCGACGGCTGATGTCTATCTCCCAGGGACGCAGGAACAGATCCACCGGTCCCTGATATGCGGGCGTGTAACCCAGCGGCCAGCGGTGCGCGCCGACGTGGAACTGCCCGCCGCGTACAATACCTTTCAGGCGATTAACCTCGCCCATAAATTCCAGCACGAAACGGGTCGCCGGTTCACGCCAGACCTGATCCGGCACATCAACCTGCTCGATATTCCCCTGGCTCATCACCACCACACGATTCGCCACTTCCAGCGCTTCTTCCTGATCGTGGGTAACGAATACGCTGGTGAATTTCAGCTCTTCATGCAACTGACGCAGCCAGCGACGCAGCTCTTTACGCACCTGTGCATCCAGCGCGCCAAAAGGCTCGTCGAGCAGCAGGATTTGCGGTTCCACCGCCAGCGCACGGGCCAGCGCCACGCGCTGCTTTTGCCCGCCGGAAAGCTGGGCCGGATACCGATCCGCGAGATGCGACAGTTGCACCATCTCCAGCAGCTTGTTCACTTTAGCTTTGATCGTCGCCGCATTCGGGCGTTCACGACGCGGCAGTACCGTCAGGCCGAACGCGATATTGTCGAATACCGTCATGTGGCGGAACAGGGCGTAGTGCTGGAATACAAATCCCACTTTGCGATCACGCGCATGCAGACGGCTGACATCCGTGCCGTGAAAACGGATCTGCCCGCTGGTCTGGTGCTCCAGCCCGGCAATAATACGTAGCAGTGTGGTTTTGCCGGAGCCGGACGGCCCGAGCAGCGCCACCATCTGACCCGACGGAATATCGAGGGAGATATCATTCAGCACCTGGGTGCGACCAAAAGATTTTTTAATACTGGCAATCTCAATGCTCATGATGTTTCTCCTGTTGCGCGCGCTTTTCCTGATTTTCCAGGCGCCACTGCAACATACTCTTCAAAAACAGGGTCAAAATAGCCATCAACGTCAGCAGGGCCGCGGCGGTAAACGAGCCAACGGTGTTGTAATCCTGCTCAAGTAATTCAATCTGTAGCGGCAGCGACAGCGTTTCACCGCGAATCGAGCCGGAAACCACCGACACCGCGCCAAACTCGCCGATAGCGCGCGCATTGGTCAGCACCACGCCATACAGCAGCGCCCAGCGGATGTTCGGCAACGTCACGCGGCGGAACATCTGCCAGCCAGACGCGCCCAGCAGCACCGCGGCTTCGTCTTCGTTACTGCCCTGGCTCAGCATCACCGGCACCAGCTCGCGCACCACAAACGGACAGGTGACAAAAATCGTCGCCAGCGCCATACCCGGCCAGGCAAACATGATTTGCAGATTATGTTCGTCGAGCCAGCCGCCCAGCGGGCCGTTGGAGCCGTAAAACAGCAGATAGACCAGCCCCGCCACCACCGGCGATACAGCAAACGGAATGTCCAGCAGCGTCAGCAGTAACTGGCGGCCCGGAAAGTTAAAGCGCGTCACCAGCCAGGCCAGCAGCGTGCCAAACACCAGGTTGACCGGCACGGTAATCAGTGCGATCAGCACTGTCAGCCAGATGGCGTGCAGCATGTCCGGGTCAGCCAGATTCTGCAGCACCGGCATCAGCCCTTTGCTGAACGCCTGCACAAAGATATAGATCATCGGCACCAGCAGGATGAGGGCCGAAACCAGCACCCCGGAGCCAATCAGAAACCATTTCCCCCAGTTGATGCGGGGAGTGTCATAGCGTTTCAATTGCGTAACTTCCGCCATTAGTGACCTACCACGCGTTGACCAAAACGACTTTGCAGGGTGTTGATGGAAAACAGCAGCAGTAATGAGGCGCCGAGGATCACCGAAGCAATCGCGCTCGCCGCCGGGTAATCAAACTCCTGCAAGCGGACAAAAATCATCAGCGAGGTGACTTCCGTCTTCCACGCGATATTCCCGGCGATGAAAATCACCGCGCCAAACTCGCCGAGACTGCGGGTAAACGACAGCGCCACACCCGCCAGCAACGCCGGTGACAGTTCCGGCAACACCACTTTGCGGAAACTCTGCAGTCGCGTGGCGCCGAGCGTTTCCGCCGCTTCTTCGTATTCGGGCCCCAGCTCTTCCAGCACCGGCTGGACGGTACGCACCACAAAAGGGATGCTGGTAAAGGCCATCGCCACCGCGATGCCGAGCCAGGTGTAGGTCACTTTGATATCGAATTTCGCCAGCCATTCACCGTAAAAACCGTTAACGGAGAATAGCGATGCCAGCGTCAGACCTGCCACGGCTGTCGGCAGCGCAAACGGCAGATCCATCAGCGCATCCAGCAGCGTACGCCCCGGAAAGCGGTAGCGAGTTAAGATCCACGCCATCAGCAGGCCGAACACCCCGTTAAACAGCGAAGCCACAAACGCCGACAGCAACGTGACCTTATAGGCCGCGACCACCTGCGGGTTGCTGATGACTTCCCAGTACTGCGCCCAGCTCATCTGCGCCAGCTGCATCACCAGCGCGCTCAGCGGCAATAACAGGATCAGGCAGACATACAGCAGACTGGTGCCGAGGCTTAAGGTAAAGCCCGGCAGCACACGCCGGGATGAGACTGCAAACATTACTTACGCCCCGCCGCCAGCAGCTTGTCCAGCTCGCCGCCACTGGCAAAATGGGTTTTCATCACCTCAGGCCAGGCGCCAAACTGGTCTTCCACGCGGAACAGTTCGGTCTGCGGGAATTTATCTTTCAGCTTGTTCATCACTTCCGGGTTGTTCACACGGTAGTAATAATCGGTGACGATGGTCTGCGCCTGCGGGCTGTAAAGCCAGTTCAGGTACGCTTTCGCTGCTTTCTCAGTACCGTTGGCTTTGACATTTTTATCCACCCACGCCACCGGGAACTCGGCGAGGATATTCACTTTCGGCACCACGACTTCGAAACCCTGCTCTTCGTACTGCTTACGGATGTTGTTCACTTCGGATTCGAAGGTGATCAGCACATCGCCCAGCCCACGCTCAACGAACGTAGTTGTCGAGCCGCGACCGCCGGTATCAAACACTTCCACATTTTTCAGGAACTGAGTCATGAACTGTTCGGTTTTGGCTTTGTCGCCACCATCCGCTTTGTTCGCCGCGCCCCACGCTGCCAGATACGTATAGCGCGCATTGCCGGAGGTTTTCGGGTTCGGGAAAATCAGCTTCACATCCGGACGCACCAGATCGTTCCAGTCGTGGATGTTCTTCGGGTTGCCTTTGCGCACCAGGAACGCCATGGTGGAGTAGAACGGTGAGCTGTTGTTCGGCAAACGGGTCTGCCAGTCAGCCGGGATCAGGTTGCCTTTATCGTGCAGGATCTGCACATCAGTCACCTGGTTATAAGTTACAACGTCTGCTTTTAAGCCCTGCAGAATCGCCAGCGCCTGCTTTGAAGATCCCGCATGGGATTGTTTGATAGTCAGCTTGTCGCCGCCATTGTCTTTCGCCCACTGCTGTTCAAACGGCGGGTTGAGGGCCGCAAACAGCTCGCGTGAAACATCGTAGGAGCTGTTGAGCAACTCCGTCGCCTGCGCCTGTGCTGCCAGCAGCACCAACGCGCCCAGCGCCAGATATCCTTTTTTCAGTGATTTAACAACGACCATTGCGCACCCTTATCGAAATGTGACGACTCTATGATCATCATATTTATAACCAGGGTTAAAGCTGTAACGGTTTTATATACCGTTTGGTGATTTAGAAGTTGAAAAGAGAATAAGGGAGCAGGCGGCTTAGACTCAACGTGCAACATATGACACCTGCCCACCGACAGTGTGGTCCGCTCCATTCTGGAAAGCGCCTCGTAAATCAAAGAGAAAAAACGCTCCGCGCCATAAATTCCATTTTGATGCCTTGCATGCACTGGTATAAACCCACGCACATATTGTTCACAGAATGCTTGTGTGCGTACAGGGTACGTATTACAGTCGTTATGTCATGAGATGGAAGCGCATGATGAAGTATCTGTCTTTTATCGAGACACCGTCATTCAGCAGGGCTCGAAGCGCCATCATGATGGATGATGAATTTCGCGAGTTTCAGACCTGGTTGCTGGAGCACCACGACCAGGGCGATACCATAGCCGGTACAGGCGGCTGCCAGAAAGTCAGGTGGAGCCGCAAAAACGTGGCGGGAAAGCGTGGCGGTGTCCGCATTATCTACTATTTGAAACTGAGCAGCGCAAGGATCTATCTGCTGATGGTATACCCTAAAAACGTTAAAGATGATTTAACCGAGAAAGAAAAACAGGCCATTGCAAAAGCCATTCTTTTGATGAAGTGAATTACCTGCGGCAATTTACGCTTTCCATACGGAGATAAATTAATGGAAAAAAGGCTTTTTGACGATCTGCTCACCAGTGTTAACGAGATGGTAGCCATTGAAAACGGTGAGTGTGAGCCTGCACCTGAACATGTTCACCGCCATGCTATTCCGGATGTGAAAAAACTACGTACCAGCATGGGAATGAAACAGTCTGAATTTGCGCAGGCGGTCGGCGCGAGCGTTAGCCTGGTGCAGTCGTGGGAACTCCACCGTCGCGTGCCCACCGGCATCGCGCTTAAGGTATTAAACCTGCTTGAGAAAGAACCGCGTTTTATCGAGGCGCTAAAAAGCGTGTAATCACCGTCGAATCATTGTTCACAAAATTCTGTCAGCGCCGCGGCAAGCGCTGCCGGGTTTTCCCATGACATCGAATGCCCGCATTCCGGCAATACCACTGTGGAGATGCCGAGAGCGTCGAGGCGTGAGAAATCGTCATCCGGCAGGGAGTGTTCGCCGAAAATTAGCTGTTTGGGTTTTGGTAAATCGACAAACCGGGTGAACCAGTCGTTACCGGCCACCAGGCTCGCCGCACCGCGCCATACGGCCCAGGGGGCATCAACCGCCAGACTTCCGGCCCAGGGACTGTCATCCTGCGCGACAAGTTGCTGGCAAATGACCTCGATAAACTCCGCTTCGCTGTAGCTGCAGATCTGACGGCTAAAGAAACCACCGCCAGGGTGAAAATTCGGTTCTGAGACGATCAGACCAGCCACTTTATCACCCAGCAACGCCGCCGCTTCAATGCTGATGCTCCCGCCCATGCTGTGACCATACAAAAAACAGCTTTCCAGTCCCAGATGCGCCACCAGTTCAGCCACCACGTAGGCCTGTTCAGCAATGGAATAGCGGTAGTCCTGCGGTTTTTCACTGTATCCGCAACCCGGTAAGTCCAGCAGGATTGCCCTTCTGCCGCCAAACGCCCTGTCCACCACCACGCGGGGATACTCACATGACGAGGCGCATCCCAGGCCATGCACAAAAACCAACGGAACGCCGCTGCCGGGGAGATCCTGCCAGCGAACACGACAATTTGCGGTCGGAGAAAAGAAAGAATCCATTATTTATGTCCTGCCCGGTGGTATAACAAGAATTAACTCAACAAGATGACATACGAGGAAAGTATGCGCCAACGAATTATTGTCTGTCCGATTATCGAAAATAACGGTGAGTATTTGCTGTGCCAGATGGCGGCCGATCGCGGTGTGTTTCCCGGTCAGTGGGCGCTGTCCGGTGGAGGGACGGAGCCGGGCGAGACGATAGAAGAGGCGCTGCGACGTGAGATCCGCGAAGAGCTGGGCGACGCGCTGGAGATTACCCACATCACCCCGTGGACTTTCCGCGATGATGTACGAATCAAAACTTACGCCGACGGCAGTAAGGAAGAGATTTACATGGTGTATCTGATGTTTGACTGCGTCAGCAGCAACCGCGAAGTGACGTTTAATGAAGAGTTTCAGGCGATCGCGTGGGTGAAACCGGAAGCGCTGGGTCACTACGATCTTAACGTCGCCACGCGGCAGACGTTTCAGGATAAGGGATGGCTGTGACAGTAAAAGGGGCTGCCAGACCGGCAACCCCTTAGTATTTACAGCGCCAGCAGTCGGTCTAACGACGGGGCGAAGTAGTAGCCGCCGGTTACCGGTTTAGTGAAACGCAGCATCGCGTCGCGCTTGCCGTCGGTATCGCCAAACATGCTCAGCAATTGCTGTTCGATGTTATACAGGCGCGCGCAATAGGCGCAGAAGTACAGGCCATGTGTGCCGCTGGCGGTGCCGTAAGGCAGGCTCTGGCGGACGATTTTCAGCCCTTTGCCGTCTTCTTTGAGATCCACACGGGTCAGGTGCGACGTCACCGGGCGGTCGTCGCCGTCAATCTCTTCATTGGCTTCTTTGGTGCGGCCAATCATCATTTCCTGATCATGAATGCTCATGCGGTTGAGCTGGTTGAGATTATGCTCCCAACGCTGAACAAACACGTAGCTGCCGCCCGCATCAATGCCGTCGTTGATGACGGCCACTTCGCGGCGCGTCTCTTCACCCGCCGGGTTTTCTGTGCCATCGACAAAGCCGCTCAGATCACGCTCTTCGACCCAACGGAAACCGTGGATTTCTTCTTTCACGTCGATAGCGTCGCCAAACGCCGCGACGGCGGCTTGTGCGACAGAGAAGTTCACGTCATGGCGCAGGGAAAGGATGTGGATCAGCAGGTCATACTGCGTCGCGGGTGCCAGGCCTTTGCCGTAAGGGATGAAATCTTTCAGCTCTTCAGCGCCCACGCCGCCACTGAGCGTACGCCAGGTGTCGTGACCAAAGGCGACGACCGCACCGAGATGCGCATCAGGAAATTTAGCCTGAAACGTCGCCAGTTGATCTGCAAACCGTTTGCTGCTCTCGCGCAGGGCGTTGACATCCCCTTTGACGTTGGCTTCAATCCAAATCGCCGCGCGACAATGTTCCGGCAAAATGCCGCTCTGAACCTGAGACATCGCTCCTCCTGAAATAAAGATGCCACGACAGCGTGGCATTGTTGGCGGCTATTGTACCTGTTTTTGCCGCCCAGGCGGATCGTTCAGATCAATTTAACGACGCCAGATTATTTTGCTGACCTGCCAGTTTTTCAGCGTGTCATCAGACGGCATCAAATTCTCCGGGCCGCTCCAGTTACCGCTAAAGAGATAGCTGATATGCGGGCTGCTTTTGGCTTTACACTCAACGCTCGTACTGTCGTCGCCGGTCGCTTTCTGGCAGTTGCCGTAGGCTTTATCGAACACATCGCTAAATGGTGTCCCGACCTTAACGCCTTCTGCCGACGCGATGTCGCGGTCCAGGACGTCAATGCGGCTGACAGTGCCGGAGTCGCCATTGATCACCAGCGCCACCTTGTCATCTTTCAGCGCTTCGAAATAACGCACGATGCCGCCGTTGGCGGTTTTCATTCCGCTGCGCACACGGTAATCGCCACCCAGCGCCTCGCTGACGGCCTTTTCGTCCAGCGGTGTCACCGCCGTCAGTTCACCGACGCCCTCGCCCGTCACCGCCATGGAAGAACCGAACCAGTTCCATGGATAAGCCGCCGACCAGTTCACGGAACCGAGCGTGGAGCACCCGGTCAGCGCCAGGGGAAATACACAGAGCAGTAAACGTAATGATTTCATTCACAAATCCTTTCTTGTCAGTTCAACGTCTGTTGGAGTCCCTAAACGTTAAAAAGTGCCGTTAGCAGCAATACAGGCGCGTAAACGGCGGCTGGAAAGCAGCCACCACAGCGAAAAACCATCGAGGATCACCAGTGTCAGACCAACGCCGGACAGCGCGTCGCCCTGCCACCACAGCAACGGTTGCCAGAGCAGCAGCGCCAGTTGGGCGATGATCAACAGCCCGTGGAGCCCCCGCCATAACCGGGGAAACTGATGACGGCGACCGCTGAGCAGAAAAGCGAGCACCGCAGGAATGCCGGGCAGAAGCCCCAGCCAGAAATTGTCATGGTCAGGGTAGAACAGGTTCAGCAACGTATCCCCCTGCTGGCGCGATGCCCCGGCCATCACGAACAGCACCCAGGTGCGCGCCTGGAGAAGCAGAATGCCCCAGAACAACACCGGCAGCCGCAGACGACCGTGGCTGTCGTAATCAGAGGGCAGAAAATCAATACTCTTCATCTTCAATCAGGCGCTTGCCCAGAACCTCCACGTCGCCGTGCTCATACCCGAGACGCTCATACATTCCCAGCACCATGTCGTTATCGTCACGAACCATGATCTGAATTTTCGGGCAACCGCGGGCAATGAGTTTTTTCTCAAGGCGATTCAGCAGTGCGTTGGCGATACCACGTCCACGATATTCCGGGTGCACGCCGAGATAATAGGCCGAACCACGATGGCCGTCATAACCGCCCATAATGCTGCCCACCACTTCGCCGTTCACTTCGGCGACCAGAAACAGGCTGACGTCGTGATTCACTTTACGTTCGATATCCATTTCAGGATCGTTCCACGGACGCAGGAGATCGCAGCGCTCCCACAGGGTGATGACCTCTTCGAAATCTTCCTGGCGAAAAACCCGTATCTCCATGGTTTTACCTGCCCTTTTATGGTCTAAAAACTGTGATTATGGCGCGAACAGCCGAAACAGCCAATATCCAGCGCCAGCCGCGCAAAAAAATGGCATAATAGGCCGTTTGTCACGTATTGAAATGAAAAGTAAAACAATTCTCATTATGAACAGTCGTAACGGAATACGCGATACGATATAACATCAGGACTGTAATTTTCACAACTCAGGCAGCATGAGCACTTTTAAACCTTTAAAAACACTCGCTTCGCGCCGCCAGGTGCTGAAAGCCGGGCTGGCCGCATTAACGTTATCAGGGATCGCTAACGCCGTCGCCGCGAAAGAAGCGCCACTGAAAACCAGCAACAGTCACAGTAAACCCGCCGCCAAAAAAGCCGGGGCAAAGCGCATTGTCGTGCTTGATCCCGGACACGGCGGCATTGATACCGGCGCTATCGGGCATAATGGCTCAAAAGAGAAGCATGTCGTACTGGCGATTGCCAAAAACGTGCGTTCCATCCTGCGCAACAATGGTATCGACGCCCGCTTAACGCGTACTGGTGATACATTCATTCCATTGTACGATCGTGTTGAGATTGCCCATAAGCACGGCGCGGATCTGTTTATGTCGATTCATGCCGATGGCTTTACCAACCCCAGCGCGGCCGGGGCGTCGGTTTTCGCCCTTTCCAACCGCGGCGCCAGTAGCGCGATGGCGAAATACCTTTCCGAACGTGAGAACGCCGTTGACCAACTGGCGGGCAAAAAAGCGCTCGATAAGGATCATCTGTTGCAGCAAGTGCTGTTCGATCTGGTACAAACCGATACGATTAAAAACAGCCTGACGCTTGGCTCGCATATACTGAAGAAGATTAAGCCAGTACACCGGTTGCACAGCCGCAACACGGAACAGGCGGCTTTTGTGGTGCTGAAATCCCCCTCTGTGCCGTCCGTGCTGGTAGAGACCTCGTTCATCACCAACCCGAATGAAGAAAAGTTACTGGGCACCACGGCGTTTCGCCAGAAAATTGCTAATGCCATCGCCTCAGGCATCATCAGCTATTTTCACTGGTTTGATAACCAGAAAGCCCATGTGAAGAGATGATAATGAAACCAGACGCCCAACAGGTAAAAACGGTGTTGCTGACGCTGCAGGACAGGCTCTGTCAGCAGCTTTCAGCGACAGACGGCAACGGGTTTACTGAAGATCTCTGGCAGCGCACCGCGGGCGGCGGCGGGCGTAGTCGTGTGTTGCGTAACGGCGGCGTGTTCGAACAGGCTGGCGTCAATTTCTCTCATGTTCACGGCGACGCGATGCCCGCTTCCGCCACCGCGCATCGTCCTGAGCTTGCGGGGCGCAGCTTTGAAGCGATGGGCGTGTCGCTGGTCGTGCATCCGCATAATCCGTATGTCCCCACCAGCCATGCCAACGTGCGCTTCTTCATCGCCGAGAAACCGGGCGCGGAGCCGGTCTGGTGGTTTGGCGGAGGGTTCGATCTGACCCCGTTTTACGGTTTCGAAGAGGACGCCGTTCACTGGCACACTGTTGCCCGCGATCTCTGCCTGCCGTTTGGCGACGAGGTCTATCCGCGCTACAAAACGTGGTGCGACGATTACTTTTACCTGAAGCATCGCGACGAGCAGCGCGGCATTGGCGGGCTGTTTTTTGACGATCTCAACACGCCGGACTTCGACTCGTGTTTCGCGTTTATGCAGGCGGTGGGCAACGGCTTTGCCGACGCGTATCTGCCGATCGTTGAACGTCGAAAATTGATGCCTTTTGGCGAGCGTGAACGCGAATTCCAGCTTTACCGCCGCGGGCGCTACGTTGAATTTAACCTGGTATGGGACAGAGGCACGCTGTTCGGTCTGCAAACCGGGGGCCGCACGGAATCGATTTTAATGTCGATGCCGCCGCTGGTGCGCTGGGAGTACAATTACGAACCCGAAAAAGGCAGCCCGGAGGCTGCCTTGTGTGAGTTTCTGAAAGTTCGCGACTGGATCTGACGCCGCGAATTACAGCGGCTGGGTCTGCGCTTCAACCACCGCCAGTGCCACCATATTCACGATACGGCGAACCGAGGCAATCGGCGTCAGCACATGCACCGGTTTCGCCACACCCATCAGTACCGGCCCGATGGTCACCCCTTCTGAACTGGAGACGCGTAACAGGTTATAGCTGATACGCGCCGCTTCCATGTTTGGCATCACCAGAATGTTGGCAGAGCCTTTCAGGGTGCTGTCCGGCATGCGTTCGTTGCGGATGCTTTCGACCAGCGCCGCGTCACCATGCATTTCACCGTCGATCATCAGATCCGGCGCACGCTCACGCACCAGCGCCAGCGTTTTACGCATTTTCAGCGCCGCCGGGCAATCTGAGGTACCGAAGTTTGAGTGCGACAGCAACGCCACGCGCGGTTCAATACCAAAGCGACGCACGGTTTCCGCCGCCATCAGCGCGATTTCCGCCAGCTGTTCCGGCGTCGGATCGTCGTTGACGTAGGTATCAGCAATGAAGGTGTTGCCGCTCGGCAGCAGCAGTGCGTTCATCGCACCCGCGGTATGAATTCCGTCACGATAGCCAAACAGCTGTTGGATCACGCTGAAGTGCTCGTGATAGTCCCCGATGGTGCCGCAGATCAGCGAATCGGCTTCGCCACGCAATACCATCAGCGCGCCAATTACCGTGGTGTTGCTGATCACCGCCCGCTGCGCCTGCTCCTGAGAGACACCGCGGCGTTTCGTCAGCTGGTAATACTCGCTCCAGTACTCTTTGAAACGCGGGTCGGACTCATTGTTGACGATTTCAAAATCAACGCCCGGTTTGATCTGCAGACCGAGTTTCTGAATACGCATTTCGATCACGCTCGGGCGACCGATAAGGATCGGTTTCGCCAGGCCGAGGGTAATCAGCTCCTGCGTGGCATGCAGCACGCGGCTGTCTTCCCCTTCTGCCAGCACCACACGCTTCGGATCTTTGCGCGCCAGCGAGAAAATCGGTTTCATGAACAGGTTGGTTTTGTAGACGAATTCACTGAGCTTATCGATGTAAACGTCGAAGTCCGCAATCGGACGCGTTGCCACGCCGGAATCCATCGCCGCTTTCGCCACTGCCGGTGCAATTTTGACAATCAAACGCGGGTCGAACGGTTTCGGGATCAGGTATTCCGGGCCGAAGCTCAGATCCTGGTCTGCATACGCTGAGGCCACCACTTCGCTCTGCTCGGCATGAGCCAGATCGGCGATAGCATGAACCGCCGCCAGCTTCATCTCTTCGTTGATCGCCGTTGCGCCAACGTCCAGCGCGCCACGGAAGATGAACGGGAAGCACAGCACGTTGTTGACCTGGTTCGGGTAGTCAGAACGGCCGGTGCAGATAATAGCGTCAGGACGGACTTCTTTCGCCAGATGCGGCAGGATTTCCGGCTCCGGGTTTGCCAGCGCCAGAATCAGCGGCGCACGGGCCATTTTCTTGACCATTTCCGGTGTCAGTACGCGCGGGCCGGAGCAGCCGAGGAAGATGTCCGCATTTTCGATAACGTCGTCGAGGGTACGTTTACCGTTATCTTCCACCGCATAAGCCGCTTTGGTTTCGGCCATATTCGGTTCGCGGTTCTTGTAAATCACGCCTTTGGAGTCGCAGACCACAATGTTGTGTTTCTGCATGCCCAGCGCCACCAGCAGGTTCATACAGGCGATGGCCGCCGCACCTGCGCCGGACACCACCATACGGACGTCGGAGAGTTTTTTCTCAATCACCCGCAGGCCGTTAAGAATGGCGGCGGTGCTGATGATCGCGGTCCCATGCTGATCGTCATGGAACACCGGAATATTCATGCGCTCGCGCAACTTCTGTTCAATGTAAAAACATTCTGGCGCTTTGATGTCTTCGAGGTTAATCCCGCCGAAGGTTGGCTCGAGGGCAGCAACAACGTTAATAAACTTGTCAGGATCCAGTTCATCAACTTCGATATCGAAGACGTCGATACCGGCAAATTTCTTGAACAGGACACCCTTTCCTTCCATGACCGGCTTACCCGCGAGCGCGCCGATGTTACCGAGACCCAGGACTGCCGTGCCGTTGGACACGACCGCAACCAGATTGCCGCGCGCTGTATATTTGTAAGCTTTCAGCGGATCTTTTTCGATTTCCAGACACGGTGCTGCCACACCCGGCGAATAGGCCAGCGCCAGATCGCGCTGCGTGGCGAGGGGTTTGGTCGGCGAGACCTGAATTTTCCCCGGAACCGGAAACTCGTGGAAATCAAGGGCACTTTGTTTCAACTGGTCATCCATTAGATTTTCCTTTCACGTATCGTTTTCTTGGTTGGAAATGCGCTGTTACGTCTCCTCGACTGACGTCCGAGTATCTCTCCTGCCGGATTCGTAAACTTTGATGGCCGCCATACTTGTTGAAAGAAACGTTTGCTTGTTATTAATTTTGATTATCTATGTTACCGGGTCTTCGCCGCATTGCCAGCCCCGTCTGCTATGCTTTTTGTCTGGTTTACCGCTAATTTAAACCAACGCGACGGAGTGAATTATGTCCCGAAGAGAGCTTGCAAACGCGATTCGCGCCTTAAGTATGGATGCCGTCCAGAAAGCCAATTCCGGCCACCCGGGCGCACCGATGGGCATGGCAGATATCGCCGAAGTCCTGTGGAACGACTTTCTCAAACACAATCCCACCGATCCCCACTGGTACGACCGTGACCGCTTTATTCTTTCCAACGGCCACGCCTCGATGCTGCTGTACAGTCTGCTGCATCTGGCCGGCTATGACCTGCCGATGGAAGAACTGAAAAACTTCCGCCAGTTGCATTCAAAAACGCCGGGTCACCCGGAACTGGGTTATACCCCGGGCGTCGAAACCACCACCGGTCCGCTCGGACAGGGGCTGGCGAACGCTGTCGGGCTGGCTATCGCCGAACGTACGCTGGCGGCGCAGTTCAACCGTCCGGGTCATGACATTGTCGATCACTACACCTGGGTCTTTATGGGCGATGGTTGCCTGATGGAAGGCATTTCCCATGAAGTCAGTTCCCTCGCCGGTACGCTGGGGTTGGGTAAGCTCATCGGCTTTTACGACAGCAACGGTATTTCGATTGATGGCGAAACCAAAGGCTGGTTTACCGACGACACGGCAAAACGTTTTGAGGCTTATCACTGGCATGTAGTCAACGATGTTGACGGCCATGATCCGGAGGCGGTGAAAAAAGCGATTCTGGAAGCGCAGAGCGTGAAAGATAAGCCTTCGCTGATTATCTGCCGCACCGTCATCGGCTTTGGCGCGCCGAATAAAGCCGGTAAGGAAGAGGCGCACGGCGCGGCGCTCGGTGAAGAAGAGGTCGCACTGGCACGGCAGAAACTGGGCTGGAAACACCCGGCGTTTGAAATTCCAAAAGAGATTTATCAGGGCTGGAACGCGCAGGAAAAAGGCGAAAAAGCCCAACAGGCGTGGAAAGAGAAACTGGCGGCCTACGAAAAAGCGCACCCGGAACTGGCTGCGGAATTTACGCGTCGCATGAGCGGCGGTCTGCCGGAAAACTGGTCGCAGACGGTGCAGGCGTACATTGAGAAAATGCAGTCGGAACCGGCGAAAATCGCCAGCCGCAAAGCGTCGCAAAACGCCCTCAATACCTACGGCCCGCTGTTGCCGGAACTGCTTGGCGGCTCGGCGGATCTGGCGCCCAGCAACCTGACCATCTGGAAAAATTCCGTCTCGCTGAAGGACGATCCGGCGGGCAACTACATCCACTATGGCGTGCGCGAGTTCGGGATGACGGCCATCGCCAACGGTATCGCCCATCACGGCGGTTTTGTCCCTTATACCGCGACGTTCCTGATGTTCGTGGAATACGCCCGTAACGCCGCCCGAATGGCAGCGCTGATGAAAGCGCGGCAGATTATGGTGTATACCCATGATTCCATCGGGCTCGGCGAAGATGGTCCGACGCACCAGGCGGTAGAACAGCTCGCCAGCCTGCGCCTGACACCGAATTTCAGTACCTGGCGCCCCTGCGATCAGGTTGAAACGGCAGTGGCGTGGAAAGCGGCAGTGGAGCGGCACGACGGCCCTACGGCGCTGATCCTGTCGCGGCAAAACCTCACCCAGATGGAGCGCACGCCGCAACAGGTGAAGGAGATTACGCGAGGCGGTTATGTGCTGAAAGACGCAGGTGGCAAGCCGGACATCATTCTGATTGCCACCGGTTCGGAAGTGGAGATCACCGTGCTGGCGGCCGAAAAATTGCGTGCGGAAGGGGTGAACGTGCGCGTGGTATCGCTCCCCTCAACCAATGTGTTTGATGCGCAGGACGAGGCGTACCGTGAGTCGGTATTGCCGTCAAACGTCAGCGCACGTGTCGCGGTTGAGGCGGGTATTGTCGATTACTGGTACAAATATGTCGGCCTGAAAGGCGCGATTGTCGGGATGACGGGTTATGGCGAATCGGCACCTGCCGATAAGCTCTTCCCCTTCTTCGGCTTTACCGTGGACAACGTGGTCGCGAAAGCGAAAAAAGTGCTTAACGGGTGATCCACAACGTGGGCCAGGCATCTGGCCCCTGCCACTCATCACACTCGGGCTGTTCGGCATAGCGGACCAGACGGAAACGCTGACCATCATAGCGCCAGCGTGTCGTCACGCCGCAGTCGCCCAGCCCGCGTGCTTTATCCAGCGTCACCAGCTCACGGCTTTTGATATCAAACGAGGCGTTGACCAGTTCAACGTCGCGCGTCTCACTGGCAGGCTGGAACGGCAGTCGCAGCCGGACCGGTTGTGCCGCAAAGGGTTTCTGGCGGGAGACGAACCACGCGCGGTAGATGGTGTTATAAGCGCCGGATTCGCAGCTTAGCATCATCAGCGCTTTGTCATCGGTCAGCGCCGTCACCCACACTTCGCGCCGCATCGGATCAAGCGAACACTGGCTGTTGTTCATCCGCCAGCTACCGTAATCCATCAGATCGTTACTCTCTTCGCGAGTGAGCGGCGTCGGCGTGGGGTTGACTATCGCCACGCTTTTCAGCGCGGGCGCAGGAGGGACGCTGAGCGGTGGATCATCACCTTTGCGGATCCAGGCGGTTTCGCTGCCCACGCGCTTTTGTTGACTGTCGATGAACAACAGCGCGGCCTTCAGCCCTTGCAGGGAAATGGCCTGTAAGCCTTTGTCTAAGGTGATCGCCTGCCCGTCCTGCACCTGCTGAAGAAAGGCGTTGATGGTGGCGCTATCGCCAGTGGTGAGTTGCCAGGGCGACATTTGCCAGTGTTCGCCGCCCGGTTTGAGCGGTTTACCGTCCAGCATGAGCCGGGAAGCGATGGCAGAAACACTGGCGGGCGGTTCATCGAGCCCGCCCAGTTCGATACGCAGCGCCGCGTCGGTGCGCGCTCCCGCGCTGCGGCTCAGGGTCATGACCAGCCCGTGGTGTAATCCGATATTGCGCGCCACGCAGAAATTCTGGTTATTACAGGTCACCAGCCAGTCGGTAAAGACCTGCTGCGCTGGCGCCGCCCACGTCAATGACGTCGGCAGCAAACCGAAAAGCAAAAAGAGGAAAACGCGATGGCGCATGAACGGCACGACCCCAGGAGAAAAAAGCATCAACATACTGAGACGGTATCTTCACTGGCGAAGCGGTGGCACTCAATCAGATTTATCGGATAGATCCATATAAAAACAGGGCTATTTTCTATAACAAAATCAAGACATTAATGATGAATTTTGCAAATATTGCAGCAAGATCACGGCCTTGCCATCACGGATTTCACCGTGCTTCACCATCTGCAATGCCTGAGCAAACGGGATTTCCAGCACCTCGATGGCTTCGTCTTCAACACCGCCACCGGCATTCGCCCGCTGACCATCGTGATATTCCGCAATGTAAAAATGGATGAGTTCCGTCACGCCGCCGGGCGACATATACAGCTCAAACAGTTTCTGTACCTCGCCGACGGCAAAACCGGTCTCTTCGATGGCCTCTTTGCGAATGCAGACTTCCGGCTCGTCATCGTCCAGCAGGCCCGCGCAGGTCTCAATCAACATGCCGTCTTCGTTGCCGTTTACCCAGGTGGCGACACGAAACTGGCGCACCAGCACCACGGTTTGCTTTTCACGGTTATAGAGCAGGATAGTGGCGCCGTTGCCGCGATCGTACACTTCGCGCTTATGACGTACGGTCTCGCCATAAGCCGGGGTTAATTCATAGGTGATATTGCGCAGGATGAAATAGTTTTCAGAAAGGATTTTATCTTTGATGACGTTAATGGTGAGCGACATAACGGTTCCACAGCAGTAACAGGTATCACCATACTACGCCGTGGAACCCCTTTGTCGTCAATGCAGGTGAGAGAATTTCACCTCCAGCCAGTCGAGGATACCGTGCGCCGCGTGACGCCCCTCCGCCATGGCTGTCACGACCAGATCCGCGCCGCGCACCGCATCGCCACCGGCGAAAATTTTCGGATTAGTCGTCTGATAGGGATAACGACTTTCGACATTTGCCGCAATGCGCCCCCAGTCATCAACCTGCACACCCTGCCGTTCCAGCCACGGCATACCGTGAGGATGGAAACCAAACGCCATGATCACCGCATCGGCTGGCATCACAAACTCGCTGCCGTCGATGGGCACCGGGCGACGACGCCCTTTTACATCCGGCTCGCCCATGCGGGTACGCCGCAATTTCACGCCACACACCTGCCCGGCGTCGTCCAGTTCGAGCGTCACGGGCTGCACGTTGAATTCAAATTCCGCCCCCTCTTCGCGGGCGTTCTTCACCTCTTTTTTCGAGCCAGGCATATTGGCTTCGTCGCGGCGGTAGGCGCAGGTCACTTTACTGGCACCGTGACGCAATGCGGTACGCACGCAGTCCATCGCCGTATCGCCCCCGCCCAGCACCACCACATTCAGACCCGCAGTGTTGATGTACGGTTCGTCCGGCAGCGCCTCGAGCCCCATCACCCGTTTGGTGTTGGCGATCAGGAACGGCAGCGCGTCGTAGACACCGGGCGCGTCTTCGTTCGGCAGATCCGCTTTCATCGAGCGATAGGTACCAGTGCCGACAAACACCGCGTCGTAGTCGTCCAGCAGCGTCTGAAGCGGGATGTCACGGCCAATTTCGCAGTTCAGCTCAAAGCGCACACCCATCTGGCTGAAAATCTCGCGACGACGCGCCAGCAGGGATTTGTCGAGTTTAAAGGCCGGAATGCCAAAAGTCAGCAACCCGCCGATTTCCGGGTGGCGATCAAACACCACCGGCTCGATACCGTGGCGCACCAGCAAATCAGCACAGGCCAGCCCCGCCGGTCCCGCGCCAATAATCGCCACCCGTTTACCTGTCGCGGTGACGTGCGAAAGATCGGGCCGCCAGCCTTTCGCCAGCGCCTGATCAGAAATGTAACGTTCGATGTTGCCGATCGACACCGCGCCATGCGTATCGCGCAGCGTACAGGCGCCTTCGCAGAGCCGGTCCTGTGGGCAGACGCGCCCGGTAATCTCCGGCAGGCAGTTGGTCTGATGAGAGAGCACCACCGCGCCGTCGATATCACCGGCCTTCACGCGTTCAACCCACTGGGGAGTATGGTTATGCAGCGGGCACGTCCATTCGCAGACGCTGTGTTCGCCGCATTTCAGGCAGCGCAGCGACGCCTGCCGGGCCTGCTCATCGCGAAACGGCAGATAAATCTCGGCAAAACTGGTTTTCCGCGACGCCAGGTCGAGCTTGTCCGGCTCAAAACGGGGAGCCGTTTTCGCCATTTTTTCAGCGAGCGTGATGGGAGCAACAGCGGGTGCCGCGGCATGCCAGGACTGCGTTTCCTGGCGCACCGTCCGCAAACGGCGCTGGCGGGAGAGCGTGGTCAGGGCGTCATGGCTGAATACCTGCAGGGCATCCGCCGGGCAATTCTCCACGCAGGCCGGGCCATTTTCGCGATCAATACAGAGATCGCACTTGTGCGCGCTGGCTTTTACTTTTCCGGCAGCGACTGGCGTCACCACCACCTGCATCGTGCCGAACGGGCAGGCCACCACGCAGGATTTGCAGCCAATGCACTTTTCCTGATTCACCTGCACGCTGTCATTGTGCAGACTGATGGCGCCATTCGGGCAGCTACGCGCGCAGGGCGCGTCTTCACAATGATGGCAGGTGACCGCACTGCGCTGCGTTTCATTTTTAACCACGGTGATCCGTGGCCGGAAACGCGCTGGCGTCAAAACATGCGCTTCACCGTTATGCGCCATCACGCAGGCCACTTCACATGCGCGGCATCCAATGCATTTCTGGCTGTCTGCCACAATAAATCGGTTCATAGTATCCCTGACATTTAGCCTTCACCTGATAAGGCTATTGTATTAACCGACGATCGCAGGGCCGACAATGTTCATTTGCCCATAAAAGGGCATTAATTCCCGGTTACCTGTGGCAGATCAAAAAATTTCCGCTTCAATGAAACTACGTTTCAGTCACCATGCTACAAGGGGTTTTCGTGGAGAAGATCAGTTTTGTATGGACACGCGGTAAAGACGCATGATTATTTACACTATCTCCTTTTTTTCTCCACGATTGCTTCAGCCCTTGCGGCTACAGTGTGACGACCAACGTGATAACAATAAAACACGCATTATGAGGTCCTGATTGCAATGGCGAATTTCTTTATTGATCGCCCCATTTTTGCCTGGGTTCTGGCCATTCTGTTGTGCTTAACCGGCACGCTGGCCATTTTCTCGTTACCGGTGGAGCAATATCCCGACCTTGCGCCGCCTAACGTACGCATCAACGCCAACTACCCGGGCGCTTCCGCACAGACACTGGAAAATACCGTGACACAGGTGATCGAGCAGAACATGACCGGTCTCGATAACCTGATGTACATGTCGTCACAGAGCAGCTCTACGGGTCAGGCGAGTGTTACGCTGAACTTCGCCGCAGGGACCGATCCGGATGAGGCCGTACAGCAGGTACAAAACCAGTTGCAGTCGGCGATGCGTAAACTCCCGCAGGCGGTGCAGACGCAAGGGGTCACCGTACGTAAAACCGGTGATACCAACATCCTGACCATCGCCTTCGTGTCGACGGACGGCAGTATGGATAAGCAGGATATCGCCGACTATGTCGCCAGTAACATTCAGGATCCGCTGAGCCGCGTTAACGGCGTCGGCGACATCGACGCTTATGGCTCGCAGTACTCCATGCGGATCTGGCTCGATCCAACCAAACTCAACAGCGTGCAGATGACGACACAGGACGTCACCGACGCTATCTCTTCTCAGAATGCACAGATCGCCGTTGGTCAGTTAGGCGGTACGCCGTCAGTGGACAAACAGGCGCTGAACGCGACGATCAACTCGCAGTCGCTGTTGCAGACGCCGCAGCAGTTCCGCGACATCACCCTGCGGGTGAATCAGGACGGCTCTGTCGTGACGCTCGGCGATGTCGCTACTGTCGAGATGGGGGCGGAGAAATATGACTACCTGAGCCGCTACAACCGCAACGCGGCGTCCGGGCTGGGGGTTAAGCTCGCCTCCGGCGCCAACGAAATGGCGACGGCGGAGCGCGTTATCTCGCGGCTTAACGAGCTGTCAGAGTATTTCCCCCATGGGCTGGAATACAAAATCGCCTATGAAACCACTTCGTTCGTCAAAGCGTCGATTACCGATGTGGTGAAAACCCTACTGGAAGCGATTTTGCTGGTCTTCCTGGTGATGTACCTGTTCCTGCAAAACTTCCGCGCCACGCTTATCCCGACCATCGCCGTTCCGGTGGTGCTACTGGGGACGTTCGCCATTCTCTATGCCTTCGGCTACAGCATTAACACCCTCACCATGTTCGCCACGGTGCTCGCCATCGGCCTGCTGGTGGACGACGCGATCGTGGTGGTGGAAAACGTGGAACGTATTATGAGTGAGGAAGGCCTGTCGCCGCGCGATGCCACGCGGAAATCGATGGGCCAGATCCAGGGCGCACTGGTGGGGATTGCGATGGTGCTGTCGGCGGTATTCATTCCGATGGCTTTCTTTGGCGGCACTACCGGGGCAATTTACCGCCAGTTCTCGGTCACCATTGTTTCCGCGATGGTGCTGTCGGTGCTGGTGGCGATGATCCTGACGCCAGCGCTCTGCGCCACGCTGCTCAAACCGCTTCACAAGGGCGAGCATCACGGTCAGCGCGGTTTCTTCGGCTGGTTCAACCGCCATTTCAACGCCAACGCGCGCCGTTACGAAACGTACGTCGGTAAAATTCTGCACCGTAGCCTGCGCTGGATGCTGATTTACGTTCTGCTGCTGGCCGCCATGGTGGTGCTGTTCCTGCGCCTGCCGACCTCTTTCCTGCCACAGGAAGACCGCGGTATGTTCCTCACCTCTATTCAGTTGCCAAGCGGTTCGACGCAGCAGCAGACGCTGAAAGTGGTGGAAAAAGTTGAGGACTATTTCTTCAGCCATGAAAAAGACAATGTGAACTCGATTTTCGCCACCGTCGGTTCCGGCCCTGGTGGTAACGGCCAGAACGTCGCACGTATGTTTATCCGCCTGAAAGACTGGGACGAGCGTGACAGCAAAACCGGCACCTCGTTTGCCATCATCGAACGGGCAACAAAAGCCTTCGCGCAGATCAACGAAGCGCGCGTCTTTGCCAACAACCCACCGGCGATCAGCGGGCTGGGCAGTTCGGCGGGCTTTGATATGGAGCTTCAGGATCATGCCGGAGCCGGGCATGACGCGCTGATGGCCGCGCGTGACCAGCTTCTGGAACTGGCCGCCAAAGATGACCGTCTGACGCGCGTGCGGCACAACGGTCTGGATGACAGCCCGCAGTTGCAGATCGATATCGATCAGCGCAAAGCGCAGGCGCTTGGGGTGTCCATTGATGATATCAACGACACACTGCAAACTGCGTGGGGGTCGAGCTATGTGAACGACTTTATGGATCGCGGTCGCGTGAAGAAAGTCTATGTGCAGTCTGCCGCCAAATACCGCATGCTGCCTGACGATATTGGTCGCTGGTATGTGCGTAACGCCAGCGGCACCATGGTGCCCTTCTCTTCCTTTGCCACCTCGCACTGGGAAACCGGCTCACCGCGTCTTGAGCGTTACAACGGTTATTCGGCGGTCGAAGTGGTGGGTGAAGCGGCGACAGGCGTCAGTACCGGTACCGCGATGGATATTATGGAAAACCTGGTTCGCCAGCTTCCGGGCGGTTTCGGCCTCGAATGGACTGCGATGTCCTATCAGGAACGTTTGTCCGGCGCACAGGCACCGGCGCTGTATGCCCTTTCCCTGCTGGTGGTTTTTCTCTGCCTGGCGGCGCTGTATGAGAGCTGGTCGGTACCGTTCTCCGTCATGCTGGTGGTGCCGCTGGGGGTTATCGGTGCGCTGCTGGCGACCTGGATGCGCGGGCTGGAAAACGACGTCTATTTCCAGGTTGGGTTATTGACGGTTATCGGCCTGTCGGCGAAGAACGCCATTTTGATTGTGGAATTCGCTAACGAAAGGAATGAGAAAGGGGAAGATCTGTTGACCGCCACGCTGGAAGCCTGCCGTCAGCGTCTGCGCCCGATTCTGATGACCTCGCTGGCCTTTATCTTCGGCGTGCTGCCAATGGCGACCAGTACCGGCGCCGGTTCCGGCAGTCAGCATGCGGTGGGCACTGGCGTAATGGGCGGGATGATTTCCGCGACCATTCTGGCCATCTTCTTCGTGCCGTTGTTCTTCGTGCTGGTACGGCGACGCTTCCCGTTACGTGAACGGCAAAAATAAACACCAGGCGACTTTCGGGTCGCCTTCTTTTATTATTCAGAATATATATCAAAAAAGGCGACCTTTAACGGGTCGCCTTTTATCGAATTCGATTTAAGTCAGAATTTTTTACATATTCTGTACTATTGCTTTTCTTTCCGGAATCATTTACGAAGCATAACTTCAATAAAGTCTTTCCAGTTCCCCAGTTCACGTTCAATCATAACGACCTCTCTTATAATTCTCAGTAGTCTACGTAAATTGATTGTGAATGTGAAGATCATTGAACCAATCACTGTGATTACCGAAACCAGCGACGGGTGCTGGTGTGAGCTAAATATGACCTGAGCAGGCTAAATTTGTTGTGACTTGCAGCAATATTTTGAAATACTGTCCCGGCAAAATATCCGACTTTTTTCAGCGTACACTTGTACCTATTTTTAATGCTGCATTATCATGCAACGCTTAATCAGAAATTATGCCCTGATAATACTTTCAGGTATTATTCTTCGCGTCCTTACTATTCGAATAATCTGACAAATTCACCTGCTTAAACACAAAAGGATTAACCATGATCGTCATGTACGGCATCAAAAACTGCGACACCATAAAAAAAGCCCGCCGCTGGCTGGAAGCGCATCAGATAGATTACCGCTTCCACGACTACCGCGTTGACGGGTTGGATGATGCATTATTACGCAGTTTTATCGCAGAATCAGGCTGGGAAGCGCTGCTGAACACTCGCGGCACCACCTGGCGAAAACTGGACGAATCCGTACGCGCCGGGATTGACAACGCCGATGCAGCCGCGGCGTTAATGCTCGAAATGCCAGCAATCATCAAACGCCCATTGCTCTGCGCGCCCGGTCAGCCTATGCTGCTGGGTTTCAGCGATTCCAGTTACCAGACCCATTTTCAGAATCATTCCTGAAGAATGATGACTTTTTTATATGAGGTGTAGTCTATGTCGTGCCCGGTCATCGAGCTGGCCCAACAGCTTATTCGCCGCCCCTCTCTCAGCCCCGATGATGCGGGGTGTCAGGCGTTACTGATTGAACGCCTGCGTAATATTGGCTTTACCGTCGAACATCTCGACTTTGGCGATACCCAGAACTTCTGGGCCTGGCGCGGAAAAGGCGAAACGCTGGCATTTGCCGGTCACACTGATGTCGTCCCGGCGGGTGATGCCGACCGTTGGATCAACCCGCCGTTTGAACCGACGATCCGCGACGGCATGCTGTTTGGCCGCGGCGCCGCTGACATGAAAGGTTCGCTGGCGGCGATGGTGGTTGCCGCCGAACGTTTCGTCGCCCAGCATCCGAACCACAATGGTCGTCTGGCGTTTCTTATCACCTCTGATGAAGAAGCCTCGGCGAAAAACGGCACGGTGAAAGTGGTTGAAGCACTGATGGAGCGCCGCGAGCGTCTTGACTATTGCCTGGTGGGCGAGCCGTCCAGCACTGCGGTGGTTGGCGATGTGGTCAAAAATGGTCGTCGCGGCTCTCTGACCTGTAACCTGACGATTCACGGCGTGCAGGGTCACGTGGCCTATCCGCATCTCGCCGATAACCCGGTACACCGCGCCGCGCCGTGGCTGACCGAGCTGGTGGGCATTGAGTGGGATCATGGTAATGAATTCTTCCCGCCGACCAGCATGCAGATTGCTAATATTCAGGCCGGTACCGGCAGCAACAACGTGATCCCTGGCGATCTGTTCGTCCAGTTCAACTTCCGTTTCAGTACCGAGCTGACCGATGAGATGATCAAAGCACAGGTCGTCGCCCTGCTGGAAAAATATCAGCTGCGCTACACTGTTGACTGGTGGCTTTCCGGTCAACCGTTCCTGACTGAACGCGGAAAACTGGTGGATGCGGTGGTCAATGCCATTGAGCACTATAATGAAATTAAGCCACAGTTGCTGACCACGGGCGGAACATCCGACGGACGTTTCATCGCGCGGATGGGCGCGCAGGTGGTTGAGCTTGGGCCGGTGAACGCGACCATTCATAAAATTAATGAATGCGTTAACGCCGCCGATCTTCAGCTACTTGCCCGCATGTATCAGCGCATCATGGAACAGCTCGTCGCTTAATAATTTTGACTTAAGAGGTAACGCACATGGAATGGCTGGCAAAATACTGGTGGATACTGGTGCTGGTGTTTCTGGTGGGGGTCATCATTAACGTGATTAAAGATCTCAGCCGGGTCGACCACAAGAAGTTTCTTGCCAACAAACCGGAGCTTCCCCCGCATCGTGATTTTAACGACAAGTGGGATGACGACGACGACTGGCCGGACAAAGACCAGCCGAAGAAGTGAATGTTGCCCGGCGGCGCTTCGCCTGCCGGGCAAAACAATCATAACAGTTCAATAATATCGTCGTCGTTGGGCTTACCGCCGCTCAGCGCTTCATCGAAATAGTGCTTCGGCACGGTATAGCGCAGATGGTCGAGCGCCAGTTGCATGCTGCGATCATCAATGGCGTGACCAAGATCGTCGACGATATCCAGCGTGACGTCGCCACCGGCGTTCAGCAACGCGTCCTGAGCCGCGACCGCGTGTGACAGCTCAATCACCCGGTCTTCACCGCCGTGGATCAAATGCACCGTCGTGGCAGTGGTGGCAGCCGTCGGCAGAGTCGCGAAACGGCCATTAAAGGCGATCACCCGCGAGGCCAGATTCGGCTCGGCTTTCACCCCTTCCAGTGCCATGATCGCCCCTTGTGAGAAGCCGATCAGCGCCGTTGCCAGCGGCCCGACGCCGCTCTGTTTCTGCCAGTAACGCACGACATCGATAAAGGTCGGCATGATGGCATCCACGCGCGCCTGACGACTCTCTTCCGTTATCCCCTGTACCGAAAACCACTGACGCCCCGGCGCAACGCCGCCCGGCTCTGCGCCGCCAATACTGACGATCAACGCATCCGGGAATAACGGCGCAAACCAGCTGCCAATCTCGCCCATCGAAACCGGGTTATCACCCACGCCGTGAAACAACAGCAGCAGTTGTTGCGCGGGTTTAGCAGGACTCTGGACGACAAAATGTTCGTGTTTCATAACGGTCTCCTTAGTGCCTGCCATTGTAGAACTCAGCCGAAAAATGACCATGCCATTTAACTGAATGAGTTCGTTAAAAAAATTGCAGTTGCTGCACCTGGCGTTGTAACTGACTGGCCCGCTGCGCATCAAGCGCCATCAGCGCCTGCGCTGTTTCATGACGTAGCTGCACCAGCAGCGCTTTACGTCCGCTCAGCCCGGCAGCGGAACACAGCTGCTCTTCGCTCTGTCGCTGCAATCGCCCCCGCAACAGCGGAATCGGCAAATCGACCGCCAGCGCCAGGCGATGCAGACTGCCGACGGCAGAGATGAATGGCCGGTGCGCCCAGGCGAAACTCGCCAGCTCATCCCGGTCATCATCACTAAGCTCATTATCACTAAGCATAGTGTCGGATGACGCAGGCAGCGGCAGCTTTTCGTCGATCCAGGGAGCGAGCCACTGCCCGTCGCGGCGCAAACGCTGATGTTCGTGGGTAGTGAGCCGTTCGCCTGCTTCCGTGAGTGGCAGGAGCGCCATTGCCGTGTAACAGCCGCTGCTCGCTTCACGATGCGCGCCCATGCGAACCAGCGTAAAACCACAGCGTTGCCAGAAACGCCACAACTCCGTGGTGTAGCCAAAGCTGACGGAGAGATAGTCGCAGCCCTGCGCCGCCGCTCTGGCGCGCGCCACCAGCGCCTGACCGATACCTTCACGCTGGCGGGACGGATGCACCGCAATGCGCGTAATGCGTCGTCCGATAAGCGTCGCGGCCAGTGGGCTTCCGCCATGCGCTGCCAGCGACTGCGCCACCAGGTTGCCGCGCGGACGACGATACCCGGCCCAGACGGCGCGGCTGAGGTCATCGCTCAGCCCGCCTTCATCAACCAGCCACAGCGCACCCGCCAGCCCCGCGTCGCTGCGGGCGCAGGCAAAATGTTGCCCGGGAGCGTCCATCATGCGGCGTAAATCCAGCGGCGAGGTCCGGTAATGAGCGCTGGAAAGCAATTGATACATGGCGGCAGGTAGCGCCGGTTGCGTTTGCCAGGCTGCGGGCTCCACGCTGTCATAACGCAGCTCGCCTGCCGGAAGATGGGTGAGACTGTCATCGGTGAACAACAGCGCATTGCTGATGACCGCTTCCAGCGGGCAACCCTGCGCCCAGCGAATCGGGCGGGAAAGGGTCAACTGGCGAAGATGAGTAAAGCGCGCGCAGAACTTCAGCAGAAAACCCCGCCCGGTGCCTTCATAACCCTGCACCGTGGTCGTCAGCAGCGTGCGTGGGAAGCGCGCTACCAGCTTTTGCAGCACCGGCGAGGGGATAGCCGCCGCTTCATCGACGATCAGCCAGTCAGCGTGCTCTTGCGACGCCAGTAGCGCATCCGGCGCGATAAAGCGGAACCGCTCACCGGCAAAGGCGGCCATGACGTCTGTCGCCCCACGTGCGGGTGCGGTGACGATGACCGTTCCCGTAAGCTGGCGAATGTGCATCCCCGCCAGCGCCGATTTCCCCCGCCCGCGTTCCGCCGTCACGGCGACCACGCCCGGCGGGCAGTCTGCCAGTTGCGCGAGGATCGCCGCTTGTTCAGCTTCCGGCTCACCGTTTGCCGGGTGCCACGTTTCTCTCGCCGGGTAGTCCGGAATGGGTAACGGCCGCGACTGACGCCAGATAAGCGTCTGCGGATCATCTGTCAGCGTGCGGCAGAAATGGTGAACAAAATGAGGAGTGGGAAGCGGTTGTGAGGATTCGCTCCAGCGACGCGCATCGTCATCAGGTTGTTGCGGCCAGACGTCAAAGGGCGGCGTCAGCAGCACCAGCCAGCTTCCTGCCTTCAGCGTCCCGGCGAGCGCGGCGAATGCCGAAGCGTCAAAGCCGCGGCGGGCATCAAAAATGGCATGGTGAAATTCGCGCCCGAGCAGCTTTGCCAGCGCGCCTTGCGGGCACCAGGGTTCAGGCAACGCCTGCGGCCCGACCTTCAACCAGTCGCCAGGCAGTTGTTGTTGCAGCGCCATCGCCTGTTGCAGGCTCCACGCCGCCTCACCACTGATAACCAGCAGGCGACGAATGCCTTCCTGTTTCATGCGCGCGGTCAGTGCGCAAATGGCTTCCATCAGCGGGATCAGAACCCTTTGCCGAAGGTATTACATTGCGCCGGATCACCGCCGTCATAACCGCGTTTAAACCAGGTGTAGCGCTGTTGCGAGGTACCGTGGGTAAAGCTGTCCGGCACAACGCGCCCCTGGCTCTGCTGTTGCAGACGATCATCACCGATGGCCTCAGCGGCATTCAGCGCTTCTTCCAGATCGCCCGCTTCGAGCACGCCCTGCTGCTGCATGTTATGGCCCCAGACGCCCGCGAAGCAGTCCGCCTGCAGTTCCATTCTCACCGACAACTGGTTCACCTGCGCCTGTGACGCGCCCTGCTGCATCTGCCGCACTTTCGGCTCAATGCCGAGCAGTTTCTGGACGTGGTGTCCCACTTCATGCGCGATGACATAGCCCTGAGCGAAATCACCTTCCGCGCCCAGTTTCTTTTTCATGTCATCGTAAAAGGAGAGATCGATATACACGGTGCTGTCTGCCGGGCAGTAGAACGGCCCCATCACCGATTGCCCCGTGCCACAGCCGGTACGGGTCGCGCCGCGATACATCACCAGACGCGGCTGCTGATACTGTTTACCTGACTGTCCGAAGATCTGGCTCCAGGTGTCTTCGGTGGTTGCCAGAATGACCGAGGTAAATTTAGCCGCTTCATCATCGTTCGGGCTGATAGAGGGTTGCGTCGACTGCTGGGAAATCGGCTGTCCGGTCAGCAGACCGGTGAGATCCACGCCGTAATAACCCGCGACGAGCACCACCACCAGCAGAATAATCCCGCCCTTGCCAGTGGGAATGCGAAACCCGCGCCCGCCCATCATCGGTGGACCGGAATCACTTCGTCTGTCTTCAACATTGTCGCTTTCGCGACGACCTTGCCAGCGCATAACAACCTCAAACTCTTTATTGATAATAGAGAGATCGTAGGCGGTTCGGCGGCGGATTACCATAGGAAACGAAACGAGAAAACTCAGAGGATGGATTATTCTCCTCTGAGTTTCGGGCAGGAAGGGTTAGTCGAGCTTCACACCAAGACGATGCGCGACTTCTTCATACGCTTCAATCAGGCCTCCGAGGCTCTGACGGAAACGGTCTTTGTCCATTTTATCCAGCGTTTCTTTGTCCCACAGACGGCTGCCATCCGGTGAAAATTCGTCGCCCAGCACGACTTTCCCTTTAAACAGGCCAAACTCCAGTTTGAAGTCGACCAGGATAAGACCCGCGTCATCGAACAGTTTTTTCAGCACATCGTTGGCTTTGTAAGTCAGCGCTTTCATCTGTGCCAGATTCTCTTTGCTCACCCAGCCAAAGGTTTCGCAGTAAGACTCGTTGACCATCGGATCATGCATGGCGTCGTTCTTCAGGAACATATCGAACAACGGCGGGTTCAGCGCGATGCCCTCTTCAATGCCCAGACGCTTCACCAGCGAGCCTGCGGCACGGTTACGCACCACGCACTCAACCGGTACCATCTCGAGTTTTTTCACCAGACATTCGGTATCAGACAACAGAGCTTCCATCTGAGTCGGGATGCCCGCCTCTTCGAGTTTGGTCATAATGAAATGGTTGAACTTGTTATTCACCATCCCTTTGCGGTCAAACTGTTCAATGCGCGCGCCATCCCCTGCTGACGTATCGTTACGGAATTCGAGCACCAACAGATCCGGATTTTCCGTGCTGTAAACGGTTTTCGCTTTGCCGCGATACAACTCAGCTTTCTTTTGCATCTTTTGTTACTCCACTCAAATAAAGTGATAAAAATGGCGTTTTTCTGCCGACGCACACGTTTGCGTCACTATACAGAAAAAAGGGCTGGATTGCGCCAGCCCTGTTGTATTACTTGCTGAATGCGGCCTGGAATACGGACACCAGGGCGTCATTCTGAGACTGCGTCAACGTGTGGCCTTTCGGGTCGATGAACTGCAGGCTGCTGCGGTTATCGAGGTCACCTACCTGCAACTTGTAGTCGCCGGAGACGAGACCCGGATCGCGGGCGCCCAGTTCCTGCCAGTTGCCGTCGGAGAGCGGTTTGTAGGTGACTGCGATGCTACCCTGAGAACGGGTGCGATCGGTCACTTCCATGCCCACTTTCTTCAGCGTTGCCGGGAGACGGTCCCATACCTGATTAAACGGCGCGCGAACGACCAGCATCGGCAAGCCGGTGTCATCGGCGGCGCTCTGCACGTCAAAGGCGGCGCCATCGCGGCCCTGAGCGGCGTTCTGCGCGTTAGTCGCGTTCTGATCGAGGCCCGAAGAGATCACGTTCAGCATTTCAGTGCTGTAGCGCTGCATGGAGGCAGCGTCGGCAACCGGTTTGCCAGCCTGTTCAAGGTTGAGCAGTTTGACGACAACCGACTGCTGATAACCCTGTGGTTTGACAGAGACCTGATAGCGACCACGGTACTGCTCGTCTTCATCAAGACGGTTCCAGTCAACCCAGTCCGTGCTCAACGTCTGCGAGGCGTCATCACGCTTGGTGATGGTGTAGTTCTTCGCCTGAAGAATGCTCACCACCTGAGGCCACAGCGAACCGCTACGACCGCTTTCCACTAACAGCGTGGCCGTGTCGCCGGTGAATTGGGTACGGGCACCGCTTACCAGCGCCAACGGCTGTGCCGGCGGACGGATGTCCAGCGCTTTACCCACTGCGCCATTACCGCGGGCAACAGGAATGTTATAGTCGCCGTTCTGAAGCGGCAGGATCATACCGGCAGGCGCATGAAGTTCAGCAAGCGGTGTTGCTTCCAGATAGGATTCATCACCGCTAACCTGACGCTTGTAGCGCGAATCAGAGCTGCAGGCCGCGAGGAGCAGAACAAGCGAAATACCCGCAACCTTCGCCAGGCGCGACTTCTGTACTGAGTAAGCCATCAAATCTCCCTAAACTTTACAGCAGACCGGCGTGCTTAAGCGCACTGGCGACGATGTGACGACCGTTGTCGGTAATCGGCGTCATCGGCAGGCGCAGCGTGTCGGTTGCTACAAGTCCCAATTCCTTACAGGCCCATTTCACCGGGATCGGATTGGGTTCGACAAATAATTTATTGTGCAGTGGCATCAGACGCTGATTGATGACACGCGCTTCAGCAAACTTACCTTCAGCGGCCAGTTTACACATTTCCGCCATGTCACGCGCTGCCACGTTGGTCGTTACCGAAATAACGCCCTGACCGCCCAACTGCATGAAGTCCAGCGCCGTGGCATCATCACCGCTCAGCAGGATAAAGTCATCTGAAACCAGCTCTTTGATCTGGTGAACACGACTTAAGTTCCCCGTGGCTTCCTTAATACCGACAATATTTTTTACTTCTGCCAGGCGACCCACGGTCTCAGGCAGCATATCGCAGCCGGTACGCGACGGCACATTATACAGAATTTGCGGCAGGTCAGTATGTTCAGCGATGGTTTTGAAGTGCTGGAACAGCCCTTCCTGCGTCGGACGGTTGTAGTACGGCGTGACCGTCAGGCAGCCAACGATGCCGCTGTTATTGAAACGCTGAGTCAGGCTGATCGCCTCTGCGGTTGCATTGGCTCCCGTTCCGGCAATCACGGGAATGCGCCCGTCTGCCAGATCCAGCGTCATCATGACCACATCGCCATGTTCTTCGTGGCTTAATGTGGCGGATTCTCCGGTGGTGCCCACCGAAACGATCGCCGTGGTTCCATTGGCGACATGGTAATCAATCAATTTTTTCAGGCTAAGCCGATCGACATTACCTTTTTCATCCATCGGCGTGATAACCGCAACTATACTTCCCGTGAACATGGGCCATCCTCTGAGCAGACGTGCAGACAAGAGTTTCAATGGTACGTTTGGTCCCGTAATAAAAGCAAGCGACCAGAGCCGTTCTGAATGTTGTATGCCGGTTTTTTTTATGCTTTCCTTATGATTACCGCACCTTTTACAGGAAGAACAGGTTTGACAGCCTCATCACAACACTATCTGGTGATTACTGCACTGGGCGCCGACCGCCCAGGTATCGTGAATACAATCACCCGCCATGTCAGCAGCTGCGGCTGCAATATTGAAGACAGCCGTCTGGCGATGCTTGGCGATGAGTTCACCTTTATTATGCTGCTTTCCGGCAGCTGGAATGCCATTACCCTGATCGAATCAACATTACCGTTGAAGGGCGCGGAACTGGACCTGCTGATCGTGATGAAACGCACTACCGCAAGTCCGCGTCAGGCATTGCCATCCACCGTCTGGGTGCAGGTAGAGGTGCCGGATTCGCCGCACATCATCGAGCGTTTTACGGCATTGTTCGATACGTACAACACCAATATTGCGGAACTGGTTTCCCGCACACAACCGGGCGAGAACGCCAGCGCCGCGCAGTTATTCATTCAAATCACAGCGCACAGCCCTGCGTCGCAGGAAGTCTCAAATATCGAGCAAGCGTTTAAAGCACTATGTACAGAACTGAATGCACAAGGCAGTATAAGCATCGTCAATTATTCACAGCATGATGAACAAGATGGAGTTGAGTAATGAACCCACTGAAAGCCGGTGACATCGCACCGAAATTTAGCTTGCCCGATCAGGACGGTGAGCAAGTAAATTTGACCGACTTCCAGGGACAGCGTGTTCTGGTCTATTTTTACCCAAAAGCAATGACCCCAGGTTGTACGGTTCAGGCCTGTGGTCTGCGCGACAATATGGATGATTTGAAAAAGTCAGGCGTTGAAGTGCTGGGCATCAGCACCGATAAACCTGAAAAACTCTCCCGCTTTGCAGAAAAAGAGCTGCTGAACTTTACGTTGCTCTCCGATGAAGACCATCAGGTCTGCGAACAATTTGGCGTGTGGGGAGAAAAGTCCTTCATGGGGAAAACCTATGATGGCATCCACCGCATCAGTTTTCTGATTGATGCAGACGGCAAAATTGAGCACGTTTTCGATGACTTCAAAACCAGTAACCACCACGACGTAGTGCTGAACTGGCTGAAAGAGAACGCGTGATAAAAGGCCCGGTAAACAGTACCGGGCCTTTTACTTTATTCCTCAACCACCGGGCCATCCGGCCAGGCGTGGACCACGGCTTTGATGAGCGTCGCCAGCGGGATCGCAAAGAACACGCCCCAGAATCCCCATAACCCGCCGAAAATCACCACCGACAGAATAATCACCAGCGGATGCAGGTTAACGGCTTCCGAGAACAGGACCGGGACCAGCAGGTTGCCATCCAGCGCCTGAATAATCAGATATACCGCGAATACGCTCCAGAATTCGGTGCTGAGACCAAACTGGAACAGCGCCACGCCCACAACCGGGAACGTCACGACAAAAATACCGATGTACGGAATAAGCACTGAAAAACCGACCAGTACCGCCAGCAGCAGCGAATAATTGAGCCCGAACAGCACAAAGCCAATCCAGGTGGCGATGCTGACCACGATCATCTCAAACACTTTGCCACGAATGTAGTTGGTGATCTGCTGGTTCATCTCATTCCACACCTGCCCGGCCAGACCGCGATTCCGCGGCAACACACGACGCACGGCATTGAGCATCTGCTCTTTATCCTTGACGAGGAAAAAGACCATCAGCGGCACCAGCACCAGGTAAACGGAGATCGTGAGCAACCCAACTAATGACGCCAGCGAATATTTCACCACCGAGTCGCCGAGGGTCAGCATGCGGCTGCGCATATTCTCGGCCACCACATCGACAATCCCGACGTCCATCAGCGCCGGGAAACGACGCGGCAGCGTCGCGGCATAGCTCATGAGCTGATTGAGCATACCCGGCATATCGCGAATAAGATTAATACCCTGCTGCCAGACGATCGGCACCACCACCAGCGCCAGCAGGAGAAGAATGCCGACAAACAGCACCAGCACGATGGATGTCGCCCAGCGCCGCGAGCAACCGATACGCTCAAGTCTGATGGTTGGCCATTCCAGCAGATACGCCAGCACAATGGCGACCAGCAGCGGCGCTAAAAGACCGTTAAAGAAGAACAGGATCACAAACCCTGCCAGCAGAATGACCAGCAGCGCTATCGCCTCCGGATCGCTGAAGCGGCGGCGGTACCACTGCATTAACAACTCAAGCATAAAATCCTTCTTAGGACGCGTTGCGGGATTGCAGATCGTGAATTGTATCGAAATGTCACAAAAAAGACTCCGCTTTTTAATGTCGTCGCCACAAACAATAAAAGTCACAGAAAGAAGATTTCCAACCGTCTAACAGACAGCTACACTCCCATGACGAGTAACGGTGGAACATTCACGCTTTGCACCGGTCAAAAAGGCACATCCCACATTACAGGATTGAGGTTATGTTCACGCAGTTGAGAAAGACACTGGCGGCGACGCTGATAGCGTCTCTGACGCTGGGTCAATGTCTGCCCGCTTTTGCAGACTCTGCAGATACGTTGCCGGACATGGGCACCTCCGCAGGAAGCACGCTCTCCATTGGTCAGGAGATGCAGATGGGAGATTATTATGTGCGGCAGCTGCGCGGCAGTGCGCCGCTGATTAACGACCCGCTGTTAACGCAATACGTCAATAGCCTCGGCACACGACTGGTATCGCACGCCTATTCCGTACGCACACCGTTCCATTTTTTTCTGATTAACAACGACGAACTGAACGCCTTCGCCTTCTTCGGCGGTAACGTGGTGCTGCACTCCGCCCTGTTCCGCTATGCCGATACCGAAAGCGAGCTGGCGTCGGTCATGGCGCACGAAATTTCCCACGTTACGCAGCGTCACCTGGCGCGCGCCATGGAAGACCAGAAGCGCAACGCGCCACTGACCTGGGTCGGTGCGCTGGGCTCGATTTTACTGGCGATGGCTAACCCGCAGGCCGGGATGGCGGCGCTGACCGGGACGCTGGCGGGCACACAACAGGGGATGATCAGCTTCACCCGTCAGAACGAAGAAGAAGCGGATCGCATCGGCATCCAGGTGCTGCAACGCTCCGGGTTCGATCCCCAGGCGATGCCAGGGTTCATGGAAAAACTGCTCGACCAGTCCCGTTACTCGACACGTCCACCGGAAATGCTGCTGACGCACCCGTTGCCGGAAAGCCGTCTGGCGGATGCGCGTAACCGCGCCAACCAGATGCGCCCGGTTGTCGTGCAATCTTCTGAAGATTTCTACATGGCGAAAGCGAGAACCCTCGGCATGTACAATTCCGGTAAAAACCAGCTGACCAGCGATCTCCTCGACAACTGGGCGAAAGGCAATATACGCGAACAGCGCGCCGCCCAGTATGGCCGGGCGTTACAGGCGATGGGCACCAGTAATTATGCTGAAGCAAGCAAACTGCTGCAGCCGCTGCTGAGCGCCGACGGGCAAAACCCCTGGTATCTCGATCTGGCGACCGATATCGATCTCGGGCAGAAAAGAACCGGCGAAGCCATTAACCGTCTGAAAAACGCGCGCGACCTGCGCAACAATCCGGTATTGCAGCTGAACCTGGCCAACGCGTATATGGAAGGCGGTCAACCGGCTGAAGCCGTGACCCTTCTCAACCGCTATACTTTTAACAATAAAGACGACACCAACGGCTGGGATTTACTGGCGCAGGCGGAAGCGGCGCTGGGCAATCGTGATCAGGAACTGGCCGCGCGCGCTGAAAACATGGCGCTGGTGGGTCGTCTTGATCAAGCCATTTCCCTGCTGAGCAGCGCCAGCTCGCAGGTGAAACTCGGAAGTCTGCAACAGGCACGCTACGACGCGCGTATCGACCAGTTCCGCCAGTTGCAGGAACGCTTCCGTCCGTACAGCAAAATGTAAGGAGTAATGATGTCTGACGCCGTCACGATTTATCACAACCCGCGTTGTTCCAAAAGCCGTGAGACGCTGAATCTGCTGAAGGAGAAAGGCGTGGAGCCGCAGGTGGTGCTCTATCTTGAAAACCCGCCGGATGCGGCGACACTGCGTAATCTGGTGAAAATGCTCGGCATGCGCAGCGCCCGTGAACTGTTACGCCAGAAAGAAGATCTCTATACCTCACTGGCGCTGATGGATCCGGCTCTGCCGGAAGAGGCGCTGATTCTGGCGATGGTCGAACATCCCAAATTGATCGAGCGCCCGATTGTGGTGCATAACGGCAAGGCGCGCATTGGCCGTCCGCCGGAGCAGGTTTTAGAAATCCTCGACTAATCCCCCTGCCGCAGCGCTTCCAGAAAAGCCTGCGGCGTTTTCTCTCCCAGCTTTTTCTGCGCCCTGCCGGTATTCCATAACTGACACAACCGCTGCACCGTGCTGTCAGGTTCATCCAGCGCGGGGATCAATTCCGCCAGCGGAACACTAATCTGGATGGCCTGCGGTTCAGCCTGCTCACTGGTTTTGCACAGCACATCGTTTCGCTCCAGCGTGAAGCACTTCGCGAGATTTGTCTCAACACATTGAATCTGTGCCGGACACGCCGTTAATACTTCATCCAGCCAGTGATTCACCAGTGCCGGAGAGATCCCCGAAAACAGCCGTGCATGGCACCAGCCGCTGACCGGCTCCTGCGCCCACAGCAGGTGATGATCGCCGCCATCGTCCATCGGCAGCGCCAGCAGGCGGTAATGCAACACCAGCGTGTCCGGCTTCACGCCCGCTTTCAGCGCTTTTTTCCCCTGTAACACGCCCTCTTTACGCCCTTCATGCGCCGGGCGCAGATAGCGGTTCAGCGTTGCCCTGGAGACCGGAATGCCCAGCCCGTCGTTAACGATAAACAACAGTTCATCCAGCGGCGCGCGCAGCACGTCCCGCAACGCATTAATCAGCGCTTCCTGTTCTTGTCTCAGTGCTTTGTGTATCACATGCGGTGTGGTGTGATTATCGGCAATCTGGCTGCGGTTGCGCCAGCGACGCACGGTAGTGACTGAAATTCCCAGCTCACGCGCCAGTTCCCGGTCGCTTTTGCTCGATTCCTGCAGATATTTGCGCGTGCGTGGCGTAGTGGTGGCATTGGCGTGCAGTTTAATTTCCATTAGCGTTTCCTGCCAAAAATATAACCAATCATATGAGATTTATATTAATTACGCGAATGCATTGTGAGCGGTTTCACCTTTCCACTCGCCGCTTTCTTCGATAATCCCTTTACATAACACACACAACGTCTCTTGATCTTGTACGGAGTTCACAATGAACAATGTTCTGGGATTTCTTGAAGCAAAACTGATGCCGCTGGCGGCAAAAACCGCGCAACAGCGTCATCTTGGCGCCATCCGCGGCGCCTATGTTTCCTTCATGCCGTTTATTATTGTCGGTTCAATCCTGCTGGTTATCTCCTCGTTTCCCAACCAGACCTATCAGCAGTTTATGTCTCAGGCCTTTGGTGAGAGCTGGAGCGCGATTATCGAGATCCCGTTTAACGCGGTGTTCTCAACGATGTCGCTATTTATCGGTTTTCTGGTCGCCTTCCGTCTGGCGGAGCATTACAACGAAGACCGCATCTCGTGCGGCATTCTGGGGCTGGTCTGTTTTCTGATCCTGACGCCGTTTATCAAAGTGGCGGAAAACGGCGGGATCACTGTGATCCCGGTGGAGTGGATCGGCACCAAAGGGTTGTTTGTGGCGATGATCGGCTCGCTTATCTGGACCGAGCTGTTCTGCTGGCTGAAGCGGAAAAAACTGGTCATTAAAATGCCGGAAGGTGTTCCGCCCGCGGTGCAGGAATCCTTCGCGGCGTTAATTCCGGCGCTGGTGGTAATGATTCTGGTGCTGATCATCCGTATCGCGTTTGAAAACACCCACTACACCACTATCCACCAGTTCATTTATGAAGTGGTCGCCACACCGGTGCGCCATTACGGCACCTCCTATTTTGGCGCACTGATGACGGTCTTTAGTATTACCATTCTGTGGTCGGTGGGGATCAACTCCGGCTCGATGATTAACGGGATCATCCGCCCGCTGTGGATGGAAAATCAGACCGACAATATCGCCGCGATCCAGGCGGGCGTCACTCCACCGCATATCATCACGGAACAATTTTTCGACATGATCTGGATGGGTGGTGCCGGGGCGACGCTGTCGCTGGTCATCGCCATGCTGATTTTTGCCCGCAGTAAAAACATGCGCGAAGTGGCACGGCTCGGCGCGGGTGCCTCCATCTTTAACATCAACGAGCCGATTCTGTTTGGTCTGCCGGTGATCATGAACCCGATCATGCTGATCCCGTTTAACCTCGTGCCGCTGGTGCTGGTCACCATCCAGTACGCAGCAATGAAAATTGGCGCAGTGGCGGTCACCACCGGGGTGTTCATCCCCTGGACGCTGCCGCCGGTGATCAGTGGTTTTATCGTCACCGGGCATCTGAGTGGCAGCGTGATGCAGATCCTCAATCTGCTGATCGGTGCCATGCTTTATCTGCCGTTCATGCGTATTGTCGACAAGCAGTATCGCGCCGCAGAAATGACGTCATCCGCAGAGGCGGACAATGCACTGGCAAAACAGGAGTAAACGATGTGGGGAATTATCGCCACCTGGCGAATGGCACTGGAAGGCGTGGCCGCCTCGGCGACCGCGCTGGCAGCAGGGAAAGCGGCCGCGGGTGCCGTTGTTGACGCCGTTGCGGCGGTAGAAGATTTTCCGTTTTATAAATCGGTGGGCTACGGCGGGTTGCCCACCGAAAACGGTGAGGTAGAACTGGACGCCGCCTTTATGGATGGCGACACGCTGGCGTTTGGCGCGGTGGGCAATCTGGTCGATATCGCCAACCCGGTGAGAGTCGCTCATGCCCTGAGTCGCCAGCGCTATAACAGCGTACTGGTCGGTCAGGGAGCCCGCGAATGGGCGCTCAGCCAGGGCTTTGCGGCAAAAGAGATGCTCACCGAACGCGCCATGCAGCATTACCGTAAACGCTGCCGGGAAACGCTCGATAAAGGATTAAGCCCTTATGACGGGCATGACACCGTCGGCATTATCGGCCTGGACCGCCACCATTCGATGAGCGTTGCGACTTCCACCAGCGGTCTGTTTATGAAAAAACGCGGGCGACTGGGTGATTCTCCGATCATCGGCTCCGGGTTTTACTGCGACAGCGAGACCGGCGCGGCGACGGCCACCGGCGTTGGCGAAGATCTGATGAAAGGCTGCGCCAGTTATGAAATTGTCCGCCGGATGGCGCAGGGCATGACCCCGCAGCAGGCCGCTGATTCGGTGGTGTGCGAACTGGAGGATAAGCTGATGTCGCGCTTTGGTCGTGCCGGAGACCTGTCTGTGGTGTGTATGAACCGCAACGGCGAATTCGGCGCTGCCACCAACATCAAAACCTTCTCTTTTGTGGTCGCCACGGCCAGCCAGCCGCTGACGGTCTTTCGCGCTGAGCGCCTACGTGAAAAGACACATTATCAACCGGTGGACGACGAATGGATGCAGGCCTACGCCGCGCGCATTCGCGCCCCCATCGAGGAGTAACCATGCTGGATTACCGCATCATCAATCACCTGGATAACCACGCCGTGGGCTGCCACCTGGTGACCTGGCCCGGCAGTCCGCTACTCGCCGATCCGCTTTTTGACGCCTGCCCTGTGGTGAGTGAAATGGCGGCTCGCGCGGAAAACGCCATCGCAGACACCTGCTTTGGCTGCGCGCCATTTGCCCGTATTACGCTGATCCCGCTGAACGTCTGGCAGGATGCACAACACGATGCGCTGACGCAGGCACTGCGTCCGCTGTTCACCGCGCCGGCCAGCACACGCGTGCTGCTGGATGCGTCGGTAAACGTGCCGGGGTTATCTTCTGCGCTGCGTTATCTGTTTAATCTTGAACATACCCTGACGGATCTGGGCCTGCGCAAACCGCAGCCGGATGCCGTTCGCCTGCGTCAGATCGACATCTGGTGCCAGCCGGAACAAACCGCTGTACTGAAAGCGCAGCTTCGCCAGCAACAGGCCATTGCGCACGGCATGGTGGCCGCCCGCAGGCTGGCAGACCTGCCTTCTGAGCAGTGTACGCCGCAGTTTGTGGTGGAACAGGCGCAACGTCTGTGCGCTAACATCCCTGCCCTGCGCTGTGAAGTGCTGGACGAACACGCCATCGCTGAACAGGGGTTGGGGTTGCTGCATGCCGTCGGTAAAGGCTCGGAACGCCCGCCCCGCCTGCTGGCGATCCATTATGACGGTGTGGAAACCGGCCCGGTGCGCAGCTATGTCGGCAAAGGTATTACTTTTGATACCGGCGGGTTGTGGCTGAAAGAAGGCGCGGGCATGTACACCATGAAATATGACATGTGTGGCGCGGCAAACGTCCTCGGACTGATGCTGAGCATCGCGGCGCTGGCATTACCGGTCAGAGTGATGGGCGTGCTGGCGCTGGCGGAAAACGCCATTGGCCCCAACGCCATGCAACCGGGCAGCGTGGCGCGCGCCTGCAATGGCCTGACCGTTGAGATTAACAACACCGATGCCGAAGGCAGGCTGGTACTGGCGGACGCTATTGCCTGGGCCAGCCAGCGTCATCCGCAGACGCGCTATATCATCGACATGGCAACGCTGACGGGTGCGGTGGTGAAAGCGCTGGGTTATGAGTTAAGCGGCCTGATGACCCAGGATGAACCGCTGCGCGCAGCGCTGACAGCGGCCGGGAAACAGTCCGGTGATGAAGTCTGGTCGCTGCCGCTCGACGCACGGCTGAAAAAACAAACCGAAAGCGCGATTGCCGATCTGTGTAATACTCCTACCAATAACGCAGCGATAAGCGTTTCAGCAGCATGGCTGCTGCATCACTTCTGCGCGCCAGACATCCCATGGGCGCATCTGGATGTCAGCGGTACCGCGTTGTGGCGTGAAGGGGGAAAAAGCGTGGCATCGGGAAGGCCGATCCCGCTGCTGATACAGCATCTACTGAATGACCTGCAGAGGTAGGCCCGTGCAAGCGAAGCGCCGCCGGGCAATATTGCCGGATGGCGCGTTGCTTATCCGGCCTACAAAAGTTACAGCTTCAGGATCTCTTTGACGAACGGAATGGTCAGCTTGCGCTGCGCGGTGATCGACGCGCGGTCGAGCTGATCCAGCGTCATAAACAGCGTGCGCATTTCGCGATCCAGCCGCTTGAGCAGAAAACGGCACACATCTTCCGGCAGTTCAAAGCCGCGCAGGCGGGCGCGAAGCTGTAAGGCCTGCAGTTTGTCTTCATCGGACAACGGCTGCAGCTTATAGATTTGCCCCCAGTCGAGGCGGGAGGCGAGATCCGGCAGACCCAGATTCAACTGGCGCGGCGGGCGATCACCGGTGATCAGCAACCGTGTTTTACCGGATTCAAGAATGCGATTGTAGAGGTTGAAGATCGCCATCTCCCAGGGCTCATCCCCGGCGGCACATTCAATGTTGTCGATACAGACCAGCGACAAATGCTCCATTCCCTCCAGCACTTCCGGCACAAACCAGGTGCGCTTATCCAGCGGCACATAACCTACCGCTTCGCCACGCTGGGAGAGCTCCGCACAGGCGGCATGCAGCAAATGGCTGCGTCCCGCGCCTTCGCGTGACCAGAAATAGAGATATCCGCTGTGATCCTGGCGCAAAACGTTCTGCAACGCCGCGAGAAAAGAAGGGTTATCACCCGGCCAGAAACTCGCAAAAGTTTCATCGTCAGGAAGATAGAGTGGCAAAGAGAGCTGTGCCGGTGCGTTCAGAGAGACCTCAACAAAATACTACCTAAAATCGGTAACGAGTTTAGCACGTAACCGGAACGGAGAGAACCGGGCGGATCCTCCGCCCGGTAGCAGGATCACGATTTCACGTCTTCGCTGTCCGCCGCATCCAGTACCACCTCTTCGGGTCGCAGTACGCTGATAAGCTTGAAGATCAGGCTCAGACAGATACCGACGATCGTCGCCAGCGCCATGCCTTTCAGCTCAGCGGCGCCAATGTGCACTTTCGCGCCGCTGACGCCGATGATCAGAATGACGGAGGTCAGGATCAGGTTCTGCGCTTTGCTGTAATCCACTTTCGATTCAATCAGTACGCGAATACCGGAAGCGCCGATCACCCCGTACAGCAGCAGCGACACACCGCCCATCACCGGCACAGGGATAATCTGGATCGCCGCCGCCAGCTTGCCAACACAGGAAAGCAGAATCGCAATGATCGCCGCCCCGCCGATAACCCAGGTGCTGTACACGCGGGTAATCGCCATCACGCCGATGTTTTCGCCGTACGTGGTGTTTGGCGTCGAGCCGAAGAAACCGGAAATCACCGTCGACAGACCGTTGGCAAACATCGAGCGATGTAGACCCGGGTCGCGGATCAGGTCACGCTTAACGATATTCGCCGTCACCACCAGGTGACCGACGTGTTCTGCAATCACCACCAGCGCCGCAGGCAGAATGGTGAAAATCGCGAACCACTCGAAACGCGGTGTGTAGAACGTCGGCAGCGCGAACCAGTGCGCCTGGGCAATCGGGGTCGTATCCACCACGCCCATCGCGAAGGAGAGCGCGTAACCCGCCAGCACGCCGATGAGGATCGGGATAATCGCCAGGAAACCACGGAACAGTACCGAGCCAAACACCGTGACCGCCAGCGTTACCAGCGAAATAATAATGGTTGTTGAATCCGGCGCTTGCCCTTCTGCAGGTAGCAGCCCGGCCATGTTCGCCGCAACCCCCGCCAGCTCCAGACCGATAACCGCGACAATCGCCCCCATCGCCGCCGGTGGGAACATCACATCCAGCCAGCCGGTACCGGCTTTTTTAACGATAAAAGAGACGATGCAGAACAGCACGCCGCACATAATAAAGCCGCCCAGCGCCACTTCGTAGCCCAGCGGCAACAGCAGCAGAACCGGTGAAATAAAGGCGAAGCTCGAACCCAGATAGGCCGGAATTTTACCCTTACAGATAAAGAGATACAGCAGCGTCCCGATACCGTTAAACAGCAGCACGGTGGCCGGGTTGATGTGGAACAGGATTGGCACCAGCACGGTTGCGCCAAACATCGCGAACAAGTGCTGCAAACTAAGCGGGATGGTCTGTAAAAGCGGTGGTCTTTCACTAACCCCGATAGCACGGCGCGTCATAGTGTTTTCCTCGAGTGTTGTTATAGGTCATGTGTTGTTGTATTCAAAAAAAAGCCGACTATCAAAGTCGGCTTTATTATCGCTATCTCATCATTTCGTACCAAAAATCTTATCGCCGGCATCGCCGAGCCCCGGAATGATGTATCCGTGCTCGTTAAGTCCCTTGTCAATCGATGCGGTGTACAGCTCCACGTCCGGGTGCGCTTTTTCCAGCGCGGCCAGACCTTCCGGCGCCGCCACCAGAACCAGCACCTTGATGCTGGTGCAGCCTGCTTTTTTCAGCAGGTCGATAGTAGCGATCATCGAACCGCCGGTCGCCAGCATCGGGTCAACCACCAGCGCCATGCGCTCGTTGATGTTGGAAACCAGCTTCTGGAAGTACGGTACCGGCTCCAGCGTCTCTTCATTACGGTAGATACCTACCACGCTGATGCGCGCGCTCGGAACGTGTTCCAGAACGCCTTCCATCATGCCCAGACCCGCACGCAGGATAGGCACAACGGTGATTTTCTTACCTTTGATCTGCTCAACTTCTACCGGGCCGTTCCAGCCTTCGATAGTCACTTTTTCGGTTGCCAGATCGGAGGTCGCTTCATAAGTCAGTAAGCTGCCGACTTCAGAGGCCAGTTCACGAAAGCGCTTAGTGCTGATGTCATGCTCTCGCATCAGGCCCAGTTTGTGTTTGACGAGTGGATGTTTCACTTCCACAATCTTCATTCTCATTCTCCTCTGAAGTGGCAGCCGCAAAAAAAATCGCGGGATTATAACGCTTTTTGCCGTTAATGCCATACCCACAATGCTTGACGACGATCAAGCAAAAGGTTTAACAGGTTGTTACTGATTATAAATTAAAGAAAAAAATAAGCCCCGCTATTGCGAGGCTCTAAAGGTTAACGGTGAAGTCAGAGGGTTTCGCCGTTGCTGGCGATCACCTTCTGGTACCAGGCGAAGGATTTTTTCTTACTGCGTGCCAGCGTGCCCTTCCCTTCGTTGTCTTTATCGACATAAATAAAGCCGTAGCGTTTTTTCATCTCACCGGTGCCCGCAGAAACCAGGTCGATGCAGCCCCATGGCGTATAGCCCATCAGATCCACGCCATCCTCTTCCACCGCTTTTTTCATTTCGCGGATATGGGCGGCCAGATAATCAATACGGTACTGGTCATTCACCGAGCCGTCGCTTTCCTGCACATCAATAGCGCCGAAGCCGTTTTCGACAATAAACAGCGGCAATTGATAGTGATCCCAGAACCAGTTCAGCGAGTAGCGCAGGCCCACCGGGTCAATCTGCCAGCCCCAGTCGGATTTCTGCACGTACGGATTGGAGACCAGACTGGTGGTTTCGTCATAGTCGAAACGCGGGTTATCGGCCGTGGCTTTGGTGGCGAAAGACATGTAATAGCTGAAGCCGATGTAATCCACACAACCCTGCGCCAGCGCCGCGCGATCAGCATCGGTGATGTCCAGCGAAAAACCACGACGCGCAAAGTAGTTCAGCAGATGCTGCGGGTATTTTCCGCGTACGTGCACATCGGTAAACCAGTAGCGGCGATGCATGGCATTCATTGCCATCATCATGTCATCCGGCGCGCAGGTCAGCGGATAAACCGGGCACATGGCGATCATGCAGCCAACCTGCAATGACGGGTTAATTTCCCGTGCCACTTTCACCGCCAGGGCACTGGCGACCAGTTCATAATGCGCGGCCTGATACATGACCGGCTCGCGATCTTCACCCGGCTGATACTTAAGCCCGGAGTTGGTGAACGGGGCGAAATCTTCGTGGAAGTTAGCCTGATTATTAATTTCGTTGAACGTCATCCAGTACTTCACTTTGTGCTGGTAGCGTTCAAACGCCACTTTCGCAAAACGTACAAAGAAGTCGATCATTTTGCGGTTGCGCCAGCCGCCGTACTCTGTGACCAGGTGATACGGCATTTCGAAGTGCGATAACGTCACGACCGGTTCGATGCCATATTTCAGGCATTCATCGAACAGATCATCATAATATTGCAGACCCGCTTCATTCGGCGTCTGCTCGTCGCCGTTGGGGAAAATACGCGTCCAGGCGATGGAGGTGCGGAAGCATTTGAAGCCCAGTTCAGCGAAGAGTTTGATGTCGTCTTTATAGCGATGATAAAAGTCGATCGCCTCATGGTTCGGGTAATTTTTGCCCGGCAACACGCCGCTGGTGATCTCGCGCGGCACCCCATGCGCGCCTGCGGTCATCACATCCGCCACGCTGACGCCTTTACCCCCTTCCTGCCAGCCACCTTCCAGTTGATGCGCCGCGACCGCGCCACCCCATAAGAATCCTGCTTTAAATCCAGACATTCGCTTTCCCTCATTTTCACATCACAGAAACCGGTTTCAGTGATGATGTGCAAGCCGCTATGTTGTTGCAAGAATAAGAATGTACCCGGTTTCATTTTCGTGAACGGTATCAAGTTAAGCCACTGCAACGGCGGAAATATCGCCTGAGAAAAAATGAACGTAAAGCAGGCTCGCAAACGTTTGCTTTGACTGGTAGAATGGCGCCGTTTTTTACTTCTATCGCAAGCAAACGCGCGGAGATTTCGCTGTGACCGACAAAACCTCTCTTAGCTACAAAGATGCCGGTGTTGATATTGACGCAGGTAACGCACTGGTCGACCGAATTAAGGGCACGGTAAAGAAAACCCGCCGCCCGGAGGTCATGGGAGGGCTCGGCGGCTTTGGCGCGCTCTGTGCGCTGCCGCAGAAATACCGCGAACCGGTACTGGTTTCCGGCACTGACGGCGTGGGCACCAAACTGCGTCTGGCGATGGATCTGAAACGTCACGACACCATCGGCATTGATCTGGTCGCGATGTGTGTAAATGACCTGGTTGTGCAGGGCGCAGAGCCGTTGTTTTTCCTCGACTACTACGCCACCGGCAAACTGGACGTCGACACTGCCGCCAGCGTGATTAACGGCATCGCCGAAGGTTGTCTGCAGTCCGGTTGTGCGCTGGTCGGCGGCGAAACTGCTGAAATGCCGGGCATGTATCATGGCGATGATTACGACGTGGCCGGTTTCTGCGTCGGCGTGGTGGAAAAATCAGAAATCATTGACGGTTCAAAAGTCGCCGATGGCGATGTGTTAGTAGCGCTGGCCTCCAGCGGGCCGCACTCGAATGGCTACTCGCTGGTACGTAAAATTCTTGAAGTGAGCGGCAGCAATCCGCAGACCACGCAGCTCGACGGCAAACCGCTGGCCGATCATCTGCTGGCGCCGACCCGCATCTATGTTAAACCGGTGCTGGAACTGATTGAGCAGGTTGACGTTCATGCCATCGCCCACCTGACCGGCGGCGGTTTCTGGGAAAACATCCCGCGCGTACTGCCGGATAACACCCAGGCGGTGATCGACGAATCCTCATGGCAGTGGCCGGAAGTGTTCCACTGGTTGCAGACGAGCGGCAACGTCAGCCGTCACGAAATGTACCGTACCTTCAACTGCGGCGTGGGCATGGTGATTGCGCTGCCTGCGGATCAGGCTGACAACGCCGTAACGCTGTTAAATGAGAAAGGTGAAAACGCGTGGAAAATCGGGTATATCAAAAAGTCCGATTCAGAACAGCGTGTGGTCATTGAGTAATGAAGAACATCGTTGTCCTTATTTCCGGCAACGGAAGTAATTTGCAGGCCATCATTGACGGTTGTCAGCAGGGAAAAATCAATGGCACGCTCCGTGCCGTGTTCAGCAATAAGGCCGATGCGTTCGGCCTTGAACGCGCCCGCGAGGCTGACATCCCTGCCCATGCGCTGGAAGCCAGCCAGTTCGCCAGCCGGGAAGCGTTCGATCGTGAACTGATCCGCGAAATCGATATTTACGCGCCGGACGTCGTGGTGTTGGCGGGCTATATGCGCATTCTCAGCCCGGCCTTTGTCGCCCATTATCAGGGCCGCTTGCTTAATATTCACCCTTCCCTTCTGCCAAAATATCCGGGGTTATATACCCATCGTCAGGTACTGGAAAACGGCGATGAAGAGCACGGCACCTCCGTGCATTTTGTCACCGATGAACTGGATGGCGGCCCGGTTATTTTGCAGGCCAAAGTGCCGGTCTTTGCCGGTGATGACGAAGCGGATGTGACAGCACGCGTTCAGGCCCAGGAGCACGCCATCTACCCGCTGGTGGTAAGCTGGTTTGTTGACGGTCGCCTGCAGATGCGTGACAACGCCGCCTGGCTGGATGGCGCTAAGCTGCCCCGGCAGGGTTACGCGTCAGACGAATAAACATGATATTGCCTCTTGCGCAGGTGCGGCAGGAGGCGTTTTTTTGTAATTACCTTCCTGAATACCTTCTCTTTTTTTACCGCGCCACTACGTCCCGCCGGAAAACTGTCATACTTATCTGGCACATTGGACATCCTACAGTAAAGCTAGCAATATACGCGTTGAGACGGATTTGCCGCGTCCCGTGAATGAACCGGAGTGTGAGTAGTAATGGGCCAGGAAAAGCTATATATCGAGAAAGAATTAAGTTGGTTATCCTTCAACGAACGTGTACTCCAGGAGGCGGCCGACAAAAGCAACCCGCTGATCGAGCGCATGCGCTTTCTGGGTATCTATTCCAATAACCTTGATGAATTCTATAAAGTCCGTTTTGCGGAACTCAAACGTCGCATCATCATCAGCGAAGAACAAGGCATTACCGCCCATTCACGCCATCTGCTGGGTAAAATTCAGGCCCGGGTACTGAAAGACGATCAGGAATTCGACAACCTCTACAACGAACTGCTGCTGGAAATGGCGCGTAATCAGATCTTCCTGATCAACGAACGTCAGTTGTCGGTCAACCAGCAGGAGTGGCTGCGTCACTACTTTAAGCAGTATCTGCGCCAGCACATCTCCCCTATTCTGATCAACCGCGAAACCAATCTGGTGCAGTTCCTGAAAGATGACTACACCTATCTGGCCGTGGAGATCATTCGCGGCGAAACCATTCGCTACGCGTTGCTGGAAATTCCGTCTGATAAAGTGCCGCGCTTCGTCAACCTGCCGCCGGAAACACCGCGCCGCCGCAAGCCGATGATCCTGCTCGACAACATTCTGCGTTACTGCCTGGATGACATTTTCAAAGGCTTCTTCGATTACGACGCGCTGAACGCCTACTCGATGAAAATGACCCGTGATTCCGAGTACGATCTGGTGCACGAGATGGAATCCAGCCTGATGGAGCTGATGTCATCGAGCCTGAAACAGCGTCTGACTGCTGAGCCGGTACGTTTCGTCTATCAGCGCGACATGCCGGACGCGATGGTGGAAATGCTGCGCGAAAAACTGTCCATCTCCCGCTACGACTCCATTGTGCCGGGTGGCCGTTACCACAACTTTAAAGACTTTATTGGCTTCCCGAATGTCGGCAAAGCCAATCTGGTCAACCGACCGTTGCCGCGTCTGCGCCATCTGTGGTTCGACAAATTCCGCAACGGCTTTGATGCCATCCGCGAACGCGACGTACTGCTCTACTACCCGTATCACACGTTCGAGCATGTGCTGGAATTGCTGCGTCAGGCCTCGTTTGACCCGAGCGTGCTGGCGATCAAAATCAACATCTACCGCGTGGCGAAAGACTCGCGCATTATCGATGCGATGATCCACGCCGCCCACAACGGCAAGAAAGTGACCGTGGTGGTCGAACTGCAGGCGCGCTTCGACGAAGAAGCCAACATTCTCTGGGCGAAGCGTCTGACTGCCGCTGGCGTGCACGTTATTTTCTCCGCGCCAGGGTTAAAAATTCACGCCAAGCTGTTCCTGGTCTCCCGCAAAGAGGGCGAAGAGGTGGTGCGCTACGCGCACATCGGCACCGGTAACTTCAACGAGAAAACAGCGCGGATTTATACCGACTACTCGCTGCTGACCGCTGACGCGCGGATTACCAACGAAGTGCGCCGGGTCTTCAACTTTATCGAGAACCCTTATCGCCCTGTTAACTTTGATTATCTGCTGGTGTCGCCGCAAAACTCGCGTCGCCTGCTGTATGAGATGATCGATAAAGAAATTGCCAACGCGCAGAATGGTCTGCCGTCGGGCATCACGCTGAAGCTCAATAACCTCGTGGATAAAGGGCTGGTCGACAGACTCTACGCGGCGTCCAGCTCAGGCGTACCGGTCAATCTGCTGATCCGCGGGATGTGCTCGCTGATCCCGGAACTGGAAGGCATCAGTGACAATATTCGCGTGATCAGTATCGTCGACCGTTACCTGGAACACGATCGCATCTATATTTTTGAAAACGGCGGCGACAAAAACGTGTATCTTTCTTCCGCCGACTGGATGACGCGCAACATCGATTACCGTATTGAGGTTGCCGCGCCGCTTCTCGACCCGCGACTGAAACAACGGATCCTCGATATTATCGATATTCTGTTCAGCGATACGGTGAAGGCGCGGTATATTGATAAAGAACTGAGTAATTGCTATGTGCCGCGCGGCAATCGTCGTAAGGTTCGCGCGCAACAGGCGATCTATGATTATCTCAAATCACTAGAGCAACCCGATTAATCTATGTCCATACAAGACCAAACCTCACGGCCGCAGGAATTTGCTGCGGTCGACCTCGGCTCAAACAGTTTTCATATGGTGATCGCCCGCGTTGTCGACGGCGCAATGCAGATCATTGGCCGCCTGAAGCAGCGCGTGCATCTGGCGGATGGCCTCGATGAAAATAACATGTTGAGCGAAGAAGCGATTGAGCGCGGGCTAAACTGCCTGTCGCTGTTTGCTGAACGCCTGCAGGGTTTCTCTGCTTCCAGCGTTTGTATCGTTGGTACCCATACGCTGCGCCAGGCGCAGAATGCGGCAGAGTTCCTGAAACGCGCGGAAAAAGTGATCCCCTACCCGATTGAAATCATCCCCGGCAACGAAGAAGCCCGACTGATTTTTATGGGCGTTGAGCACACGCAGCCGGAAAAAGGCCGCAAACTGGTGATCGATATCGGCGGCGGCTCGACGGAACTGGTGATTGGCGAAGACTTTGAGCCACGACTGGTGGAAAGTCGCCGTATGGGTTGCGTCAGTTTCGCGCAGATGTACTTCCCGGGTAATGTCATCAGCAAAGAGAATTTCCAGCGTGCGCGCCTCTCCGCCATTCAGAAGCTGGAAACGCTCTCCTGGCAGTTCCGCATTCACGGCTGGAATGTCGCGCTGGGCGCGTCCGGCACCATTAAAGCCGCGCACGAAGTGCTTCTGGCGATGGGTGAAAAAGACGGTTTTATCACCCCGGAACGTCTGGACATGCTGGTGAACGAGTTGCTGAAGTACAAGAGCTTCGATGCACTCAGCCTGCCGGGCCTCTCCGACGAACGTAAAGCGGTGTTTGTGCCGGGTCTGGCGATTCTTTGCGGCGTATTTGATTCACTGGCGATCAAAGAGCTGCGCCTCTCTGACGGCGCCCTGCGTGAAGGCGTACTGTATGAAATGGAAGGCCGCTTCCGTCATCAGGATATTCGCAGCCGCACAGCACAAAGCCTGGCGAATCAGTACAACATCGACCGCGATCAGGTCGGGCGCGTACTCGACACCACCATGCATATGTACCATCAGTGGGAAGCGCAAAACCCAAAGCTGGCGAATCCGCAGTTGGCCGCGCTGCTGAAGTGGGCGGTGATGCTCCATGAAGTGGGGCTGAACATCAACCACAGCGGCATGCAACGCCACTCGGCCTACATCCTGCAGAACAGCGATCTGCCCGGCTTTAACCAGGAACAACAGACGTTAATGGCGACGCTGGTACGCTGCTGCCGCAAAGCCATTAAGCTCGACGAACTGCCGCGCTTTACGCTGTTCAAAAAGAAACAGTTCCTGCCGATGATCCAGTTGTTGCGTCTTGGCGTGCTGCTGAATAATCAGCGTCAGGCGACGACCACACCGCCGGTTCTGACGCTAAAAACCGAAGCCCATCACTGGACGCTGTGCTTCCCGCACGACTGGTTCAGCCAGAACGCGCTGGTGCTGCTTGATCTTGAAAAAGAACAGCAATACTGGGAAGCGGTCAACGGCTGGCTGCTGAAAATCACCGAGGAAGATTCGCCGGAGGTCGCCGCTTAAGCGACCGCCTGTTTCTGCGCACTGGCAACCAGATCCTCCAGCCGTTCTGGTTTGCCAATGCCATACCCTTGCAGATAATCAATTCCCAGTGATAGCGCCGCGTTGCGGATCTCATCGCTCTCCACAAATTCAGCCACCACCTGCATTTTCTTCATCCGCGCCAGCTGGCAAATCGACGCCACGATCTGATAATCCAGGCTGCTGGCAACGATGTTGCGAATAAAACTGCCATCGATTTTGAGCATGTCGGCATCGACATCTTTTAATCGCGTATAGCTGGCGTAGCCGGTACCAAAATCATCAATCGCCACCCGACACCCCAGCTGTCGCAGATAGCACATCGTCTGTCGCGCCTGTTCGGGAAGCGGAATGGGCTGGCGCTCCGTCAGCTCAAAAATCAACTGCCACGGTTCGATGGCGTATTTTTCCAGCAGTTTCATCACCGCGTCGGGAAAGTTAGCACCGCAGGCAGTGGAAGGCGTGATATTCAGCGAAAAGCGCAGACCCGGCAGCGTCATGCGATTGCCATTCATGAAATCGAGCGCTTTCTCCAGCACCCATAAGTCGATACGCGATGACAGTCCAAACTCCTGAGCCACCGGCAGGAAAGCGTCAGGGCCGATCAACTGACCGTCCGCGTTTTCCATGCGTAACAGGATTTCGTAGTAGTTGTCGCCACGCACGCCGATAATCGGCTGCACCATCAGGCGGAAAAGATTGCGCTCCAGCGCCTGCTGGATCTGATTCATCATCGCGACTTTATCTTTCAGCCCCTGCTGCAGATGCATCGCGCCACGACGTTGCAGACTTTCGGGATGCGACGTGCTCAGCGACAGATCGGCAATCGTACCCAGCTCGCCTAACAGCAACGAGAGATGCGCCACCGGCGAACGAACGTAGCAGTAGCTGATACCAACCGGCGGCGAGAGAGGAATGCCATCCCAGTTGAAACGGAACTGTTTTACCCGCGCATCCAGCTCCTCAACACGACGCTGATAGCCTTCGGTATTCAGACGCACCACGAGATCGTGACCGGAGAGTTGATACACCACTTCGTCGGCGAGCAGAACGTCCTTCAGCCACTCAGCGATTTTTTGCTTGTACTGGATCCGCATCATCACGCCGTAGTGACGCCCAAGCACCTCCAGCTCAGGCACCCGCAAGAAACAGAGCACGGACCAGGGAGTTGCCATCAGCGCCCGGTTCAGGGCGCGAAGATTGGGCATATGCACCACCGGATCCAGATAAGCCATCCGGCGGGCGCGCTGATGGATCAGCCGCTGGCGCGTGGAGAGCATCGCCATATAAACGACGATAAATGTGAAGACGAGATAGCTCGATGACGTAATCGCCAGCTGATTACTGTAACCCGGATAGACCGGCAAATAGCGATAATGAAAATGAATGGCGACGATCAGCACCGGCGTCCAGATGAGTGACATGAAGCGATAACCAAAACGCATCGAACCCCAGAGCATCACCGGTAACAATAACGACAGTGTATAGTTGGTGCTGAATATTGAACCGTTGTCGTTCATCGGCCGCAGCAGCATCAACAGTAACGCCACCAGCGCAACCCACCACACAATGCCTTCCGGCCATCTGATTTTGGGGTCTATCTGACGTCGCAGTTGCGAGGCATAGCTGCGAATATGACGCGGATGACGAATAAGGCGAATGAGCAGATAGCACAGCGGTACGCCGGTTAAGCAGCCCACCAGCAGCGCCTGATAGTTAATGATCGTCCGCAAACTCAGTGGACTGACGCCTTCCATCTCAAGCCGACTCGTTTGCAGGCCGAGGTAAACGGAAAACTGAAACAGCACCAGAAAGAGCGTCGCCGGAAAAAACATCTGCCAGAAAATCCGTGGCGCCATCAGCCGCACCGTGCCGTGCGACACCATATGGCGCCGGGGAACGCAGGCGCGATAACCGCCCCAGCTGAGGATTATCGGGATCAGGAAGTTGGCGATCAGCCCCACCGACTCGACAGGCGGCATGTTTCTGGCGAGATGCAACCAGAGCGCGAGGATCATGCCCGGCAATGCCGCCCAGCCGAAAAACAGCATCAGGCTTAACATTAACGCCAGCGGCAGATAATAAAGTGCGACGTCGCGGCCATCCAGTAAGGCAAATGTATTAGCGATATTAATGACTGGAAGTAACAGGACGGGGATAAACAGCGGCAACGCCCACCATTTATCCCGGTATTTTTTGTAGCGTGTATACAAGCTCATTGATGCTCGAAAGAGTACCCATATTCCTGAAGGGATATTCAGACCGGCATCCAACCAGGCCATAACTACCGCGAAGCCACTGTCAGCGCGGGACCGAGGGAAAGAGTTTAGTGAGCTACCGGACATGGAGGTTGACTTAAATCAAATAATTATCGGCACGGGATCACTTATTAGACTTTTTCTTGCGCTGGCCCCGACTCACCATTGGTGATGCGAATACATTTTTATTTTATATAATATTGATTAATGTTTGAGCTGACGCAATTTTACACTTCCCTCGATTGACCCTCGCGCCACGCTGTGCCTTAATATATTCACCGCCCAAATTGTGGGTATATCTGAAGGAACCCTTTGTGAGCAGCCAGGTCACCAGTATGCGAAAACGACATCGATTTAACGGTCGAATGACGCGGATCGTACTCCTTATCAGTTTCCTCTTCTTTTTTGGCCGCTTCGTCTACTCCTCCATCGGCGCCTGGTATCATCATCAGGACAAAAAAGAAGCGCAGCAAACCAGCCTGACTACCGAAGCCCCAGCCCAGCAACAGCGCTAATTGCCGCCCCTTTGTTACCGATGCACTAAAATCTCTGATACCCCCGTTTTCATCATCCTCGACTAAAGGAAAGAAGATGGCTGTATTACGCATCGTCGCCAATCTCGCTACTGCGGATCCTCAGATTGCGCGGTCGTTCTATGAACGATTGCTGGGAATGGATATGGTTATGGATCATGGCTGGATCCTGACGTTTGCCAGCGACGCAAAGGCTCGGACGCAAGTCAGCGTGGCCTGTGAAGGCGGTTCGGGAACCCCGGTTCCTGAAATATCCGTCGAAGTCGATAACGTGGATGAACTCTACGAACGCGCGCAGGCCGAAGGCTTTGATATTGTGTATCCCATCACTAACGAACCCTGGAATGTGCGTCGCTTCTTTGTGCGCGATCCGTTGGGTAAGGTGGTGAACATTCTGTCGCACCTGGCCTGAAAGTAATAAAGCCCGCGATAACGCGAGCTTTGTATTTCAGGCAACTAATAGCGGGTTTATTCCCACTCAATCGTCGCTGGCGGCTTGCCGCTGATATCATAAACGACACGTGAAATACCATTCACTTCGTTGATGATTCGGTTGGACACGCGGCCGAGGAAATCGTACGGCAGGTGTGCCCAGTGGGCGGTCATGAAGTCGATGGTTTCAACTGCGCGCAGCGAGACGACCCAGTCGTATTTACGGCCATCGCCCATCACGCCAACGGAACGGACTGGCAGGAAGACGGTGAACGCCTGGCTGACTTTGTCGTACAAATCCGCTTTACGCAGTTCTTCGATGAAGATGGCGTCCGCGCGACGCAGCAGGTCGCAGAACTCTTTCTTCACTTCGCCCAGCACGCGAACGCCGAGGCCTGGTCCCGGGAACGGGTGACGATACAGCATGTCGTACGGCAGACCCAGCTCCAGACCGATTTTACGCACTTCGTCTTTGAACAGCTCTTTCAGCGGTTCGACAAGGCCCATCTTCATCTCTTTCGGCAGGCCGCCAACGTTGTGGTGAGATTTGATCACGTGCGCTTTGCCGGTGGCAGACGCGGCGGATTCAATCACGTCAGGGTAGATAGTGCCCTGCGCCAGCCATTTCACGTCTTCCAGTCTGAAGGCTTCTTCATCGAAGACTTCAACAAAGACGCGGCCGATAGTTTTACGTTTCGCTTCCGGATCATCAATGCCCGCCAGCGCGCTCAGGAAACGCTCTTCCGCCGGAACGTGAACGATGTTGAGACCAAAACGATCGCCAAACATGTCCATCACCTGCTCGGCTTCGTTCAGACGCAGCAGACCGTTATCAACGAAAACACAGGTCAGGTTTTTACCGATGGCGCGATGCAGCAGCATGGCGGTCACGGAGGAGTCCACGCCACCAGACAGGCCGAGGATCACTTTATCGTCACCCACCTGCTGACGAATGCGTTCTACCGCGTCGTCGATGATTTTTGCTGGCGTCCACAGCGCTTCACACTGGCAGATATCGCGAACAAAACGCTCCAGCATGCGCAGCCCCTGACGGGTGTGGGTCACTTCCGGGTGGAACTGTACGCCGTAGAAGCGTTTTTCTTCGTTAGCCATAATGGCGAACGGGCAGGTTTCGGTGCTGGCAACAGTCACGAAATCAGACGGGATGGCGGTGACTTTATCGCCGTGGCTCATCCATACATCCAGCAGCGGTCGGCCTTCGGCGGTCAGTGAGTCTTCGATGCCGTGGATAAACGCACTGTCGGTTTTTACTTCAACCTGCGCGTAACCAAATTCACGCTCGTTAGAGGCTTCAACATGGCCGCCCAGTTGCATTGCCATGGTCTGCATGCCGTAGCACACGCCGAGAACCGGAACGCCTGCGTTGAATACGTATTCCGGTGCGCGCGGGCTGTTGTGTTCGGTGGTGCTTTCCGGGCCGCCGGAAAGAATGATGCCGCTGGGGTTGAAGTCGCGGATTTGCGCTTCGGTGACATCCCATGCCCACAGTTCGCAGTAAACGCCTAATTCGCGTACGCGGCGGGCAACCAGCTGAGTGTATTGAGAGCCAAAGTCGAGGATAAGAATGCGATGTTTATGAATATTGTCGGTCATTGACGGTTGTTCCGGGCAAATGGCAATGAGTGAAAGTAAGCGCCCGGTGAAAGCACCGGGCGCAGAAATCATTAAGAACCGAGGCGGTAGTTCGGGGATTCCTTGGTGATGGTCACGTCGTGAACGTGGCTTTCCTGGATACCCGCTCCGCTGATGCGTACAAATTCCGCTTTGGTACGCAGCGCGTCGATAGTACCACAACCGGTCAGCCCCATACAGGAGCGCAGACCGCCCATCTGCTGGTGAATAATCTCTTTCAGGCGACCTTTGTAGGCCACGCGACCTTCGATGCCTTCCGGGACCAGTTTGTCAGCCGCGTTGTCGGTCTGGAAATAACGGTCGGAAGAGCCTTTGGACATCGCGCCGAGTGACCCCATCCCGCGGTAGGATTTGTAAGAGCGGCCCTGATACAGTTCGATCTCACCCGGGGATTCTTCCGTACCCGCCAGCATGGAGCCGACCATCACGGCTGCGGCGCCTGCGGCAATCGCTTTGGCGATGTCGCCGGAGAAACGGATACCACCGTCGGCGATAACCGGAATGCCGGTGCCTTCCAGCGCTTCAACCGCGTCAGAAACGGCGGTGATCTGCGGAACGCCCACGCCGGTAACGATGCGGGTAGTACAGATGGAGCCCGGGCCGATACCGACTTTCACGGCGCTCACACCCGCTTCAGCCAGCGCACGTGCGCCAGCGCCGGTGGCAACGTTGCCGCCGATGATTTGCAGATCAGGGTATTTCGCGCGGGTTTCGCGGATGCGTTGCAGAACGCCTTCGGAGTGACCGTGTGAAGAGTCGATGAGCAGCACGTCAACGCCTGCCGCCACCAGCGCGTCAACACGCTCTTCGTTACCGGCACCAGCACCGACCGCCGCGCCAACGCGCAGACGACCATGCTCGTCTTTACAGGCGTTAGGTTTACGTTCTGCTTTCTGGAAATCTTTTACGGTGATCATGCCGAGCAGGTGGAAGTTATCATCAACCACCAGCGCTTTTTCGATGCGGCGCTCATGCATTTTCGCCAGTACCACTTCGCGGGTCTCGCCTTCACGCACCGTCACCAGACGCTCTTTCGGCGTCATGTAGACGCTGACAGGCTGTGTCAGGTCGGTCACGAAACGCACGTCACGGCCAGTGATGATACCGACCAGTTCGTTATCTTCGGTGACAACCGGATAGCCTGCGAAGCCGTTAATCTCGGTCAGCTCTTTCACTTCACGTAGTGTGGTGGTTGGCAGAACCGTTTGCGGATCGGTCACGATGCCGGATTCATGTTTTTTCACGCGGCGAACTTCTTCCGCCTGGCGTTCGATGGACATGTTTTTGTGGATAAAGCCGATGCCGCCTTCCTGCGCCAGCGCGATAGCCAGGCGCGCTTCCGTGACGGTATCCATCGCGGCAGAAAGCATAGGGATGTTCAGACGAATCGTCTTCGTCAACTGCGTGCTGAGGTCGGCAGTATTCGGCAAAACGGTGGAGTGAGCGGGAACGAGGAGGACGTCGTCAAACGTCAGTGCTTCTTTGGCGATACGTAGCATGGGCAATATCTCTACCTGGGTGATATTAAATATTGCCGTGGCATTATACAGAGCGTAACCGATTGCATCCACACTTTTTTGCAAATAAAGCTTGCGCTCCCCTGTCAGCGGGTTACTATCGACTGAATAACCTGCTGATTTAGAATTTGATCTCGCTCACATGTTACCCTCTCAATCCCCCTCCATTTATACCGTCAGCCGCCTGAATCAGTCGGTGAGAATGCTGCTGGAAAAAGAGATGGGGCAAGTGTGGATCAGCGGCGAAATCTCCAATTTTACCCAGCCCGCCTCCGGTCACTGGTATTTCACGCTAAAAGATGACAACGCCCAGGTGCGCTGTGCGATGTTCCGCAACAGCAACCGCCGGGTGACGTTTCGCCCTCAACATGGTCAGCAGGTGCTGGTGCGCGCGAATATTACGCTGTACGAGCCCCGCGGCGATTACCAAATCATTGTTGAGAGCATGCAGCCCGCCGGGGAAGGTTTGCTTCAGCAGAAATATGAACAGTTGAAAGCGGCGCTCAGTGCCGAAGGGCTGTTCGATCAGCAGTTCAAAAAAGCGCTGCCCTCACCCGCTCACTGCGTCGGGGTGATCACCTCCAGAACCGGTGCGGCGTTGCATGATATTTTGCACGTCCTCCAGCGCCGCGATCCGTCGCTGCCGGTCATCATCTACCCGACCGCGGTGCAGGGAGACGACGCGCCTGCGCAAATCGTTCGCGCGATTGAACTGGCGAATCGCCGTCAGGAGTGCGATGTGCTGATTGTCGGGCGCGGGGGCGGTTCGCTGGAAGATTTGTGGAGCTTCAACGACGAACGCGTCGCGCGCGCCATTTTCGCCAGCCTGATCCCGGTCGTCAGCGCCGTCGGCCATGAAACCGATGTCACCATTGCGGATTTTGTCGCTGACCTGCGCGCGCCCACGCCGTCCGCCGCCGCAGAGATCGTCAGCCGTAATCAGCAGGAACTGCTGCGCCAGATCCAGTCCGGCCAGCAACGGCTGGAAATGGCGATGGACTACTATCTGGCCCATCGTCATCGTCGTTTCACCCAACTGCACCATCGCCTGCAACAGCAGCATCCGCAGTTGCGTCTCGCACGCCAGCAGACAGTGCTGGATCGCATGCGTCAGCGCATGAATTTCGCTCTGGAAACGCAGTTGAAACGCGCCAGTCAACAGCAACAGCGCATGCTGCAACGGCTGAACCAGCAGGATCCGCAGCCGCGCATTTTCCGTGCGCAGGCGCGCGTCCGGCAACTGGAATACCGGCTGGCGGAAAACATCCGCGCTCGCCTCAGCACCACACGCGAACGCTTTGGTAATGCGGTCACACATCTGGAAGCGGTCAGCCCGCTCTCCACGCTGGCGCGCGGCTACAGCGTGACCACTGCGCCGGATGGCAAAGCCATCAAGCAGACGAAACAAGTCAAAGCCGGCGATCAACTGACTACCCGCGTGTCCGATGGCTGGGTGAAAAGCGAAGTCACCACGGTTGAAGCAGCACCAAAACCGCGTCAGCGGAAGAAAGCGTAAAACTCGCTTACACTGAACACTGTTTCTTTTTTATTTCGGCATTGCCAGAACGAAGGAGAGCAGCATGAAAGCGACCCATCATTACAGCGTTATTCCCCCCTACATTCTGCGCCGTATTATCGATCATGGTTCCGCGCCGCAACAGCAGTGCGCACGTCAGACCCTGACGCACGTCCAGACGTTAATGGCGCATATGCCGGGAAAACCTGCCGCGCCACACGTCAGCAAGGCGGGTCAACTTGAGCGCGATATTTACGATGCCAAAAACACCCAGGATCTGCCCGGCACACCGGTGCGCAGCGAAGGGCATCCGTCTAATGGCGATGTTGCCGTTGATGAGGCGTACAATTACCTCGGCATCACCCACGAATTTTTCTGGCAACAGTACAAGCGCGATTCACTCGACAACAAAGGGCTCATTCTGACCGGTACCGTCCATTACGGGCGTGAATACCAGAACGCATTCTGGAACGGGCAACAGATGGTCTTTGGCGATGGTGACGGCGAGATTTTCAACCGCTTCACCATCGCGATTGATGTGGTGGCGCATGAACTCAGTCATGGCGTGACGGAAACCGAAGCCGGACTGATCTATTTCGAGCAATCCGGCGCACTGAACGAATCGCTGTCCGACGTGTTCGGTTCGCTGGTGAAGCAGTATCATCTTAAACAGCGTGCCGACGAGGCTGACTGGATCATCGGTGAAGGGCTGCTGGCGAAAGGCATCAACGGCAAAGGGTTGCGCTCCATGTCGGCGCCGGGCACCGCCTATGATGACCCGCTGTTGGGTAAAGATCCGCAGCCTGCTCATATGAAAGACTTTGTGAAAACCCGCGAAGATAACGGCGGCGTGCATCTTAATTCCGGTATTCCTAATCGGGCATTTTACCTGGCAGCTACCGCGCTGGGCGGTTATGCATGGGAAAAAGCGGGATACGCCTGGTACGACACCGTCTGCGATCTCGCCCTCGCCCAGGATGCCGATTTCATCGATTTCGCGAAGCTGACCATCAGCCACGGCGAGAAGCGCTCCGGGAAGGAAACAGCCGACGCCATCGAACAGGCGTGGAAAACCGTGGGGGTGATGTAAATGCAGATACCGGATCTGACCGATGATGCGGTCATAGAACTGGCGCGTGAAGGCGGCGTGGCGTTTATTCCCCGGCTCAGCGGTCAGCGCCGGATCACCCTCGCCTCACTGGCGCCTGCTCAGCGCCAGCGGGTAATTGATATTCTTCAGCAGTCGGTGCCGCGCGGCATGCCACCGGGGCAGCCGGAATCACCGGGGCGTGGCGATCAGCGTTATTTCCGTATTCAGATCATCTGGACGCAGCATAATCAGGCGCAATACGCCGATATTATTATTCTGGTTCCGGAACAGGAGGCCCCGCCGTCGCTGGTGGACCTCTGGCAAAAAGGGGAAGATTGCGTGTGCGATTAAGCGCTCAACGGCACGAATTCAACGCGTTTTTTTGAAATGAGACCGTGACCGTTCTGGCAGAAGTAATCCACCGCGCCGCAGGCTTTCAGCACGTCCAGTGGTTTGTGGCATTCCGGGCAGCGCGCTTCGAGCGGGATGTCTTTATCGCAGGTGGCACAGTGCGCCGCGCCGTTGTTCAGCTCAAGCGGGTTGTGGCAGGTCGGGCAGTTGAGTTCCATCGTTACTCCTCACTTTTCCCTGGACACCAGCCCTCTCCTGACGGAGAAGGCTGGCAGGGTGTGGTTACTTACTTTTCTTGATGTGCTTAATCAGACGCTTACGCTTACGCATCTGATTCGGGGTCAGCGTGTTGCGCTTGTTGGCAAACGGGTTATCCCCTTCCTTGAACTGAATGCGGATAGGCGTGCCCATCACGTCCAGCGATTTACGGAAATAGTTCATCAGATAGCGCTTGTAGGAATCCGGCAGATCTTTGACCTGGTTGCCGTGGATCACCACAATCGGCGGGTTATAGCCCCCCGCGTGCGCGTATTTCAGCTTCACGCGACGACCACGCACCAGCGGCGGCTGGTGATCGTCTGCCGCCATGTTCATGATGCGGGTCAGCATGGCGGTGCTGACGCGACGCGTGGAGCTGTCATAGGCTTCACGCACTGACTCAAACAGGTTACCCACACCACTGCCGTGCAGAGCGGAGATAAAGTGCACGCGGGCGAAATCAATAAAGCCCAGACGGAAATCAAGCGTCTCTTTGACCTGCTCTTTCACTTCCAGGCTCAGACCGTCCCACTTGTTAACCACAATCACCAGTGAGCGCCCACTATTGAGGATAAAGCCCAGCAGCGAGAGATCCTGATCAGAGATGCCTTCACGGGCGTCAATCACCAGCATCACCACGTTGGCGTCTTCGATTGCCTGTAACGTTTTAATCACCGAGAATTTTTCTACGGCATCAGTGATTTTGCCACGCTTGCGCACCCCGGCGGTGTCGATAAGCACATATTCGCGCTCATCGCGCTCCATCGGGATATAGATGCTGTCGCGGGTGGTGCCCGGCATGTCGAAAACCACCACACGTTCTTCACCAAGAATGCGGTTAGTCAGTGTTGACTTACCGACGTTCGGACGGCCCACAATCGCCAGCTTAATCGGCAGATCCTGCGGGTTAAAATCATCTTCCGGCTCTTCTGCTTCTTCGCCGTTTTGTTCTGCTTCGAACTGCGCCCAGTAAGCGGCGTCTTCGTCGACTTCTTCCGCAGACTCGACATCTTCCATCCACGGCAGCAGGACGTGCTCCAGCAGGCTGGCGACGCCACGACCATGAGACGCGGCAATCGGGTGGATTTCGCCAAGCCCCAGCGACCAGAAATCCGCAACGGCCTGATCCGGGTCGATACCGTCGGTTTTATTCGCCACGAGGAAGGTGGGTTTTTCGCGGGAACGCAGGTGTTTGGCAATCGCTTCGTCCGCAGGCATCAGGCCCGCGCGGGCATCGACCATAAACAGCACCACATCAGCTTCTTCAATCGCCAGCAGCGACTGTTCCGCCATACGGGTTTCCACGCCCTCTTCGTTGCCATCAATACCGCCGGTATCGATACAGATAAACTCACGGCCTTCCACTTCAGCACGACCGTATTTACGGTCACGAGTCAGACCCGGAAAATCCGCAACCAGCGCGTCACGAGTACGCGTCAGGCGGTTAAAAAGCGTGGATTTTCCTACGTTAGGGCGCCCGACAAGCGCGACCACAGGTACCATGTTAAATGCCTCTTCAATTCTAAAAACAGTAAAACGGCCCCTGACTGAACAGGAGCCGTTTATTACATCTCACTACGACTGACTTAACGCGTAATTGCGTACAGCGTGCCGTCTTTCGCCTGGATTAACAGTTTGCCGTCTGCCACAACAGGATCGGTCAGGAAGCCGGAGCTGTCGACCTTCTGTTGCGCCACAAAGCGGCCATCCTGCGGGTTGATCCAGTGCATATAGCCTTCGCTGTCGCCGACGACCAGGCTGCCATTATACAGCACTGGCGCGGTCAGCAGACGGTGCAGCAGATCGCTCTGCGTCCACAGCGTCACGCCGCCATCAGTGGTCAGCGCCAGCAGGCGGTCGTTCTGATCGACCATATAGATACGGTCGCCATCAACGATAAAATCATTGACCGAGCCCAGCTCACGTTTCCACATGATCTGACCGCTGCGCAGATCCAGCGCAGTCAGGTTGCCGTTATAGGCCAGCGTATAAACCACGCCTTCAACCACAACCGGGGTGGTGTCGACGTCGCTCAGGCGATCGATTTCGGTCGCGCCAGTGGCCTGGGAAATACGTTGTTGCCAGATGATCTGGCCCTGCTGCATCAGCACAGCGCTGACGCGGCCGTTATCACCGCCCACAATGGCGGCGCCGTACGCGGTCGCAGGCGCAGATTCACCACGCAGAGACAGGGACGGCATATCAAGGTTCACGGTCCATTTCACCGCACCGTCGCTTTCGTTCAGCGCCTGCAGCTGGCCGTTGCTGGTGTGTACCAGCACCATGCCATCGCTGACGACCGGACGAGAAAGCGCTTCACCCGCGACTACCGTTTCCCATGCTACGGTGCCATCGCCGGTATTCAGGGCATACACTTTCGCTTTTTCACTGCCGACATACACATGGCCGCCGGAAACGGTCAGACCACCGGAGAGCAGTGCTGGCGCATGCGAGAACCAGCCATCTTTTTCTGCCAGGTTCACCGACCAGACTTCACGACCATCATCCATATTCACCGCTTTCGCGGTGCCTTTGCGATCAGCGGCATAGACCACGTTGTCCGCATAGGTCGGATGGAGGTTGGAGTAATATTCGCCAATCCCGCTGCCGACTGACGTGTCCCAGGCAGTGGACGGAGTAAACTGGTTTTCAACCGTTGGCAGCGGAGACATTTTGACAACGTCTTCTTCGCTGTTAAATAACGAGCAACCACTCAGCAGAGTCACTGAAAGCAGTCCTGGCAAAAGTAATTTACGCAATTGCATCGCGTCCCTCTCAGATGGACAAATTATTTATTTTCATGCGCATCATTTCGCTAAGCGCGGGTGAAGCATCGCTCTTAACGCCCGCTTCCCACGCGGTACGCGCGCCTTGCTTATCGCCTTTGCTCAGCAGAATTTCACCGCGCAGATCCGCGACGATAGCCGTCCAGCCTTCGCCTTTGATGCCATCAAGGGTTTTCAGCGCAGCATCCGGCTGTTTCAGCTGAAGCTGAAGACGAGCAAGACGCATGTTGATAACCGATTTAAGGTTATCATCACTGGCGGCAGCCAGACCCTGCTGCAACTGTTTTTCTGCTTTATCGAGCTGGTTTGCATCGACATACTGTTGCGCCAGCTCCAGAGAAGCAAACGCGCCGTAAGTATTTTTCGTTTCAGCCGCAAATTTTTCCGCTGACGCGATAGCTTCCGGCTTGCCGGAATTCAGCGAAGAGACCGCATTTTCATAGGCCAGCGATGCGCCTCTGGCCGTTTCGATCTGATGGGAGGTCCAGTAGCGCCAGCCGACCAGCGCGCCTACCCCGAGTATCACCCCAACCGCCAGTGCCTTACCGTTCTCCGCAAAGAACCGTTTAAGTGCATCGACCTGGTCGTTTTCGTTATTGTAAATTTCCACGCAGTCCTTCTCCTGAATGATATTTCCCGGGAGATTAGCCCAGTAGTGTGCGCAAATACGCCGCAACGCTATCCTGCGCGACAGTCGTTTGCTCACCTGAGCGTAAATCTTTCACCACAACGTTGCGTTCCGCCATCTCAGATTCACCCAGCACCAGCGCGACGCGAGCGCCCCACTTGTCTGCACGGGCAAACTGCTTCTTGAAGTTACCGCCACCGTGGTTAGTCATCAGTTTAACGCCTTTGTTCGCATCGCGGATCTGCTCTGCCAGACGCATAGCGGCTGACTGAGTATTTTCTCCGGAGGCGATCAGGTATATATCGACAACAGGATCGGCTTTAAATTCCGGATTAACGGCCTGAACCAGTAAAACTAATCGCTCAAGCCCCATCGCAAAACCGACGCCTGGGGTGGCGCGCCCGCCTAACTGCTCAACCAGACCATCATAACGCCCACCGGCGCAAACGGTGCCCTGGGAACCCAGGCTATTGGTGACCCACTCAAAAACCGTACGATTGTAGTAATCCAGGCCGCGCACCAGACGCTGATTCACGGTATAGGCAATACCGGCATCGTCGAGGAATTTACACAGCCCGGCAAAGTGTTCTTTCGATTCGTCGTCCAGGTAATCGCCCAGCGCAGGCGCGTCGTTCAGCAGCGCCTGAACGTCAGGGCTTTTTGAATCCAGTACACGCAGCGGGTTGCTGTACATGCGGCGTTTGCTGTCTTCATCAAGCTTATCGGTGTGCTGCTCCAGAAACGCGACCAGCGCGTCACGGTAGTTCGCGCGGGCTTCCAGTGAGCCGATGGAGTTCAGCTCCAGGCTGACATCATTGGAGATCCCCAGCGCGCGCCACCAGCGTGCGGTCAGCATAATCAGTTCGGCGTCGATATCCGGACCCTGCAGGCCAAACACTTCGCAACCGATCTGATGGAACTGGCGATAGCGCCCTTTCTGCGGACGCTCGTGGCGGAACATCGGCCCGATGTACCACAAACGTTGTTCCTGATTGTACAGAAGACCATGTTCGATGCCGGCGCGTACACAGCCCGCAGTACCTTCCGGGCGTAGCGTCAGGCTGTCGCCGTTACGATCTTCGAAGGTATACATCTCTTTTTCGACGACGTCGGTGACTTCACCGATCGCGCGTTTGAATAACGGGGTCTGCTCTACAATCGGCAAACGGATTTCACTGTAACCGTAGCTGCCGAGCACCTCTTTCAGTGTGCCTTCAATGCGCTGCCAGATGGCGGTTTCGCCCGGCAGGTAATCGTTCATGCCGCGAATGGCTTGAATGTTCTTTGCCACGTTTATTCTCTTTCTATATACAAAAATGAACCCTTAGCGCTGTTGCGCCCGCGGGTTCAATCATACACGGGAAGCGCGTCGCTTCCCATCACGTTATTATTTTACGTCGACCTGCTGGACGTCGATGCGTTGGGCTTCGTCGAGCATGCTGGCTTTCGCACGGATCCGCGCTTCAAGCTGCGCAATCATGTCGTCGTTGTCCAGACGATCTTTACGCACGCCGTCTTCGTACAGACCGCTTTTACGGTTGCCGCCGGTAACGCCGAGTGTGGACACCAGTGCTTCGCCAGGGCCGTTCACCACGCAACCGATAATCGACACGTCCATCGGCGTGATGATGTCTTCCAGACGCTGTTCGAGCGCGTTAACCGTACCAATCACGTCAAACTCCTGACGCGAGCAGGTCGGGCAGGCGATGAAGTTGATACCGCGCGCACGAATACGCAGCGATTTCAGAATGTCGAAGCCGACTTTGATCTCTTCAACCGGATCGGCCGCCAGCGACACACGCAGGGTATCGCCGATCCCTTCGGAGAGCAGCAAACCGAGGCCGATCGCTGATTTCACCGCGCCGCTGCGAGCGCCGCCCGCTTCGGTGATCCCAAGATGCAGCGGTTGGTCGATTTGCTTCGCCAGCAGGCGATAAGATTCCACCGCCAGGAACACGTCAGAAGCTTTCACGCTGACTTTGAATTGATCGAAATTGAGACGATCGAGGTGATCAACGTGGCGCATGGCGGATTCGAGCAGCGCCTGCGGCGTTGGCTCACCGTATTTTTCCTGGAGATCTTTTTCCAGCGAACCGGCGTTAACGCCGATACGGATTGGGATGTTTTTATCACGCGCGCAATCCACCACCTGACGGATGCGCTCTTCGTTACCAATGTTGCCCGGGTTGATGCGCAGGCAGTCAACGCCGTACTCGGCGACTTTCAGCGCAATGCGGTAATCGAAGTGGATATCAGCCACCAGCGGAACATTGACCTGCTGTTTGATGAGTCGGAAGGCTTCTGCGGCATCCATGGTCGGAACAGAGACGCGGACGATGTCCGCGCCAACGCGCTCCAGCGCTTTGATTTGATTGACCGTCGCTTCGACATCCGTCGTACGCGTGTTGGTCATTGACTGCACGGCGATGGGGGCTCCATCGCCGATCGGCACGTTACCAACGTAAATGCGTGTGGACTTCCTACGTTGAATTGGAGCCTGGTTATGCATGAAAAATCTCCCGCATTGCCCGTCTGTTACTGTGCCATTGATTGTTCGGCATTGAGGGTCAAACGCGCAACCTGGTTAGTTCTGATAAAGCGACTGAGATCGACAGGTTTTCCCTGATACTGGATCTGTACCGCTGCCGGAGCGCCAATTTTAAGCTTATAAGGCGCCTGCCCGGTTAAGTTAAGCGTGCCATCTTTGCGTTGCAGGCCGCTGAACAGTTTTTTGCCCGTTGCGTCAGAGACTTCCAGCCAGCAATCGGCATTGAAATTCATCACAATGGCGCCAGTACCTGCGGTCGGCGCGGCAGTATCCGCCGGACTGGTCGGCAATGGCGCGCCGTCCGTGGCAGCCGGTGCGGTAGTGTTGGCTGTGCTGTCGACGTTGGCCTGTGATGGCGGCACCACCGCATTCGCCTGGGCGTTATCCGCCGGAGCAGTCGTGGTCGGCGCCGGGGTTGCCGGAGCGGAGGTCGTCGGGGCTGGCTGCTCAACAGGCGTATTCTGCGCGGTCGCGTCCGGCGTTTGCGCAGCACTGGTATCCAGCGGAATACTCTGCTGCGAACTGGTGTCGGCAGCGTTCAGCTCAGCGGAGGACTGATCGGCCATGCTGGAGATCTCTTCCTGCTGCGCTTTGTGGTTTTGCCACCACCAGGCGCCCGTCAGGCCAATCACCACAAACAGCACCAGCCAGGTAAAGCTCATCAGCCAGCCGTCACGTCTTTTGCGGCGCTTACCTATCGTCATGCCTTGCATCGGCGCGACTTTCGTCATTCGGACTGGCGTCTCTTTGATCGGAAGCAGTTCTTCTTCCGGGATATGCACCAGTCGGGCATAAGAACGGATGTACCCACGCAGGAATGTTGAAGCCAGATCGGCAGGAGCCTTATCGTCTTCAAGATCGCGAACCGTGGAAACCTTCAGACACAAGCGTTCCGCGACGGCTTGTTGACTGAGTCCGAGTTGTTCACGGGCGTTGCGCAGACGTGTACCCGTGGTTTGTGCTTCATGTTGGTCGTGAGTGGCTTCAGTATTCATTCGCTACAACTGCTGGTACGTGAAATTTAAGAGTCAGGTGCCGGTAAACCCGCACCGCGAAATATCTACCCGATTACTAAACAAGCCTAAGCTGTTGTTGAACCGCTACATACTGCCTCAATCCCGACGGAAACGCACCGTAATTATTAATGCTAATGATGCAATTTACCTCATCCGTCACCTTAACGAATACCGCGCGCCTCATCCTGAAACACGCGGCTCAGGATCTCAGACGGCTTTCACCGCAATAGGTTCACCTTGCATGCGTTTTCGCAGCGTGCGTTTGGTACGATCAATCACGTCTCCGGCCAGCTGACCGCAGGCGGCATCAATGTCATCGCCGCGCGTTTTACGTACGATGGTGGTAAAACCATATTCCATCAATACTTTCGAGAAACGGTCGATGCGGCTGTTGGAGCTGCGGCCATACGGTGCGCCGGGGAACGGGTTCCACGGGATCAGATTGATCTTGCACGGCGTGTCTTTCAGCAGTTCCGCCAGTTGATGCGCATGCTCGGTGCCGTCATTCACGTGGTCGAGCATCACATACTCGATGGTCACGCGGCCCTGATTGGCGTTGGATTTCTCCAGATAACGACGCACGGCGGCCAGGAACGTTTCAATATTATACTTTCTGTTGATCGGGACGATTTCGTCACGGATCTCGTCGTTCGGCGCATGCAGGGAGATTGCCAGCGCGACGTCAATCATGTCGCCGAGTTTGTCCAGCGCCGGAACCACGCCAGAGGTGGACAGCGTGACGCGGCGTTTGGACAAGCCAAAGCCGAAATCGTCGAGCATGATTTCCATTGCCGGTACGACGTTCGTCAGGTTAAGCAGCGGTTCGCCCATCCCCATCATTACCACGTTGGTAATCGGACGTGTCCCCGTCACTTTGGCGGCGCCGATGATTTTCGCCGCACGCCATACCTGACCAATAATTTCAGAAACGCGCAGGTTACGGTTAAAGCCCTGCTGTGCCGTAGAGCAGAATTTACACTCCAGCGCACAACCAACCTGTGAAGAAACGCACAGGGTGGCGCGATCGTCTTCAGGAATATAAACCGTTTCAACGCGTTGATCGCCCACGGCGATGGCCCATTTGATGGTGCCATCAGAGGAGCGCTGTTCTTCGACGACGTCCGGGGCGCGAATTTCCGCGACCTCTTTCAGTTTGCCGCGCAGCACTTTGTTGATGTCAGTCATTTCATCAAAGTTATCGCAGCAATAATGGTAAATCCATTTCATCACCTGATCGGCGCGGAAAGGTTTTTCACCTAAATTTTTGAAAAACTCACGCATTTCCTGACGGTTTAAATCCAGCAGGTTAATTTTGGCGTCCTGGGAAGGCACCGTCAGAGCGGCAGAATCAGGCGTGACAATTTGTTCAGACATAATGTATTCCGGCCTCGTTATTACACGTTATGGCCCCTGGAGGGTTAAAAAGAAACGCCCCGCAAAATTCGGGGCGCTGTATTGTACAAATTATGGCGCATGAATGCCACGTCTGCACGCGGCAATCATGAAAAACATTAGCGAGTGCGCGGGCACACTTCGCCTTCGCCAAAGAAGAAGGCGATTTCGCGCGCGGCAGATTCAACAGAATCAGAACCGTGGGTGCCGTTTTCGGTGAAGCTGTCAGCGTAGTCCGCGCGCAGGGTACCAGCCAGGGCATTCGCCGGGTTGGTGGCGCCCATCAGGTCACGGTGACGCTGTACCGCGTTTTCGCTTTCCAGCACGGAAACCACGATCGGGCCGGAGGTCATGAACTCAACCAGGCCGTCGAAGAACGGCTTGCCGTCGTGCTCAGCGTAGAAACCGCGAGCCTGCTCAACGCTCAGGTGCAGCATTTTGGTGCCGACGATTTTAAAGCCCGCTGCTTCAAAGCGAGAGAAGATATTACCAATTACGTTTTTTGCTACCGCGTTTGGTTTGATGATGGAAAAAGTACGTTCAATAGCCATTGATAACCTCTGGTGATGTTCTGTTGTTTTACGCATGACGCGGTATAAATCTGGCGCGAATTATAAAGAGCAAAAATGTCCTTGCCTATGGATTAAGATAACATTTTTTTAAAATGAGACGAGTTTCAGCAACAGATCACACCGCGAGAGCAAAAAATGGTCTATTGCAGCGTGAACGTGGCGGTGACAGTTTGCCCCGCCTCGTCCATCACCAGCAGCTGATAATCACCCGGGTTTTCAAGTAATAACGTGGTACTGACGCCCGTCTCTTCCAGCGGTTCGCCGTTGACAAACCACCAGCGTCGCCCCTCGCCGCCGCTGGTCTGCAATACCAGCGACACGCGGCTTGCTCCCGGCAGGCGTTTGATAACTGCGCCGTTGCGTACGCCCGACAGCACCAGCGGCGCGACGTTTTGTTGCTGCAATGGCGGGCAATCCGCCGACGGTGCAGGTAATCGCGCCGCACGCCGTTCACTCGCAGGTAGCCAGGGCTCTAACGGTAACGGCCAGACTTGCAACATTTTTTCTGTCGCGTCCGGGCAGTCCGCCGCTACCCGCTCACCTTTCGCGTTCACCCACACCGGGAAATGGATCCCGCGCATTCCTTCCTGCCCCGGCAACAACAGCGTCGGTGGCTGGCTGTTGTCCACCAGCCAGGTGGATAACCGACGCCGACAGTTACTGTCGCCATCCGGCAGCGTTTGCCCGCCCGGCCAGCACACCGTGGCCGCGCTTACGGTCGACGGTCGCGGATCTTCCGGCAATCCGCCTTTGATGACCGACGCGCGGGAAAGCAGCAGGTTATTGACCTGATTCAGTAGCGGCACCGCGCTGGCGAAACCGAACTGCCCGACGACAGGTGTGCCGTCCGGGCGCCCGGTCCAGATGCCAATCACATAACGCGCATTGACGCCAATCGCCCACGCATCACGGTAGCCGTAGCTGGTACCGGTTTTCCACGCCAGCGGAACCGTTTTTGGTAGCGAGGCATCCGGCAGCGGCTGCTCTTCTCCGGCGAGAATGCGGCGAATAATCCACGCGGAGCCGGGGGAAAGCAGCGGACGCTCACGCAGCGGATCGCTGGCGAGCAGGCGTAGCTGCCCTGCTTTTCCGTGCCGGGCAAAGGCGCTGTAAGCGGCGACGATATTTTCCAGCCGCGCGCCCGCACCGCCTAAAATCAGCGACAGATTCGGCTCAGCCCCGGCGGGCAGGATCAGCGGCAGTCCCGCATTCCGCAGGCGACCAGCAAACTGTTTCGGGCCGTAGGCTTCCAGTACCTGCACGGCGGGCAGATTCAACGAACGTACCAGCGCATCGCTCATGCTCACCGGGCCATGAAAACCGCTGTCAAAATTGCCGGGGCGATAGTCGCTGAAACGGCGCGGCACGTCCTGCAACAGCGAGGCCGGGTGGATCAACCCGTCATCCATCGCCAGCCCGTAAATAAAGGGTTTCAGCACCGACCCTGGCGAACGCACCGCCGACACCATGTCGATATGCCCAAAACGGTTGTTGTCGTTGATATCCACCGAGCCCACCCAACCCCTGACTTTCATGCTGGTATGATCAACGACGATAATCGCCAGCGAGCTGCGCGGCGGCAGGCGACTTTCCTGATTCAGCGCGATCTCTTCCAGCTGGCGTTGCAGACTGGCATCGAGGGTGGTGACGATTTTCGTGCCCTGGCTTTTCGTCAGCACACGGCGGGAAAACAGTGGCGCCAGCTGCGGCATCTGCCGGGGCGCGAGCCATACCGGCTCCTCACGCGCTTCTTTAACCACGGTGGCTGACCACACGCCCTGCGTCAGCATGCGGTCGAGCACTTTGTTACGCGCCGCCTGTGCGCGTTGCGGCCAGCGATCAGGACGCAAGCGGCTGGGTGCCTGCGGCAGAACCGCCAGCAGCGCTGCGTCGGAATAACTGAGCTGCGACGGCGGTTTACCCAGATAGGACCAGCTTGCCGCGCCGATCCCCTGCAACGTGCCGCCAAACGGCGCGCGGTTGAGGTACAGGGTGAGGATCTGCGGTTTCGACAGGTGCCATTCAAGTTGCAGGGCGCGCCACAACTGGCGGAATTTACCGCTGAAAGTGCGGGGATGCGGGTCGAGTAGCCGCGCCACCTGCATGGTCAGCGTACTGCCACCGGAGATCACCCGTCGGGCGGTGAGATCCTGCCAGGCCGCGCGGGCAATGGCGAACGGATTGACGCCGGGATGATCCCAGAACCAGCGATCTTCATACTGGATCAGCGCGTCAAGATAACGGGGAGAGACATCGTTGAGGGTGACCGGATAACGCCAGATCCCGTCGGCGTCGGCAAAACGCCACATCGGCGTGCCGTCTTCCGCTACCACCACGCGCGCGGGCGCCACTTCGTTAAGCGGCAGCGGCCACAGGCGATCGGCGGCAACGATCAGCAGCCAGGCCATCAACAAAAATCCCGCCAGCCAGAGCCAGCGGGTCTTTTTCACGGGCAAAAAACGCATGTTATGGTGCGACGATCAGTGGTCCACTGCTCTGACCGTTCGCCCGCCACTGCGGAACATACATTGATTCCACCTGCGGGGCGGGAACCTGATACGTGCCCGGCGTAACGGCGCGCGCCAGGTAAACCAGCGTCACAGGCTGTCCTTCATTCACGGCGACGGCCGCGACAAAGCGGTCATCGCGGAACTCGATATGCTGAATATCAGCCTGTTGCATCTGGTTAAGCAGGTTCTGCACCTCGGCACCGTTATCCTCCAGGCTGGCGCTGCTGTTCGCCAGATTCTGGTTTTCCAGCTCCAGTCCGGCGGGCAGTAAATCCACCACCAGCGCATCCGGCACGTTCTGGTTTGCCGTCACCTGCAGATGCACCAGTACCAGATCACCGCTACGCAGCGAGGCTATCGTTTTCGGCTGCCCGTCGGTGCCGAGGAACTGGCGTTCAATCTGCAGGACGTTGCTGTAAGGTTGCGGCGCGTTTTCCGGATAACCGGTACTGTCGAGGCGCACCCACAGCGGCTGTGTACCAGCATTAGCCACCTGCAGTGCCGCCAGTTGATCGCTGGTCAGATTGCGCATTTGCGCTTTCTCACCGCTCAGCGGCTGCGCATCAAGAGACGTTTTCGCCTGCCAGTGGCCCGGGAAATCCTGCAACCCTTTCGCCGCCAGGAACAGGGCGTTCATCTCCTGCGTTGAGAGCCAGCGCTGGCCGAAGGCCTGTTCGGAAAGCGTCACGAGCAACGCATTTTGCGCGTCAGGCCGGACCTTGTTTTCCTCCAGCAGATTGAGCATCAGCGCATTGTCGCGCAGCGCGCTACCGTAATCGGCCATCCAGTGTTGTTTGTCCTGCCGCGTGGTGGTTAACGCCTGCGCGATCGCCCCTTCGCTGCGCGGTCCGTCACCCATCGCTTTCAGCGCCAGACCGAGCTGCATCAGCGGGAGACCGGCGTGCGCCTGGTTGTGACGCTCCCAGATTTCACGCAGTGCGCCGAGCGGCGCTTTCTGCTGACGCGCCAGCACCAGCGCGGCATAGGCCTGCACGGCAAAGCGGCTTGCCGGAACATCGTCGCTGTAGCGAATGGTCATCAGACCCGGCTCCTGCAGATAGCGCAGCAGGCGGTTATTGCCCTGCGTCAGCGCCTCTGCGGGTACGCTGTACCCCTGCTCACCCGCGCGTACCAGGAAATCCATCACATAGGCCGTCAGCCAGTACTCTTCCGGGCCTTCTTTGTCCCACAGGGCAAACCCGCCGTCGTCACGCTGCATTTGCAGCAAGCGCGAGATACCGATATCCACCGCTGCGCGACGTTTTTCGTCGCTGTCGCCGACAATGCCGAGATTTTTCAGTTGTGCCGCGTTGGTGTACAGCGACGGGAACAGCCCGCTGGTGGTCTGCTCCAGACAGCCGTAAGGATAGGCCTTCAGTTCACGAATATAACGCGCAATGTTGAGCGGTGGCTTACCGCTCAATAACAACTGTCCTTCGAGCGTCGTGGGTGAAAAACCCTCAAGATGGTTAGGCGGCGCAGTCCAGCTTTCACCCGGTTGCAGCGCGCCCCACGAACTGACGGTTTCAGCCGGGAACGCCGGACGCACGCCCAGTTTCCACGTTTTATTGACCGGTGCCAGTGTTTCACCCGGCAGATTCAGGCCGGTGATCACCGCACTGAGTACCCCGTCGCCAAAACCCTCTTTTGCCCGCACCGGCACAAACAGCGTGGTACGCACGCCCGGTGCCAGGTCGACTGGCTGCGGCTGCGCGCCTTCCATATCGATCAGCCCCGAAGCGGTAAGCTGTACGTTGAGTGTCTGCGGCGCATCGGTAAGGTTTGTGATATCAAGCACCAGTCGCGTCGTATCGCCACTGGCGATGAAACGCGGCATACTGACCTCGGCAATCACCGGCGCGGCAACCACCACTTTGCTTTCCGTGCTGCCAAAGTCGTCGTCGTTCCACGCCTGCGCCATGACGCGCAGTTCACCGTTGAAATCGCCAATCGGTAGCGTTACGGTGCCTTCGCCGTTGTCGTCAAGCATCACCGGCTGCGCCTGTTGCGCGACGATATTCACGTGGTTCACCGGCGGTTTACCGCCACGTTTGAGTTCGTCGCCATCACCACCAAAGCGCAGGCTGGCAAGACGCCCCTGCCCTTCGATGACCTGACCGTAGATATCATAGATATCAGCCCCATAACGTTTCTGCCCAAAGAAAGCGTTCCACGGATCCGGCGTGACGTAGTCGGTAATATTCAGTACCCCGCTGTCCACCGCGGAGAGCAGCACGTTAACCTGCTTCGGCGTGACACCCTCTTTTACCGTGGCTTTCACTTTCACCGTCAGCGGCTGATTCGGACGCATTTTGGTCGGGCTTTCCAGCGCGATGTTCAGGCGGCGGTTTTCATCGCCCAGCGGCAGATGCAGCAGGCCCACCGCGCGTTTTGGCGTCGCGGATTTTGACTTGTCGCCCGGGCGGATCACCAGCGTACTGAGGTAAATATCATGGCGATTCCAGCGCTTATCGACCGGAATGGAAAGATCCATGCCCCCCTGAGGGACGTCAATCTCCTTCCACCACAGCGGACCTTCGCTTGATTCCACCATCGCGTAACCCTTACCGGCAGCCGGTGCCGCGATGTTCAGTTTGATGGTATCGCCAGGTTTATAGGCGGGTTTATCGAGCTTCATGGTCACGCGATCCGGGCGGGCGGCGCCGGTGCCATCGCTGTTATCCTGCCAGCTGTACCCGGCCCAGAAACGCACGCTGCTAATAGTATCGTCAGGCGCTTTCACTTCCAGACGGTAAGACCCCCACTCCACCGGGAACGAAACTTTGCCGGTTTCATCGGCTTGCAGATCCAGCGCCTGCTCGCCTTCCACCAGATCTTTTTGATCGAACTGCGACTGCCAGCCGTCACTGTCAGACCAGTTCCAGTAGTAATCACGGCGCTCGCGAATCAGGCGCACCTGCAGGCCCGAAACCGCCAGCTTTTTCCCCTGCGCATCAACATAAACAATGTCGAACGCGGCGTTGCTGTCTTCATCCACGATGGGCTGATTCACGGTGGTGTCGGTGCGATAGTCATAGACCGCTTTGGCCGCAAATTCAGGGCGGATCCCTGGCAGCGCCGTTGCCGGCCAGATGGGCTGTTCAGCGCGTCGCGTCACCGGACGCCCGCCAGACTCCAGCAGACTCGCCTGCAGTACCACCTGCAACGGCGAATGGCTTTCTTTCCACTGGCTTTCGGTGCTGACTTCGCCACGCCCGGTGTCATCCAGCTTCAGTTGAATTTCATCCAGCGTACGGGAGAGGTTTTCCTCGGCGATATCACCAAACTGGAACCCAGGCAGCGCAGGCACGGCCTCACGCAGCGGGCGCAGGAACAGCTTGCCCTGCAACGCGTTGCCGTTGGCGGGCGCGCCGTAGAGGTAGTAACCGGCGACCTCAAATTTCACGTCATCGGCCGGAGACAGCGGGGTTTTCTGCGGCGTCAGGTTGAGCGCCATTCGCTCCGGCATGAAGTCTTCGACGTGGAAATCCCACGCCCGTGAACGGTTATCGCCCGTGTTGGCACGGATCTGCCACATGCCCGTGGCGGCCCCACTGTCGAGAGGATACGTAAACTGATAAAGACCATTAACCGGTTTGCTGACTACCGTGCGGATCACCTGTCCGTCCGGCTTCACCACTTCCAGTCTGACCGGCTGTTCCGCCAGCGGTTTGCCGTCGCTGTCACGCAGCAACCCGTTGAGGATCACCGTTTCACCGGGACGGTAGAGATCGCGCGGACCAAACATGAAGAATTGCTTGCTGTAACCCGGCGCGCCCGCGATGGAAAACTCGGCGAGATCCAGTGCCGGAAGTTTGAGATCGAGCATCGTGGTCTGGCCGTCTTTGCGGGCCAGCAGCAGAGCGGCGTCCTGATCGACCTTCAGCGTGACATGCCCCTGCGCGTCGCTGGTGGCCTGCGATATCGTCTGACCGCGGGTGTTCAGCAACTGCACATCAATACCGGGCTGCGCCGCGCCGTTTTCCAGGCTCTGGGTAAACACATCGAGGCGATCATGGTAGCGATGCGCCGACACGCCAAGATCGCTCAGCGTAAACAGCGTCGCGGCATTGCTGTAGTTGTAATGCCCGGCCTGATTCATCACCGCGACATACACGCCAGCCTGTTGCAGCGGCTTGATATCACGCAGCGGCAGCAGCAGTTTTTCCCGCGTATTGCGCTGCGGGTTGAGGTCAAAACGGCCGGTATAAACCAGGTCCGCCATTTTCAGAAGCTCATCAGACTCCCAGTTGGTCAGCGCGTTGCGGTATTCCCACTGGCTGATAAACGAGGCGAGCAACTCCGGCTTGATACGGAAGAAATTCACATCAACGTTATTGACGTTGAGCGCCATGACCGGCAACCCCTCCACCACTTTTCCTGGCAGCAGCGAGCCGCGGCTGGCAAACCCCACACTCGGTTGCACATCCCGGGTGTTGATGGTTTTTTCGATACTAGTGCCGAGCGTGGCGTTGTTCAGCGCCACCAGCCCGGGATCGACAGTCAATAACAGCTTACGTTTCGGTTCAAGGTGACGCAGACGCAGCTCTTTCAGGTTCGGCGACAGCTCCCATGCGCCATCTACCTTACCGCTGGTTTTATCGACCAGATGCACATTGCGGGAGAAATCCTGCTCCGGCTGTAGCGGCACCGAGAAGGTCAGCACCAGCGTCGCGGCACCATCCATCTGCACTTCGGAGGCGTCCAGCATGGTGAGCGATTTCCCCTGACTTTGCGCGGTCAGTTTCGCCAGCGTCGCGCTGTCGGGTTTCGCGGGCGTTTGCGCTGCGGGTTTTTCCGCTGCCGGGGCTGGCGTGGCGGCAGGCGTGTCCGAAGACGATGGTGTCGCTTTCGGCGCATCATCGTTGTCACACCCGGAAAGAGAGAATACGGCAATCAGCGCCAGCGAGAGCGCCGCTAAACGTAACGGTTTCATCCTGTAACCTCGGGTTATTGAGCCGGTTTGATGTTTTAACTCAGTATTATGCGTGAATCCCGCTTTTACCAGTAGCAGCAATCCTGTCAATTTCCGGCCTTTTTTCAGTCTGGCGACGTCATCTGTGTGACCGCATAGCGAATTAGCGGGTTGCAGGCTTGTCGATATTCAGAAAAACATCGACAATTCGGGGGTGATATTTTGCGGGAGGCAACCATGACGACTTCATACTTTGTCGCAGCCGACTGGCTGGCCGAGCATATTAACGATTCAGATATTCAGATCCTTGACGCCCGTCTGGCCCCTCCGGGCCAGGAGCACCGTGACATGGCCGCAGAGTACCGGGCGGGTCATCTTCCGGGGGCGGTTTTTTTCAATATTGAAGCCCTTTCCGATCGAACCAATCCTCTTCCTCATATGCTGCCGCGCCCGGAGGCGTTTGCCGTCGCCATGCGCGAGCTGGGCATCAGCAACGACAAACATCTGGTGGTGTATGACGAAGGCAATCTCTTCTCTGCGCCGCGCGCGTGGTGGATGCTGCGCACTTTTGGCGTTGAGCGCGTGTCGATTCTGGCAGGCGGGCTCGCGGGCTGGCAGCGCGATGATCTGCTGCTCGATAAAGGCGACGTTACCCTGCCGGAAGGTGATTTTGAAGTCGCCTTTACCGGCGATGAAGTGATGCGGTTGACCGATGTGTTGCTGGCAAGCCACGAAGGCTCTGCGCAGATTGTTGATGCGCGACCAGCACCTCGTTTCAACGGGCAGGCAGATGAGCCTCGTCCGGGGCTGCGTCGCGGGCACGTTCCTGGCGCGAAAAACGTGCCGTGGGGCGATCTGGTGATTAACGGTGAACTGAAAACGACTGACGAGCTGGAAGCGATTTTCGCCCGTCAGGGTGTGGATTTGCACCGTCCGATCATTACCAGTTGTGGTTCCGGTGTGACCGCCGCCGTGGTAGCGCTGGCGCTGGCGACACTGGAAGCCGATGAAGTCGCGCTGTATGACGGCTCCTGGTGTGAGTGGGGGGCGCGGGCGGATCTCCCGGTTGAACCGGCGAAGTGATTTACCCGGCGGCGCTACGCTTGCACGGGCCTGCGAGTTTTGCAGGCCGGATAAGCGTAGCGCCATCCACGTCAGATGATGCGATTGGTTTTGAAATCACGCAGGAAGCCGCCCCAGCGGCGTTCATAGAACGGTGTGATGTGTTCGGTAATAAAGTGGCTGATGCCCTTCTCACCTTTCACCACCTGGCAGATATCAATCGGCTCATCACCCGGCAATGTGTCAGTTGCCACACTGCCTGCGGCATGAATGATCTCTTCGATATCACCGTCTGCTTCAATGCCAATCAACAGCACCGGCTGCTCGTCCGCAGTCTCTCTGAGGGAACACAGAAACGCGCGTTTTACCGGCTTGATGGTTTTAAACAGCGTGGTCAGTGAGTCGATCATCTGCGCCGGCGGTTCAGCCACTTCCGACAACAGTAACGACGCTCCCCCTTCCCGCACTTCCTGCGTGTGCAGCGGATGACCTTCGTCGCCAATTAACAGGCTGATTTCCCGCGGCGTGAACTCTTTCCCGGTTGGCAGTTTAGCGTTGAGAAACAGGGTTTCGCCAAGCGTCATTTCAAACAGAGTACGCACCGGCATGACAACAAAAGCCTGTTCCTCTTCTACCGCCTGTTGTAAGGCGTCGAGCGAGGTGAAGAACGGGATCACCGTCGCGCCATCGTCTTTTTCCCAGTGCTGTAAATCCAGCGCGCTGTCTTCCACCACGGCGTCGCCTTCTGCCGCAGTGCCAGGCACCCAGACAGTAGATTCCAGCAGCGTACGGAAAAATGCCGGGCGATGCGCCGGTTCGGTGGCCGCTTGTTCCAGCAGGGTTTCTAATTCGTTTTTGGTTTCGGACATAGTTTCGCTATTCAGAAAATGCCGGGTGGCGCTACGCTTACCCGGCCTACAAAACCTGCGCTTATCCGGCCTACGCCGTCAACAGGTTCGCAATGGTGCGCACGCCGAGACCGGTCGCGCCCGCCGCCCATTGCTCTACCGCCGCTTTACGATAGGTCGCCGAGCAGTCAATGTGCAGCCAGCCTTGCTGATAGTTCTCCACGAAGTGCGACAGGAAACCGGCGGCAGTGCTGGCGCCAGCCGGGAACGCCGCGCTGGCGGTGTTGTTCAGCTCAGCAAAATTGGACGGCAGCTGATTGCGGTGGAACTCCGCCAGCGGCAGGCGCCAGAACGGTTCGTTCTCTTGCGCAGCGCTCGCCATCAGGCGGTTCGCCAGCGCGTCATCAAAGCTGAACAGCGCGTGATAATCGTTGCCCAGCGCGGTTTTCGCCGCCCCGGTCAGCGTCGCGGCGTCGATCAGCAGTTCTGGTTTCTGGGCAGACGCGTCGATCAGCCCGTCCGCCAGCACCAGACGGCCTTCGGCGTCGGTGTTCATCACTTCGACGTTTTTACCGTTACGGTAATGAATGATGTCGCCAAGTTTGAAGGCGTTGCCGCTGACCATGTTGTCTGCGCAGCAGAGGTAGAGTTTGACGCGTTTGTTGAGGCCACGGGTAATGGCAAACGCCAGCGCGCCGGTCACCAGCGCTGCGCCGCCCATGTCGGATTTCATCGAATCCATGAACGCGCTTTGTTTGAGGCTGTAACCACCGGAATCAAAGGTGATGCCTTTACCCACGAGGCAGGCAAACACCGGGGCGTTTTCATCGCCGGTCGGGTTGTAATCGAGCGCCAGCAATACCGGAGCACGCTCGGAACCGCGTCCGACGGTGTGGATCCCCATGTATTTCTGTTCGCGCAGATCTTCACCTTTGGTGATGCGGTAATGAACGTTGTCGCAGGCCACGTTGCACAGCAGATCCACCGCGCGCTGCGCCAGTTGCGACGGCCCTAATTCTTCGGCCGGTGCGTTAATGGTGTCGCGTACCCAGTCGATAATCAGCAGACGGTTGTCCAGCTCCTGACGCTGTGCGTCGTCGAGATCAGCCCAGTCAATCTGACGGGTGCCTTTCGGCCCTTTGTACCCGGCCCAGAACGCCCAGCAACGATCGGTGTCCCAGCCTTCGCCGGTCAACGCAACATGTTTGATGCCCATGCCGTCGATTTTGCGCGCTGCGCGCTGGATCAATCCGGTATCATCTTTGCCATTCAGGTGCAGGGTAATGCCATCGTTGTTGATGCTGTAGCTGGCTTTGTCACCCCAGCGCGCATCGGCAGGCTGGGTCGACAGCGTAATCTTCATCGCTTCTGTCATTGTTGTATCCTTCTTTAGCAAGCGGGCCGCCCAAAGGCAGCCCACACTATTTTCATTCTGCTTCGTCTAACCAGACTAACAGAATCGCTTCCAGAATTTTTTCATTGGATGCGTTGGGATCGTCGTCGAAATCTTCCAGGTCGCAAATCCACTGATGCATGTCGGTGAAGCGAACGGTTTTCGGGTCGAGATCCGGGTTGGCATCGTACAGCGCCTCGCCGATTTCACGGCTGTCGGTCCATTTCAGTCCCATATTAGTGCTCGCGTGCGTGGTTGATAGTATAACGCGGGATTTCGACCACCAGGTCTTCATCGGCAACGCGCGCCTGGCAGCCTAAGCGGCTTTCCGGCTCCAGACCCCAGGCTTTATCCAGCATGTCGTCTTCGTCTTCGGTGCTTTCCGCCAGGGAGTCAAAACCTTCACGGACAACGCAGTGGCAGGTCGTGCAGGCGCAGGATTTTTCGCAGGCGTGTTCAATCTCAATGCCGCTACGCAGGGCCGCATCAAGGATAGATTCACCGGTCTCAGCTTCCACAACTGCGCCATCCGGACAGAGGTCCTGATGAGGCAGAAAAACAATCTTTGGCATATTAAACCTCGTCCACGGAATGGCCTTTCAGCGCGGTACGAACAGATTTGTCCATCCGGCGAGCAGCGAATTCCTGGGTTTGTTTGTCTACGTTTTTAATGGCTTGTTCGATAGCGTCAGTGTCATCACTCTCCGCCACCGCGCGCAGGTGCGCAGAGGCATCGTCGATAATCTGACGTTCTGCGGCGCTTAACAGCGCGGCATCGGCAGCAAGCGCGCCATGCAGGCTTTCCAGCACGCGTGCAGCCTCCACTTTTTGCTCAACCAGCATGCGTGCTTTCACGTCCTGCCCGGCAAAGCTCATGGAATCCTGAATCATTGAGGCGATTTCGCTGTCGGTCAGACCGTAGGACGGTTTCACCTGAATCGCGGCTTCGACGCCAGTGGATTTCTCCATCGCCGAGACGCTCAGCAGACCGTCGGCGTCCACCTGGAAAGTGACGCGAATATGCGCACCGCCCGCCGGTAATGCCGGGATCCCACGCAATGCAAAACGCGCCAGCGAACGGCAATCCTGCACCAGCTCGCGCTCGCCCTGCATGACGTGGATAGACATCGCCGTCTGCCCGTCTTTAAAAGTGGTGAATTCCTGCGCGCGCGCCACCGGAATAGTGGTGTTACGCGGGATCACTTTTTCCACCAGACCGCCCATCGTTTCAAGGCCGAGGGAAAGCGGGATAACGTCCAGAAGCAGCATTTCGCTGTCCGGTTTGTTACCCACCAGAATGTCGGCCTGAATGGCCGCACCAATGGCGACCACTTTATCCGGGTCAATCGTGGTTAACGGCTGGCGACCAAAGAATTCGCCTACGCGCTCACGCACCAGCGGCACACGCGTCGAACCGCCCACCATCACCACTTCCAGCACCTCGTCAGCCTCAACACCGGCATCTTTCAGGGCGCGGCGACAGGCCAGCAGCGTGCGCTTGACGAGGGAAGCAATGAGTTCATTGAACTGTTCGCGGGTGACGGTGCCCGTCCAGCCCGCCACCGTCACGGTGGTTTCGTCGGCATCGCTGAGGGCGATTTTCGCGGCGGTTGCCGCATCAAGGAATTCACGCTCAACACGGGCGTCACTGCGATCACGCATCCCCGCCTGCTCGCGCAGGTGATCCGCCAGCAGGTGATCGAAATCATCGCCGCCGAGCGCGGAATCACCGCCAGTCGCCAGCACTTCGAACACACCGCGGCTCAGGCGCAGAATGGAGATATCAAACGTGCCACCGCCGAGATCGTAAACCGCAATCACCCCTTCCTGACCGGAATCCAGGCCATAGGCAATCGCCGCCGCGGTCGGTTCGTTGAGCAGACGCAACACGTGCAGCCCGGCCAGACGCGCGGCGTCTTTGGTGCCCTGGCGCTGCGCATCATCGAAATAGGCAGGAACGGTGATGACCACGCCGTCCAGTTCGCCTTCAAGTGTGGCAGTGGCACGCATCGCCAGCGCTTTGAGAATATCAGCGGAGACGCGAACCGGGTTAACCATCCCCGACGCGGTGTGGATCATCGGCAGGCCGTTTTCGCTCGCCTGCAACTGGTACGGCAGGTGCGGGTAACGCGCCTGAATGTCGGCAAGGGAGCGGCCCATCATGCGTTTGACGGAGCTTATGGTGTTAGCGGGATCCTGCGCGGCAGTAGCGCGGGCTTCATAGCCAACAAGGTGCGCGTCTGGCTGGTACCGGACCACCGACGGCAGCAGATGGCGGCCGTTGTCGTCGGCCAGCGTTTCCGCCTGACCGCTACGTACGGTGGCCACCAGGGAATTGGTGGTGCCTAAATCGATGCCCGCCGCCAGACGACGCTGGTGCGGCGCAGCACTCAGACCAGGCTCACTAATTTGTAATAAGGCCATAATTGCTTCCGAAATTAAAAATCGAGCAGCTTTTCTTCGAGTTGTTCAGCACTGCTTCGCAGTTTATCGAGAAAGCGGAGTTTACGCACGGTATCCGCCGCCGCGTCCCACGCCTCGCTATCGAGTTGCTCCACCATCAGCTGGTGGCGGGTGTCAAACATGCCTTTCACCCGTTTGATAAACGCCTCAAGACGGCGCTCGTCTTTTGCCTGCTCAATGTCGTCAAGCTCTTCGCGCAGTTCGAGTTGTTCCATCAGAAACGCCGTGTCGCGCACGGTATGCTGCTCACTCGCCAGATCAAAGCCGTGCAGGGAGAGCAGATATTCAGCGCGCGTCAGCGGATGGCGCAGCGTCTGCCAGGCCTGATTAATGGTGGCGGATTGCTGTACAGCGGCAAGCTGTTCAGACTGGGAGTGGCTGGCGAATTTGTCCGGGTGGAACTGGCGTTGCAAATCCTGAAACCGGGTGGAGAGCTGTTGCGCGTCGAGCTGGTAGCGGGCTGGCAACCCAAAGAGGGTGAAATAATCCATAACAATCTCAGGGTTAACGTGGTAAAGCAAACCCCACTCACGCAGGCGCGGTGGGGTTATCGGGACATGCTGTTAAACGTTGAAGCTTTCGCCGCAACCGCACTCATCTTTCACGTTCGGGTTGGTGAATTTAAACCCTTCGTTGAGGCCTTCTTTGACGAAGTCCAGCTGAGTGCCGTTGAGGAATTGCAGGCTTTTGCCATCGATAACAACCTTCACGCCCTTGTCTTCGAACACGGTATCTTCTGCCGAAGGTTCGTCAACAAACTCCAGCACATAGGCCATGCCCGAGCAGCCGGAGGTACGCACGCCTAAGCGCAGGCCAAAGCCTTTACCACGGTTGGCCAGGAAGGAATTTACTCGTGCTGCAGCACTGTCGCTAAGGGTAATCGACATACAACGACCTCAACTAATTATTTGGCTTCACGTTTGCTTTTGTAATCCGCAATCGCGGCTTTAATCGCGTCTTCTGCCAGAATAGAGCAGTGAATTTTCACCGGCGGCAGTTCCAGTTCGTCTGCGATATCGGTGTTTTTAATCGCCTGCGCTTCGTCCAGAGATTTCCCTTTTACCCATTCGGTCACGAGGGAGCTGGACGCGATGGCGGAACCGCAGCCATAGGTCTTGAAACGCGCGTCTTCAATGATACCTTCATTGTTGACTTTGATCTGCAACTTCATCACATCGCCACAGGCCGGTGCACCCACCATACCGCTGCCGACGTTCTCGTCGCTGTTGTCGAAAGAGCCCACGTTACGTGGATTCTCGTAATGATCGATGACTTTTTCGCTGTATGCCATGATGAATTCTCCTTATCAGATACCGATTAGTGATGTGACCATTCGATGGTGTTCAGATCCACGCCCTGCTTAAACATGTCCCACAGTGGAGACAGCTCGCGCAGACGACCGATGGATTTGCGAACCAGTTCGATGGTGTAGTCAATCTCTTCTTCGGTAGTAAAACGACCTAAAGAGAAACGGATAGAGCTATGGGCCAGCTCGTCATTCATGCCCAGCGCGCGCAGCACGTAGGACGGTTCCAGGCTTGCGGAAGTACACGCAGAACCGGAAGAGACAGCCAGATCTTTCAGCGCCATGATCAGCGACTCGCCTTCAACGTAGTTAAAGCTGACGTTGAGAATGTTTGGCGCGCCCTGCTCAAGATCGCCGTTCAGGTAAACTTCTTCGATATCGTTGATGCCGTTCCACAGACGGTTACGCAGACCGCGCAGACGCGCCATCTCGGTTTCCATCTCTTCTTTGGCGATACGGTATGCTTCACCCATGCCAACGATCTGGTGCACCGGCAACGTCCCGGAACGCATGCCGCGCTCGTGACCGCCGCCGTGCATTTGCGCTTCGATGCGGATACGCGGTTTACGACGCACGTACAGCGCGCCGATGCCTTTCGGGCCATAAATTTTGTGACCAGAGAAGGACATCAGGTCAACTTTCAGTTGGCTGAGGTCGATAGGCAGTTTGCCGACGCTCTGGGTCGCATCCACGTGATAGATGATGCCGCGCGCACGGCACATTTCGCCGATGGTCGCGATATCCTGCACCACGCCGATTTCGTTATTCACGTGCATGATGGAAACAAGGATGGTGTCGTCACGCATCGCCGCTTCGAGCTCTTTCAGGTCGATGATCCCGTTGCGCTGCGGCGCCAGGTACGTCACTTCGAAACCTTCGCGCTCCAGCTGGCGACAGGTGTCCAGCACAGCTTTGTGTTCGGTTTTGCTGGTGATGATGTGCTTGCCTTTTTTCTGATAGAAGTTGGCAGCGCCTTTGATCGCCAGGTTATCGGATTCGGTCGCACCGGAGGTGAAAACAATTTCACGCGGGTCAGCGCCGACCAGCTCAGCAATCTGATTACGGGCGATATCTACCGCCTCTTCAGCCTGCCAGCCAAAACGGTGTGAACGGGAAGCGGGGTTACCAAAAGTCCCGTCCAGGGTCAAAAACTGCATCATTTTCTCGGCAACACGCGGGTCCACCGGCGTGGTTGCGGAGTAGTCGAGATAAATCGGTAATTTCATTGCTCTTAAACTCCGTACATCACTCAATGCAAGGAACCAGGCAACCGGCTGGATGTACGACCGTGTTAGCGGAGCGCATGGCGCTCCGGCCTGGTTCAGAAAGCTTTATTATTTTCAGGCGCGCAGTTTAACGTTGATTGAATCCTGCGTGCGGTTGCTGCGTTGGGTTTCTTGCGTCTGCTGGCGGCCGGAAACATCCAGGATTTCCTGATTGTTAACCAGTTCGCCAAGAGTAATATTGTTCAGGAAGCCGGTCAGGCGATCGCTCAGATCGCGCCACAGCGCGTGGGTCAGGCACTTATCGCCGCCCTGGCAGCCGCCTTTACCCTGACAACGGGTGGCATCCACAGATTCATCAACGGCGCTGATCACTTCGCCTACGGCGATGCTGCCCGCGTCTTTACCGAGCAGATAGCCGCCGCCGGGTCCACGTACGCTGGACACCAGACCATTTTTACGTAAACGGGAGAACAACTGCTCCAGATAGGAAAGTGAAATTCCCTGTCGTTCTGAAATATCTGCCAACGGAACCGGGCCCGCTTCGGAGTTGAGCGCAACGTCCAGCATCGCGGTCACGGCATAACGCCCTTTAGATGTCAGTCTCATGTCTTACTTCACCTCAAACTCGCCCCTGCCCGGGGTTTTTATTAATATGGGGATAGTGCATAGCAGGGCCAAGTCTGACATTCCCGAGTAAATTGGTCAACTATTTACCTGACTAATTTAGTCAAGTATTTAGCGTTCTGTGCCGTATTCCACTTTGCCCGGCGGCGCTGTGCTTGCACGGGCCTACGGTTTTGTAGGCCGGGTAAGCGCAGCGTCACCCGGCAGACAGACATCACTGTTCTTTATTTTGATTTTGCTGCTCAATCGACGCCAGAATCCCGCGCAGGATGTTCAGTTCCTGGCTTTCAGGACGTGCGCGCGTAAACAAGCGGCGCAGTTTATTCATGACCTGTCCTGGATGGCTTTCACGGATAAACCCGGTTGCCAGCAAGGTTTTTTCCAGATGCTCATAAAAGCGTTCGAGATCGTCCACCAGGGGATACGGCGTCTCGTCATGCGCCTGTTCAGGCTGGTCACTCTCTTGCGTCGCCAGCCAGGCCATCCGGACTTCATAGGCAATCACCTGCACCGCCATCGCCAGATTCAGCGAGCTGTATTCCGGGTTCGCGGCGATAGCGACGTGATAATGACACTTCTGCAGCTCGTCGTTGGTCAGGCCAACGCGTTCACGGCCAAACACCAGCGCCACTGGCGCATGCGCTGCTTCACTGATGCTTTTCAGCCCACATTCGCGCGGGTCGAGCATCGGCCACGGCAGCGTACGGGAACGTGCGCTGGTGCCGACGACCAGACTACAACCTGCGAGCGCCTCGTCAAGCGTATCGACGATTTGTGCGTTGCCAATCACATCACTGGCCCCTGCCGCCAGCGCGATGGCCTGGGAATCGGGTTTTACAAGGGGGTTGACCAGCCAGAGATTGGTGAGGCCCATCGTCTTCATTGCACGGGCGACGGAACCCATATTGCCGGTGTGGGAAGTTTCAACCAGCACGATTCGAATATTTTGCAGCATTAGTTTTCTTCGATAAAAGATTATTCGTCCATATTATCATAAAGCGGAGACAGATTCCGAATTCGCTGCTATGATGTGCGCCGTTTTTCCGTTCTTTAACATCCAGTGAGAGTAACCGATGCATCCGATGCTGAACATCGCCGTACGCGCTGCGCGCAAGGCGGGTAATTTAATTGCCAAGAACTACGAAACCCCGGACGCTGTAGAAGCGAGCCAGAAAGGCAGCAACGATTTCGTGACCAACGTTGATAAATCCGCCGAAGCGGTAATTATCGAAACGATCCGCAAATCCTACCCGCAACACACCATTATCACCGAAGAAAGCGGTGAGCACGCAGGCGAAGATCAGGATGTGCAATGGGTTATTGATCCACTGGATGGCACCACCAACTTCATCAAACGTCTGCCGCACTTCTCAGTTTCCATCGCCGTACGCATCAAAGGCCGTACCGAAGTCGCGGTGGTTTACGATCCAATGCGTAACGAACTGTTCACCGCTACCCGCGGTCAGGGCGCACAGCTGAACGGTTACCGTCTGCGCGGCAGCACTGCCCGCGATCTGGATGGCACCATTCTGGCGACCGGTTTCCCGTTCAAAGCCAAACAGCACGCCCCCGCTTACATCAACATCGTCGGTAAACTGTTCACTGAATGCGCGGATTTCCGTCGCACCGGTTCCGCCGCGCTGGATCTGGCCTACGTCGCTGCCGGTCGTGTTGACGGTTTCTTTGAAATCGGTCTGCGCCCGTGGGATTTTGCCGCAGGCGAACTACTGGTGCGTGAAGCGGGCGGCATCGTCAGTGATTTCACCGGCGGCCACAACTACATGACCACCGGCAACATCGTCGCAGGCAACCCGCGTGTGGTGAAAGCGATGCTGGCAAATATGCGTGAAGAATTAAGCGAGGCGCTGAAGCGCTAATCGCTCCGCCCGGCGGCGTTCTGTTCGCCGGGCTTCCCCTCCTGGTACGGCAAAAATTCTGTGAACTGTGCCTGCAATCCTTGCGCAAACCCCGGCGGCTGCGCTTTCGTCTGTCGATCCTTTAGCTATTCTTATCAAAAACCCTAACTGGAATCTGACAGATGATGAGTGAGATTGATACACCATCTGCGCTTTCCAGTCCGCAGCGCCGCTGCCAGACGCTGCTGATGTTATCGCTTCCGGGGCAGGAAATTACCCATCAATACATCAGCAATGTGAATCATGTAGATGGCGACACCGCCAGACTGGATATCGCTGACATCGATAATGAACTCCAGCGCTATCACCGGCTTACCATTGCCACACATGAAAACGGCTGCTACCGGATTGAAGGCACCCCACTCGACCAGCGCCTGTGTCTGCTGCACTGGCTGCGCCGTGCGCTGCGTTTATGCCCGGCGTTTATCAGCCATCACTATACGCCTGCGCTGAAATCACAGTTGAAACAGGCGGGCATCGCCCGGACGCTCTACGACGACACCAATTTACAGGCGCTTATCAACCGTTGCGCACGCGGTCTGCACCGGCAGTTCGAGTGCCGCGACCTGCATTTCCTGCGGCTCTATCTGCAATACTGCCTGCTGCAACATCACCACGGGCTGACGCCCTCTTTCAACGCCGTACAGCAGAGCTGGACTGAGGCGCGCATTGAGCATCAGGTGGCGGAAGAGATCGTTCGCCACTGGCAACGCCGCATTCATCAGTTGCCGCATGAAGATGAGCACCGCTTCCTGACGCTGCTGTTTATGATGCTGCGCACCCCGGATCCGGTGCATGACGGGCATCTGCATGACCGCCGTCTGCAACTGGCCATTTCGCGGTTGATCGAACGGTTTCAGGGGATGGCCGGTCGCGAATTCAGCGATGAACAGGGGCTGCGCGATCAGCTCTATATCCATCTCTCACAGGCACTGAACCGCTCGATTTTCAGCATTGGCATCGATAACAGTCTGCCGGAAGAGATTAACCATCTTTACCCGCGACTGATGCGTACCACGCGGATTGCGTTGCATGAATTCGAAGAGGATTTCGACATTCGCTTTACCGATGAGGAATCCGGGCTGGTGGCGGTGATTTTCGGTGCCTGGCTGATGCAGGAGAGCGAGCTGCATGAAAAACAGGTGCTGCTGCTCACCGGTGATAATCCGTATCTGGAAAGTGAATTAGAGCGGCAGCTTCGCGAGTTAACCCTGCTGCCGATCAACATCAAAAACCAGTCCATCGGGGATTTCCAGACCGAGGGGGCGCCCAAAGGCGTAGCACTGGTGGTTACGCCATACGCCGTGACGTTGCCGCTGTTTTCACCGCCGCTGATCCATGCCCGCGATCTGCTGAGCGAGCACCAGCGGCAGCAAATCTGCAAAATGCTGGAGACTTAATTCACCGCCTTCGGACGGATAAACAGCGCCGGTACAGCGACCAGCGCCATCACCCAGAAGACGCCCTGATGCAGATGCTGGTAGAGGAACCCGGCGAAAACGGTCATTACGGCGATGCTGCCGCCCATCGCAACGGCGGAGTACACCGCCTGCAGACGGATGACTTCGCTGCCCTGCCGTGCGGCGATATAGCGCATGGCCGCCAGATGACAGACGGTGAAAGTACCGCAGTGAAGGATTTGCGCGACGATAAGCCACGGTAGTGCCGTCGTCCAGCCCATCAGGCTCCAGCGCACGATGCCGCACACCGCCGAAAGCAGCAGCAGATCCCGCGCGCTGAAACGGCGGAACACTTTTTTGCTCAACGCAAAGATGACCACCTCAGCCACAACGCCCAGCGACCACAGATATCCCACCGCCGAAGCAGAATAGCCCGCGCCCTGCCAGTAAATGGCGCTGAATCCGTAGTAGGCCGCGTGCGCGCCCTGCAACAGACAGACGCAGGCGAGGAACCGCCAGCTCTGCGCCACCAGCGAACGCCATGCCGGCCAGCCCGCAGCTTCCTGATGGCGGGCTTCGCCCTGCGGCAATACCGACGGGCGCAGCAGCATGCCGAGCAGCATCGAGGCGATACCGAGACTGATCAGCACCAGAATCGCCCGGTAATCAAACAGACTCACCAGTTTACCGGTCAACGCCGAGCCGATGACAAAGGCGACCGATCCCCACAGCCGCACCCGGCCATAATCCATGGTGATCTGCTTTTGCCAGGTATTGGCCAGCGCATCGGTGAGCGGCACCAGCGGCGAGAAAAAGAGGTTAAAACCAATCATCACCACCATCAGCCATGCCACGTTTTGCCCGGCCCAGAACGCCAGCACAAACAACAGGGCAAGCAGCGCCAGCACGCGCAGCGCGGTGATAAGCCGTGAGGGATCGCTGACGCGGGGCGCAATCAGCAGGCTGCCGAGAAAACGGGCGACCAGCCCTGCCCCCAGCAAAATGCCAATGGTTTCCGGCGTTAAACCCGTTCCCTTGAGCCAGACGCTCCAGAAAGGCAGAAAGATACCGTAGCTGAAAAAGTAGGTGAAATAGCTGAGCGCCAGCCAGCGTGTGGAATGCAAGACCATGATCCCTCCCGAAATGGTGGCGATAGTCTGGCGATAAACCACGGCAGGCGCAAGCTACGGGTTAACAGCACATTAACCTCATTCTGGCGAAGCAGTGACCACAATGGTCATCTCAAAGCGGGTTTCCTCGCCTTTCCGCAGCAGTACCAGTCCGGGCTGACCCGGCTGACGGTGGGCGTTGACCGGGTGGCTCTGGGGTTCAAGACAGAGGAACGGCTGACCCGACATCCTGAACAGCATCAGCCACGGAGTTTGCGCGAGAAGCGTGACGCACATCACATCATTATCGATCTGCGCCCGCCCGCTCCAGCCGGAATAGCAAACGTTCAGCCATTCATCGCGCCCATACGTCGGGTGGCTGAAATCGGTGGCATCCGATAGTTGCGGCTGCCACGCCTGCGGCAGATGCTGCTCCCCTTCCGGCCAGTAGCCGCTGGCGCTGAACTGCACACGGCTATGAGCAGCAAAATGAAACCAGGGATGAAACCCCAGCCCGTAAAGCATCGGCGTCGCGCCGCAGTGGGTCAGGTGTAACGTTGCGTGCAGCGCGTTGTCCTGAAGCTGATAATACAGACGCGCCAGATAATCAAAACCGCAGGGGTGCTGGCTGCGCAGTTGCAGTTCACAGCGGCTGTCGGTCTGCGTCACCACCTGCCAGCGTTTCAGCCAGCCGTCGCCGTGAAGATAAAAATCGGCATCCACCGGACTTTGCGGCAGCGCTATCTCCCTGCCCTGCAACCAGAAGCGGTTTTCCGCCACCCGGTTCGCCAGCGGCAACATCGGGAACAGCGCAGCAGGCTCTGCGGCGTCGTACAACACCGGGCGCTGAAAAGGCAGCGAAAAAAGCTGTTTCAGCGCCCCGCCCTGCGGATCAACACGCATCCGCAGATGCGCGTTTTCCAGTTGCAGAACCCCGTCCATTAACGCATTGACTCCGGGTTCGCGCCTGCCGGGTGTTTCTGGTGCAATTGCGCCAGTTGCGCTTCCAGCGCCTCCAGCGTCACGCCTTTCGTTTCAGGCACGTTGCGCAGAATGTAGAGATACCCTGCCGCACAGATGATCCCGTAGAGCAGGAAACTGCCCGCCGCGCCGAGGCTGGCGTTCAGCAGCGGGAAGGTGTAGGTCAGCAGGAAACAGGCAATCCACAGCGCCAGGGTGCCAAGAGACATCGCCAGACCGCGCACGCGGGTCGGGAAGATTTCCGACAGCAGCACCCAGGTCACTGGCGCCAGCGTCAGCGCGTAGATGGCGATCGCCGCGAGAACCAGCACCAGTACCGGCCAGCCCATCACGCCCATCGCATAAGCACCGGCAATCAGTACATAAATGACTGTCAGACCGGAGGCGCCGAGCAGCATCAGCTTGCGGCGGCCCAGTTTATCCACCAGCGGCAGCGCGGCGATGGTAAAGACAAGGTTGATGATCCCGGTCGCCACAATGGATTTCAGCGTGCCGTTGATATCAAACCCGGCGGAGGCAAAAATCTCCTGCGCGTAGTTAAAGATGACGTTAATCCCGCACCACTGCTGGAACACCGCCAGCACCATGCCGATGATGACGATGGGTTTGATTTGCGGCTGCAACAGGGTGGAATACGAAACTTTATGATTGTCCTGTTGCAGGGTCTGGGCGATATCCTGTAGCGTCTGCGCCGCGTAGCCTTTCGAGCCAATACGCTCCAGCATGGATCTGGCTCGCTCTGGTTTTCCGGCTTTCATCAGCCAGCGAGGCGATTCCGGGACGAAAAACATCAGCACCAGGAACGCCAGCGCGGGCACCAGCTCCGCGCCAAACATCCAGCGCCAGCCCGTCTGACCGTTCCAGGTGTCGACCAGCATCTGCTGCGTCGCCCCGCCCGGTACCGGGTCGGCGATGATCAAGTTGATAAGCTGTGCCGCCAGCACGCCAATCACAATGGTCAGTTGGTTCACGGCGACAAAGCGTCCGCGTTTTTCCGCCGGGCTCACTTCCGCGATATACAGCGGGCTGAGCGCTGATGCCAGGCCAATACCGATACCGCCAACAATGCGGTAGATGACGAACATGTCAAAACTGGTGGCGAGCGCCGTTCCCAGCGCCGAGGCGCTGAACAGGATGGCCGACAGGATCAACGGCAGGCGGCGACCCAGTTTGTCGGCACACCAGCCGGAAATCAGCGCGCCGAAGACGCAACCGGCCAGTGCCGAACTCATTGCCCAGCCCGACTGCGCTGGATCAGTGATGGAGAACCATGCCTCGTAAAACGGCTTCGCCCCGCCAATCACCACCCAGTCATAACCAAACAGCAATCCACCGCAGGCGGCGACCAGACAGATCGTCCAGACGTAGCCCATATTCAGTTGTGTCTGCGTATTGTTCATAAAAGTGCCTCTGTTGAGAGTGACGCAAAAATACCGCACGTCAGCGCATGGCGCAGCAGATGCGCTTTGTCATGAGCCGGGTTGAGTGTTAACAGACTTGCCATCGTCGCGTCGCAGGCGGCGACATTACCTTCACCGAGCTGCCCGAGCGCCGCGATGAACAGGCAGTGTTCGCGATGGCGATGCGACGGCGGCGTATCCAGCACCACCAGATCCGGCAATGACACGGCGAAGAAATCGGCTTCCGGGATCGTGTCCTGATGCGCCGCGACCCACGCCGCAAAAGCGCGGAAATGATGCGCCGCTTCCGTCGTGCGGCCGAGCGCCCGCATCGCCATCCCCTGCCAGAAGAGATAATCGGCAGGCTGATCGTTGTAGTAGCGACCGGCATCGAGGCTGGAATCACCCTGCGACGCCTGACGGAAATGCGCCTGCGCCTGTTCGTGGTTACCCAGTTGCGCCGCGCAGTAACCGAGCAGATACCAGATGTCGTTGTCGGTTTGCCCCGGCAGGCGCCCTTCGCCCAGATTGTGCGGGTAGCGCAGCGCGGCGGTTAACAGCCCCTGCGCCTTGCTGTACTGCCCGGCTGCGATGGCCGCCAGCGCCCGGTGCTGCTGGTTGAGCAGATACTGGCCGGTGACTTTGCCTTCGCCCCCTTCCCACGGGTGAAACTCGCGCTCCTGTAACACCTGCGCCGCCGCGTCGTAATGACCGCTGCTGTTCCACAGGCTCAACAATTCGGCGGTGAGATCGTCACGGCGCAGCGCCACCGCCTGCCGGACTTCAAGGCGGGCAAGCCGTTGCTCCACCGCTTCGCCCAGTTGTTTGTTGAGGAAATCAAGTTCGAACAGAAAACGGGCATTTTCCGGCTCCAGTTCAACCGCCCGCTGCATTGCAGCCAGCGCCTGCTGCGCATCCTGTTGCTTGTTCCAGGCGTAGATCCCGAGCAGGCGATACGCCGGGGCGAAATCCGGTCGCTGTTGCAGTGTTGCCTGCCAGCAGGCCACCGCCGGGGCATAACGCCGTTTGCTGTACCAGAAACAGCCCAGCAGATAACTGGCGAAAGGGGTGTCGTCGAGCGACTGCAACATCTGCACTTCGTCGAGGGTGTTGGGGAAACGAACATGGCGCGCATGCTGCGCTTCGGCGGTGGCGATAAGCTGCTGGCGGGTTACCGGATCGTCCGTCAACGAGGCCAGCCACAGCAGCGGTAGCGCCTCCTGGCAGTCGAGGTTTTCCAGCATCTCGCGGACGGCATCGGTCTGCCCCAGCGAGGTTAGCCATCCCGCCAGCAGGCAGGCATTCGCGCCGCGCTGCCCGGTGACCTGACGCAATGCGCGCAACGACGACGCATCACGCAGCAGAGACCAGCGGACATAATAAAGCGGATAGTTCAGCGGATAGCGTTTCAGGCATTCAATGATGTACGCCAGTGCAGCGGCATCGTCCTGCTGATGCGACAACGCCAGCGCCTTCAGCCCCATCGCCAGCAGATTGCTGCCGTTAAACTGCAGGCTGAGATCGACATGCGCCAGCGCATCCTGCCAGTTGCCCGCTTTCGCCGCCAGACGCGCCAACGACCACCAGGCTGCATCACGGCAGTTGCCGCTCCAGCTCGCTTTGAAATAGTGCTCGCGGGCTTCAGCCTCTTCGCCCTGACGCTCCAGCGCGCTGCCGAGCAGCATGCTGGCTTCGCCATCGCGCGGGTTTTTGTTCAGCCGGTGCGCTCTTGCCAGCGCGGCGCGGGCGCACTGCTCCGCCTGCGGCCAGTCGGCGCTGTTGAGCGCCAGCGTGCCCAGCGCGACGTTATTACGATAATCCTGCGGATCCAGCTCCAGCGCCCGACGGTAATAATCCGCGGCAACGCGGCTGGCGTGGTTGTACTGCTCCAGATGCTGGCCGATAAAGTACAGCTCGTCGCTGTTGGTAAGATCCTGCGGCTGCGCGGGGGCGCGTGCCGGATCCGGTAGCGGCGTTTCTTCAGCGATATGCTCCTGATAGCTGAGCAGCGTCTGGCCTGTTGCTGCGCGAACCGTCAGGGTTAAGCGCTGCGCAAAACGATCCGTCATCGTCTCCAGCCAGCTGTTTCCCGGTTGCAGCGACAGTGTGGTTTCCCACAGCAGCTCGCCATCGGCGCTCAGTTCAACAACGACATTCTCCAGCGGCGCAACGGCGTACATTCCCAGCACCAGTTGACCGTTTTCCCTTTCCAGCTTCAGCGCCAGCGAGGTGCTGGCGTTCTGCACCGTTGCCAGTTCGCTGTATGGCAGGAAGTTCTGCACAAACACTTTTTCTTCGTAAGGGGCAAGCCAGGTGAAATCGGGCTGGTTGTCGGTAAATACACCGGTCATCAGTTCGATATACGGACCGTTGCGGTCAGTGAGATTGCGATCCCACGCCTGGCCGAAATCGTCATAGCCCCACGTCCACTGCTTTTTCCCCGGCGAAATATGGTGATCCGCAACGTGCAGCAGGCCGCCGCGCTCGCCGTGGTGATACGCGCCGACAAAATCGTAATCTGATTTTTCCGCCATGTAGGAGGTCGGCACCGGGACGTTTTTGTAGCGGGAAATATCGACGCCTGCCGAGTAATCCACTTTGTAGTAGGTGCCGGTGGCAATCGGGAACGCCGAGACGTCGCGCTTGCCGTGGTCAAACACCGCCGTGACGTCCGGGGGAAAGACGCTCTGGTGATCGTCGCCGCCCTTCACCGCCGGATTCGCCCACCACAGGAAATGGCGCGGCGTGGCGTTGCCGTTAAACACTTTGCCGGTAATTTCGATCAGCGCCCGATCGGGATACAGCGTGAAGCCGGTCATCACCTGCAAACCGCGCATCGGCTCCGCTTCGCCCATCCAGACGGTTTGTGCGCCATCGTCTGACGCCTGAAGGGTGAAATCGACCGGCATGAAGGTAGTCGGACGATGATGCTGCGGCCAGTTAAACTCGATACCGCCGGAGATCCACGGCCCCAGCAGCCCCACCAGCGCCGGTTTCACCACCTCGTTGTAATAGACAAAATCGCGCTGTTTAACTTTATCGAAGGCGCGATGAATGCGCCCGCCCAGTTCCGGCAACAGCAACACGCGGATGAAGTCGTTTTCCATCCACACTGCCTGATAGTCGCGCATTTCGCGCTGGCCGGTCAGCGTATCGATCACGCCATACGGGTATACCGCCCCGGATGATCCCTGGTAAACGCGCTTTTCAAGAAACATCGGGTTGGTGTCTTCCGCCCCGGTCGTCCATGTGGGAAGCGAAAGCGTTTCCTGCCACACCTTTACTGAACCGTACATGCTGTTCTCCACTAAATGAAGTAAAGTAAAACCAAACATTGTGGCGAGTGTAGTGGGCGACATCGTACATAAAGCAGTCAATGCTCACGCATTACAGTTAAGGGAGTTAAGTGTATGTTGCGATCTGGTTTCAATAATGCGCGTGTTCGCGAGGCCAACAAGGCGATTTTTCTGGCGCATCTGTGGCGGGAAAAACAGCTCAGCAAGTCACGGCTGGCGCAGCTCACCGGGCTGTCGATCCCGGCGGTGAGCAACATTTTGCAGGAACTGCTGGATGAGGGAAAAATCAGCCATTCGACGGAAAAAATGAGCGCCCGCGGTCTGAACAGTGGCAGCTATCAAATCCCGTTGAGCGGTCCGTGGACGCTGTGCATGAACATTACCCCCACCAGCATTGACAGCCAGCTGGCCGATGCCCGTTTGCTGCCGGTTGGTGAGCCGGGTCACCTGGCGTTCGACGCGCAAAACCCGCAAATACTGCTTAACCACATTGCTGAACACTGGCGTCAGTACCGGCTGCGCTTCCCGGAACAGCGCATCAATCTGGCGCTGGGGGTTCACGGGCAGGTCGATCCGGTCACCGGGGTGTCGCAAACCATGCCGCAGGCGCGCTGGAAAACGCCGGTGGAGATGAAATATCTGCTGGAAGAGCGACTTGGGGTGCAGGTGCGGTTGGACAATGACTGCGCCATGCTGGCGCTGGCGGAAAAATGGCAGAATCCGGCGGGATTACAGGATTTCTGCGTTATCAACGTCGATTACGGGATCGGCTCCTCGTTTGTGATAGGCGATAAGATCTGGCGCGGCAGCCTGTACGGCAGCGGTCAGATCGGCCACACCATCGTCAACCCCGACGGCTCCGCCTGCGACTGTGGCCGCTACGGCTGTCTGGAAACCATCGCCTCCCTCAGCGCGCTGAAAAAGCAGGCGCGAGTCTGGCTGAAAACCCAGCCTGACAGCACACTCAATCCGGACGCGCTCACCACGGCGGCGCTGATTGAAGCCTGGCGCAACGGCGATGTGCGCATTCAGGCGTGGGTGGAACATGCCGCCAGCGCCATCGGCCTGAGCCTGTATAACTTCCTCAATATTCTCAATATTAATCAGATCTGGCTGTATGGGCGCAGTTGCGCGTTCGGCGATCGCTGGCTGAACACCATCGTCCGGCAGACCGGGTTTAACCCGTTCGATCATGGTGACAGTCCGCAGGCAAAAGCGACACAAATCAGCTTCGGCAGATTGAGTCGCGCACAGCAAATTCTTGGCATTGGCTATCTGTATGTGGAATCGCAACTGAATGACGAGGGAGGATAATGGCGTTTTCCCTGTCTCGATTCAGTTCACAAACTGGAAACATTTTTTGCAGTCCATTTTGCCGGAATGGCGGAAAAATCGTCTGTTTCCGACTACAAATGATACCAATTTGTTAATTTTAAGTTTAATTAAGCGTTTTATTTAACATTTAAATCCCCATTGCGCATAAGATGAATGTTAAAAATAACCAAATATTAACTTTAATTTATCCATAATTTTACAATTTTGGGCGTTAATCACACTTTCGAAAACTGTGATTCATTTCCTCTTCCCTTCGTTGATAACCTCCTGTCCGTGACATGCCTCTGTCTCCCCAAAAGGTACAACTATGAAATTCAAACTCGCATTACTCAGTGCAACTCTGGTTTCTGCTTGCATGTTGTCCGGTCCTTCCTTTGCGGCGGAAAAATATGAAATCGCGGTGGTGGCGAAAGTCACCGGCATTCCGTGGTTCAACCGCATGGAAACAGGTGTTAGCGAAGCGGCTAAAAAATTGGATGTCAACGCGTATCAGACCGGCCCGTCAACGCCCGATCCTGCTCAACAGGTGAAGGTGATTGAAGATCTGATCGCCAAAAACGTGAACGCCATTATCGTGGTGCCGAACGACGCTAAAGTGCTGGAGCCGGTGCTGAAAAAAGCCCGCGACAAAGGCATTGTCGTGCTGACCCACGAGTCTCCGGACCAGCAGATCGGTCAGTGGGATATTGAGACCATCGACAGCGAGAAATACGCGCAGGCCAACATCGATGAGCTGGCGAAGGATATGGGTGGTAAAGGCGGGTATGCCATTTACGTGGGCTCCTTAACCGTGCCGCTGCATAACGCGTGGGCGGATTCCGCTATCAAATATCAGAAAGAAAAATACCCGGATATGTTTGAAGTCACCTCGCGTCTGCCGGTGGCGGAAAGCATCGATAAGTCTTACGCCACCACGCTTGACCTGATGAAAACTTATCCGCAAATGAAAGGGATCATCGGTTTCGGTTCGCTCGGCCCGATTGGTGCAGGCCAGGCGGTACAGAAAAAACGCGCGAAAGATAAAGTCGCCGTGGTAGGTATTGCCATGCCCGGTCAGGCAGCGCCTTACCTGGTGCGCGGTGATATCAAAAAAGCGCTGCTGTGGGATCCACGCGATGCCGGTTATGCGCTGGTGACAGTGGCCGATCAGCTGTTGCAGGGTAAAGCCGTCACCCAGGATCTGACCATCGATGGCTTAGGGAAAGCCGACGTCGACATGGACAAGAAAGTGATCCGCTTTAACAAGATCCTCGAAGTCACCAAAGATAACGCACAATCACTCGGTTTCTGAGGCGTTCTGCCTGCACCAGGGAACCCAACGCCGGTCGTCTGACCGGCAATTATCACCCGGATTTACATTAGCGCCCTGCGGGGCGCTTGCAGGGGCATTGTCATGACAGACACCACCGCATTTATCACTCTTGAGAATATCAGCAAGCAATTCCCGGGCGTGCTGGCGCTGGATAATGTGAGCCTGACGCTGAATAAAGGCGAAGTTCACTGTCTGGCAGGGCAGAACGGCTGTGGTAAAAGCACGATCATCAAAGTGATCTCCGGGGTGTATCACCCGGAAAAAGGGGCGCAGATTTTACTCGACGGCAAACTGTTTCATCAGCTGACGCCGTCGCTGTCCGCCCATTATGGCATTCAGGTCATCTATCAGGACCTGTCGTTATTCCCCAATTTCAGCGTGGCGGAAAATATCGCCGTCAACCGGTATCTGCCGGGCGGCGATATCTGGGTCCGTCGCGGTGAGATGAAAAAACAGGCGCTGGCCGCGATGCAACGCATTGGCGTGCGCATCGATCCCGATAAAAAAGTCGAAAAACTGTCGATTGCCGACCGCCAGCTGGTAGCCATCTGTCGCGCCATCGCCGCCGACGCCCGGCTGGTGATTATGGATGAGCCCACCGCCTCCCTCACCCGCCAGGAAGTCAACGGCCTGCTGCGGGTGGTCAGTGAACTGAAAGCCGCCGGGATTTGCGTGGTGTTTGTCAGCCATCGTCTGGACGAGGTGATGGAAGTGGCGGACCGCATCAGCGTGATGCGCGACGGCAAGTTAGTCGGCACCTTTCCGGCGCAGGAACTCGACAGCCACGAGCTGGCCTTCCTGATGACCGGGCAGCGTTTTCATTACAGCCCGCTGCCTGAGAAGCCGCCGGTCGAACAGGAGCCGATGCTGGAACTGCGCGGTCTGAGCCGCAAAGGCAAATACCGCAATATCAATCTTTCGCTGCGTAGCGGTGAAATCGTGTCGATTGTCGGCCTGCTGGGCGCCGGGCGTACCGAGTTGTGCCTGAGCCTCTTTGGTATGACCCACCCGGAAAGCGGCGAGATCCGCATCAACGGCAAACCGGTCCGGCTGCGCAATAACCATGACGCGATAAAACATGGCATCGGCTACGTGTCGGAAGACCGGCTGACGCAAGGGCTGATTATGGAGCAGTCGATCTACGACAACACCATCGTCACGGTATTCGACAAGCTGCACACCCGCAGCGGTCTGCTCGATCACCAGAAAGCGCAGACGCTGGTCAGCGATTTGATTCGCGAGCTGAATATAAAAGTCTCTGATCCGCAACTGCCGGTGAAAACGCTCTCCGGCGGTAACGCGCAGCGCATTGCTATCGCCAAATGGGTGGCGACCAACCCGCGGATCCTCATTCTCGACTCCCCCACCGTCGGCGTGGATATCGCCAACAAAGAGGGGATCTATCAGATAGCCCGTGACCTTGCCGAACAGGGAATGGCGGTGCTGATGATTTGTGACGAGATCCCGGAAGCGTATTACAACAGCCACCGCGTGCTGGTGATGCGCCGCGGTGAGCTGGTCGCGGAATTTAATCCTCATCGTTGCCGCGAAGAGGAGATTGCTGAGGTGGTCAATGAATAACGCACGTCTTTCGCACCTTTTAGGGCAGCATGAATTCTGGCTTGGCCTGCTGGTGGTAGCGCTGGCGGTGGGGCTGAGCATCAGTACCGATGAGTTTCTGTCGCTGGGCAATCTGACGGACGTCGCCACCAGCTACGCCATTCTCGGCATTCTGGCCTGCGGGTTGTTCGTGGTGCTGATTTCCGGCGGCATCGACATCTCGTTCCCGGCGATGACCGCCATTGCCCAGTATGTGATGGCCAGTTGGGTGATCGCCCATGGCGGCAACTTCGCGCTGGCGCTGTTAATTTCTGTCGCCGTCGGCCTGCTGCTGGGGTTGATCAACGGTTTCCTGGTCTACTGGCTGCGCGTGCCGGCGATCATCATCACTATTGCCACGCTCAACGTCTATTACGGGCTGCTGGTCTACGCCACCAAAGGCACCTGGCTGTACGGCTTCCCGGACTGGTTTATGAACGGCATCAACTGGTTTTCCTTCACCGCCGCGGATGGCTATGACTACGGTCTGACGCTGCCCCTGCTGTGTCTGGCGGGCGTCATCCTGTTTACTGCCGTGCTGATGAATTACACCCGCCTCGGGCGGCAGATTTACGCCATGGGCGGTAACAGGGATGCGGCGTCGCGCCTCGGACTGAACCTGCTGAGACTGCATTTTTACGTGTACGGCTATATGGGGATCCTCGCCGGGATCGCCGCCGTGGTACAGGCGCAAATCACCCAGTCGGTCGCCCCCAACTCGCTGCTCGGTTTTGAGCTGACGGTACTGGCGGCGGTGGTGCTGGGCGGCACCAGCATGAGCGGCGGGCGCGGCACGCTCATCGGCACACTGCTCGGGGTGATCCTGCTGGCCTTTTTGCAGAACGGTCTGACGCTGCTCGGCGTCTCCTCTTACTGGCATACCGTCTTTAGCGGCGCCATTATCCTGGTCAGCATCAGCGCCACGGCCTGGAATGAAAAACGCAAACTCGCAAGGGAGCTTTGAGATGAAAGCATTCGCAAGACGCTTACCCGGTGATGCCATCATTCGCCTGCAGTGCGTGATCATTATTGTCGTGGCGGTGGTTTTTTCCCTGCTGCTCGGCGGTCGCTTTTTCAGCATCGCCAATTTCCAGTCCATCAGTTCGCAATTGCCGATTCTCGGCATGCTGGCGCTGGGGATGGGCATCACCATGCTGACCGGCGGGATTAACCTGTCGATCATTGCCAGCGCCAACGCCTGTTCGCTGGCGATGGCCGCGGTGATTGTCAGCCATCCGGATAACCCGCTGTTTGTCGTGCTGGCGCTGCTGGCGGGCCTGCTGGTGGCAGTGGCTATCGGCACGCTGAACGGGGCGCTTATCGCCTGGGTTGGCGTCTCGCCGATCCTCGCCACCCTCGGCACCATGACGCTGATTTCCGGGCTCAATATTTTGCTCTCCAACGGGACGGTGATTTCCGGCTTCCCGGAGGTGATTCAGTTTTTCGGTAACGCCATGGTGCTGGGTATTCCCGTTGCGCTGCTGCTGTTTATTCTGGTCGCGGTACTGCTGTGGGTGCTGCTTGAGCACACCACGCTCGGCCGCAGCCTGTACCTCGTGGGGTCGAACGAACAGGCCACCCGTTACAGCGGCGTGAATACCATCCGGGTACAGATTTCCGTGTATGTCATCTCCGCGCTACTGGGCTGGGCGGCGGCCATTCTGATGATGGCGAAGTTCAATTCCGCCAAAGCCGGTTATGGCGAATCTTACCTGCTGGTGACCATTCTGGCATCCGTGCTGGGCGGTATTAACCCGGACGGCGGCTTCGGCCGGGTGATTGGTCTGGTGCTGGCGCTGGTGGTGCTGCAAATGCTGGAGAGCGGCTTTAATTTGCTGGGGATCAGCAGCTATCTGACGATGGCGCTCTGGGGCGCTGTGCTGATCCTCTTTATCGCATTACAGAATCGTAAAGCCTGATTTCAGGAGAAGAATAATGGCGAGTTACTTCATTGGTGTAGATGTAGGTACCGGAAGCGCCCGCGCAGGCGTGTTTGACCTGAACGGCAGGATGGTAGGACAAGCGAGCCGGGCCATTGAGATTTATCGCCCGCAGGCCGATTTCGTTGAACAATCCTCGGACAATATCTGGCAGGCGGTCTGCAACGCGGTGCGCGATGCGGTCAATCAGGCCGACATCAACCCGATTCAGGTCAAAGGATTAGGCTTTGACGCCACCTGTTCGCTGGTGGTGCTGGATAAAGAAGGCAAGCCGCTGACCATCAGCCCCTCCGGGCGCAGCGAGCAGAATATCATCGTGTGGATGGATCACCGCGCCATCTCCCAGGCTGATCGTATCAACGCCCTGCACCACCGGGTGCTGGATTACGTCGGCGGGATTATCTCCCCGGAAATGCAGACGCCAAAACTGTTGTGGCTGAAACAGCATATGCCGAACACCTGGGCGAATGCCGGATACTATTTCGACTTGCCGGATTTCCTCACCTGGCGCGCCACCAACGATGACACGCGCTCGTTGTGCTCCACCGTCTGTAAGTGGACCTATATGGGTCACGAAGACAAATGGGACGCCAGCTACTTCCGCGAGATTGGGCTGGAAGATTTGCTGGAGCATGATGCGGAAAAAATTGGCCGCTATGTGAAAACCATGGGCGAGCCGCTCGGCCACGGCCTGACGCAGCGCGCCGCCAGCGAAATGGGGCTGATCCCCGGCACGGCGGTCAGCGTGTCGATTATCGATGCGCATGCCGGGACGCTCGGCACCCTGGGCGCCAGTGGCGTGTCGGGCGACGTGGCGGATTTCGACCGCCGCATTGCGCTGATTGGCGGCACCTCAACGGGGCATATGGCCATCTCCCGGCAGCCGCGGTTTATTGGCGGCGTCTGGGGTCCCTATTATTCTGCCGTGCTGCCGGATTACTGGCTCAACGAAGGCGGGCAGTCAGCGACCGGGGCGCTTATCGACCATATTATTCAGTCGCACCCCTGCTATGAGACGCTGCTGGCGCAGGCCAAAACCCAGGGACACACCATTTACGAAGCGCTGAATGCATTGTTGCGCAAGATGGCTGGCGAGCCGGAGAACATCGCTTTCCTGACCCGCGATATTCACATCCTGCCCTACTTCCACGGCAACCGTTCACCGCGCGCCAACCCGACGCTCACCGGCACAATGACCGGCCTGAAGCTGTCGCGCACCCCGGAAGATATGGCGCTGCATTATCTGGCGACTATTCAGGCCATCGCCCTTGGCACGCGGCATATCATCGAAACCATGAATCAGAGCGGTTACGCCATTGACACCATCATGGCGAGCGGTGGCGGCACCAAAAACCCGATCTTCGTACAAGAGCATGCGAATGCCACCGGCTGCGCCATGCTGTTACCGGAAGAGAGCGAAGCCATGCTGCTCGGCGGGGCGATGATGGGTACGGTGGCGGCGGGCGTCTTCGAGACCTTCCCGGAAGCGATGTCAGCGATGAGTCGCATCGGTAAAACGGTGACGCCGCAGACCAACCGCATCAAACAGTATTACGACCGGAAATATCAGGTGTTCCACGAGATGTATCAGGACCATATGAAATACCGCCAGCTGATGCAGGAGGGCGCATGACCCGCCCGTGGCAACAGGCCACCGATACGTGGAAACTCTACAGTGACGCGCTGGCCGGGTTGGGTCAGCACCTCGACGAGGCCGTCTGGCAGCAACTGATGGCGGAGTTGCGCGGCTGCAAAGGCAAAATTGTGGTCACCGGCGTTGGCACCTCCGGCATTGCGGCGCGCAAAATTGCCCATATGTTCGCCTGCGTCGAACGCCCGGCCATCTACCTGAGCGCCACCGACGCCGCCCATGGCGATCTCGGCTTTCTGCGTGCTGATGATCTGCTGATTATGCTCTCGCGTGGCGGTAACTCGGACGAGCTGACTCGCCTGCTGCCGGGGCTGGCGAGCCGTAATGTGCCGGTGATTAGCGTGACGGAAAACCCGGCGTCAGCGATAGCGCAGGCCTCACGGCTGGTGATCTCCACTGGCGTGCAGCGTGAAGCCGATCCCCTCGACATGCTGGCAACCACCTCGATTGTGCTGGTGCTGGCGATTTTCGACGCCGCCTGCGTCTGCCTGATGCACGAGAGCGGGTATTCGAAAGAGACCCTGCTGGCGGTTCATCCGGGGGGCGATGTGGGGTTAACGTTGCGTCAGGAGCCGTAATATCACCAGTGAGCGGCATGGCAGAGCAGGAAAATGTGTATTACGTTTAAATCACACCTGTTTAAGAGGGAACTGTCATGCAATCGCTTCGCTATTTTGAGTTTGGTCAGTCACGCCATCTGTTGCTGTTGATCGCCCGCATCGCCATCGTGCTGCTGTTCATCCTTTTCGGTTATCCGAAAATGCTCGGTTTCAGCGGTACCGTGCAGTATATGGCCAGCTCCGGCGCGCCGTTGCCGACGCTGTCGGCGATTATTGCGATCATTATGGAAGTCCCGGCGGCGATCCTCATCGTGCTCGGTTTTTTCACCCGTCCGCTGGCGGTGATTTTCATTTTTTATACGCTGGGAACGGCGGTGATTGGTCACCACTACTGGGATATGAGCGGCGACGCGGTGGTGCCGAATATGATTAATTTCTATAAAAACGTGAGCATCGCCGGCGCGTTTCTCCTGCTGGCGATCACCGGGCCGGGGGCGATTTCCCTCGACCGACGCTAGAAAAAGTAAAGGCCGCTGACGCGGCCTTTTTTATTGCAGTCTGATTATGCGTAAACCGGGAAGCGGGCGCAGATATCCAGCACTTTGCCCTTAATACGCTCGATGTTCGCTTCGTCGTTGATGTTGTCCAGCACATCACACATCCAGCCTGCCAGCTCTTTCACTTCCGCTTCTTTAAAGCCGCGGCGGGTGACAGCCGGAGAGCCGATACGAACACCGGAGGTGACAAACGGGCTCTTCGGATCATTCGGGACGCTGTTTTTGTTCACGGTGATGTTGGCACGACCCAGCGCGGCATCAGCTTCTTTACCGGTCAGGTTTTTGTCGACCAGATCCAGCAGGAACAGGTGGTTTTCAGTACCGCCAGACACCACTTTGTAGCCACGTTTCAGGAACACTTCCACCATCGCTTTGGCGTTTTTCGCTACCTGCTGCTGGTAAACTTTGAACTCTGGCTCCATCGCTTCTTTCAGCGCCACGGCTTTCGCCGCGATAACGTGCATCAGCGGGCCGCCCTGTGCGCTTGGGAACACCGCAGAGTTCAGTTTCTTGTACAGCTCTTCGTCACCGCCTTTCGCCAGGATCAGGCCGCCACGCGGACCCGCCAGGGTTTTGTGGGTCGTGGTGGTCACCACGTGCGCATGCGGAACCGGGTTCGGATACACGCCTGCGGCAATAAGACCGGCGACGTGCGCCATATCGACGAACAGGTATGCGCCGATGCTGTCAGCGATTTCACGCATTTTTGCCCAGTCAACAATACCGGAGTACGCAGAGAAACCACCGATGATCATCTTCGGTTTGTGGGTCTGCGCCTGCTTCGCCATGTCGTCGTAGTCAATTTTACCGGTCTCATCAATACCGTAAGGAATGATGTTGTACAGTTTGCCAGAGAAGTTAACCGGAGAGCCGTGCGTCAGGTGACCGCCTTGCGCCAGGTTCATACCCAGAACGGTATCGCCCGGTTGCAGCAACGCAGTATACACCGCGAAGTTGGCCTGAGAGCCGGAGTGCGGCTGCACGTTCGCGTAGTCAGCGCCGAACAGTGCTTTCGCACGGTCGATCGCCAGTTGCTCAACGATATCCACATATTCGCAGCCGCCGTAGTAGCGTTTGCCCGGATACCCTTCCGCGTATTTGTTGGTCAGCTGAGATCCCTGCGCCTGCATCACGCGCGGGCTGGTGTAGTTTTCGGAGGCGATCAGTTCAATGTGCTCTTCCTGACGTACTTTTTCCTGCTCCATAGCCTGCCACAGTTCGGCATCATAATCGGCAATGTTCATTTCACGCTTTAACATCCGCATCTCCTGACTCAGCTAACGATAGAATTTCAACCCTGAAAAGGGGTCCGTTTTGGACAACGGCCCACAGTATAACTGATTAGTTCTGCGATAACAGGTCTTGACAAAGTAATTTACGCAAACGATTACGTCGTGATCCCACAAGGAGTTGAGGAATAAAGCACTTCTCATTACTTAAGGATTTCTTTTCAGGTTTGTGATGCAAATTTTTCACGCAGCAAAGATCCATTTACAACGTAGGGACATTTTTATAAGATGCATTTAAAATGCATCATTAAAGTAACATAAAAAGGAAGCTGCTATGCTCGACGCGCAAACCATCGCTACGGTTAAATCCACCATCCCTCTTCTGGTCGAAACCGGCCCTAAACTCACCGCCCATTTTTACGATCGCATGTTCACCCATAACCCGGAGCTCAAAGAGATTTTCAACATGAGCAACCAGCGTAATGGCGATCAGCGCGAAGCCCTGTTCAACGCCATCGCCGCTTACGCCAGCAACCTTGATAATCTGGCGGCGCTGTTACCGGCGGTAGAAAAAATCGCCCAGAAACACACCAGTTTCCAGATCAAACCCGAGCAGTACAACATTGTTGGCAGCCACCTGCTGGCGACCCTTGATGAGATGTTCAGCCCGGGCCAGGAAGTGCTCGACGCGTGGGGCAAAGCCTATGGCGTGCTGGCGGGCGTGTTCATCAACCGTGAAGCGGAGCTTTATCAGCACAACGCCAGTAAACAGGGCGGCTGGGAAGGCACACGCGCATTCCGACTCGTCAGCAAAACCCCGCGCAGTGCGCTCATCACCAGCTTCGAGTTCGAACCGGTAGACGGCCAGCCGGTGGCGGATTATCAGCCGGGGCAGTATCTCGGTGTCTGGCTGAAGCCGGAAGGGTTTGCACATCAGGAAATTCGTCAGTACTCACTGACCCGCAAGCCGGACGGCAAACGCTATCGCATCGCCGTGAAACGCGAAAACGGCGGTCAGGTTTCTGAATGGCTGCATGACAGCGCCAGCGTCGGCGATGTGGTACATCTGGCGGCACCAGCAGGTGATTTCTTTATGCACGTTGAACCGACAACGCCGGTGACGCTGATTTCCGCAGGCGTGGGTCAGACGCCGATGCTGGCGATGCTGGATACACTGGCGCACACCGATCATCAGGCACAGGTGAACTGGTTTCACGCCGCTGAGAACGGCAATGTTCACGCTTTTGCCGATGAAGTGGCGGCGCACGGTAGCAAATTGCCCAACTTCAGCGCCCACACCTGGTATCGCATTCCGCAGGAAGGTGATCGCTTTGACAGCGAAGGGATGATGGATTTAACGGCGCTGGAAGGTCAGTTTACCGATCCGCAGACTCAGTTTTATCTCTGCGGTCCGGTCGGTTTCATGCAGTTTGCCGCGAAGCAACTGGTGACGCTGGGAGTGAGCCAGGATCATATTCATTACGAATGTTTCGGCCCACATAAAGTGCTGTAAAGAGGAATGGCATCCCCTCTCCCGTGGCGGCGAGGGGACGTTTTTTATCAGATTGCCGCGTCGTCTTCTTCGCCCGTACGAATACGAACCACCCGTGCGACATCAAAGACAAAAATCTTACCATCGCCAATCTTGCCGGTCTGTGCGGTACGAATGATCGTGTCCACGCAGGTATCGACGATGTCGTCGGTCACGACGATTTCAATTTTCACCTTCGGCAGAAAATCCACCATGTATTCCGCGCCACGATACAGCTCTGTATGCCCCTTCTGACGGCCAAAGCCTTTCACTTCCGTCACCGTCATCCCGGTAATACCGACTTCTGCCAGCGCTTCACGCACGTCGTCGAGTTTGAAGGGTTTAATAATCGCATCAATCTTTTTCATGGTGTTCCTGTCTTTATACGCGTAACCGGTTGCCTACCGTATCATATCGCCGGAAAAAGTCGTCTGAAAATTGTGGTACTACTCTTTAAAATCATTTGCGTCCAGCTCGTGGCGGGACAGCAGCTTGTAGAACTCCGTACGGTTGCGCCCCGCCATTCGCGCCGCATGGGTCACGTTACCGCGGGTGATCTGCAACAGCTTGCGCAGGTAGTTGAGCTCGAACTGGTTACGCGCCTCGACAAAGGTCGGCAGCGCGGTGTTTTCGCCTTCCAGCGCCTGCTCCACCAGCGCATCGCTGATGACCGGCGAGGAGGTCAGCGCCACGCACTGCTCAATGACGTTCACCAGCTGGCGCACGTTACCGGGCCAGCTCGCCGCCATCAGACGTTTCATCGCATCGGTGGAAAACGCGCGCACAAACGGCTTGTGCCTGTCCGCCGACTGACGCAGCAGATGATTCGCCAGCAGCGGAATGTCTTCCGTACGTTCAGCCAGCGCCGGAATTTTCAGGTTCACGACATTCAGTCGATAGAACAGATCTTCACGAAATTCACCGCGCGCCATCGCTTTTGGCAGGTCACGGTGCGTGGCGGAAATGATACGCACGTCGATGTCGATATCCCGGTTGCTGCCCAGCGGCCGTACTTTCCGTTCCTGCAGTACGCGCAGCAGTTTGACCTGCAACGAAATCGGCATGTCGCCGATCTCATCAAGAAACAGCGTGCCGCCTTCCGCCGCCTGGAACAGCCCTTCACGGTTGCTCACCGCGCCGGTAAAGGCGCCGCGCGCATGACCAAACAGTTCTGATTCCAGCAACTGTTCCGGTAAGGCGCCGCAGTTAATGGCGATAAACGGTTTCGTGCTGCGCGAGCTGGCGTTGTGGATCGCCTGGGCAAAAATCTCTTTCCCGGTGCCGCTCTGCCCGACGATCAACACGCTGACATCCGATTGCGCCACCATTCTGGCCTGCTCCAGCAGGCGCAGCATCAGCGGACTACGGGTGACGATAGATTCCCGCCACTGGTCGTCACCAGCGGGCGCCGAATGCTCCAGCGCCTCGTCAATGGCTTTGTACAGCGCGTCACGGTCGACGGGTTTGGTGAGGAAACTGAACACGCCCTGTTGCGTGGCGCTGACCGCTTCCGGGATCGAGCCGTGCGCAGTGAGGATGATCACCGGCATTCCCGGCTGCATCTTCTGGATCTCGGCAAACAATTGCAGGCCGTCCATCTCATCCATTCGCAGATCGCTGATCACCAGGTCTATCTTTTCCCGTGCCAGCACGCGCAACCCTTCCTGACCACTCTCCGCGGTGACGACGCTGTAACCTTCACTGCTGAGCCGCATGCCAAGCAGCTTGAGCAGGCCGGGATCGTCATCAACCAGTAACAGGCGGGCAGGCTTGCGGGTGATCATGGCTTATCCTCATCAGACGGAACGTCATCTTTCGTGGCCGGGGGTTTCTCCCCTGCATGACTGGCGTCCGGATTGAAATTTCCGGCGGGTTTGCGGGTGGAAAGCTGACGTTCAATATCCGTCAGGTTCTCCAGTTTTCGGGTGGTGAGATCCAGTTGCGAGCGCAGGTGCTGCTGTTGCTGGCGCAGAATGTCCAGCTCGCTGTCGCTGGTTTGCTGCAGTTTCGCATAGCGTGAACGCTCGTCAGAGAGTTGCAGTTGCGACGCCTGTCCGTCACGCCAGAGCTCGAACAGCGGGCGCACCTGAGTGGGGATTTGACGGCTCTGGGCATCCATGTGCGCCAGCAACTCGCGGCGTTCGACCGGGTTAATTTTGGCATTCCCCAGCAGAATGCCGCGCTTGAACGCCTCCTGCCAGCGCTCGCCATCAAGCATCCGGGCTTCCGTGCGCGCCTGTTCCGGCGTTAAACGTTCCGCGCAGTCAATGCCGCGCAGCCAGTAGAGCGGGTTTTTGTCGGTGACTTCACCGCTGAGTGACCAGATATCGGCACAATCGGTCGACAGGAAATCAGCGACCTGTTGCTGTGGCAGGTTTTCGTCTATTTTATCGCCAACGGCGTGATGAATCAGGCCCGATGAACATCCGGCCAGCATCAGGCTGGACATTGCCGGGAAGATGACGCGACGCCAGCGCATCGCGTTAAAAATTGATGCTAAGAAATGGGACATATTCACCAGACTGAAATTTATTTGTGTGTGTGTTCTGGCCCGAAGGCAGGGAGCTCGATGCGAAAACAGACGTCGCCCGCGCTGTCATCCACAAGATTGAGTTCACCGTGCATGCGGCGGACGCAATCTCTGGCAATGCTTAATCCCAGCCCACTCCCTTTTACTGCACCTTTACGCTGATGGCTCCCCTGGTAGAACGGTTCAAAAATCATCCCGCGTTCGGCCTCAGGTATTGGTGTTCCCGTGTTCACAACCTCAATGCGGACCTTCTCGCCCAGGGTACGGCTGCGAATATAAATGTTACCGGATTCAGCACCGTAGTGCACCGCATTAGAGTAGAGATTATCCAGCACGCTCATTAACAGCATCGGCTCGGCATGACACTCGCGTGCGGCGAGCATCACCTCGGTATGCATCATTTTAGCCCGTGCCGGTAAACTGTGGGCGGAGATGACCATTTCCACCAGCGAGGCGATGTCGACATTTTCCATTTCCGTCGCGCTGTCAGCCAGTTTGCGGTTGTAGTCCAGCAACTGTTCAATCAGCTTTTGCAGATTGCGGCTGCTGTCATCAAGGATGTCGACCACCTCTTTTTGTTCCGGCGTCAGCGTACCGACCACCTGGTCCGCCAGCAATTCAGTGCCTTCACGCATACTGGCGAGCGGCGTTTTCAGTTCATGGGAAAGGTGACGCAAAAACTGGTGACGCTGCGATTCCAGCCAGGCAAGACGCTCACTCAGCCAGATGATGCGCTGCCCGACCGAGCGCAGCTCACGAGGCCCTTTGAACACCACGGTATTCCCCAGCGACCGCCCTTCCCCCAGCCGGTTGATCATCCGCTCGATGCCTTTCACCGGGCCGATAATCATGCGGGTGAACAGCAATACCATCAGCAGACTCACCAGAAACAGCACCAGCGCCTGCCAGCCAAAGAACTGCCCGCGCTCGGCAATGGCGTGCTGGAGTTGCTGTCCGCGCGAGAAAACCACCGTACGGGTGGCCTGTACCATTTCGGTGTTCGCGCTGGCGAACGCTTCCAGCCGTGCTGCGGACGGCGCGTCCGGCCCGCTGTTTTTACACTGGATGGTTTCCAGCGCGTCCAGATCTTCACGCAGCGACTGGTACAGTTTGTCGTCCGGCAGAATGCCCGCGTGCGCGTCCAGCATCTCGGCATAGCGCCGCCGCTGGCTCTGGTAAACCTTCGCCAGCGTCGCGTCATCCAGCACACAGTACTGACGATAGCTGCGCTCCATTTCCAGCGCCACGTTGGTCATCGCTTCGCTGCGGCGGGCGTCAATCAGTGTGGTGCGGTTCGTTTGCGCCGCCTGCGCGCTCAGCGTGTTCAGGCTCTGCCACGCCTGCCAGGCCAGCACCAGCAACGGCAGCAGGATCAGCAAAAAGGAGAGCATGACCAGCTGACGCAGCGAACGGGGAAAAAGAGACCAGCGTTTCAATGATTTCGTCTCAACATATAAGCATGCAGGAAGGTTAACTGAGGACGAGGTACAGATACAACAAAGCCGGGTAAAAACCCGGCTTTGTCATGGAATAAGGCGGTGCCTAACTCGACGTTTCGCCCGGAGGTTGATATAGCTACGCTGATATCAGAAGTTGGACGGCAGGCACCTGTTTGTGCGTCATTCGAGGTTTATGTAGCACGTCCCGAAGGGGCTGACATAAGAGAGTGAATGAGCCACTGCCAGTTATTATGCACTAAGCATGCCATCCTTCAAAACTATTTATTAACATTATGATATCTATGTCTTTTATTGATAATCAACGAGACATCAGTCTGGTATATTTTTTAACCACGGTGTCTCTGATTAGCAACAGCATCATCCCGCTTTATTAACACCGTTATAAATCAACAGGTTAAATGTCTCTTTTTGGCGACACCGGAAGGATGGGATTGTCGCAATTCCCCGACAGAGATAAAAAAGCGAAAAATCGAACCACAGGCCGGGCAAACGTAGTGCCGCCCGGCGCTATCGCGATATCCGCGTTTAACCCAGTTGTTTACGCGCGTTGCGGAAGATGCGCATCCACGGGCTGTCCTCGCCCCAGTTTTCCGGGTGCCAGGAGTTCGATACCGTACGGGCAACGCGTTCCGGGTGCGGCATCATGATGGTGACGCGACCGGTTTCACTGGTGACCGCGGTGATCCCGTTCGGCGAGCCGTTCGGGTTCGCCGGATAGGTTTCGGTGACGTTACCAAAGTTATCCACGTAACGCAGCGCTACCAGCCCTTTGCTTTCCAGCGATGCCAGATGCGCGTCATCACGCACCTCCACGCGACCTTCGCCATGCGAAACGGCGATCGGCATCTGCGAGCCCACCATGCCCTGCAACAGCAGCGACGGGCTTTGCGTCACTTCCACCAGGCTGAAACGCGCTTCGAAGCGGTCGGAGTGGTTACGCACGAAACGTGGCCACAGCGAGCTGCCTGGAATCAGCTCACGCAGATTGGACATCATCTGGCAGCCGTTACAGACACCCAGCGCCAGCGTCTGCGGACGGTGGAAGAAGGTTTCGAACTCATCGCGAACACGGCTGTTAAAGAGGATGGATTTCGCCCAGCCTTCACCCGCGCCCAGTACGTCACCGTAAGAGAAACCGCCACAGGCCACCAGCGTCTGGAAATTGCCCAGCCCGATGCGCCCAGCCAGCAGATCACTCATGTGGACGTCGATGGCGTCGAAACCAGCGCGGTGGAATGCTGCCGCCATTTCCACATGGGAGTTAACGCCCTGCTCACGCAGTACAGCCACTTTCGGACGTGCGCCGGTGGCAATATACGGTGCCGCGACATCCTCGTCGATGTCGAAGCTGAGCGTCACGTTCAGGCCCGGATCGTTATCGTTGGCTTTCGCGTTGTGCTCCTGATCGGCGCATTCCGGGTTATCGCGCAGGCGCTGCATCTGCCAGGTGGTTTCTGCCCACCACAGACGAAGCTGCGCGCGGCTTTCGCGGTAAACACTGTGACCGTCCGCCTCGATGATGAATTGATCACCCACCACCGCCTGGCCGAGATAGTGAACGCAGTCGCCAAGACCGTGCGTCGCCAGCAGCGCTTCAACGGCGTCCCGATCCGCGGCGCGAACCTGAATTACCGCGCCCAGCTCTTCATTAAACAACGCTGCCAGATGATCCTCGCCCAGTGCGGCGATATCCACCTGTACGCCACAGTGACCGGTAAAGGCCATTTCCGCCAGCGTCACCAGCAGACCACCATCGGAGCGGTCGTGATAAGCCAGCAGCTTACGTTGCGCCACCAGCGCCTGCATGGCGTCGTAGAAACCTTTCAGTTGCGCGACATCACGCACGTCGGCCGGTGTGTCGCCAAGCTGACGATAGACCTGCGCCAGCGCCGTTGCGCCGAGCGCGTTACGGCCCTGACCGAGATCGATAAGCAGCAGCGCGTTATCCTCGGTAGAGAGCTGCGGCGTCACGGTGCGACGCACATCTTCCACGCGGGCAAACGCGGTGATCACCAGCGACAGCGGCGACGTCATTTCGCGCTGCTCGCTGCCTTCCTGCCAGCGGGTTTTCATCGACATTGAGTCTTTGCCCACCGGAATGGTCAGCCCCAGCGCCGGACACAACTCCTCACCCACCGCTTTGACAGCTTCATACAGACCCGCGTCTTCACCCGGATGCCCTGCCGCCGCCATCCAGTTAGCGGAAAGCTTGATGCGTTTGATGTCGCCAATCTGCGTCGCCGCGATGTTGGTCAGCGCTTCGCCGACGGCCAGACGCGCCGAGGCGGCAAAATCAAGCAGCGCAACCGGCGCACGTTCGCCCAGCGCCATCGCTTCGCCGTAGTAGCTGTCGAGGCTGGCGGTGGTCACCGCGCAGTTCGCCACCGGTACCTGCCACGGGCCAACCATCTGATCGCGCGACACCATACCGGTGACGGTACGGTCGCCGATGGTGACGAGGAAGGTTTTTTCCGCTACCGCCGGAAGATGCAGCACGCGGTTTACCGCGTCAGCAACAGTAATCTCCTGGCGGTTCAGCGCATCACCTTTGGCGGTGAGCGTCGTGACGTTGCGGGTCATCTTCGGCGTTTTGCCGAGCAGCACGTCCAGCGGCATATCAATCGGCTGATTGTCGAAATGACGGTCGTTCAGCGTCAGGTGCTGTTCTTGTGTCGCTTCACCAATCACAGCGTACGGCGCACGCTCGCGACGGCACAGCGCATCAAACAGCGACAGTTGATCGGCGGAGACCGCCAGCACATAGCGTTCCTGTGATTCGTTACACCAGATTTCCAGTGGGCTCATGCCCGGTTCGTCGCTCAGGATGTCGCGCAGTTCAAAGCGACCGCCGCGACCACCGTCGCTGACCAGCTCCGGCATGGCGTTAGACAAACCGCCTGCGCCGACGTCGTGGATAAACAGAATCGGGTTATCGTTGCCCATCTGCCAGCAGCGGTCGATGACCTCCTGGCAGCGGCGCTCCATTTCCGCGTTGTCACGCTGAACGGAGGCAAAATCGAGATCGGCATCAGACTGACCAGAAGCCATCGAAGAGGCGGCACCGCCGCCGAGACCGATGTTCATCGCCGGGCCGCCCAGCACGATCAGTTTCGCACCCGGCGGGATCTCGCCTTTCTGCACATGGTCAGCACGGATGTTACCAATACCGCCCGCCAGCATGATCGGTTTGTGATAACCGCGCAGCTCTTCGCCATTGTGGCTGTTCACTTTTTCTTCGTAGGTGCGGAAATAGCCGTTCAGCGCCGGACGACCAAATTCGTTATTGAACGCCGCGCCGCCGAGCGGGCCTTCGGTCATGATATCCAGCGCGGTCACGATGCGATCCGGCTTACCGAAATCTTCTTCCCACGGCTGTTCAAAACCCGGAATACGCAGGTTAGAGACCGAGAAACCCACCAGCCCGGCTTTCGGTTTTGCGCCGCGACCGGTCGCGCCTTCATCACGAATTTCACCGCCGGAGCCCGTTGCAGCGCCCGGCCACGGCGAAATCGCCGTCGGGTGGTTGTGCGTTTCGACCTTCATCAGGATATGCGCCGCTTCCTGGTGGAAATCGTAGCGCCCGGCGTCGTGATCGGCAAAGAAACGCCCGACCTCAGAACCTTCCATCACTGCCGCGTTGTCTTTATAGGCAGACAGCACGTGATCCGGCGTTTTCTCGAAGGTGTTTTTGATCATTTTGAACAGCGATTTAGGCTGCTGTTCGCCGTCGATCACCCAGTCGGCGTTAAAGATTTTATGACGGCAGTGCTCGGAGTTGGCCTGCGCGAACATATAGAGTTCGATGTCGTTCGGGTTACGACCGAGTTTTTCAAATGCGGCCTGCAGATAATCAATTTCGTCATCCGCCAGTGCGAGGCCGAGACGCAGGTTAGCGTCGATCAGCGCCTGACGCCCCTGTCCCAGCAGGTCGACCGCGGTGACCGGCGCGGGCTGATGATGAGCAAACAGGGTTTCTGCTTCATCCAGAGAGGTAAACACGCTCTCCATCATGCGATCGTGCAGCTCTGCCGCCACCGTGTTCCACTGTTCCGGGGTCAGCGTGCTCGCCTCAACATACCAGGCGACGCCGCGCTCCAGACGAACCACCTGCGATAATCCGCAGTTACGGGCGATGTCGGTTGCTTTGGAAGACCAGGGGGAGATGGTGCCGGGGCGAGGTGTGACAAGCAGCAGTTTTCCGGTGGGGGCATGGCTGCTCAGGCTCGGGCCATACTTGAGTAGACGTTCAAGCCGGGCATGTTCTTCACCGGCGAGCGGCGCGCTCAGTTCGGCAAAATGAACATATTCAGCGTAGATATCGCTGACCGGAAGGTTGGCTGCCTGGAAGCGCGTCAGTAATTTGTTGATCCGAAATGCCGACAGTGCAGGCGAACCTCGCAGAATTTCCATCATAAGTCTCTCGTCTTCTGGGTTTCAGTGTACGCAAGGGGGGAAAACGGGCGTCATTATAGAGGATCCTGGGCGGCGACGTAACCGTTTGCGTCGAAATAAAATCGCCGCTTTATTTTGTCAATTGGTGTGACTTATCTCTCTAATTAGTTGCCAACTGGCGCATTGTTAAGCAAAATGCCGCTCACATATCTCAATCTCCCTGACATCATTATGGTAACTGCTGACTGATATTCACTCAGCGCAGAGAATTAACTAATTGAAAAAATTAAAGATTAATTATCTGCTTATCGGCGTTGTTGCTCTGCTGCTGGCAGCGGCCCTTTGGCCATCTATTCCCTGGTTCGGCAAAGCCGATAATCGCATCGCGGCGATTCAGTCGCGGGGTGAGCTGCGCGTCAGTACCATCGCCTCGCCGCTGACCTGGAGTAACATCAATAATAAAAATGTCGGCCTGGATTATGAGCTGGCACAACAGTTCGCCAATTATCTTGGCGTGAAGCTGACCGTCACCGTTCGCCAGAACATCAGCGAGCTGTTTGACGATCTCGATAACGACGACGCCGATATGCTGGCCGCCGGGCTGGTGTATAACACCGAACGTGTGAAAAACTACCAGTCGGGCCCCATCTACTACTCCGTGTCACAACAACTGGTCTACAAAGTGGGGACGCCTCGCCCGCGCTCGCTGGAAAATCTCAACGCACAACAGCTAACCATTGCGCCGGGGCATGTCGCCATTAACGATTTACAGGCGCTGAAGGAAAAAAAGTACCCCAATCTCTCCTGGACGGTGGATGATAAACGCGGCACGGTGGCGCTGATGGAAGAGGTGATTGAAGGCAAAATCAATTACACCATCGCCGATTCAGTGGCCATCAGCCTGTTCCAGCGCGTGCACCCTGAACTTGCCGTGGCGCTCGATGTTACCGATGAACAGCCGGTGACGTGGTTCAGTCTGAAAGACGAGGACAATACCTTGTCGGCGGCCATGCTCGACTTCTTCAATAATATTAATGAAGACGGCACGCTGGCCCGCCTGGAAGAGAAGTATCTGGGTCACGGCGAAGACTTTGATTATGTCGATACCCGATCTTTCTTGCGCGCGGTCGACAGCACCCTGCCCGACCTGCAACCGATGTTTGAAAAATATGCCCAGGAGATCGACTGGCGTCTGCTGGCGGCTATCTCTTATCAGGAATCGCACTGGGATCCGCTGGCGACCTCGCCGACCGGGGTTCGCGGCCTGATGATGCTGACCAAAAACACCGCCCAGAGTCTCGGCCTGACCGACAGAACCGACGCCGAGCAGAGCATCAGCGGCGGGATGCGCTATCTGCAGGACATGATGAGCAAGGTGCCGGACACGGTGCCGCAGGAGGAGCGGATCTGGTTTGCGCTGGCGGCCTACAACATGGGCTATGCGCATATGCTGGACGCCCGGGCGCTGACAGCGAAGCAGAAAGGCAATCCTGACAGCTGGGCGGATGTGAAGCAGCGGCTGCCGTTGCTCAGCCAGAAGCCGTACTACAGCAAACTGACCTACGGCTACGCGCGCGGACATGAAGCGTATGCGTACGTAGAGAATATCCGCAAGTATCAGATAAGCCTGGTGGGATATCTGCTGGAGAAAGAGAAAAAAGCGGCGCAGGCGGTACAGATTGCGCAGGATTACCCGGCGGTGTTACCAGAGGAGCTTAATCATAAGCGGTTGGGCATGCTGCCGCTTATCTCGATCTTCCCGGATATGCAGGGCGGGCCGTTACAGGTAAAAACACCCCGCTTACTGGTCGACGTGCCTCGTCATTAAGAAGCGTCTTGCGCGCTGGCGGCTTTCTTCAGCGCTTTTTTCTCTGCCCGGCGATGGCGGAAAAAATCACTTAACAGGGCGGCGCAGTCGTCGCTCAACACCCCTTCGATTATGTCAACCCGATGATTCATTCCCGGATGATGCAGCACGTCAATGAGTGACCCGGCGGCGCCGGTTTTGGCGTCCCGCGCGCCGAACACCAGTTGCCCGATGCGGCTGTGCACCATCGCGCCTGCGCACATCACGCACGGCTCCAGCGTGACATACAGCGTGGTGTCGATCAGACGGTAGTTTTGCAGCACCGCCCCGCCCTGCCGCAGCGCCATGATTTCCGCATGCGCAGTCGGATCGTGGCGGCCAATCGGGCGATTCCAGCCCTCGCCAATCACCTGATTGTTGTGCACCAGCACCGCGCCAACCGGCACTTCACCTTCATCCCAGGCGCGTTTAGCCAGCGTCAACGCATGGCGCATCCAGTATTCATGGTTGTGTTCGTTGTCGGACACGTCGGGCACTCCAGAAATGACAGCGGGGCGCATTATACACAGCCGTTATTGATTTACCCACTATTCCAGTTGTTGCAGCTCACCACGCGGCGTGACGCGCCAGCGGTGCTCACAATAGCTGAGCAACGGGTTGTCCTGATGGCTGTCGCTGTAGCCACTGTACAGGCGCAGCGGTGAACCGATTTTACGTTCCAGTTGCACCACTTTTTCATAGCCCAGACAGCGCAAGGTTAATACCCAGCCACCGTGACGGCGTTCGATCTGGCTGGCGATCACGTTCACCCGCGGCAGCCAGAGCGTGTCGAAATAGACTTTTTCCACCAGCGACCGCGGCGAGCCGGTGATCAGCCACACATCGGCATCTGAGCTGGTGAGATATTGCGTCAGCCGCTCATGCACCACCGGAAACGTGGTCACATTTTCACGAAACCAGGCAACAAATTTGGTTTCTTTCGCCCGCAGGCTTTTTTCGCTGTGACCAAACGTGCAGGCCCACAGCAACAGGCTCATCGGCCAGCGCGCGGCGCGGCCTTTGATCCCCAGTGCGACAGCCACCACCGGCAGCACCGGGATCACCAGCAGCAGATTCAGCGGCTGATGACGCAACAGATAACGGACAAAACTGCCGAACAGATCCTGCTGATGCAGCGTTCCGTCCAGATCAAAAAAAACGACTCGACGCTCGTTGTTGACCACACTTCACTCCTGGAAATCATTCACCGGCAATCCTGATCCATAGCCTAACAGAGATAACCTCACATTTCCGAAAACCAGTCGTAATCGGGCTTTATCTCTCCGGAAAGACAGCGTATCCTGTTGATTAAAATAATAAATAGCCTAAAAACGCAACAAATCAAGCGCTTTTCAGGTCACAGTTATTCATCCTGATGCCCTATAATTGAATAAAAAATTCTGACAGGCAGGCTTAATGAATTGTTTAATCCGCATCCGCCAGCGCTACCCTGGGCTGGCGCAAAGCGATAAAAAACTGGCTGATTTTATTCTCGCTCAGCCCGACGAGGCTCGCCATCTCAGCTCACAGCAACTGGCGAAGGAAGCCGGTGTCAGCCAGTCCAGCGTGGTAAAGTTCGCGCAAAAATTAGGTTTCAAAGGGTTTCCGGCGCTCAAGCTGGCGCTCAGTGAGGCGCTGGCGAGCCATCCGCATCCGCAATCCGTGCCGGTTCATAACCTGATCCGCGGCGATGATCCGTTGCGACTGGTGGGCGAGAAACTGATCAAAGATAACATTGCGGCGATGCACGCCTCGCTGGACGTGAATGCGGAAGATAAATTGCTTGAGAGCGTGGCGCTGTTGCGCGATGCGCGGCGGATTATCCTGACCGGGATCGGCGCTTCCGGTCTGGTGGCGCGGAATTTTAGCTGGAAGCTGATGAAAATTGGCCTCAATGCCGTCGCTGAGCAGGATATGCATGCGCTGCTGGCGACCGTGCAGGCCATGGAGCCGCAGGATCTGCTGCTGGCTATATCCTATTCCGGCGAACGCCGGGAAATTAATCTGGCGACCGAAGAGGCGCTGCGCGTCGGCGCGAAAGTCCTCGCCATCACCGGTTTTTCACCGAACACGCTGCAGCAGAAAGCCAGCCATTGCCTCTATACCATCGCTGAAGAACAGGCGACGCGCAGCGCCGCGATTTCGTCCACCAGCGCGCAGATGATGCTGGCCGATTTACTGTTTATGGCGCTGGTGCAGCAGGATCTGGAACATGCGCCGGAGCGTATTCGCCACAGCGAAGCATTAGTGAAAAAACTGGTCTGAACAGGGAATGAGGGTATAATGCCCGCCCTGTTTGTGTTGTTTCCGGAAATTTCCTGATGGCGCTGTTAATCACCAAAAAATGCATCAATTGCGATATGTGCGAACCGGAATGTCCGAATGAGGCCATTTCGATGGGTGACAGCATTTATGAGATTAACAGCGATCGCTGTACCGAATGCATCGGTCACTACGAGACGCCAACCTGCCAGAAAGTGTGCCCTATCCCTAATACTATCCTGAAGGATCCGGCGCACACCGAAACAGAAGAGCAACTGTGGGATAAGTTCGTTCAGTTGCACCACGCCGATAAAATCTGACCTCAGCTTTCGATGATCACCGTCGCGCAGGCATAGTGGCGTTCGTCCGCCAGCGTGACGTGGATAGTCACCACGCCCAGACTCTCCGCCAGACTTTTGGCTTCGCCCCACAGACGCAGCCGGGGTTTGCCCAGCGCATCGTTGTACACTTCGAACTGGTTAAACGCCAGACCGTTACGAATGCCGGTACCAAACGCTTTCGCCGCCGCTTCTTTGACAGCAAAACGTTTTGCCAGGAAACGCACCGGCTGTTGGTGCGATCCCCAGATGGCCCATTCGTTATCGCTCAGCACGCGCCGCGCCAGACGATCGCCGCTACGGGCGATCACCGATTCGATACGGGCGATTTCGACGATATCTGTCCCTAAGCCCAGAATAGCCATTATTTGCGCGCTTCCAGCATCAGGCGTTTCATTTCGGCCACCGCCTCTTTCAGACCGCACATGACGGCGCGACCAATAATCGCGTGGCCGATGTTCAGCTCATGCATTTCCGGCAACGCGGCAATCGCTTTGACGTTGTGATAGGTCAGCCCATGCCCGGCGTTGACTTTCAGCCCGAGGCTCGCTGCGTAGGTCGCGGCGTTGGCGATACGCTCCAGTTCACAGGCCTGCGTGGCATCGTCTTTTGCGTCCGCGTAGCAGCCGGTATGAATTTCAATGTACGGCGCGCCGACTTCCGCAGCGGCTTTGATCTGTTCAACGTCGGCATCAATAAACAGCGAAACCTGAATACCGGCATCCGCAAGACGCTGGCAGGCATCACGCATTTTTTCGCGCTGCCCGGCGACATCCAGCCCGCCCTCGGTGGTCACTTCCTGACGCTTTTCCGGCACCAGGCAGCAGAAATGCGGTTTTGTCTCGCAGGCAATCTTCACCATTTCGTCGGTGACGGCCATTTCAAGGTTCATGCGCGTGTTCAGCGTCTGACGCAAGAGGCGAACGTCGCGATCGGTAATGTGGCGTCGATCTTCACGCAAATGCACAGTGATGCCATCCGCGCCCGCCTGCTCGGCAATAAATGCCGCCTGTACCGGATCCGGATACGCCGTTCCGCGCGCGTTGCGCAGGGTGGCAATATGATCAATGTTGACGCCTAACAGTAATTCAGCCATGACAATCCTCGGTATTATTTTCGTTCGTGTCACTCACCGCTTCGGCATGAACTGCCGGAACAGCTCGCGGCTTTTGAGCGGCTTTCCCCCCAGGTAGGGTTTCAGCGCAATACGGGTAAAGCGTTTCGCTGCGCGCAACGTGTCGGCATCCGGAAATTCGCGGCTGGCGAGCGCTTTCAGATGGTGCCCGGTAAAGGTGTTGTTATCAATCACCATGCTGGCAATAAAGCCCTTTTCTTCACGGTAGCGATAGGTCATGGTGTCGTCCACCGGCTCACCGCTCCCGGCGCAGTGCAGAAAATCGACGCCATATCCCAGATGCCCCAGCAACGCCAGTTCAAAGCGGCGCAGCGTCGGTTCCGGCGAACCGCTCCCGCCTGCCAGCGACTGGATACAATGCAGGTAATCAAAGAACAGTTCAGAGAAGCGAGTCTCATGCTCGAGCACGCGGGCGATCAATTCGTTGACGTACAGTCCGCTGTAGAGCGCGATGCCACTCAAAGGGAGCGCCAGTGAGACGGCTTCCGCGTTGCGTAGCGTTTTGACTTCACCACGCCCGCCAAAGCGGACCAGCAGAGGGGTAAAGGGTTGCAGGGCGCCCTTCAGACTGGAGCGTTTAGAACGTGCGCCTTTGGCAACCAGGCGCACGCGGCCAGACTCTTCCGTGAAGACGTCCAGCATCAGGCTGGTTTCGCGCCAGGGACGGCTATGGAGGACGAAAGCGCGTTGCCACCCATCCACTTCCATAGAGTATGTTACTCTCAGAGATCGTCTACATAGCCAAGACTACGCAGCGCGCGTTCGTCGTCGGCCCAGCCGGATTTCACCTTCACCCACAGTTCCAGGTGAACCGGTACTTCGAACATCTCTTGCATATCTTTGCGGGCTTCGATACCGATGGTTTTGATTTTGGCGCCTTTGTTGCCAATCACCATCTTCTTCTGCCCTTCACGCTCAACGAGGATCAGCCCGTTGATGTCGTATCCGCCGCGTTCGTTGGTCTGGAAGCGTTCAATTTCAACGGTCACAGAGTACGGCAGTTCGGCGCCCAGGAAGCGCATCAGCTTCTCACGGATGATTTCAGACGCCATGAAGCGCTGAGAACGGTCGGTGATGTAATCTTCCGGGAAATGGTGGACAGCTTCCGGCAGATGTTTACGCACGATACCGGCGATGGTATCGACATTCAGCCCGGTTTCTGCGGAGATCGGCACGATATCGAGGAAGTTCATCTGGCTGCCGAGGAACTGCAGATGCGGCAGCAGATCCGCTTTTTCCTGCACGTTGTCGACTTTGTTGACCGCGAGGATCACCGGCGCTTTGCCTTCACGCAGCTTGTTCAGCACCATTTCGTCATCCGGCGTCCAGCGGGTGCCTTCGACCACGAAAATGACCAGTTCGACGTCACCGATGGAACTGCTCGCCGCTTTGTTCATCAGGCGGTTGATCGCGCGCTTTTCTTCCATGTGCAGACCCGGGGTATCGACGTAAATGGCCTGATACGCCCCTTCCGTGTGAATCCCGACGATGCGGTGACGGGTGGTCTGTGCTTTACGGGAAGTGATGGAGATCTTCTGCCCGAGCAGATTATTCAGCAATGTGGATTTGCCAACGTTCGGACGACCAACGATGGCGATAAATCCGCAGTAGGTTTTTTCTTCGCTCATTCCAGCTCCAGCTTCTTCAGCGCCTGTTCGGCGGCGGCCTGCTCAGCCTTGCGACGGCTGGAACCTGTGCCAACCACCGGTTCGCTCAGGCCACTGACCTGGCAGTGGATCGTAAATTCCTGATCGTGGGCTTCGCCACGCACCTGCACCACCAGATAGGTCGGCAACGGCAGATGACGTCCCTGCAAATATTCCTGCAGGCGCGTTTTCGGATCTTTTTGTTTATCGCCCGGACTGATTTCGTCCAGACGCGTCTGATACCAGGAGAGGATCAGCTTCTCGACATTCTGAATATCGCTGTCGAGGAAGACACCGCCAATCAGCGCTTCGACCGTATCGGCAAGAATAGATTCGCGACGAAAACCACCGCTTTTCAATTCGCCAGGCCCAAGACGCAGACACTCACCCAGTTCAAATTCGCGGGCGATTTCCGCCAGCGTATTACCGCGAACCAGCGTGGCGCGCATACGGCTCATATCACCTTCGTCAACCCGGGGGAAGCGGTGATAAAGCGCGTTGGCAATCACATAACTTAAAATTGAATCGCCCAGAAATTCCAGACGTTCATTGTGTTTGCTGCTGGCACTGCGGTGGGTTAATGCCTGTTGCAACAGCTCCTGATGATGAAAAGTGTAGCCCAGCTTCCGTTGAAGCCGATTAATTACGATGGGGTTCATGCGTTACCAATAAATGAATGCGTCAACAATTCAGCACACGAAACCGACCTGAAAAAGCATCACCAACGCGGTTTCGTGTGCCGTGGCTCCCTTGCAGGAGACAACCAAAACTTTCGGGGGAATATTCTATACACAACGGGAAAGGAAGTCGTTAGTCAGAACCGATTTATATCTTAAATAATTCATGTTGCCGCCATTGCCTGGCGACAACATGAACGGAGGGGAGAAAAAAAGAATTAGTGGATGCCGCCAATACGGCTCAGACGCACGCCCGTCGGCCATTCACCTTCTTGTTTTTCGAAGCTCATCCAGATCCCCACGGCGCGGCCAACGAGGTTCGCTTCCGGGACAAACCCCCAGTAGCGGCTGTCAGCGCTGTTATCGCGGTTGTCACCCATCATAAAGTACTGGCCGGGCGGCACAATCCAGGTCGCCAGCGGCTGGCCCGCCTGCTGGTAATACATGCCCAGTTGATCCTGCGCGATCGGCACGGTCAGAATACGGTGAGTCACTTCGCCCAGCGTCTCTTGACGTTCCGTCAGACGAATACCATTTTCTTTGCTTTCACCTTTCGGCAATTCCCAGAAACCGCTGGTCGCCTCGCCACCGTTACGACGGGCGAACGTCTGCACGAAATCACTCGGCTCGACGTTGGAGTAAGTCACCGGCAGCGCATTACCGCACGCCTGACCGGAGCTGCAACCTGGCTGGATAGTGACTTCTTTCGCCACCGGATCGTACGTGACTTTATCGCCCGGCAGACCGACGGCGCGTTTGATGTAATCCAGACTCGGCTCTTCCGGGTATTTAAAGACCACGATATCGCCGCGTTTCGGATGACCGGTTTCGATCAACGTGTTCTGGTAAATCGGATCTTTAATGCCGTACGCGAATTTCTCCACGAGGATAAAATCGCCAATCAGCAGTGTTGGCATCATCGAACCTGAGGGGATCTGGAAGGGTTCATAAATAAAAGAACGCACCACCAGCACGATCGCCAGCACCGGGAAAATCGATGCGCCAGTTTCCAGCCAGCCCGGTTTCGGACCGACTTTCTTCAGCGTTTTTTTGTCCAGTTGATCGCCGGTCGCCGCCTGCGCCGCAGCCTGGCGCTCACGACGTTTTGCTGCGAAAAAGAACTTATCCAGGCACCAGAGCAACCCTGTTATCAGGGTCGCGATCACCAGGATTACGGCAAACTTGTTCGCCATGCCAACTCCTTAAGGGTTATTTACCGTCTTTACCGACATGCAGAATGGCGAGGAATGCTTCCTGCGGCAGCTCAACGTTACCGACCTGCTTCATTCGCTTCTTACCTTCTTTCTGTTTCTGCAGCAGCTTTTTCTTACGGCTCACGTCACCACCGTAACATTTTGCCAGAACGTTTTTACGCAACTGTTTCACGGTAGAGCGCGCAATAATGTGGTTACCAATTGCCGCCTGGATAGCGATATCAAATTGCTGACGCGGGATCAGCTCTTTCATCTTCTCGACCAGCTCACGCCCACGGTATGGCGCGTTATCGTTGTGGGTGATCAGCGCCAGCGCATCGACACGCTCGCCGTTGATCAGCACATCCACGCGCACCATGTTGGAGGCCTGGAAACGCTTGAAGTTGTAATCCAGCGACGCATAGCCGCGGGAGGTTGACTTCAGACGGTCGAAGAAGTCGAGGACCACTTCCGCCATCGGGATTTCATAGGTCAGCGCCACCTGATTGCCGTGGTAAACCATGTTGGTCTGCACGCCGCGTTTTTCCACGCAAAGGGTGATGACGTTACCGAGATACTCCTGCGGCAACAGCATGTGACACTCAGCGATAGGCTCGCGCAGTTCGTTAATGTTGTTCAGCGGCGGCAGCTTGGACGGGCTGTCGACGTAAACCACTTCTTTGTTGGTCATCTCAACTTCGTACACTACCGTCGGCGCGGTGGTGATGAGATCCAGATCGTATTCACGTTCCAGACGCTCCTGGATGATCTCCATGTGCAGCAAACCGAGGAAGCCACAGCGGAAACCGAAGCCCAGCGCTGTGGAGCTTTCCGGCTCGTAAAACAGGGAAGCATCGTTCAGGCTCAGCTTGCCAAGCGCATCGCGGAAGGCTTCGTAATCATCAGAGCTGACCGGGAACAGACCGGCATACACCTGCGGCTTCACTTTTTTAAAGCCCGGTAAGGCTTTATCGGCAGGATTACGCGATTGCGTCAGGGTATCCCCCACCGGCGCGCCAAGAATGTCTTTAATCGCACACACCAGCCAGCCCACTTCGCCGCATTTCAATTCGGTACGATCCACCTGTTTTGGCGTAAAGATGCCAAGACGATCGGCGTTGTACACCTGACCGGTGCTCATCACCTTAATTTTGTCGCCTTTGCGCAGCGTGCCGTTTTTAACGCGCACCAGTGAAACGACGCCCAGATAGTTATCAAACCAGGAGTCGATGATCAGGGCCTGCAGCGGTGCGTTTTCGTCACCTTCCGGCGCCGGGATATCACGCACCAGGCGCTCCAGCACATCCTGAACGCCAACGCCGGTTTTCGCCGAGCAGCGCACCGCATCGGTGGCGTCAATGCCGACGATATCTTCAATCTCTTCCGCCACACGCTCAGGGTCAGCGGCAGGCAAATCGATTTTGTTCAGAACCGGAACCACTTCCAGGTCCATTTCAATGGCGGTATAGCAGTTCGCCAGCGTCTGGGCTTCAACCCCCTGCCCGGCGTCAACCACCAGCAGCGCGCCTTCGCACGCGGCCAGAGAACGAGAGACTTCATAGGAAAAGTCAACGTGGCCCGGGGTATCGATAAAATTCAGCTGATAAGTTTCGCCATCGGAGGCTTTATAATCGAGCGTCACGCTTTGCGCTTTAATCGTAATGCCGCGCTCGCGCTCCAGGTCCATGGAGTCGAGAACCTGCGCTTCCATTTCACGATCAGAAAGGCCACCGCAAATCTGGATGATGCGGTCAGACAGCGTCGACTTACCGTGGTCGATATGAGCAATGATCGAAAAGTTACGTATGTTCTTCATATATTAATTAATTATGCCTTACGAATACCTTGAGGCCGCTGTTCTGTGCCTGACGTTGTGTCGTTCGAAAACGCCGCATTCTACACTACATCGCTACAACCAGGAAATGCTCTTCCGGTAAGCTTAGCGGGAGATCTGATGCGAGATGTAAGTAAAACAAAAGCCAGCGCGATCACTGGCCTGTTTCGGAAGGGGATGCGTCAACACGCAGCATGTCAGGAGGAAGGCCAACACTCAGGATGACCGGCTGCCATTCGGCGCGAGCCGCCAGCGCGGGCGACAGACCACGGGCAAGCAAAAAGCCGCCGACGCCACCGAGTAGCGCACCGCAGAGCGCGGCGAGATCGCCGCCAAACAGCACCTGAAAGAGGCCGCCCACCACAAACAACCCCACCAGCGGCGACATATAGACCAGCAGCGCAGAACTCAGCAGGCTGCTTTCCGCAATACCCAGTTCCACTTTTTGCCCGGCGACAAGCGGCTGCTCGCTCGGCACGATGATCGTATGTTGTGTTTGCGGCCCGAGCTTGTTCAGTATGCGGGAGCCGCAACCCACGCGCGATGCACAACTGCTGCACGAGGCTTTGACATCACAACTGACCTTCGCCAGCCCGCTTTGCCAGGAGACGACGGTTGCCCACTCTTTAATCATTGCACTGCCCCGAATTTAACGCTTTCCGCGATACGCTTCGCGGTTGGCGGCGGCAGCTCGCCGACGATAGTGATTTCCGCGTTGTCGCGAACCGAGGTGGTCACCGTGCGACGCCCTGTACGCAGCATTTGTTCGCTGCTGGTCGGCGTTGCGCGGCTGACGTTAACGGAGAAGCTAAACAAACCGTCAGAATAAAGACGCGATTCCACCGCCACGTTAAGCGTAGGCAATGTGCGGCGGCTGCTGGAGACTTCGCTGAAGCCCTGCGGCACCCAGGAGGTCGTCCAGTTAAAGTTGGATTTATCTCCCGCCGGAACAGAAAGCAGCGGCGGCAGACTGGCTTTGGCCAGATTTTCCATGCTATCGCTCACGCTGTTGTTCACGGTGAAAGCGATCACCCGGAACTGCTCCAGCGTTTCGCCGTCACGATCGAGCAAATCGACGCGCAGCGGCAGCTTGGTTTCGGAATCCAGCCAGACGATATAGCTGTAACGCGTGCCATCTTTTGCCACCACGCGAATCACTTCGCACAGGTGATCGGCAATACGGGTTCGCCCGACGGAGATAAAGTCGTAGTAAGGCGACAGGCGTTTGAAATCGGTATAGACCAGCGAAGGCAGGGAATCAACGATGTAGTCGCCATTGAGCGTGAAGGGTTCGAGCCCTGGCTCAAAATAGCTGATCTCATTCCCGCGCTGGACGACTTCACGGCGCGGGCCATCCATCTGCAGAAGCTGAGATAACGGTTGATTGTTAAGACGAGCGTGGCGATAACGCAGTGATTCGACGCCTTGCTTGCTGATGCTGACAAATGACAGCTCGTAATTGAGTGACTGGCTCGCCAGGTTCATTTGCTGCAACAACGCCCCGGACGAGACATCAGCCGAGGCGTTGACAGAGAAGAACAGGCTACCAACCACAAACGGAATGGCACACCAAAGTTGCTTCATTACTGCGATTGCGTTCCTAAAGTTTGATACCCTGGCACCTGAACAGCGGCTTGCTGGGTTTGTGCCTGTTCAAACTGAAGCTGTTCGGAGTGCAAGCGGCGCTGCAACTCATAATCCTGCAACATTGCATTGATACGACGGCGCTGCTCCTGCACCTGCTGTTGCTGGCCGGTACCGGCGGTGGCATCAGTAGGTACGCCCAGGCTAACCGGGCTGGCTTTACCCATCATTGGCAGTGTGTTGAAGACAGGTGCTTCAGGCTGCTGGGATGATTCAGATTGCCCATTATACTGCTGCACGCCGACGATGACTGCAAGCGATACACAGGCGGCGACACCCATTTGTGTGAGTGAGCTGGCCCACGGGCGCACTTTCTGCCAGAACGGCATTTTCTGCCACTGGTGTGGTGCCGGTTGGGCTTCAGGAATCAACGGCGTTGCCTGGCGCACAGGCTCATTTTCAATGGCGGCCATGACGCGGGCGGAGATATCAAAATGCAGCATCTCGCCGGTATCGCCACGGAGTGAATCGCGGATGAGGTGGTAGCTTTCCCACGTTTTCTGCAGTTCAGGTGAACCACTCAACGTATTGAGAAGCTCGTTATCCAGCGTTTCGCCATCCATTAAAGCGGAAAGTTGTTCTTTCTGCATGCCTAAATACCTTTTCCAGTATCCCGCTATCGTCAACGCCTGATAAGCGGTTGAACTTTATTATCAATAGCTTCTCGCGCCCGGAAGATACGCGAACGAACTGTACCGACCGGACAATCCATGATAGCGGCTATCTCTTCATAGCTCAGGCCATCCAGCTCCCGCAGGGTAATTGCCATGCGTAAATCCTCCGGAAGCGACTCAATGGTACGAAAAACAATTTGTCTCAGTTCTTCTGACAACATTAAGTTCTCAGGGTTCGAAATTTCTTTCAGCGCGCCGCCACTTTCGTAGTTTTCTGCTTCAATTGCGTCCACATCGCTTGATGGCGGACGACGCCCCTGAGCGACCAGGTAGTTCTTCGCGGTGTTAACCGCGATGCGATACAACCAGGTATAAAAAGCACTATCTCCCCGGAAAGAATCCAGCGCACGATAGGCCTTAATAAAAGACTCTTGTACGACATCAGGCACGTCACCTGACGGTACATAGCGGGAAACCAGACTCGCCACCTTATGCTGATAGCGCACTACCAGTAGGTTAAAGGCTTTCTGATCTCCCTTCTGGACCCGTTCAACGAGGACCTGATCCGTTAACTGCTCGCTCATCCGAGGTAATGTCTCCCCAAACCTAATTCCCATGCGTAATCAGAACGCCACTCCATCATTGCATTATGAGCAAGCAACCGGTTAGAGTTTCTGATAACCATAAAGTTCCATTACGCCATTGTTTTTTTGTTAATCATTGAGACCTTTCATTATGGTTCATTATAAGTCTACCGATGCTTAACAACATGATTGCCTGTAATTAACGTGTTCTGCACGCCAGCAGGGTAGCTTAACACAGGGTTTATTTCATCATAAAATCTGAAGCTAACGATCTGCTTCGCAAAATATTTTCTCGCTTTCAGACATCTTCTTACATCGTCTTTCTGTTTAGTCATTACAACTTTATCTTAAAAAAATGTGCTAAAGCGCGCATCTGAGTGGTATGCTCGCCAAACCATGTTTAGTACATTAAACAAAAAAGATGAATACGACACCCAACCACGCTTGTGATGTGCTTATTATCGGCAGCGGTGCTGCAGGGTTATCGCTGGCATTACGCCTGGCGGAACACAGCTCGGTGATTGTTTTAAGTAAAGGCCCGGCCAGCGAAGGTTCCACCTTTTACGCGCAGGGCGGTATCGCCGCGGTGTTTGACGAGACAGACAGCATCGAATCGCACGTCGAAGACACCTTAATTGCTGGTGCCGGGATCTGTGACCGCCACGCCGTCTCGTTTGTCGCCAGCAACGCGAAATCCTGCGTGCAATGGCTTATCGACCAGGGCGTGTTGTTCGATACACAAACTCAGGCCAATGGTGAAGAGAGCTACCACCTGACGCGGGAGGGCGGACACAGCCATCGCCGTATTCTTCATTCCGCCGACGCGACCGGTAAAGCCGTGGAAACCACGCTGGTCAGCAAAGCGCTGAATCATCCCAACATTCAGATTCTCGAACGCCATAACGCCGTCGACCTGATCATCTCCGATAAAATCGGCCTGTCCGGCACGCGGCGCGTCGTCGGCGCGTGGATCTGGAACCGCAATCAGGAGCGCGTGGAAACCTGTCAGGCAAAATCGGTGGTACTGGCGACGGGCGGCGCATCGAAAGTGTATCAGTACACCACCAACCCGGATATCTCATCGGGTGACGGCATTGCCATGGCATGGCGCGCAGGCTGTCGCGTGGCGAATCTGGAGTTTAATCAGTTTCACCCGACCGCGCTTTATCATCCGCAGGCGAGAAATTTCCTGTTGACGGAAGCGCTTCGCGGCGAAGGCGCGTTGCTGAAGCGCCCTGACGGCACGCGCTTTATGCCTGATTTTGATGCCCGCAGCGAGCTGGCGCCTCGCGATATCGTTGCCCGCGCCATCGACCATGAGATGAAACGTCTCGGCGCCGACTGTATGTATCTCGACATCAGCCACAAGCCTGCGGACTTCATTCGCCAGCACTTCCCGATGATTTACGACAAGCTGCTCGGTCTGGGCATTGATCTTACGAAACAGCCCGTACCGATCGTGCCTGCGGCACATTACACCTGCGGCGGTGTGATGGTGGATGATTACGGTCGTACCGACGTCGACGGTCTGTATGCCATCGGCGAAGTAAGCTATACCGGGCTGCATGGTGCAAACCGGATGGCGTCCAACTCACTGCTGGAATGCCTCGTCTACGGCTGGTCAGCGGCCGAAGATATTAAAAAACGGATGCCCTACGCGCGTGCGACATCGTCACTCCCCGCCTGGGATGAAAGCCGCGTCGAAAACCCGGACGAACTGGTCGTTATCCAGCATAACTGGCACGAGTTGCGCCTCTTTATGTGGGACTACGTCGGCATCGTGCGGACGACAAAGCGACTTGAGCGCGCGCTGCGTCGTATCACCCTGTTGCAGCAGGAGCTGGACGAGTACTACGCGAAATTCCGCGTGTCGAATAATTTACTGGAGCTGCGCAACCTGGTTCAGGTGGCTGAGCTGATCGTGCGCTGCGCCATGATGCGCAAAGAGAGTCGGGGTCTGCACTATACGCTGGATTACCCGCAACCGCTGGCGGAATCCGGCCCGTCAGTGCTTTCCCCGCTGGCTTACATGAATAAATAGAACGCCTGGGTCAGAGCAGTATACCCTTCTGAGTATTGCTGCTCTGGCCCACGAATCACCAGCCGATCGCAAAAATACTCCCCTGCTTTAGGCGAAAACGCTAACAGCACGCGATGCGGCGGGCGTAGTTCGGTTTCAGCGATGTCCGTACGCAGACGCAAATTCCAGCCGAGCGAAAGGGCTTTCTCAGTAAACGCCGTGCCGATACTTTCCGGCAGCACCAGGCAGAAAAATCCCTCTTCGGTGATCGCTTCTGCGGCACAATTCAGCAGAGCGGTGTGATCGAGCGAGGTGGTATAACGGGCTTGCTCGCGCTGCGGCGTCGCGCACTCCACGCCCTGCTCATAATAGGGCGGATTGCTGACAATCAGGTCATAACGGCGGGTTTGCTGGTGAAGCCACTGCTGAATATCCGCGTGATGCACCTGCACACGCGCAGACCACGGTGATTCGGCGACGTTTTCCTGCGCCTGCGCGGCGGCGGCGTCATCGAGTTCAACGGCATCAATGGCGACGTGATCGTCAGTTCTTTGCGCCAGCATCAGCGCCAGCAGACCGCTTCCCGTACCGATATCGAGAATACGATTGACGCGGGCAATCGGTGCCCAGGCACCCAGCAGGATGCCATCGGTCCCCACTTTCATGGCACAACGATCGTGTGCGACAAAGAACTGCTTGAAGGTAAATCCATTACGACGCAGCACGGATTTTGGGTCAAACATAACATGCATCCTGGCAAGTAAAAGCGGGATTTGTTTTAGGTTAAGCACAATACCTGAGAACAGATATCCATACAAACAGATGAACATTACAGCCGTAACGTCTATAATCAGCGCCCCACACAGAGGTAGATCATGACTGTAACGACTTTTTCCGAACTCGAACTCGACGAAAACCTTCTGGATGCCCTCCAGGATAAAGGTTTCACTCGCCCGACCGCCATTCAGGCTGCCGCTATTCCGCCTGCGCTCGATGGCCGTGATGTCCTTGGTTCTGCGCCGACCGGTACCGGTAAAACAGCGGCATATTTGCTGCCAGCGTTGCAGCACCTGCTCGACTTCCCGCGCAAAAAATCCGGGCCGCCGCGCATTTTGATCCTGACGCCGACCCGCGAGCTGGCCATGCAGGTTGCCGAACACGCCCGTGAGCTGGCGGCGCATACGCATCTTGATATCGCCACAATTACCGGCGGTGTGGCCTATATGAATCACGCGGAAGTGTTCAGCGAAAACCAGGATATCGTTGTCGCGACGACAGGTCGTCTGCTGCAATATATTAAAGAAGAAAATTTCGATTGCCGCGCGGTCGAAACGCTCATTCTTGACGAAGCGGATCGGATGCTTGATATGGGCTTTGCCCAGGACATCGAGCATATTTCAGGGGAAACCCGCTGGCGTAAGCAAACGATGCTGTTTTCCGCCACCCTCGAAGGCGATGCCATTAAAGATTTTGCTGAGCGTCTGCTGGAAGATCCGGTGGAAGTATCCGCAACGCCATCCACCCGTGAGCGCAAGAAAATTCACCAGTGGTATTACCGTGCCGACAACTTCGAACACAAAGTCGCCCTGTTGAAGCACCTGCTGAAACAGGAAGACGCCACCCGTTCTATTGTTTTCGTGCGTAAACGTGAGCGTGTACATGAACTGGCGGAAATGCTGCGTTCATCAGGCATCAACAACTGCTACCTCGAAGGCGAGATGGCGCAGGTTAAACGTAACGAAGGCATTAAACGTCTCACCGACGGCCGCGTTAACGTGCTGATTGCCACCGACGTCGCAGCTCGCGGAATTGATATCCCTGACGTGAGCCACGTCATTAACTTCGACATGCCGCGCAGTGGCGACACCTACCTGCACCGCATTGGTCGTACGGGTCGTGCGGGCCGCAAAGGTACCGCAATCTCGCTGGTTGAAGCCCACGATCACCTGCTGCTGCAGAAAATCGGCCGCTATATCGAAGAACCGCTGAAGTCGCGCGTCATTGATGAGCTTCGCCCGACTACGCGTGCGCCAAGTGAGAAGATGACCGGGAAACCGTCGAAGAAAGCGCTGGCAAAACGCGAAGAGAAGAAAAAAGAGAAAGAGAAAGAAAAACCGCGCGTTAAGAAACGCCATCGCGATACCAAGAACATTGGTAAGCGTCGTAAGCCGAGCGGCAGTACAGACTCAGCGCCGTCGACAGAAGAGTAAAAAAAACCGGGAAGTCACATTCCCGGTTTTTTTATTTCCGCGCCCGTAAGAATTACAGGCTTTCGGTAAAGGTACGCGCGATAACGTCGCGCTGCTGTTCCGGCGTCAGTGAGTTGAAACGAACGGCATAACCCGAAACACGGATGGTCAGCTGCGGATATTTTTCCGGATGCTTAACCGCATCTTCCAGCGTTTCACGACGCAGCACGTTAACGTTCAGGTGCTGACCGCCTTCCACACGCACTTCCGGTTTTACGTCTACCGGGATTTCACGGTATTCGATGTCACCCAGATTGCTGACAGCAACAACCTGATCTTCCGTGAAATCACCTTTGGCGCACAGGCAACGAGCTTCACCCTTCTCGCTGTCCAGCAACCAGAAAGAGTTCAGCAGATTGTCATTTGCGGCTTTAGTAATCTGAATACCTGTAATCATTTGGTGCCTCCTCAGGCTCTGCATATTCATTTAACCGACCGGTGCCCGGCCAATTGGTAAAACCATTGTTGCTTGAGTGTATGTATAACAGTGACACACCCTTGATTCTTTGATTTATATCAATAAAAACCATGCCACAATGAGGGGTATACCAGAAAATACTTGTTTTATATCAAGTTACACGGCCTGTGACATCTAATTATTTTTGTAAATTTTCAACTTTTTTTATAGTGATCACGGGGTTTCTGGTTTACAGATTTTGTTATGCAGAAAGAAGCAGTTAAGCTATCAGCATACCGATTCGCAGGAGAGCGAAATGACAACCGAATTAACCTGGCACGACGTGCTGGCTGACGAAAAGCAACAGCCCTATTTTTTGAATACGCTGAAGACGGTCGCCAGCGAGCGGCAGTCCGGTATGACTATCTATCCGCCGCAGAAAGATGTGTTTAACGCCTTTCGTTTTACTGAACTGGGTGAGGTGAAGGTGGTTATCCTGGGCCAGGATCCCTATCACGGTCCGGGGCAGGCGCATGGTCTGGCGTTTTCCGTTCGCCCCGGCATCGCCACGCCGCCTTCGCTGCTCAATATGTATAAAGAGCTGGAGCAATCCATTCCCGGCTTTACCCGCCCGGATCATGGTTATCTGGAAAGCTGGGCGCGCCAGGGCGTTCTGTTGCTCAATACCGTTTTAACGGTGCGTGCCGGTCAGGCGCACTCGCACGCCAGTCTGGGGTGGGAAACCTTCACCGATAAGGTCATCAGCCTTATCAATGAACATCGCGAAGGGGTGGTGTTTTTACTGTGGGGATCACACGCGCAGAAGAAAGGCGCGATTATCGACAAGCAGCGCCATCACGTGCTGAGAGCCCCTCACCCGTCACCGCTGTCGGCGCATCGCGGCTTTTTCGGCTGCAACCATTTCGTGCTGGCCAATGAGTGGTTATCGCAGCATGGCGAAACACCGATTGACTGGATGCCAGTGCTACCCGCGGAAAGCGAGTAATAAAAAAGCCAGCGAAGACGCTGGCTTTTTTGCATCAGGCTTTATTCTGTCGCCACCATTCGGCAAGCAGCACGCCAGTCGCAACGGAGACGTTCAGGCTCTCAACATGGCCGGTGCCATTGATTGACACGTTCAGATCGGCGCTGTCCAGCGCCGCATCCGACAGGCCATCACGTTCCTGACCCAGCACCAGCACCATTTTCTTCGGCAGCGTGGCTTTAAACAGCGGCGTGCCTTTGTGGCTGGAAGTGGAAACGATGGTGTAACCCGCGTTGCGGAACTGGTCGAGCGTCTCGATGAAGCTGTCGCCGGTAATCGGCTCAACATGCTCGGCACCACCTTCTGCGGTACGAATTGCCGCACCGGACTCCAGCAGCGCGGCATCCTGTACTACCACACCTTTCACGCCGAAGTGGGCGCAGCTGCGCATCATCGCGCCGAGGTTGTGCGGGTTGCCGACATCTTCCAGCGCCAGTACGCAATCATCTTCTGCCGCCTGGCTCACCCACTGTTTCACCGTGGTGCCGTTACGTTTTTTGATCAGGAAGCAGACGCCGCCATGGTGTTCGGTGCCGGACGCTTTGGTCAGCTCCGCATCATCCACCACGTGGTACGCTTTGCGGTTCGCCGCCATCCAGCGCAGCGCTTCTTTAAAACGCGGCGTGACGCTCTGGATAAACCAGGCGCGAACGATAGAATCCGGGCGGCTCTGGAACAGTGCCTGGCAGGCATTTTCGCCATACACACGCGTCTCTTCGGCCCGCTGACGACGCAGCACTTCCGGATCGATAAAACTTTTACCGCTAATGCCGCCGTGATCCGGTTTCACTGGCGTGTCATCGCCAGGAGCGCGGGAAACGGTGCGCCACGGAGAAGCATCACGATCGCGATCATTACGATCGCGGTTGCGCTCACGCGCAGGTTGCGAGGATTTACCCTCACGTGACGGACGACGACCACCTTCAGTACGGGAAGCGCCAGCGCGCCCTCCACCCTTTCCGGTACGCGGATTCTGGGTGCGTTTATCCGAGTCATCATCACTGCGGACATACATCACTTTGACCTTGCCGCTTTTATTCTTCAGTTCGTCGTTCATCTCTTTCTCCACCTGCGCTGCGCGAAGCGCGAAGATTACCCGATGTGGCCCCGCTTCGCCATGACTTCCTACAAAAGACTATGACTATTGTACTCATTGAATAAACCACTTTGTCCATTTACGCGCCTTCGCCGATAATATGTAACATTATCGAAACAATCCGGCAGCGACGCGATGCCGTTGCCCATTCAGACCCGAGGTTAGTTATGAATACCGTTTGTGCCAGCTGTCAGGCGCTTAACCGCATCCCCGATGATCGTCTTAACGATGCAGCGAAGTGTGGACGCTGTGGTCACGACCTGTTTGATGGTGACGTGATCCATGCCACCGACGCAACGCTGGATAAACTGCTGAAAGACGATCTTCCTGTTGTGGTCGATTTCTGGGCGCCATGGTGCGGCCCCTGCAAAAGCTTTGCGCCGATCTTTGAAGATGTTGCGGAAGAGCGCAGCGGAAAAATGCGCTTTGTCAAAGTGAATACTGAAGCGGAACCTGAGCTGAGCGCGCGGTTTCGCATCCGCAGTATTCCAACCATCATGATTTTCAGGAATGGCGAAGTGATTGATATGTTGAATGGCGCCGTACCGAAAGCACCGTTTGACAACTGGCTGAACGAGGCCACGCCGTCCTGATCCTGCCGGGGCACAACTTGTGCCCCGTATTAACCTCTGCGACAATGGCGTTTTTTCTGCCAGACATCCATGACCGATAACGCCGTTCTCAGATTACGCGCTGAACGTCTTGCGCGCGCCACCCGCCCTTTTCTCGCCAGGGGAAACCGAATTCGTCGGTGCCAGCGTTGCCTGCTGCCGCTCAGACAGTGTTTGTGCGATACCCTCACCACCGCAAATGCCAGAAGCCGTTTTTGCCTGGTGATGTTCGATACCGAGCCGATGAAACCGAGCAATACCGGGCGGCTTATCGCGGATATTCTGCCCGACACCGACGCGTTTCAATGGTCGCGAACCACGCCGCCGCAGGCGCTGCTGGATCTGGTACGTCACCCGGACTACCAGCCCGTTGTGGTGTTTCCGGCCTCATACGCCGGACCCGATCGTCAGGTGATCAGCACGCCAGCCAGTGGCAAGCCGCCGCTGTTTATTATGCTCGATGGCACATGGACAGAAGCGCGGAAAATGTTTCGCAAAAGCCCGTGGCTCGATGACCTGCCGCTGATCTCGGTCGATCTGTCGCGCGTGTCGGCGTATCGGCTGCGTGAAGTGCATGCCGAAGGGCAGTACTGTACGGCGGAAGTGGCGATCGCTTTGCTGGATCTGGCGGGCGATACCGATGCCGCCGCCGCGCTCGGGGATCACTTCGGCCGTTTCCGCTCGCGCTATCTGGCAGGAAAAACGCAGCATAAGGGAAGCGTCACAGCAGAAATGGAAGAAAGCGTTTAGAATCATCCGGTCACTTGTGCAAAGGAGACCGGTATGAGCCAGCGTGGCCTGGAAGCGCTACTTCGCCCCAAATCAATCGCTGTCATTGGCGCCTCAATGAAACCTCAGCGTGCCGGTTATCTGATGATGCGCAATTTGTTGTCCGGCGGATTCAGCGGCCCGGTGTTGCCCGTCACGCCGAACTGGAAAGCGGTGCTGGGCGTGCTCGCCTGGCCGGATATCGACAGCCTGCCATTCACGCCCGATCTTGCGGTGCTCTGTACACACGCGAAACGCAATCTGGCCTTACTGGAAGCATTAGGGGAAAAGGGATGCAAAACGTGCATTATTCTTTCTTCGCCGCCGGAACAGTTTGCTGAACTGAAAGCCTGCGCCCGCCGCTATCAGATGCGGCTTTTAGGGCCAAACAGTCTGGGACTGCTGGCGCCCTGGCAGGGGCTGAACGCCAGCTTTTCGCCAGTACCTATTCGCCCCGGCAAACTGGCGTTTATTTCGCAATCCGCGGCGGTGTCTAACACAATCCTCGACTGGGCGCAGCAACGGGAGATGGGTTTTTCCTACTTCATCGCCCTCGGCGACAGCCTGGATATCGACGTCGATGATTTGCTCGACTACCTCGCCCGCGATACCAAAACCAGCGCCATTCTGCTCTATCTGGAACATCTCAGCGACGCGCGCCGGTTCGTTTCCGCCGCCCGTAGCGCTTCGCGGAATAAACCCATTCTGGTGATTAAAAGCGGCCGCAGCCCGGACGCGCAGCGATTGCTGCACGTCAACTCGGGTATTGATCCCGCCTGGGATGCCGCCATTCAGCGCGCGGGTTTGCTGCGCGTGCAGGACACCCACGAACTCTTTTCAGCCGTTGAAACCCTCAGCCATATGCGTCCGTTGCGTGGCGACAAGCTGATGATCGTCAGCAACGGCGCCGCGCCAGCAGCGCTGGCACTGGATGAACTCTGGTTACGTAACGGTAAGCTGGCGACACTGAGCGAAGAGACGCTTACACGGCTGCGCCAGGCGCTGCGTGACGGCGTGGAGGTGGCTAACCCGCTGGATTTACGCGACGACGCATTCAGCGAGCATTATACCTCGGCGATCAATATCCTCCTGGACAGCCAGGACTTCGATGCATTGCTGGTGATCCACGCCCCCAGCGCCGCATCACCCGGGACTGAAAGCGCACTGGCGCTGATTGACGCAGTGAAAAAGCATCCACGCGGCAAATATGTGAGCGTGCTGACCAACTGGTGCGGCGAATATTCCTCGCAGGAGGCGCGCCGCCTGTTCAGTGATGCCGGCATTCCTACCTATCGCACGCCGGAAGGGACGATAACCGCCTTTATGCACATGGTTGAATATCGTCGAAACCAGAAACAACTGCGTGAAACACCGACGATCCCGCTGAACCTGACGGCTAACGCGGCGGAAGCGCATACCCTGCTGCAAAAGGCCATCGCCGATGGCGCGACCTCACTCGACACGCATGAAGTTCAGCCGGTACTGAAGGCTTACGGTCTGCACACACTGCCGACCTGGATTGCTGCCGACAGCACGGAAGCGGTTCATATTGCCGAACAGATTGGTTATCCGGTGGCGCTGAAATTGCGCTCGCCCGATATTCCGCATAAATCGGAAGTACAGGGGGTCATGCTCTATCTGCGTACGGCGGCGGAAGTTCAACGCGCGGCTGACGCGATGCTCGACCGCGTGAAAATGACATGGCCACAGGCGCGCATTCATGGCCTGCTGGTGCAAAGTATGGCCAACCGTGCGGGCGCTCAGGAATTACGGGTCGTCGTTGAGCACGATCCGGTGTTTGGCCCGCTGATTATGCTCGGCGAAGGCGGTGTTGAATGGCGGGCGCAGGATCAGGCCGCCGTCGCGTTACCGCCGCTGAACATGAACCTCGCCCGCTATCTGGTCATTCAGGCGATCAAGAATAAGAAGATCCGTGGTCGCAGCGCGTTGCGTCCGCTGGATGTCGCAGGACTAAGCCAGTTGCTGGTACAGGTTTCCAACCTGATTGTCGATTGCCCGGAAATCCAGCGTCTCGATATTCACCCTTTGCTGGCATCGGGTGCCGAATTTACTGCCTTGGACGTCACGCTGGAGATTGCGCCGTTTGAAGGCGACAGTGAAAGCCGACTGGCGGTACGCCCATATCCGCAGCAACTGGAACAATGGGTGGAGATGAAAAACGGTGAGCGCTGTTTGTTTCGGCCGATCCTGCCTGAGGATGAGCCCGCGCTGCAGCGCTTTATCTCGCAGGTGACGAAAGAAGATCTCTATTATCGCTACTTTAGCGAGATCAACGAATTTACCCATGATGATTTAGCCAACATGACCCAGATCGACTACGATCGAGAAATGGCCTTCGTCGCAGTGCGGCTTACCGGTAGCGAACCGGAGATCCTCGGCGTCGCGCGCGCGATTTCCGATCCTGATAATACGGATGCAGAATTCGCCGTGCTGGTGCGTTCGGATCTGAAAGGCTTGGGGCTGGGACGCAGGCTACTGGAAAAACTGATTGGCTATGCCCGTGACCACGGCCTGGCACGACTCACGGGGATCACGATGCCGCATAATCAGGGCATGGTGGCGCTGGCGCGCAAGTTGGGCTTCGAGGTGGACATCCAACTGGAGGAAGGCATCGTTGGCTTAACGCTCAAACTGGCGTCCTCTGGCGATCGTAAGTAAGTTGCTGGAAATGTTAACCACTTTAGCCAGTAGTGGTGGTATTATTGTTCGCTTCTGTCGTCTGCATGGTACAGAGGACCCTTCAATAAACAGAGAAGAATTGCACTGTGATGTTGTCAAAATTTAAGCGAAATAAACATCAACAACACCTTGCTCAACTACCTAAGCTCTCTCAGTCAGTTGATGATGTCGCGTTTTTTTACGCTCCCGCGGATTTTCGGGAAGCCCTGCTGGCGAAGATTGCCAGCGCCACACACCGTATCTGTATCGTTGCGCTTTATCTTGAGCAGGACGACGGTGGTAAGGGCATTTTGCAGGCACTGTATGACGCCAAGCGTCAACGCCCTGAATTAGACGTCCGTGTGCTGGTTGACTGGCATCGGGCGCAGCGTGGCCGTATCGGCGCGGCGGCATCGAACACCAATGCGGACTGGTATTGCCGTATGGCGCAGGAAAATGCGGGCGTTGATGTGCCCGTTTATGGCGTGCCGGTCAATACCCGAGAAGCGCTGGGCGTGCTGCATTTCAAAGGCTTTATCATTGATGACTGCGTGCTCTACAGTGGCGCCAGTCTGAACGATGTCTACCTACATCAGCATGATAAGTACCGCTACGATCGCTACCACTGCGTTCGTAATCAGCAGATGGCGGACATCATGTTTAACTGGGCTGATCAGAATCTCGTGCAAGGGCGCGGTGTTCACCGTCTGGATAAGCCTGATCGCCCGAGAAGCCCGGAAATCAAAAACGACGTGCGTTTGTATCGTCAGGAATTGCGCGATACCGGTTATCACTATCAGGGTGATGCCGATAACGAACAGCTTTCCGTCACGCCGCTGGTCGGGCTGGGCAAATCGAGCGTCCTGAATAAAACCATCTTCCATTTGATGCCCTGTGCGGAGCATAAACTCACCATTTGCACGCCGTATTTCAATCTGCCTGCCCTGCTGGTGCGTAATATCATCCAGTTGCTGCGGGAAGGGAAAAAGGTGGAAATCATTGTTGGCGACAAAACCGCCAATGATTTTTATATCCCGGAAGATCAGCCGTTTAAAATTATCGGCGCGCTGCCGTATCTCTATGAGATCAACCTGCGTCGCTTCCTCAGCCGCCTGCAATACTACGTAAACACCGAGCAACTCGTGGTTCGTTTATGGAAAGATGATGACAACACTTATCATCTGAAAGGCATGTGGGTGGATGACGAATGGATGTTGCTGACGGGGAACAACCTGAACCCGCGCGCCTGGCGACTGGATCTCGAGAACGCCATTCTCATCCATGATCCCCAACATCAACTGGCGGCGTCCCGTCAAAAAGAACTGGAACTGATCCGCACGCATACCACGGTGGTGAAACATTATCGCGATCTGCAAAGTATCGCCGATTACCCGGTGAAAGTGCGTAAGCTGATCCGCCGTCTGCGCCGGATCCGAATAGACAAGCTGATCAGCCGTATTCTGTAATTCTCTGGCCCCGCTCATCCGGGGCTTTTTCTTATGGAGTCAGGCTATCTCATGCGCGTTTTGTTGCTTTTCGCCGTGTTGCTTCTCGGTGGTTGTAGCCATATGGCGAATGACCAGTGGTCCGGACAGGATAAGGCGCAGCATTTTCTTGCATCCGCCATGCTCTCCGCGGCGGGCAATGAATATGCTCAGCATCAGGGAATCAGCCGCGATCGCAGCGCGGCTATCGGATTACTGTTTTCCGTCAGTCTCGGGGCAGGTAAAGAGCTATGGGACAGCCGCCCGGCAGGAAGCGGCTGGAGCTGGAAAGACTTTGCCTGGGATGTCGCCGGTGCCACTACGGGGTTTACTGTCTGGCAACTGGCGCATCAGTAACGGCTAGAGACGCAGTCCTTTTCCTTTCGCGTGCAGCATCAGTGACACCAGAAACGCCAGCGCACCCATCAGGGTTACGTACCAGAAAAACGCGGACTCGATACCAGCCGATTTCAGTGACAACGCGACATATTCTGCCGACCCACCAAACAACGCATTCGCCACTGCATACGACAGACCGACCCCTAACGCCCTGACCTGCGCCGGAAACATCTCTGCTTTCAGGATACCGCTTATCGAGGTATAGAAGCTGACAATGAGCAACGCGCACATCACTAGTGCAAATGCAGCCACGGGAGACGTCACGCTCTGCAGCGCGGATAAAATGGGCACGGTACATACTGTCGCCAGTCCGCCAAAGATGAGCATCGACGTCCGGCGGCCAATTCGGTCAGACAACGCGCCGATGATCGGCTGGATCAACATGAACACAAACAGCGCGGCCGTCATCAGGATACTGGCAGTGTTTGCGCTCATTCCGGCTGTGTTGACCAGATACTTCTGCATATAGGTGGTAAAGGTGTAAAACGTCAGCGATCCTCCGGCGGTAAAACCCAGCACCATCAGGAACGCCTTGCGATTACGCCACAATCCCCTGAACGAACCAGCCTCTTTCAGCGTGCGGGTCTCCTTTTGTGAAGTTTCATCCAGTTGACGACGCAGCCACAGCGCGACAATGGCCAGCACCGCGCCCAGTGCAAACGGGATCCGCCAGCCCCAGGCATGGAGATCTTCACTACTCAGGATCTGTTGTAATACCACAACAACCAGCAATGCCAGCAACTGTCCGCCAATCAGTGTCACGTACTGGAAGGAGGCGTAAAACCCTTTGCGCCCTTCCACGGCGACTTCACTCATATATGTTGCGCTGGTGCCATATTCTCCGCCAACTGATAGCCCCTGGAACAGTCGGGCCAGCAGTAACAGCGCTGGCGCCCAGGTGCCGATCGTGGCGTAACCTGGCAGGCAGGCGATCACCAGTGAACCGAAACACATCATGCACACCGAGATCAGCATGGATTTTTTTCGGCCATGGCGATCGGCGATACGACCGAACAACCAGCCGCCAATCGGACGCATCAAAAATCCGGCGGCGAATACGCCAGCCGTTTGCAACAATTGCGTGGTGGTGTTGCCTGCGGGGAAAAAGATATGGGCGAAATAAAGAGAGCAGAACGAGTAGACATAGAAATCAAACCATTCCACCAGGTTACCTGAAGAGGCACCGACAATCGCCCATACTCGTCGCCGGGTATCGCTACCCGTCAGTGAATCACGCGCAGCTATGCTCGTTTCGGTCATTGTCGTCGTTCTCCTGCCAGAATGCGGCTTGTCTCATTGGACGTTACACGCCGCTAAGATGGTAAAATAAGTGATGGAAATGTTACATAATTGTTACTTTCGATTATGCGACTATGATCACGAATTCTGTTAGCAGGATCACGAATCAGGATTTTACGCAGGTGGGGATGAAGTTTTTCTGACGTGCAGAAACGCAAAAAGGCCATCCTTCCGGATGGCCTCTTCACGCAATGGATGCCTGGCAGTGTCCTACTCTCACATGGGGAAGCCCCACACTACCATCGGCGCTACGGCGTTTCACTTCTGAGTTCGGCATGGGGTCAGGTGGGACCACCGCGCTAAAGCCGCCAGGCAAATTCTTTGTGCCCGTCCTGTGTCTTTTACACTGATACCGCGTTGGCTGCTCTCGTAAAGTCAGTCACATACCTCAGTATGCTCCTTCCTTTCCTTCGTTTGCCGCCTTGTCTCAGCGCAAAATCCTTCGGACTCTGAATCAAAGCTGAATATTCTCTCAAATCCGCCAAAACATCTTCGGCGTTGTAAGGTTAAGCCTCACGGTTCATTAGTACCGGTTAGCTCAACGCATCGCTGCGCTTACACACCCGGCCTATCAACGTCGTCGTCTTCAACGTTCCTTCAGGACTCTCAAGGAGTCAGGGAGAACTCATCTCGGGGCAAGTTTCGTGCTTAGATGCTTTCAGCACTTATCTCTTCCGCATTTAGCTACCGGGCAGTGCCATTGGCATGACAACCCGAACACCAGTGATGCGTCCACTCCGGTCCTCTCGTACTAGGAGCAGCCCCCCTCAATTCTCCAGCGCCCACGGCAGATAGGGACCGAACTGTCTCACGACGTTCTAAACCCAGCTCGCGTACCACTTTAAATGGCGAACAGCCATACCCTTGGGACCTACTTCAGCCCCAGGATGTGATGAGCCGACATCGAGGTGCCAAACACCGCCGTCGATATGAACTCTTGGGCGGTATCAGCCTGTTATCCCCGGAGTACCTTTTATCCGTTGAGCGATGGCCCTTCCATTCAGAACCACCGGATCACTATGACCTGCTTTCGCACCTGCTCGCGCCGTCACGCTCGCAGTCAAGCTGGCTTATGCCATTGCACTAACCTCCTGATGTCCGACCAGGATTAGCCAACCTTCGTGCTCCTCCGTTACTCTTTAGGAGGAGACCGCCCCAGTCAAACTACCCACCAGACACTGTCCGCAACCCGGATCACGGGTCCACGTTAGAACATCAAACATTAAAGGGTGGTATTTCAAGGTCGGCTCCACGCAGACTGGCGTCCACGCTTCAAAGCCTCCCACCTATCCTACACATCAAGGCTCAATGTTCAGTGTCAAGCTATAGTAAAGGTTCACGGGGTCTTTCCGTCTTGCCGCGGGTACACTGCATCTTCACAGCGAGTTCAATTTCACTGAGTCTCGGGTGGAGACAGCCTGGCCATCATTACGCCATTCGTGCAGGTCGGAACTTACCCGACAAGGAATTTCGCTACCTTAGGACCGTTATAGTTACGGCCGCCGTTTACCGGGGCTTCGATCAGGAGCTTCGCCTTACGGCTGACCCCATCAATTAACCTTCCGGCACCGGGCAGGCGTCACACCGTATACGTCCACTTTCGTGTTTGCACAGTGCTGTGTTTTTAATAAACAGTTGCAGCCAGCTGGTATCTTCGACTGGTCTCAGCTCCATCCGCAAGGGACTTCACCTACGCACCAGCGTGCCTTCTCCCGAAGTTACGGCACCATTTTGCCTAGTTCCTTCACCCGAGTTCTCTCAAGCGCCTTGGTATTCTCTACCTGACCACCTGTGTCGGTTTGGGGTACGATTTCGTGTTACCTGGAGCTTAGAGGCTTTTCCTGGAAGCAGGGCATCTGTCACTTCAGCACCGTAGTGCCTCGTCATCACGCCTCAGTGTTAAAGCGCTCCGGATTTGCCTGGAGCACACACCTGCACGCTTAAACCGGGACAACCGTCGCCCGGATGACATAGCCTTCTCCGTCCCCCCTTCGCAGTAACACCAAGTACAGGAATATTAACCTGTTTCCCATCGACTACGCCTTTCGGCCTCGCCTTAGGGGTCGACTCACCCTGCCCCGATTAACGTTGGACAGGAACCCTTGGTCTTCCGGCGAGCGGGCTTTTCACCCGCTTTATCGTTACTTATGTCAGCATTCGCACTTCTGATACCTCCAGCAGTCCTCACAGACCACCTTCAACGGCTTACAGAACGCTCCCCTACCCAACAAC
>NZ_LIFX01000001.1 GCF_001297775.1 Trabulsiella odontotermitis | reverse complement strand
AGGCAGGTTCTTTCAGGTAAGGAGGTGATCCAACCGCAGGTTCCCCTACGGTTACCTTGTTACGACTTCACCCCAGTCATGAATCACAAAGTGGTAAGCGCCCTCCCGAAGGTTAAGCTACCTACTTCTTTTGCAACCCACTCCCATGGTGTGACGGGCGGTGTGTACAAGGCCCGGGAACGTATTCACCGTGGCATTCTGATCCACGATTACTAGCGATTCCGACTTCGTGGAGTCGAGTTGCAGACTCCAGTCCGGACTACGACATACTTTATGAGGTCCGCTTGCTCTCGCGAGGTCGCTTCTCTTTGTATATGCCATTGTAGCACGTGTGTAGCCCTGGTCGTAAGGGCCATGATGACTTGACGTCATCCCCACCTTCCTCCAGTTTATCACTGGCAGTCTCCTTTGAGTTCCCGGCCGGACCGCTGGCAACAAAGGATAAGGGTTGCGCTCGTTGCGGGACTTAACCCAACATTTCACAACACGAGCTGACGACAGCCATGCAGCACCTGTCTCACGGTTCCCGAAGGCACATTCTCATCTCTGAAAACTTCCGTGGATGTCAAGACCAGGTAAGGTTCTTCGCGTTGCATCGAATTAAACCACATGCTCCACCGCTTGTGCGGGCCCCCGTCAATTCATTTGAGTTTTAACCTTGCGGCCGTACTCCCCAGGCGGTCGACTTAACGCGTTAGCTCCGGAAGCCACGCCTCAAGGGCACAACCTCCAAGTCGACATCGTTTACGGCGTGGACTACCAGGGTATCTAATCCTGTTTGCTCCCCACGCTTTCGCACCTGAGCGTCAGTCTTTGTCCAGGGGGCCGCCTTCGCCACCGGTATTCCTCCAGATCTCTACGCATTTCACCGCTACACCTGGAATTCTACCCCCCTCTACAAGACTCAAGCCTGCCAGTTTCGGATGCAGTTCCCGGGTTGAGCCCGGGGATTTCACATCCGACTTGACAGACCGCCTGCGTGCGCTTTACGCCCAGTAATTCCGATTAACGCTTGCACCCTCCGTATTACCGCGGCTGCTGGCACGGAGTTAGCCGGTGCTTCTTCTGCGGGTAACGTCAATTGCTGCGGTTATTAACCACAACACCTTCCTCCCCGCTGAAAGTACTTTACAACCCGAAGGCCTTCTTCATACACGCGGCATGGCTGCATCAGGCTTGCGCCCATTGTGCAATATTCCCCACTGCTGCCTCCCGTAGGAGTCTGGACCGTGTCTCAGTTCCAGTGTGGCTGGTCATCCTCTCAGACCAGCTAGGGATCGTCGCCTAGGTGAGCCGTTACCCCACCTACTAGCTAATCCCATCTGGGCACATCTGATGGCATGAGGCCCGAAGGTCCCCCACTTTGGTCCGAAGACGTTATGCGGTATTAGCTACCGTTTCCAGTAGTTATCCCCCTCCATCAGGCAGTTTCCCAGACATTACTCACCCGTCCGCCGCTCGCCGGCGGGAAAGCAAGCTTTCCCCCGCTGCCGCTCGACTTGCATGTGTTAGGCCTGCCGCCAGCGTTCAATCTGAGCCATGATCAAACTCTTCAATTCAAGTTTGATGCTCTAAGAATTAAACTTCGTAATGAATTACGTGTTCACTCTTTGAGACTTGGTATTCATTTTTCGTCCGAAGACGTTAAGAATCCATGTCACTCCGAGTGCCCACACAGATTGTCTGATAAATTGTTAAAGAGCAGTGCCGCTTCGCTTTTTGTCAGCGGCGCGGGGTGTGCATAATACGCTTTCCCGCTATGAAGTCAACATGTTATTTCGGTTAACTTCACCTGACAGGCCGGTGTGTTTGCCGTTGTGCCGTGTCAGTGGAGGCGCATTATAGGGAGTAATTCTGAGGTGACAAGAGGAAATTCAAAAAAACTTTTCGTTCGCGTTTTTTTTCACCAATACAGGACGTAAATTGCCATAAAATGCACTATCTGCTGTTTTATCAGCCGGATTTTCTCATCGAATGGCATACTAAATAGTGAAAAAACAAAAAAGGAACGGCATGTATGTCTTTAAGTGCTCAGCAGTTGGCAGCCCAGAAGAATATATCCTGGGTATTAGCAGAAAAACTGGCGCAGAAAATTTTAACCGGTGAGTACGCCCCGGGTAGCATCCTGCCTGGCGAAATGGAGCTCGGTGAACACTTCGGCGTCAGCCGGACCGCCGTCCGCGAAGCAGTCAAAACGCTGACCGCCAAAGGCATGGTTCTCCCCCGTCCACGGATCGGCACGCGCGTATTGCCGCAAAGCCACTGGAACTTTCTGGATAAAGAGCTGCTTGCCTGGTGGCTGACCGAAGACAACTTTGAAGCCGTGGTAACGCATTTCCTGGTGATGCGCAGCAGTCTGGAGCCGCAGGCCTGCTTCCTGGCCGCGACGCAGGGTACCGCGGAACAGAAAGCAGAACTCAATACATTGATGGACGAAATGGTTCAACTGAAGAAACAGTTCAACCGCGATCGCTGGATCGACGTCGACATGGCCTGGCACGAACATATTTATGAAATGAGTGCTAATCCCTTTCTGACCTCATTCGCCTCGCTGTTCCATTCGGTCTATCACACCTATTTCACGTCGATTACGCAAAACGAAGTGGTGAAGCTCGATCTCCATCAGGCGATTGTTGACGCCATTCAGGACGGTGACGGGCAGCGCGCGTTACTGGCGTGTCAGACATTATTAACAACCCCGCACACCGGAACCGTACAGTGAAGGAAACCGCATGACCAGGAAGAAAGCGCACAGCATGGCCGGATTGCCGTGGATTGCGGCAATGGCGTTTTTTATGCAGGCACTGGACGCGACTATTCTTAACACCGCACTCCCCGCTATCGCGCAAAGCCTGCATCGTTCCCCGCTGGCGATGCAGTCCGCCATCATCAGCTACACCCTCACGGTGGCGATGCTGATCCCGGTGAGCGGATGGCTGGCCGATCGCTTTGGTACCCGCCGTATCTTTATGCTCGCCGTCAGCCTGTTTACGCTGGGTTCGCTGGCCTGTGCGCTCTCCGGTTCGTTGCTGGAGCTGGTTATCTTTCGCGTCATTCAGGGAATTGGTGGCGCGATGATGATGCCAGTCGCTCGTCTCGCGTTACTGCGTGCTTATCCGCGCAGTGAGTTGTTGCCGGTGCTGAACTTCGTCACCATGCCGGGTCTGGTGGGGCCTATTCTCGGGCCAGTGCTCGGCGGCGTTCTGGTGACCTGGGCGACATGGCACTGGATCTTCCTGATTAATATCCCGATTGGCGTCGCCGGGTTGTTATACGCCCGCAAATATATGCCGAACTTCACCACACCGCGCCGGGGCTTTGATATGTCGGGCTTCCTGTTGTTTGGCCTGAGCCTGGTGCTGTTTTCCAGCGGCATGGAGTTGTTGGGCGAGAAGATCGTTGCGACGTGGATAGCCTTAGCCATTGTGCTTGCCAGCGTGCTGTTACTCCTGGCTTATATCCGCCACGCACGCCATCACCCGACGCCACTCATCGCGCTGCCCATTTTTAAAACGCGGACGTTTTCCGTTGGAATTGCGGGCAACCTCGCTACGCGTCTCGGCACCGGGTGCATCCCCTTTCTGATGCCACTAATGCTGCAGGTTGGGTTTGGTTATCCGGCATTGATTGCAGGCTGCATGATGGCGCCGACGGCAGTGGGTTCGATCATTGCCAAATCGACGGTCACGCGGGTACTGCGCACGCTGGGGTATCGTAGAACGCTGGTCGGGATCACGGTGTTTATTGGCCTGATGATCGCCCAGTTCTCGCTGCAATCCCCGGCAATGCCCATCTGGATGCTGCTCCTGCCGCTGTTTGTTTTAGGGATGGCGATGTCGACGCAGTTCACGTCGATGAACACCATTACCCTCGCCGATCTGACGGATGAAAATGCCAGCAGCGGCAACAGCCTGTTAGCCGTCACTCAACAGTTATCGATTAGTCTGGGGGTTGCTATCAGCGCCGCGGTGCTGCGCTTCTATGGCGGGTTTGATAATGCCAACACCATCGAGCAGTTCCACTACACCTTTATTACGATGGGAGCGATTACCGTGGTGTCGGCGCTGACGTTTATGCTGTTAAAAGCGAAAGATGGTCGCAATCTGATTAAAGAACGCCACAAGCATTAAACCGAGCCGCGCACCACCAGCTCAGGGGTGAGTTGCACGCGCTGCTGTTTTTGATCGGGCTGCGCCATTCGATGGATCAGGACGTCGATGGCCAGCTCGCCAAGTTCATCTTTCGGTTGATGCACCGTCGTCAGCGGCGGCGTCATGTAGCGCGCCAGTTCGATATCATCATAACCAATCACCGCCATATCCTGCGGAATACGTAAACCGGCCTGATACAGCGCCTGATAGGCGCCTACTGCCATCGCATCGTTACCGGCAAACACCGCGTCCGGCCGGACAGGCAGCGCCAGCAGCGCATTCATTGCCTCAAAACCGCCGCCAAATTCAAAGTCGCTGGTAATTTCATACCCTTCAGCTATCTCAACCCCCGCGCGATGCATCGCCGCGCGGTAGCCTTCCAGGCGCAGGCGGGCAGGGGTTTTGTCCAGCGGGCCTGAAATACAGGCGATGCGGGTGTGTCCGGTGTCGATCAGATACTGCGTCGCCAGCTCACCGCCGAACAGGGAGTTGTCCTGAATCAGATCACAATCACCATCAAACGGCGCCCAGTCCATCATCACCATCGGCACCGACGGGTAACGATGCATGATCTCTTGCGAAGGTTGATGCGTTTCGGTGCACAGCAACAGCAACCCATCGACACGCTTTTGCATCAGCGTCTCAAGGTTGCGGTTCATGCGCTGTTCGTCGCCTTCCGTATTGCACAGCACCAGGCTATAACCACGTTCAAAACAACTACGTTCAACACCGCGAACCAGCTCAGAATAGAACGGGTTGGTACTGGCGGTAATGAGCATACCGATGGTGCGGGTCTGGTTGAGCTTAAGGCTACGCGCCAGCGCAGAGGGTGCGTAGTTGAGGTTTTTAATGGCGGCTTCGACTTTCGCGGTGATGGCTTCACTCACGAAACGATCTTTATTGATAACGTGTGAAACCGTCGAGGTGGAAACGCCCGCCACGCGGGCAACATCCTTCATGGTAGCCACGCGTTACCCCTGTTGACGTAAGAAGTCGTCGATCTCTTTGCGCCAGGGGACCGAAGGCTGCGCACCTTTGCGCGTGACGGCAATCGCCGCTGCGGCATGGGCAAAGCGAATCGCCTCGTCCAGCGGTTTCTCTTCCAGCAGCGCAGTCACCAGCGCGCCGTTAAAGGTATCTCCCGCAGCGATGGTATCAATGGCTTTGACTTTGAACCCCGGCACGCGCTGACCTTTACCGTCAACGCTTGCCCAGACGCCACGGCTGCCGAGAGTGATAATGACCGTTTTGATGCCTTTGTCATGCAGCGCGCAGGCGGCTTTCGCGGCATCGTCATCATTTTCTACACTAATACCAGTCAGCTTTTCCGCTTCGGTTTCGTTGGGCGTAATAATGTCTACCAGCGACAGCAGCTCGTCAGATAATTCGCGGGCTGGCGCCGGGTTGAGGACGACAGAGGTATGGTGCTGGTGCGCAATTTTTGCCGCCTCCAGGACGCTCTCCAGCGGGGATTCCAGTTGCATCAGTAACGCATCCGCCTGAGCGATACGCGTTTTTTCCGCCTCAACTAGCGCGGTAGACAGCGCAGCGTTAGCACCTGCATGAATACCGATGACATTCTCACCTTCCGCATTGACAAAAATCAGCGCGACGCCGGTCGATTCACCACGAATCGCGCTGACAGGCGTAACGTCAATGTTGTCGCTCTCCAGTTGCTTGCGTACGCGAACGCCGGTGTCATCATCGCCGGTACAGGCGATAAAGGCGATTTTCGCGCCACTACGCCCGGCGGCCACCGCCTGGTTTGCGCCTTTACCGCCGAACGCCACCTGATAATGGTTGCCGGTAACGGTTTCGCCAGGTGTCGGGAACGTTTCAAGGTTAAGAATGTGATCGGCATTAATACTGCCAAGGACGACGAGGTTGCCTGCGGTTTTCATTTTGAGTGTGTCCGGTAAAGTGCGCCACCGTTGAGAACGCCGGTGGCGCATGCCCTGCTTTTCTTTATACGTTGTCCCTCAGGCTGCGAACAACCTGAATCGCTTATTACTGCTTGATGACCAGTTTCAGGTCAACCGGATATTTGGCCTGAACCTTCTCGCCTTTCAGTACCTTATCCGCAGTGTCAACGCCTTGAGCGCCGATCTGCTCAGGAAGCTGAGCGATAGTCGCTGCCAGTTTGCCATCATTTACTGCTTTTTCGCCATCAGGAGTACCGTCAAATCCAACCACCATCACATCGGATTTACCTGCGGTCTGCAATGCGCGCAATGCACCCAATGCCATTTCGTCGTTCTGAGCAAACACAGCCTGTACGTCCGGGTGCGCGGTCAGCAGGTTCTGCATTACGTTCAGACCTTTAGTACGGTCGAAGTCAGCCGGCTGGCTGGCCAGTACGTTAAATTTGTGTGCAGCAACAGCCTGCTGGAAGCCTTCGCCACGCTCACGCGCTGCGGATGTCCCGGCAATCCCCTGCAGTTCGATCACTTTCGCGCCTTCACCGGCTTTCTTAGCGATATAGTCACCGGCGATTTTGCCGCCTAACACGTTGTCAGAGGCGATATGGCTCACGACGTCGCCTTTTGAGGCCACACGGTCAAGGGTAATTACCGGGATTTTCGCCTGGTTTGCCATTTTCACGGCGTTACCGACAGCGTCGGAATCGGTCGGGTTGATCAGCAGCAGTTTGGTGCCGCGAACGGTCAGGTCCTGCACGTTAGCCAGCTCTTTCGCCGGGTTGTTCTGAGAATCCAGAACCACCAGGTCGTAGCCCAGTTTGTCAGCTTCTTTCTGCGCCCCGTCTTTCAGCGATACGAAGAACGGGTTATTCAGCGTGGAGATCACCAGTGCGATGGTATCTTTTGCCATTACGTTGGCGCTTACGGTGGCGCTCAGTGCCACAGCTGAAACCAGAGTAGCCAGTTTTTTCATGTTCATATCTGAGATGTCCTGTAGTCGATTATTACTGCTTTTTGTTGTCTACCAGCACCGCCAGCAAAATCACCACCGCTTTGACGATCATCTGGTAATAGGAGGAAACACCTAACAAATTCAAACCATTGTTCAGGAAACCGAGGATTAACGCACCAATCAGGGTCCCGACAATACGACCTTTACCGCCAGCCAGACTGGTTCCGCCGAGCACAACGGCCGCGATGGCGTCCAGTTCATAGCCTGTCCCTGCTGTCGGTTGCGCGGAAGAGAGACGCGCCACTTCGATAATGCCTGCCAGTGAAGCCAACAAACCACACAAAGAATAGACGATAATCTTGATTTTATTGACGTTAATACCCGACAGACGCGTTGCTGCTTCATTACCGCCGAGCGCGTAGATGTAACGCCCCAGACGCGTGTGATGCAGCATGTACCAGGCGGCGATAAAGACAATCGCCATGATCCAGACCGGTGCCGGAACGCCCAGCAGGCGACCGATACCGAACCAGCCAAACAGATCCGCGTTATCGGTAAACCCGGTATTGATCGGGCTACCGTTGGTATAAACCAGCGTCACGCCGCGCAGCAGCAACATCATGACCAGTGTAGCGATAAACGCCTGCACGCGACCTTTAGCGACAATCACCCCGGTCACTGCGCCAATCGCCGCACCCAGCGCCAGCGCTGCCGCGACGGCCACCAGCGCGTTAACTTCAATACCGACAATCGATGCCGCCACCGCACCGGTCAGCGCCAGCAACGAACCGACGGACAAGTCGATCCCGGATGTCAGGATCACCAGCGTCATGCCAACCGCCATAATGGCGTTAACGGAAGTTTGCTGCAGAATGTTGAACAGGTTGTTGATGGTAAAAAAGTTGGGGCTCATGGCCGACACAATCGCGATCAGCACCAGCAGGGCGATCAGCGATTTTTGCTCCATCAGCCACGCCTTAGTGAAATAACGGCGCCCAGAAACAGCCGAGGTAGTCATCTTTTTTACTCCTGATTCACACGGTTAAGCTTGCCCACAGCGGCAGCCATCAACACTTCCTGAGTGGCCTGCTCGCGTGTGAATTCACCGCCGAGATGCCCTTCATGCATCACCATGATGCGATCGCTCATGCCTAACACTTCCGGCATCTCGGAGGAGACCAGAATGATGCTCAGGCCATCGGCTTTGAACTGGTTTATTAACTGGTAGATCTCTTTTTTGGCCCCCACGTCAACGCCGCGGGTCGGCTCATCGAGGATCAGCACCTTCGGGCGGGTCATCAGCCCACGGGCAATCGCCACTTTTTGCTGGTTACCGCCGGACAGCAGGCCAATCGCCTGTTCCATCGACGGGGTTTTGACGTTAAACAGGCGAATAAAATCGCTCACCGCCTGCTGCTCGTCTTTATGTTTAATGCCACCGCCGTTACGGCTGAAATAACGCAGCGCCGTCAGCGACATGTTTTCTTTCACCGACATGCCCAGCACGAGGCCGTCGCGCTTGCGGTCTTCAGAGATATACACAATGCCGTTGGCGAGGCCATCCTGTGGCGAGCGGGTCACCACTTCGTGTCCGTCGAGCGTGACGTAACCGCTGGTGCGCGGCAACGCGCCGTACAGCACTTTCATCAGTTCGGTACGCCCGGCGCCCATCAGCCCGGCGACACCAAGAATTTCGCCTTTGCGCAGGGTAAATGACACATCGTTCACGCCCGGCCCGCAGAGGTTATCCACCTTCATACGGATTTCACCCGGCGCTTTCGCAAGATGGGGATACTGTTCTTCCAGCTTACGTCCCACCATCATCTCGATCAGTTGATCTTCAGTGAGCGAGGAAACCTCGCGTTCCGCGATAAACTGCCCGTCACGAAAGACGGTGACATCATCGCAAATCTCGAAGATTTCTTTCAGACGATGGGAAATGTAGACAATCCCGCGCCCCTGCGATTTCAGCTCGCGGATGACGCGGAACAGGGATTCGGTTTCGGTATCTGTGAGTGCATCGGTCGGCTCATCCATAATGATGACTTTCGATTCAAAACTCAGCACTTTGGCAATTTCCACCATCTGCTGATCGCCAATCGACAAATCGCCCACCATGCGGTCGCTCTTAAAGCGTAAATTCAGCTTCGCCAGCAGTTTGTCTGCTTCGGCGAACATCATTTTCCAGTCGATTTTGCCGAAGCGGTTTATAAACTCGCGGCCGAGGAAAATGTTTTCTGCAATGGTGAGTTGCGGGATCAGGTTCAGTTCCTGATGGATAATGCCAATCCCCGCTTCCTGAGAAGATTTTGGCCCGGTAAAGGTGGTTTCTTTACCGAGCCATAACAACGAACCGGCATCACGGGTGTAGATCCCCGTCAGCACTTTCATCATCGTGGATTTGCCCGCGCCGTTTTCACCCACCAGCGCCATCACGCGACCGGGGTAGACGTTCAGAGACGCGCCGGACAGGGCTTTAACCCCCGGGAATGCTTTGTCGATGCCTTTGAGTTGCAGTAATGCGTCCATGGTGGCCTCAGAAAGTGACGCCAGCACAAAGAATAATATTCGCATACGGGGAACACTCCCCGCTGCGAATAACCGCCTGACTTAGCGCGGTTTGTTGTTTGAACTGTTCATGGGTGGTGTAACGAATTTCAATGGTGTTTCCCTGGTGCTGCTGCAGTCGCTCGATGTGTTTGAGCAACGCTTCATGGAGTTGCGGATTATGTTGTTTAATCTCTTCCGCCAGAATCGCTTTCTCGACCTGCATCTCCGTAGTAACCACTTCCAGAACCTGCATAAACGAAGGTACGCCGTGGGTGAGTGCCATATCGATGCGTTCGGTGCTGTGTGGGACAGGTAAGCCTGCATCACACACCACCAGCGTATCAGTATGCCCAAGACGGGAAATAACCGAGGAGATCTCAGCGTTAAGAACGATACCTTTCTTCATTTTTTGACTCCACTAGCGAAACGTTTCGCTGATAATAGTTTTAGCGTAGTGGCGCTCAGAAAACCATCATGACGTTATAGAAATGTGATCGGCATCGAAACGTTTCGCAAAGTGAAATTAGTCGGAAATGAAAGCGAGGTTTCAGGCTGCCGGGTAAGCGAAGCGCCACCCGGCAGCAGTGCGCGCGTTAAATCTCGACCTGAGTACCGAGCTCAATAACGCGGTTTGGTGGAATTTCAAATTGATCCGGCGCGCGCAGGGCGTTGCGCTGCAACAGAAGATAGAGCTTCCCGCGCAACCGCAGGTACCACGGCCGGTCATCACCGAGGATCAACGACTCATGTGACATAAAGAATGACGTTTCCATCATCCGGCAACTGAGCCCTTCCAGACCACAACGGTGGAAAACTTCTTCCACGTTCGGCGTTTCACGCCAGCCGTAGCTGGCCACCACCCGCCAGAACGACGGCGACAGCTGTTCTATCTGCACACGACGCACGTTGTGGACATACGGCGCATCTTCGGTGCGCAATGTCAGCAGGATCACGCGCTCATGCAGCACCTTGTTGTGCTTCAGGTTATGCAGCATCGCAAAGGGGATCACGTTCAGCGCGCGGGACATATAGACCGCGGTACCCGGCACACGCACTGGTGGTGATTTCTCCAGCGAGGCAATCATCGCTTCCAGAGAATTACCGTGTTCATGCATGCGACGCAGCAGACGGAAGCGCTCGCTTTTCCAGGTCGTCATCACCAGGAACATCACGATACCGAGGCTTAACGGCAGCCAGCCGCCGGAGAGCAGTTTATCCAGGTTCGCGGAGAACAGCGGCACATCGACAAACAGGAACGACAGCAGGATAAGCCCCACCAGGTACTTGTTCCAGTTCCAGTTTTTCCGCGCCACCGTAGCAGAAAGAATCGAGGTCAGTACCATCGTGCCGGTCACTGCAATCCCGTAGGCCGCCGCCAGGTTGCTTGAATGTTCAAAGCTGACGATGACCAGCACCACGGCAAAGTACAGCAGCCAGTTGATGAACGGGATGTAAATCTGGCCGGATTCCATTTCCGAGGTGTGAATAATGCGCATCGGTGACAGATACCCGAGACGCACCGCCTGGCGGGTTAGTGAAAAGACGCCGGAAATCACCGCCTGTGACGCAATCACCGTCGCCAGGGTAGCAATGATCAGCATCGGTACCAGCGCCCATTCCGGCGCCAGCAGGAAGAACGGGTTTTTAATCGCTTCAGGGTGATCCAGCAGCAGTGCGCCCTGGCCAAAATAGTTCAGCACCAGTGACGGCAATACCACCGTAAACCAGGCCACGCGAATCGGCAGCTTGCCGAAATGGCCCATATCCGCATACAGCGCTTCGACACCGGTGATCGCCAGTACCACCGCGCCCAGCGCCACGAAAGACACCGTTTTGAATTCAAGGAAGAAATGCACCGCCCAGTAAGGGTTCAGCGCATGCAGCACATCCGGGTTGGCGATAATGCTCCGCAACCCCAGCACGGCCAGCAGCAGGAACCAGATCAGCATAATCGGAGCAAACAGTTTGCCGACCATACCGGTACCATGCTTTTGGATCACAAAGAGTAATGTGAGGACGATGATGGAAATGGGGACTATCCAGGAATCCAGTTGGGGAGCAATGATCTCCAGCCCCTCGATAGCGGACATCACCGAAATCGCCGGGGTAATCACCACCTCGCCATAAAAAAAGCTGCCGCCTATCAGGCCGAGGATCACCAGCACTGACGTGGTTCTTGCCGACGTGTTGCGCCCGGCCAGTGACATCAGCGTCAGAATACCGCCTTCACCGGCGTTATCCGCTCGCATCACAAAGGTGATGTATTTGATAGAGACCGTAAAAATCAGCAGCCAGAAAATCAGTGACAGAAATCCAAATACCGCATCACGTTCTACGCCAAAACCGAACTGCCCGGACAGACATTCACGAAGCGTATACAGCGGGCTGGTACCAATGTCACCGTATACCACGCCAATGGCTGCGAGCGTAATCGCAGGCAACGATTGCTTATTATCAGTACTCATAGACTCTTCTTTCGTTTATAAAACAAATGAGTGCCTGGTCCCTTGGCCCACAAAAAGGCGCACAGTATGCACGATTAATCGCAAAATCGTACCCCTAACTGAATTCATGTTAACCTGGCTCAAATAAAAAAAGCGCAGCGTCGGCACCGGGTACCACCGATAATCCTGAGCGGCTATACTCGCTCAATTAGCCGGTTTTCGGCGAAAGGACGCAAATCAATTATGGCTCAATCACATCTGTTGGCGGAAAGAATTTCCCGGCTGAGCGGAGCGCTGGAAAAAGGGCTCTATGAACGCAGCCACGCTATCCGCCTGTGCCTGCTGGCGGCGCTTTGTGGCGAGAGTGTTTTTCTGCTCGGCCCCCCAGGTATCGCCAAAAGTCTTATCGCCCGCCGCCTGAAATACGCCTTTCAGCACGCGCGCGCATTTGAATATCTGATGACCCGTTTTTCCACACCGGAAGAGGTGTTTGGTCCGCTGTCCATTCAGGCGCTGAAAGACGAAGGCCGTTATGAACGTCTTACCGCCGGCTATTTACCGGAAGCGGAAATCGTTTTTCTCGATGAGATCTGGAAAGCCGGCCCGGCCATTCTGAACACCTTACTGACCGCAATCAACGAGCGCAGCTTTCGTAACGGCGCCCACGAAGAAAAAATCCCCATGCGTCTGCTGGTGGCGGCGTCCAACGAACTGCCGGAAGCGGACAGCAGCCTGGAAGCGCTTTATGACCGTATGCTGATTCGCCTGTGGCTCGATAAAGTCCAGGAAAAGGGCAATTTCCGCTCGATGCTGGTCAGTCAGGTGGATGAAAGCGAAAACCCGGTGCCCGCCGGTTTGCAGGTCACTGATGTAGAATTTGTGCAGTGGCAGAAAGCCATTGGCGACATCACGCTGACCGACAGCGTCTTCGATCTGATTTACCAGTTGCGCCAGCAACTGGATGCGCTACCCGGCGCGCCGTATGTTTCCGATCGGCGCTGGAAAAAAGCGATCCGTCTGCTGCAGGCCAGTGCCTTTTTCAGTGGACGTGACGCCATCGCGCCCATCGATCTTATCCTGCTGAAAGACTGCCTGTGGTATGACGCAGAAAGCATGAATCTGATGCAGCAGCAGCTGGAAATTTTGATGACCGGGCACGCCTGGCAACAGCAGATGATGCTGACCCGCCTCGGCGCAATTGTGCAGCAACGCATCCAGATCCAGCAGCAACAGAGTGATAAAACAGCGCTCAAAGTCACCCGTGTCGGCGGGATGTTCAGCCGTAAACCACATTACGAACTGCCCGGCGATATCAAGGACAGCACGCTGATACTGCTGCTTCAACAGCCGCTGAAACTGCATGATATTAACGTGGTTCATATTACCTTTGAGCGTGCGGTGCTGGAGTTGTGGCTTGAGAAAGGCGGCGAGATCCGTGGCAAGCTGAACGGGATTGGCTTTGCGCAGATAATTAACCTCGAAGTCGACACCAGCCTGCATCTGGTGGTTCGTGACGTCAGCCTGCAGGGTTCCCGCCTCGCGCTGCCCGGTGCCGAATCGCAAGAAAACATGCCTGCGGAGATCAAACAGCAGCTGGATGCGCTCGACGAAACATGGCACCAGCAACATAACCGCTTCAGCGAACAGCAGAAATGCCTGTTCATCCATCGCGACTGGTTAGGTCGCATTGAAGCCAGCCTACAGGACGTTGGAGCGCAGATTAAACAGGCTCGTCAATGCTGACGCTGGATACGCTAAATGTGATGCTGGCGGTCAGTGAAGAGGGGTTAATCGATGAGATGATCCTCGCGCTGCTGGCATCACCGCAGCTGGCGCTCTTTTTTGAAAAATTCCCCCGACTGAAAAACGCGATCGCCAGCGATCTCCCGCGCTGGCGCGACGCGCTAAAAAGCCGGTTAAAAGACACCAGCGTGCCGCCGGATCTGGAGGAAGAGGTGCTTTGTTATCAGCAGAGCCAGCTTCTTTCCACAACGCAATTTGTCGTCGCGCTGCCGCAAATACTGGCGTTGCTGCAGAAACTCCAGTCGCCGTTTGCCGCCCAGGCGCAACATCTGGTGGACAGCAATGCCACATTCACCCCCGCGCTGCATACCCTGTTTTTGCAGCGCTGGCGATTAAGCCTGGTCGTGCAGACCACCTCCCTGAATCAGCAGTTGCTGGAAGAGGAACGCGAGCAGTTGCTGAGCGAGGTACAGGAACGAATGACCTTAAGTGGTCAGCTTGAGCCGGTGCTGGTGGAAAATGAAAACGCCGCCGGGCGTCTGTGGGACATGAGCGCCGGGCAGCTCAAACGCGGCGACTATCAGTTGATCGTGAAATACGGCGAGTTTTTGAGCCAGCAGCCCGAACTGATGCAGCTTGCCGAGCAGCTCGGGCGTTCGCGGGAAGCGAAATCCGTTCCCAAAAAAGACGCGCCCATGGAGACCTTTCGCACGCTGGTGCGCGAACCGGCTACAGTGCCGGAGCAGGTCGATGGACTACAGCGAAGCGATGATATTTTGCGACTTTTACCGCCGGAGCTGGCCACGCTCGGCATTACCGAACTGGAGTATGAATTTTATCGTCGGCTGGTGGAAAAGCAGTTGCTGACCTATCGCCTGCATGGCGATGCCTGGCGGGAAAAAATCAGCGAACGTCCGGTGGTGCATCAGGATGTCGAACAGCAACCGCGCGGGCCGTTTATTGTCTGCGTGGATACGTCGGGTTCGATGGGTGGTTTTAACGAGCAGTGTGCGAAAGCTTTCTGCCTGGCGCTGATGCGTGTGGCGCTGGCGGATAACCGTCGCTGCTTTATTATGCTGTTTTCCAGCGAAGTGGTGCGCTACGAACTCTCCGGTCGTCAGGGGCTGGAACAGGCGATCCGTTTTTTAAGCCAGCGTTTTCGTGGCGGCACAGATATCGCCAGCTGTTTTCGCGCCATTATCGAAAGAATGCAGGAAACGGCGTGGGCGGATGCCGATGCGGTGGTGATCTCCGATTTTATCGCCCAGCGACTGCCGGATGATGTGGTGAGTAAAGTGAAGGATCTGCAGCGGGTTCATCAGCACCGTTTTCACGCCGTGGCGATGTCCACACATGGCAAACCCGGCATCATGCGCATTTTCGATCATATCTGGCGCTTTGATACCGGGTTGCGTAGCCGCCTGCTGCGTCGCTGGCGGCGTTAATCGTTATTCTTAAAGCAGCGCGCCGACGCTCTCACGGACCTGCTGCGGCCATACGCCACACTGCACCTGACCGATGTGCGGTAACTGGAGCAACAGCATCGTAAGGCGAGACTGACCAATACCACCGCCGATCGTCTGCGGCATTTCGCCACGCAGCAGCGCCTGGTGCCATTCGAGTTTCAGGCGATCTTCATCCCCTGTCAGCGCCAGCTGGCGTTTCAGCGTTTCGGCATCAACGCGGATCCCCATAGAGGAAAGCTCGAACGCATCTTCCAGCATCGGGTTCCAGACCAGAATATCACCGTTGAGGCCCGCAAACCCTTCGGAGACCGGCGTACTCCAGTCATCATAATCCGGCGCGCGAACATCGTGACGATGACCGTCGCTCAGCTTGCCGCCAATACCAATCAGGAAAACCGCGCCCAGCTCTTTGGCGATCGCGCGCTCGCGGCCTTTGGCGTCCAGGCCCGGGAAGCGGGAGAGCAGCTCCTGGCTGTGAACGAAGTGGATCTGTTCCGGCAGGAAAGGCTTCAGACCAAACTCTTTGCTGACTGCCGCTTCGGTTGCTTTAATCCCCTGCCAGATGGCTTCCACGGTCGCTTTCAGCGTACCGGTGTGACGTTCGCCATCGTTCATCACGCGTTCCCAGTCCCACTGATCGACATAAACAGAGTGGATCGGGGTGAGGCGGTCTTCGTCGGGACGAAGGGCTTTCATGTGCGTGTACAGCCCTTCGCCTGCGCTGAAATCGTGTTGCCCGAGGGTTTGACGTTTCCATTTCGCCAGTGAATGAACCACTTCGAACTGGGCGTCTGGCAGTGTTTTCACTTTCACCTGCACCGCTTTTTCGCAACCAGACAAGTTATCCTGCGTCCCGTCGCCCACGCGGCTTAAGATTGGCGCCTGAACTTCGATCAGGCCAAGCTTTTCTTCCAGCTGGCGGGAAAAATGGGATTTTACGAAACTGATCTGACGTTGTTTTGCGATATAAGCGGTTTTCATTTTTTGACTCCTGCGTCCTGTTGCTATTGATTAAGCAACAAAAGTGGAGTGGAATTCAATAATCAACAAACAAAATTGGCTTATCACTTTTGATTCAATAATATTGTGGGCTAAAATTGTCACAATCCTCAATCTTCATAAGAAAAACCTATGGAAAATTATCAGATCGACAATCTGGACCGCGGCATCCTTGAGGCGCTGATGGCCAATGCGCGCACCGCTTACGCAGAACTGGCGAAACAGTTTGGGGTCAGCCCGGGAACCATCCACGTCCGCGTAGAGAAAATGAAGCAGGCCGGGATCATCACCGGCGCGCGTATCGACGTCAGCCCAAAACAACTGGGCTACGATGTCTGCTGTTTTATCGGCATCATTCTTAAAAGTGCGAAGGATTATCCCTCGGCGCTGGCGAAACTGGAAAGCCTGGATGAGGTCACCGAGGCGTATTACACCACCGGTCATTACAGCATCTTTATTAAGGTGATGTGCCGTTCGATCGACGCACTGCAGCAGGTACTTATCAACAAGATCCAAACCATCGATGAAATTCAGTCCACAGAGACGCTGATCTCCCTACAGAACCCGATTATGCGGACGATCCGCCCGTAAGCGCACAGAATTAATCCCACATTTTCCACAGGTAGATCCCAGCTCACACACAGCGTACAATACGCCACTCTGTATTAAGGAGTGGCGATCATGGCGGACATTACGCTTATCAGCGGCAGCACGCTGGGTGGTGCGGAATATGTAGCGGAACATCTGGCGGAAAAGCTGGAAGACGCGGGTTTTTCAACCGAAACGCTGCATGGCCCTCTGCTGGAGGATCTGACGCCGAACGGTCTCTGGCTGTTGATCAGCTCCACGCACGGCGCCGGGGATATCCCTGACAACCTGCAACCGTTCTACGATGATCTGCAGGAGAAGAAGCCTGATTTGTCTGCCGTGCGTTTTGGCGCGATCGGTATAGGCAGCCGTGAATATGACACCTTCTGCGGTGCGATCGACAAACTTGACGCCCTGCTTCTGTCTTGTGGCGCGAAACAAGTCGGCGAAACGCTGAAGATCAACATCCTTGAACATGACATTCCTGAAGATCCGGCTGAAGAATGGACAGGATCCTGGATAAATTTGATCAAATAGATGAACAGATCGTGCGATCGTATGTGGATAACTCTGGTTAAAAGCTTGGATCAACCGGTAGTTATCCAAAGTATAAGGTTTGGTCAGTTTTCGCCCTGTGTATAACCCTTCATTTTGATCCCAGCTTATACGGGTCAGGATCACCGATCATTCACAGCGAATGATCCTTTGTAATATCTTGATCCTGAAAGGAGGATCCGACTTATCCACAAAGGATGTCGATCCTAATAAGAGATCACAATAGAACAGATCTCTAAAGAAAAAGATCTTCTTTTTAATACCCAGGATCCCAGTGCTTTCTCCATCGACTAAAGTTGAGTAGAATCCACGGCCCGGGCACCAATCCATTTTCAAACCGCGACACCGCGAGGCAGGAAACATGTTTTATCAGGATCCTTTTGACGTCATTATCATTGGCGGGGGTCATGCAGGCACTGAGGCCGCGATGGCCGCAGCGCGTATGGGTCAGCAGACTCTGCTTTTGACACACAATATCGATACGCTGGGGCAAATGAGCTGTAACCCGGCGATCGGCGGTATTGGGAAAGGACATCTGGTAAAAGAAGTGGACGCCCTCGGTGGTCTGATGGCAAAAGCCATCGATCAGGCCGGTATTCAGTTCAGGATACTAAACGCCAGCAAAGGCCCGGCGGTTCGCGCCACTCGCGCTCAGGCTGATCGCGTACTGTACCGCCAGGCGGTGCGTACCGCGCTGGAAAACCAGCCGAACCTGATGATCTTCCAGCAGGCGGTTGAAGATCTGATCGTTGAAAACGATCGGGTCGTCGGCGCCGTTACCCAGATGGGGCTGAAGTTCCGCGCGAAAGCGGTTGTACTGACCGTGGGCACGTTCCTTGACGGCAAAATTCATATCGGTCTGGATAACTACAGCGGCGGTCGCGCGGGTGATCCGCCGTCTATTTCACTTTCACGCCGTCTGCGTGAACTGCCGTTGCGGGTAAACCGCCTGAAAACCGGAACTCCACCGCGTATTGATGCCCGCACCATCGATTTCAGCGTGCTCGCGCAGCAACATGGCGACAACCCGATGCCGGTATTCTCGTTCATGGGATCAGCGGATCAACACCCGCGCCAGGTGCCGTGCTATATCACGCACACCAATGAGAAAACGCACGACGTGATCCGCAATAACCTCGACCGCAGCCCGATGTATGCCGGTGTGATCGAAGGGATCGGTCCGCGTTACTGCCCGTCGATCGAAGACAAAGTCATGCGCTTTGCCGATCGCAACCAGCACCAGATCTTCCTCGAGCCGGAAGGACTGACTTCTAACGAAATTTACCCGAACGGGATCTCCACCAGCCTGCCGTTTGATGTGCAGATGCAGATTGTCCGTTCGATGCAGGGTATGGAAAACGCGCGCATTGTGCGTCCGGGTTACGCCATTGAGTACGATTTCTTCGATCCGCGTGACCTGAAACCGACGCTGGAAAGCAAATTTATCGAAGGCCTGTTCTTTGCCGGACAGATCAACGGCACCACCGGTTACGAAGAAGCCGCTGCGCAGGGGCTGCTCGCTGGTCTTAACGCCGCCCGCTTCTCTGCCGAAAAAGAGGGCTGGGCGCCGGGCCGTTCGCAGGCTTATCTGGGCGTGCTGGTGGATGACCTCTGCACGCTGGGCACCAAAGAACCGTACCGCATGTTCACCTCGCGCGCGGAATATCGTCTGATGCTGCGTGAAGACAACGCCGATCTGCGTCTGACCGAAATCGGTCGCGAGCTGGGACTGGTGGATGACGACCGCTGGGCGCGTTTCAATGAGAAACTGGAACGCATCGAACGGGAACGTCAGCGTCTGAAAACCACCTGGATCAATCCATCCGCGGAATCTGCCGCTGAAGTGAATGCTCACATTACTGCGCCGCTCTCCCGTGAAGCCAGCGGGGAAGATCTGCTGCGTCGCCCGGAAATGACCTACGGCCAGCTGGTGCAGTTGTCGCCGTTTGCGCCGGGTCTGGATGACGCTCAGGCCGCAGAGCAGGTTGAGATCCAGGTGAAATACGAAGGTTACATCGCTCGCCAGCAGGATGAGATAGAAAAACAGCAGCGCAACGAAAACACGCTGCTGCCGGCAACGCTTGATTATCGCCAGGTAAGCGGGCTGTCTAACGAAGTGATCGCCAAACTGAACGATCACAAACCGGCTTCAATCGGGCAGGCGTCACGAATTTCAGGTATAACCCCCGCAGCCATCTCGATCCTGCTGGTATGGCTGAAAAAACAAGGTATGCTGCGCCGTAGCGCCTGATCATTCTATTTTTCCCGGCGGCGCTGTGTCTGCCGGGTTTCTGAATTCTGTTTTAACAGGTAATCACCGTGCTAAAAAAACTCTCTCGTCTGCTCGATGAAGCAGGCATTTCGTTGTCCGATCACCAGCAAACGCAGCTGGTGGCTTACGTCGAACTGCTCAACAAATGGAACAAAGCGTATAACCTGACTTCCGTACGCGATCCGAACGAGATGCTGGTGCGTCATATCCTCGACAGCGTTGTTGTGGCGCCGCACCTGCAGGGTTCGCGTTTCATCGATGTCGGTACCGGACCAGGATTACCGGGCATTCCGCTCGCCATTGTGCTGCCTGACTCGCATTTCACATTGCTGGACAGTCTTGGCAAACGCGTGCGTTTTCTGCGCCAGGTGCAACACGAACTGAAGCTCGACAACGTGACGCCGGTTCAAAGCCGCGTGGAAGCATTCCCGGCAGAGCCGCCGTTCGACGGTGTCATTAGCCGTGCTTTTGCATCGCTGAACGATATGGTGAGCTGGTGCCAGCATTTACCGGCGCCGTCAGGGCGTTTTTATGCGCTGAAAGGTCATGTCCCGGACGATGAAATCGCCCAGTTACCCGCAGGTTTTGCTGTTGAAAATATCATCAAACTGCAGGTGCCTGAGCTGGATGGCGAGCGTCATCTTGTGCTGTTAAAACATAACAAAATTTAATTTTTATCAAAAAAATTAGAAAAATTAGCCCCTGCGTAATGTTAACAAAGGGGGGACAAAACGGTGGAACATTCGGTTACATTTAACCACTCATTTACTATGTGTTTTCTTGTTCATAACGACATGTTATTTGATAACAGAAAAAATAGTTACAGATGAAAATATCAGTCTGCTAAAAATGCGTTCTATGAACGACTTGTGACTGTTAATTAGTTATTAAAAATGTCAATTGTTGGTTTTTAATCTGTATATGCCTTTTTTGAAAACAGTTGTGCAATTTTAGCTTAGATTTCAAACGGATGAATAAAGCTATTTTTCGTACAGTTTTATTTCGATGAAAACCGTTATTTTTATTATGTGATCTGTGCCACGCTTTATTACCAGTGATTTCGCGTTATTTGCAGATTTGTCTGATCGTTCACAGTTTGGTGAAATTCTGGAAAATAGCCCGCCAGAAAAATGTTTAAACATTTATTCACCTTTTAGCTACTTATTGTTTGAAATCACCGGTACGCACCGTATAATTTGTCCGCTTTTTGATGCTTGACTCGAAGTCTCAAAGGACGTTTTATACGACACGCGGCATACCTCGTAAGGAGCAGGAGTAGAACGTGATGTCTGTGTCGCTCGTAAGTCGAAACGTTGCTCGTAGGCTTCTGTTCATTCAGCTTATGGTACTAATGGCAAGTGGATTGCTGTTTTGCCTCAAAGACCCCTTCTGGGGCATTTCCGCTCTATGTGGCGGTATGGCAGTATTACTGCCTAATATGTTGTTCATGATTTTTGCCTGGCGTCACCAGGCGCATACACCTGCTAAGGGACGCGTGTCCTGGACATTTGCCTTCGGCGAGGCGTTCAAGGTGTTAGCAATGCTGGCTCTGCTGGTGGTGGCGTTGGCGGTTTTTAAGGCGGTTTTTTTGCCGCTCATCGTTACGTGGGTTTTGGTGCTGGTGGTTCAGATACTGGCACCCGCTGTAATTAACAACAAAGGGTAAAAGGCATCATGGCTTCTGAAAATATGACGCCGCAGGATTACATAGGTCACCATCTGAACAACCTTCAGATCGATCTGCGTACATTCTCGCTGGTGGATCCGCATAACCCCCCAGCCACCTTCTGGACGCTCAATATTGACTCCATGTTTTTCTCGGTGGTTCTGGGTCTGTTGTTCCTGGCGATGTTCCGCAGCGTGGCCAAAAAGGCGACCAGTGGCGTCCCGGGTAAATTTCAGACCGCAATTGAGATGATCATCGGCTTTGTGCATGGCAGCGTCAAAGACATGTACCATGGCAAGAGCAAACTCATTGCACCACTGGCCCTGACGGTGTTCGTCTGGGTGTTCCTGATGAACCTGATGGATCTGCTGCCTATCGATATGATCCCCTACATCGGTGAGCATGTGCTGGGTCTGCCTGCGCTGCGCGTTGTTCCGTCTGCTGACGTGAACATCACCCTGTCTATGGCGCTGGGCGTATTTATCCTGATTCTGTTCTACAGCATCAAAATGAAAGGCGTGGGCGGGTTCGTCAAAGAACTGACGCTTCAGCCGTTCAATCACTGGGCATTCATCCCTGTCAACTTAATCCTTGAAGGTGTTAGCTTGCTGTCCAAACCGGTTTCACTCGGTCTGCGACTGTTCGGTAACATGTATGCGGGTGAGCTGATTTTCATTCTGATAGCGGGTCTGTTGCCGTGGTGGTCACAGTGGATCCTTAATGTGCCATGGGCCATTTTCCACATCCTGATTATCACACTGCAAGCCTTTATCTTCATGGTTCTGACGATCGTCTATCTGTCGATGGCGTCTGAAGAGCATTGATTTTTAACAACACTACTACGTTTTAATTGAAACAAACTGGAGACTGTCATGGAAAACCTGAATATGGATCTGCTGTACATGGCTGCCGCTGTGATGATGGGTCTGGCGGCAATCGGTGCTGCGATCGGTATCGGCATCCTCGGGGGCAAATTCCTGGAAGGCGCGGCGCGTCAGCCGGATCTGATTCCTCTGCTGCGTACTCAGTTCTTTATCGTTATGGGTCTGGTGGACGCAATCCCGATGATCGCTGTAGGTCTGGGTCTGTACGTGATGTTTGCCGTCGCGTAGTAAGTTGTACGGGATAACCCTAATCCACAGTCGTAAAATTTTAAGAGGTATTGTGCTGTGAACATGAACGCAACAATCCTCGGCCAGGCCATCGCGTTTGTTCTCTTTGTATGGTTCTGCATGAAGTATGTATGGCCGCCGTTAATGGCTGCCATCGAAAAACGTCAAAAAGAAATTGCTGACGGCCTTGCTTCTGCAGAACGCGCTAAGAAAGATTTGGACCTTGCACAGGCCAACGCGACCGACCAGCTGAAAAAAGCGAAAGCGGAGTCCCAGGTGATCATCGAGCAAGCTAACAAGCGACGTGCTCAGATCCTGGACGAAGCGAAAGCTGAAGCAGAACAGGAACGCACTAAAATCGTCGCACAGGCGCAGGCTGAAATTGAAGCCGAACGTAAACGTGCTCGCGAAGAACTGCGTAAGCAGGTCGCTATCCTGGCTGTTGCTGGCGCCGAGAAGATCATCGAACGTTCCGTGGATGAAGCTGCTAACAGCGACATCGTGGATAAACTTGTCGCTGAACTGTAAGGAGGGAGGGGCTGATGTCTGAATTTGTAACGGTAGCTCGCCCCTACGCCAAAGCAGCTTTTGACTTTGCCGTCGAACACCAGAGCGTTCAACGCTGGCAGGACATGCTGGCGTTTGCCGCTGAAGTGACTAAGAACGAACAGATGGCAGAGCTTCTGTCTGGCGCTCTGGCGCCGGAAACGCTCGCTAAGTCGTTCATCGCCGTGTGTGGTGAGCAGCTGGACGAATACGGCCAGAACCTGATTCAGGTGATGGCGGAAAACGGTCGTATCAGCACGCTCCCGGATGTTCTTGAACAGTTTATTCACCTGCGCGCCGCCAGTGAGGCGATCGCCGAGGTAGAAGTCACTTCTGCCTCTCAGCTAAGTGAAGAGCAGCTTTCAAAGATCACCGGTGCGATGGAAAAACGTCTGTCACGCAAAGTTAAGCTGAATTGCAAAATCGATAAGTCTGTAATGGCAGGCGTTATCATCCGTTCGGGTGATATGGTCATTGATGGCAGCGTACGCGGCCGTCTTGAGCGCCTTGCAGACGTCTTGCAGTCTTAAGGGGACTGGAGCATGCAACTGAATTCCACCGAAATCAGCGAACTGATCAAGCAGCGCATTGCTCAGTTCAATGTTGTGAGTGAAGCTCACAACGAAGGTACTATTGTTTCTGTAAGTGACGGTGTTATCCGCATTCACGGCCTGGCCGATTGTATGCAGGGTGAAATGATTTCCCTGCCGGGAAACCGTTACGCTATCGCACTGAACCTCGAGCGTGACTCTGTAGGTGCGGTTGTGATGGGTCCGTACGCTGACCTCGCCGAAGGCATGAAGGTTAAATGTACTGGCCGTATTCTGGAAGTTCCGGTTGGCCGTGGCCTGCTGGGCCGTGTGGTTAACACCCTGGGCGCGCCAATCGACGGTAAAGGTCCGGTTGAGCACGATGGCTTCTCACCAATCGAAGTTATCGCCCCGGGCGTTATCGACCGTCAGTCCGTCGATCAGCCGGTACAGACCGGTTATAAATCCGTTGACGCCATGATCCCAATCGGTCGTGGTCAGCGTGAATTGATCATCGGTGACCGTCAGACCGGTAAAACCGCGATGGCTATCGACGCCATCATCAACCAGCGTGACTCCGGCATCAAATGTGTGTACGTGGCTATCGGCCAGAAAGCGTCCACCATTTCTAACGTGGTTCGTAAACTGGAAGAGCACGGCGCACTGTCCAACACCATCGTTGTGGTGGCGACCGCGTCTGAATCCGCCGCACTGCAATACCTGGCGCCATACGCCGGTTGCGCCATGGGCGAATACTTCCGTGACCGCGGTGAAGATGCGCTGATCGTTTACGATGATCTGTCTAAACAGGCTGTTGCTTACCGTCAGGTTTCCCTGCTGCTCCGTCGTCCGCCAGGACGTGAAGCATTCCCGGGCGACGTATTTTACCTCCACTCCCGTCTGCTGGAGCGCGCATCCCGCGTTAACGCGGAATACGTTGAGAACTTCACCAAAGGTGAAGTGAAAGGTAAAACCGGCTCCCTGACCGCGCTGCCGATTATCGAAACTCAGGCGGGTGACGTTTCTGCGTTCGTTCCGACCAACGTAATCTCCATTACCGATGGTCAGATCTTCCTCGAAACTAACCTGTTTAACTCCGGTATTCGTCCAGCGGTTAACCCGGGTATCTCCGTATCCCGTGTGGGTGGTGCAGCGCAGACCAAGATCATCAAGAAACTGTCCGGTGGTATCCGTACCGCGCTGGCGCAGTATCGTGAACTGGCAGCGTTCTCTCAGTTTGCATCCGATCTGGATGAAGCAACCCGTAAACAGCTGAGCCACGGTCAGAAAGTGACCGAGCTGCTGAAACAGAAACAGTATGCCCCTATGTCTGTTGCTCAACAGGGTGTGGTGCTGTTCGCAGCTGAACGCGGTTACCTCGAAGATGTGGAACTGGCGAAAATCGGTAGCTTCGAAGCCGCTCTGCTGGCTTACGTCGACCGTGATCACGCTCCGCTGATGCAAGAGATCAACCAGTCCGGTGGCTATAACGACGAAATCGAAGGCAAGCTGAAAGGCATCCTCGATTCCTTCAAAGCAACCCAGACCTGGTAACGTCCGGCGGCTTGTCTTAGGGCAGGCCGCAAGGCATTGAGGAGAAGCTCATGGCCGGCGCAAAAGAGATACGTAGTAAGATCGCAAGCGTCCAGAACACGCAGAAGATCACTAAAGCGATGGAGATGGTCGCCGCTTCCAAAATGCGTAAATCGCAGGATCGCATGGCGTCCAGCCGTCCTTATGCAGATACCATGCGCAAAGTGATTGGTCACCTTGCGCACGGTAATCTGGAATATAAGCACCCTTACCTGGAAGAACGCGACGTTAAACGCGTGGGCTACCTGGTGGTGTCTACCGACCGTGGTCTGTGCGGCGGCTTGAACATTAACCTGTTCAAAAAGCTGTTGGCGGATATGAAAGCCTGGTCCGACAAAGGCGTTCAGAGCGATATCGCGATGATCGGCTCCAAGGGCGTTTCTTTCTTTAATTCCGTTGGTGGCAATATTGTCGCCCAGGTGACAGGCATGGGGGATAACCCGTCTCTGTCCGAACTGATCGGCCCGGTAAAAGTGATGTTGCAGGCCTATGATGAAGGCCGTCTGGACAGGCTGTACATTGTCAGCAACAAATTTATTAACACCATGTCTCAGGTTCCGACCCTGACTCAGATGCTGCCGTTACCGGCGTCAGAAGACGAAGAGTTGAAACACAAAGCCTGGGATTACCTGTATGAACCCGATCCGAAACTGCTGCTGGATACCTTGCTGCGCCGTTACGTTGAATCTCAGGTTTATCAGGGCGTGGTAGAAAACCTGGCCAGCGAGCAGGCCGCACGTATGGTGGCGATGAAAGCCGCAACCGACAATGGCGGCAGCCTGATTAAAGAGCTGCAGTTGGTATACAACAAAGCTCGTCAGGCCAGCATTACTCAGGAACTCACCGAGATCGTCTCGGGGGCCGCCGCGGTATAACCAGGTTAATTCGTAGAGGATTCAAGATGGCTACTGGAAAAATTGTCCAGGTAATCGGCGCCGTAGTGGACGTCGAATTCCCTCAGGATGCCGTACCGCGCGTGTACGATGCTCTTGAGGTTATGAATGGTAGTGACAGTCTGGTGCTGGAAGTTCAGCAGCAGCTCGGTGGTGGTATCGTACGTACTATCGCCATGGGTTCTTCCGACGGTCTGCGTCGTGGTCTGGACGTTAAAGACCTCGAGCACCCGATCGAAGTCCCGGTAGGTAAAGCAACGCTGGGTCGTATCATGAACGTGCTGGGTCAGCCGATCGACATGAAAGGCGACATCGGCGAAGAAGAGCGTTGGGCTATCCACCGCGCAGCACCGTCCTATGAAGAGCTGTCCAGCTCTCAGGAACTGCTGGAAACCGGTATCAAAGTCATGGACCTGATCTGCCCGTTCGCGAAGGGCGGTAAAGTCGGTCTGTTCGGTGGTGCGGGTGTAGGTAAAACCGTAAACATGATGGAGCTCATCCGTAACATCGCGATCGAGCACTCCGGTTACTCTGTGTTTGCGGGCGTGGGTGAACGTACTCGTGAGGGTAACGACTTCTACCACGAAATGACCGACTCCAACGTTCTGGATAAAGTATCCCTGGTGTATGGCCAGATGAACGAGCCGCCGGGAAACCGTCTGCGCGTTGCACTGACCGGTCTGACCATGGCTGAGAAATTCCGTGACGAAGGTCGTGACGTTCTGCTGTTCGTCGATAACATCTACCGTTATACCCTGGCCGGTACGGAAGTCTCCGCACTGCTGGGTCGTATGCCTTCAGCGGTAGGTTATCAGCCGACGCTGGCGGAAGAGATGGGTGTTCTTCAGGAACGTATCACCTCCACCAAAACCGGTTCTATCACCTCCGTACAGGCGGTATACGTCCCTGCGGATGACCTGACTGACCCGTCACCAGCCACCACCTTTGCGCACCTTGACGCTACCGTGGTACTGAGCCGTCAGATCGCGTCTCTGGGTATCTACCCGGCCGTTGACCCGCTGGATTCCACCAGCCGTCAGCTGGATCCGCTGGTGGTTGGTCAGGAGCACTACGACACCGCGCGTGGCGTACAGTCTATCCTGCAGCGTTACCAGGAACTGAAAGACATCATCGCCATCCTGGGTATGGATGAACTGTCCGAAGAAGATAAACTGGTCGTGGCACGTGCGCGTAAAATTCAGCGCTTCCTGTCTCAGCCGTTCTTCGTAGCAGAAGTCTTTACCGGTTCTCCGGGTAAATTCGTATCGCTGAAAGACACCATCCGTGGCTTTAAAGGCATCATGGAAGGCGAATACGATCATCTGCCGGAGCAGGCGTTCTATATGGTTGGCACTATCGAAGAAGCCGTCGAGAAAGCCAAAAAACTTTAACGCCTTAATCGGAGGGTGATATGGCAATGACTTACCACCTGGACGTCGTCAGCGCAGAGTCAAAAATGTTCTCTGGGCTGGTCGAGAAAATCCAGGTAACGGGTAGCGAAGGTGAACTGGGTATTTACCCGGGTCACGCCCCGCTGCTCACCGCCATTAAGCCTGGTATGATCCGCATCGTTAAACAGCACGGTCATGAAGAGTTTATCTATCTGTCCGGCGGCATTCTTGAAGTGCAGCCTGGCACCGTGACCGTTCTGGCTGATACTGCGATTCGTGGCCAGGATCTCGATGAAGCGAGAGCCATGGAATCGAAGCGTAAGGCTGAAGAGCACATTAAGAGCTCGCACGGCGACGTGGATTACGCTCAGGCGTCTGCGGAACTGGCCAAAGCGATCGCCAAACTGCGCGTTATCGAGTTGACCAAAAAAGCGATGTGACACCGGCTTGAATGTCTCAAAAGCCAGTCTGGTTTCCAGGCTGGCTTTTTTTATGCCTGCTTTATTCAGGCGTCAAAAAAACAGTGAAAGCAGCAGCATAAGCGCTAATCTTCAGATTACGGGGATTTTTTTCGAGACAAAACCGCGTACGATCGCTGAAAATGGCGTCATAAACTGGTTTTACACCCGGGTGTTGCGCGTTTTCTCTGCATCCCATTTCATGATGCAAAATATGTAGAAATTTCAACGCCAAAGGGTTTTACTTCCCACTCAAATTACTGTCAGGATGCGTATGTCAAACAGTGCGATGAGCGTGGTGATCCTTGCCGCAGGCAAAGGAACCCGCATGTATTCCGAGCTTCCGAAAGTGCTGCACACGTTGGCCGGGAAGCCAATGGTGCAGCATGTCATTGATGCTGCTAATGAATTAGGTGCCAGCCAGGTGCATCTGGTCTATGGTCACGGCGGAGATCTCCTTAAGCAAGCGCTGAAAGAAGATAACCTGAACTGGGTGTTGCAGGCGGAACAGCTGGGCACCGGGCATGCGATGCAGCAGGCCGCGCCGTTCTTTGCCGATGACGAAGACATCCTGATGCTTTACGGCGATGTACCGCTGATTTCCGTCGATACCCTTCAGCGTCTGCGTGAAGCAAAACCGCAGGGCGGCATTGGTTTGTTGACGGTTAAGCTTGATGATCCCAGCGGCTACGGCCGTATCACGCGTGAAAACGGCAAAGTGACGGGCATTGTTGAGCATAAAGATGCCAGCGACGCGCAGCGTCAGATTCAGGAAATCAATACCGGTATCCTGATTGCTGGTGGTGCGGATCTGAAGCGCTGGCTGTCGAAGCTCAACAACAACAACGCGCAGGGTGAATATTACATCACCGATATCATCGCCATGGCGCATGCTGAAGGGCATGAGATTGTCGCCGTGCATCCGGCGCGCATCAGCGAAACGGACGGCGTGAACAATCGCCTCCAGCTTTCCCGTCTTGAGCGTATTTATCAGTCCGAGCAGGCCGAAAAACTGCTGCTGGCGGGCGTCATGCTGCGTGATCCGGCGCGTTTCGATTTACGCGGCGAGCTGATTCACGGGCGAGATGTGGAAATTGATACTAACGTTATCCTGGAAGGCCAGGTCACGTTGGGTCATCGCGTTAAAATCGGCACTGGCTGTGTCATCAAAAACAGCGTGATCGGCGACGACTGCGAAATCAGCCCTTACAGCGTGGTTGAAGATTCGCACCTTGAAGCCGCCTGCACCATTGGCCCGTTCGCACGTCTGCGCCCGGGTGCTGAGCTGCTGGAAGGCGCGCACGTGGGTAACTTTGTCGAGATGAAAAAAGCGCGGTTGGGTAAAGGCTCAAAAGCCGGTCACCTGAGCTATCTCGGCGATGCGGAAATTGGCGACAACGTGAATATCGGCGCGGGCACCATCACCTGTAACTACGATGGCGCGAACAAATTCAAAACCATCATTGGTGATGATGTGTTTGTCGGCTCCGATACGCAACTGGTGGCACCTGTGACCATTGGAAAAGGCGTCACCATTGCAGCCGGAACCACCGTGACCCGCGATGTCTACGACAACGAATTAGTGCTTAGCCGCGTGCCGCAGGTCCACAAACAGGGCTGGAAGCGTCCGGTGAAGAAGAAGTAATACGGTTTTGTAGGCCGGATAAGCGTCAGCGCCATCCGGCAGACAGGGGTGAGGAAATAACATAATTTCCCACCCCAATGGCAGTACCCATAAATATAACCCCACTCTCTACAAGGCTCGGGGCGCCCGGGAAACGGGCAATAACAGGTCAGCGACAACGCAGGCGTAATGCCTAAATTCGGAATAAAACATTATGTGTGGAATTGTTGGCGCAGTTGCGCAGCGTGATATTGCTGAAATCCTTCTCGAAGGATTACGTCGTCTGGAATACCGCGGTTATGACTCTGCCGGTCTGGCCGTCGTTGACGCAGAAGGGAATATGACCCGCCTGCGCCGCCTCGGTAAAGTCCAGATGCTGAGCCAGGCGGCGGAAGAACATCCGCTGCATGGCGGCACAGGTATTGCTCACACCCGCTGGGCAACCCATGGCGAACCGTCGGAAGGAAACGCGCACCCGCATGTTTCTGAACACATCGTTGTGGTGCATAACGGCATCATCGAAAACCACGAGCCGCTGCGCGAGTTGCTGCAGTCCCGTGGCTACGTCTTTGCCTCCGAGACTGACACCGAAGTGATTGCTCACCTCGTTCACTGGGAGCTTGAGCAGGGCGGTACGTTGCGTGAAGCCGTGCTGCGCGCTATCCCGCAGCTGCGTGGTGCTTACGGTACGGTGATCATGGATACCCGTGATCCGGGCACGCTGCTGGCAGCGCGTTCGGGAAGCCCGCTGGTGATTGGTCTGGGCATGGGGGAAAACTTTATTGCGTCTGACCAGCTGGCGCTGCTGCCGGTGACCCGTCGCTTTATCTTCCTCGAAGAAGGCGATATTGCTGAGGTTACACGTCGCGCTATCACCATCTTCGACAAGTCTGGCGCACAGGTTAAACGCCCGGACATCGAATCTAACCTGCAGTATGACGCTGGTGACAAAGGCATCTACCGTCACTACATGCAGAAAGAGATCTACGAACAGCCGAACGCCATCAAAAACACCCTGACTGGCCGCATCAGCCATGGTGAAGTTGATTTAAGCGAACTGGGCGCGAACGCCAACGAGATGCTGGCTCAGGTCGAGCATATCCAGATTGTCGCCTGTGGTACGTCGTACAACTCCGGGATGGTTTCCCGTTACTGGTTTGAATCGCTGGCTGGCGTGCCGTGCGACGTGGAAATCGCCTCTGAATTCCGCTATCGCAAATCCGCGGTGCGCCGCAACAGTCTGATGATCACCCTGTCGCAATCCGGCGAAACGGCGGATACGCTGGCAGCGCTGCGGTTGTCGAAAGAGCTGGGTTATCTGGGCTCTCTGGCTATCTGTAACGTGCCGGGCTCCTCGCTGGTGCGTGAATCCGATCTGGCGCTGATGACCAAAGCAGGCACCGAAATCGGCGTGGCTTCCACCAAAGCGTTTACCACGCAGCTAACGGTTCTGCTGATGCTGGTGGCGAAACTGGCGCGTCTGAAAGGTCTGGATGCCGCCGTTGAGCATGACATCGTTCATGGTCTGCAGGCGCTGCCGAGCCGCATCGAACAGATGCTGTCGCAGGACAAGCGTATTGAAGCGCTGGCGGAAGATTTCTCTGACAAGCACCACGCGCTGTTCCTCGGCCGTGGCGATCAGTATCCAATCGCGCTGGAAGGCGCGCTGAAGCTGAAAGAGATCTCGTATATCCACGCGGAAGCGTATGCCGCAGGCGAACTCAAGCACGGTCCGCTGGCACTGATCGACGCCGACATGCCGGTTATCGTTGTGGCGCCTAACAACGAACTGCTGGAAAAACTGAAATCCAACATCGAAGAAGTGCGTGCGCGTGGCGGTCATCTGTACGTCTTCGCCGATCGCGATGCCGGTTTCACCAGCAGCGACAACATGCACATCATTGAGATGCCGCACGTGGAAGAAGTGATTGCACCGATCTTCTACACCGTGCCGCTGCAACTGTTGGCGTATCACGTCGCGCTAATTAAAGGCACCGACGTTGACCAGCCGCGTAACCTGGCGAAATCAGTCACGGTTGAGTAATAAAACAACGCCCCATATCAATAAATGGGGCGTTTTTCCGCCTTTCCTTTATGACAATTTGTCATCTTCAGCTACCTTTTTCAGTGTCACAGAAATAAAATCTTTCTGACATATTGCGGTCATAATGGCGGCTATCGATATGAAAAATAACTATTTTTAATCTATCGCTAAACGAAATTTTTCACTGTCATCAAACTGTCATAAACCGTACATATAACTGTCACCTCTTTGTCCTATTTTGCTCATCGTAGCCACTTAAACAACGATTTACACAAATCTTGCAGGAGACATTATGAAAGTTATGCGTACCACTGTCGCAACTGTTGTCGCCGCGACCTTATCGATGAGCGCTTTCGCGGCTGGAGCAGCTGCAAGCCTGACTGGCGCTGGTGCAACATTCCCTGCGCCGGTGTATGCCAAGTGGGCTGATACCTACCAGAAAGAAACGGGTAACAAAATCAACTATCAGGGTATCGGCTCCTCCGGTGGCGTTAAGCAAATTTCAGCAAACACCGTTGACTTCGGTGCGTCTGACGCTCCGCTGAAGGATGACAAATTACAGCAGGAAGGGCTGTTCCAGTTCCCGACCGTGATCGGCGGCGTGGTGCTGGCAGTAAATCTGCCTGGCTTCAAATCTGGCGAGCTGGTGCTTGACGGTAAAACCCTGGGGGATATCTACCTCGGCAATATCAAAAAATGGGATGACGAAGCGATTGCTAAGCTGAACCCGGGCAAAAAACTGCCTTCTCAGAATATCGCAGTCGTTCGTCGTGCTGATGGTTCCGGTACCTCTTTCGTTTTCACCAGCTACCTGGCGAAAGTTAACGAAGAGTGGAAATCCAAAGTCGGTGCTGGCTCAACGGTTAACTGGCCGACAGGTCTGGGCGGTAAAGGCAACGACGGCATCGCCGCCTTCGTACAGCGTCTGCCGGGCTCTATCGGTTATGTTGAATATGCTTACGCTAAGCAGAACAACCTGACCTATACCAAACTGAAATCTGCTGATGGCGCGGATGTCAGCCCGACTGAAGAAAGCTTCTCTAATGCCGCTAAAGGCATCGACTGGAGCAAGTCTTTCGCTCAGGACCTGACCAACCAGAAAGGAGCGGACGTGTGGCCAATCACCTCCACTACGTTCATCCTGGTGCACAAAGAGCAGAAAAATGCTGAGCAGGGCGCTGAAGTGCTGAAATTCTTCGACTGGGCGTACAAGAACGGTGGAAAAGAAGCCAATGCACTGGATTATGCAACCCTGCCGGACAGCGTGGTTGAGCAGGTTCGTGCCGCATGGAAGACCAACGTAAAAGACAGCAGCGGTAAAGCGCTGTACTAACAGGATCTTTTTGACGAAGATGGCGGTGAGCGCAGGTGCTCATCGCCTGTTTCGTAAGATGTAAATAACTGAAGAGTAACTTATGGCTGCAACCAAGCCTGCTTTTAACCCACCGGGTAAACAGGGTGACATGATATTCAGTGCGCTGGTAAAACTGGCTGCGCTGATTGTGCTATTGATGCTGGGTGGCATCATCGTTTCCCTGATCATCTCCTCCTGGCCAAGCATTCAGAAATTTGGCTTCTCGTTTCTGTGGACCAAAGAGTGGGATGCGCCAAACGACATCTTCGGTGCGCTGGTACCCATCTACGGTACGCTGGTCACCTCCTTTATCGCGCTGCTGATCGCCGTTCCGGTGAGCTTCGGCATCGCACTGTTCCTGACGGAACTCGCCCCGGCCTGGCTGAAACGCCCGCTGGGTATTGCTATTGAACTGTTAGCGGCGATTCCAAGTATCGTTTACGGCATGTGGGGGCTGTTTATTTTCGCGCCACTGTTCGCAACGTACTTCCAGGAGCCGGTCGGCAATGTGCTTTCCAGTATTCCGTTTGTAGGTGCGCTGTTCTCCGGCCCGGCATTCGGTATTGGTATTCTGGCCGCTGGCGTGATCCTCGCTATCATGATCATCCCCTACATTGCAGCAGTAATGCGCGATGTGTTTGAACAGACGCCGGTCATGATGAAAGAGTCCGCGTACGGCATTGGCTGTACGACGTGGGAAGTGATCTGGCGCATCGTCCTGCCGTTCACCAAGAACGGGGTTATCGGCGGCATTATGCTCGGCCTGGGCCGCGCGCTGGGTGAAACCATGGCGGTGACCTTTATCATCGGTAATACCTACCAGCTCGACAGCGCCTCGTTGTATATGCCGGGTAACAGCATTACCTCGGCGCTGGCGAACGAATTCGCTGAAGCGGAATCCGGCCTGCACGTTGCCGCGTTGATGGAACTGGGTCTGATTCTGTTTGTCATCACCTTCATCGTTCTGGCTGCCTCGAAATTTATGATCCTGCGACTGGCGAAAAACGAGGGGGCGCGTTAATGGCGACTCTTGAAATGCAAACGACCGCTGAACTGGCGGAATCCCGCCGCAAAATGCAGGCTCGCCGCCGCATGAAAAACCGTATCGCCCTGACGCTGTCAATGGCGACCATGGCGTTCGGCCTGTTCTGGCTTATCTGGATCCTTGTCTCGACCGTATCCCGCGGTTTTGACGGCATGTCGCTGGCGCTGTTCACTGAAATGACGCCGCCGCCGAATACGGCGGGTGGTGGTCTGGCGAACGCCCTGGCAGGCAGCGGGCTGTTAATTCTCTGGGCAACGGTCTTTGGTACGCCACTGGGCATTCTGGCGGGCATTTACCTGGCGGAATATGGCCGTAAATCCCTGCTGGCGGAGTTTATTCGTTTCATTAACGATATCCTGCTCTCCGCGCCATCCATTGTGGTCGGTCTGTTCGTTTACACCATCGTGGTGGCCAAAATGGAGCACTTCTCCGGTTGGGCCGGGGTGATTGCACTGGCGTTGCTGCAGGTACCGATTGTCATTCGAACCACCGAGAACATGTTAAAACTGGTCCCGGACAGCCTGCGTGAAGCCGCTTATGCGCTGGGAACGCCGAAATGGAAGATGATTTCCGCCATCACGGTGAAAGCGTCCGTTTCCGGTATCCTGACCGGCGTGTTGCTGGCGGTGGCGCGTATCGCCGGGGAAACGGCGCCGCTGCTGTTCACTGCGCTCTCCAACCAGTTCTGGAGCACCGACATGATGCAGCCTATCGCCAACCTGCCGGTGACCATTTTCAAATTTGCGATGAGCCCGTTTGCTGAATGGCAGCAACTGGCCTGGGCCGGGGTATTAATCATCACCCTTTGCGTCCTGTTGCTGAACATTCTGGCGCGCATCATTTTTGCCAAGAGTAAACACGGTTAATATTTACGGCGCGGTTACGCAACGGCGCCGGATAAGGAAAAGAGTGAGATGAGTATGGCTAATACTGCCCCGGGTAAGATTTCGGTTCGTGATTTGAACTTCTACTACGGCAAATTCCATGCCCTTAAGAATATCAATCTGGACATCGCAAAGAATCAGGTGACGGCATTTATCGGGCCTTCTGGCTGCGGTAAATCTACGCTGCTGCGTACCTTCAACAAAATGTATGAGCTCTATCCTGAGCAGCGTGCAGAAGGCGAAATCCTGCTGGATGGCGACAATATTCTCACCAATACTCAGGATATCGCGCTGTTGCGCGCCAAAGTCGGTATGGTTTTCCAGAAACCGACACCGTTCCCGATGTCTATCTATGACAACATCGCCTTTGGCGTGCGTCTGTTTGAGAAAATGTCCCGTGCGGATATGGACGAGCGTGTGCAGTGGGCGTTGACCAAAGCCGCATTGTGGAACGAAACCAAAGATAAGTTGCACCAGAGTGGATATTCTCTCTCTGGTGGTCAGCAACAGCGTTTGTGCATCGCCCGCGGGATTGCGATTCGCCCGGAAGTGCTGCTGCTGGATGAGCCGTGTTCAGCGCTCGATCCGATTTCCACCGGACGCATCGAGGAGCTGATCACTGAGCTTAAGCAGGATTACACCGTAGTGATCGTAACGCACAACATGCAACAGGCGGCACGTTGCTCCGACCACACTGCGTTTATGTATCTTGGCGAGCTGATCGAATTTAGCAATACGGACGATCTCTTTACCAAACCCGCTAAGAAACAAACCGAAGACTATATTACTGGCCGCTACGGTTGATTTGGAGTTAGCGATGGACAACCTTAATCTCAACAAACATATTTCCGGCCAGTTCAACGCAGAACTGGAGCATATCCGCACCCAGGTAATGACCATGGGGGGGCTGGTGGAGCAACAGCTCTCCGACGCGATTACGGCGATGCATAATCAGGATCCGGAGCTGGCGAAGCGCGTTATCGACGGTGACAAGCAGGTCAATATGATGGAAGTCGCCATCGATGAAGCCTGCGTACGGATTATCGCCAAGCGTCAGCCAACGGCCAGCGACTTGCGTCTGGTGATGGCGATCATTAAAACGATTGCTGAACTGGAGCGTATTGGTGACGTGGCGGATAAAATTTGCCGTACTGCACTGGAAAAATTCACGCAACAGCACCAGCCGCTGCTGGTGAGCCTGGAATCGCTGGGTCGCCACACGGTGCAGATGCTGCATGATGTGCTGGATGCCTTTGCGCGCATGGATATCGACGAAGCCGTTCGTATCTATCGCGAAGACAAGAAAGTGGATCAGGAATACGAAGGCATTGTGCGTCAGCTGATGACCTACATGATGGAAGATTCCCGCACCATCCCAAGCGTTCTGACGGCGCTGTTTTGTGCACGCTCCATCGAACGTATCGGTGACCGTTGCCAGAACATTTGCGAATACATTTTCTATTTCGTGAAAGGGCAGGATTTCCGTCACGTGGGCGGCGATGAGCTGGACAAGCTGCTGGCGGGTAAAGATCCGAAAGAGTGATGCACTGTAAAATGCCCGGTGGCGCTGCGCTTACCGGGCCAGTGAAAGCTTTGTAGGCCGGATAAGCGTTAGCGCCATCCGGCTTTGTTTTGTCAGCGTGTCACATGCCAGCCGCGCGCTTTCCACAGCGCGGGCAGTTCCGATAACGCGCTGAACGTCGTCACTTTCGGGTGATCAATCGGCGGGTTGTGCGGGTCGGCGCAGAAGTAAAACACCTCCATCCCTGCCGCGACGCCGGATTGCGCGCCTGCGCTGGAATCATCCACCAGAATGCAGTTTTCCGGGTTCACGTTCATCGCCTTTGCCGCATGGAACATCAGCGCCGGATCGGGCTTCCAGCGCTGGATATCGTAACCGCTGAACAGTTTTTCCGGGAAATGGTGCAGCATGCCGGTTTTTCCCAGCGAATGCTGCATTTTACTGACCGGGCCATTAGACACGACACACATTGGAACGGTAACCGCATCCAGCAACGCATTTGCCCCAGCTATGACGTCCAGTTCGCTGTCGAACAGGCGTGCGACCTCGGCGCGGTAGAGCGGTTCTAAATCCGCTTTTTGCAGATTCACCCCGTGCTCGGCGTTGATCGTATCGATGATTTCGTAAAGTTTTACGCCCTTAAAGCGTTTAAAAACTTCTTCGAGATCAAGGGTAATGCCCATCTGCTGGAACATATAGACATAGGCGCGGGAACAAATCACTTCACTGTCGACCAGCGTACCATCACAGTCGAAAAATACCGCTTCAATGTTGGTCATGCCGTTTCCTGTTATAACAAGTTTATCGTTTACCTGATGAAAATTGCGCAACGCAATCGTTGCCGTATAAGAAAAACCAATAAAAAAAGTGCGAGTTAATCCACCCTATTGTCGCATTTTGGGGTAGGATAGCGACGAATTTTCCCTCCTTTGCTCGGAACCAGAAGATGAGTCAACAACACACTACCCAGGCCTCTGGTCAGGGACTGCTTGAGCGCGTGTTCAAACTGCGCGAACACGGGACATCGGCACGCACCGAAGTCATCGCCGGCTTTACCACTTTCCTGACGATGGTTTATATCGTTTTTGTTAACCCGCAAATTCTTGGCGCCGCGGGAATGGACACCAGCGCCGTGTTTGTGACTACTTGTCTTATCGCTGCCTTCGGCAGCATCCTGATGGGCCTGTTTGCCAATCTGCCGGTCGCGCTGGCGCCTGCGATGGGGCTGAACGCTTTCTTCGCGTTTGTCGTTGTTGGCGCGATGGGTCTGCCGTGGCAGGTCGGGATGGGCGCGATTTTCTGGGGTGCGGTAGGTCTGCTGTTGCTGACCATTTTCCGCATCCGCTACTGGATGATCGCTAATATCCCCGTCAGCCTGCGCGTTGGCATCACCAGCGGTATTGGCCTGTTCATCGGTATGATGGGGCTGAAAAACGCCGGGGTGATTGTCGCCAACAGCGAAACGCTGGTCACCATTGGCAACCTGACATCGCATAACGTTCTGCTTGGCGTGCTGGGCTTCTTTATCATCGCGATTCTGGCTTCCCGCAACATTCATGCGGCGGTGCTGGTGTCTATCGTGGTCACCACGCTACTGGGCTGGTTGCTGGGCGATGTGCATTACAACGGTATCGTCTCCGCGCCGCCGAGTGTCACCACTGTGCTGGGTCATGTAGATCTCGCGGGTTCGCTGAACATTGGCCTGGCTGGCGTGATCTTCTCGTTCATGCTGGTTAACCTGTTTGACTCGTCAGGAACGCTGATTGGCGTGACCGATAAAGCCGGTCTGACTGATGAAAACGGTAAATTCCCGCGCATGAAGCAGGCGCTGTACGTTGACAGTATCTCGTCTGTCGCCGGGTCGTTCATCGGCACCTCATCGGTCACCGCGTATATCGAATCCTCTTCCGGCGTTTCCGTAGGCGGCCGTACCGGTCTGACCGCGGTGATTGTTGGTTTGCTGTTCCTGCTGGTGATTTTCCTGTCTCCGCTGGCGGGCATGGTGCCGCCATACGCCGCCGCAGGCGCGCTGATTTACGTCGGCGTGCTGATGACCTCAAGTCTGTCGCGCGTGAAGTGGGATGACCTTACCGAGGCGGTACCGGCGTTTATTACCGCAGTGATGATGCCGTTCAGCTTCTCCATCACTGAAGGGATTGCGCTGGGCTTTATCTCCTACTGTGTGATGAAAATCGGTACTGGTCGTTTCCGCGATCTCAGCCCGTGCGTCATTGTCGTCGCGCTGCTGTTTGTGCTGAAGATTGTGTTTATCGACGCGCACTAAGGGATTTACGTTACAGATATCAGGCCCGGCAGCATCGCGTTGCCGGGCTTTTTGTTTTACGCTTTCACCCGCTGAATATAATCACCAAAAGCGGTCAGCTGACCGGTCAGATGGTCCAGCGTGCTCTGGTCAATCACTTCACCCGTCTGCGGGTCGACTTTATTCTGAATCACCCCACCCATAAATTCCGGCTTGTTCATCACCATGGCGTCGAGGAACACCAGGATCTGACGCAGGTGATACTGGCAGCGCGCGCCGCCGATAGCGCCCATTGAGCTGGTCTGAATCAGCACCGGCTTGCCGGACAGCGGCTGATCAGGTAAACGTGACAGCCAGTCGATGGCGTTTTTCAGCCCACCCGGCACCGAATAGTTATATTCCGGCGTAACAATAACCACACCGTCGGCCTGGCGGATTTGTGCGGCCAGGGCTTCAACGCTTTGCGGAAAACCCTCATCCTGCTGCACATCCGCATCGTAAAGCGGAATATCGCCGATAGACGGCAGCGGAGAGATGTCCATTCCCGCCGGTGCGATTTTGGGCAGTGTACGAGCCACCATACCGTTAAATGAGCCTTTGCGCAGGCTTCCCAGTAACGTCACAACGTTCAACGTGTCAGACATGATTACTCCTTTGCATCATGATATGTCAGGTCAGTTGATTATAAGGGCTTTTTCGGCAGGCAGGCTGGTAAATCGCATCAGGCGTGTATCGGGTTCATTTGCGCGGGTCTGCGCATCCGGCAGGCTGTCCCAGCCATTTTTGCTATGAAACTCCCACAGATTGAGCTTTTCGATGGCAGGGCTGGTGGCAACTGACCACACCAGAATGTCTTCGGCATCGCAAATCGCCTCAATCTGCATGACCTCAGCGGAGCGCAAACGGCCTGAACCGGGAAGCAGTTGTAATAAACGGGGGGAATCCTGCGTGGCGTGACCGATCATCTTTAGCACGCTCTGGCGCAGGACGACCAGTTGGGTTTGCGCCTCATGAGGATCGTTTTGATTGGTGATCCACAGATTCTCGTTACGGGTGAAGGGGTATGTTTCCGGGATGTTTGTATGCTGCAATTCCATGTCGAGGCCACACTCTCCCTCTGTCGCCAGCGCAACGCCGACAATATTGCCGGTGTAGGCGACCGAAAACGCGGGCAGTTCCGTATCCGCAAAACCCGGTTTCCCGTTAGGCTGCGTGATGATTTCCGGCAATTCACTGGTGCCGTACAGCATGAACATCAGTTCAGCCAGTAGCGCGCGAGATCCCATAAAACGGACACGGCGATGCTCCGGTAACCGTCGTGCCGCATGGTGAACGGTTGACGGAAGTCGTACCGACGCGAGGTGTTCGTCGCTGAGGATGCCCCGTGCAAAGTGAGTGGCCATTTTTCGCTCCCTGATTAATGGACAAAAGTTAAAGGTCAGTAATGTATTATCACCGATAATGGACAGGTTTTAATGCGGAAAAACCTGTCTGAAAAGCCTTCAGGCATGACTTTTACATATCCTTAGTCACATTCGCCGAATCGCTCACGAATTATTTACCGATACAGAAGCTGGAGAAAATACGACCCAGCAGATCATCCGAAGTAAATTCGCCGGTGATCTCGCTTAAATTGTGTTGTGCGAGGCGCAACTCTTCGGCCAGCAGTTCGCCTGCCCAGGCGCCAAGCAGTTGCGCTTTGCCCTGCTGCAGATGATTTGCCGCTTCTTCCAGCGCCTGTAAATGACGACGACGAGCCAGAAAACCCCCTTCCATGTTGGTTTCAAAGCCCATGCTCTGTTTGAGATGATCACGCAGCGTATCCACACCTTCCCCGGTTCGCGCAGAGAGGCGAATCAGTGAGTGGTTGTTCACTTCGCTGAAGCCCAGCGTTTCGCCGGTAACGTCCGCTTTGTTGCGCACGACGGTGATCGGCAGCTTCGCAGGCAGACGGGCAATAAAATCAGGCCAGATATCAGCCGGGTCGACGGCATCGGTAGTGGTGCCATCAACCATAAACAGCACGCGGTCCGCCTGCTCGATTTCCTGCCAGGCGCGTTCGATACCGATGCGCTCCACTTCATCGCTGGCGTCGCGCAGACCGGCGGTATCGATGATGTGCAGCGGCATGCCGTCAATGTGAATATGCTCGCGCAGCACGTCGCGGGTCGTGCCCGCAATATCCGTCACGATCGCCGCTTCGCGACCGGCAAGCGCGTTCAGGAGGCTCGATTTCCCGGCGTTAGGCCGCCCGGCAATCACCACCTTCATCCCTTCGCGCAGCAGGCTGCCCTGGCGCGCCTCGGCACGGACCGCATCGAGATCGGCGATAACCGCGTTGAGCTGTGCTTCAATTTTACCGTCTGAGAGAAAGTCGATCTCTTCATCCGGAAAGTCGATGGCGGCTTCCACATAGATTCGAAGGTGAGTAAGTGCTTCCACTAAATGATTCACGCGAGCAGAAAACGCCCCCTGCAGCGAGTTCAGCGCGGAGCGTGCCGCTTGTTCTGAACTGGCGTCAATCAGGTCGGCAATCGCCTCTGCCTGGGCTAAATCGAGCTTGTCGTTAAGGAAGGCACGCTCGGAAAACTCGCCCGGCTTTGCGATACGCACGCCCGGCAGCGTCAGAATACGTTTGAGCAACAGGTCGAGGATCACCGGACCGCCATGACCCTGCAATTCCAGCACGTCTTCACCGGTAAAGGAATTCGGGCCAGGAAACCACAGCGCGATACCCTGATCCAGCGCGGTACCGTCAGCGTCTCTGAACGGCAGATAATCGGCGTAGCGCGGCTTTGGCAGTTTGCCCAGCACGGCCTGAGCAACGTCCCGCGCTTTCAGGCCAGAAATGCGCAGAATGCCCACACCACCGCGTCCCGGTGGGGTTGCCTGGGCGATGATTGTGTCGTTATGGCTCATAAAATCACTCGTATTAAAAAAGGCGGTCCTGAGACCGCCTTCTGGCTTAAAGAATGAAGTTTATCAGGACTTCTTCTTCTCGCGGCTGTGCAGCCCACGTTTTTCCAGACCACGGTAAATCAGCTGCTGCTGAATGATGGTCACAAGGTTGCTGACGATATAGTACAGCACCAGGCCTGACGGGAACCACAGGAAGAACACCGTGAAGATGACCGGCATAAAGGTCATGATCTTCTGCTGCATCGGGTCGGTCACGGTGGTCGGCGACATCTTCTGAATGAAGAACATCGTCACGCCCATCAGGATCGGCAGGATGTAGTACGGGTCTTGTGCGGACAGGTCGTGGATCCACAGTGCGAACGGCGCGTGGCGCAGTTCAACGGAGCCCATCAGCATGTAGTACAGCGCCAGGAAGATAGGCATCTGGATGATCAGCGGGAAGCAGCCACCCAGCGGGTTAACCTTCTCCGCTTTGTACAGGGCCATCATTTCCTGGCTCTGACGCTGTTTGTCATCGCCCAGACGCTCGCGCATCGCCTGAATCTTCGGCTGCAGCATACGCATCTTCGCCATGGAGGTGTACTGCGCTTTGGTCAGCGGGTACATGATGCCACGAACGATAAAGGTGATGACGATGATGGAGAAGCCCCAGTTGCCGAGGAAGCTGTGGATCCATTTCAGCAGTTTAAACAGCGGCTGAGAGATGAACCACAACCAGCCGTAGTCAACGGTCAGATCCAGATGCGGCGCAACGGCGGCCATCTTGTCCTGAATTTCCGGACCCACCCACAGTGTGCTGTTCAGCGTCGCGTTCTGACCCGGCTGCACCAGCGTCGGCTGAGATTTGTAGCCGATCGCGGCAACGCCGTTACCCAGATTCGTGGTGTAGAAATTGTTGGTGCCATCGTTACGCGGAACCCATGCGGTAGCAAAATACTGTTGCAGCATCGCCACCCAGCCATTTTTGGCATTCACATTCAGGTTTTCGTTGTCGGCGATGGTATCGAATTTGTATTTTTCGTACTTCTCGTCCGGCGTCGAGTATGCCGCGCCACGGAAGGTGTGCAGCGCAAAGTTGCTGCTGCCGGTATCGCGGTGAGTCGGCAGATTGATGGATTGCTTCAACTGACCGAACGTCGCCAGTTCCAGCGGTTTTTCACCGGCGTTTTTCACGTCATAGCCCACGTTCACCGAATATTCACCGCGTTTCAGGGTGAAGGTTTTGGTGAAGGTGTTACCGGCTTTGTCGGTATACGTCAGCGGGATAGCCAGTTCGTTCTGGCCATCCGCCAGCACAAACGCATCTTTATCAACGTTATACAGCGGACGAGGGCCATTGGCCGGGTTGTCCGGGCCATCACGTCCAGTCAGGCCGCTCTGCGCCTGGTAGATAAACTGCGGCGTAGTTTCCAGTAACTGGAACGGTTCATTGGAACCCAGATCTTTCGGGTATGCCAACAGCAGTGCCTGCTCAACATCACCACCGCTGGTGTTGATGGTCAGTTCAAGCACATCGGTTTTAACCGTAATCAGTTTCCCCTGGCCACTGGCCGGTACGCTCTGGTCTGCTGCACTACCTGCTGCGGTGGTCGTCGTCTGCGTGGTCTGTTGCGGTTGTGGTTGAGGATTTTTATCCTGCTCCCACGCCTGCCAGATCATGAAAGACACGAACAACAAAGCGATGATAAGAAGATTGCGTTGGGAATCCATCGTTAGTGTTCTCTGGTATCAAAGGGTCCTGGTGGGACGGGGTCGTCTCCACCCGGGTGTAAAGGGTGGCATTTTAATACGCGTTTCACCGTCAACCAACTGCCTTTTATCACTCCAAACCTGCGCAAGGCCTCAATTCCGTATTGAGAGCAGGTTGGTGTGAAACGGCAATGTGGCCCGAGTAGCGGACTAATCAGGCGCTGATAGACCCGAATAAGGGCTATCAGGAGCCGAGAGCCAGGCGACAGTGACGGCGCCATAATTTTTCCAACGCTTCCGTGAGAGCACGGTTATCGAGGTCAGCAACCCCCTTTTTCGCCACCACCACGAAATCCATGGACGGAAGTTCATGCTGGCGTAAACGGAAGCTCTCACGCGTCAGACGTTTAATCCGGTTGCGTTCGTGCGCACGTTTAACGTTTTTCTTGGCGACGGTAAGACCGATGCGGGGATGCCCCAGCGAATTCAGGCGGCCGAGGATAGTAATTTGCGGCGTGCCAGCCCGTTGTGGCTGCTGGAAGACGAAAGTGAAATGATTGGGAGTTAACAAACGTAACTCCCTGGGAAATGCGAGCTTAACCACTCAGGGGTTAGCTTTTATTACTTGGAAACGGTCAGACGAGCGCGGCCTTTAGCACGACGACGTGCCAGAACCTGACGACCATTTTTAGTAGCCATACGAGCACGGAAGCCGTGAGAACGGTTGCGCTTCAGTACAGACGGTTGAAAAGTGCGTTTCATGGCGATTTCTACCTAAACTTGAATAAATTCACTGACTTTTGCGTATACCCGAACAACATTCGAACGACTAACGCTTCAGCTTGGGTGATTAAAGAGGCCGGATTGTAATAATTGTACACTCCAGAGTCAATTCTCTTTACCTTATTTCCCGCGTAATTCCGCACTTTTACGTGCAAAAAGTGAGCAGCCGTCGACACAAGAACTCGGGCTCTACGCGCCGGGTGGGGGATTATACGGCCTCCCGGTTAAAGCGCAAGGATCGTGCAGGATCTTTATTAGATCGTTTAAGCAAAAATTCATCCGTACTCATTAATTTTTCCAATATGCGGCCTAAATCCTGCTTCACTCAGGCCAGGATCGATTACACTTATCCGGTTTCGATCCTTCCTGTGGATAAAAGGGGAAGAATCTGTGAGAAACAGAAGATCTCTGGTTCAGATTACGCTATGATCCGCGGTCCTGATCGCGATCTTTAGATCCTGACCGGGTAAAAAAACCGCGCACAGCGGTTCGCACGTCACCCTTTTGCGCAGGGTCCAAAAACAAATCAACCTTTAACGGGGTTGATACGTACAGTCGACGTGTGCCAACAATCACGATCGTTTTCATTTTTTCTTTTTGTTCGAGTGGAGTCCGCCGTGTCACTTTCGCTTTGGCAGCAGTGTCTTGCCCGATTGCAGGATGAGTTACCAGCCACAGAATTCAGTATGTGGATCCGCCCGTTGCAGGCGGAACTGAGCGATAACACGCTGGCTTTGTACGCGCCAAATCGTTTTGTGCTTGATTGGGTAAGGGACAAATACCTGAATAATATCAATGGACTGCTGAACGATTTCTGCGGTACCGATGCCCCTCTGTTACGCTTTGAAGTTGGCACAAAACCCGTCGCGCAAACGGTGAAAGAGCCGGTGCATGCGGCGGCGCCTGCCCAGGTGGCGCAGATCCAAATGCCGCGTACCGCGCCCGTTCCACGTCCGGGTTGGGATAACGTCCCGGCACCGGCAGAACCGACGTACCGTTCTAACGTCAATGTTAAGCATACCTTTGATAATTTCGTCGAAGGTAAATCAAACCAGCTGGCGCGCGCTGCGGCCCGTCAGGTGGCTGATAACCCTGGCGGCGCCTATAACCCGCTGTTTCTGTATGGCGGCACTGGTCTCGGTAAAACGCACCTGTTGCATGCGGTGGGTAACGGCATCGTCGCCCGTAAGCCGAACGCCAAAGTGGTATACATGCATTCTGAGCGCTTCGTTCAGGACATGGTCAAAGCCCTGCAAAACAACGCCATCGAAGAGTTCAAACGTTACTACCGTTCCGTTGACGCGCTGCTTATCGATGACATCCAGTTTTTTGCCAATAAAGAACGATCCCAGGAAGAATTTTTCCACACCTTTAACGCCCTGCTCGAAGGCAATCAACAGATCATTTTAACGTCGGATCGTTATCCGAAAGAGATCAACGGCGTTGAGGATCGTCTGAAATCCCGCTTCGGCTGGGGGCTGACGGTGGCGATCGAGCCGCCGGAACTGGAAACCCGCGTCGCGATCCTGATGAAAAAAGCCGACGAAAATGACATTCGTCTGCCGGGCGAGGTCGCGTTCTTTATTGCCAAACGTCTGCGTTCCAACGTTCGTGAGCTGGAAGGGGCGCTGAACCGCGTCATCGCCAACGCCAATTTTACCGGCCGGGCGATCACTATCGATTTCGTGCGTGAAGCGCTGCGTGATTTGCTGGCGCTGCAGGAAAAACTGGTCACCATCGACAACATCCAGAAGACGGTGGCAGAGTATTACAAGATAAAGGTAGCGGATCTGCTTTCCAAGCGCCGCTCCCGCTCGGTCGCACGTCCTCGCCAGATGGCGATGGCGCTGGCTAAGGAGTTAACCAACCACAGTCTGCCGGAAATTGGCGATGCGTTTGGTGGCCGCGACCATACCACCGTGCTGCACGCGTGTCGTAAAATCGAACAGTTGCGTGAAGAAAGCCACGACATCAAAGAAGATTTCTCAAACTTAATCAGAACATTATCTTCGTGACGCTATGAAATTTACCGTAGAACGTGAACATTTATTAAAACCGTTGCAACAGGTGAGTGGTCCGTTAGGTGGCCGCCCAACGCTGCCGATTCTCGGTAACCTGCTGCTTCAGGTCGCAGACGGCGCGCTGTCGCTGACCGGTACTGACCTCGAAATGGAGATGGTGGCTCGCGTCGCGCTGATTCAGCCGCACGAACCCGGGGCAACGACCGTTCCGGCACGTAAATTCTTTGATATCTGCCGTGGCTTGCCGGAAGGTGCGGAAATCGCCGTGCAGCTTGAAGGCGATCGGATGCTGGTGCGCTCTGGCCGCAGCCGTTTCTCGCTCTCCACGCTACCTGCCACCGACTTCCCGAATCTCGACGACTGGCAGAGCGAGGTGGAATTCACCCTGCCGCAGGCGACGATGAAACGTCTGATTGAAGCGACCCAGTTCTCGATGGCGCATCAGGACGTTCGTTATTACCTGAACGGTATGCTGTTCGAGACCGAAGGCGAAGAGCTGCGCACTGTGGCGACCGACGGTCACCGTCTGGCGGTGTGCGCAATGCCTGTTGGCGAGCCGCTGCCGAACCATTCGGTGATCGTACCGCGTAAAGGGGTGATTGAGCTGATGCGTATGCTCGACGGTGGCGACAATCCGCTGCGCGTGCAGATCGGCAGCAACAACATCCGCGCTCACGTCGGCGATTTTATCTTCACTTCCAAGCTGGTTGATGGCCGTTTCCCGGATTATCGCCGCGTATTGCCGAAAAACCCGGACAAGCACCTGGAAGCCGGTTGCGATATCCTCAAACAGGCGTTTGCCCGTGCGGCGATCCTCTCAAATGAGAAATTCCGCGGCGTGCGCCTGTACGTCAGCGAAAACCAGCTGAAAATCACCGCTAACAACCCGGAGCAGGAAGAGGCGGAAGAGATGCTGGACGTCACCTACGGCGGCACGGAAATGGAAATCGGCTTCAACGTCAGCTATGTGCTGGACGTTCTGAACGCGCTGAAGTGCGAAAACGTCCGTATTCTGCTGACCGACTCCGTTTCGAGCGTACAGATTGAAGATGCCGCATCACAGTCGGCGGCTTATGTTGTTATGCCAATGAGATTGTAATGTCGCTTTCCCGCCTGTTGATCCGCGACTTTCGCAACATTGAAAGCGCGGATCTCGCCTTATCCCCCGGCTTTAATTTTCTGGTTGGCGCCAACGGCAGCGGAAAAACCAGCGTTCTGGAAGCCATTTATACGCTCGGCCACGGTCGGGCGTTTCGCAGTTTGCAGCCTGGCCGCGTGATCCGCCATGAGCAGGAATCCTTTGTGCTGCACGGTCGTTTGCAGGGTGAGGAGCGCGAAATCGCCATTGGCCTGACGAAAGACAAACTTGGCGACAGCAAAGTGCGTATCGACGGTACCGATGGTCACAAGGTGGCGGAGCTGGCGCTGCTGATGCCGATGCAACTGATTACGCCGGAGGGGTTTACTTTACTCAATGGCGGCCCCAAATACAGAAGAGCGTTCCTTGACTGGGGATGCTTCCATAATGAAGCCGGTTTCTTCACGGCATGGAGCAATCTGAAGCGCCTGCTCAGGCAGCGTAATGCTGCACTGCGTCAGGTGACCCGTTATGCGCAGCTGCGTCCGTGGGATACCGAGCTTATCCCGCTGGCGGAGCAGATTAGCCGCTGGCGCGCCGAATACAGCGCGGCCATTGCGGAAGATATGGCGGACACCTGTAAGCAGTTTTTACCCGAGTTTTCTCTGACCTTCTCCTTCCAGCGCGGCTGGGATAAAGAGACGGATTATGCCGAAACGCTGGAGAAAAACTTCGAACGCGACCGCCTGTTAACGTACACCGCGCATGGCCCGCATAAAGCGGATTTTCGTATTCGCGCCGACGGTGCGCCGGTGGAAGACACGCTGTCGCGCGGGCAGCTCAAACTCCTGATGTGCGCGCTGCGTCTGGCGCAAGGGGAGTTTCTCACCCGCGAAAGCGGGCGACGCTGCCTGTACCTCATAGATGATTTTGCCTCTGAACTGGATGATGCGCGCCGCGGGCTGCTGGCCAGCCGTTTAAAAGCGACGCAATCACAGGTTTTTGTCAGCGCGATCAGCGCTGAACACGTTATGGACATGTCGGACAAAAATTCGAAGATGTTCACCGTGGAAAAGGGTAAAATAACGGATTAACCCAAGATAAAATGAGCGAGAAACGTTGATGTCGAATTCTTATGACTCCTCCAGTATCAAAGTCCTGAAAGGGCTGGATGCGGTGCGTAAGCGCCCGGGTATGTATATCGGCGACACGGATGACGGCACCGGTCTGCACCATATGGTATTCGAGGTGGTAGATAACGCTATCGACGAAGCGCTCGCGGGTCACTGTAAAGACATCGTGGTCACGATCCATGCGGATAACTCCGTCTCCGTTACCGATGATGGCCGTGGTATCCCGACCGGTATTCACCCGGAAGAGGGCGTCTCCGCCGCAGAAGTGATCATGACCGTCCTGCACGCGGGCGGTAAATTCGATGACAACTCCTATAAAGTGTCCGGCGGTCTGCACGGCGTCGGCGTTTCCGTGGTAAACGCCCTGTCGCAGAAGCTGGAGCTGATTATCCACCGCGAAGGCAAGATCCACCGTCAGATTTACGTCCACGGCGTGCCGCAGGCTCCGCTGGCAGTTACCGGCGATACCGAAAAAACCGGTACCATGGTGCGTTTCTGGCCGAGCCTGGAAACCTTCACCAACATCACCGAATTCGAATATGAAATCCTGGCAAAACGCCTGCGTGAATTGTCGTTCCTGAACTCCGGCGTCTCTATCCGCCTGAAAGACAAGCGTGACGGCAAAGAAGATCATTTCCACTACGAAGGCGGCATCAAGGCGTTTGTTGAATATCTCAACAAGAACAAAACGCCAATCCACCCGACAATCTTCTATTTCTCCACCGAAAAAGACGGTATTGGCGTGGAAGTGGCGTTGCAGTGGAACGATGGCTTCCAGGAAAACATCTACTGCTTTACCAACAACATTCCGCAGCGCGATGGCGGTACTCACCTGGCGGGCTTCCGCGCGGCGATGACCCGTACCCTGAATGCCTACATGGACAAAGAAGGCTACAGCAAGAAAGCGAAAGTCAGCGCCACCGGCGACGATGCCCGTGAAGGACTGATTGCTGTCGTCTCCGTCAAAGTGCCGGATCCGAAATTCTCCTCCCAGACCAAAGACAAGCTGGTCTCCTCTGAGGTGAAATCGGCGGTAGAACAGCAGATGAACGAACTGCTGAGCGAATACCTGCTGGAAAACCCGTCTGACGCGAAAATCGTGGTCGGTAAAATCATTGACGCGGCGCGTGCCCGTGAAGCGGCGCGTAAAGCGCGTGAGATGACCCGTCGTAAAGGCGCGCTGGACCTCGCAGGTCTGCCGGGCAAACTGGCGGACTGTCAGGAACGTGACCCGGCGCTGTCTGAACTGTACCTCGTGGAAGGGGACTCCGCGGGCGGCTCTGCGAAGCAGGGGCGTAACCGTAAGAACCAGGCGATTCTGCCGCTGAAGGGTAAAATCCTCAACGTAGAGAAAGCGCGCTTCGATAAAATGCTCTCTTCACAGGAAGTGGCGACGCTTATCACCGCGCTCGGCTGCGGCATTGGTCGCGACGAGTACAACCCGGACAAACTGCGTTATCACAGCATTATTATCATGACCGATGCGGACGTCGACGGCTCGCACATTCGTACGCTGCTGTTGACCTTCTTCTACCGTCAGATGCCGGAAATTGTCGAACGTGGTCACGTGTATATCGCGCAGCCGCCGCTGTATAAGGTGAAAAAAGGCAAGCAGGAACAGTACATCAAAGACGATGAAGCGATGGATCAGTACCAGATTGCCATCGCTCTTGACGGCGCAACCCTGCACGCTAACTCAAGCGCCCCGGCGCTGGCGGGAGAGCCGCTGGAGCGTCTGGTGTCTGAGTTCAACGCCACGCAGAAAATGATTAGCCGTATGGAGCGTCGCTACCCGCGTTCGCTGCTGAAAGAGCTGATCTATCAGCCGACACTGACGGAAGCCGATCTCTCTGACGAGCAGAAAGTGACGCGTTGGGTCAATGCGCTGGTGACTGAGCTGAACGAAAACGAACAGCACGGTAGCCTGTGGAAATACGACATCCGTGAGAACAAAGAACAGCAGCTGTTCGAGCCGATCATCCGTGTGCGTACGCACGGCGTGGATACCGACTACCCGCTCGATCACGAATTCGTGACCGGCCCGGAATACCGTCGTATCTGCACGCTCGGTGAGAAACTGCGCGGGTTTATCGAAGAAGACGCGTTCATCGAACGTGGCGAACGCCGCCAGCCGGTGTCCAGCTTCGAAGCCGCGCTCGACTGGCTGGTGAAAGAGTCCCGTCGTGGCCTCTCCATCCAGCGTTATAAAGGTCTGGGCGAGATGAACCCGGAACAGCTGTGGGAAACCACCATGGATCCGGAAAGCCGTCGTATGCTGCGCGTGACCGTTAAGGACGCCATTGCTGCCGACCAGCTGTTCACTACGCTGATGGGTGATGCGGTTGAACCGCGTCGCGCCTTTATCGAAGAAAACGCCCTGAAAGCGGCGAATATCGATATCTAAGCCGTTTGCTCCCCGGTGGCGCGATGCTTACCGGGGCTACAGGTTTCGTAGGCCCGGTAAGCATCGCGCCACCGGGCTTTTCTTTGCGCTATAAAAGAGGAATCCTTCCTCGCCATCTAATCCCCCTTTTCCCGCCTCTCTTTTGCTGTTTTTTGAGCTAAATCGCGTTAGCATGAGCGGAGACTCATTTAATCCGGGGAAAACATGGCTATTAAACTCATCGCGATCGATATGGACGGCACCTTACTGTTACCGGACCATACCATCTCTCCTGCTGTTAAAAATGCCATTGCTGCTGCGCGTATGCGTGGGGTCAACGTCGTGCTGACGACAGGTCGTCCGTACGCCGGGGTGCATCACTACCTCAAAGAGTTGCATATGGAACAGCCGGGGGATTATTGCATCACCTACAACGGTGCGCTGGTGCAGAAAGCCAGCGACGGCAGTACCGTTGCGCAAACCGCGCTGAGCTACGACGATTATCGGTACCTGGAAAAACTCTCCCGCGAGGTCGGCTCGCACTTCCATGCGCTGGATCGCAACACGCTCTATACCGCTAACCGCGATATCAGCTATTACACTGTGCATGAATCCTACGTCGCCACCATTCCGCTGGTGTTCTGTGAAGCGGAGAAAATGGACCCGGCCACTCAGTTCCTGAAAGTGATGATGATTGACGAACCGGTGGTGCTCGATAAAGCCATCGCCCGCATTCCGGCTGAAGTGAAAGAGAAATACACCGTGCTGAAGAGCGCGCCATACTTCCTCGAAATCCTCGACAAACGCGTCAACAAAGGCACTGGTGTGAAATCGCTGGCGGAAGCGCTGGGCATTCAGCCGGATGAGATCATGGCGATTGGCGATCAGGAAAACGACATTGCAATGATTGAATACGCGGGTGTCGGTGTGGCGATGGATAACGCCATCCCGTCCGTCAAAGAAGTGGCGAATTTCATCACTAAATCGAATCTGGAAGATGGCGTCGCGTACGCTATCGAGAAGTACGTTCTCGCGTCATAACCCCGCCTCAGAACACTCCAGCGCAGCGAGCTTCGGTTAGCTGCGCTTTTTTTACCCCTGAATTGTTCTTTTTGTGATCTAAATTGTAGTACAACACAAATGTATTGTACTACATTGAGTACACGCAAACGGATGAACCCCACAAATTTGTACTGCAAAAGTGAGGTGAAATTCAGCGGTCAGGGTAAAGTACACATGGACGCACAGAGCATAAGGACTCTCCATGAATCTCAACAAAACCGACCGCATTGTCATCACGCTGGGCCGTCAGATCGTTGGCGGGAAATATGTGCCCGGTTCGGCGCTGCCTGCAGAGGCAGATTTGTGTGAAGAATTTGAAACCTCGCGCAACATCATTCGCGAGGTGTTTCGCTCGCTGATGGCCAAACGGCTGATCGAAATGAAACGGTATCGCGGGGCATTTGTCGCACCGCGCAATCAATGGAATTACCTCGACACGGACGTGTTGCAGTGGGTACTGGAAAACGACTATGACCCGCGGCTCATCACCGCGATGAGCGAAGTGCGAAATCTGGTGGAGCCGGCCATCGCCCGTTGGGCAGCGGAACGCGCCACTTCCAGTGATCTGGCGCAAATTGAATCGGCGCTCAACGACATGATCGCCAACAACCAGAATCGCGACGCGTTTAACGAAGCGGATATTCGCTACCACGAGGCAGTGCTGGCATCGGTGCATAACCCGGTGTTACAGCAACTGAGCGTGGCGATCAGTTCGCTCCAGCGGGCGGTATTTGAACGTACCTGGATGGGCGATGAGGCCAACATGCCGAAAACGCTCCAGGAACATAAGGCGCTGTTCGATGCGATACGGCATCAGGACGGCGAAGCAGCAGAGCAGGCAGCGCTCACCATGATTGCCAGCTCGACACGACGGTTGAAGGAATTCACATGACATCACGCTACATCGCCATTGACTGGGGTTCGACCAATCTGCGCGCCTGGCTGTATCAGGGCGATGAATGCCTGGAGCACCGGCATTCAGAAGCGGGGGTCACTCGTCTTAACGGAAAATCCCCCGAGGCGGTGTTAGCGGAAGTGACCCAGGGCTGGCGCGACAGCGCTACGCCGGTGGTGATGGCGGGCATGGTCGGCAGCAACGTCGGCTGGAAAATCGCCCCCTATTTACCCGTTCCTGCCCATTTCTCTGCCATTGGCGAGCAGTTAACGTCCGTTGGCGACAATATCTGGATCATTCCCGGTCTGAGCGTCGCGCGTGACGATAACCACAACGTGATGCGCGGCGAAGAAACACAGTTGCTCGGCGCACGTGAAATCGCGCCCTCGTCGCTGTACGTCATGCCCGGCACGCACTGTAAATGGGTGCAGACCGACCACCAGCAAATCATTGATTTCCATACCGTCATGACTGGCGAACTTCATCACCTGCTGTTGCGTCATTCGCTTATCGGCGCGGGGCTGCCGGAGCAAACCGCGTCACCCGAGGCCTTCACCGCCGGTCTGCAACGTGGTCTCGCCGCTCCCGCGATTTTACCGCAGCTGTTTGAAGTGCGTGCCGTCCACGTTCTGGGGTCGCTGCCGCGCGAACAGGTGAGCGAGTTTTTATCCGGTCTGCTTATCGGCGCGGAAGTGGCCTGCATGGGCAACCGCTTTGCCGACGGGCAGATCGCTATTGTCGCTGGACAGTCGCTGGCGGTGCGTTATCAGCAGGCGCTACAGGCTGCCGGACGCAACACCGTGCTGGTGGACGGCGATACCGCATTTCAGGCTGGTATAAGGAGCATCGCCCATGCAGTGGCAAACTAAACTCCCGCTGATCGCGATTTTGCGGGGCATTACGCCGGATGAGGCGCTGGCGCACGTCGGTGCGGTCATTGACGCGGGTTTCGACGCCGTTGAGATCCCGCTGAACTCGCCGCAATGGGAGAAAAGCATTCCGGCTGTCGTCGCCGCGTTTGGCGATAAGGCACTGATTGGCGCCGGTACGGTGTTAAAGCCGGAGCAGGTGGACGTGCTGGCGGAGATGGGTTGCAAACTGATTGTGACGCCAAACATCCAGCCGGAGGTGATCCGCCGCGCCGTGGCGCATGGCATAACGGTCTGCCCTGGCTGCGCCACGGCGACAGAAGCCTTTGACGCGCTGGACGCGGGCGCGCAGTCGCTGAAAATTTTCCCCTCTTCGGCGTTTGGCCCGGCGTACATCAAAGCGTTGAAAGCTGTATTACCGCAGGACGTGCCCGTGTTTGCGGTGGGTGGCGTCACGCCGGAAAACCTCGGGGAATGGATTCAGGCAGGATGCGCAGGCGCCGGACTCGGCAGCGATCTCTATCGCGCCGGACAGTCCGTTGAGCGAACCGCGCAGCAGGCCGCCGCATTTGTTCAAGCGTATCGAGAGGCAGTGCAATGAAAATAACCAAACTCACGACATACCGTTTACCGCCACGCTGGCTGTTTCTGAAAATCGAAACCGACGAAGGTGTGGTTGGCTGGGGCGAGCCGGTGATTGAAGGCCGCGCGCGCACCGTGGAAGCCGCTGTTCATGAAATGGGCGATTACCTGATTGGTCAGGACCCGGCGCGGATTAATGATCTCTGGCAGGTGATGTATCGCGCCGGGTTCTATCGCGGCGGCCCGATCCTGATGAGCGCTATCGCCGGTATCGATCAGGCGCTGTGGGATATTAAAGGCAAAGTGCTGAACGCGCCCGTCTGGCAACTGATGGGCGGCCTGGTGCGCGATAAAATCAAAGCCTACAGCTGGGTGGGCGGTGACCGTCCGGCAGAAGTGATTGATGGCATCAAAACCCTGCGTAACATCGGCTTCGACACCTTCAAACTGAACGGCTGTGAAGAGCTGGGCGTGATTGATGATTCACGCAAAGTGGATGCGGCGGTGAATACCGTGGCGCAGATCCGCGAAGCGTTCGGCAATGAGATTGAATTTGGTCTGGATTTCCATGGTCGCGTCAGCGCGCCGATGGCGAAAGTGCTGATCAAAGAGCTGGAGCCGTATCGCCCGCTATTCATCGAAGAACCGGTGCTGGCGGAACAGGCGGAATATTATCCGAAGCTGGCGGCGCAAACGCATATTCCGATTGCCGCAGGTGAGCGCATGTTCTCGCGCTTCGAATTTAAACGGGTGCTGGAAGCGGGCGGTATTGCCATTCTGCAACCTGATTTGTCGCATGCCGGCGGGATCACGGAATGCTACAAAATCGCCGGGATGGCGGAAGCGTATGATGTGGCGCTGGCGCCGCACTGTCCGCTTGGACCGATTGCGCTGGCCGCGTGTCTGCATATCGACTTCGTGTCACGCAATGCCGTATTCCAGGAACAGAGTATGGGGATTCATTACAATAAGGGCGCGGAACTGCTCGACTTTGTAAAAAATAAAGATGACTTCAGCATGGATGGCGGATTCTTTAAACCGTTAACGAAACCAGGGCTCGGTGTGGACGTTGATGAAGCAAAAGTCATCGAAATGAGCCGGAATGTCACCGACTGGCGCAACCCGCTGTGGCGTCATGAGGATGGCTCTGTCGCCGAGTGGTAAATACCCGGCATTAATACTTTTTATAAAAATTCCTAAATAACCCTCTGTAAATTACAGGGCATGGTGAGCGGCTTCGCTATGCCCAGAATCTGGAGACAGATTGCGATGGAAATATCAGTGACTGCTGCAAAAGTCGGGCGTCGGCGTTATCTGACCCTGATTATGATCTTTATTACGGTTGTGATTTGTTATGTCGATCGGGCAAACCTCGCCGTGGCATCGGCGCATATTCAGGAAGAGTTCGGTATTACCAAAGCCGAAATGGGATATGTCTTTTCGGCATTTGCCTGGCTGTATACCCTGTGCCAGATCCCGGGCGGCTGGTTCCTTGACCGCGTGGGTTCGCGCTTAACGTACTTCATTGCGATTCTGGGCTGGTCGGTGGCAACGCTGTTCCAGGGGTTCGCGACAGGGCTGATGTCATTGATTGGCCTGCGCGCCATCACCGGTATCTTTGAAGCCCCGGCGTTTCCCACCAACAACCGCATGGTGACCAGCTGGTTCCCGGAACACGAGCGCGCGTCCGCGGTCGGTTTCTACACCTCCGGGCAGTTCGTCGGCCTGGCGTTCCTGACGCCGCTGCTGATCTGGATCCAGGAGCTGCTGAGCTGGCACTGGGTGTTCATCGTCACCGGCGGGATTGGCATTATCTGGTCGTTTATCTGGATCAAAGTCTATCAGCCGCCGCGTCTGACGAAGAGCATTTCTGCGGCTGAACTGGACTACATCCGCGAAGGTGGCGGTCTGGTTGATGGCGATGCGCCGGTGAAGAAAGAGGCGCGTCAGCCGCTTACGATGGCAGACTGGAAGCTGATTTTTCATCGTAAATTGCTTGGCGTATATCTGGGTCAGTTTGCGGTAACTTCAACGCTGTGGTTTTTCCTGACCTGGTTCCCGAACTATCTCACCCAGGAAAAAGGTATTACCGCGCTGAAGGCCGGGTTTATGACCACCGTGCCGTTCCTGGCGGCCTTCTTCGGTGTCCTGCTTTCCGGCTGGCTGGCGGATAAAATGGTGCGCAAAGGCTTCTCGTTGGGCGCGGCGCGTAAAACGCCGATCATTTGCGGGCTGTTGATTTCCACCTGCATCATGGGCGCCAACTATACCAACGATCCGGTGTGGATTATGACGCTGATGGCCCTCGCCTTCTTCGGCAACGGTTTCGCGTCCATCACCTGGTCACTGGTTTCTTCACTGGCACCGATGCGTCTGATCGGTCTGACTGGCGGCGTGTTCAACTTCGTCGGCGGTCTGGGTGGCATCACCGTGCCGCTGGTGGTGGGTTATCTGGCGCAGGATTACGGTTTTGCCCCGGCGCTGACCTATATCGCCGTGGTAGCGCTGCTTGGCGCGCTTTCCTACATCCTGCTGGTCGGCGATGTGAAACGGGTAGGCTAAACGCAGCACCTGAGATACCCTGATGCGATGGTCATGCATCAGGGTATCCTAATGAAACAAGTCACATTCTCCCCCCGCCATCATCAGCTCACCAATACGCAAACCTGGACGCCGGACAGCCAGTGGCTGGTGTTTGATGTTCGCCCGTCAGGCGCCTCGTTCACCGGTGAAACCATTGAGCGAGTCAATATCCATAGCGGTGAAGTCGAGGTGATTTACCGGGCGACCGGGGGCGCGCATGTCGGCGTGGTGACGGTTCATCCGCAGGAAGAGCGGTATGTTTTCATCCACGGGCCGGAACATCCTGATGCGCACTGGCAATACAATTTCCACCATCGTCGTGGTGTGGTGACGCACAACGGTGAAACCCATAACCTCGATGCCATGGATATCACGCCGCCCTACACCCCCGGCGCACTGCGTGGCGGCAGCCATGTTCATGTTTATCGCCCGGACGGCCAGGCCGTCAGCTTTACTTATAACGATCATGTCCTGCATGAGCGCGATGCGGCGCTGGGTTTGCGTAACGTTGGCGTCGCAGTGCCGTATGGCCCGGTGACCCCGCGTGGTCAGCATCCGCGGGAATATGAGGGAAGTCACTGGTGCGTGCTGGTCAGCCGTACCACACCGACGCCTGCGCCGGGCAGTGATGAGATCAACCGCGCCTATGAAGAGGGGTGGGTTGGCAATCACGCACTGGCGTTTATCGGCGATACACGCTCGTTGCAGGGCGAAAAAGTGCCGGAACTGTTTATTCTGACGCTGCCGGAAAACGAAGCTGGCTGGAAACAGGCGGGGCGAGAACCGCTGGAAGGGACGAGCTACACAATGCCTGCGCCGCCCGCCAGTGTTCAGCAAAAACGTCTCACCTTTACTCACCAGCGCGCATATCCTGGTCTGGTTAACGCGCCGCGCCATTGGGTGCGGGCAAATCCGCAGGGGAGCGACATCGCCTTCCTGATGCGTGACGACAAGGGTGTGGTGCAGCTGTGGCTGATATCACCGCAGGGCGGCGAGCCGCGACAACTCACGCAGACGGCGAACGGCATTCAGTCGGCGTTTAACTGGCATCCGTCAGGAAACGCGCTGGGGTGTGTGATAGAGAACCGTATTGCCCTTTGCGATGCAGCAACAGGCGCGGTGACGTACTTAACCGACGGTCATCGTCACCCGCCCTCAGCCGATGCGGTGGTGTTTTCGCCGGACGGACAATACATCGCCTGGATGGAAGAGGTGGACGGTTTTCGTCAGCTATGGGTGACGAAAACCGTCCATTAAGCTATTTCGCTGGCATGGGCGCGGGCGGGATCAGGGCATCGGTGGCCTGCGTTTTTTGCTCGCTTTTCTCCACCCGCGATTTCACCGAGCTGTCGGTGCGGAACAGATCCCACGGCAGCAGGATTGTGTCCATGACGGCGGTAAAGGGCATATCCAGGGCGACCAGCGATTTTGTTCCCCAGTTAGTGTCATCATCGCCAAGCATAGCGGCGCTGGCGCGCGTGCCGGGATAAGTACCTTCCTTACCACCGGTATGTGACATCACGCTCGAACAGCCGCTGAGAATCATCATTCCACTGAACAGAGTCAGTTTTAGCAGAGTCATTTTTATCATAATAATAGTTTTGTTGTGATGCCTGTGTCGTTGGGTTATATCGGCCCGCAAATCAAATAGAAAGTCTGAGAGTGCCGCTCTGTGGCGGCTGTCTCACTTTAACCATTAGTGCTGTAACTCAGTCTAAACACTCAGCCTGAAAGTGCAAAAAAACTCAGACAACGGCCCTTGAAATGCGTTCCGTTGTACCCATTTTATGAGTACGGCCCGATGTGGAATACGCCTGAGGGGTATTCCGGGTAAAACGACCTGTCCATGATGGAAGGTCATTACACTCTCGCTGATTTCAGGAGCTTTTTATTATGCGTAACTTCGATCTTTCTCCGCTGTACCGTTCTGCTATTGGTTTTGACCGCCTGTTCAATCTGTTAGAAAACAACCAGAGCCAAAGTAACGGCGGCTATCCTCCGTACAACGTTGAACTCGTTGACGAAAACAACTATCGCATCGCCATCGCTGTGGCCGGTTTTGCTGAGAGCGAACTGGAAATCACCGCGCAGGACAATCTGCTGATTGTCAAAGGGTCGCATGCGGCAGAGCAAAAAGAGCGGACCTACCTCTATCAGGGCATCGCTGAGCGCAATTTTGAGCGCAAATTCCAGCTGGCGGAAAACATCCACGTGCGTGGCGCCAACCTGGTGAACGGCCTGCTGTATATCGATCTCGAGCGCGTGATCCCGGAAGCGAACAAGCCGCGCCGTATCGAAATCAACTAATTTCGTCGGGCCGCATGGCGGCCCTCTACCAACCTGCCCGCCGTCAGGGGGCAGACTGCGAATCATGTGATTTGCAGGAATTTACTCGCTTCTCAGAAGGAGAAAATACTATGCGTAACTACGACTTATCCCCACTGCTGCGTCAATGGATCGGTTTTGACAAACTGGCCAACGCCCTGCAAACCGCCGGTGAAAGCCAGAGCTTCCCGCCGTATAACATCGAAAAAAGCGACGATAACCACTACCGCATCACCCTTGCGCTGGCCGGTTTCCGTCAGGAAGATCTGGACATTCAACTGGAAGGTACGCGGCTGACCATCAAAGGCGCGCCGCAGCAGCCGGAAACAGAGACCAAATGGCTGCACCAGGGGCTGGTGACGCAGGCCTTCAGCCTGAGCTTCACCCTTGCGGAAAATATGGAAGTGTCTGGCGCGACCTTTACTAATGGTCTGCTGAACATTGACTTAACCCGCAATGTACCGGAAGCCCTCGCCCCGCAGCGTATCGCCATCAGCGATCGTCCGGCACTGAACAGCTAATAAATTGATGATGTTACAGGCCCTGCTCCGGCAGGGCTTTTTTGTGCGTAAACGAAGAAGCGCGCGCCTTATCGCTTTTTTTCAGATAAAAGCATTCAGCAACTGCAAAATCCCACGCCTGAAAAAGCGAAATAATCTGCAAAACAGGGGTATTACCGGTTGGAAGGGTAAATGTGCGCTATCGCGCATACATCCTGCGATCTCTCTGCCAGAATCCATCTTATCTATAATGTTATTCACATAATCTATCATGCTGTCACGAGGCAGCCTGAAAGATGGCGTGTATCTTCACAGGGAATCTGTCATGAGTGACATAGCATTGACCGTCAGTATTCTGGCACTGGTCGCCGTGGTTGGCTTATGGATAGGCAATGTAAAAATACGCGGCGTGGGGTTCGGCATCGGCGGTGTGTTATTTGGCGGCATTATCGTTGGCCATTTCGTCGATCAGGCCGGGCTCACCCTCAGTAGCCCGATGCTGCACTTCGTTCAGGAGTTTGGTCTGATCCTGTTCGTCTACACCATTGGTATTCAGGTGGGGCCGGGCTTTTTCGCCTCGCTTCGCGTGTCAGGGCTGCGGCTTAATCTCTTCGCGATTCTGATCGTCATTCTGGGCGGTCTGGTGACCGCGTTGCTGCATAAAATTTTCGACATTCCATTGCCGGTGGTGCTGGGGATATTCTCCGGCGCGGTCACCAATACGCCAGCACTGGGCGCCGGGCAGCAAATCCTCCACGATTTAGGCGTGCCAACGGACGTCATCGATCAGATGGGGATGAGCTACGCGATGGCCTATCCGTTCGGGATTTGCGGCATTCTGATGACCATGTGGCTGGTGCGTCTGTTCTTTCGCGTTAACGTCGAGAATGAAGCGCAGCAGTTTGATGACAGCGTCGGCAATGGCAATACGCATCTGAACACCATCAACATCCGCGTTGAAAACCCCAACCTCAGCAATCTGGCGATTCAGGACGTGCCGGTTCTGAACAGCGACAAAATCATCTGTTCGCGCCTCAAACGTGGCGACATGCTGATGGTGCCCTCGCCGACCACGATTATCCAGACTGGCGATTTACTCCACCTGGTCGGGCGAAACGAGGATCTGCACAGCGCGCAACTGGTGATCGGTAAGGAAGTGGAAACCTCGCTCTCTACCCGCGGGACTGAACTGCGCGTTGAGCGTGTGGTGGTCACGAACGAGAAGGTGCTTGGGAAGAAAATCCGCGATCTGCACTACAAACAGCGCTATGACGTTGTCATTTCTCGCCTTAACCGTGCCGGTGTCGAACTGGTGGCCAGCAGCAGTGCCAGCCTGCAGTTTGGCGATATCCTCAATCTGGTGGGGCGCCCGTCAGCGATTGATGCGGTGGCAGCTGAGCTTGGCAACGCGCAGCAAAAACTGCAACAGGTACAGATGCTGCCGGTGTTTATTGGTATCGGGCTTGGGGTACTGCTTGGCTCGGTGCCGCTGTTCGTGCCGGGCTTCCCGGTGGCGCTGAAGCTGGGGCTGGCAGGCGGTCCGCTGATTATGGCGCTGATCCTCGGGCGTATCGGGAGTATCGGTAAGCTTTACTGGTTCATGCCGCCGAGCGCCAACCTGGCGTTACGTGAACTGGGGATCGTGCTGTTCCTGGCGGTGGTCGGCCTGAAATCCGGGGGTGATTTTATCGAGACACTGACCAAAGGCGACGGTCTGAGCTGGGTCGGTTACGGTATCTTTATCACCGCTATCCCGCTGTTAACGGTGGGGATCCTGGCGAGAATGTTCGCGAAAATGAACTATCTGACGATTTGCGGCATGCTGGCAGGTTCAATGACCGATCCCCCGGCATTAGCCTTCGCCAACAACCTGCACGCCACCAGCGGCGCGGCAGCGCTCTCTTACGCGACGGTGTATCCGCTGGTGATGTTCCTGCGTATCATCACGCCACAGCTGTTGGCGGTGCTGTTCTGGGGGCTCAGTTAGTCCCCGCCTTCTGGCTCTTATGCGCTTTCAGAACGGCTGAAGGCGCATAGCCAAACTTGTGTTTAAACGCTTTGCTGAAATGGAACGAGTCGAAAAAGTTCAGCATGTTCGCCACGTCACTGACCGAATTCCCTTCCTGTTTAAGTAACGACTGCGCCAGGTCCAGTTGTGCGTCGAGATAATACTCTTTCGGCGTTTTCCCGGTATATCGCAGAAACAGACGACGTAGCCAGGGTTCACTGCACTGCATCCACTGCGCCATATCTGTCACGCTCCAGCGTTTTTGCGGATCACTGTGTAACGCGGTGATCAGTTTCTCCAGTTTTATTAACTGGCGGTCTTTCTGTTCGTTTTCCGCAATAAGACAAATCCACTGATAGATAATTTTGGTGAGGTATGCCACCGCGAGGTTGTTTTTAAGCGATTCCCGGCTATTTATCAGCTCTGCAACCTCATTGAGTTCTTTATTAAAGTTCTCTCCGTTATATATTATCCCCGTTTGTAATATCGGTATTTCCATTATGCTGGTGGGGATAAACTCCATCCAGTATTGCTCCCAGATGAGCCCGTCGCAATGATAAGATTTAATCTCCATCGGTTTCAGAAATATAACGCAATTTCCATTAAGCGTAATTTCGGAATTATCTTTGAGGTATATCCGCCCGCAGCCCTGCAGGGTATAAACTGCCACCCATGAGTTGGCAATCAACGGCTTTTTCTTATCACGAGGCCAGGTCACGCGGTAGGTTTCATCGGCCAGTGTGTGCCACAGCGAGATGAGGGAAAGTCCGCTTGAGATCACATTTTCATCAAGAACTAATGGAATATTGTACGTGGTTTCGTTTTTTACATGCGAAATTTGAATTTTTCCATTCATTTTAATTTCCCGTCGGCGAATTATGCCTGCAACCTGAAATTAAAACGTAGCATACTTTTTTCTTTTCGGGGATGTGTTGCTTGTCGTTTAAGAAAACAAACCGCCTGGTTCCGGTGCGTCCTTTATTCCTCTGTCCTTCGACGGCCGGACATAATCATAAATAAGGGCATATGATGAGTATTCAGCAAATTGTGAGCTTTATCGCTTTTACGCTGCTGGTGGCCTTCATCACCTGGTGGAAGTTGCGTAAAGCGGATACCGGTTCGCAACAGGGCTATTTTCTTGCCGGTCGGTCGCTGAAAGCGCCGGTGATCGCCGCCTCTCTGATGCTAACCAACCTGTCGACAGAACAACTGGTCGGTCTGACCGGCCAGGCCTACCGCAGCGGAATGTCAGTGATGGCCTGGGAAGTAATTTCCGCGATTCCGCTGATCTTCCTGGCACTGATTTTTCTGCCGCGCTATCTGCAGCGTGGCATTGCTACCATTCCCGATTTCATTGAAGAGCGCTATGACAAAACCACGCGCATCATCATCGACTGCTGCTTTCTCATTGCGACCGGGATCTGCTTCCTGCCGATCATTCTTTACTCCGGCGCGCTGGCCTTCAACAGCATGTTTCATGTCACTGAAGCCTTTGGCATTTCACAGAACGCGGCCATCTGGGCGATGGTCACTGTACTCGGGATTTGCGGCATTTTGTATGCCGTCGTTGGCGGGATGCGCGCGATTGCGATTGCCGACGTGATTAACGGCATTGGCCTGGTGATTGGCGGGCTGATGGTCCCGTTTTTTGGCCTGCTGGCGATGGGCAACGGTAGCCTGTCGCAGGGCATTAATCGGCTGACGCAGGATCACAGCCAGATGCTCAACTCCATCGGCGGCAGCCACGATCCGGTGCCGATTGGCGCGGCGCTGACCGGGTTGATTCTGGTGAATACGTTTTACTGGTGTACCAACCAGGGCATTGTCCAGCGCACGCTGGCGTCAAAAAGCCTGTCCGAAGGGCAAAAAGGGGCGCTGCTGACCGCAGTACTGAAAATGCTCGACCCGCTGATTCTGGTACTGCCGGGCGTCATTGCTTTCCATCTGTTTCAGGACTTGCCGAAAGCGGACATGGCCTATCCGGCGCTGGTCAACAAAGTCATGCCGTTGCCGCTGGTGGGCTTTTTCAGCGCGGTACTTTTCGGGGCGATCATCAGCGCGTTTTGCGGCTTTTTAAACAGCGCCTCGACGCTGTTCAGCATGGGCATTTACCGTCGCATCATCAACGAGCAGGCCACGCCGGATCAACTGGTATCCGTGGGGCGTCGCTTCGGTTTTATTGTGGCAATTGTCTCGGTGCTGGTCGCGCCATGGATAGCTAACGCGCCGCAAGGGCTTTACACCTGGATGAAACAGCTCAACGGTATTTATAACGTGCCGCTGGTAACGATTGTCATCATGGGCTTTTTCTTCCCCCGAATCCCGGCGATCGCCGCGAAAGCCGCCATGTTCTTCGGTATTTGCAGCTACATCGTCGTTAACTACCTGGTGAAATTCGACTTCCATTTTCTTTATGTGCTGGCCTGCACGTTCTGCATCAACGTGGTGCTGATGCTGGTGATCGGCGCAATCAAACCGCGTGCCACACCGTTTAAATTCCACGACGCGTTTGCGGTCGATATGGCGCCGTGGCGACATGCGAAAATCGCCTCTGTTGGTGTCCTGTTCGCGATGATTGGCGTCTATTCCGGCCTGGCGCACTTCGGCGGTTACGCGTCTGAATGGCTGACTGTCATCTGCTATCTCATCGTTGCCGCCGTGGTGGTTTACCTGATTTACAGCCACTGGCATGAGCGCCGCATTGTGCCTGCTGAACTTGCTTCTGACGTTAAGGACAAATCATGAATCGCCCCAATTTTCTGTTCATCATGACTGACACCCAGGCAACCAATATGGTGGGCTGTTACAGCGGTAAGCCGCTGAATACCCAACATATCGACAAGCTGGCAGACGAAGGGATCCGTTTTAATTCCGCCTACACCTGCTCCCCGGTATGCACGCCAGCGCGTGCCGGGTTGTTTACCGGTATTTACGCCAACCAGTCCGGGCCGTGGACTAATAACGTCGCGCCGGGGAAAAACATCTCGACGATGGGGCGTTATTTCCAGGATGCGGGTTACCACACCTGTTACATCGGTAAGTGGCACCTCGACGGGCATGATTATTTCGGTACCGGGATTTGCCCGTCGGAATGGGATGCTGACTACTGGTATGACGGCGCCAACTACCTCTCAGAACTGACCGATGAGCAGATCGGTCTCTGGCGAAACGGCCTCAACAGCGTTGAGGATTTGCAGGCACACCACATCGATGAAACCTTTACCTGGGCACACCGCATCAGCAACCGGGCGATCGATTTTCTGGCGCAACCCGCGCGCAGCGACGAACCGTTCCTGATGGTGGTTTCCTATGATGAACCGCATCATCCGTTCACCTGCCCGGTGGAGTATCTGGAGAAGTATCAGGATTTCTATTACGACCTCGGCGAAAAAGGGCACGACGATCTCGCCAGCAAACCCGTTCATCACCGTTTGTGGGCGCAGGCGATGCCATCGCCTGTTGGGGACGACGCGCTGTACCATCACCCGATGTATTTTGCCTGCAATGATTTCGTTGACGACCAGATTGGCCGGGTGATCAACGCGTTAACGCCGGAGCAACAGCAAAACACCTGGGTGATTTATACCTCTGATCACGGCGAAATGATGGGTGCTCATCGCCTGATTAGCAAGGGCGCGGCGATGTATGATGACATCACCCGTATTCCGCTGATCATGCGAGCGCCGTCCGGCATCAAAAAACAGGTGGATACCCCGGTCAGCCATATCGATTTGCTGCCGACCTTAATGGCGCTGGCGGGCATTCATCAGCCGGATATTTTGCCGGGAGAGAATATCTTCGCGGCACCGCCAGAGCGCGGGGTGATGGTCGAATTTAACCGTTATGAGATTGAGCATGACAGCTTCGGCGGTTTTATTCCGGTGCGTTGTTGGGTGACCGATGACTATAAACTGGTGCTTAACCTGTTCACCAGCGATGAACTGTACGACAGGCAAAACGATCCCAACGAGATGCGAAATCTCATCGATGACGCTGATTTTTCACAGATTCGCGATCGCCTGCACGATGAGCTGCTGGACTATATGGATAAAATCCGCGATCCGTTTCGCACGTATCAGTGGAGCATGCGGCCGTGGCGAATACAGGCACAGCCGCGCTGGATGGGTGCGTTTCGCCCACGCCCGGAGGATGGCTACTCGCCGGTGGTACGTGATTACGATACCGGCATGCCAACGCAGGGTGTTAAGGTGGAAGAGAAGAAACAGAAATTCTGAACAGGAGATCCAATGAAAATTTCGCGCCTTGGCGAAGCGCCGGATTACCGCTTTTCGCTGGCTAACGAGCGAACCTATCTTGCCTGGATCCGCACCGCGCTGGGGTTTCTGGCGGCGGGTGTCGGGTTGGATCAGCTGGCGCCCGATTTCGCCACGCCGCTCATTCGTGAAGTGCTGGCGCTGCTGCTGTGCCTGTTTGCCGGCATGCTGGCGATCTACGGCTATCTGCGCTGGCTGAAAAACGAAAAAGCGATGCGGATGAAAGAAGATTTACCCTACACGCACAGCCTGTTGATCATCAGCATCATTTTGATGGGAGTGGCGGCAACGGTGATGGGGCTGGTGTTCTATGCCGGATAGCCGCAAAGCGCGCCGCCAGAAGGACCCCGGTCTGCAACCGGAGCGTACGTCGCTGGCGTGGTTTCGTACATTACTGGGATATGGCGCGCTGATGGCGCTGGCAGTGAAACATAACTGGCATCAATCAGGCATGCCGTTCTGGATCTCCCTCTGCCTGCTGGCGGTGGTCAGCATTATTTTATGGCGATATACCCGAAATCGTAACGTGATGGACGTCAATAAGAGCGATTTCGCCCAACCGCGAGCAGTGCGTGACAAATTTTTGATCTCCCTCGCTGTCCTTTCCCTCGCATTATTGTTTGCTGTAACGCACTTAAGACAAATCGCCATATTTTTAAAGGATGCTGTATGACAGGATGTCACGTGATGGCTAAGCCAGCCAGCTCGCGGTGTAACCTCAAATGCCGTTATTGCTACTACCTTGATAAGCCCAAAAATGACGTTATGGATGAAGCCACCCTCGAGGCATTTATCCGCCAGCAGATTGACGCGCAACCGGGAAAGGACGTGCAGTTTGCCTGGCAGGGCGGTGAGCCCACGCTGTGCGGCATTGATTTCTTTCGTCGCGTTGTCACGTTGCAAAAGCAGTACGCTGACGGAAAACGCATTCATAACGCCTTTCAAACCAACGGGATACTGATAACCGACGAGTGGTGTCGCTTCTTTCGCGACAACGACTGGCTGGTGGGTATTTCGCTTGATGGCCCGGCCGATCTCCACGACACATGGCGGGTTAACCGCAGCGGTAAACCGACGCATTTTAAAGTGATCGAGGCGATTTCCCGGCTGATCGCCCATCGCGTTGATTTTAATCTGCTGACCGTGGTGAACCGGCAAAACAGCCAGCATGCCGAACGGGTGTACCGCTATTTACGTCGTCAGGGCACACCGTTTATCCAGTTTATTCCTCTGATGGAACTGGATAAAAATGGAGAACCGAGTGCGGAATCGGTCACGGCGGAAGCCTGGGGCGAATTTCTCACCACGGTGTTCGACGTCTGGGTACGGGAAGATGTCGGCCGCACCTACGTGCAGCTTTTTGACTCAACGCTTGGCGCCTGGAGCGGCTACCCCTCGCAGATGTGCGCGCAAAGTGAAACCTGTGGTCACGCGTTTGCGCTGGAGGCCAATGGCGATGTCTACCAGTGCGATCACTTTGTTTATCCGCAATACCGGATGGGCAACATTCATCACACCACGCTTGCAGAGATGAACCACAGCCAGGCAGCGGTCGCCTTTGGCGAGAACAAAAAATCCTCGCTGCCGCCGGTCTGCCAGGAGTGCCACATGCGTCAGCTGTGCAATGGCGATTGCCCGAAACATCGCACCGCTGACGGCGTGAGCGCCTTATGTGAAGGCTATCAGCGCTTTTTCACCTATACCGCACCCTATATGAAAGTGATGCGGGATCTGATTAAGCAGCACCGCTCACCGGTCGAGTTGATGGTGATGCTGCAACCGTAACTAGATGGTCTGTTGATGCTGGTTAAAGCGCGACGCCAGCGGTAGCCAGCACAGCAGGATCAAAAGACCCATCAGCATCATCAACAGGCCGAGGCTGCCCTGACCGGTCTGCGGCATCATTGCCGACAGCCACGCCAGCACGCCGGAACCGATATTCTGCAGGCCACCCACCAGCGCGCCAGCAGTCCCGGCGAGAAACGGGAACGGCTCCATTGCGCCGCTGGTCGCCAGCGGAAACAACATGCCTGCGCCGAAGAAAAACAGCGCCGCGGGGATCAGCAGCGTCCAGACGGTCATGACGCCGAACAGGCCGGGGATCCACATCATCAGGCCCGCCAGCAGGCAGCTGATTACTGATTGCCACATCAGCGATGAAAAACGTTTGTTCTGACGACCGGCAAACCAGGCGCCAAAAAAGGCGGCGGGGATCGGCAGAATAAACAGAATACTCACCACCATACTGTTGAGGCCGAGTACGCCACCCAGCAGTACACCGGAGCTGGCTTCAAAGACCGCAATCCCCGCCAGCCCGCCGATCAGCATCAGCAGATAACAGTTGAACGCGGTACTGCCAAACAGTGTTTTATAGCTGGTGATGAGACGGGTACGCGGCGCTTCTTTCGGGCGTGTTTCCGGCATCCAGCGGGCCATGCTAAAGGTCACGATGACACACAGCGCCAGCAGGAAACCGTAGCAGGCGCGCCAGCCCCAGCCGGTCGTCAGCAGACCGCCAATCAGCGGCGCCAGCAACGGGCTGACCAGAATCCCCATATTTAACAAACTGTTGGCATGGCGAAGCTGCGTACCTTCGTACAGATCGCGCGGCAGTGTCCGCGCCATCACGCCACCCACGCCGGTGCCCATGCCTTGCAGCGCGCTTGCTGCGATCAGCACCGGCAGGCTGTGCGTGGTAATGGCAATCAGCGTCGCCAGTATAAAAATCGTCATCCCGATCAGGATCACCGGGCGTCGGCCAACGCGATCCGAGAGCGGGCCATAAAACAGTTGCGAGACGCCGTAGGTCAGCAGATACGCTGCCATCACGCTCTGTACCGCACCTTCCCGGACCTGTAATTCCAGCGCCATATCCGCAATAGCCGGGATGTAGATGGTTTGCGCCATCTGCCCGACGGCCACCAGCAGAACCAACATCAACAACAAATTGAAGTTCTTATGCCTTTTCATGTCGAATGTTACGTCTTAAAAAAAGAGAAAGTGAAGAATAAATCGCCAGGAATACCCATAAATGCGGGAGGAATCTACCACAGCATGATGACAACTTAACCATTGTGAAGGTGAATGGTGAGATGATTGCAGGCAGGATTTGTAAACAATTTCGGCAAGTTATGTTGCCAGCGTTCTTCCCGGTGGCGCATCACAACACGCCTGGTGATGAAAGAGGGGCGGTTGCCCGCCCCTCTTAGGTGCGACCTGAACCTGAATTAGCGAAAGTATTTCAGGACAGCATCAAGCAGTTGCAGTACAGCAACAATGAGTTTGAGGATAAGAATGATCATATCCATCACGCCCATACGCGTCTCCTCAGGTAAAGGAGCACTGCGGGTTGGCGTACCTTTCCGCCGCCTGTAACCAACCACGTTGTTGACGTAACACAGTGTGCTCTCTCAGGGGTAAGGCACTGACGGCACCACCCGTTTCAGCCAGGACTTTATTGCGCCCGTGTATCACGCGGCCCCCGAACTTCTCACCGTGAACAGAGTCATTATAGATAGGTACTGTATGGATGAACAGTATTTTTTGGACAAATTCACCCGGCTGTACCATACTCTACCTGTCAAAATCCGTGCCGAAAATTGCGCGTTCGCCGCTGTTCGCGTATAATTTAGCCGTTGACGTAACACAGTGTGTTCTGCGGCTACCATCCGCACACGCTGTTGATAAAAACCTCGCTCCGGCGAGGTTTTTTGTTTTCTGCGGCGGCAAAACGAAACGTGATCGATGGCGCAGATTTTCCGCTGATGAAAATAATTCCGTTGTCTGCCAGCCAAACCTGTGTTTGTATAAATTCAATTGATGAATCACAGGCTGGTCCCAAATGAACGCTTCCATGCATACGACGAACCTACTAAACACCGCGCAACTCGCCGCGGTGGTCGTCGTGCGTGTGGTGGTGGTCGTCGGCAATGCGCCGTAGGGTCCGGAACACACGATTCCAAAACCCCGCCGGCGCAAACCGGGCGGGGTTTTTCGTTTAAGGAACTCGCCAGGTAAGTCGGCCCAGAAGAAAAGGACTGGAGCATGGCAAGTTCGGGCAAAACCTCACAAAGCACGCGTTACACCGGTGCGCAGTTAATCGTTCATTTACTGGAACGACAGGGCATCACCACCGTGGCAGGTATCCCGGGAGGGACAGTGCTGCCGTTGTATGATGCGTTAAGTCAAAGCACGCAGATCCGCCATGTACTGGCGCGCCACGAGCAGGGCGCAGGGTTCATTGCACAAGGCATGGCGCGTACGCAGGGCAAACCGGCAGTGTGTATGGCCTGTAGCGGGCCGGGCGCGACCAACCTGGTCACGGCGATCGCCGATGCGCGGCTGGATTCCATCCCGCTTATCTGTATCACCGGCCAGGTTTCTTCCTCGCTTATCGGTACGGACGCCTTTCAGGAAGTGGACACCTACGGCATTTCTATTCCCATCACCAAACACAACTACTTAGTCCGCCATATCAGCGAGTTACCGCAGGTAATTAGCGATGCGTTTCGCATTGCGCAATCGGGCCGCCCGGGACCGGTGTGGATAGACATTCCCAAAGACGTACAAACCGCGGAAATCGACATTGCCGATCTGCCGGTGCCGGGCGCGCGCGCGCCTGCGCCGGTATTCCGTCTGGAGGACATTCGTGAAGCGGCGGCGATGATCAACGCTGCCCGTCGTCCGGTGCTCTATCTGGGTGGTGGCGTGATTGCCTCGGCGGAGCAGGTACGCAAGCTGGCGGAGAAAGCCAGTCTGCCGACCACCATGACCTTAATGGCGCTGGGCATTCTGCCGAAAGCGCATCCGCTGTCACTGGGTATGCTGGGCATGCATGGCGCGCGGAGCACCAACTTCATTCTGCAGGAGTCGGATCTGCTGGTGGTGTTAGGCGCGCGTTTTGATGACCGGGCGATCGGCAAAACCGAGCAGTTCTGCCCTGGCGCGAAGATTATTCACGTCGATATCGATCGCGCGGAGCTGGGTAAAATCAAGCAGCCGCACGTGGCGATTCAGGCCGACGTGGGCGAGGTGCTGGAGCAGCTGTTGCCGCTGATCGACGCCACGCCGCGTGACGAGTGGCGCCAGATGGTGGCGGATTTGCAACAGGAATTCCCGTCCGCCATCCCGACCGGTGGTGATCCGCTGACCCATTATGGGCTGATTAACGCGGTCGCCGCCTGTGTGGATGACGACGCGATCATTACCACCGACGTTGGTCAGCATCAGATGTGGGCGGCGCAGGCTTATCCGCTGAACCGTCCCCGGCAGTGGCTGACCTCCGGCGGTCTCGGCACCATGGGCTTCGGTCTGCCTGCCGCTATCGGCGCAGCGCTGGCGAACCCGCACCGTAAAGTGCTGTGCTTCTCCGGCGACGGCAGCCTGATGATGAATATTCAGGAGATGGCAACGGCTGCCGAAAATAATCTCGACGTCAAAATTATCCTGATGAACAACGAAGCGCTGGGGCTGGTGCATCAGCAGCAGAGTCTGTTCTACAAGCAGGGCGTTTTTGCGGCGACCTATCCGGGCACAATCAATTTCATGCAGATTGCCGCCGGGTTTGGTCTGCAAACCTGCGATTTAACCACCGCGGAGGATCCGCAGGCGGCGCTGCAGGAGATTATCGCGCGTCCGGGTCCGGCGCTGATCCACGTGCGCATTGATGCTGAAGAGAAAGTCTATCCGATGGTTCCGCCGGGTGCGGCAAATACTGAAATGGTGGGGGAATAAGCCATGCAACAACCGACACATGACAACGTGATTCTGGAACTCACCGTGCGCAACCACCCGGGCGTAATGACTCACGTCTGCGGGCTGTTCGCCCGCCGCGCGTTTAACGTCGAGGGCATTCTCTGTCTGCCGATTCAGAACAGCGACAAAAGCCGTATCTGGCTACTGGTCAACAACGATCAGCGGCTGGAGCAGATGATAAGCCAGATAGACAAACTCGAGGACGTGGTTCACATAGTCCGCCACCAGAGTGATCCGGGTGTCTTTAATAAACTCGGGCTGTTCTTTGAGTAAGTTATTCGCCGTCTGAATCTGGCGTAATGACTTTCACAAATCCGTTCCGGCAGTGGGTGGCATACTCTGCCGGTAGCGGGCGGTCGCTTATCAGCACATCAAAGGCCGAAAGCGGGCCAATGCTTGCAGGCGCCACGTCATCGAACAGAGCGTAACGCGCCAGCAGGATTTTCCGCAGGCCATGCTGCAGGGCTTTTCGCTTGGTGGCGAGGTCATCAAGGTTAAACCAGGTCACGCCGTAATGCTCATGAACGCCGCTGGCCGAGATAAACACTTTACGCGGATTCAGCGAATCCAGAATTGAGGGGTTGCTGCTGTCATAAAAGGCATCGCTCTTTGCGCGATAAGTCCCGCCACAGAGGATGGCCGTGGCGTTGGGTTTGTCATTCAGCGCCATAAACACGCGGTGCGAGTAGCAGATCCCGGTAAAGGTGATGTCGTCCGGGATCATACTAATGACCAGCGGCATTTCCGGGCCGTTGTCGAAAAAGACCAGATCGTTTTCCGCCACCATTCCGGCGGCCAGAATCGCGACCGGTAAGTCGTCCGGGTGATGGGTTTTTTCCTTTACGTTCGGCGCGGTGACTGACGTCGGTTTGTTCACCATCACAATGTAGCCGCCGAGCAGCGTCAGCGGCAGCGCCTCGTCACCGTTGTTGTCCGGGCTTAAGTCGCGGCGAATCGTCATCACGGAGACTTCAAGCATGCGTGCGGCATCTTTAAGGTGGATACGATCTGTTTTCTTTAACAGCTCCACCAAACGACGAATGCGTTCTTTTTGCTTGGTTTCCATTCACTCTCTCCGCTGTAAGAACCTGTCCCTGTTGGCTCTTAATGTTTTCAAAGTAACATTGTCTGGTGCATACGCAACATTCTGCCTGCGCTTTACTATACTGCGCCGCCCGGTGAAAAGAAAGTCCGTCTCGCTGCGCTTAACCAATATTAACATGATATATATCAGCAGGTTATACGATATTCATTTTGCTGGCTTTGCAGCGTGTTATCTCCATCACAAAAATAGTCGATCAAGAAATAAACAGTTAAATGATCCTTTAATCGCGATCAGAATCACAAATGATACAAAAGTAACATGATAATGTTTCGATAATATCATTGCAGTGTGATTGTTTCAGAGAGGAAGTAAACATGGATATCGCGGTTATCGGCTCTAACATGGTTGATCTCATCACCTACACCAACCAGATGCCAAAAGAGGGGGAAACCCTCGAAGCACCCGCATTCAAGATTGGCTGTGGTGGAAAGGGCGCAAACCAGGCGGTCGCGGCCGCTAAGCTCAATTCCAGAGTGATGATGCTGACCAAAGTCGGCGATGACATTTTTGCTGACAACACCATCCGTAATTTAGAATCCTGGGGCATTAACACCACCTACGTTGAAAAAGTGCCCTGCACCAGCAGTGGTGTGGCGCCAATCTTTGTTAATGCCAATTCCAGCAACAGTATTCTGATTATCAAAGGTGCGAATAAATTTTTGTCGCCGGAAGATATTGACCGCGCGGCAGAAGATCTGAAGAAGTGTCAGTTAATTGTTTTGCAACTCGAAGTCCAGCTCGAAACGGTTTATCACGCCATTGAGTTTGGTAAAAAACATGGCATTAAGGTGCTATTAAACCCGGCTCCTGCGTTACGTGAACTGGATATGTCTTATGCCTGTAAATGTGATTTCTTTATTCCTAATGAAACCGAACTGGAAATACTCACAGGTATGCCAGTTAATACATACGATAATATTCGCATTGCCGCCCGCTCGCTATTAGAAATGGGGCTGAACAATATTATTGTTACCATGGGTGAAAAAGGCGCGCTATGGATGACCCGCGAGCAGGAAGTCCACGTGCCGGCTTTCAACGTTAATGCTGTCGACACCAGCGGCGCAGGCGATGCCTTTATTGGCTGCTTTGCGCATTACTATGTCCAGAGTGGTGACGTGGAATTCGCGATGAAAAAAGCCGCTCTCTTTGCCGCGTTTAGCGTTACCGGGAAAGGCACTCAATCGTCTTATCCCAGCATTGAACAATTCAATGAGTATCTGGCGTTAAACGAAAAATAAAACTCTGTACAGTTAAAGGTAGCACTATGAACGATAAAAACATCGTTCAGATGCCTGACGGGTATCTGAATAAAACCCCTCTGTTCCAGTTTATTTTGTTATCCTGTTTGTTTCCACTATGGGGATGCGCCGCTGCGTTAAATGATATTCTCATTACCCAGTTTAAAAGCGTATTTTCACTGAGTAACTTTGCTTCTGCACTGGTGCAAAGTGCGTTTTATGGCGGTTATTTTTTAATTGCGATTCCGGCTTCGCTGGTGATTAAAAATAGCACCTATAAAGTCGCGATATTAATTGGCTTAACGCTTTATATCGTCGGGTGTACGCTGTTCTTCCCGGCCTCGCACATGGCAACCTACACCATGTTCCTGGCGGCGATTTTCGCTATCGCCATCGGTCTGAGCTTCCTTGAGACTGCGGCAAACACCTACAGCTCAATGATTGGCCCGAAACAATGGGCAACATTGCGCCTGAACATCAGCCAGACTTTTTACCCGATTGGCGCGGCCTCCGGCATTCTGTTGGGTAAATACCTGGTGTTCTCCGAAGGCGACAGCCTGGAAAAACAGATGGCAGGCATGACAGCGGAGCAGGTGCACAACTTCAAAGTGCTGATGCTCGAAAACACCCTGGAGCCCTATAAGTACATGATCATGGTGCTGGTGGTCGTGCTGGTGCTGTTCCTGTTTACCCGCTTCCCGAAATGTAAAGTCGAGCAGACCGCCACGCACAAGCGCCCGTCAGCCATGGACACGCTGCGTTATCTGGCGTCCAACTCGCGCTTCCGCCGCGGTATTCTCGCGCAATTCCTGTATGTCGGCATGCAGGTAGCCGTCTGGTCATTCACCATTCGACTGGCACTGGAGCTGGGAGATATCAACGAACGCGACGCCTCCAACTTCATGGTCTACAGCTTCGCTTGTTTCTTCATCGGGAAGTTTATCGCCAACATCCTGATGACGCGCTTCAACCCGGAAAAAGTGCTGGTGATGTACTCCGTCGTCGGCGCGCTGTTCCTTGCCTATGTCGCCCTGGCGCCGAGCTTCAGCGCGGTGTATGTCGCGGTACTGGTGAGCGTGCTGTTTGGGCCCTGCTGGGCAACGATTTATGCCGGTACGCTGGATACCGTTGATAACGAACACACCGAAATGGCGGGTGCGGTGATCGTGATGGCGATTGTCGGCGCGGCGGTGGTTCCGGCCATTCAGGGCTACGTCGCGGACATGTTCCATTCGTTACAGGTTTCCTTCCTGGTGTCGATGCTGTGCTTCGTCTACGTCGGTATTTACTTCTGGCGTGAGCTGAAAGTCCGTCGCACGCTGGGCGAAGAAGCCACGGCATCCTGAGGAGAACTTCCATGACTACCCGAATTCCGTTATGGCGCAGTCTGTTTACCGAACAGCCCCGCGTCCTGCTGGAAAACAGCGATTTCTCGGTCACCGCGTTTCGCTATGACAGCGGCATTGAAGGTTTACGCCTGCAAAACAGCCGCGGTCATCTGGTTATCCTGCCGTGGATGGGGCAGATGATCTGGGACGCGCAGTTCGATGGTCACGACCTGGCGATGCGCAATATGTTCAGCCAGCCCAAACCGGCGAAAGAGGTCGTCGAAACCTACGGCTGTTTCGCGTTTCACTCCGGGCTGCTGGCCAACGGTTGCCCGTCGCCGGAAGACACGCACCCGCTGCATGGCGAAATGGCCTGCGCGACCATGGACGATGCCTGGCTGGAGCTTGACGGCGACACGCTGCGCATCGGAGGCGGTTATGAATACGTCATGGGCTTTGGCCATCACTATCAGGCAAGCCCGACGGTGGCGCTGCATAAAGAAAGCGCGCTGTTTGACATCACCATGTCGGTAACCAACCTCGCGTCAGTGGCGATGCCGCTGCAGTACATGTGCCACATGAATTACGCCTATGTGCCGCAGGCGACCTTTGAGCAGAATTTCCCTGACGAGGCGCTGACGCTGCGGGAGTCCGTTCCGGCGCACGTGAAGCCGACGCCGCAGTGGCTGGCGTTCAACCAGCGCATTCTGCAGGGCGAGGTGTCGCTTAAAACGCTCAATGCGTCAGAGTTCTGCGATCCGGAAATCGTCTTTTTCGGCGATAAGCTCGACCGTTACACCCGGACGCCGGAATTTAAGATGATCGCGCCCGATGGCACCACGTTCGTTACCCGGTTCTCCAGTAATGAGCTGAATTATGTGACGCGCTGGATCCTCTACAACGGCGATCAGCAGGTGGCGGCGTTTGCGTTACCGGCGACCTGTCGCCCGGAAGGGTTCCTGGCCGCACAACGCAACGGCAGCCTGATCGAACTGGCGCCACAGCAGACCCGTACGTTCCACGTCACCACCGGGGTGATGTGACCCCCCCTTCCTGAGATTGTCCGTTTTCACGCGCTTATCGTCACGGTAAGCGCGTTTTTTTATCTGTCTGTCGACTTGCAAGGAATTCCCTTTATGATGTGAACGCAGAGACAACGTGAGAGGTTGCATGATCTGGTTGATGTTGGCCACGCTGGTGGTCGTCTTTATTGTGGGATTCCGGGTGCTGACCTCTGATTCCCGTCGTGCTATCCGTCGCCTGAGCGAGCGCCTGGCAATCACGCCGGAGCCGGTGGAATCGATGATCGATCAGATGGGCAAACCCGCAGGCAACGAATTTCTCCGCTATCTGGAAAGACCGAACGAGGCGCATCTGCAAAACGCGGCGCAGGTGTTACTGATCTGGCAGGTATTTATCGTCGACGGCAGCGAACAGAACATGCGCTACTGGCATCGCCTGATGCAAAAAGCGCGGCTCGACGCGCCGATCACCGATGCCCAGCTTCGTCTGGCGCAGGGGTTTCTGCGCGAGCTGGAGCCAGATCACTGGGAACTCATCGCCTTCCAGACCCGCTACAACGCGCTGTATCTGCCGGAAGAGGGCGTTCACTGGCTGCACTGAGCCGCCGGAAAAGTTGGCAAAACGTTAAATACGTCACAGTTAAAATGATACACTGCGCAACCCGCCACCCTTTTCCGGACAGCCGATAACCGATGAGTGAATGCGCAGAAAGTAAAAAACCCGCTGATGTGATGTCCCGCGCTAACTGGTCAGCCGTTTTTGCGGTCGCGTTTTGTGTGGCGTGCCTGATTACCGTGGAATTTCTGCCGGTCAGCCTGCTGACGCCGATGGCGCAGGATCTTGGCATCACCGAAGGCGTGGCCGGGCAGTCGGTCACCACCACCGCGTTTGTGGCGATGTTCGCCAGCCTGTTTATCACGCATGTCATCGGTAAAACCGATCGCCGCTACGTGGTGATCCTCTTTGCCGTACTGCTGACACTCTCCTGCCTGCTGGTCTCGTTTTCCAACAGTTTTGCCCTGCTGTTACTGGGACGCGCCTGTCTGGGCCTCGCGCTTGGCGGCTTTTGGGCGATGTCGGCCTCGCTGACGATGCGTCTCGTGCCGCCGCGCGTGGTGCCGAAAGCGCTGTCGGTGATTTTTGGCGCTGTATCGATTGCGCTGGTGATCGCCGCCCCGCTGGGCAGTTTTCTCGGCGGTATTATCGGCTGGCGCAATGTGTTTAACGGCGCGGCGTTGATGGGGCTGCTGTGCATTATCTGGGTGGTGAAGGCGCTGCCGTCACTGCCCGGCGAAACGGCGCAGCAACAGAACATGTTTGGCCTGCTGAAGCGCCCTGGCGTGCTGGCGGGCATGATTGCGATTTTCATGGCTTTTGCCGGTCAGTTCTCGTTCTTCACCTACATTCGCCCGGTGTATATGACCCTGGCCGGGTTTGACGTCGATGGCCTGACGCTGGTGCTGCTGAGCTTTGGTATCGCCAGTTTCGTCGGTACCTCGTTGTCGTCGGTCATTCTTAAACGCTCGGTGAAAGCCGCCCTGGCCTGTGCGCCGCTGGTGCTGGCATTAAGCGCGGTGACGCTGATGCTCTGGGGCCATGACAAAATTGTCGCCTCGGCTGTGGCGATTATCTGGGGCTTCGCGTTTGCGCTGGTGCCGGTCGGCTGGTCAACATGGATCACCCGCTCGCTCTCCGACCAGGCGGAAAAAGCCGGTTCCATTCAGGTGGCGGTGATCCAGTTGGCGAACACCTGCGGTGCGGCGGTCGGCGGCTTTGCGCTCGACCATTTCGGGCTGCTGTCGCCGCTGGCGCTGTCCGGCACGCTGATGCTGCTGACGGCGCTGCTGGTGGCGACGAAGGTGAAGATTAAGTAAGCGCTTACAGCCCCGGTTTCACTCTTCGGCGCGAATCCAGCGAAATCAGGATCACCGAGGAGAGGATCAACAACGTGCCGAGCCAGTCGAGCAGCGTAAAGGTCACGCCCAACAGCAGCAGGGAAAGCAGCGCGCTGCTCAGCGGCTCCGTACAGCTCAGAATGCTGGCTTTTGGCCCGCCAATCAGCTGCGCGCCTTTCAGATACAGGCTGAAGGTCAGGGCGGTGCCGATCACCACGAAGTAGAAAAAGGCCAGCACCAGATTACCGGTGATAGCGACGTGCGCCCCCTGCGCGGCGTAAAACGGCAACAACACGATGCCGCCAAGCAGCATGCTCCAGCCGACGATTGGCAGTGTGCCGTAGCGGGCGATAAGCGTTGACGGAAAGGTGGTGTAAAACGCCGCGGCAAACGCGGAAGCAATCCCCCAGAACAGCGCCGCCGCGGAGATAGAGAGCGATGTCGGGTTACCATGAGTGACCAGTAAAAACGTGCCGATAAGTGACGTCAGAATCGCGATCATCACCAGCACGCCCGGACGTACGCGTTTCGCCAGCGCAAACCACGCGACAATGATTGTCGGCGAGAGAAACTGCAGCACGGTGGCGGTCGCGGCGTTGGATTTTTCGATGGTCAGCAGGAAGGTCAGTTGCACCGTCAGTGCCCCCACCAGCGTGAAAATCAGCAGGTTCAGGGCGTCTTTACGGTGACGGAAAACGGCGAAAATCTTGTCGCCGTGAACAAAAGACAACGTTAACAGGATAGTGCCCGCAAACAGCAGGCGCGTCATGGTCAGAAACCCCGACGACATCTGGCTCTGTTCCATGATGTACTGCGCACAAACGCCTGAACTGCCCCACAAAATGGCGGCGATCAGCACGTTCATCATCCCTTTTCTGCTGGAGCCCATGATGTCCTCTTCGCTGTTTTCTCTCACTTTTTGCGTCGGAGGACATCATAGCACAGGGATTTCGGCATCAGCTTAAATCCACATCCTTGCTGCCAAACAGCCAGGTCAGGGCAAAGCCGCAGAGATAGGCCACACAAAGCCCCGCCGCGTACACCGCCATGCCGGCGAAAATGCCGTGGCCGGAGGTCATCAGTGGCAGCGCCACCAGACCCGACGGGCCAAAGACCGTATTCAGCCCCACCGGCAGACCCATCCACGCCACCATACCGATGAAGAATCCGCCGCAGGCGCCGCCCAAACAGGCGGTGACGAACGGTTTCATGCGCGGCAGCGTCACGCCGTAAATCAGCGGTTCGCCAATGCCGAGGAAACCGGGGATGATCGCCCCTTTAATTTGTGTACGCAGCAACGCGCCTTTCTTTGCCCGGAAAAAGAGCGCCAGCGCCGCGCCGACCTGCCCCGCGCCCGCCATCGCCAGAATGGTGAACAGCGAGTTGAAACCCTGGGCGTCCATGAGCGCAAAATAGACAGGCACAAACCCCTGATGCACGCCGAACATCACGGCCAGCAGGAACAGCCCTGCCAGTACCGCTGATCCGAACGGGTTGCCATTAAGATGCAGGAACAGCCACGACATGCCGGTAAACAGATAACCACCGAGCGGCATGATAACGATAAAGGTGATGGCGCCCATGATCAGCAGCGTGATGGCGGAGGTAAGGATCATATCGAGGTTGGCAGGGATGACGCTGCGCACCCGTTTTTCCACCCATGCACCCAGCATGGAGGCGATCAGCACGCCGATGATGTTGCCGCGCGGATCGATGCCGTGACCGAAGAACGTTGAAATGCCCGAGTAGAAACCGCTGGTGGCGTCCGGGTTGTAGCCAAGGACAAACAGCGACGCGATGATCGCCCCGTTGACGCCGGAGCCGCCGAAGGCTTTCTGCGCGTTATAGCCAATCAGAATGCTCAGAAAGGTAAACATACCCTTGCTGAATACTTTCATATAACCGATCAGCGCCACCAGCGTGGCGTTGGGATGTGCGTTTTCCAGCACGAACATCTGCTCGGCCAGCGTCGCAAAGCCGAGCAGCAGCCCGACGGCGATAAACCCGGGAATTAACGGCGTGAAGATGGTGGCGAACTTCGCCAGAAATTTCTGTACGCTGCTGGTTTGCTTGCCTTTCAACTCCTGCTTTTTGGCGGCCGCCATCTCCTGCAGTGACGGGTTGTCGGCTGCGGGCGCGGCGTCGAGCAACTGGTTCATCATCTCCGCCGCGGTGTGGGCCTTACCGGGGCCGAGCACTACCTGGAATTGCTCATCGCTGACAATCACCCCCAGCACGCCGTCGATCTGGCGGATGGCGGCCACGTCGGCCTGGCTGTCATTGCGCAGCGTCAGACGCAGACGCGTCATGCAGTTCCCGGCCTGCGCCACGTTTCCGGCACCGCCCACGTGGGACAGGATCCGGGCTATCATCTCTTGTGTTATTTTCGCCATTCATGATGTCCTGTGTGGAGTTCAGGCGTGTTTCAGCGCCTGACGGATATAGCCGTGATTCTCGGCCAGCAGAGTACGTGCCTCGTCGGCACTGAGATTCGCCAGCACCATCACGATGGCGGTTTTGCAGTGACGACCGCAGGCGGCCAGCGCCTGTTGCGCCGTGTCGCGCGAGCATTCGGTGGCTTCCATTACAATGGAGACCTGGCGCTCAATTAGTTTCGCGTTGGTCGCTTCCACATCTACCATCAGGTTGCTGTAGACCTTACCGACGCGGATCATGGCGCCCGTGGAAATCATGTTTAGCACCAGTTTCTGCGCGGTGCCTGCTTTCAGGCGTGTGGAGCCGGTAACCACTTCCGGGCCGACCACCGGGGTGATAGCGACGTCCGCCAGTTGCGCCATTTTGCCGTGCGGGTTGCAACTGACAATCGCCACGAAGGCGTTGCAGGTTTTCGCGAATTCCATCGCGCCGATGACGTACGGCGTGCGCCCGCTGGCGGCCAGCCCCACCAGCACATCGCGCTCGCTGAACTGGATGGCCTGCAGATCGGCAGCGCCCTGCGCTTTGTTGTCCTCAACGTTTTCCACTGCGCTGAGAATGGCTTTATGCCCGCCAGCAATCAGCCCCACCACCTGCTCCGGGCGCGTACCAAACGTCGGCGGGCATTCGCTGGCGTCAAGAATGCCCAGTCGCCCGGACGTACCCGCGCCGATGTAAATCAGACGCCCGCCTGCCTGAATCGCTGCGGCAACGCGATCAACCACCTGCGCGATCTGCGGCAGATAAGGAGTAATGGCGTGTGGCACCTGCTGGTCTTCGTGGTTGATCACCGCCAGCATCGCTTCGGTGGAGAGCGTGTCGATGTCAGCGCTGTTGCTGTTGCGGCGTTCGGTCAGTAACTTACTCAGGTCAATACTCATTTTTACCTCGTTTTCATGCACCTGTGTCTTTCTAAGGAATATTATATTCCAAATTACGGAGGAGTGAATGGAATTAATTATTACAGAAACGATTACTGAAGCTGATCAGAATGAATTGCTCGCCGGGCTAAAGGAGTATAACCGCCCGTTTATTGGTGGCATCGGCTGGGGTGAGCTGGCGGTATATGCCCGCGATGACAGTGGCAAAATGACGGGTGGGTTGATTGCCAAATGCCGGGGTGACTGGCTGAGCATTGACTATTTGTGGGTCAGTGACGAGGAAAGAGGCAGCGGTCTGGGGAGCCAGATCATGCAAGCGGCGGAGGACGAAGCACGCGAGAGGGGTTGCCTTCACGCGCTGGTGGATACTTTCAGCTTCCAGGCACTGCCGTTTTATCAAAAAAAGGGTTATCAGTTGCAAATGACACTGGACGATTTTCCCGTGAAGGGTATTCAGCGCCACTACCTGTCGAAGGCGCTTTAGCCGCCGATCCCCTAACCCATCACTAAGCCGTGCGGGCAATCTGCTGGAGCGCGAGGCGCAGCGCGGGCGCCGCGAAATCGATGAATTTGCGTAACTTCAGCGGTGTGAGATCGCGCGAGGCGTAGAGCAGATGCACCGGTACTGGTGGTGGCTCGAAAGCGTCGAGGATCAGCGACAGCTCACCGCGCCGCAGCCCTTCGATGGCCTGATAATGCAGCAGTCTCGCCACGCCTGCGCCCAGCCGGGCGGCGTCGGCGGCGGCTTCCGGGTTGGTGACGGAGAGCGCCGGGCGCTGTTCCTGCGAGCGCCAGTAGCTGAACGGCATCGGCGATTCAATACGAATGTACGGCAGCGTGGCGAGGGCTTCCGGCCTGGCGGGGGTACCGTACTTTTCCAGCAACGCCGGGCTGGCGCAGGTGACGATACGCATCTCCCCCGCGCGGGTCGCCACCATGGAGCTGTCCGGCAACTGGCCGATGCGCACCGCGAGATCGACATGTTCGCCAATCAGGTCGACGTTGCGGTCGCTCAGCAGCAGGCGAAGGGTGATTTGCGGGTAGCGGGCGAGAAACTCCGTCACCACCGGCAGCACATACAGGCGACCAAACATCGTCGGGGCGCTGATCGCCAGTTCCCCTTTCGGTTCCTGATATTCCCCTGTGGCGCGCCGTTCGGCGTTTTCCACCTCTTCCAGAATGCGTTGCGCAGCCGCGACGTAATCCACACCGGCATCCGTCAGCGTAAGTTTGCGGGTGGTGCGCGTCAGCAGGCGTACGCCGAGACGGTTTTCCAGCTCGGCAATGTTGCGGCTGACAGTGGTTAACGGCGTATTCAGCGCCCGCGCCGCCGCCGACATGCTACCCAGTTCGCTGACCTTCACCAGTAGCGCCATGGCTTCCAGACGATCCATGATTCTCCCGTTTTTCGGAAAGATGTTTGCTGAACTCTCAGTATTATCATTTGTGCTGGCAGAGTCCATCATCGCGACAGAAGACAGCAACGTGATGCAGAGGTGAATGATGGCCCTGGGATTTCTCGACATCGCCATGACACCGGACGTAATGGACGTTCAGCATGAAATGGGCAGCGATGCGCTGTGGCAGCACCCGCGTCCCGGACGGACGTCCGACCGGTTTACTGCCAGTGAAGAAGCGATGATCGCCAGTCGCGACAGTTTTTACATGGCAACGGTGTCGCAAAGTGGCTGGCCGTACCTTCAGCATCGTGGCGGGCCCGCAGGGTTTCTGCGGATGATTGACGACAAAACGCTGGCGATGGCCGATTTCAGCGGTAACCGGCAATACATTACCAGCGGGAATCTGCGTGGCAGTGATCGCGCCTGTTTGTTTTTGATGGATTACCCACGCCGTGCCAGGCTGAAAATCTATGCCACCGTTGAGGTGTTCGTGCCGGAAGCGGCACCGGAACTGCTGGCACAGGTGACGCTGCCTGACTATCGCGCCCGCATTGAACGGGTGTATCTGTTTCACCTGATGGCGTTTGACTGGAACTGTCCGCAGCACATCACGCCGCGCTACACCACGCAGCAGGTGGCTGAATACAGCCAGACGCTGCAAACACGCATCGCGGAGCTGGAACACGAAAACCAGCAACTCAAAGAGAAATTAACATCGAAGGGAGAAGATCATGTCTGAACAACGACCGCCGCTGCCGCCGTTTACGCGGGAGAGCGCTATCCAGAAAGTGCGTGCCGCCGAAGATGGCTGGAACAGCCGCGATCCGCAGAAAGTGTCGCTGGCGTATTCGCCGGACAGCGTCTGGCGCAACCGCAGCGATTTCGTCACAGGGCGCGCGGAGATTGTCGAATTCCTCGCCCGCAAATGGCGCCGCGAACAGGAATATCGCCTGATTAAAGAAATCTGGGCCTACAGCGATAACCGTATCGCCGTGCGTTTTGCCTATGAATGGCACGACGACAGCGGCAACTGGTTCCGCTCCTACGGCAACGAGAACTGGGAATTTGACGAGAACGGCCTGATGCGCAAGCGCTTCGCCAGCATCAACGATTTACCGATTACCGACAGCGAGCGCCTGTTCCACTGGCCGCAGGGCCGCCGCCCTGACGACCATCCGGGGTTAAGCGACCTCGGGCTGTAAATCGTCATGCCGCCCTTTCCCCGCAGAGAAAGGGCGGGCGATTAATGCCAGCAAAAGTGATGCACCACCTGGGTGATCAGCTCGCGGGTGGGTTTGATAAAACGGGTTTCGAGATATTCATCCGGCTGATGCGCCTGATTAATAGAGCCGGGGCCGAGCACCAGCGTCGGACAGCGGGTCTGAATAAACGGCGCTTCGGTACAGTAGTTCACCACGTCGGTATGCGTCCCGAGCAGCTTTTCCACCACCTGCACCAGCTGATGGTCCGGCGGGCATTCATAACCGGGGATCGGCGGGTGCAGTTCCGACACCGTCAGCCTGCCCGGCCAGCGTTCGCTGACCGGCGCCAGCGCCTCATTCAGCAGGCCGTTTAAATCTGCCAGCGTCATGCCCGGCAGCGGGCGAATATCCATATGCAGCTCACAGCAGGCGCAAATACGGTTTGATGCATCACCGCCGTGAATGGCACCGAGGTTGAGCGTCGGATATGGCACGGTGAAAGCATCGTAGTGATAACGCGATTTCAGATCATCGCGCAGGTGCAGAATATGGCCGATGGCGTCGTGCATCAGTTCAATAGCATTCACCCCGCGCGCCGGATCACTGGAATGACCCGACTGGCCGAGCACACGCACGGCGGTGGAGATATGGCCTTTATGGGCGCGAACCGGTTGCAGCGAGGTTGGCTCGCCGATGATGGCGCAGTCCGGGCGCAGGGCGGTGGTTTCGGCAAAATAACGCGCCCCCGCCATGCTGGTCTCTTCGTCGGCGGTCGCCAGAATGTAGAGCGGTTTTTTCAGTTGCGTCACGTCAACGTCACGCAGGGCATCAAGAATAAAGGCAAAAAAGCCTTTCATGTCAGCGGTACCGAGACCGTAGAGCTTGTTGTCATGTTCGGTCAGGGTAAAGGGATCGCGCGTCCAGCGTCCGTCGTCAAAGGGGACGGTATCTGTGTGTCCTGTGAGTAACAGTCCGCCTGCGCCGCTGCCGGTACTGGCCAGCAGGTTGAATTTATTGCGCGTTCCCGGCACCGGCTGTATCTCGACGTTGAACCCGATAGAGGCGAACCAGTCGGCCAGCAGATTGATTAAAGTCGCATTACTCTGATCGAGCGCTTCTTCCGTTGCGCTGATTGAAGGAGTAGCGATTAACGCGCGATAAATCTCGAGAAATGGCGGTAAATCGTTTTTCATTGTTGACACACCTCAGGTCATGATAGTATCAATATTCATGCAAAATTAGTGAATAAAAATACATTATCGTTGAGCTTAAAGGAACCCGATGTTGAATACGCTGATTGTAGGCGCCAGCGGTTATGCAGGTGCTGAGCTGGTGGGTTACATAAATCGTCATCCGCATATGAACATAACCGCTTTGACGGTCTCAGCGCAAAGCAATGATGCAGGAAAGTTAATATCTGATTTGCATCCGCAGCTGAAAGGCGTGGTGGATCTGCCATTGCAGCCGATGTCAGACATCAGCGAATTCAGCGGTGGCGTGGACGTGGTGTTTCTCGCCACCGCGCATGAAGTCAGCCACGATCTGGCACCGCAGTTCCTGGCGGCCGGTTGCGTGGTGTTCGATCTCTCAGGGGCGTTTCGCGTCAACGATGCCGCCTTCTATGAAAAATTCTACGGTTTCACTCATCAGCACCCGGAATGGCTGGCGCAGGCGGCCTACGGGCTGGCGGAGTGGAACGCCGATGCGGTGAAAGAGGCGAACCTGATTGCGGTGCCGGGTTGTTATCCGACGGCGGCGCAACTGGCGCTGAAACCATTGATTGATGCCGGGGTGCTCAATCTGAACCAGTGGCCGGTGATCAACGCCACCAGTGGCGTCAGTGGCGCGGGGCGAAAAGCCGCGATGTCCAACAGTTTCTGCGAAGTGAGCCTGCAGCCGTACGGCATTTTTAATCATCGCCATCATCCGGAAATCACCACCCATCTGGGCGCAGAGGTGATTTTCACGCCGCATCTGGGTAACTTTAAGCGCGGGATCCTCGAAACCATCACCTGTCGTCTGAACGCAGGCGTGACCCGCGCGCACATTGCGGAACTCTATCAGCAGGCGTATGCCAGTAAACCGCTGGTGCGCCTGTATGACACTGGCGTCCCGGCGCTGAAAGGTGTCGAAGGGCTGCCGTTCTGCGATATCGGTTATGCGGTGGATGGCGAACATCTGATTATCGTGGCAGCGGAAGATAATCTGCTGAAAGGCGCTGCGGCTCAGGCGGTGCAGTGCGCAAACATTCGTTTCGGCTACCCCGAAACGCAGTCTCTTCTTTAAGGTGTGATGATGATGAATCCTTTAATTATCAAACTCGGTGGTGTACTGCTGGATAGTGAAGAGGCGCTGGAGCGCCTGTTTACCGCGCTGGTTAATTATCGTGAATCTCATCAGCGCCCGCTGGTTATCGTTCACGGTGGTGGTTGTGTGGTGGATGAGTTGATGAAACAGCTCAACCTGCCGGTGAAAAAGAAAAACGGCCTGCGCGTCACGCCTGCTGATCAGATTGACATCATCACCGGCGCGCTGGCGGGAACGGCAAACAAAACGCTGCTGGCGTGGGCGAAGAAACACCATATTCCGTCTGTTGGTCTCTATCTTGGCGATGGCGATAGTGTAAAAGTGACCCAGCTCGATGAAGCGCTTGGTCATGTTGGACTGGCGCAGGCCGGTTCGCCTGAGCTGATTACCTTGTTGCTTAATGGCGGTTTCCTGCCGGTGGTCAGCTCTATTGGCGTCACTGACGAAGGGCACCTGATGAACGTCAATGCTGATCAGGCGGCGACGGCGCTGGCGGCAACGCTGGGCGCGGATCTTATCCTGTTGTCGGACGTCAGCGGTATTCTGGACGGCAAAGGCCAGCGCATCGCCGAAATGACGGCGGCCAAAGCGGAACAATTGATTGACCAGGGTATTATCACCGACGGTATGATTGTAAAAGTGAATGCGGCGCTGGATGCGGCCCGTACCCTGGGCCGCCCGGTGGATATCGCCTCGTGGCGGCATGCGGACCAGCTCCCGGCGCTGTTTAACGGCACGCCGATTGGCACACGTATTCTGGCGTAAGATTTATTGCATATCTGTAGGCCCGGTAAGCACAGCGCCACCGGGCGAAACTCACGATTAAAGGAAGCAAGTTATGGCACTTTGGGGCGGGCGTTTTACTCAGGCAGCAGATCAACGGTTCAAACAGTTCAACGACTCTTTGCGCTTTGACTATCGCCTGGCGGAGCAGGATATCGTTGGCTCTGTGGCCTGGTCGAAAGCGCTGGTGACGGTGGGTGTGCTGACCGCAGACGAGCAGCAGCAACTGGAAGCGGCGCTGAACGTGCTGCTGGAAGAGGTCCAGGCGAACCCGCAGCAAATCCTCGACAGCGACGCGGAAGATATTCACAGCTGGGTGGAAGGGAAACTCATCGATAAAGTCGGTCAGTTGGGTAAGAAACTGCACACCGGTCGTAGCCGTAATGACCAGGTTGCCACCGATCTCAAACTGTGGTGCAAAGATACCGTTGGCGAATTGCTGACGGCGAACCGCCAGTTGCAAAGCGCGCTGGTGGACACGGCGCAGAACAATCAGGACGCGGTGATGCCGGGCTACACGCACCTGCAACGCGCCCAGCCGGTGACCTTTGCGCACTGGTGCCTGGCCTATGTCGAAATGCTGGCGCGTGATGAAAGCCGCCTGCAGGACGCGCTGAAGCGTCTGGATGTCAGCCCGCTGGGCTGCGGCGCGCTGGCGGGAACGGCGTATGAAATCGACCGCGAACAACTGGCGGGCTGGCTCGGTTTCGCCTCGGCGACCCGCAACAGTCTCGACAGCGTTTCTGATCGCGACCATGTGCTGGAGCTGCTGTCTGACGCGTCCATCGGCATGGTGCATCTGTCGCGTTTTGCAGAAGATCTGATTTTCTTTAACTCTGGCGAAGCCGGGTTTGTTGAGCTGTCTGACCGTGTGACTTCCGGTTCGTCGCTGATGCCGCAGAAGAAAAACCCGGATGCGCTGGAGCTCATCCGCGGTAAATGCGGTCGCGTGCAGGGCGCGCTGACCGGCATGATGATGACGCTGAAAGGGCTGCCGCTGGCCTACAACAAAGATATGCAGGAAGACAAAGAGGGGCTGTTCGATGCGCTCGATACCTGGCTCGATTGCCTGCATATGGCGGCGCTGGTGCTGGACGGCATTCAGGTGAAGCGTCCACGTTGCCAGGAAGCGGCGCAGCAGGGTTATGCGAATGCCACTGAACTGGCAGATTACCTGGTGGCGAAAGGTGTACCGTTCCGCGAAGCACACCACATTGTGGGCGAAGCGGTGGTTGAGGCGATTGGTCAGGGCAAGCCCCTGGAAGCGCTGGCGCTGGCGGATCTGCAAAAATTCAGCAGCGTGATTGGCGACGATGTCTACCCAATCCTGTCGCTGCAGTCCTGTCTCGACAAGCGTGCGGCAAAAGGCGGCGTCTCACCGACGCAAGTAGCGCAGGCGATTGCCGCGGCAAAAGCGCGTCTGGTGTAGCGTGCAGGCAAAAAAAAGCGGACCACGGGGTCCGCAAAAGTTCACGTTGGCTTTAGTTATTTGAGAGAAACAGTGCGAAACTCTCCGAACGGCGGTGGCTTCAAGGGTTAACGAGATACCGCTTCGTTTCTGGGTGTATTATTGAACAGAAAGCTTGATAGGGATAATCGTTCGTTGCTATGCTACCTATCGCCATGAACTATCATGGCGATGGAGGATGAATAATGAATATTCGTGATCTTGAATACCTGGTAGCGTTAGCCGAACACCGCCATTTTCGCCGTGCCGCAGATTCCTGCCACGTCAGCCAGCCCACCCTGAGCGGGCAGATTCGTAAGCTGGAAGATGAGCTGGGTGTGATGCTGCTGGAACGCACCAGTCGTAAAGTGCTGTTCACCCAGGCAGGCTTGCTGCTGGTGGATCAGGCGCGGACTGTGCTGCGTGAGGTCAAAGTGCTCAAGGAGATGGCGAGCCAGCAGGGAGAAACCATGTCCGGGCCGTTGCATATTGGCCTGATACCTACCGTCGGTCCCTATCTGTTGCCGCATATTATCCCGATGCTGCACCAGACCTTCCCGAAGCTCGAAATGTACCTCCACGAAGCGCAAACACATCAACTGCTGGCGCAACTGGACAGCGGTAAACTCGACTGTGCCATCCTGGCGCTGGTCAAAGAGAGTGAAGCGTTTATTGAAGTCCCGCTGTTTGATGAGCCGATGCTGTTGGCTATCTACGAAGATCACCCGTGGGCGAATCGTGATCGTGTCGCCATGTCCGATCTGGCTGGTGAAAAGCTGTTGATGCTGGAAGACGGGCACTGCCTGCGCGATCAGGCGATGGGGTTCTGTTTTGAAGCGGGTGCTGACGAAGACACGCATTTCCGCGCCACCAGCCTGGAAACGCTGCGCAACATGGTGGCCGCCGGGAGTGGTATCACGCTGCTGCCTGCACTGGCCGTGCCGCAGGAGCGCAAACGCGACGGCGTGATTTATCTGCCGTGCATTAAGCCGGAACCGAAACGTACGGTGGGTCTGGTCTACCGTCCGGGATCACCGCTGCGCAGCCGCTATGAGCAGCTGGCAGAGGCCATCCGTGGTGCGATGGATGGCCATTTCGACAAGCCGTTAAAAGAGGCGGTTTAAGCCGTTCAGCGCCGCTACCCGATAGGCTTCCGCCATGGTCGGGTAGTTGAAGGTGGTGTTAACGAAGTACTCAATGGTGTTGCCACCACCTTTCTGCTCCATAATCGCCTGACCGATGTGAATAATCTCGGCCGCGCGCTCACCAAAGCAGTGAATGCCCAGGATCTCTTTCGTTTCACGGTGGAAGAGAATTTTTAGCGTCCCGACGTTCATCCCGACAATTTGCGCCCGCGCCAGATGCTTAAACTGCGCGCGTCCGACCTCATACGGCACTTTCATCGCCGTCAGTTGCTGTTCGGTTTTGCCGACAGAGCTGATTTCCGGGATGGTGTAGATGCCGGTGGGAATGTCTTCCACCAGGTGCGCGGTGGCTTCGCCTTTGATCATCGCCTGCGCGGCAATGCGGCCCTGATCGTATGCCGCCGAGGCGAGGCTCGGGTAGCCAATTACGTCGCCCACCGCGTAGATGTGCGGCAGCGCGGTCTGGTACATGCTGTTGACCTTCAGCTGACCGCGGCTGTCCGCTTCCAGACCGATGTTTTCCAGCGCCAGCGAGTCGGTGTTACCGGTGCGTCCGTTGGCGTACAGCAGGCAGTCGGCTTTCAGTTTTTTCCCGGACTTCAGGTGCATGATGACGCCGTCATCCGTCCCTTCGATTTTCTCGTACTCTTCGTTGTGGCGAATCACCACGCCGCTGTTCCAGAAGTGATAAGAGAGGGAATCCGACATCTCCTGATCGAGAAACGCCAGCAGGCGGTCGCGGGTGTTGATCAGATCCACTTTCACGCTCATTCCGCGGAAGATAGACGCATATTCGCAGCCAATCACCCCGGCACCGTAAATAATCACGTGGCGTGGTTCGTGGTGCAGCGACAGAATAGAGTCGCTGTCATAAATGCGCGAATGCGAAAAATCGACATCGTTCGGGTGATAGGGGCGTGAGCCGCAGGCGATAACAAATTTCTCGGCAGTGACCGTTTCGACGGAGCCGTCGTGGCACTCCAGCGCCAGGGTGTGTTCGTCAATGAAATGGGCGTTGCCCTGCAAAATCTCGCAGTGGTTGCGCTCATAAAAGCCTTGCCGCATCTGTGTTTGCTGATTAATGACGCTGTCGGCGTGATTGAGGATATCGGCAAAAGAAGAACGGAGGAGTCGGGTGTGATCGCTGTAGAGGGGGTTCTGGTTAAATTCGATGATGCGGCTGACTGCGTGTCGCAGCGCTTTCGACGGGATAGTCCCCCAGTGAGTACAACCGCCGCCGACGTTATGATAACGCTCAATAACGGCGACACGGGCTCCCTGTTTTACCAGACCCATTGCAGCACCTTCGCCGCCGGGGCCGGAACCTATCACAATTGCATCGTAATCGTAGGAATGTGGCATGGTAAGGCTTACCTGTTCTTATACATAAAAGCAACAGAATAATAACATCATCAGCGCGATAACCCAATTATCGTTGTGCTTTTTTACCACGCGAAAGCACAATCAGCGCGTAAACAATCATTCACAAAGCAGTGCGAATCACGTAGCGTTATTCTCTGGTATAGTGCCAGCAGGGCCTTTGGAAGGATTCAGACATCGTGATGGGCGTAAGAGCGCAACAAAAAGAGAAAACCCGGCGTTCGCTGGTCGAAGCCGCATTTAGTCAGTTAAGCGCAGAGCGCAGTTTCGCAAGCCTCAGCCTGCGCGAAGTGGCGCGCGAGGCAGGGATTGCGCCAACCTCTTTCTATCGTCACTTTCGCGACGTGGACGAGCTTGGGTTGACGATGGTCGATGAGAGCGGTCTGATGCTGCGCCAGTTGATGCGGCAGGCGCGTCAACGCATTGCTAAAGGCGGCAGCGTGATCCGCACGTCCGTCTCTACATTTATGGAATTTATTAGCAATAACCCTAACGCCTTCCGCTTATTGTTGCGTGAACGTTCCGGAACATCCCCCGCGTTTCGTGCCGCCGTCGCGCGTGAAATTCAGCACTTTATTGCGGAACTCGCGGACTATCTGGAAATCGAAAACCATATGCCACGTGCCTTTACCGAAGCACAGGCTGAAGCGATGGTCACCATCGTGTTCAGCGCAGGCGCGGAGGCGCTGGATGTTGGCGCGGAACAGCGTCGGCAATTAGAAGAGCGACTGGTTTTACAGCTGCGGATGATCTCCAAAGGCGCGTATTACTGGTATCGCCGGGAGCAGGAAAAGAGTTCACATCATTCCGACCAGGTGAAGGAAAAGTAATGAAACAGTCAGTGCAGGATAAAGGTACGCTCTTGCTGGCCCTGGTTGCCGGCTTATCGATCAACGGTACATTCTCAGCGGTTTTCAGCGCTATTGTGCCTTTCTCCATCTTCCCGATTATCTCGCTGCTGCTGGCGGCTTACTGCCTGCATCAACGCTATCAGAACCGCACCATGCCGGTCGGCCTGCCGGGTCTGGCCGCGGCTTTTTTCATCCTCGGCGTGCTGCTTTACAGCACCGTCGTGCGCGCAGAATACCCGGATATCGGCTCCAACTTCCTGCCTGCCGTGCTGTCGGTGGTGATGGTGTTCTGGATTGGTTTCCGCCTGCGCAGCCGTAAAGACGACATCTCCGAATAGCTCTGAAAACCCCCGTGACGCCGCCGGGGGTTTTTATTTCTCTGATTTATGCCCTCCGGTTATAGCAAATCTTTTTTTATTCTTTAATCATTGGATCGCTTTCTGGCAGGCTGTTTTCATCACAACACAGCATAAGAGAGCGGGCGATGAAAAAGTGGCATTTGGGGTTAACGCTTTTGCTGGTCTCTACCAGCATTCTGGCAAAGGATATTCAGTTATTAAACGTATCGTATGATCCGACACGCGAACTGTATGAACAGTACAACAAAGCATTCAGCGCGCACTGGAAACAGGAAACCGGCGATAACGTGGTGATTCGCCAGTCGCACGGCGGATCGGGCAAACAGGCGACGTCGGTGATCAACGGTCTTGAAGCGGACGTGGTCACCCTCGCGCTGGCCTATGACGTTGATGCCATTGCCGAGCGTGGCCGCATCGATAAAAACTGGATCAAGCGCCTGCCGGATAACTCCGCACCGTACACCTCCACCATCGTTTTCCTGGTGCGTAAAGGCAACCCGAAACAGATCCACGACTGGAACGATTTGATTAAGCCGGGCGTGTCGATCATCACCCCGAACCCGAAAAGCTCCGGCGGCGCTCGCTGGAACTATCTGGCGGCCTGGGGTTACGCGCTGCACCATAACAATGGCGATCAGGCAAAAGCGCAGGAATTCGTGAAAGCGCTGTTTAAAAACGTGGAAGTGCTGGATTCCGGTGCCCGTGGCGCCACCAACACCTTCGTGGAACGCGGTATCGGTGATGTGCTGATTGCCTGGGAAAACGAAGCGCTGCTGGCGACTAACGAGCTGGGTAAAGACAAGTTTGAAATCGTCACCCCGAGCGAATCGATTCTGGCTGAGCCGACCGTTTCTGTCGTCGACAAAGTCGCCGAGAAAAAAGGCACTCAGGCCGTCGCGGAAGCCTATCTGAAATATCTCTACTCACCGGAAGGCCAGGAGATCGCGGCGAAGAACTTTTATCGCCCGCGTGATCCGGCGATAGCGAAAAAATATGACAGCGCATTCCCGAAACTGAAGCTGTTTACCATTGATGAAGAGTTTGGCGGCTGGACGAAGGCACAGAAAGAGCACTTCTCCAACGGCGGTACCTTCGATCAGATCAGTAAGCGGTAAATACGAAAAAAGTATGCGGCCCTGCGGGGCCGTTTTTATTTGGTCATCATTATGCTGTACTCTTCCGGTTCGCATTCAACCAGAGAAAGCACAATGAGAAGAATACGACGTATATTGCTGGTGCTGCTGATTATCGTGGTGGCCGTCATCGCTGGCGGCTGGTACTGGCTGCATTCCGGCAACCCTGACGCGCTGCGCGACAAGGTGTTAGGCGAGTGCGTGCCTAAGGCGCAACAACAACAGCCGACCGCGCCCTGTGACGAGGTGAATTTGCAGGGCGGTTATGTCCTGTTCAAGGATCGCAATGGCCCGTTGCAGTATCTGTTAATGCCAACGTACCGCATCAACGGTACCGAAAGCCCGCTGCTGCTCGACCCGCGGACGCCGAACTTTTTCTGGCAGGCGTGGCAGGGGCGTAACATGCTGAGCAAGCGTCACGGCGCACCAGTACCGGATGAGGCCGTCTCACTGGCGATCAACTCGCGTATCGGCCGGACGCAAAACCATTTCCATATTCATATTTCCTGCCTGCGAAAAGATGTCCGTGAACAGCTTAACGGCGATATGGCGTCTGTCAGCACGCGCTGGCTGCCGTTGCCGGGCGGACTGATGGGGCACGAATATCTGGCGCGCCGGGTAACGGAAAGCGAGCTGGCGCAGCGCAGCCCGTTCCTGATGCTGGCGGAAGAGGTGCCGGAAGCGCGTGATCATATGGGGCGTTTTGCGCTGGCGATGGCGCAGCAGAGCGATGGTTCCTTTGTATTGCTCGCCACCGAGCGCAATCTGCTGACGCTGAACCTGGCATCTTCGGAAGAAATCCAGGATCATCAATGCGATATTCTGCAATAACTCACTAACTCCGGCATTTACCTGTCTCTTCTGTCGTCGTATTCTTGCTGAAAAAAACGACAGGAGACAGGTATGTCCTGGCTTTCACACCCTCTGTTTCTTCCATCTCTGATTGTTGGCGTCACCGTCCTGCTGTGGGCGACCTCGCTATTGCCGGAATTCATCACCGCACTGCTGTTTTTTACGGTGGCGATGATGGCAAAAGTCGCGCCAGCAGAGATGATTTTCGGCGGTTTCGCCTCTTCTGCCTTCTGGCTGGTGTTCAGCGGGTTTGTCCTCGGGATCGCCATTCGTAAAACCGGGCTGGCCGACCGGGCGGCGCGCGCACTGTCGTCGCGGCTGACCGACTCGTGGCTGCAAATGGTGGCGAGCGTGGTGCTGCTCAGTTATGCGCTGGCGTTTGTTATGCCGTCGAACATGGGGCGCATTGCGTTGTTAATGCCGGTGGTGGCAGCCATGGCGACCCGCGCCGGTATCCATGAAAACACCCGTGCCTGGTACGGGCTGGCGCTGGCGGTCGGTTTCGGTACCTTCCAGCTTTCTGCCACCATTCTGCCGGCAAACGTGCCGAATCTGGTAATGAGCGGGGCGTCGGAAGGTTCCTACGGCATTCATCTCAACTACGTGCCTTATCTGTTGCTCCACACGCCGGTGCTGGGGTGGCTGAAAGGCATGATCCTGATTGGCCTGATTTGCTGGCTGTTTCCGGGCAAACCACACCCGCCGCGCGAACTGACGCCGCCGCCGCCGATGAGCGCAGACGAAAAACGGCTGGCCTGGATGCTGGCGGTGGTGCTGACCCTGTGGGTCACCGAGAGCTGGCACGGCATTGGCCCCGCGTGGACCGGGCTTGCTGCCGCCTGCGTGACACTGCTGCCACGCATCGGGTTTATCAGCGGGGAAGAGTTCTCGACCGGCGTGAATATTCGCACCTGCATTTACGTCGCCGGGATCCTCGGACTGGCCATTATCGTCACGCAAACCGGTATTGGCGACGCAGTAGGCGGTGCGCTGCTGAAGGTGATGCCGCTCGACCCGCAACGCCCGTTCGTCAGTTTCCTCGCGCTGACCGGGATCACCACGGCGCTGAACTTCATTATGACCGCCAATGGCGTACCGGCGCTGTATACGACGTTTGCGCAGAGCTTTGCCGATGCCACCGGGTTCCCGCTGTTAAGCGTGATCATGATTCAGGTGCTGGGGTATTCCACACCGCTGTTGCCTTATCAGGCGTCGCCGATTGTGGTGGCGATGGGATTAGGAAAGGTGCCTGCGCGGGCGGGGATGATGCTGTGCGTGGCGCTGGCGTTAGCGAGCTATCTGATTCTGCTGCCACTGGATTATCTGTGGTTCAGGGTGTTGGATCAGTTGTAGTCGTTTTGTAGGGCGGGTAAGCGCAAGCGCCACCCGCCACAACAGCATTACGCCTGTTTAGCGGCTTCAGCTGCTTTAACGATCACCGCGAAAGCGTCTGCTTTCAGGGATGCACCGCCAACCAGCGCGCCGTCAATGTCCGGCTGGGTGAACAGTTCTGCCGCGTTAGACGCGTTAACAGAACCGCCGTACTGGATGATGACCTGCTGAGCGATTTTCGCATCAGCTTTTGCGATATGGTCACGGATAAATTTATGTACCGCCTGTGCCTGCGCCGGGGTGGCAGATTTGCCGGTACCGATCGCCCAGACTGGCTCGTAAGCGATAACCACGCCTTCGAACGCGGAAGCGCCCTGCGTTTTCAGCACTGCGTCAATCTGACGTGCGCACACTTCTTCGGTTTTGCCCGCTTCGTTTTCTGCTTCGGTTTCACCGATGCACAGTACCGGGGTCAGACCCTGTTCTTTCAGCACAGCAAATTTTTTGGCGATGAATTCGTCGGATTCTTTGTGGTAGGTGCGACGCTCAGAGTGGCCGATGATGATGTATTTCGCGCCGATATCTTTCAGCATTTCAGCGGAGGTTTCACCGGTGAATGCGCCGGACAGGTTAACGTCAACATTCTGCGCGCCCAGGATGATGTGGCTGCCAGCAGCGGCCTGTTTCGCCAGATCAAGGTACATTTCCGGCGGAGCGATGGCGACGTCACAACCCGTTACGCCTGCCAGTTCTTTACGCAGGTTCGCAACCAGTTCGTTAACCATGTGGCGGCTGCCGTTCAGTTTCCAGTTACCCATCACTAAAGGATGTCGCATTTTAATTCTCCACGCTACAAAAGCGAATTAAGGAATATCACCACCCGTCAGGGCAGCATTGTCTGTGAAACAGTATAGAGATTGATGACCCGGATGGCTTTGCTTTTTATCATTTATTGTTGCTCTCGAGGGTCTCAGATAGCGCCAGCTTAATCGGTTCAACAGCGAAGGTCAGCCCTTTTTCGCCGTTATCTGCCACCACATAGCGAATCGCGCCTTCTGCGGCCGCGTAGTAATGTTTGCCTTTACCGAGCGTCAGCAATTTTTGCAGCTTTTGCAGACTTTGTGGCTTAGTCAGTGCCGGGGTAAAGGTGCGGATGAGGGCGGCCATGTATTCCAGCGCTTTATCTCTGGCTGCTTTTTTTTCCGGCCCCTGAATGGGCAGCCAGGTGATCTGCATGGATTTTATTTTCAGCGTACCGCGCTCAAGGGCCGTAGAAGCGTACAGATTTTCATTAATTTTGGTGGCAGCGCGGGTGAGATTGAGCGGGTCGCGGCTGCCGCCAATGGAACGAAATTCATTAAGCGCGAGGGTGGGATTGTCAGCGTTGAATTTTTCCCGGAACTGGCTGATGGAGAGATCGAACGTGGGCGCCCCCGGCAGCAGGTACGGTGCCGTCGTGGTGGCGGGCGCTTCAGCCGACAACGCACGATAGCTTGCCAGCGTGACGACAAGCGTTAAGAAACACAGCGATATCCACTTTTTCATTTTACCATCCTCGGATCCTTTGCTGACGATTAAAACGGGAAGCGTCTGGCTTGTCAAAAAGAGACGTCACCAGGGTAAACTACGCGCCACGATGAGAATAAGGAATGGGAAATGACCCTACAGCAGTGGCTTTTTTCGATTAAAGGGCGCCTCGGGCGCCGTGATTTCTGGATCTGGATAGGCGTCTGGATCCTGGCGATGATTGTGCTGTTTACCCTCGCCGGTAGCAACTGGCTGAGTCTGCAAACCGCGGCTTTCGCCCTCGTCTGCCTGTTATGGCCAACGGCGGCCGTTACCGTAAAACGGCTGCATGATCGCGGGAAATCCGGGCTGTGGGCGCTGCTGATGATCCTCGCGTGGATGCTGCTCGCCGGAAACTGGGTCATGCTGCCCGGTATTTGGCAGTGGGGTGTGGGCCGTTTTATTCCGACGCTGATTATCGTGATGATGCTGATTGACCTGGGCGCGTTTGTCGGCACCCAGGGCGAGAATAAATACGGTAAAGAGACGCAGGAGGTGAAATACCGCTGATCACCAGTAGTGTTCGGCGGTCATATGGCCCGGGCGGCGGCGCAGATGTTTGGTCATCTGCCGGGTGTCTTTCAGTAATTGCTGGGTATCGCGCACCATTTGCGGGTTGCCGCACAGCATCACGTGGCTGGTCTCTGCCGTCATCGGCAGACCGATCACCGCTTCCAGCTCGCCATTTTCAATCAGCGCCGGAATGCGTCCGGTCAGCGAGCCAGACAGCGTTTCGCGACTCACCACCGTCTGGATCCGCAGCTTCCCTTCATAGCGCTTCTGCAGTTCGAGCATCAGCGGCAGGTAGCTTAAATCCGCGGCGTAACGTACCGCATGAACCAGCACCAGGTTTTTAAAGCGGTCAAGATCGTTGCCGTCCTGCAAAATCGAGAGATACGGGCCAAGCGCGGTGCCGGTTGCCAGCATCCACAGCGTCTCGCAGTCGGGAACTTCGTTAAGTACAAAGAATCCGGCGGCTTCGCTGACCAGCTGGATATCGTCGCCCGGTTTCAGCGCGGCCAGACGTGGGCTCAGTTTGCCATCGGGAACGGTCACCAGGTAAAACTCAAGATCCGGGTTAGCAGGAGCATTAACGTAGGAGTAGGCACGCTGGACGCGTTCGCCGTCGATCTCCAGCCCCAGTTTGGTGAACTGCCCGGCAGTGAATGGCTGAACAGGCGCATGGACGGTAAGACTAAACAGTGCGTCGGTCCAGTATTCCACCTTCGCCACTTTGCCAGTAACCCAGTCCGCCATAATCTTCTCCTGTTCTGATGCGATACCTTATCTTCGCCACTCAGGGCGCAGATTTCCAGCCCCGCAGGGCCGGAAAGCTCAATCAGACAAATGGCTTACAGGATATGGCGCTGCACATCCGGGTCTTTACGATCGAGATAATGAATGGACTGAATGCGGCGAATGGTGCGTGATTTCCCGCGGATCAGCAGGGTTTCGGTGGTGGCGATATTCCCCTTGCGGCTGATGCCGTCCAGCAGGTCGCCTTTGGTGATGCCGGTGGCGGAGAAAATCACGTTATCGTTGCGCGCCATGTCGCTCAGTTGCAGCACCTGATTCGCGGCGATCCCCATCGCTTTACAGCGCGCCAGCTCGTTTTCACCGATCCGGCGGTTTTCGTCGTTGTCGCCTTTTACCTCATGACGAGGCAGCAACCGACCGTGCATATCACCATCGAGCGCGCGGATCACCGCCGCAGAAACCACGCCTTCCGGCGCGCCGCCAATGCCGTACAGCACGTCCACTTCGCTGTCCGGCATACAGGTAAGGATGGAGGAAGCCACGTCGCCATCAGGAATTGCAAAAACGCGTACGCCAAGCTGCTGCATATCGGCGATAACCGTGTCGTGGCGTGGTTTCGCCAGAATGGTCACCGTCAGCTCGCTGAGCGGTTTATTGAGCGCGGCAGCGACGTTACGCAGGTTATCCGCCAGCGGCAGATTAAGGTCGATGGCGCCTTTCGCGCCAGGGCCGACGATCAGCTTTTCCATGTACATGTCAGGCGCGTTGAGAAAGGTGCCTTTATCGCCCACGGCCAGCACCGCCAGCGCATTGGCCTGGCCCATCGCGGTCATACGGGTACCTTCAATCGGATCAACGGCGATATCAACCGCGTCGCCTTTACCGGTGCCGACTTTTTCGCCGATGTAGAGCATCGGCGCTTCGTCGATCTCGCCTTCGCCAATCACGATGGTGCCATCGATATTGACCTGGTTCAGCATGATGCGCATGGCGTTGACCGCCGCGCCGTCCGCCGTGTTTTTATCACCACGGCCCAGCCACTTATAGCCCGCCAGCGCGGCGGCTTCGGTGACGCGTGAAAATTCGATGGCAAGTTCTCGTTTCATAACAAACTCTTCAGGAGGAAAATGGGCGAAGTCCGCTCCGCTCGGGGACTACGCGTTGGAATAGCGTTCTGTTTCCGGCATCCAGCGTTCGATCAGTGCCTGTGCCTGCGCCGGATAACGTTCGTGAATATGACGGGCAATGCGCTGAACGTCGGGGATCATGCCCTGATCACGCAGCAGGTCCGCGACTTTAAACTCCGCGTTACCGGTCTGGCGCGTGCCGAGCAGTTCGCCAGGGCCGCGGATCTCCAGGTCTTTCTGGGCAATCACGAAACCGTCATTGCTGTCGCGCAATACCTGTAAACGCTTTTGCGCAGTTTTCGACAGCGGTGATTTGTAGAGCAGTACGCAGTGGGAAGCCACGGCACCGCGCCCGACACGCCCGCGTAACTGGTGGAGTTGCGCGAGGCCAAGCCGTTCCGGGTTTTCAATGATCATCAGGCTGGCGTTAGGGACGTCCACACCCACTTCAATGACCGTCGTTGCTACCAGCAGTTGCAGGTCGCCCTGTTTAAATGCCTGCATGACGTCCTGCTTCTCAGCAGGCTTCATGCGACCGTGTACCAGACCGATTTTCAGTTCCGGCAGTGCCAGTTTAAGCTCTTCCCAGGTGGCTTCTGCCGCCTGGGCTTCCAGTAACTCTGACTCTTCAATGAGTGTACAGACCCAGTACGCCTGGCGCCCTTCAGCAGTACCGGCGTGGCGCACGCGGTCGATAATCTCGTGGCGACGGGTATCCGGGATGGCGACAGTCGATACCGGCGTACGCCCCGGCGGCAGTTCGTCAATGACGGACGTGTCGAGATCGGCGTAGGCAGTCATTGCCAGGGTGCGAGGAATCGGCGTGGCGGTCATGATCAACTGATGCGGATGGAAACCCTGCTGCTGGCCTTTTTCCCACAGCGCCAGCCGCTGATGCACGCCGAAACGGTGCTGTTCATCGATGATCACCAGCGCCAGGCCGTTGAACTGCACCTGTTCCTGAAAAATAGCATGGGTGCCGACAACCATCTGTACCTGACCGAGGGCGATGGCTTCCTGCTGCGCCTGTCGCGCTTTGCCTTTCTGTTTACCCGCCAGCCAGCCCACTTCAATGCCGAGTGGGGCAAACCAGTTGCGGAAGTTGTTGGCATGCTGTTCGGCGAGCAGCTCTGTCGGCGCCATCAGCGCCACCTGATTGCCATGGGCAATTGCCCGCAGCGCAGCCAGCGCGGCAACCAGCGTTTTACCGGAACCGACATCGCCCTGCACCAGACGCATCATCGGTATATCCAGCGCCATATCGCGTTCGATTTCCGCGACCACACGTTCCTGCGCGCCGGTAGGTTTAAACGGCAGTGCGGCCAGTAGCTGGTTTTTCAAATCGTCTTTCGGGCTGAGTGGCTGGGCGTGATAACGCTGAGCGCCCGCGCGCAACGCCAGCATGCTCAGGTTATGCGCCAACAGCTCTTCGAGAATCAGGCGCCGTTGCGCCGGGTGTTGCCCGGTTTCGAGGTCGCTCAGCTGCATGGTCGGTGGCGGGCGATGCAGCGTGCGCAGCGCTTGAGGCAGGCTCATCATTCCTTGCGCCAGATCGGGTGGCAGCAGTTCAGTAATGGCGCAGGTGTCGAGCAAATCGAGCGCCTGATCGGTGAGCTTGCGCAGCGTCGCCTGCCTGACGCCTTCGGTCGTCGGGTAAACCGGCGTCAGCGTTTCCTGCAGCTCCGGCGTACTGAGATCGCCCTGCACGCGGTATTCCGGGTGGATCATTTCCGCGCCATATTTGCCGCGTTTGGCTTCACCATAGGCCAGCACGCGACGCCCGGTCGCGAGGCTGTTTTTCATCGCCGCGTTGAAGTTGAAAAAACGCATGGTGAGAATGCCGGTGCCATCGCTGATCTGGCAGGTCATCATCCGACGGCCGCCAAACGAGATGTTGCAGTTCAGCACTTCGCCTTCCACGGTCGCGTAGACGCCGGGGAGCAGGTCGTTAATGGGGTAGAGTTGGGTGCGATCTTCGTAACGCAGCGGCAGATGGAGGAGTAAATCCTGCACGGTATGCAGGCCGATTTTGGCGAGCTTACTGGTCTGCGCCGCGCCAACGCCGGTGAGCGAACTCAGCGGAACGGCATCCAGCAGACGGCCGCTCATGGCTTATCTCGCTGCCTGCATCGTGGCCCACCATGCTGCATCGGCTTCGATATCGCCGGACGCATTCACATGAGGGTAAGGCAATTTTTTGCGCTTCGCGACGCGCGCCAGCACCGGATAACCGCCTTCAAACAGCAAACGCTGTTGTTCCTCTTCCGGCAGCATACTGTTGTCACGCTCGTACATACCGGCGTTCTGCCGCTGGCGCTGCGCTTCATAGAGGATTAACGCGGAAGCGACGGAGACGTTCAGCGACTGCACCATGCCGATCATCGGGATGATGATCTCCTGGTCCGCCAGCGCCAGGGCTTGCTGGCTGATCCCGGTTTTCTCCTGACCCATCAGAATGCAGGTCGGGCGGGTGTAGTCGATGTCGCGAAAATCAACGGCTTTCCCGGAAAGGTGCGTTGCCAGTACCTGCATGCCACGCGCTTTCAGGTGCGTAACAGCGTCGTCAATCGTCGGGTGCGTTTTGACGCTGACCCAGCTGTTGCTGCCCGCCGCCGTGGATGCCATGGTGCGCATGCGATTACCAGGCCAGATGGCATGCACTTCATGCACGCCAACCGCATCGGCGGTACGAATGATAGCGGAGACATTATGAGGTTTGTGGACCTGCTCCATACAGACGGTCAGGTCAGGCTGGCGTCGGGCGAGCATTTCACAAATGCGCTCATAACGTTTCTGATTCATGTTTCTAGTTTCGGTTACGGGTGACTTTAATCACGTCTGGCATCACGCGAATTTTACGCATGATATTCGCCAGATGAACGCGATCGCGGGCGGTCAGACGGATAAACGCGCTGTATACGCGGCCGTCTTTCTCTTCCGTATTCAGGCTCTGAATGTTGGACGTCGCGGTGTTGATCGCTGCCGTCAGGTTTGCCAGCGCACCCTGGTGGTTGAACATATCCACCTTAATTTCGGTGATGAATTCCTGCTCGGTCTCTTTATCCCACTCCACCGCCATGAATTTCTCGGGCTCTTTCTGATAGCCACGAATGTTGCGACAGGATTCATGGTGGATCACCAGCCCTTTGCCAGGACTGACGTGAGCGATGATCGGATCGCCGGGAATCGGGCGACAGCACTTGGCGAAGGTGATCAGCACGCCATCCGCGCCTTTGATCGGCAGATGTCCGTGGCCCTGCGCCGTTGACGGTGCTGCCGTAGCGGCTTCGCCCTGCAACAGGTTTTTCGCGACCACGACGCTCATTGCATTGCCGAGGCCGATTTCCGCCAGCAGATCATCAAGGCTTGCCAGTTTCATGCGATCAAGCTCGCGCTGAATGTTCTCTTGTGGGATTTCGGCCAGTTTGCGGCTGCCGCCTAACGCATGGTTAAGCAGGCGACGCCCCAGGCTGACGGAATCATCACGTTTGAGGTTTTTCAGCAACTGGCGGATTTTAGCGCGCGCTTTCGAGCTCACCACAAAGTTCAGCCAGGCGGCGTTAGGGCGCGCGCCGGGGGCGGTGATGATTTCAACGGTTTGACCACTGGAAAGCGGTTGCGACAGCGGGTAAGGCTGGCGGTCGACGCGGGCGCCAACGCAGGCGTGACCGATATCGGTATGCACCGCGTAGGCGAAGTCGACCGGCGTTGCGCCTGCCGGTAATTCGACAATGCGGCCTTCCGGTGTGAAAACATAAATCTCATCCGGGAAGAGATCAGATTTTACGCTTTCGATAAATTCAAACGAGCTACCGGCGCTTTGCTGGAGTTCCAGCAGGCTCTGCATCCAGCGCTGGGCGCGGATTTGTGCCGTAGTGCTGCTTTCGCCGCCATGCTCTTTGTAAGCCCAGTGCGCCGCGACCCCCATTTCCGCCATTTGATCCATATCTTCAGTACGGATCTGAACTTCAACCGGCACCCCGTGCGGGCCAATCATGGAGGTGTGCAGCGACTGATAGCCGTTGGCCTTTGGAATGGCGATATAGTCTTTAACTCGCCCGGGACGGGGCTTGTACAGGCTGTGCATCTGGCCGAGTACGCGGTAGCAGGTATCCGGGTCATGAACAATTACGCGGAACGCGTAGATATCCATGATGGAGTGAAAACGCTGCTCTTTCAGCACCATTTTGCAGTAGATGGAGTACAGATGCTTCTCACGACCGCTCACGCGACAGGGAATGCCCGCCTCCTGCAAACGCCCTTCGATTTCAGAGAGGATTTTCTGAATCATCTCTTTACGGTTGCCGCGGGCAGCTTTCACCACCTCTTTAATCACGCGATAGCGGTTCGGGTACAACGCTTCAAAACCCAGCTCTTCAAGCTCAGTTTTAATGTGATGAATACCTAAACGGTGTGCCAGCGGGCTATAGATTTCGAGGGTTTCACGGGCGATGCGTCGACGCTTGTCCGGGCGGAGAGCGCCCAGCGTGCGCATATTATGGGTGCGGTCAGCGAGTTTGATGAGAATGACGCGGATATCCTGCACCATCGCCATAATCATCTTGCGAAAGTTTTCGGCCTGCGCCTCTTTCTTGTCGCGAAACTTGAGCTTATCAAGTTTCGACACCCCTTCCACCAGTTCGGCAACGCTTTTGCCAAACAGCTGTTCCATATCCTGGTAGGTGGCGGGGGTATCTTCAATCACGTCATGCAGCAGAGCGGCCATCAGCGTTTCGTAGTCGAGTTTCATCTCGGCCAGGATACAGGCCACCGCCACCGGGTGCGTGATATAAGGTTCACCGCTTGAACGTGTCTGGCCCTCGTGAGCGTCACGTGCAACGAGATACGCCTGCTGAAGACGCTTGATCTGATCTTCAGGCAGGTAAGTTTGAATCAGCTGATTCAGGCTTTCAAACAGATACAAGGGCGACCCGCAGGTTTAATTAACGACGACCTTCAGCAATGGCGGTTACGGCCTGCAGTTCTGCGGCTTCCTGCTCTTGCTGCTCCTGGCGCTCACGTACGTCGAGGATCTGGTTGTTAATCAGGCCTTCTTCGATTTCGCGCAGCGCGATAACGGTGGTTTTATCGTTTTCTTCCGGTACCAGCGGATCTTTTCCGCCTACCTGCATCTGACGAGCGCGACGCGCGGCGACCAGTACCAGGTCAAAACGGTTACCAATTTTCTCTACAGCGTCCTGAACAGTTACGCGTGCCATACTTAAAATGCTCCACAGGTGAAGAAATGACTGGGCATGATACTGAAAGTGGGTTCAGTCTGCCAATAGTTTGCTGATTAAAGCGTCATGTCGCTGCTTTTGGCGGCTCATGCGCAGACGTTCAGCGCGAATGATGGTTTTCAGATCGCCCAGCGCGGTGTCGAAATCATCGTTCACAATAAGGTAATCATATTCCGCGTAATGGCTCATTTCTGCAACTGCCTGCGCCATACGTTTTGCAATCACCTCTTCGCTATCCTGGCCGCGTCCACGCAACCGGCGATCCAGTTCCTCTTTCGAGGGCGGCAGAATAAAAATGCTGCGCGCTTGCGGCATTTTCTGGCGAATTTGCAACGCGCCTTGCCAGTCGATATCCAGGAATACGTCAACGCCAGAGGCTAATACCTGCTCGATGGTTTCACGAGAGGTGCCGTAATAGTTACCAAAAACCTCTGCGTGCTCAAGAAACGCGTCTTTGCCAATCATCTGACGGAATTCATCATGATTGACGAAGTAATAGTGTTCGCCGTGCACTTCACCCGGACGCGGCGCGCGCGTGGTATGTGAAACAGAAACCTGGGTGTCGTACAACGGTTGGGTTTTTAACAGCGCCTGAATCAGGCTTGATTTACCCGCGCCACTGGGGGCAGAAACAATATAAAGCGTGCCTTGAGCCATGAGAGTCTTTTGTATGTGGTTATCGAGAGAAGTCTACATACGAGCCTATTATACACGCCGCGCTCGGGTGACGTAGCTTTTGTCACACTTTTTACCGCGGTTAATTGCATTTTGCGCGCAGTTTTCCTGATTTCCTTGTCAGTTGCTGCAACAACGCTAAAACCCTGGAATCCGCTACGCAACGCCAGACATTGTGCATCGCCATAAAAGAAATCAACGCGTTAAATCCGCGAAGATGCCTGAAAGGAGACACAACAATGGCGAAATGGGGATGGTGGCTGGTTTTTATGGTCTGTGGTTCAGTGAGCGCGGCATGCCCTGTCTGGTCAACCGCCAGGGCTGACGAGGAGATTGCGCGGCTGAGTGAGCAGATAGCACAGTGGAACGACGCTTACTGGTCACAGGGGGCCAGCGGAGTTAACGACGCGGTTTACGATCAGTTATCCGCGCGTCTGGCGCAGTGGCGGCGTTGCTTCGGGAAAGAGACATCTCCGGAACTCACACCGCCGATGCTGCAAAAAGGCATCGTTCACCCTGTCGCCCATACTGGCGTGAAAAAACTGCCGGATGCCACCGCCCTCGCCGGGTGGATGAAAGGCAAATCGGCGTTATGGATCCAGCCAAAAGTCGACGGTGTTGCCGTGACGCTGGTGTATCGCGAGGGCAAGCTGGTTCAGGCCATCAGCCGGGGCGACGGTTTAAAAGGGGAGGACTGGACGGCGCGCGTCAGGCTCATCCCCGCGGTTCCACAGACAGTCACCGGCGAGCTGGCGAATAGCGTATTACAGGGTGAGCTGTTTTTGCGGCGCGACGGGCACATTCAAAAGCACATGGGCGGCATGAACGCCCGGGCGAAAGTGGCAGGTGCGATGATGCGTAAAAGCACGCCAGCCTCGTTGCAGGCGCTCTCGCTGTTCGTCTGGGCCTGGCCGGATGGCCCGAAAAACATGAATCAACGCCTGACATTGCTGCGAGACGCCGGTTTTGACTGGGTTTCTCAGTACACCCTGCCCGTCACCACAGTGGCGCAGGTTACAGCGCAGCGCGAGCACTGGTTTAGCTCACCGCTACCGTTTGTGACGGATGGCGTGGTGGTCAGAGCGGCGTCGGAACCTTCTGGTAAGCACTGGTTACCGGGGCAGGAAAACTGGATAGTGGCGTGGAAATACGCTCCCGTGGCGCAGGTAGCCGAGGTGAAAGCGGTCAATTTTACGGTCGGTCGCACCGGAAAAATCGCCGTCGTTGCGCAGCTTGAGCCGGTACAACTGGACGATAAGCGAGTGCAGCGGGTGAATATTGGCTCAGTGAATCGCTGGAAGCATCTGGATCTCGCGCCGGGCGATCAGGTACAGGTAAGCCTCGCCGGACAGGGCATTCCACGGATTGACAGCGTAGTCTGGCGAAGCGCCGAACGCCACAAGCCAGAGCCGCCAGCGGCGCATTTCACGCCATTAACCTGTTACTTCTCAACGCCTGAGTGCGAAGCACAGTTTCTGTCACGACTGGTCTGGAGCAGTTCGCCACAGGCGCTGGATATCGACGGCATTGGCGCGGCCACCTGGCAGACATTGCACCGAGCTCATCATTTCAGCCATCTTTTTTCCTGGCTGGCACTGACACCGGAACAACTACAGGCTACACCGGGGTTAACCGCCGCCCGGGGGTTACAACTGTGGCACCGTTTTAACCTCGCCCGTACTCAGCCTTTCCGACGCTGGATCGTCGCGATGGGGATCCCGCTCAGCCAGGAGACGCTGAACAGTATTGCCGGTAATACCTGGATGCAGCTCATGGCGAAAAGCGATGCGGACTGGCGAGCGCTGCCCGGTACCGGGGTACAACGGGCAACGCAGATCCGCCAGTGGCTTCACAGCGAAGCGACAGGTCAACTGGCAACATGGTTGAGCGAGCAGAAGATAGCGGGTTTTTCTGCTCAGTGAGCGCTGTGCTTGTAATCAAAAACGGGCAAGCCCAGTTTCAGGCGCAGCGCCAGCAGGCGAGCGGTAAAACCGAACAGCAATGTCGAAATCACCACCACGTCATGGTTGCTGACGTAATGCTGCAGCGCGATGTACAGCACCGCGGCGGCAAACGAAACGCCCGCGTACAGTTCTTTCTGGAATACCAGCGGAATGCGTTTGCAGAACATGTCGCGCAGCACGCCACCAAACACGCCGGTGACAACGGCAGCGATGGTCGCGATAACCGGCCCTTCGCCCATATCCAGCGCGATTTGCGCGCCGATGATGGAAAACACCACCAGGCCCAGCGCGTCCAGCAGCAGAAAAAGCCGACGAAGGTGCGGCATCACAGGGGCGAAAATGGTTGTTAACACGGCAGCGGTGGCAACAATGATGACGTATTCGGGATGCTTAACCCAACCCAGCGGGTAGTGTCCCAGCAGGATGTCGCGGACGGAGCCTCCACCGAGGGCGGTCGCAGTAGCAATAATAATGACACCAAAGGTATCCATGCGGCGGCGACCTGCGGCCAGCGCCCCGGTCATGGCTTCCGCGGTGATACCAATTAAATAGAGAATGTGTAGCAGCATGCTTGCCCCCGTCAACGATGGCGGCAGCTTAGCGTTTTGTGCGCACGATCACGATTTAGATTTTCTAACGCGAGGCGTTTCGGATAAGTATTTCTAATGTTTATGTTTGAAAAAGCTTAATACTGACGTTTCAAAAAAGTCCGCAATGATGCGGACTTAGCGATGATGAATTTATGTTCTGAACGTACCTGAATCCTACTCGATATTCTGAATCTGCTCGCGCATTTGCTCGATCAGCACTTTCAGTTCGATGGCGGAATTGGTCACTTCCGCATTGATGGATTTCGAGGCCAGCGTGTTCGATTCGCGGTTGAATTCCTGCATCATGAAGTCGAGACGGCGGCCGACCGCTTCTTTCTTCTTCAGGATGTTATAGGTTTCCTTCACGTGCGCTTCCAGGCGATCCAGCTCTTCGGCAACGTCGATACGCTGCGCCATCAGCACCAGTTCCTGCTCCAGACGGTTGTTTTCCAGTTGCACTTCCGCCTCTTCCAGCTTCGCCACCAGACGGTCGCGCTGCCATTGCAGGATTTCTGGCATATGCGCGCGGACTTTACCCACTTCCGTACTCACACCTTCCAGACGCTGTTCGATCAGCGCTTTCAGCGCCTGACCTTCAGTTTCGCGAGCGACGATGAAATCATCCAGCGCGCCATCCAGCGCCGTGAGGATTTCCGCAGCGATAGCGTCCAGATCCTGTTCTTGAGCCGCCATTACGCCAGGCCAGCGCAGAATATCGACCGGATCGATTTCGCCTTCATCGCTCTGCATTTTGACCCAGTTGGCGGCGCTGACCAGCTGTTTAGCCAGTTTTTCATTGAGGATTAATTCCCCTTGCGCACTGGCATCAGGCTCAAACCGCAGGTTACATTCGATTTTCCCGCGCGTCAGGCGGGCGCGGATGCGCTCACGCACCACAGGCTCAAGGCTGCGGAACTGTTCCGGCAGACGAAAATAGGTTTCCAGATAACGTTGGTTTACCGAGCGCAGTTCCCACGCGGCAGTGCCCCACTCACCCTTGATTTCACGCCGGGCATAGGCGGTCATACTGCGGATCATAGACGTTCCCGTTTTTTGTCGGAGAGATGGGGGGATTATAGCTTTCCGGGACCGTACGGGATAGGAATAAGCGCGTTTAATCCGTATAATGCGCAGCCACATTCGTTTCACGCCGGAGAATAACATCATGCGTCCAGCAGGTCGTAGCGCTCATCAGGTGCGCCCCGTAACCCTGACCCGTAACTATACAAAACACGCTGAAGGCTCCGTGCTGGTCGAATTTGGCGACACTAAAGTATTGTGTACCGCCTCGATCGAAGAAGGTGTTCCCCGTTTTCTGAAAGGCCAGGGGCAGGGCTGGATCACCGCCGAATATGGCATGCTGCCACGTGCGACCCACACCCGTAACGCCCGTGAAGCCGCTAAAGGCAAGCAGGGCGGCCGCACCATGGAAATCCAGCGATTGATCGCCCGTGCGTTGCGAGCGGCGGTGGATCTGAAAACGCTGGGCGAGTTCACCATTACCCTCGATTGCGATGTGATTCAGGCTGATGGTGGCACCCGCACCGCGTCTATCACTGGTGCCTGTGTAGCGCTGGCGGATGCGCTGAATAAACTGGTGGCGGCAGGCAAACTCAAAACCAACCCGATGAAAGGGATGGTGGCCGCGGTTTCGGTCGGAATTGTGGATGGCGCTGCGGTCTGCGATCTGGAGTATGTTGAAGATTCCGCCGCAGAAACCGACATGAACGTCGTGATGACCGAAGACGGGCGCATCATTGAGGTGCAGGGCACGGCCGAAGGCGAGCCATTCACCCACGAAGAACTTCTCACCTTGCTGGCACTGGCCAGGGGGGGAATCGAATCCATTGTAGCGACGCAGAAAGCGGCGTTAGAAAATTGATTTCAGGGCGACGTAGTCGCCCTTTTTTTTGTCTGTTATTAAGTGAGATGAGGAGCGAATCCATGAAACCATATCAGCGCCAGTTTATTGAATTTGCGCTTGGCAAGCAGGTACTGAAGTTTGGCGAATTTACGCTGAAATCCGGGCGTAAGAGCCCCTATTTCTTCAACGCCGGGCTGTTTAATACCGGGCGCGATCTGGCACTGTTGGGCCGTTTCTATGCGGAAGCGTTAGTGGATTCCGGCATTGATTTTGACCTGCTGTTTGGACCGGCTTACAAAGGGATCCCCATTGCCACCACCACAGCCGTTGCGCTGGCGGAACACCATGACCGTGATTATCCGTACTGCTTTAACCGCAAAGAAGCCAAAGATCACGGTGAAGGCGGAAACCTGGTAGGCAGCCCGTTGCAGGGCCGCGTGATGCTGGTGGACGATGTGATTACCGCGGGAACGGCGATTCGTGAGTCCATGGAGATTATCCAGGCGCATGGCGCGACGCTGGCTGGCGTGCTGATTTCGCTGGACCGTCAGGAGCGTGGCCGTGCGGATATTTCCGCGATTCAGGAAGTCGAGCGTGATTACGGCTGCGGCGTGATTTCGATCATCACCCTGAAAGATCTGATTGCTTATCTGGAAGAGAAGCCTGAAATGGCGGAACATCTGGCGGCAGTGCGCGCGTATCGCAAAGAGTATGGCGTATAAGCCGAACGAAAACTGCCCGGTGGCAAACCGGGCCAGTGGTTACTGCAGTTGTGCGGCGAGGAGCGGCCAGCGGGCGTCGAAGTCGTCCGTCGGACTATATTTAAATTCGCTGCGCACAAAACGTGAGAGCATCCCTTCGCAATACGCCAGTAACTGGCTTGCCAGCAGCGTTTCGTCAGTCTGATACCCTTCGCCTTCACGCATTTTCTTTTCTCTCAGCACCTGGCGCAGTTGCGATTCAATGCGTTCGAAAAGCTGATTGATTCTGCCCTGTAACCTGTCCTGTTCAAACATCAGCGCATGGCCGGTGAGAATGCGGGTTAACCCCGGATTACGTTCACCAAAGCCGAGCACCAGTAGCACGATAAGACGCACGCGCGCGGCGGTGTCTTTTTCATCCTTCATGATCAGGTTGATACGGGTCGTCAGGCTGTCTTCGATAAACTCAATGAGGCTATCGAACATGCGGGTTTTACTGGGAAAATGACGATACAACGCCGCTTCGGAAACACCCACGGATGCTGCCAGTTTTGCCGTAGTAATACGTTGACTGCCATCGCTGGATTCCAGCATGAGCGCCAGAGATTGAAGTATTTCTTCGCGACGGTTCCTTTTCGCAGTTTGTTTTTCTGCCATGTTCTAAAATACCCCTGAAATATAAACAGTTACCGGGCAGCCATCCACACAGCGACCGCAAACATGTGTTTGCGGCTTGTTTTAGCATTATTACGCTGTGGGGCGTGGTTGTTTAGTGGCGCCCGGAATGGCCGAAACCACCTTCGCCGCGATCGCTCTCGTCGAACGCTTCCACCAGATTAAACTCTGCCTGGACAACGGGCACAAAGACCATTTGTGCGACACGCTCGCCTGGCTGGATAGTGAAGCTGTCCTGGCCGCGGTTCCACACGGAAACCATCAGTTGCCCCTGATAATCGGAATCGATCAGGCCGACAAGGTTGCCCAGCACGATACCGTGCTTATGGCCGAGGCCGGAACGCGGCAGAATCACCGCCGCCAGCGACGGATCAGCGATATGAATCGCCAGGCCGGTTGGCAGCAGCGTGGTGGCACCCGGCGCAAGCTCTACGGCGTCATCAAGACAGGCTCGCAGATCAAGTCCGGCGGAGCCGGAGGTGGCATAGGTCGGCAGTGGGAACTGTTCGCCAATGCGCGGGTCCAGAATCTTAACGTCGATTTTTTTCATCATAACGGGTAACGATCTCGTCCAGTAATAGTTGGCCCAGGAGTTCCTTACGCTCAAGCGGCAGGCGTTTATCTCCTTCTTGCCAGAAAAGATGCAATGCGTTGCTGTCGCTGTTAAAACCTTGATTTGCTTGCGATACATCATTAGCACAAATCAGATCGAGGTTTTTACGGACGCGTTTTTGCCGCGCGTATTCTTCCACATTATTCGTTTCTGCGGCAAATCCTACGACAAAGGGACGGTGGCGGGTCAGCGCGGCCACGCCCGCCACGATATCAGGGTTTTTCACCATTTTTATCGTTAATTCGTCGCCCTGCTTTTTAATTTTTGCATCGGCAATGGCAGCGGCACGATAGTCGGCAACGGCGGCGCAGCCAATAAAAATCTGCTGATTCTGCACAGAAGCCTGCACAGCAGCTTCCATTTCCAGCGCTGTTGTAACATCTACCCGTTGCACAAACGGCGGGGTAGGCAACGATACAGGGCCGCTGATTAGCGTCACATTCGCACCGCGTTTTGCCGCCGCAGCGGCAATCGCAAAGCCCATTTTACCGGAACTGTGATTGGTAATGTAACGCACCGGATCCAGCGGTTCGCGAGTCGGGCCCGCGGTAATCATGATGTTGAGATGTTGCAGATCGTTGACAGGCGAGAAGTGAGTGGCAGCCATGTCGACAATCGTCAGCGGGTCGAGCATCCGGCCTGGGCCAACGTCGCCACACGCCTGACTGCCGCTGTCCGGGCCCCACAACAGAACGCCGCGCGACGCCAGCACGCTGAGATTATGCTGCGTGGCGGCGGCGCGGTACATCTGTTGGTTCATCGCCGGAACGATAGCCACCGGTGATGGCGTCGCCAGACAAATCGTCGACACCAGATCATTGGCCATACCCGCGGCGATGCGGGCAATTAAATCGGCCGTGGCCGGGGCAAGGATGACCAGATCGGCCCACTTGCCGAGCTCGATATGGCCCATGGCGGCTTCGGCAGCCGGATCCAGCAGGCTGTCGGACACCGGATAACCCGATACCGCCTGCAGACTCATCGGCGTGATAAACGCTTTTGCCGCGTCAGTCATGGCGACGCGCACTTCAGCGCCGCGCTCGCGAAGACGACGCACCAGTTCGGGCGCTTTATAAGCCGCGATACCGCCGCTCACGCCAAGAACGATTTTCTTACCGGCCAGGCTCATCATGATTCTTTCCTGTTGGGGTAAACCAGAGTGGGACATTTTATCACAATCCTTTCGCGGTCGTGCGCTTGTGGCGGCTCCACTTTGCGAGGCGCTACGCAAGACGAAAAGAAGCCTGTCGGCGAGCGTGGCGGAGTGTGCCACTCTCTGGCGTGAGGAGACAAAGGAGCAATAATGGAATCAATGGAATACATCATGCCGCGGGAAAAAATGCTGCGTAGCGGCATTGAAGCGCTCTCGGATGTTGAACTGCTGGCGCTCTTTTTGCGTACGGGAACGCGCGGGAAAGATGTCCTCAGCTGGTCGCTGGAACTGTTGCAGCATTTTGGTTCGCTCTATGGTTTGCTGTCGGCGGACAGAAAAGAGATCACCGAGGTGTACGGCATGGGTGTCGCCACATTCGCCCAGTTGAAAGGGATTGCCGAGCTGGCGAAACGCTACTACAACACGCGGGTGCAGGAAACGTATTCGCTCTCCAGCCCGGACATGACGCGGGAGTTTCTGCAAAGCCAGCTGGCGGATGAGGAACGCGAGATCTTTCTGGTGATCTTCCTTGATAATCAGAACCGGGTGATTAAGCACAGCCGGCTTTTTGCCGGGACGTTCAGCCATGTTGAGGTTTATCCCCGGGAAATTGTACGAGAAGCCATCAAAGTGAACGCGTCGTCGCTGATCCTCGCCCATAATCATCCTTCTGGTTTGGCAGAGCCGAGCAAAGCGGATAGAATAATCACGAAAGAAATCATGAAATGCTGTTATTTCATGGATATACGCGTTCTCGACCATCTGGTTATTGGTCATGGGGAGTCGGTTTCTTTTGCGGAACGCGGCTGGATTTAGCGCCGATCGCGCGATCCATCGGGATCTTTGTCTGTTCGGGACTTGAGCACACCGCCGACTCAGCGTATACTACGCCACCTTTGAGAATCTCGGGTTTGGCATTTGGGCCTGGCAATCGGGGGTTCACTAAGAACCGCCATGACTGGGCTTTACAGCCTGACGAGGCGCCAATACCCCATACGAAGCTCGAGCTAATTTGATTTTTGGAGAATAGACATGTCCCGAGTCTGCCAAGTTACTGGCAAGCGTCCGGTGACCGGTAACAACCGTTCCCACGCACTGAACGCGACTAAACGCCGTTTCCTGCCGAACCTGCACTCTCACCGTTTCTGGGTTGAGAGCGAGAAGCGTTTTGTCACCCTGCGTGTATCTGCTAAAGGTATGCGTGTAATTGATAAGAAAGGCATCGATACAGTTCTGTCTGAGCTGCGTGCCCGTGGCGAAAAGTACTAAGTACTTAGAGAGGAAATAAATCATGGCTAAAGGTATTCGTGAGAAGATCAAGCTGGTTTCTTCTGCTGGTACGGGTCACTTCTATACCACCACGAAGAACAAACGTACTAAGCCGGAAAAACTGGAACTGAAAAAATTCGATCCAGTGGTCCGTCAGCACGTTCTTTACAAAGAAGCTAAAATCAAATAATTTTAGTGGATTGTACGAAAACCTCGCTCCGGCGGGGTTTTCTGTTTTCAGGGCCAGGAGAATAAAACCATGCCGGAATTACCCGAGGTAGAAACCAGCCGTCGCGGTATCGAGCCGCATCTGGTGGGAGCAACCATACTGCATGCCGTGGTGCGCAATGGTCGTCTGCGCTGGCCCGTTTCAGAAGAAATTCATCGCCTGAGCGATAAGCCGGTGCTGAGCGTTCAGCGTCGCGCCAAATACCTGCTGCTTGAACTGCCTGATGGCTGGATCATTATCCACCTCGGTATGTCCGGCAGCCTGCGTATTCTCGCCGAAGAAATCCCGGCCGAAAAACATGACCATGTTGATCTGGTGCTCAGTAATGGCAAAGTGCTGCGCTACACCGATCCTCGCCGTTTTGGTGCCTGGTTGTGGACCAAAGAACTTGAAGGGCACAACGTGCTGGCGCACCTCGGGCCGGAACCGCTGAGTGATGCGTTCAACAGCGACTATCTGCAGCAAAAATGCGCGAAGAAGAAAATCGCCATTAAACCGTGGCTGATGGATAACAAACTGGTGGTGGGTGTAGGGAATATCTATGCCAGCGAATCGCTGTTTGCCGCCGGGATCCATCCTGATCGCATGGCTTCGTCGCTGTCGCGGGAAGAGTGTGAATTACTGGTTCAGGCGATAAAAACCGTGCTGCTACGGTCGATTGAACAGGGCGGAACCACGCTGAAGGATTTCCTGCAAAGTGACGGTAAACCCGGTTATTTTGCGCAGGAATTACAGGTCTATGGCCGCAAGGGTGAGCCCTGCCGCGTGTGCGGTGCGCCGATTATCGCCAGCAAACACGCCCAGCGCGCGACCTTTTATTGCCGCCACTGTCAGAAGTGATTATTTGAGTTTTTCCAGCAACGCCTGATGCACGTGAGGGGGCAGGAAGTGGGTGACGTCACCATGATGACGTGCGACTTCTTTCACCAGCGATGACGAAATAAACGACCACTCTTTTGACGGCATCAGGAAAACGCTTTCCAGTTCCGGCATCAGGTGGCGATTCATATGCGCCAGTTGCATTTCGTATTCAAAGTCAGCGACCGCCCGCAGCCCGCGGATCAGGATATTCGCCTGCTGCGCGCGGGCGAAATTGGCCATCAGATCGCCAAACCCCATCACCACGACGTTACTCAGATGTGCGGTCGCCTGCTGTGCCAGCGCGACGCGTTCGTCAAGGTCAAACATCGGCTTTTTGCCCGGACTGGCGGCAATCGCCAGGATCACTGTATCGAACATACAGGCCGCGCGAGTGACGATATCGATATGTCCGTTGGTGATTGGGTCGAAGGTGCCTGGATAGATCGCTTTTGTCGCCATGTTTACGCTTTCTCTGATTCTGAGTAGCCATGGTTCAGCGCCCACAGCCCGGTGTATTTGTTGAAAGTATACTGCGCGTTGACCACCGCCAGTAACCATCCCTGCGCGCCATCCAGCACGCCCCCGCGAATCAGCAGCGTTTTCACAAACGCGCCCAGTGTATGCCCGAAGACACCCGCCAGCGTCACGCGTTTGCCCTTCTGATGGCGTTCCTGCGCCCATGCCGTGGCATAAGCGAGTTGTTTTTGCTGGAAGCTGGCAAAATCGCGGCAGGTCAGGTGGCGCAAATCACCGTTCAGTTCGATGATCGGGGCGCCCTGACAGTCGAGCGATTCGTGTACCTGGTTATCGTTATACTGAAAACGTTCGCGTTCGTACAAGCGTATAACACGATCCGGATACCAGCCGCTGTGGCGCATAAAACGACCCAAGAAATAGTTCTGCCGCGCGATGCTATAGACCGCACCGGGCTGCGGCGAGGCCAGCACCTGGCGCAGAGACTGCTCCAGTTCAGGCGTCACGCGCTCGTCGGTGTCGATCATCAGGACATAATCACCCGTCGCATACGACTGCGCGCGCTGGCGCTGAGGGCCGTAGCCTTGCCAGTCGGTGTGGCTGTATACCTTTACGCCGAGGCTCTGCGCCAGTTCCACGGTATTGTCGCTGCTGCCGGAGTCCAGCAGGATGATTTCATCGGCCCAGCGAACCGAGGCGATGCACTCCACCAGCAGGTCGGCTGCATTTTTTGCGATCATCACCACCGACAGGCGCATGGTCATTAGTGGCTCCGCTGTGGCAGGTAGGGTTGAAGTAACTCCAGCAGACGCGACAGCGCGCCCTGATTCTGGTGTAGCACCTCGACCGCGTGTCGGCCATACCACAGGCGATAATCTTCGTCGGTAAGCAGATTGGCGACCTCTTTAACCAGCGAGGCTTCATCGGTCACGGTGATCAGGCCGTCGGCTTGCTGAAGACGGGCGCAGATATCTTTAAAGTTGAACGTGTGCGGCCCCATCAGTACCGGAATGGCGTGTGCGGCGGGTTCGAGCGGGTTATGACCGCCACGCTCCACCAGGCTACCGCCCACAAACGCGAGATCGGCAATGCCGTACAACAGCATCAGTTCGCCCATCGTGTCGCCAATCACCACCTGCGTACTGCCGGACGGGATCTCGCCAGTGCTGCGCAGGGTGAAGCTCATGCCCGCTTTTTGCACCATCTGACGGGCATCGTTGAAACGTTCAGGGTGGCGGGGAACCAGAATCAGCAGGAGTTCCGGGAAGCTTTTCAGCAGTTCCTTGTGCGCCTGCAGAATAATTTGTTCTTCACCGTCGTGGGTGCTGGTGGCTATCCAGACCTGGCGACGCGGCGCCCACTGGCGACGCAGGGTGATAGCGCGCGCGGCAAGTTCTGGCGTGACGGAAATATCAAATTTCAGGCTGCCGGTAATCGCCAGTTGATTGCGTTTCAGGCCCAGGGAGAGAAAACGGTTGCCGTCTTCTTCGTTCTGCGCGGCGATCAGCGTGATTTTACTCAGCAACCGACGCATGAAACTGCCCAGCTTGCCATAGCCTTTCGCCGAGCGCTCAGAAAGGCGCGCATTGGCGATGACCAGCGGGATTTTGCGCTTATTAAGCGCAGAGATCATGTTGGGCCACAGCTCTGTTTCCATCACGATCACCAGCTTCGGACGCACGGTATCGAGAAAACGGTTCATGGCGCAGGGAAGATCGTAAGGCAGATAAACGTGATGAACGTCTTTACCGAACGCCGACATGGCACGTTCAGAACCCGTTGGGGTCATGGTTGTCACGGTAATCGGCAGGGTCGGATAACGGTGGCGCAGCGCGCGAACTAACGGAATAGCCGCCAGCGTTTCGCCGACGGAAACGGAGTGCAGAAGAATACCCTCCGGCGCCACCTTGTTTTTACAAAAGCCGTACCTTTCGGCCCAGCGTTTTCTGTAAGCGGGCGCTTTCCGGCTGCGTAACAGCAATCGCAACCAGACCAGCGGCTGAATAAGGTAGAGCAGGGCGGTATAAAGCAATTCCAAGAGTGATATCCGTTTTTTGTTTTAGCGGGCAAATTCTAAGCATTTAGCCGGAGTAAAGCTACTCCCTAAATATAACGCTTCAAACGAAAGTACCGACGACCAAGCCGCCAGCGCAGTCGCGGGCTTTTCGCACTCTTCCAGATCAGTGTCCAGATGCCGCGTTCAAAGAACTCCCGAATGATCATCGCCTTTTTCTGTTCGTCCTTCATATTGTCGAAGGTATGAATGATCCCTAACCCTTCTTTGGCGATTTGCCAGTGGCAGGCCGGAATACGGCTGACTTTATCCGGGTAACGCTGGTTGATGGCATCCAGCATTTGCAGAATCTTCATGTAGTGCCGCGCGGAGCGGATCAGCGTGTCGTCGGTGTCGGGTTTATGGGAAACCGAGGCGGAATGGATGTAGTAATCGTAAAACTGCTCGCTGGTGTACTGAACGCGTTCGGCGACCAGCAGCACTTCGGTGGTCCACGGAATATCCTGATGGCGTAAACCGGGCTCGAAGTGGAAATTGTGCTGACGAATAAAGTCGTGGCGATACAGATTCAGCCAGGTGACGTGCAGGAACTTGCGGGAATCCAGCGCCTGTTTCAGCCAGGCCGGGCCGGTCAACACACCGGTGGATGGCAGCTTATCGAGCGGAAAGATAGGGCGCGACGGTTTTTTGTCGTTTTCCCAGACGTAGTTACCGTTGCAGGTGACGACGTCCAGCGTATTCTCCAGCGCCATGTCCAGCAGGCGCTGATACATGCCAGGCTTGAAATAATCATCAATATCAGGAAAAGAGAGGTACTGACCCGTTGCGACCGCGAGACCTGTATTGCGCGCGGCGGAGACGCCCTGATTCTCCTGCTCCAGCACCTGCATGTGCGGAAGCTGCTCGCGCCATTTTTCGACAATGCCCAAAGAGCCATCGGTGGAGCCATCATTAACGATGATGACTTCCATGCTGTCGATGTTCTGCGCAACTAAGCAGGAGAAAAACTGATCTAAAAAAGCCTCGCCGTTATAAACGGCCACAACCACACTCAGCAGTGGCGATGTCGGGAGTTGCATAAAATACCTGATTAATGTTTTTCTGCCAGCGAGAGATAACGCTGGCAAATCGCCTCAATGCTATAGGCTGAAATCGTGGAGTCATCAATGACGGGCGGATGATTGTAGATATCCGAAATCGTCTTCGCCAGACCCTCATCGCTCATTTCCGAGAGCCCGCGCGCCAGTTCGCCGGTGAGTATTTCGGCAGGTCCGCCCGGGCAATGCGTACTTACCGGCGGAGTATGACAGATTATGGCTTCAACCAGAACGTTGCCGAACCCTTCGCAGTCTGAACTGAGCACCAGCAAACGCGCATTTTTAATCCACGGGTACGGATTCGGAACAAAGGCGCTGAAAGTGACTCTATCCTCAACGCCCAGCTCGGCGGCGAGGGATTGTAACCGTTCGCGTTGCCGATCATTGCCGTTTCCCATCATCACCAGTGATGCATCAATGCCGCTTTTCGCCCAGGCGCGCAGCAGGCGGTCATGGCGTTTGTGTTCATGGTAACGACCGACGTGGATGATGTAGTTCTGGCCCTGCATTTCGCATGGCTCCTGCATGAGTTGCTGGATCCTGGCGATATCGAATGGATTATGGATGACGGTCTGGCGCCGTAAATGAATGCCGAGTTGCTGGGTTAAATCTTCCAGCACGGCATTTGAAACGGCCACCACCTGGCTGTTTTCATAGACATGACGAATTTTTGCCTGCTTAAACCAGCGCGATAAACCCCGACGATGGCCGAGGTAGGCAAACGAGAACATGCCGTGGACGCAGTACCAGATTTTTTTGCGATCGAGAACCCGCGTATGCGACACGATGCGATCGGTTTTGTGCAGATGCGAAAAGACGATATCAAATTCGCCCTTTTCCTGCGCTTTGCTGATGGCGTCATCAAGCAGACGGGCACGACGATATAACTCCGTCAGCTTCCGCCACGGCTTTTTACAGCGATCCAGCACAACCTGATAATCAAGCCCTTCAGGAAGTGGGTAATCACATACCTTGCGCAAGGAAAACAGTGAGACCTGGTGACCCATTTCCATTAATCCACGGGAAAGCGTCAATACGGTTTTCTCAGCCCCACCGCCGGGTAAACCATCGATAATCATGAGGATGCGCATCATTAATCCAATAAAGTATGATAAAGCGAAATGAGCTGGCTCGAGAGCCGCTCAGGTGTTGCTTCCTTGACTTTATGTCGGGCATTCATGCCCATATTGTTATCTTTTTCGAGCGCCGGAATGGACATGACCGCTTCGGCCAGTCGCTGGACATCCAGCGCATCGCAAACAAAACCATTGCTATTCTGTTCAACAAATTCAGCGCCACCGCAGGTGGTCGAGGTAATGATCGGTAAACCGCACGCCATCGCTTCCAGAATCACATTCGGAAAGGGATCGTAGAGCGTCGGCAGCAACAAACCATCGGCCATCTGATAAAACGGTAGCGTCTCTTTTTGTACACCGCAAAAAAGAACGCGATCGTGGCAGCCGAGTGTTCTCGCCAGCGCCTGATATTGCTTTTCGGCTTTATCCTGACCGACAACCAGCAGATAGCGGTCAGTTGGCGCGATAGCCCTGATAGCGGCAGCCAGCCCTTTTCTCTCGAACCCGGAGCCGACAAAGCAGAGCGTCACCGCCTCTGCGGGGATGCCGTACTGCTGTCGTAGTGCGAATCTTTGCGCACTTTGCGCCGGAACGAAGCGGTTTGAATCAATACTATTATAAATAACGTGAATTTTATCGGCAGCTACACCGAAATCATCAATAATCTCTTGCTTGATCATCGCGGCGTTGCAGATCACCGCCTTGAGTTCCGGCGCCTGATACATCTCACGTTCTGCGCCCATGACGTAGCGGTGATAGCGATCCCGCAACAGCAACTGACTGCGCCAGCCGGGCAAAATTCGCGTACGTTGCAGCAGCCAGCGACGATGGACGCCATCACCCGCGCGATAAATATCACAGCCCGGAATGCGTTCATGACTTTGTACGATATCGAACTGTTCCGCCTGCCACAGCGCGCGCGCCGCGTGGGCGAAACCGCGCTCACGGCTGATGCGCCCCCATTTGCGTGGGTTACAGATGTGAATATGCCAGTCGTCCTGCTTTTCACCCTGCCATTCGCGGGTGATCACATTGAGTTCGAGATCCTGGTTGCTGAGCGCACTGAGGGCACGGGAGACAAAGCGTTCTGCGCCACCGTCCGGGCGATACTTTTGTCTGACAATCGCCAGGCGATGCTTTTTCATGACAGAAGTCTCCTGGCGGCGTTGACAACCGGCTTGACCGGAATGGCGTCCAGATAGCGTTCTTTCGTGTTGGTATCCACTTTGTCCGGGTCGGGCAACGGGCCAAAATCACCGGCCCAGATCACCTCGCCATTGACCTGCCATGGGCGCCAGAACGTCAGTTTTGATGGCCCGAACAGCGCAATACAAGGCGTTTGCAGCGCGGCTGCCATGTGCATGGGTACGGAGTCCACACCGATAAACAGCGCGGCATGATCGATAATCGCGCCAAGCTGACGCAGGCTGAGCTGGCCCGCCAGCGAGACGACGCGCTCTGCCGGGCTGGCGGCGAGAATGGTGTCGATCATCGCCAGCTCTTTCTTGTCAGGGCCGGAAGTGAGGACAATCGTATGCCCGTCCTGCTGAAGTGCGGTGATGGTTTGCGCCATTTTGTTTTCGTCCCAGCACTTGAAGAACCAGCGGGAAGTGGGCTGGACGACAACGTACGATCCCGTGACACCCTTTTCCGCCAGCGTGGCTTCAACGCCCTGCCAGTCTTCAGCGGAATAGCACATCGAAACGTGAGTCTGCGGTTGAATATGCAGCGGTTCGAGGATCGTTAAATTCTGTTCAACGGTGTGCAGCGTTGTATGGTTTGTCACTGGTGCCAGTCGCGTATGGCAATAACGCCAGAAGGCGCTGCGGCGTTTATTGAAGGCAAAACCGATGCGCACCGGCGCACCAGTAAATCGCGTAATAATGGCGCTGCGCCACTGATCGGCCAGGTTAATGACCAGGTCGTAATGCTGGTGGCGTAAGGTTTTCAGCAACTGCCACTCTTTTGCTAAATGGCCGCGTGTGCCGAGCTGCTTCCATTTGCGGTCAATGCCATAGATACGATGAATATCCGGATGGGCGGCCAGCATATCCCGCGTTTCTTCGTACAGCAGGACGTCAATGCGCGCATTGGGCCAGTGCTGGCGCAGGGAATTGATGACAGGCGTCGTCAGAAGCATGTCGCCATGATGACGTAATTTTATCAACAAAATCCGTAATTCGGGCGTGTTAAGTTGGTTATTCATCATTATCTTATCGGAAGCAATATGCCTGCAATTCTAATAGACCTGCTGCACAGTTGCATCCTTTCTCCTTAATGTCAGTCTTTTCCTGGCGAGTATTTACTCCCACCGGCCCGAGTGCGTAACATAGTATTTATCGGTATGACTAATGAGAACAACATGACCAGACCCGCATTTATCATCACTATTGATACAGAAGGCGATAATCTGTGGCAAAACCATCGACAGATCAAAACGGAGAATGCCCGCTTTTTACCACGCTTTCAGTCACTTTGTGAAAAATTTGGTTTCAAGCCGGTCTGGTTAACGAACTATGAGATGGCGGTTGATCCTACTTATGTTGCGTTCGCTAAGGATGTTATTGCGCGCGGACAGGGTGAAGTCGGGATGCATCTTCACGCCTGGAACAGCCCGCCGGAGTTCGATCTCACGGGTGATGACTGGCGCTGGCAACCCTATCTGATTGAGTTCCCGGATGCCGTGCTGCGGGACAAAGTGGTGTTTATGACGCAATTACTGGAAGAGACTTTCCAGACCAAAATGCGCAGCCACCGGGCGGGCCGTTGGGCATTTGACAGCCGCTACGCGAAGCTACTGATTGAGCTGGGCTATCAGGTGGACTGCTCCGTCACCCCGCGTGTGAACTGGCGCAACGCCAAAGGCGCGCCGCAGGGCAATGGCGGGACAGATTTCCAGCACTTTCCTGATCACGCTTATTTTATGGATGAAAATGCGATTCACCAGCCGGGCAACAGCCCGCTGTTGGAAGTGCCGATGAGTATTCAGTACAAACATCCCGCCTGGCTGAACAGCGTGAAACAGGGGTATGACCGGTTGCGGGGGAAATACCGTTCCCCGTCAGTAAACTGGCTGCGCCCTGCGGGTGGCAATGTGTCGCAAATGATCGCCGTGGCGGAAAAATGCCTCGCACAGGGCAATGATTACGTTGAGTTTATGCTCCACTCCTCCGAGTTTATGCCCGGCGGCAGCCCGACATTTAAGGACGACGCAGCAATCGAAGGGTTATATCAGGACCTGGAACAGCTCTTTGCCTGGCTCGCACAGCGAACGCAGGGAATGACGCTGGCTGAGTATTATGAGATGAAAAAAAACGCCGGTTAATCGGCGTTTTTCCTTCAGACAGGCTGTTTTGCCAGAGAACGAGAAAAGTAAGTACTTAGCGCAAATAGCGTTAAGAAAAACAGTACGGCTTCAGAACTGAGCAGGATGACATCGGTCAGGCCATATAAAAATAAGAACAACGTCGTCGTCAGTAAAAGGGCGTTATTCTTCTTTAACGCCTCAAGAAGCAGGGTGATAAAAAAGAGAAGCAGCAACACAATCCCCGGGATTCCCTGAAGAGAAAATTTTTCGATAAATTCATTATGCAAATGAACTTTGATATACATCATCGATGCGGCCAGATGAGGATGAGTTTTCGTGTAAGCTGCAGTCCATTCAATACGATTTTCTTGTGACTGACCAACGGGATGGTTAAGCCCATTTTGCAACCCAACTGTCCACATCGAAAAACGCGCACCCAATGATGTTCTGTCCTGACCCTGTTGGAACTGAGTGATTTCCCGCATCGTTTGGTCAACTTTGGGTTTGATAAACGGCTTGTAACTGATAACGCCAAGCGCTGCCACAACACACAGAAAGACGATGGCGGATTTGATATGAATTTTTCTGAAATGATACAAGGTCATTAGTACCGCAAGAATGAGATACAGCCCCATCGCCGCGCGAGTACCCGTTAAGAGAATCGTAACGTAAGAGAGCAGGATGACGAATCCGGCCAGCAGGTAGGTTACGGTTTTTGCCTGTAAAAACAGGGCAAAAACAAAAGCAAGTGACAGCACAGAATACACATACGCCGAAAGCGTTGCACGATCTGTCGCCATGGTGACGCGACCAGCACCATGCGATGCCTGCCAGAAGGCATAGCCAGTGGCAATGATTAAGCCCAGACCAGTCGCTAACAGGAATGCTGTCCTGAAGGAGATGTTGCTAACGTAAACTTTAAAACGATCGAGATAAAATATTAAAAAACTACCAAGGATGATTTTCTTACTGGAATCAAGGTACTCGTTATAAAAATTCATCCCTTTGTCAGGATATTCATAGGCAAAATACCATCCAAGGTTTAGTAAGCCAATCAATAAAACAGGATAGGCGATACTGAACGGACGGAATGCGACATTTTTATTTTCAAGCAATAAGCCAATTATACTGGCATAGACGCCAAAATAGAAAAATTCTCGTTGTTTCCCTGAGTTAACAAGAACCAGAGCCAGGGCCACTAAAGTAAAAAATAGTGACAATTGGTAAATTCGTAGTTTTACTTTTTCCATAATGCTGTAATAGCCCTTTTTTTGTAACTAAACCGAACATCTTTCGCCAGGAAAAACTTAAAGGAATATAACTGAGCTACCCTGCTTTTTACGATCTTAAATTGTGACGAATTGAGTCGCTGTTTATGATTGGTGTAAATATCCAGCCAATGGCAGTTGATAAGCGGAGAAAATTCGTCAGGAAATACCTGCTCCATGTCCAGGGTGCAGTTAACCAGATGTGTGATTTTTGTTGGCGTCAGCGCGCCAGATAAGCTCCCTTGATTTTTTATATAATAATAATGCCCCTGTCTCTGGAAGTAGATCTTCTCCGAATGGCGTAGTATTTTAGGGAAGACGGCAAAATCCTCATAACAGGATATCGGTGGTACTGGGAACTGTTTATAAAGATCCCGATGAATAAACTGCCCACCCAAATGTGCCTGAAAATCTTTATGGATCAGGAAACGACGAATAGCTTCTCTCGTTGTCAGTTGGATGGGAGAAAAACCATGCCATTCATCCGTAACTCTGTTGATATCGCGAACTTCGAGTAAATGCGTCAATAGCATGTCTGGCTGTTGCTCTTGCAGAAAAGCGATCGCATCTCGCAAACTGCCGGGCTTAAGCAAATCGTCGCTATCGAGCATCGTAATGTACTCGCCTGAAGACAAAGAGATCGCAAGTTGGCGCACTTTGCCGACGTTACGGTACTCCACGCTTTCACTACGCAAAGAAGGCAGACGCTGGCGCCAGCTTTCAATAATCTCCTGAGTACGATCTTCGGAACTGTCGTTGATAATAATAACTTCGACATCATTAGCGGTATCGATTGCCGCACGTAGACTTTCCAGGGTAGCGGTAAGCGTTTTTTCACTATTATGGGCGGCAATGATGACGCTCAGAAATGCCATATGAATCAGATTCCATTTTCGGAAAGAGGGGCGGGCGCACTGACGGAGACAGGCAATGAACGGACAAACTGCTGTAGTTGAGCTAACGCTTCATCGCTAACGGCAAACAGCGCCTCACGATCTATATGAAAGAAATACCGCGTCTCAAACACATAAGAACAAATATTTTCGTCATCGCCTATCAATAGCGTTTTGCCTAAAGGACGTTGCTCATAATGGCAACAGGGGCCGAAGAGTAGCACGACGGGGACGCCGACGGCATCGGCAATATATACGTTGCCGGAATCTGAGGCGATGTAACAATCCATCTTTGAAATAGTGAATGGCGCGTCTTCCAGGGGAAGCAGCCCGAGCAGGCTGATGATGTTGTCAGGCTCCCCGTCGAGATGCCGGTAAAGATCGTCCAGCCAGGGCTGCTCGTCGTCGGTGCCAAAAACGTAAAATACGCAGGGCAAGTCAGCGAGCGCGTCAAAAATGCTTTTCCAGGTAGCAGGCGGGACGGTTTTGGCACGATTCCCGGCTGAGATGCTGATCCCGATACGGATGACGTCTTTCTTTTCCAGGCTTTCCGGCCAGGCTTTGGGCATATACAGCGGATGGGTCGCGTGTTTGGGAACATCCTGCCAGCTCAGCGTGCGGTCTGCCAGTTGCAGGTAATTCGTGACTGACAGCGTGCGCTTGCCATGTTCAATCACGCCGTCTGCGGCGGCGTAAAAAATACCGTGATACCAGCGACGGGTATAAATACTCAGAAACTGCTTATTTCTGGCATTGCAGACCGCGGCAAAAAACAGGTTCGTACTGTTGGGTTGCAACAGGTAGACGTTGTCATAGCGGTTCATGATGTGCCAGGCAAAGCGGAATTTGGCGAACAGATTGCGCTTGTGCAGGCCAATAAGGTAAATGGTATCAATGGTGTCGTCGCGCTCGGCCAGCGGCGCTACACCCCGGCTGATAAGAACATCACTTTTCTTGAGGTAGCTGAGCAGCGGCGTGGCGTTTACAAAATCGCCAATTTTCGCGGTCTGAATAACGAGGTTTTTGCCCGTGTCTTTGCGAAACAGTTTACCCAGTAACTTTACCGGGAGAAAAAGGATAAACAGAAAGACATAGCTCATTTAGCTGTCTTCCCTGTCAACGCATCGCAGGTTGCCCTGTAAAGCGGTAAAAATTGCATCGGCCGTGATATCTCCCATATTGCGGGTCGGACTTACCATTTGTTGTTGGTTCTTACCATATCCGCCAATGAGCCCAGGGTCCGTTGGGCCAAACAGCGTGATATTGGGGCGATCGAGCGCCGCGGTGAGATGGCTCAGCCCCGTATCGACCGAAACCACCGCCTGCGCGCCCGCCAGGGTGGCAGCCACCTCGGCTAATGACAGCTTCGGTAATACTTCAACGTAGTCGAGACCGCTTGCGATTCGCTCCGCCCGTTGATGCTCATGTTCTGCACCCCAAGGGAGTTTAATATGTAACCCGGTTGCTTGCATCCGTTCTAAAAGCGTTCGCCAGTGCGATTCCGGCCAGTGTTTGTCGTCACGCGTGGTGGCATGCAGGAAAACAACGTATGGCGGCTGCTTTTCATCGCTATTTTTCAGGAAATGCTGAGCGATTGCGTAATCACCCTGCGTCTGTGGTTTGTGATACCCCAGGCTGCTGGCAAACAGTTCGCGGGTGCGCTCCACCGCGTGCTGCTGTTTTGCAATATGATGGCGGCGATTATAAAACAGGCTCGCCAGCGGTTCGCGCGCCGTTTGCCAGTCCATCCCGTGTTTAACGCCACGCGCCAGCCGGGTCACCAGGGCGGCGCTTTTTACCAGCCCCTGCGCATCAATCACCGCATCATATTGAACATGCTGTAGCTGCTCGCGAAAGGCCTGTCTTTCCTGCCTGATGGCGGCGGAAAACCAGGCTTTTCGCCAGCGGCGAATGGCCACCGGTATGACGCGATCCACCGCCGCATGCCAGGTGGGGATTTGCGCAAAGCCCTCTTCCACCACCCAGTCAAAACGGATCCCCGGAATGGCAAGGGCGGCATCAGTGAGCGCTGGCAACGTGTGCAGCACATCGCCCATGGAGGAGGTTTTGACAATCAATACCCGCATCCGTCAGGCTTCCTCATCCAGCAGCAGTGTGTTGAGCGCTTCCAGCACGCTCGCCGGGGTAATATCGATCAGGCTCTGATGATAACCTTCTGCGGCATCGCCTTTACGTACCTTGTGATAGCCGGTAATCAGGCGAATCACCTTCGCTTTATGGGACAGCGGCGGCGTGAAATCCGGGCTGCTCGGGCCATAAAGCGCAATCAGCGGGCGGTTCAGCGCGGCGGCGACGTGCATCAAGCCGGAGTCGTTACTGACGACAGCGTTACAGGCGGCGATCAGGATCACCGCCTGTTCCAGCTGCGTTTCACCGGCCAGATTGCGACACCAGGCCTGCTGCTCAATGCTGAGCGTCGCCAGAATCTCGTTACCCGCATCGTGATCTTTCGCCGAGCCAAACAGGACTACCTGATAGCCTTCGTCGATCAGCTGTTTTGCCAGTTCGGCGTAGTGGTAGTGCGGCCAGCGCTTGGCCGGGCCAAATTCGGCGCCCGGACAAAAGCCGATCATCGGCCGTTCCGGTGAGAGGTCAAATGCGCTACAGGTCTGCGATTTTTCACCGTCGGAAACCTGCAACTGCGGCCACAGCAGCGGCTGCGGTAAATCTTTGGCAGAGCGCATCACGCCTTTGTCATAAGCCAGCGCGACGTAACGTTCCACCATCAGCGGCCAGGCGGCTTTATCCAGCACGCGCGCATCGTTGAGCAGGCCATAGCGCATTTCGCCACGCCAGCCGGTACGCAGCGGAATGCCAGCGAAGAAAGGCACCAGTGCGGATTTAAACGAATTTGGCAGGACGTAAGCGCGATCATAGCGGCGTTCGCGCAGGCTGTGCCCGAGTTTACGGCGAGCGCCGATTTCCAGCGCGCCGTGACCCAGCGGCATGGGGATCGCCTCGTTCACTTCCGGCATGCGCGATAAAAGCGGACGGCACCACGCGGGTGCCATCACATCAATGATCGCCTGAGGATAACGCGCCTTGAGCGTGCGATAGAGACTTTGCGACATCATCATGTCGCCCACCCAGGACGGGCCTACTACCAAAATTTTCATCGTTATTCTTTTATGCGTCGCGGTTCAGCCAGGCCATATATTCCGTTACCCCTTCGGCGACGGTTTTGAACGGCTTATTGTAGCCCGCCGCACGCAGGTTCGTGAGATCCGCCTGAGTAAATGCCTGATAGCGGCCTTTCAGTTTATCCGGGAACGGAATGTATTCGATGCTGCCTTTTTTGTGGAAGGCGAGCGTCGCATCGGCCACGGCCTGGAAAGATTCCGCGCGACCGGTACCGAGGTTAAAGATGCCGGAAACGCCGTTTTCCCAGAACCACAGGTTAACCGCTGCCACATCGCCAACGTACACAAAGTCGCGTTTAAAGTTGTCGCTGCCTTCAAACAGTTTCGGGCTTTCGCCGTTGTTGAGCTGCGTGTTGAGGTGGAATGCCACGCTTGCCATGCTGCCTTTGTGACCTTCACGCGGTCCGTAAACGTTGAAGTAACGGAAACCGACCACCTGAGAATCCGCTTCCGGCAGGATCTGACGAACATATTCATCAAACAGGAATTTCGAGTAGCCGTAAACGTTCAGCGGTTTTTCGTATTCGCGGGATTCGATAAAGTCAGAAGTCCGGCCGCCGTAGGTTGCTGCCGAAGAAGCGTACAGGAACGGAATTTCGCGCTCAAGGCAGTAGTGCAGTAGCTCTTTGGAGTACTGATAGTTGTTATCCATCATGTACTTGCCGTCCCACTCGGTGGTGGAGGAGCAGGCACCTTCATGGAAAATCGCCTCGATGTCGCCGAATTCTTCGCCCGCCATAATCTGGATCAGAAAGTCTTCTTTATCCATATAATCGGCGATGTTCAGGTCCACCAGGTTGGCGAATTTGGTGCCATCTTTCAGGTTGTCTACCACCAGAATGTCGGTAATACCTTTGTCATTCAGTGCCTTGACAATGTTGCTGCCGATGAAGCCAGCGCCGCCGGTAACGATGATCATAACGATAACCTTTGAAATGTGGATGACCGGGACTATCCCGGACACTAATGCCTCTTATCATATCATCAGAAGAGAAACCCTTCAGCCATTCCCCGATACCTCACAGGGTTACACGTGATTTATGCTGCAAAAAATGCACTTCATACTCTGTCATCTCGTAAGGAAGTATAGCTTTGGGTAATATGTGCCAAATTTAGCCGAATCTGGAGAGTTGCAATGCGTGGGGATTTTTACAAACAGTTAGCCAATGACCTCGATACCGCTCGTGCTGAAGGGTTGTTTAAAGAAGAACGCATTATCACGTCTGCCCAGCAGGCGGATATCACTGTCGGCGACGGCAGCCATGTCATTAACTTTTGCGCCAATAACTACCTCGGCCTGGCGAACCATCCGGCGCTGGTTGCGGCGGCAAAAGCAGGAATGGACAGCCACGGCTTCGGAATGGCATCCGTCCGTTTCATCTGCGGAACGCAGGACACGCACAAAATGCTGGAGAAAAAACTGGCGGAGTTCCTCGGTATGGAAGACGCCATTCTGTACTCCTCCTGCTTTGACGCCAACGGTGGTCTGTTCGAAACGCTGCTCGGCGCGGAAGACGCGATTATTTCTGATGCGCTGAACCATGCGTCGATCATCGACGGCGTGCGTCTGTGTAAAGCGAAGCGCTTCCGTTATGCCAACAACGACATGCAGGAGCTGGAAGCGCGGCTGAAAGAAGCACGCGACGCGGGCGCCCGCTATGTGCTGATCGCCACCGATGGCGTGTTCTCAATGGATGGTGTGATCGCCAACCTGAAAGGCGTGTGCGATCTGGCGGATAAATACGATGCGCTGGTAATGGTCGATGATTCCCACGCGGTCGGTTTTGTTGGCGAAAATGGTCGCGGTACGCATGAATATTGCGACGTGATGGGCCGTGTGGACATCATCACCGGTACGCTCGGCAAAGCGCTCGGCGGCGCGTCCGGTGGTTATACCGCCGCGCGCAAAGAGGTGGTGGAATGGTTGCGCCAGCGTTCCCGCCCGTATCTGTTCTCCAACTCCCTCGCTCCGGCGATCGTCTCTGCCTCCATTAAAGTGCTGGAAATGCTGGCGTCTGGCGCTGAACTGCGCGATCGCCTGTGGGCTAACGCGCGCCTGTTCCGCGAAAAAATGACCGCCGCTGGCTTTACCCTGGCCGGTGCCGACCACGCGATTATCCCGGTGATGCTGGGCGAAGCGACGGTCGCGCAGGAATTTGCTCGCGAGCTGCAAAAAGAAGGTATTTATGTCACCGGCTTCTTCTACCCGGTGGTACCAAAAGGTCAGGCGCGTATCCGTACCCAAATGTCGGCGGCGCACACGACTGAACAGATTGAACGTGCGGTAGAAGCCTTTACCCGCATCGGTAAACAACTGGGCGTCATTGCCTGAGGATGTGAGATGAAAGCGTTATCCAAACTGAAAGCGGAAGAAGGGATCTGGATGACCGACGTGCCGGAACCGGCTATGGGTCATAACGATCTGCTGATCAAAATCCGTAAAACAGCCATCTGCGGAACGGATGTACACATCTACAACTGGGATGAGTGGTCGCAAAAAACCATTCCGGTACCGATGGTCGTGGGCCATGAATATGTCGGTGAAGTGGTCGGCATTGGTCAGGAAGTGAAGGGCTTTAACATCGGCGATCGCGTCTCCGGTGAAGGCCATATTACCTGTGGACACTGCCGCAACTGCCGCGGCGGTCGTACGCACTTATGCCGCAACACCATCGGCGTGGGCGTCAATCGTCCGGGCTGCTTTGCGGAATATCTGGTGATCCCGGCATTTAACGCCTTCAAAATCCCGGACAACATTTCTGATGATTTAGCCTCCATTTTTGACCCGTTTGGTAACGCGGTACATACGGCGCTCTCCTTCGACCTGGTCGGTGAAGATGTGCTGGTCTCTGGCGCAGGCCCGATCGGCGTCATGGCGGCCGCGGTGGCGAAGCACGTGGGTGCACGTCATGTCGTTATCACTGATGTGAATGAATATCGTCTTGAGCTGGCGCGCAAAATGGGCGTCACCCGCGCGGTTAACGTCGCGAAAGAAAACCTGGCCGATGTGATGGCCGAGCTGGGTATGACCGAAGGGTTTGACGTCGGTCTGGAAATGTCCGGTGCGCCGCCCGCGTTCCGCACCATGCTCGACACCATGAACCACGGTGGCCGTATCGCGATGCTCGGTATTCCGCCATCAGACATGTCTATCGACTGGACCAAAGTGATCTTTAAGGGGCTCTTTATTAAAGGGATCTACGGTCGTGAAATGTTTGAAACCTGGTACAAAATGGCAGCGCTGATCCAGTCTGGCCTGGATTTGTCGCCGATCATCACTCACCGTTTCGGGATTGATGATTTCCAGAAAGGCTTCGACGCCATGCGTTCTGGTCAGTCCGGAAAAGTGATTTTAAGCTGGGATAAGTAAGCCCGTGATTGCCGGGGGCGCGTTCGCGCTCCCGGTTAAACGCCCGATCGCCTCGACTGAATTGTCCCCAGCACGGCTTCCACACCGGAAACATAATGTTCAATCGCGTACTGGCTGCGCACCTGTTGCTGACCGTTTTGCGCGAGCCGCTGGCGCAGCGACGCATCCTGCCAGATACGGGTGAGATGATTTTCCAGCATTTTCACATCGCTCCACGGAAACAGCAGACCGGTTTGCTCATGCTGAACCAGCTCCTGCGTCCCCGTCACGTCTGAACCCACCACCGGAATGCCGAGCAGCATCGCTTCAAGCACCACCCGCGGCAACCCTTCGCTGCTGGAAGCAAGAACAAACGCGTCAAAGGCTGCCAGATAATCAAAAGGATTATTTTTAAAGCCGGTAAAGATCAGATGCTCCGCAATCCCCAGCGTTCTGGCCTGCGCCTCCAGCGCGTCGCGCTCCGGCCCTTGCCCCACCAGCATCATTTTCCAGTTCGCCTCAGGATGCTGCTGGTGGAACTGTGCCAGCGCTGCCAGCGTATGATGATTGGATTTGCGTGCGAGTAGCGACCCGATGCTACCGAAGACGAAGGTCTCGGGCGTAATGCCCAGCGTGTCGCGCATCTGCTGGCGATCCGGCAGCGGCTGGTTGACGTCGATGGCGTTGTTTACCGTCATGCAATACGACGCCGCCACGCCATTTTTCAACAACACCCGTTCCACGCCCTGCGAAACGGCGATAATTTTATCAATGCGTTGATTGACCAGGGACACCAGCGACGGCGTGAGCGCGGGCTCAATGCGGCAGTGCTGCACCAGCGCAACAGGAAGGTCGGCAACGGCGTGGTAGCCTTCCTCGTTTGAGCCTGGCTGATTGTTCATATACAGAACGTCGTAACCGCCGTCTTTCAGCAGCTGGCGCAACTGTTTCGCGTTCGGCTGGATACGCCACAGGTTGTCCATCTTACGGGTGAAGGCTTTGCGGGCGTCGCGGGAGAAAAAGAGCAGGCTGCGGCCAATCTCTTTGACCACTTTCGCCCAGCCTGGCTGGCGGCGGGCAGGCAGCAGGATCATCGGAATACCAAACCCGGCCAGCACCTCTTCAATCGTCTGACCCTGATCCCGGCGATAGTTATAGTAAAAACAGCAGGTGATATCGAACCGCTCACGGTCGATACGCTTAAGCAGTTCCAGCATACTGTTGGTACCGCCGCCCCACTCCTTGCCACTGTCAAAAAGCAAAATTTTCCGTCGCTGTGGCACCATGACTCTGTTCTCTGTCCGCTAAACCTGCTGGCATTATAAAGATTTCGGATGGATATTCAGCGTTTTTGTTACAGAAACGGCTACTATTAAAATCAGAAACAATCTCGCTAAAAGTGTGAGATCTCATATTTTTCTGTCATACACATGTGCGTAAAATTCACCGGCACCGCTTTTTGGTGTCACATTATTATCGTGGGATAGACATGTTTAAATTGACCGTTTGCTTGCTGACGTATAATTCTGAGCGCTTGCTGCACAAAGTCATTCCGCCATTAATCACCATTGCGGATGAATTTGTCGTGATTGATTCTGGCAGTACCGATAAAACAATAAATATTTGTGAAGGATATGGATTAACGCCAATCTATAATCCATATAGTATGCACGGCGAACAAATGAATGTTGCTATAAAACATTCTTCCAATGATTGGGTATTATGCGTTGATAGCGATGAAATCTTCGACGAGCCAACCCTCGAATTCATTCAGACATTAAAAGCAGGCGAAACGCCGTCACCAGAGTACGGCTGGCGCATCTCCCGCTTCTGGTATGTGCTGGGCGAGCAAACGCGAACCATTTACCCCATCTCTTCTCCGGATTTCCCGGTACGTCTGTTTAACCGCAATCATGCGCGGTTTAATCTGCGCCCTGTCGACGATAAAGTGGAAGGCACCGGGGAAACGTTTACTATTCCCGGACATGTCAGGCACGACACCTTTTATTCGCTGCACGAAGTCTTTAGTAAACTGAACAGCTATACCACGCGGCTGGTAAAATATCAGAAAGTCCGACCCTCAATTGCGCGTGGAATCATTAGCGCTATTGGTGCATTTTTTAAATGGTATTTGTTCAGCGGTGCCTGGCGGCAAGGAAAAGTCGGCGCCGTAACCGGACTTTATGCCACGCTCTATAGCTTTCTTAAATACTTCAAAGCCTGGTATCAGTATCAGGATAATAAAAAATCCGTGGCCGATAAGCACACGGATTCTCATACCGTTTAGTCTTTTTTGTTCCAGCCCTGCCACTGGTGCTGATAGTACTGCACCAGTGTGCTCTGGCTGATGCTTTCACCAATCACCGTAAAGAAACGCGTTGCGTAAACGGGTTCAGGCGGTTTTTTCGCTTTGCACAGCTTCACGCCCCGAAACGGATTGCGCGGCGGCTGCGTATTCTTCGGTGGCGTGGAGGTATCTACCTGCGGCTCGTTGAGCAGGCTGCTCGGGCGCACCAGCGTGATGTCCGGCGGCAGGCTGTAAATCATCTGCTGCAAAACCCGCACGGTTGACGGGTGCGGGTGGCCGATGGCGATAGCGGAGCCGTTACGTCGCGCCAGTTGAATCGCGCGGTTGAACTGATAACGAATGTCCGCCTCGTTTTGGGTGTCATCCAGAAACACCTTACGTTTGATCACCTTCACGCCGGTACCGGAAGATGCACGCAGTGCCTGGCTGTTGCCGATGGTCATGCTGTCGAGGAAATAGAGATTGTAGCGGCTGAGCGACTGCATCACTTTTTCCATACCGAACAGGTTTGAGGTCATCGCGCTGCCCATGTGGTTATTCAGACCCACGGCGAAAGGCACGTTGTTGACCGCTTCACGGATGATGCGATCGATCTCATCGCTGTTCATCTCCGGGCGCAGCGTATCTTTTTCCAGCGGCTGTTTGCTGAGCGGTGCCATCGGCAGATGAATCAGCACTTCATGGCCGCTGTTATGGGCCTTGGTCGCCATTTCACGGGCGTGCGGCGCGTTGGGCAGCACCGCCACGGAAAGTGTGGCAGGAAGCGCCAGCACCTGATTTTCGGTTTGCGGGCGGTAGCCAAAATCGTCAATGACGATAGCGAGTTTTCCGGCGAACGCCGGGGCAGCCATCGTCAGTAACCCGGCGATGGAGAGAACAATACGACGAAATTGAAGCAAAACTTATCTTCCCAACCACGGCTGTGGATTGACCGCCTGACCCTGGCGACGAATTTCGAAATAGAGCGACGGTCGACCCTGACCTCCGCTGCTGCCCACGAGGGCAATCGGCTGACCTGCGCGCACCTGCGTGCCGACGCTGACCAGCGCGCTCTGATTGTAGCCGTACAGGCTCATGTCGCCTTTACCGTGCTCAACCACCACGACCAGACCATAGCCCTGCAGCCAGTCGGCGAGGATCACGCGCCCGTCGGCGATGGCTTTAACTTCCGTTCCTTCCGACGCACCGATGACCATCCCTTTCCAACGTAGCTCACCCTGTAGCGGTTCGCCATAACGATGAAGCGTGGGACCGCGAACCGGCCAGAAGGCCTGACCGCGCGGCGAGCCGAGACCGCCGGTGCGCGACATCAGCGAGCGCTCACTTTCGGTAGGTTTATAGGTGGTGCCTTTGCGGGAGGCTTCCTGCTGGCGATCACGCACGGCCTGCGCCTCACGGGCTTCACGTTCCGCCCGGGCCCTGGCGGCGGCTTCCGCCTGCGCGATGCGGTTGCGCATGCGGGATTCGTTCGCCCGCAGTTCGCTTAACTGCTGCTGACCCTCCTGAATGGAAGATTCCAGCCCGGAAAGCGTTTTCTTACGTTCGTTTCGCGCCTGTTCCAGCTTCGCCTGCTGCGCTTTTTGCTCGTAAAGCAGGGTCTGCTGCTGGCTCTGTTTCTCTTCCAGCTCCGCTTTTTGCGTGGCGACCTCTTCGCGCGTCTGCTTTAGCTGACCGATAGTTTCCTGACGCGCCTGGTTGAGATAGCCAAAATAGGCCTGCAAACGCTGACCGCGCTGGCTCTCTTCGCCGCTCAGAATGAGCTGAATGCCGGTATGCTGACCCTGACGAAACGCCGCGTCCAGCTGGGCCGCCAGATTGCGTTCCTGCTGCGCTTTTTGCTTCTCCAGTTTCGCGATGGAGGCATTCATCGCATCAATTTGTTTATTGAGCTGGGCGAGGGTGTTCTGGGTTTCACGCAGGGCGCGCGCGGCGGCGGAAATCGCCTCTTCCTGCGTTTTAAGCTGAGCGAGCAGTGAGGCGCGTTGCTGCTGCTGCTGGCGTACCGCGCGCTCTTTGGCGGCGATATCGGCCTGAATGGATTTCAGCTGATCGCGATCATCAGCCTGGGCAGATGCGGCGCACAGCAATACGCCAGCGCTGAGTGCGCTGGCGTAAAGTACAGACCGGACAGCGGCCGCGGTCCATGTCATTGAATAAGTCGCCTTTCCCCTCATGGGGAAGGATTATTCCACGATGAACAGCGCCTTACCAGTCATCTCTTGCGGGATTTCCATTCCCATCAGCGTCAACATGGTTGGCGCGATGTCGGAAAGTTTACCGCCTTCAACGGCTTTCACCGTTTTTGGCCCGACGTAAATCAGCGGAACCGGCAGGTTGGTATGCGCGGTATGCGCCTGGCCGGTTGACGGATCACGCATCTGTTCAGCGTTGCCGTGGTCTGCGGTGATCAGCAACTGACCGCCAACGGATTCCACTGCGTGGGTCACTTCGTCGATGCAGTGATCCAGCGCTTCAACCGCGTGAACCGCCGCTTCAAACACACCGGTATGACCGACCATATCGCCGTTCGGGTAGTTACAAATAATGGTGTCGTATTTGCCACTCTTGATGGCACCGACCAGTTTTTCCGTCAGCTCGGCGGAGCTCATTTCCGGCTGCAGATCGTAGGTCGCCACTTTCGGGGAGTTGATCAGAATGCGGTCTTCACCGGCAAACGGCTCTTCAACGCCGCCGTTAAAGAAGAAGGTCACGTGCGCGTATTTCTCGGTTTCAGAGATACGCAACTGGGTCTTGTCGTTTTTCGCCATCCATTCGCCGTAGGTATTGGTCAGCGACGCTGGCGGATATGCGCAGGCGGCTTTGATGTCCGCGGCGTATTCAGTCAGCATGACGAAATCAGCCAGTTTCACCACTTTCTTACGGGCGAAGCCGTCGAAATCGGCGTTCACGAATGCACGGGTGATTTCACGGGCACGGTCAGCGCGGAAGTTCATGAAAATCAGCGCGTCGCCGTCCTGCATGGCGGCATCAGCCTGACCCGCAGCGCGAACCACGGTCGCTTTGACGAACTCGTCGTTTTCATCGCGGGCATAAGCGGCTTCAAGGCCTGCTACCGCGGTGTCGGTCTGGAACTGGCCTTTCGCCTGGGTCAGCAGATCATACGCCTGCTCGACGCGATCCCAACGGTTGTCACGATCCATCGCGTAGTAGCGACCTATGATCGACGCCACGCGGCCTTTACCGAGCGCAGCGAATTTCTCTTCAAACGCCTGCAGCGACGCTTTCGCGCTGCGCGGCGGAGTGTCGCGACCGTCAAGGAACGCGTGCAGGTAGATTTTTTCCGCACCGCGCTCTACGGCCAGTTCCACCATCGCCATAATGTGATCTTCATGGCTGTGCACGCCGCCCGCGGAAAGCAGGCCCATGATGTGCACGGCTTTGCCTGCGGCAGCGGCTTTATCAACAGCGGCGTTCAGCACCGGGTTGGTAAAGAATTTACGGTCTTTGATTTCAACATCAAGGCGGGTCAGATCCTGATACACGATGCGGCCCGCACCGAGGTTAACGTGACCCACTTCGGAGTTGCCCATCTGGCGATCCGGCAGACCAACTTCCAGGCCAGACGCGTCGATCAGCGTATGCGGGCGTTTTGCCCACAGCGCGTCCATGACAGGGGTTTTAGCGGAGTAAATAGCGTTATCCTGCTGGTCTTCACGGTAGCCATAACCATCCAGAATAACCAGAACCATAGGTTTTTTTGAAACCGACATTGCGACAACCTCATGCTCAAAAGACAGAAATTTTGCGTAATTTTACTACAGCTGAATCGATCAAATAGCCACAGAAGATCAAGAAAAGCGGTGGAGTGTGATATCGGTCAGGGGTCATTTCAGCAATTTTTCTCGTTCTATGCCGCAGAAAAGCGAATAGCTAATGCTCACCGGCTAACGCGCAGGTATACTCCTTTCCTGGTTTTTTAATCACTCAGTCGGGAGTCGTTACCCCCCATGCAAGAAATTATGCAATTTGTCAGTCGCAACCCCATACTGTGTATCGCGTGGGTTGCGTTACTGGTGGCCGTCCTGTTCACCACCTTCAAAGGGTTAATGTCTAAAGTTAAGGTTATTACCCGTGGCGAAGCAACGCGTCTGATTAACAAAGAAGACGCCGTCGTGGTGGATTTACGCCAGCGCGATGATTTCCGTAAAGGTCACATTGCAGGCTCCATCAACCTGCTGCCCAGCGAAATTAAAGCAAATAACGTCGGCGAACTGGAAAAACACAAATCTCAACCCATTATTGTGGTTGACGGATCCGGACTGCAGGCGCAGTCACCTGCGGGCGAGCTCGCTAAAGCCGGTTTCGCCCAGGTTTATGTACTGAAAGAAGGTATCGCAGGCTGGAGCGGTGAAAACCTGCCTCTGGTCAAAGGTAAGTAAGGAGCGACGTGATGGCCAATATCGAGATCTATACTAAAGCTACCTGCCCGTTCTGCCATCGCGCTAAAGCGCTGCTGAACAGCAAAGGGGTGACGTTTCAGGAACTGCCGATCGACGGCGATGCGGTGAAGCGTGAAGAGATGATTAAGCGTAGTGGCCGTACCACGGTTCCGCAGATTTTTATTGATGCACAGCACATTGGCGGCTGTGATGACTTGTATGCGCTGGACGCGCGTGGTGGACTCGATCCTCTGCTCCGCTGACGCAATTTAAGGACACAACACTAAGGGTTTTCACATGTCAGAACAAAATACCGCAGAAATGAATTTCCAGATCCAGCGTATTTATACGAAGGATGTGTCATACGAAGCGCCGAACGCGCCACACGTTTTCCAGAAAGACTGGCAGCCAGAAGTTAAACTGGATCTGGATACCGCGTCCAGCCAGCTGGCGGAAGGTGTTTTCGAAGTGGTTCTGCGCGTTACCGTAACGGCGTCTCTGAATGACGAAACGGCGTTCCTGTGCGAAGTCCAGCAGGCGGGTATCTTCTCTATCGAAGGTATCGAAGGCAACCAGATGGCGCACTGCCTGGGTGCTTACTGCCCGAACATCCTGTTCCCGTACGCGCGCGAATGCATCACCAGCCTGGTTTCCCGCGGTACTTTCCCGCAGCTGAACCTGGCACCGGTCAACTTTGATGCGCTGTTCATGAGTTATCTGCAGCAACAGGCTGGCGAAGGCGAACAACCGCATCAGGATGCCTGATGAACGCCGCTAACGCTTCAATGACTGTCATCGGTGCCGGCTCCTACGGCACCGCTCTTGCGATCACGCTGGCGCGCAATGGCCACAACGTTGTGCTGTGGGGCCATGACCCGAAACACATCGCCACGTTACAGCACGATCGTTGCAACGCCGCTTTTCTCCCGGATGTTCCTTTCCCTGATACGCTTCGCCTGGAAAGCTCGCTGACCGCGGCGCTGGCCGCCAGTCGCGATATTCTGGTCGTGGTGCCAAGCCATGTGTTCGGCGACGTTCTGCAGCAGATCAAACCCCTGATGCGCCCTGATGCGCGGCTGGTCTGGGCGACGAAAGGCCTGGAAGCTGAAACCGGGCGTTTGTTGCAGGATGTGGCGCGCGATGTGCTGGGCGATGCGATCCCGCTGGCGGTTATTTCCGGCCCGACGTTTGCCAAAGAGCTGGCGGCTGGTCTGCCGACGGCAATTTCCCTGGCTTCCACCGACCCTGCTTTCGCTGACGATCTTCAACAGTTGCTGCATTGCGGCAAAAGCTTCCGCGTCTATATCAACCCGGATTTCATCGGCGTCCAGCTGGGCGGTGCGGTGAAAAACGTGATTGCTATCGGCGCCGGGATGTCTGACGGCATTGGCTTCGGCGCCAACGCGCGTACGGCGCTCATCACCCGCGGGCTGACTGAAATGTCCCGTCTTGGCGCGGCGCTGGGTGCTGATCCGGCGACGTTTATGGGCATGGCAGGGCTTGGTGATCTGGTGCTGACCTGTACCGACAACCAGTCCCGTAACCGCCGTTTTGGCATGATGCTCGGCAAGGGCATGGATGTTCAAAGCGCGCAGGACAGCATCGGCCAGGTGGTTGAAGGCTATCGCAATACCAAGGAAGTCCGCGCACTGGCACACCGTTTTGGTGTGGAAATGCCAATAACCGAGGAAATTTATCAGGTATTGTATTGCGGAAAAAACGCGCGCGAGGCAGCATTGACCTTATTAGGTCGCGCACGCAAGGACGAGCGCAGCAGCCACTAGTCGCAAGGAACTTTGTCCCCTAACGACCCGGCCAGCGCAGAACTGGCCGGTCGTCATGATATCGTCTGGAGTATGCAATGTCGTGTGAAGAACTGGAAATTGTCTGGAACAACATCAAAGCCGAAGCCCGGGCGCTGGCTGACTGTGAGCCTATGCTTGCCAGTTTTTATCACGCAACGCTCCTCAAGCACGAAAATCTCGGCAGCGCGTTAAGCTACATGCTGGCGACCAAGCTGGCATCACCCATTATGCCCGCCATCGCGATCCGCGAAGTGGTGGAAGAGGCGTATGCCGCCGACCCGGAAATGATCGCTTCCGCGGCCTGCGATATTCAGGCGGTGCGCACCCGCGACCCGGCGGTAGATAAATACTCCACGCCGCTGCTGTATCTGAAAGGTTTCCACGCGCTACAGGCGTATCGCATCGGTCACTGGCTGTGGAATCAGGGCCGTCGCGCGCTGGCGATTTTCCTGCAAAATCAGGTTTCTGTGACGTTTCAGGTTGATATTCATCCGGCGGCGCAAATTGGTCGTGGCATTATGCTTGACCACGCTACCGGCATTGTCGTTGGTGAGACGGCGGTCATCGAAAACGACGTTTCTATCCTGCAATCAGTCACTCTCGGTGGTACCGGGAAAACCAGTGGCGATCGCCATCCGAAGATTCGTGAAGGGGTGATGATTGGCGCTGGCGCGAAAATCCTCGGCAATATCGAGGTCGGGCGTGGCGCGAAAATTGGCGCAGGTTCCGTTGTGCTACAGCCGGTTCCACCGCACACCACCGCCGCAGGTGTACCGGCGCGTATTGTCGGTAAACCTGACAGCGATAAACCGTCGATGGATATGGATCAGCACTTCAACGGCATTCACCATACCTTCGAGTATGGCGACGGCATCTGACTCGTAGGCCCGGTAAGCGTAGCGCCACCGGGCATTTTGCTACCGTAGCACGGCGCCAGGGTATCCCAGCTGGCGCCAGGCTTCATACACCACCACCGACACCGCATTCGACAGGTTCATACTGCGGCTGTCCGGCATCATCGGTATGCGTATTTTTTGCGCCGGCGGCAGCGCGTCCAGAATTGTCGCGGGCAGCCCACGCGTCTCGGGGCCAAACATCAGAAAATCCCCGTCCTGATAGCTGACAGCGCTGTGCGCGGGCGTGCCTTTGGTGGTCAGGGCAAACAGACGCTGGGGTTTTACGGCGTCGAGAAACGCGGCGTAATCCGCATGGCGGGTGACGGCAGTAAATTCGTGATAATCCAGCCCGGCGCGGCGCAGACGCTTGTCGTCCCAGGCAAAGCCCATCGGTTCGATGATATGCAGACGAAAGCCGGTATTGGCGCACAGACGGATAATGTTCCCGGTATTGGGCGGGATTTCAGGTTCGAATAAAACGATATTTAGCATGCTGCCCCCTTAATAGCGGGGGCAGAATAGCAGATCTGCGTCGATTACGCCGCGCTTCCGTGTGCCAGCGGAGCCAGCGCGGCCTTCAGGTGCGCCGCTTCCTGCACCAGCGATTCGCGGCTGATCTCATGAATGGTTTTCGCGCCGGTCAGGGTCATCGCCACTTTCATCTCTTTCTCAATCAAATCGAGCAGGTTCGCCACGCCTTTGCGGCCGTGGGTCGCCAGCGCGTAGAGATACGCACGACCCAGCAGTACGCTGTCGGCACCCAGCGCAATCATGCGCACCACGTCAAGTCCGTTGCGAATGCCGCTGTCGGCCAGAATTGTGATATCGCCTTTCACCGCATCGGCGATGGCGGGCAGGGCGCGCGCAGACGAAAGTACGCCGTCAAGCTGACGACCGCCGTGGTTAGAGACCACAATGCCGTCAGCGCCAAAGCGTACCGCATCGCGCGCATCTTCCGGATCGAGGATCCCCTTGATCACCATCGGGCCGTCCCAGAATTCGCGGATCCACTCCAGGTCTTTCCATGAAATGGAAGGATCGAAATTGTTCGCCAGCCAGCCGATATAATCTTCCAGCCCGGTGGGTTTACCGAGATACGCGGAGATATTCCCCAGATCATGCGGGCGTCCGTTGAGGCCCACATCCCATGCCCACTGCGGGTGAGTGACGGCCTGCCAGTAACGGCGCATTGCAGCATTTGCGCCACTCATCCCGGAATGGGCGTCGCGATAACGGGCGCCAGGCGTCGGCATGTCGACGGTAAACACCAGCGTGGAACAACCCGCCGCTTTGGCGCGTTCCAGCGCATTGCGCATAAACCCGCGGTCGCGCAACACATACAACTGGAACCACATCGGACGTTTGAGGGTGGGAGCCACTTCTTCGATAGGGCAAACGGACACGGTGGAGAGGGTAAACGGAATGCCTTTATCATCGGCGGCGCCCGCGGCCTGCACTTCGCCACGACGGGCATACATGCCGCACAGCCCGACCGGGCCGAGCGCGACCGGCATCGACAGCTTTTCGTTAAACAGCGTGGTGTCGAGGCTCAGGTCGGACATATTTCTGAGTACCCGCTGGCGGAGCGCCACTTGCGACAGATCTTCCACGTTGCGGCGCAGGGTATATTCCGCGTAGGCGCCGCCGTCGATGTAGTGGAACAGGAACGGTGGCAGGATGCGCTGTGCTGCTGCCCGATAGTCGCTTGCTGCTGAAATAATCATGCTTACTTCTCCCTGGGAAACGCGGTCGGGTCACCGGGCAGGCGGGTGATTCGCGCCTGGCGGGCCTGATCTTCATCAAAACGTTTAATGGTGGTATGGACGAATCCTAAGTGAGCCATCATCGCCTGACGCGCCCCTTCGGCGTCTCCGGCGACAATGGCGTCCAGCACGGCCTGATGCTGCTCCGTCAGCTTTGCAAAGACCGGTGGCACGAGATACATCCGCTGACGGCTCTGTTTAACAGACGACTGCAACACGTCAAAAAAGCCGCGCATGGTCTGCAGCAGCACCACGTTGTGCGAGGCTTCAGCGATGGCGAGGTGAAAACGGACGTCCGCCTGAGAGGCGATATCCGGATCTTCGCTCAGCGTGGCGTCAAAACAGAGACGGATTTTCTCTTTATCGGCTTCAGTGGCGCGGAGCGCGGCGTGCCAGGCGGTGCTGGTTTCAATGGCGTGGCGGGCTTCGAGAATGTCAAAGCTGTAATCGGGATCATCCGCCATCAGGGTTTTCAACGGCTGCACGATGTTGTGCTCGGACCAGGACTCATGCTGCCAGCGGACGAACGTCCCGCCGCCGCGACGGCTGAGCAGCACGCCTTCCGCCACCAGTTTCGCCAGTGCCTCACGCAGTGAATTGCGCGACACGCCAAGTTGCAAGGCCAGCTGACGCTCGGCGGGCAAACGCATGCCCGCCTCCAGCTGTTGTTCTTCAATCAGCGCCCGCACACGATCAGCTACCTCGTCTGCAAGACGCCGGGGCATCACTATCATGGAATCATCCAGGTTAAGACATACGCCTGAAGCGTGGTGATCACGCCCACCATGCAGGTGAAAATCAGGCTGTGTTTTACGGTAAAGCGGAACAGGTCAGACTCTTTCCCCACCAGACCAACCGCCGCACAGGCGATGGCAATAGACTGTGGGGAGATCATCTTGCCGGTTACGCCGCCGGTGGTATTGGCGGCCACCATCAACACGTCGGAGACGCCAATCTGCTGCGCGGCCGTGGCCTGCAGGGCGGCAAACAGCGCGTTCGACGAGGTATCCGAGCCGGTCAGGAACACGCCCAGCCAGCCGAGGAACGGTGAGAAAAAGGTAAAGGCGTTACCGGTATGCGCCAGCGCCAGAGCCAGCGTTGACGAAAGGCCGGAATAGTTCGAAATAAAGGCGAACGCCAGCACCATGCCGATCGAATAAATGGGCAGCGCCAGTTCTTTCAGCGTGGTGCCGAACGTCGCCACGGCGTCTTTGGGTTTCATGCGCAGCCAGATGACAGACAGGATCGCCGCAAACAGAATGGCGGTGCCGGTGGCTGAGAACCAGTCGAATTTATAGACCGCCGCGTACGGTGTGGCGTCGTGAACCACGGGCGGCATGCGGGCGACCAGCTTATCGAGGAACGGCACGGAAATATTCACTACCCAGTGATACAGCGCGCCGCCCGGCGCAAACAGCGCTTTGAAGGGCGGAACGCTCCACAGCGTAACCGTGGCGGTCAGAAACAGGAACGGCGACCAGGCGCGAACCACCTGTCCGGCGGAGTAATGGGTGCGCGCCAGTGTCTGATCCACCAGCGATGCGCCCATATCGGCAAAGCGGAAAATGCGCACCGGCTGCCAGCGTTTCAGGAACAGCGTCAGGCACACCAGCGACACCAGTGAGGAGATGATGTCCGGCAGCTCCGGGCCGATAAAGTTTGAGCTGAGGTATTGCGCAATGGCGAACGAACCACCTGCCACCATCACCGCGGGCCAGGTCTCTTTAATCCCACGCCAGCCGTCCATGATCGCCATAATCCAGAACAGCACAATGATGGTCAGAAACGGCAACTGACGACCCACCATCTGGCCGATTTCAAAGCTGTCGAGCCCGGTCACCTGTCCGGCGACCAGAATCGGGATGCCCATCGCGCCAAAGGCGACCGGCGCAGTGTTAACGATGAGGCACAAACCTGCGGCATAGAGCGGATTAAAACCAAGGCCGACCAGCAGCGCGGCAGTAATCGCCACCGGCGCACCAAACCCTGCCGCGCCTTCGAGAAACGCGCCGAAAGAGAAGCCGACGATCAGCATTTGCAAACGCTGGTCCGGCGTAATCGACAGTATTGATGACCGGATGATGTCGAACTGCCCGGTTTTCACCGAAATCTTGTAAACGAACACCGCGGCGATGATGATCCACGCGATCGGCCACAGGCCGTAAAAGAAGCCATAGACGACGGAGGCCAGCGCGTGATCGACCGGCATTTTGTAGAACAACAACGCCACCAGCAGCGCGATGCCGACCGTCCAGCTTGCCGCGACGTAACCCTTCAACTTGAGCTTAATCAGGGCGAAAAAGAAGAACAGGATCGGCAGCGAAGCCACCAGGCTCGACAGCCAGAGATTCCCGGCCGGGTCATAGTTTTGTTGCCAGAGGTTCATGCAGGTCTCCAGGGGGCCGGAACAAAACCGCTGTGAGTCTGCGCCCATTATCAGCGTTGCGATGTTTGTAAAAGTGGCCCTGCCAGTTGTCTGTTGTAGGGGTAATGACAACGAATGGTTAACTAAATGTTATTTACTGGCAATGTGAATGTAATGGAAAATGGTGAAATTGTGAACCGCTGGCGGGGTTTAAGTCGGATTGGTTGGGCCAATCAGATAGGATTGGGTTTTCCCTCTCCGTTGCGGAGAGGGAACGTGGGCTATCAAAACTCGGTTTTAGCGAAACCGGTCATTTCTTTGAGACCCATTTCGCGGCCCAGGGCGGTCATCGGGTGAACGACGACCAGACCCCTGACGCTCTTTTTCAGTTTGCCCATGTCGGCCTGCTCTTTTTTGGTAATGGCGCGGCGGAACGGCATTTGCGTCAGCTTTTGCGCTTCTTTGCTCAGCTTTTCGCTGTGAACGCCACGCAGACGGGCGATTTCCGTTTCCAGCGTGGCTTTCTCTTTTTCCAGTTCGGCATACTTTTCTGCGCCATCGACCAGCGAGATATCGGCTTGCTGGTGGCGGATAGCATCAAGGCGATCGCTCAGACGCTTGATTTCGTTCTTTTCGACTTCTTTCATAACAAATAGCTCTAAATACGGGGGAATAGCGGAAAGGATACACGATTGTGCGCAGGGTTACTTCTGAAACGCCTTTTTTAAGCTGATGCGGGAAATCAGCTCGGTCAGGGATAACACCATGGTTGAACGTACAACCTGCTGATAACGTTGCTTTTGCATCGCCAGCAGGTCGGCATCACTGTTATCAAACTGCGGAACAGGAGGCAGGGCGGCGACGCAGTGGAGTTCGCCAAACGGGCCGAGAATTTCATCGTCGGTAAATACGTAGTCGCTACCGTCGTGGTTCAGCTCTTCGCGCAACGCCATCAACAGTTCAGCGTCTTCGTATTCCGCGCGGCTAATCACCCCGAGGCCGTAGATAAGTTTCAGGCGCACAGACAAATCGCCCAGCGGCCCGTCGCCGTCCAGCAACGGTTCCACTGCATATTTCACCGCATAGTCGTCTTTGCGGAACACCTGAAGCACCAGGATATTTACCGCTTCTGTCAGAAGGTCGACGGCGGTGATCAGGAAGCTTCTTACGGTTTTGCCAGCATTCAGACGCTCAAGCACACGGTTTTCAAAGGCCTGCGTTTCTTCCATTATTGCCTGCATATCTGACAACTTTATCAATGGGCGCGGAAGCCTCCGCGCCAGTTCCACTCTCATTTGGTCGCGTTATAAGCGTTAACCGCCTCCGCCACCACGTCGCTGTTTGCGTCAAGCCCGGAGACCTGAGCCAGCGCGGCCTGTGGACCTTTATCATCGATGAGCTGAGCCAGTTCCTGCGCCTGCGGATCCTGCGAACTGCGGTAGTGCATCGCCGCGGCGATCCCTTTGACCAGGTTAGCGTGCGGCAGACCGTATTCCAGCGTCCCCAGCAGCGGTTTGATCAGACGATCGCCCGCGCTCAGTTTACGCAGCGGCTGGCGACCAACGCGTTCAACGTCGTCTTTCAGGTAAGGGTTCTCAAAACGGCCGAGGATTTTCTGAATGTAAGCAGCATGTTTTGCGGGATCGAAACCATAACGTTTGATCAGAACCGCACCGCTTTCTTCCATCGCCCCTTTTACCACTGCGCGGATTTTCTCGTCGAGAATCGCATCACGGATCGTCTGATGACCCGTCTGCTGTCCGAGGTACGCGGTTATAGCATGACCGGTGTTCAGCGTGAAGAGCTTACGTTCGACAAATGCCATCAGGTTATCAGTTAATTCCATTCCCGGAATATCCGGCAGCGCGCCTTTGAACTGCGTCTGGTCGACGATCCACTCGCTGAACGTTTCTACCGTCACTTCCAGCGGGTCGTTGGTCGCGGAAGCGGAAGGCGGAACGATGCGGTCGACAGCGGAATCCACAAAGCCAACATGCGCGTCGACCCAGGATTTATCCGCGTCAGCCAGCGCGTTCATCACGTGGCCTTTCAACTGCGTGGTGCCGCGCACCATATTTTCACAGGCGATGATGTTCAGCGGTGTGTTGACGCCTTGCGCTTTACGCTTAGTAAGACCTTTAGCGATGGCAGGCGCGATGCGCTCAAGCACAACAGGGCCAACCGCGGTGGTGACCAGATCAACACTGGCGATCAACTCAACGACGTCGTCGCCGATGCTGCTGACGGCATTAACGCCGGACACGGTATCCACCTGTTCGTTTTCACCGACCACATGAACCTGATAGCTATGACGGGCATTCAGGGCGTCGAGAACCACCTGGTTCACATCGGCGAACGTCAGCGTCACGCCAGCATCCGCCAGCAGTTTGCCGATAAAGCCGCGTCCGATATTACCTGCGCCAAAGTGTAATGCTTTCATAGTGTTAACCTTCATCAATGTTTTTTCCCGAGAGGGCTGGGGTGAGGAATCACAGGAATTATTCCCTCACCCTAGCCCTCTCCCCGATGGGGAGAGGGAGGGAACGGAACTTACTTGTTCAGCAGCGCCAGCACTTCTTCAACGCTGGTGGTGTGAGCCAGACGCTCGATGATGGATTCATCATCCAGAGCGTTGGTCAGGCTGGTAATAACCTGAATATGCTCGTTGTTACGTGCCGCGATGCCGATAACCAGGCGGGCGATGTCGCTTTCCTCTTCACCGAAGCGAACACCTTCCGGGTACTGACAGAATACCACGCCGGTCTTCAGAACGCGGTCTTTCGCTTCAACGGTGCCGTGCGGTACCGCGATAGACTCACCCAGATACGTCGGGGTCAGTTTTTCGCGATCCAGCATCGCTTCCACATATTCCGGTTCAACGTAGCCGCCTTTCACCAGTTGCTCACCGGCGAAACGGATGGCTTCTTCTTTGTTTGACGCTGTGCGGCCGAGGAAAATGTTTTCCGCGCCCAGTTTAAACAGATTGGTGTCGGCAGCCTCAAAACTGTCCTTGAGGCTGCTGCGGACCTTTACGTCGTTGTCCGAGTGGCGTTGCGCTGCGACCAGACGCTCGGTCAGGCTGGTATACAAGCCACTGTCGAGGAAGTTGGTCAGCGAAATATGCTGTGCCTGAGGCACCTGACGCATCGCGCGCTCAGTCAGATCACGGTGCGTGATGACCAGGTCAACATCCGGCGGCAGACTGTTAATCGCGCTGTTGGTCACAGAGATGTTGGTCAGACCCGCATCCTGCACTTTCTTACGCAGCACGCCTGCACCCATTGCGCTGGAACCCATACCGGCATCACAGGCAACGATGATTTTGCGCACGTGGCTCAGGTCGTTAGTCACATCACCTGCGGACAGCGGGGTTGCGCCTTTAGACTCTGATTTCATTTCGTGGATACGACGGGTCGCTTCCTGCAGGTCTTCGTCGTCTTTCACTTTGCTGGTTTTCAGCAGAATAGAAGAGATCACGAAGGAGACCGCCATCGCAGCGACAATCGCCGTAATGTTCGCGAAATAGGCACCTTTCGGCGTCATGGCCAGTACGGCCAGGATGGAGCCCGGGGAAGCCGGAGACACCAGACCACCGTTCAGCACGCTCAGGGTGAACACGCCAGTCATACCACCGAGGATAACGGCGAGGATCAGACGCGGGTTCATCAGCACATACGGGAAGTAGATTTCGTGGATACCACCCAGGAAGTGGATGATAGCCGCGCCGCCAGCAGACTGTTTGGCGCTACCACGACCGAAGAACATGTACGCCATCAGGACGCCCATCCCCGGACCCGGGTTCGCTTCAATCAGGAAGAAGATAGATTTGCCGAGGTCGTGAGACTGCTGGATGCCCAACGGTGAGAAGATACCGTGGTTGATGGCGTTGTTGAGGAACAGGATTTTCGCCGGTTCAACAAAGATAGACGCCAGCGGCAGCATTTCGTGCGCAACCATGAAGTTAACGCCCGCTGCCAGGATTTTGGACAGCACTTCAACGGCCGGACCAATGCCGAGGAACGCCAGAATCGCGAGGATCATACCGATGATGCCAGCGGAGAAGTTATTCACCAGCATTTCGAAACCGGATTTGATCTTACCGTCGACCCAGTTATCAAAGTGTTTAATCGCCCAGCCGCCCAGCGGACCGGCGATCATCGCACCAAGGAACATCGGCATATCAGCACCGACGATAACGCCCATGGTAGTGATAGCACCAACCACACCGCCACGATCGCCACCCACCAGACGACCGCCGGTGAAACCGATCAGCAGCGGCAGAAGATAGGTGATCATCGGACCAACCAGCTTCGCCAGTGTTTCGTTAGGCAACCACCCTGTTGGAATAAATAATGCGGTGATAATACCCCACGCGATAAACGCGCCGATATTTGGCATCACCATATTGCTGAGGAATCGACCAAAGCTTTGCACCTTGATCTTGATATCGGATGACATAAAAACACCCCTTCTTATGTTTGCTGTCGCGCAGGCTTGAAGCCCGAGGTTTGTTGTTAATGTAGCGGCATGAGGCACCGGACCCTGTTGATAGTGCGAAATCTGGCACTGAATCGTTCAACTGTCCAGCGAACGCCCTGTGATGTGATCTAAGTCACGTTAATATAGGGTTATAAGGATGTTTTAGCGTGACTGTGATCACATATTCAGTGTGTAAAAAAAATACAACGGGACAGAAATTGACTGAAAACGGCTTAAAATGTGATATTCATCACCTTTCAGGCATCGCTCTTTGTTATGAATATGTGATTAACATCACAAAATATTTTGACCAGGAATTATCCACCTGTGATCATCCGCAAATTCTGTTTTGTGCGTCGGTTAAAGATGTAACTCAGCAACAATTTTTCAAATTGCGACAGTAATCACCTGGAGGTATGGCGCGTTTTACGCATTGCTATTATTTTCCAGATAACACCCTTTTTTTAGCCATCCGGGTGCCGACGGGCATAGCTTAATTTCGAGGCAACTATGTTTCTTAATTATTTCGCGTTGGGTGTGCTTATTTTCGTTTTTCTGGTGATCTTTTACGGGATAATCATTCTTCACGATATTCCCTACCTGATCGCAAAATCCCGTAATCATCCTCATGCCGATGCTATTCACGTCGCGGGTTGGGTGAGCCTTTTTACCCTGCATGTTATCTGGCCGTTTTTATGGATCTGGGCCACGCTGTATCGCCCGGAACGCGGCTGGGGCATGCAAAATCAGCATGATGCCTTTGTTCAGCTACAGCACCGTGTTGCTGAACTTGAACAGAAACTGGCTGACGCGCCGCCTTCGCCTGAGGAGTAAATGCCATGGATTTACTCATTATCCTGACCTACGTCGCGCTGGCCTGGGCGATATTTAAAATATTCAAAATCCCGGTAAATAAATGGACCGTCCCCACCGCGGCGCTGGGCGGCGTGTTTATCGTTAGCGGGCTTATATTATTAATGAACTACAATCACCCGTACACATTTCAGGCGCAAAAAGCGGTCATCTCCATTCCCATTACGCCGCAGGTCACTGGCGTGGTGAGCGAAGTGACCAATAAACAAAATACCTTAATTAAAAAAGGTGAGGTGTTATTCAGAATCGATGCCACGCGTTATCAGGCGCGGGTGAATCGTCTGGAAGCTGATCTGGTTACCGCTGTACACAACGTGGACACCATGAAAGGACAGCTCAATGAGGCTGTCGCCAATACGCAGCGTGTGAGCGCCGAACGCGACCGGTTGTACAAAGATTATCAGCGCTATCTGAAAGGCAGTCAGGCGCGAGTTAACCCCTTTTCGGAAAGCGATATCGATAACGCGCGGCAAAACTACCTGGCGCAGGATGCGATGGTCAAATCCTCGATGGCGGAGCAGGCACAGGTCAAAAGCCAGCTGGATAGCGTACTCAATGGCGAGCAGTCGCAGATCGCCAGCCTGCGCGCGCAACTGGCCGAAGCGCGCTATAACCTTGAGCAAACCGTGGTACGCGCGCCGAGCAATGGTTATGCCACGCAGGTATTAATTCGTCCCGGCACTTACGCGGCGGCGTTACCGCTGCGGCCTGTCATGGTGTTTATCCCGGAACAAAAACGGCAGATTGTGGCGCAGTTTCGCCAGAACTCGCTGCTGCGCCTGGAACCGGGCGACGACGCCGAAGTGGTCTTTAATGCGCTGCCGGGGCAGGTGTTTAGTGGCAAGCTAACCAGTATTCTGCCGGTGGTGCCTGGCGGATCGTATCAGGCACAGGGGACGTTGCAGTCGTTGAATATCGTTCCCGGCAGCGATGGGGTGATCGCCCTGATTGAACTGGCGCCCGCCGCCGACGTAGATGCGCTGCCGGATGGCATTTTTGCGCAGGTCGCTGTCTATTCTGACCACTTCAGCCATGTTTCGGTGATGCGTAAGGTATTACTGCGCATGACCAGCTGGATGCATTATCTGTATCTCGATCATTAACCTGTTTTTTTAAGTTGTCTGGGTCATACTTGTTTTTTTGTTGGCGACAAGGACCAGACGATGAAACTGATCGGCAGCTATACCAGCCCATTCGTGCGCAAAATTTCGGTGATCCTGTTGGAAAAAGGGATTGCCTTCGAATTTATCAATGAAATGCCCTACAACGACGTCAACGGCGTGGCAAAGTACAACCCGCTGGGCAAAGTCCCGGCGCTGGTGACGGATGACGGCGAATGCTGGTACGACTCGCCGATCATCGCGCAGTACATTGAGCTACTGAATATTGCCCCGGCGATGGTGCCGCGCGAAGCGAAAGCGGCGCTGCAGATGCGCCAGCTGGAAGCGCTGGCCGATGGCGTGATGGACGCCGGGCTGGTGGCGGTACGCGAGCTGGCCCGCCCGGTCGCGCAGCAATCGGAAAATGAAATGGTTCGCCAGCGCGAAAAAATCAACCGCAGCCTTGATATGCTGGAAAGCTACGCCGCCAACGGCACGCTGAAGGCTGACGAGGTGAATCTGGCGACGATCGCGACAGCCTGCGCCATCAGTTATCTTAATTTCCGGCATGTGGCGCCGGGCTGGTCTGCACAGCGCCCCCATCTGGTTAAACTGGTGGAAACGCTGTTCCAGCGCGAAAGTTTTGCGCGTACCGAACCGCCAAAGGCTTGATAACGATTATGTCCGTCTGAGCCAACACGCAGTACAATTCCCTGCATGTCGACACCCCTCTCCCGTCGGGAGGGGGCAACTCATAGCCAGGCCATTTCATGACAACCGAAAACCGTTCTCTCTATAGCCAGCTTCCTGCTACCGATCGCCTGTTGCGCGATCCGACGTTTTCACCGCTCCTTGCCCGTTTCGGTCACAGCCGGGTGGTGGACATTTTGCGCCAGCTCCTTGATGAGGCGCGCGAGGCGATTGGTGAAAATCACGTGTTGCCCGACTGGTGTGACGACTGGCTACAGGCGGCCTCTGAACGGCTGGCGCAGGATGAGCAAACCGCGCTGCGCCCGGTCTTTAACCTGAGCGGCACCGTGCTGCACAGCAACCTTGGCCGCGCCCTGCAATCCGAGGCTGCCATTGACGCGGTCGCGCAGGTAATGCGCTCTCCAGTGACGCTGGAGTACGATCTTGACGGTGCCGGGCGCGGACACCGTGATCGGGCGCTGGCGGCGCTGCTGTGCCGTATTACCGGGGCGGAAGACGCCTGCATTGTGAACAACAACGCCGCTGCCGTGCTGCTGATGCTGGCAGCGACGGCGCAGGGGAAAGAGGTGGTGGTTTCCCGCGGTGAGCTGGTGGAGATTGGCGGTGCGTTTCGTATTCCTGATGTGATGCGCCAGGCGGGCTGTATTCTGCATGAAATCGGCACCACCAACCGCACTCACCCGAAGGACTACCGCAACGCGGTGAATGAAAATACCGGGCTGCTGATGAAGGTGCACACCAGTAATTACAGCATCGAAGGTTTTACCAAATCGGTTGATGAGGCCGCGCTGGCTGAGCTCGGTCGTGAGCTTGATATCCCGGTGGTGGCGGATCTGGGCAGCGGTATGCTGGTGGATCTCAGCCAGTACGGGTTGCCGAAAGAGCCGACGCCGCAGGAGATGATCGCCGCAGGCGTCAGCCTGGTCAGCTTTTCCGGCGATAAACTGCTCGGCGGGCCGCAGGCGGGGATTATCGTCGGCAAACGTGAGCTTATCGCGCGCATTCAACAGCATCCGCTCAAGCGCGCGCTGCGCGTCGATAAAATGACCCTCGCGGCGCTGGAAGCCACGCTACGCCTCTATCTGCACCCGGAAAAGCTGCGGGAAACCCTGCCCACGCTGCGTTTGCTGACCCGTCCGGCGGAAGATATTTTCGCGCAGGGACAACGTCTGTTGTCGCCCATTACCGAAAGATACCCTGAATTTGACGTCCGGCTCGCGCCCTGCGAGTCGCAGATTGGTAGTGGTTCGCTGCCGGTCAATCGCTTACCCGGTGCGGCGCTGACCTTCACGCCACGCGACGGGCGCGGCAGTCGTCTGGACGCGCTGGCAGCACAGTGGCGCGCGCTGCCCGTACCGATCATCGGTCGCATCGGCGAGGGCAGTTTGTGGCTGGATCTGCGCTGCCTTGAGGATGAATCGCGTTTTCTGGAGATGGTACTGAAATGATTATTGCCACTGCCGGGCATGTTGACCACGGTAAAACGACGCTGCTTCAGGCGATTACCGGCGTGAACGCCGATCGCCTGCCGGAAGAAAAATCACGCGGGATGACTATCGATCTCGGCTATGCCTACTGGCCGCAGCCGGACGGGCGCGTGCTGGGGTTTATCGATGTGCCCGGTCATGAAAAGTTTCTCTCAAATATGCTGGCAGGTGTCGGCGGTATCGATCACGCGCTGCTGGTGGTGGCCTGCGACGATGGCGTGATGGCGCAAACCCGTGAACATCTGGCGATTTTACAACTGACGGGGCAGCCAACGCTGACCGTCGCCCTGACCAAAGCTGATCGGGTGGATGAGGCCAGAATCGCGGAAGTTCGCCACGATATCACGACCGTTTTGCGCGAATTCGGTTTCAATAACGTCACGATTTTTGAAACAGCAGCCACTGAAGGGCGTGGTATTGACGTACTGCGCGACCACCTGATCCGTTTACCGGCGCGGCCGCATCCTGAACATCAGCGTTTTCGCCTGGCGACGGATCGGGCATTTACCGTTAAAGGTGCGGGCCTGGTGGTCACCGGCACGGCGTTTTCCGGCGATGTAAAAGTCGGCGATACCCTGTGGCTGACCGGGGTGAACAAACCGGTGCGCGTACGTGGGTTGCATGCCCAGAATCAGCCTGTTGAGCAGGCGCACGGCGGTCAGCGCATCGCGCTGAACATTGTCGGCGATGTGCAAAAAGAAGATCTGACGCGCGGCGACTGGCTGCTGTCAGACACGCCGCCGGATCCGACCGAACGGGTGATTGTTGAGCTGAACAGACATCAGCCGTTGACGCAGTGGCAACCGCTGCACATTCACCATGCGGCGAGCCATATCACCGGGCGCGTTTCCCTGCTGGAGAACAACCTGGCGGAGCTGGTGCTGGATAAACCGCTGTGGCTGGCCGACAACGACCGGCTGGTACTGCGCGATATTTCCGCCCGCACCACGCTGGCGGGCGCTCGCGTCGTGACGCTCAACTCGCCAAAGCGCGGCAAGCGTAAACCGGACTACCTGCAATGGCTCAATGCCCTTGCCGCCGCAATGGATGATGCACAAGCGCTGGAGGTCCATTTGCAGCGCGAAGCCGTTCGTCTGACGGCGTTTGGCTGGGCGCGACAGCGCAACCGCGAGGGGCTGGAGGCGCTGGTTCAGCAACCGGGATTTATTCAGGCCAACGGCAGTCTGCTGAACGCGCCACTGGCGGCAAACTGGCAGCGTAAACTGCTGGAGGCGCTGGCGCGCTACCATGAACAACATCGTGATGAACCGGGGCCAGGGCGTGAACGCCTGCGCCGCATCGCACTGCCGATGGAAGACGAAGCGCTGGTACTGACGCTGATTGAGCAAATGCGTGACAGCGGGGTTATCGGCAGCCATCACGGCTGGCTGCATTTACCGGATCACAAAGCCGGATTTACCGATGAGCAGCAGGCCATCTGGCAGAAAACGCAGCCACTCTTTGGTGACGAACCCTGGTGGGTGCGTGATCTGGCGCATCAAACCAGCACTGACGAGCAGCTGATGCGCGCTGTACTGCGCCAGGCGGCGCAACAAGGAATGATTACCGCGATCGTCAAGGATCGTTATTACCGCAACGATCGCATCGTCACCTTCGCGCGCATGATCCGCGAACTGGATCAGCAACGCGGCTCAACCTGTGCCGCAGATTTTCGCGACACGCTCAACGTCGGGCGAAAACTGGCTATTCAGATCCTCGAATATTTCGACCGCATTGGCTTCACCCGTCGGCGTGGTAACGATCACCTGCTGCGCGATGCACTGTTATTTCCTGATACCCGCACCGAGTAAACCGCAATCATGAACGCCAGCCCCTGTACGCAGGGGCTGAGGGTTTTTGCGTCGCTGCTCGCAACGTTTTCTGTTATTTGCATTGCGCGAAAGATTCTCTCCGTGCGCCTTTCCAGCTTTGTCTTTTTGCAAAAGACACCATCAATGGTTTTCGCTAACGTGATAGTCATCTCTGCAATCGTGTGTATGATGTGTATAATTACAAAAGGTGAGAATGTGACCAGTGCGGATGTGATTGCGATACTGAAAAGCCAGGGCTGGGTTCAGAAAAGAAGTAAGGGCAGCCATCATCAGTTTCATCATCCCGATCGCTCAGGACTGGTTACTGTTCCTCATCCGCGAAAAGATATTAAACCCGGCACGCTGGCACAAATCTGGCGTCAGGCCGGAATCAAACCGTAAATCTCAGGAGAGCCCATGTTTTACCCGGCCTATATTCATTCCGATGCTGACGGCAGCGCGAGCGGTTTTTTTCCTGATGTGCCTGGTTGCTATTTTGCCGGGGATTCGCTGGACGACGCCTTTCAGGATGCGCGAAGCGCCCTGACGGCGCATTTCGAGACGCTCTGCGAAATGCGGGAAGAACTCCCGGCACCGGACGCTGTCGAGCATCATCTGGAAAATAATCCCGCTGACTATACCGGTGGGCAGTGGCTGTTGGTGGATATTAATATGAACCAGTTTGATGGCCGTGCTGAGCGGATCAACATTACCTTGCCTCGTCGTTTACTGGTAAAAATCGACCGCTTTGTCAGTGAACATCCCCATTTTGCCAACCGAAGCGCATTTCTCGCCGAGGCAGCACGGCGCGTGCTGCCTGGCTAAGTGACCAACCCTCACAGATAGAGTGCGGCTGTCGCTCTTAAAACGTCGGCAAATGAGTAGATATCATCCACGGTTTCAATAGGATGCCGGGTTTCATTCTTCTCAATATCAAAGAGACCGAGATATTTCTGTGACCGGTTGAAATGAAGCCTGCAGATCGGTTTTCGGTTGTTATCGTCTATCAGGATACCGAAATAGCTTTTGGTATCCCGGTGATTGATTCTTGAAACGTCAACGACCGCCCTGATAATGGCTTTGACGATATAGTAACCTTCCAGTTCATCAGGTGTGGTTATGATTTCAGGCTCATATATGACGGGTGCCTCCGCGCTTTCGGCTGCGCCCGCAGGCTCTGCATCTTTGGCTATGCTGCTGCCTCCGGCGATGGCTGATTTCAGCCTCTCATTCACCTGATCATTAATATACTGACTGGCTGCTTTTTTCGTTAAGTTGAAGAACGACTCTCTGACTTTTTGCGTCAACATGCCGTCATAAACCCGGGACGCGAAGAATTTTACGAAATCATCTTCCGGGTTGTTTAATTGGCTATGTAAAATTCGTTTTATCTGGCTGACGTATTTTAATTCGCCAGCGGCGTTGATTATGGATTCGAGGTCAAAGGATGACTTTGTCAGTTTAATCAGTTCGGGGATGATATTCTCGTCAATATCCAGAAGGTCGATCTCAAGAAACGGTTTTTCATCCATCTTGTTCGGCGCATCGAGATCGGTGAAAAATTTATAGATTTGGCCGTTAGTGAGTATTGAAATGCGTGCATTGGTGACATGGAAATACCTGAAAAGCTGGGAGGCATGGTTGATGCTTAGCGGCTCGCCAATTTTCTTGCGCTCTATAAGTATTTGAACTTCATTGTCTTTCAGGATGGCGTAATCAATTTTCTCCCCTTTTTTGGTCCCAACATCACACACAAACTCGGGGGTGACTTCTGTTGGATCGAAAACATCGTATCCTAAAACATTATGAATGAATGGCATCACGAAAGCGTTTTTTGTCGCTTCTTCTGTCGTAATTGCATCAAGCTGTTGTTTAATTTTAGCGGATAAAACATAAATTTTTTCGATGAATTCCATGGTTGTGACCTTATTATCGATGAGCGTAAACGTGTCTGGAAAGCATTTGTGGCGGGAAGCAGTAATAACGATAATTAGAACCAATAATGAAATTTCAATTCCGAGATAATTGTCACATTTATAATGAAATTGTCGATTTTTATATATCGGCTTTAGCCTGTTAATTCCCAGTTATCCGCAAATTAACAGGCTAAATGCATTAAACATATTTATATCTTTATCAATTATTCCTCATTCACCCACACCCGCATTTCACCTTCGCCGCGGTTGGCCCAGCTAAACCAGGGAATAAACGTCAGGGTTTGTGTCTGGCGCGCAGTGGGCGGTTGATCATATTGCCATAGCGGTTGCGCCTGCGGCTGAGATGCGGTTTGGCGGATCCCTTCAGCCTGAATCACGGTCTGATGCGCCAGTACGCCTTTGCCTTCAATGGTGGTGAATGTGGCGTGTCGTGGCAGCCAGAGATTGTGCAGCGCTTCGCCGTTGTCCGCCTCCTCCAGGCAGTACACCAGCGGCCCCCGTTGCACGGCAATTTTCCCGGCGACATGGCGCAGAAGCGGATTGCCATAAATTCGACGTACCGGCATGGGGAGCGTCAGAACAATGGTATCGCCCTGCTGCCAGCAACGGGTGATAGTGAGATATCCCTTGCGTATCTCCTGCGGTACCTCATCGTCATTAAGCGCAATGTGTGGTTCGGCGCACCAGTCCGGCAGGCGAAGCGCCAGGGTGTGGGTTATCGGCTCCGGCGAGTCGATGGTGATTCGAATCTCTTCCTGCCACGGATAGTGACCGCTGATGCGTAAGCGCAGCGTTTTCCCGTTCACCGGGATCTCCACGCTGTTTCCCACGTACAAATTGATATACAGCGCCTCTTCGCGTGGGGTGTAGATATAGTGACCCAGCGACGTCAGGACGCGGGCGATATTGGGCGGGCAACAGGCGCAGCCGAACCAGCGCTGGCGGACGGGCTTCACGTGATCGTAGATATGGTTAAATGCGAGGGAATGCGGGTGCACTTCCAGCGGATTGACGTAAAAAAAGTGCTTCCCGTCCAGCGCCATACCGCCAAGCACCGTGTTGTATAACGCGCGTTCCATCACGTCGGCATACTGGCTGTCCGCTTCCATCTCCAGCATTCGACGGGCAAACATCATTAACCCGATGGACGCGCAGCTTTCGGCATATACCGTGTCATTAGGCAGATCGTAATCGCTGGTGAAGGCTTCGCCACTACTTTGCGCGCCAATGCCGCCAGTAATATACAACTGCCGTTGTACCATGTTTTTCCAGAGCCGCAGACAATGCTGGCGCTTTTGCTGGTCATTGCTGAGTCTTGCCAGATGCGCCACACCGGCCATCAGATAGACAAAACGCACGGCGTGACCGGTGGCTGTCTGCTGTTGCGCCAGCGGCTGATGCGCCTGGCTGTACGCTTTATCCCTGACCATCCATGCCGGGCCATAAGTGTTCCAGTAAGACGTTTTTCCGCGCTTTTCATATTCGATATCGTAGAAATGCGGCTGCGTTCCCCGCTGTTCGATGAAGTAATTCGCCAGCGCCAGATAACGGGATTCGTGAGTCACCTCGAAGAGTCGGGTCAGCGCCAGCTCGATTTCCGGGTGACCGGGGTAGCCATGCAACTGATTTTCACCGGGGCCAAATACCTGGTCGATATGATCGGTAAAGCGGCACACCACCTCCAGCAACTGCCGTTTCCCTGTGGCCTGAAAGAAGGCGACGCCGGCTTCAATCATATGCCCGGCGCAATATAACTCATGGCATTCAGCAAGATTGGTCCAGCGTTCAGCCGGGGCTTTAACGGTGAAGTAAGTATTGAGATAACCATCCTCGCACTGAGCGGCGGCCACCAGCGCAATCACCTCATCAGCGGTTTTCTCAAGCGCTGGATCGGGTTTCTGGCACAGCGACCAGGCGACGGCTTCCAGCCATTTCGCCACGTCGCTGTCCTGAAACACCATGCCGTAATACTCGCCCTCCTGCAGGCCTGCCGCGATACGAAAATTTTCAATGGCATGGCTCGGTTCCGCGTCAGCAATGCGATCGTTCAGCGCATCCCACTGATAAGGGATCACCACATCGCGGACTAATTGTTGATACTGACCAAGAAAAGGATCGTTGATTTTCAGGGTATGCAGAGAGACTTCCATTGCAGACATAATATGCTCCTTAAGACTGGGTATGACGCAGACGCAAATCGCTGGCAATGCGTGTCATCATGGGGTTGTTGAGTTTGCAGAGGCGGATGGCGAAGGCCAGCAGCAGATGAAACAGCGCCGGAAGCAGCGTTTCCATGGCGGTCATTCCGTGCAGAGAGGCTGCCGTCTGATGATTTGCGCCAGGCTGGTAGGCGACGAAAATAAACACGAGGCTGATAATCACGGCGCTGGACGCCCAGGCGAGCTTGATGCAAAACAGGTTGAAGGCGAAATTCATTCCCGAGGAACGGACGCCGGTTTTCCATTCGCCGTAATCATCGGCAAACGCCATCAGCGAGAAGTGCAGCGGCAGCGTAAAGCCCAGAATAATGCCATTGCCAAGAATAACGGCCAGCCACAACGACTGGTGCGCCGGGCCAGTTGGTAGCCACCACATTCCCAGCGCCAGCGCGGCCAGAACGAGATTGGTGAGGTAATAAAGCCTGACGGTATCCACGCGTCGCGATAACAGATTCACCACCACGGAACCGAGAATCGAGGCGAACGTCACCATAGTGAAAAAGAGCGACGTGTAAGCGGTACTGCCGTTCAGCACGTAGGTGATGAAGTACATGTAGCCGCCGCCGCGGATGTTAAACACGTTGATGAGCAGGAATGACATCAGCAGCATCAGCAGGAGCTGATCGTTTTTGCGCAGGCCAGCAAGATGTTCGCGCAGGGTAAATTTCCCCATCAACGCCAGCGGCACGCGTTCACGAACCCAGAAAAAGCAGCACAAAAACATCACCACGGCGATGGCGCAGAGAACGCCGACGCCCGCCTGATAACCCCGCGCGGCGTTCCCCTGCCCGAGTTCAGCCACCAGCCAGGGCAGCCCGACGGAGACCAGAAATCCGGCGACGCCACACAGCACAAAGCGCCATGACTGGCAGGAAATCACCTCTCGATGGCGCGTCGTCATGGTATTGATCAGCGCACAGTAAGGAACGTTGATCGCGGTATAACTCACTGAAAGCAGAAGATACGTCACAAACGCCCAGGCGATTTTGACCGGCATTCCGGCGTCAGGCACGGTAAACGTCAGTACGCCGATCACGCCGATGGGCAGCGCAATCCATAATTGCCAGGGGCGAAAGCGGCCCCAGCGGCTTTGCGTCCGGTCAGCAATCACCCCCATGATGGGATCGGAAATGGCGTCAAAGATGCGCAGCGCCATGAATAACGTTCCCACCAGCGCGGGCGTCAGACCAAAGACATCGGTATAGAAAAACGTCAGGAAATTCATGATAAGACAGGTAATGACCGTACCACCGGCATCACCCAGGCCATAACCCACTTTTTCCCGTACGGACAGTGTTTCGTTAATCGTGGCACGGGTAAGATCCGTGGTCGTAATCGGAGCAGACGTCATAAGGTGTTCCTCATTATTTAAAGAGGTAAAACACGGAATCATTTTTTATTTGAAACGTACCCGAATAATTCTGCCTGGAATGACGCGACCAACAAGGGAAGGGAAAAGTATAAAAAGATGACAATTCCGACCTGTGAGATAAAGTGTGACAACGATCGTTATGAACTATACATATTATTGATATTCAATAATAAAAGTGTGGTATTTACTAATAAATGGAGGGATTATTCATATCTATGCTCAGATTATCCATAACGCTTCCGATCAAAGTCCAGAACGGCGGTCTCTTTATTTCCCGTGGCGTTGGGAGTCATCCCGCCAGGACGCTAAATTCGTGGGAACTGATTTTTGTCGAGAAAGGCACATTAACGCTGCGGGAAGGCAGTGAATTATTTGTGATTAATGCCGGTGAAAGTCTTTTGCTATGGCCGCAGCGTCGACATGTGGGTGTTGGAACGTTTCCCGCTAATCTTAAATTTTACTGGTTGCATTTTGAGTTATTACCGCATGTTCATAGCGGAATGGATATCCGGGCGCCATGGGAAATACCGCAGCATCTGGTGGCGAACGATCCGCAATATGTGATTTCTTTGTTTCGTCAGTTTCTTCGTGAACAGGAGAATATTCATCGCAGCGTCGCACTGGAGTTGATTTTATTGCTTATACTGCAACAGCTTTCTTGCTCAGCCACAGAAGATAAAAACAGAGACAGTCGCGGGATAGCACTCGCTTACAAAGCACAACAGATTGTGCGCACGCAATTTCATTTACCGCTGACAACATCTGCAATTGCCGCGGAATTACATTGTAATGCGGATTATCTGGGGCGTGTATATCGCCGGAACTTTCATCTGACATTAACCGAAGCGATTCATCGCCAGCGTGTAATGGCGGCAGAAAAAATGCTCATCAGTGATTCATTATCACTGACAGAAGTGGCTCAACGTTGCGGTTTTAATGCGGTGGGTTACTTCCGTCAAATATACCGTAAACACACCGGAATGACGCCTGCGGCCTGGAAACGACGTTATTGTAAAGAGCACATCAATTCCACCTAAAAAACAGAGAGAAATCAACCCGATAGCAGGATAAACATCTGTAATTTGTGGTTAATATGGAGTATTGTCTTGATGAGTTGGCCTGATAAAGACTAATGGTATAAGCCATTGCGTTTGATTGTTTTTGTAGTATTTACCACCTGATATTTTGGTTATGTCGGTTTTATTTTCCTTAATTATGACAATGAAGCAACAACCGTAGTCGTACCGCACGGAGGTTGTATCTGTTTTTCTTCAATTTATAATACTTCTTAAAAATTGTATGGATTGAGAAGGTCAGACTTTTCAACATATTCTCAGTCAGTTCAATTTAAAAGAGTACTTTTACAATGGACTATCAGCTGCACGGATTCATGATCGGTAAGGCGATTCTCGTCGATATCGGCAACAAAAGGGCTTGTCGTATTCCCGTCAGCAACTCGGATAAAACGGTCGTCTTCGCTGCCGTTTTTTTCAATAAAACGATGCTACGACTTTTCTTGTATTTGCTGATACATGCCCGACACGGTAACGTTTCCCGAGAGGAGCTCTTTGAGCATGTCTGGGAAGAGAATAACCTGAGCCCGTCAACACAACGATTATGGCAGGTAATTAACAATTTGAATAAAAAATTATCCACATTGGGATTACCTGAAGACTTTATTTTAAGTGCTAAAGGGTGTGGTTATTTCATAAATTACGATGACATCACCCCACTTTATTATGAAGTGAGAGAATAATCACCACCCCCTATTTGTGTGTTAATGGTTGAGATCCGAGGGTGTGATGTCGCCTCTGGATTTGTTTCCCCTGAACATGTCTGTGCTCAGGGGATTTTTTCTGCGCTTCAACAACGCAAACACCAGGTCAAACGTCCAGATTACGTCAGGCAACTGACAAATCCTGATGATTTCCCCGACAGGATCAAAGCGCAACACGCCCCGTCTCTGGCACTCTGAGTTTTTCGGACACGGATGAGCCATGAGATGAATCAATTTATTGTCGCCGACGCCATGAAATGCATTGGTTGCCGCACCTGCGAAGTGGCCTGCGTTGTCGCTCATCAGGAGGGCGAGCCTGTCGGTGCCGACGGTTTTATCCCGCGCATTCAGGTCGTGAAAGGCGACACCATCACCTCCGCCGTTACCTGCCACCATTGTGAAGATGCCCCGTGCGCCAGTGTTTGCCCGACGCAGGCAATTCGTCGCGAACGCGGGCGCATCGCGGTGGATCAACGCTATTGCATCGGCTGCAAAAGCTGCATGCTGGCCTGTCCGTTTGGCGCGATGCAAGTGGTGGTGCAGCAAGGGCGGGCGCAGGCCATCAAATGCGATCTTTGTCAGCATCGCGAGAACGGCCCGGCGTGCGCAGAAGCCTGCCCGACGCAGGCGCTGCGCTGTGTTGATGTGGAAAAGTTACGTCAGCAGAAGTTTTACATTGCCTGACGCTGATCAGGCATGATCCCGCCACGCGTTTTCGATCTCTTCCGCGAGAATTTTCACGCCAGTCTCAATTTTTTCCGGATCCGGCACGTAGTTCATGCGCATGCACTGATGCGTGTGCGGCCAGGGTTTATCCAGACCGGGGAAGAAATAGTGTCCAGGCACCATCAGCACGCCGCGTTTTTTGAGGCGCTGATAAAGCAGTTCGGTGGTAACAGGCAGATCTTTGAACCACAGCCACAGGAAAATGGCGCCTTCCGGTTTATGGATAAGGCAGCGATCTTCCGGCAAATAGCGACGAATAATGGCGATAGTTTCCTGAACGCGCTGGAAGTAGAACGGTTTTACGACTGTTTCTGACAGGCGCAGCAGGTCATTGCGCTTGATCATCTCGCTCATGATGGCAGGCCCGATGCCACCGGGCGCCAGGCTGACAATCCCGTTCATGTTGCTGATGGCAGAAATGATTTTTTCATTGGCGATGATAATGCCGCAGCGACTGCCCGGCAGGCCCAGCTTCGACAGGCTCATGCACAGGACAATGTTGGGGTTCCACAGCGGACGCGCTTCGCTGAAAATAATCCCCGGGAAAGGCACGCCATACGCGTTGTCGATCACCAGCGGAATGCCATGCTGATTCGCCAGCATATCGAGCTTCATCAGCTCTTCGTCGGTGATGACGTTCCCGGTCGGGTTGGTCGGACGGGAGACGCAAATCATCCCCGTCTCTTCGGTGATGCTCAGATGTTCAAAATCAACGTGATACTTGAACTGGCCATCGGGCAGCAGTTCGATGTTGGGGCGCGTAGAGACAAACAGATCTTCTTCCAGACCAGAATCAGCGTAGCCGATGTATTCCGGCGTCAGCGGGAACAGCACCTTGCGCGTGGTGCCATCGGCACGGCGACCGGCGAACAAATTGAACAAGTAGAAAAACGCGCTCTGGCTGCCGTTGGTCAGTGCAATATTCTGTGGATCAATATCCCAACCTAATTCCTGACGTAACATTTTCGCGAGGACATCCAACAATTCCGTTTTCCCCTGCGGGCCGTCGTAATTGCACAGCGCATCAGTGACTTTGCCCGTTTTGAGCATATCAGCCAGCAGGTTGTGGAAGTAATCCGTCATTTCCGGGATCTGCGCCGGGTTACCGCCACCGAGCATGATGGCACCAGGGGTGCGCAGGCCGTCGTTGAGGTCCTCCATCAGGCGTGTAATGCCGGAATGGCGGGTGAATTTGTCGCCGAAAAGTGAAAATGTCATAACGGGTGATCTGTTGGTTCTTTGCTAAAGTGGCTCACCATAACGCTTGCCGGGGCGGGGTGCAAATCGCGACCGCAGACCGCAGACGGAGAATCATTCTGCTTTAAATTTGAGGTTTAGTGGTTTGTTCTGGAGGTGGTGCGCGGTGGATCCCGCGCACTCTGTTCTGTTATTCCGCTTTCCCGGCCCACACCACGATGACGCTGTCCTCGCCCTGCTCGCGCATAAAACCATAGCCCTGCGGTAACGTCAGCGTGGTTTGCTTTCCGGCACCGATGGCGGGGTGGCGCGCGCGGAACTGCCCGAGAACTTGCCAGTGCTTCACCAGCGCGGCGGATTTACCGCTGACGTCCTGCCAGTTCATGTCCGAACGGGTGCCCTGCAGCGGATCGGAGCCCGTTGGCCCGAACGGACGGTCTGACTCGTCGCCATAAAAAATCTGCACCGCGCCGGGCGCCAGCAACAGCAACTCAGCAGCCCGGCTGCCGCCTTCACGGAACAACCGCGTATCGTGAGAGGAGAGATAGCTCAGCACGTTGAAATCCTGCAACTTGTCCGCCATTTGCTGCCAGTTTTGATCCATATTCGCCAGACAACCGGCGGCGCTGGCGGCCTGATCCTGATAATCGAAATTAATCATCGCATCGAAGCCGTGCCGGTAATACTCGCTCTGCATAACGCCATGGCCCCAGGCCTCGCCGGTCATCCAGAACGGGGCGGCATCCAGCGCTTTTTGCGGATGTGCCTGTTTCCACGCGGCAAGGGCTGCTGTCGCCTCGGTTTTGAGTTGCTGCCAGCTCGCCATCTCAACGTGTTTGGCGGTATCAACACGGAAACCATCAATGCCGTAGTCCCGCACCCACTGGCTGAGCCAGTGGGTGAGATAATCGCGCGGCGTGAAACCGGCAACGGCTCTGGCGCCGGTATCCGGTTTGTGCTGATAAAAGACCGGCAGGCCGGAAGGCACGGTTGATTCGGTTTTGAGATCCGGCAAAAAGGCCAGCGACATGGTCAGATCGTCAAAACCGGGGTTGTCGTAATCGCCGATATCGGTGCGGATCCACGCTTTCCCCCACCACTTCTGCCAGGCGGTTTTGTCGCTGAAGTTAATGTAGTCGTTAAAGCTGTGCCAGTTCTGTCCGGGGCCGGGGCGCCAGTCCGTCCAGTGCTCACCGAGCGTTTTCTTCAGCTCATCGCCTTTCAGATAGAGCGCGCCGAACTGGTACTCCTGCATATCGGCGAGCGTGGCGTAGCCGGTGTGGTTCATGACCACATCAAACAGAACACGAATGCCACGCTGGTGAGCTTCATCCACCAGACGACGCAAATCGTCCTCTTTACCCATACTGGCATCGAGACGGGTCCAGTCCTGCGTGTAGTAGCCGTGATAGGCATAATGAGGGAAATCACCTTTGGTACCGCCGCCAACCCAGCCGTGGATTTGCTCCAGCGGTGAGCTTATCCACAACGCGTTAACGCCCAGCGACTGCAGGTAATCCAGTTTGCTGGCGAGGCCTTGCAAATCACCGCCGTGAAAGGTACCGATCTCCTGTTGCCCGTCTTTATGGCGTCCGTAACTGGCATCGTTCGAGGGATCGCCATTGACGTAACGATCGGTCAGCACGAAATAGACCGTCGCGTTGTGCCAGTTGAAGGGCGCGGGCGCGTCGGTTTCCGCACGTTCCAGCAACAGCAGGCCGTTGCTGTCCGCGGCAGGCATGAGGGTGATCTTCCCCTGCTGTACGGTGGCGGTCTGTTTGCTGTAGAAATCGCGCACCACCGTGCCTTCCGCAAAGGTGTGGCTGACATCGACCGTTAGCGGCTTGCCATCCCACGTCGGGCACTGGCGAATCGCTGTCTTCACGGCGTCATCGGCCGGAGTTTCTACCGAAAGCCGGAGCGTGGGCGTGCCGGAACGGGTATCAATTTCCAGAGAATACAGGCCGTTACGGAATATTCGCCATTGCGGCGCATCGCCGTGACAGGGCTCCAGTGACAGCATCTCATTGAGTTTTATGGAAGAAGCGGGCTGCCAGCACTGATGGTCAAGATTTAGGGTTAAAGGATGTGTACCCTTCGCCATCGCTTTCTGGCTGATGAATTTTCCGTCACTTTTCTCGGTGAAGGCAGGAAAACCAGCGGCAGTCCAGGTTGTCGCGTTGACGATACCTGGCATCAGGAGGGCTACAAGGGCAGCAAGTTTCATTCGGGTATCCTGTGCAAGTTTTTGCCCAGTGTGCCAGTCCTGTTGCGGCCTGTACTCCTCCCTGGAAGGGGATGAGTGAAAAGGGTGAGAGAATAGCGTTTCAGACCAGGACTATTTCTTTGGGTGCCTTCGAAGGCTATTTTTGATATGATTTGTGGTTCAACTCTCAATTTTGGGAAAAATACAAGGTGTTGGAATGATTAAATCCGACCAGGAGACCTAATGATATCGACTCCCATTCGACGATATGGGGCAACGATACTCATGTTACTCACCTTCGCGATTTCAGGTGAGGTGCTGGCAAAGACACACACAGCAACAGCGAGTCAAAAAGCCCCGGCAGTAAAGGCAAGTATTAATAAGGTTAGCAGTAAAAAAGAGTATTCTCGCAATAGTGAAATAAGCGGTTCACTTCCTGACTTGCGAAAATACCCTTCCGGAACACCAAGGAAAAAAGCGTTTCTCCGGACAGTGATGCCTTATATTACCAGCCAGAATGCTGCCATTACCGCCGACCGTAACTGGTTGGTGTCCAAGCAGTACGATGGACGCTGGTCACCGACCGAGCGTGCGCGTCTGCAGGACATTACTAAGCGCTACAAAATCAGCTGGTCCGGGAATACCCGTAAAATTCCATGGAATACGCTGCTTGAACGCGTGGACATCATTCCGGTCAGTATGGTCGCCACCATGGCGGCGGCTGAAAGCGGCTGGGGAACATCGAAACTTGCGCGCGCCAACAATAATCTGTTCGGCATGAAGTGCGGAGGCGGTAAATGTAACAATGGCCCAGGCAAGGTGAAGGGGTATTCCCGCTTTGGTTCCGTGAAAGAGTCTGTACAGGCTTACGTCGCGAATCTGAATACACACCCGGCCTATTCGTCCTTCCGTAAATCGCGTGCGCAACTGCGTAAAAACGATCAGGAAGTGACGGCCACGGCGATGATCCACAAGCTGAAAGGGTATTCGACCCGCGGGTCGAGCTATAACAACTACCTTTTCGCGATGTATCAGGATAATCAGCGCCTGATTGCCGCGCATATGTAATGCGAAACGCCTTCCAGCCGGAAGGCGTTTTTCTTTGTTAAACCATCACTTCACTGTAGCGGTCGCGGTACTCTTTCGGCGTCGTGTCGTACTCTTTTTTGAATACCGAATAGAAATACTGCAACGACGGATAGCCGCACATTTGCGAAATTTCGTTAATCGACAGCGATGTCGAGATCAGCAGGCTGCGGGCCTTTTCCAGCTTTTCGCTGTGGATCACCGCGTGAATGGTTTCTCCCACCTCTTCTTTAAACCGCTTCTCAAGGTTGGAGCGGGAAATACCGACCGAATCCAGCACCTGCTCGACTTTAATGCCTTTACAGGCGTTGTTGCGGATGTAATGCATGGCCTGAATCACCGCCGGATCGTTAAGTGAGCGGTAATCCGTAGAACGACGCTCCACCACCCGCATCGGCGGTATCAGTAAACGCTGTAACGGCAGTGATTCGTTTTCCAGCAGGCGGTGCAGGAGTTTCGCCGCCTGATAACCCATTTGCCTCGTTCCCTGCGCCACCGACGAGAGCGCCACGCGCGACAGATAGCGCGTCAGCTCTTCGTTATCAATGCCGATGACGCACAGCTTTTCCGGCACCGGAATATGCAGATGCTCGCAAGCCTGCAGAACATGCCGGGCGCGCGCATCCGTCACGGCGATAATCCCGGTCTGCGGCGGCAGCGTTTGCAGCCAGTCGGCGAGCCGGTTTTGCGCGTGCTGCCAGTTCTCCGGCGCGGTTTCCAGCCCCTGATAAATCACGCCGCGATATTTTTCTTTCGCGACAAGCTGGCTGAAAGCATATTCACGTTCCCGCGCCCAGCCCTTACGGCTTGAGGCAGGCAGGCCATAAAAGGCGAAGCGGTGAACCCCTTTCTCTTTCAGATGCAAAAAGGCGCTTTCCACCAGCGCGTAGTTGTCGGTGGCGATGTAATGAACCGCAGGATAGTGCTCAGGAAGGTGATAGGAGCCGCCGACGCCGACGATCGGCACGTTGACATCCGCCAGCAGGCGTTCGATTTCAACATCGTCATAATCGGCAATCACGCCGTCGCCCAGCCACTCTTTGATATTTTCAATGCGGGTGCGAAAGTCCTCTTCAATAAAAATATCCCACTCGGATTGCGACGCCTGCAAATATTCTCCCACACCCTCAACGACCTGCCGGTCATAGGCTTTGTTGGCATTGAATAACAGCGTGATGCGGTGGCGCTTTTCAAACATGGTTCGGGTTCCCGGCTGAATCATCGCAAAGCCAGCACCGGTGGGCGGGTGCTGGCGTTATATCAGGCGCGACGTTTAGTGGCAGAATCCATCCAGACTGCCAGTAACAGAATGGCGCCCTTAACGATATACTGCCAGAACGTCGGGACGTCCATCATACTCATTCCGTTATCCAACGCAGACATAATAAATGCCCCCATTACCGCACCCGCGACGCTGCCGACGCCCCCGGCGAGACTGGTTCCGCCGATGACGCAGGCGGCAATGGCATCGAGTTCGGCAATGTTCCCGGCGGAAGGGGAGCCCGCGCCTAAACGCGAGCTGAGGATAAGCCCGGCGATCGCCACCATTAAGCCGTTAATGGCAAAGACCGCCAGCTTGGTGCGTTCGACGTTAATGCCTGATAAGCGTGCGGCTTCCAGGTTGCCGCCGATGGCGTAAATTCGCCGTCCGAATGCCGTGCGCGTCGCCATAAACATGCCTGCCAGCAACAGCGCGGCAAGAATTAACACCGGTGTCGGTACACCACGATAATCATTCAGTAACCAGATAGCGCCCAGCACAATGACCGCTGTCAGCGTCTGACGCCCCACAGTGCTTGCCGATGCTGGCGTATTTAGCCCCAGCGACTGACGACGCATGCGGCCACGCCATTGCCAGGCGATGAACACCGCCATTCCCAGCACGCCAATAATAAAGCCCACGCTATCCGGCAGATAACTCTGGCCGATTTGCGACATGGCGGCGCTGGTGGGCGATACCGTCGTCCCGTTGGTGATGCCGATGAGAATGCCGCGAAACGCCAGCATCCCGGCGAGGGTGACAATAAACGACGGCACTTTACGATAAGCCACCCACCAGCCATTCCAGACGCCAAAGACCAGCCCGAGCACCAGCGTGACCAGTACGGTGAGCGGCAACGGCCAGCCCAGCCAGACGTCAAAAATCGCCGCAACACCCCCCAGCAGCCCCATCATGGAACCCACGGAAAGGTCGATTTCAGCGGAAATGATCACGAACACCATTCCGACCGCCAGAATGCCGGTGATGGCGGTCTGGCGCAGCAGGTTGGAGACGTTACGCGCGCTGAGATAGGCTCCGTCCGTCGTCCAGGTAAAAAACAGCATGATGACGATAATCGCCGCGATCATGACAAAGACCTGCAGATTGAGCGATTTCAGCCCGGGAAATGCCGCCGGTGTGGGCGGGGTGAGTTTCATCTCAGAGGGGTTGTTCTTCGACATGACGTTCGCTCCTCAGTGCGGCTTCCATTACCTGTTCCTGCGTCAGGCCATGGTTGATTAAGTTGGCTTTTAGCTTCCCTTCATGCATCACCAGTACGCGATCGCTGAGCCCAAGAACTTCCGGCAGTTCAGAGGAGATGACGATCACGGCGATGCCCTGTTTCACCAGTTGATTGATAAGCTTGTAAATTTCGTATTTGGCGCCGATGTCGATCCCGCGAGTGGGTTCATCGAGAATTAAAATCCGCGGGTTGAGCAGCAGACAGCGCGCGAGGATCGCTTTTTGCTGATTCCCGCCGCTCAGACGACCAATCGCCAGTTCAGGCGTTGCGGTTTTTACTTTCAGGCGCTGAATGGATTGCAAAATGCAGTGCTGTTCTGCGGCATCGTCAAGGCTGCTTAACGGCCCGGCGAAATCGTCCAGCGCGGCGAGGGTGATGTTTTTCCCCACCGCCATCACCGGCACGATGCCGTCTTTTTTGCGATCTTCCGGCACCATCGCGATGCCACTGGCGATGGCCTGCTGGCAGTTGTTGATCCGGACGGGTTGACCATCAATGTAGATTTTCCCTTCCCAGCGCCCGGGCCAGACACCAAAAAGGCACTGCACGGCTTCGGTACGCCCGGCGCCGACCAGCCCGGCAACACCGAGGATCTCACCGCGACGCAGCGAAAAAGAGACGTCGTTAACGCGCTTGATGTGGCGGTTAACCGGATGCCAGGCCGTCAGATGCTCGACCCGTAAAATTTCGTCGCCACATTCATGCGGCTCGTTGGGGTAGAGCGCCGTCAGTTCGCGCCCGACCATCATGGTAATGATGTCACCCTCGCTCATGCCGCTGGCGTCGCGCGTGCCGATGTGCTGACCGTCGCGGATCACGCAGATGGTGTCGGAGATGGCTTTCACCTCGTTCAGCTTGTGCGAGATGTAAATGCAGGCGATATCGTGGTTTTGCAGATCGCGGATGATATTAAGCAGCACCGCGGTTTCTTGTTCTGTCAGCGAGGCGGTAGGCTCATCGAGAATTAGCAGGCGAACCTGTTTGTTAAGCGCTTTGGCGATCTCCACCAGTTGCTGCTGGCCGAGGCCCAAATCGCCGACGCGGGTATCCGGGGAAATCGATAAACTCACCTGCGCGAGCAGTTTTTCACAGCGCAGGGTCATGGTGTCGTAATCCAGCACGCCATAACGGCTCATCTCAGTGCCGAGGAAAATATTTTCCAGCACCGTCAGATGTTTAACCAGCGCCAGCTCCTGGTGAATAATGGCGATGCCTTTGCGTTCAGTGTCGCGAATATGGCTGGCCTGCAAGGATTCGCCCGCAAAGGTAATTTCGCCTTCAAAGCTCCCGTGGGGATAAATACCGCACAACACCTTCATCAGCGTCGATTTGCCAGAGCCGTTTTCACCGCACAGGGAAACGACTTCCCCGGCATTAAGCCGCAGGCTGACATTATCAATCGCCTTCACCGCGCCAAAGGCCTTGGTGATATTTTTCATCTCGAGTAAATAAGGCATATACAACTCCTTCAGGCGGTCTGTTTTCGATGCCCCGAGAGAGAAATGCCCCGGAATCGGGGCATCAGAGACTTATAGATCGCTCTTTTTATGGAAACCGTCTTTCACCACGGTTTGATCGATGTTGTCCTTATTCACTTCGATAGGCGTCAACAGGCGGGAAGGGACATCCTTCAGCCCGTTATTAAGCGTGGAGTCTGATTTCGGCGTCTGCCCGTTACCCAGCTCAACGGCGATTTCTGCCGCGTTGGTCGCCAGCGTGGTGATCGGTTTATACACCGTCATGGTTTGCGAGCCGTTCATGATGCGTTTGATGCCCGCCAGGTCGGCATCCTGCCCGGAAATAGCGACTTTACCCGCCAGCCCCTGCGCGCCGAGTGCCTGGATCGCACCGCCTGCGGTGGCGTCATTCGAGGCCACAACCGCATCAATTTTGTTGTTGTTCGCCGTCAGCGCGTTTTCCATTATTTTCAGCGCATTTTCCGGAAGCCAGCCATCAACCCACTGGTCGCCGACGATTTTGATTTTGCCGTCATCAATAAACGGTTTGAGCACTTTCATTTGCCCGGCACGGAACAATTTTGCGTTGTTATCGACCGGCGAGCCGCCCATCAGGAAATAATTTCCCTGAGGCACTTTCTCAACCAGACTATGTGCCTGCATTTCACCGACTTTTTCGTTATCGAATGAAATATAAAAATCAATGTCAGCATTATTAATCATACGGTCATAAGCCAGCACTTTAATGCCTTCCTGCTTGGCTTCTTTAATAACGTTACTCAGCACCTGACCGTTGTAAGGAATAATAACTAACACATCGACGCCGCGGTTGATCATATTTTCGATTTGCGACATCTGTGTTTCTTCGTTGCCATTTGCTGACTGCACAAATACCGTTGCGCCGAGAGCTTGTGCTTTATTAACAAAAATATCGCGATCTTTCTGCCAGCGTTCGAGTCGCAGGTCGTCAATCGCCATGCCGATTTTGACCTCTTTGGCGATACCAGCCATGCTGGTCAGCATAAGAGAGGCGCAGAGGGTGAGGCAAAGGTGTTTTAATTTCATGATCGTGATGCCTTTTTTATCTGGTTGCAGGAGGTTGCAGGGTAGTTATAGAGACGAAAAAGAAACATACACTTCTGATACGCTGCAAATTTTTAACAGAGAATACGCATCTGGCAATTACCGCTTTTTCTTTTCGCATTATGATATTTGGTTTATTTTCCAAATTATGATGGCGATCGGATTTTGAACCGTTTCGTTTTTCTTTTGCATCAGGCTGTGGAAGCACTATTCCAGAAAAGAAGAATGAAAATGCGCTTTTTTTTGCGAGCCAGCGCACGTTTGTGGATTCTCTTAATGGCAGTGTGAAATAACGTAATTGAGCAACTCAAAATCAGAACTCACTATTAGCCAATGAATTAATCCCCGCCGCCTGTCTGAATATGGAGTTCATTATGCAAGCTTATTTCGACCAACTCGAACGCGTTCGTTATGAAGGCCCGTCATCGGTTAATCCGCTGGCATTTCGGCACTACAACCCGGATGAGCAGGTTCTGGGTAAGCGCATGGAAGACCACCTGCGTTTCGCCGCCTGCTACTGGCACACCTTCTGCTGGAATGGTGCTGATATGTTTGGCGTTGGCGCCTTTGAGCGCCCGTGGCAGCAGTCAGGCGACGCAATGGCGCTGGCAAAGCGTAAAGCCGACGTCGCATTTGAGTTTTTCCACAAGTTAAACGTCCCTTACTACTGCTTCCACGACGTCGATGTCTCTCCGGAAGGCGCTTCGCTGAAAGAGTACCTCAACAATTTTGCCCGCATGGTTGATGTTCTGGCCGAAAAACAGCAGCAGAGTGGTGTGAAGCTGCTGTGGGGCACGGCAAACTGCTTCACCAATCCGCGCTATGGCGCCGGTGCGGCCACCAACCCTGATCCCGAAGTCTTTAGCTGGGCAGCGACGCAAGTAGTGACGGCGATGAACGCCACGCACAAACTGGGTGGTGAAAACTACGTTCTGTGGGGCGGCCGTGAAGGCTACGAAACCCTGCTGAATACCGATCTGCGTCAGGAGCGCGAGCAGATTGGCCGCTTCATGCAAATGGTCGTGGAGCATAAACACAAAATCGGTTTCCGTGGCACGCTGCTGATTGAACCGAAACCGCAGGAGCCCACCAAGCATCAGTATGATTACGATGCCGCGACGGTGTACGGCTTCCTCAAACAGTTTGGCCTGGAAAAAGAGATCAAACTGAATATCGAAGCTAACCACGCAACGCTGGCCGGGCATTCGTTCCATCACGAAATTGCCACCGCCATTGCGCTGGGCGTATTCGGTTCCGTCGATGCCAACCGTGGCGACGCACAACTGGGCTGGGATACCGACCAGTTCCCGAACAGCGTCGAAGAAAACGCGCTGGTGATGTATGAAATCATCAAAGCGGGCGGCTTCACCACCGGCGGGCTGAACTTTGACGCCAAAGTGCGTCGTCAAAGCACCGACAAATACGATCTGTTCTATGGTCACATCGGGGCGATGGACACCATGGCGCTGGCGCTGAAAGTTGCCGCCCGTATGATTGAAGACGGTCAGCTTGATAAGCGCGTGGCGAAACGTTATGCCGGGTGGAACGGCGAGCTGGGTCAGCAGATCCTGAAAGGGCAACTGTCGCTGTCGCAACTGGCAACCTATGCCGAACAGCATAATCTGGCGCCGCAGCACCAGAGTGGTCATCAGGAACTGCTGGAAAACCTGGTGAATCATTACCTGTTTGACAAGTAATCCGCGTCGTACGGCATTGCAGGCCCGGTCGCCGTCGCGCCACCGGGCATTTTTAGTTAAGGAGCCCTCACCATGTATATCGGGATCGATCTGGGTACATCAGGCGTTAAGGTGCTCCTGCTCAACGAGCAGGGGGAAGTTATCACGTCGCAAACCGAAGCGCTTACGGTCTCGCGTCCGCATCCATTGTGGTCAGAACAGGATCCCGAATCCTGGTGGCGGGCAACGGATCAGGCGATGAAAGCGCTGGCGGCGCAGCATCCGCTGCGAGAAGTGAAAGCGCTGGGGATCGCCGGGCAGATGCATGGCGCCACGCTTCTCGACAAACAGCAGCGTATTTTGCGCCCGGCTATTTTGTGGAATGACGGGCGCTGTGGTGAGGAGTGCGCACTGCTGGAAGCGCAGGTACCGGATTCCCGCAAGGTAACCGGCAACCTGATGATGCCGGGGTTTACCGCGCCAAAACTGCTCTGGGTACAGCGCCATGAGCCGGATATTTTCCGCCAGGTCGACAAAGTGCTGTTGCCGAAGGATTACCTGCGTCTGCGCATGACCGGCGAGTTTGCCAGCGACATGTCCGATGCCGCAGGTACAATGTGGATGGACGTGGCGAAGCGTGACTGGAGTGACGCGATGCTGAGCGCCTGCCAGTTGACGCGCGACCACATGCCTGCACTGTTTGAAGGGTGTGAGGTGACCGGTACTCTGCTGCCTGCCGTCGCACAGGCGTGGAATATGGCTGAAGTGCCTGTCGTGGCGGGTGGCGGTGATAACGCCGCAGGCGCGGTGGGCGTCGGGATGGTCGATGCCGGGCAGGCGATGCTGTCGCTCGGCACTTCAGGCGTCTATTTTGCTGTCAGCGAAGGGTTTCTGAGTAAGCCGGAAAGCGCGGTGCACAGTTTCTGCCACGCACTGCCTGGCCGCTGGCACCTGATGTCCGTCATGCTGAGCGCGGCTTCCTGTCTCGACTGGGCAGCCCGTTTAACCGGGCTGGGCACCGTTCCGGCGCTGATTGCCGCCGCGGAAAAGGCGGATGAAAATGCTGACCCGGTCTGGTTTCTGCCGTACCTGTCAGGCGAACGCACGCCACACAATAACCCGCAGGCGAAGGGCGTTTTCTTTGGCCTGACGCATCAGCATGGCCCGGCGGAGCTGGCGCGTGCGGTGCTGGAAGGCGTTGGTTTTGCGCTGGCGGACGGAATGGACGTAGTCCACGCCTGTGGTATCACACCGAAAAGCGTGACGCTGATTGGCGGCGGAGCGCGGAGCCCCTGGTGGCGGCAAATGCTGGCGGATATCAGCGGTACGACGCTGGATTACCGCACCGGCGGCGACGTCGGTCCGGCGCTGGGCGCGGCGCGACTGGCGCAAATGGCGATGCATCCGGGTACGGCGTTTGCCGATCTTCTCCCGCAACTGCCGCTTGAACAGTCACACCAGCCTGATGCGGCGCGGTTTGCGCGTTATGCCCCGCAGCGCGAAACCTTCCGTAAACTCTATCAGCAGCTTCTGCCGCTGATGTCATAACACATTGTTCGCCCTCGTTGAGGGCGAACAAATTTAACTGACAAACCGGCGCGTATCCAGCCGTTGCACCAGTATCGACAGCAGCAGGCTGCCTGCCAGCGTCGCGCCGAAAATCCAGAGAATATCCACCAGCGGCCAGCTTTTCAGTTCAACGCCGTAGGTGCGCAGCGCGTGGATGATCAGCGCATGAAAACCGTAAATCCCCAGCGAGTGGCGCGAAATCAGCGCCAGACCCGGTAGCGCGTGATCATTAAGCGTATTTTTTACCAGTGTCAGCATCGCCGACGCGCTGAGAAACACCATCGGCCCGCAATACAGATACCAGGTATCGGCGAAATTGCCGCGCCATTGCAGCTCGTGCAGCGTTCCGCGCGAAATGACCGCCACGGCGATGATAAACACCGCCACGCTCAGCAGCGTCAGCGGTTTTCTGTCAGTGTCCATCATGCCGATCGCTCTGCCGAGCAGGCCATACAGCACGTAGTAGAAGGTATCGCCACTGATGTAAAGATTGACCGGCAGCCATTCGAAACCATCCACTTTCTGTGAAACCGTATTGGGGTTAGCGACAATACCGAGCACGACAATCAGCGCCAGCAGCATCTTGCCGCTCACGGTTTTTACCTGAATCAGCGGCGATACCAGATAAATAACGAAAATCGCGAAGAAGAACCACAGGTGATAGAAGACCGGTTTTTGCAGTATATATTTCAGCGACTGGATGACGTTTATCTGGGTGAACGCCGCAATATAAATCAGCGCAATCGCACTGTAGAACAGCAGGCACAGCCCGATACGCAGGAAATGCCGCGGTTGGGCGCTACGCTCGCCAAAAAACAGATAACCGGAAATCATGAAGAAAAGCGGCACGCTGACGCGGGACGCGGAATTCAGCACATTGGCGATTTCCCAGTTCAGATAACTGACGCCGTGCGCATTAGTCACATACCAGGTGGTGGTATGGATCATCACCACCATCAAACACGCAATCCCTCGCAAGTTATCTATCCAGTTAATTTTTGACTGCATCAGTGCCTCAGTGTCCTCGCTAAAAGGGGTCAGACTGGTGATTTTTCTCCATCGTTGACTGGAAAATTCCGAGTTTTTCGCCACATGCTTGTAGAGCCTGTGTCAGATTCGCAGAATGCTCCGACCTGAACGATAGTCTATTAAAAAATAACAGCCAGATAACAATGCGGTAATCAGAAAATGATGATGAAATATGTAGCTCCCTGTCTGGCGCTGTTGCTGCTTGCCGGATGCAGCACCGATCACGCCCCGCCGCAAAAGGCGCAGAAAGCAAAAGTCACCCCACTGCATTCGCTCGAAATGGAGCAATTGTGTAAGAACAGAGCGGCTGAGCGCTATAACACGGCAGCGCAAAAAATTGATGTGACCGGTTTTGAAAAGTATCAGGCCAGCTATGAATTACGCGGCTATACGTCGCGCAATGAAGGGTTTGTCTGCTCGTTTGATCCCGACGGCCAGTTTTTGCATCTTTCGATGCGCTGATCCCCTGTGTGCGCCGTCTGGCGCGCGCAAATCGCCCCTTTTTCCCCAATTTTACTTAAACAGCGCCGTTTCGTACTGTATATCTCGCAGCCAGCGGTTATACTGGTCGCTTCCTTTAAATCCACACGTATCCAGCACGAAAGAATATGCAAAAGTTTGATACCAGGACCTTCCAGGGCCTGATCCTGACCTTACAGGATTACTGGGCTCGTCAGGGCTGCACCATCGTTCAACCACTGGACATGGAAGTTGGCGCCGGGACTTCTCACCCTATGACCTGCCTGCGGGCGCTGGGGCCGGAACCCATTGCTGCTGCGTATGTGCAGCCTTCCCGTCGTCCGACTGATGGCCGCTATGGCGAAAACCCGAACCGTTTACAGCACTATTATCAGTTCCAGGTGATCATTAAACCGTCGCCGGACAACATTCAGGAGCTGTACCTCGGATCCCTGAAAGAGCTGGGTATGGACCCAACCATTCATGATATTCGCTTCGTGGAAGACAACTGGGAAAACCCGACGCTGGGCGCCTGGGGTCTTGGCTGGGAAGTGTGGCTGAACGGCATGGAAGTAACGCAGTTCACTTACTTCCAGCAGGTTGGCGGCCTGGAGTGTAAGCCGGTGACCGGTGAAATCACTTACGGTCTGGAACGTCTGGCGATGTACATTCAGGGCGTGGACAGCGTTTACGACCTGGTCTGGAGCAACGGCCCGCTGGGTAAAACCACTTACGGCGACGTGTTCCATCAGAACGAAGTGGAGCAATCCACCTACAACTTCGAATACGCGGATGTGGACTTCCTGTTCACCTGCTTCGAGCAGTACGAGAAAGAAGCGCAGCACCTGCTGGCGCTGGAAACCCCGCTGCCGCTGCCTGCCTACGAGCGTATTCTGAAGGCCGCCCACAGCTTCAACCTGCTGGATGCGCGTAAAGCCATCTCCGTCACCGAGCGTCAGCGCTACATTCTGCGCATTCGCACTCTGACGAAAGCAGTGGCAGAAGCTTACTACGCTTCCCGTGAAGCCCTCGGCTTCCCGATGTGCAACAAAGAGAAATAAGAGGCGGCCATGTCTGAGAATACTTTTCTGGTGGAAATTGGCACTGAAGAGCTGCCACCGAAAGCCCTGCGCAGCCTGGCGGAGTCCTTTGCTGCGAACTTTACTGCGGAGCTGGATAACGCCGGCATCGCTCACGGCAACGTTGAATGGTTTGCCGCACCGCGCCGTCTGGCGCTGAAAGTCGCCCGTCTGGCGGCCTCTCAGCCGGATCGTGAAGTCGAAAAACGCGGCCCGGCGATTTCCCAGGCGTTTGACGCGGAAGGAAAACCGAGCAAAGCGGCAGAAGGCTGGGCGCGAGGTTGCGGTATCACCGTTGACCAGGCGGAGCGTCTGACCACTGACAAAGGCGAGTGGCTGCTGTACCGCGCCCATGTGAAAGGCGAAAGCGCAGAAGCGCTGCTGCCGAACATGGTCGCCACGTCACTGGCGAAGCTGCCGATCCCGAAACTGATGCGCTGGGGCGCGTCTGATGTCCATTTTGTGCGTCCGGTGCACACCGTGACGCTGCTGCTGGGCGACAAGCTCATCCCGGCAACCATTCTGGGCATCAATTCCGATCGCGTGATCCGCGGTCACCGTTTTATGGGCGAGCCGGAATTCACCATCGACAATGCCGATCAGTACCCGCAGATCCTGCTGGAACGCGGCAAAGTGGTGGCGGATTACGCCGCGCGTAAAGCCAAAATCAAAGCCGATGCAGAAGACGCTGCGCGCAACATTGGCGGAAAAGCCGATCTGAGCGAAAGTCTGCTGGAAGAGGTCACCTCGCTGGTGGAATGGCCGGTGGTGCTGACCGCGAAATTTGAAGAGAAATTCCTCGCGGTTCCGGCGGAAGCGCTGGTCTACACCATGAAAGGCGACCAGAAATATTTCCCGGTCTACGCCGCTGACGGCAAACTGCTGCCGAACTTTATTTTTGTGGCCAACATCGAATCGAAAGATCCGCAGCAGATTATCTCCGGTAACGAAAAAGTGGTGCGTCCGCGTCTGGCCGATGCCGAATTCTTCTTCAAAACCGACCGCAAAAAGCGTCTGGAAGACAACCTGCCGCGTCTGCAGACCGTGCTGTTCCAGCAGCAGCTTGGCACCCTGCGTGACAAAACTGATCGCATTCAGGCACTGGCGGGCTGGATTGCCGCGCAGACGGGCGCAGATGTCAACCACGCCACCCGCGCCGGTTTACTCTCCAAATGCGACCTGATGACCAATATGGTGTTCGAATTCACCGACACCCAGGGCGTGATGGGCATGCACTACGCGCGTCATGATGGCGAAGCGGAAGACGTGGCGGTGGCGCTGAACGAGCAATATCAGCCACGTTTTGCCGGTGACGACCTGCCGTCTAACCCGGTGGCCTGCGCGCTGGCGATTGCCGACAAGATGGACACCCTCGCGGGTATCTTCGGCATTGGTCAGCATCCGAAGGGTGATAAAGACCCGTTCGCGCTGCGTCGTGCCGCGCTCGGCGTACTGCGCATCATCGTGGAGAAAAACCTGTCGCTGGATCTGCAGACCCTCACCGAAGAAGCGGTACGTCTGTACGGCGATAAGCTGACCAACGCTAACGTGGTGGATGATGTTATCGACTTCATGCTCGGCCGTTTCCGCGCCTGGTATCAGGACGAAGGTTACACAGTCGACACCATTCAGGCGGTGCTGGCGCGTCGTCCGACCCGTCCGGCTGATTTCGATGCCCGCATGAAGGCAGTTTCCCACTTCCGTACGCTCGACGAAGCGGCGGCGCTGGCGGCTGCCAACAAACGCGTTTCGAACATCCTCGCGAAATCAGACGAAGTACTGAACGATGCCGTTCACGCCTCTGTGCTGAAAGAAGCCGAAGAAATCAAGCTCGCCACGCATCTGGTGGTGCTGCGTGACAAACTCCAGCCGTTCTTCGCTGAAGGTCGCTATCAGGAAGCGCTGATCGAACTGGCGGCCCTGCGCGAGCCGGTCGATGCGTTCTTCGATAAAGTGATGGTCAACGCCGAAGATAAAGACGTGCGTATCAACCGTCTGACGCTGCTGTCCAAACTGCGCGAGCTGTTCCTGCAGGTGGCGGATATTTCGCTGTTGCAGTAAACCCCTGAGCCCGGCGGCGTTCTGCCAGCCGGGCAAGTTACCCGTGTTACAGGCAAAAAAAATCCCCGTCATTGACGAGGATCTTCATGTGCTACAGAGCCTGAATCAGGCCCTTAGTCAGGCTTACAGGCTGGTTACGTTACCAGCAGCCGGGCCTTTAGCACCGTTTTCGATGGTGAAGGACACTTTCTGGCCTTCATCAAGGGATTTGTAGCCATCGTTCTGGATAGCAGAGAAGTGAACGAACAGGTCTTTAGAGCCGTCGTCCGGAGTGATGAAGCCGAAGCCTTTATCAGCGTTGAACCATTTTACGATACCAGTCATTTTGTTAGACATAGTGATTTCCTTTAATGTAAGTGTGCTGCCAGATGGCAATAATGGTATGGATTACAGATTTGAAGCATAAAGGGAAGGTCACTACGAGGGTATCAACGGACAACCTATGAGAGGACTGCTCAGCTCAACTGCTTTATGGTCTGTAAATCAAACCGGCGCCATTAACGCACGTTGCGGCAACGATAGCAATGTTTTTCTTTGTAAAAAAGAAAACGGTCCTGATTTCAGGACCGTCGGTACTATCTCATTTGAGATAAACTCAATCTGTTAACAACCTGGAGACCTGCGGGTTCGCCTGCATCAGACGCATCAGGTTCAGCTCGGTGGCGGAAGGCCTTACACGTTTCGACTCCCACTCTTTCACCATCGTCACACTGACGCCCATTGCTCTGGCGAATTCGTCCAGCTTCAACCCGGTACCTTTTCGTAACTGTTCAAAATCAATAAGGGTTGAAGCCGCCGGCTTCAGGGTGACAAACTGCGATGCATCTTTAAAGACAATCTGTTCCAGACTGCCTAACAGATCAAACTCAGGATCTTTATATTCCATTGAGAACTCCTCTGAATCACACTGCGGGATCGTGAATAACAAGAGCTCATTAATCATAGCCAGTTATTTGTCCTGGGATCGATTTCGATCCGGTACTTTCCAGACCTGATGCGTTTCAGCTTTTTGCTGAAAAAGAGTAATACATTGAAAAATCACGCCAGGTCCGGCAATGAATATTTTTGTAAATACTCATCACAAAAGTAGCAATACAGACGAAGGACAGCAGGATCTTCTGTTGCTTTTTGCACCCGCAAGGTAAGGAAAAGGTATCTTGCCGCGCTGACCTGGACTATCCTTGTCAGCGTCAGGCACACGTGTGCCAGTTTGCGCGTTTTTTGCTGAAAGGAGTAAGAAAAATGGCGACAGGAAAGTCCTGCTCTCGCTGGTTTGCGCCTGTTGCGGCGTTATTAATGGTGGTTAGCCTGAGCGGGTGTTTTGATAAAGAAGGCGATCAGCGCAAAGCGTTTGTCGACTTTTTACAGAATACGGTGATGCGTAGCGGCGAACGGTTGCCTACCCTGACCGCAGATCAGAAAAAACAGTTCGGGCCTTTCGTTTCCGATTACGCTGTGCTGTATGGCTATTCCCAACAGGTCAGCCAGGCGATGGACGCAGGTCTGCGCCCGGTCGTCGATAGCGTCAACGCCATTCGTGTGCCGCAGGATTACATGACGCAACGCGAACCGCTGCGCCAGGCGAACGGCGCGCTGGGCGTGCTCGGTCAGCAACTGGAAAACGCGAAAATGCAGGCTGATGCCGCGCATGCTGCGCTGAAACAGTCGGAAGATTTAAAACCGGTATTTGACCAGGTGTACACGAAAGTGGTGACGACACCGGCGAACGCATTGCAACCGCTGATCCCGGCGGCACAGGTCTTCACTCAGCAACTGGTGCAGGTCGGTGATTTTGTCGCGCAACAGGGTGCGCAGGTGAGTTTTGTGGCGAACGGCATTCAGTTCCCGACATCACAGCAGGCCAGCCAGTATAACGCGCTGATTGGTCCTCTGGCGGCACAGCATCAGGCGTTCAGTCAGGCCTGGAGCAGCGCGGTCGAAGCCACACGCTAAGATGATAACAAGCCGGGTGGCATCGCGCTCACCCGGCCTTACAACCTCACACCACCTGCGGATTCACGCAGTTCTTTTCCACCTTGCCATTCAGTGCATCAATCAGATTGTCCACCGCTGTCGCCGCCATGTTGTAGCGCGTTTCGTGCGTGGCGGAACCAATGTGCGGCAGCGCCACCACGTTCGGTAACGACAGCAGCGGTGAATCCACTGGCAATGGCTCTTTCTCGAACACGTCCAGCCCGGCGGCGTGAATGTCGCCCTGCTGCAGTGCGGCGATCAACGCAGGCTCATCCACCACGGGTCCACGACCAGCGTTAATGAAAATGGCGGAGGATTTCATCTTTTTGAACTGCTCTGCACCAAACATATGGCGCGTCTCGTCGGTCAGCGGCAGGATCAGGCAGACAAAATCCGCTTCCTGTAACAAGGTGTCCAGATCGCAGTAGCGGGCATTAAAGCGAGTTTCCGCGGCGTCGTGATGGCGACGCGCGTTATAGAGAATCGGCATGTTAAAACCGAAATGCGCGCGCTGGGCCAGCGCCATGCCGATGCGCCCCATCCCGACGATGCCGAGCGTTTTATGGTGAACATCGATGCCATACCAGTCCGGGCCGATGCTTTTGGTCCATTCACCGGCTTTCACCCGCTCTGCCACTTCTACCACCCGGCGCGCGGTGCTCAGCACCAGCGTCATCAGCGTATCAGCCACCGTTTCGGTGAGTGCGGCGGGGGTGTGCATCAGCAGAATTTTCCGTGCATTCAGGGCGTCGACATCAAAATTGTCGTAACCCACCGACACCGTGGAGGTCGCACGAAGCGCGGGCATCTTCTCCAGCAGCGCCGCATCCACTTTCTCGCTGGAGCCCAGTAAGCCGACGGCGTGCGCGAAGGCCTCTGCGTGCTGTTCAACCGTTTCCGGGTGCAGGTTTTTCACCTGCGTAACGGTGAAGTGGTCTTCCAGACGTTGCAGCAGATCGTCCGGGAGCGTTTTGTAGAGAATGACTGACGGCTTCATGCGTATCTCCGTTGTTTGCATAATCAGGCGTGACGAGCGCCTGCCGGGAGTTGTTGATTATTAGCAGGCTTAACAATCAGAGTTAGCCATACTGAGGCGAAAAGTGCCACCCCCATGAAAATGTACGATGCGGACGGGCTGCCGGTAGAGCCGTTCAGATAGCCCACAAACCAGGAGCCGAAGAACGAGCCAAGCGCGCCCATGCTGTTGATCAGCGCCATCGCGCCACCCGCCACGTTACGCGGCAGCATTTCCGGGATGATAGCGAAGAACGGACCATACGGGGCATACATCGCCGCACCGGCAATCACCAGCAGGGTATACGACGCCCAGAAGTTATTGGCGCCCACAGCCCACGAACCGATGAACGCGAACGCGCCAATCAGCAGTAGCGGCCAGACGAACAGCTTGCGGTTTTGCAGTTTGTCAGACGCCCATGAGGCGGCAATCATCGCAATGGTCGCGGCCAGATACGGCACGGACGAGAGCCAGCCCACTTCAACCATGCCGAGGTTTTCACCACCGGAACGGATAATGGACGGCAGCCACAGCACGAAGCCATACACACCGATACTCCAGGCAAAATACTGCATGCACAGCAGGATCACGTTGCGGGAACGGAATGCTTCGCCATAATTACGGACGGCTTTGATGCCTTGCTGTTCCTGCTCAAGCTGCGCCTGCAACGCCGATTTCTCACTGTCAGACAGCCAGCCCACCTGCGCCGGTTTATCTTTCACCAGTACCCACCAGCAGAAGGCCCACAGAATGGCAGGCACCCCTTCGATGATGAACATTTCGCGCCAGCCGAACGCCTGGATCAGATAACCGGAGACCACCGACATCCACAGCACGGTCACCGGGTTGCCGAGGATCAGGAACGTATTGGCGCGCGAGCGTTCGGATTTGGTGAACCAGTTACTGATGTAAATCAGCATGGCGGGCATGACCGCCGCTTCCACCACGCCGAGCATAAAGCGGATCGCAGCCAGCGCCGGGATATTATTAACGACACCGGTCAGCGACGCGCACGCGCCCCACAGGATCAGGCACACGAAAATCAGTTTGCGCACGCTGCGGCGTTCGGCGTAAATCGCGCCGGGGATCTGGAAGAAGAAATAGCCGAGGAAGAAGAGCGCCCCGAGCAGGGACGACACCCCTTTGGTGATGTTCAGATCGTCGTTAATGCCCGCCGCGGAGGCGAAGCTGAAGTTTGCACGGTCGAGATACGCCAGGCTGTACGTGATAAACACGATCGGCATGATGTACCACCAGCGTTTAGCTGCATTTGTAGAACTGTTCATAGGCTTGCCTCTGGGTATGAGGTGAGTGCCGCCGTTGACGGTAGGGTACACGGTGGCTGTTATTTATGCACAATGCCTGTCACGCGTCGCCAAGGGCGTCACGGGTCGGCAGACCTTCACTGTCGCCTTGCACCTGAATCGCCAGCGAGCCGATTTTGTTGCCTCGCGCGACGGCCTGGTGCAGCGTTTTTCCTTCCAGCAGGGCACTGATGACGCCAACCGCAAAACCATCACCCGCCCCCACGGTATCCACGACGTTTTCCACTCGGACGGCCGCCACAGCGCCTTTTTCACCGGTCGCCGATTTGTACCAGGCGCCGTCAGAGCCGGTTTTAATCACCACGGCCTGCACACCGCGATCAAGATAGAAATCGGCGATCGCTTCCGGCGTCTGGCGACCGGTAAGGATCATTCCCTCTTTCAGGCCCGGTAGCACCCAGTCCGCCTGTACGGCGAGCTGGTTCAGCTTTTCCACCATCTCCGCTTCGCTCTCCCACAGCACCGGGCGCAGATTTGGATCGAACGACAGCGTTTTGCCCTGCGCTTTCATCGTCCGCGCCGCGTGGTCGAGCAGTTCGTACGAGGTGCGGGACAGCGCCGCCGCCACGCCGCTCAGGTGTAAGTGGCGGGCGCGGGAGAAGTATCCGGCATAGTAATCATCTACCGAGAGATGGCTGGCCGCCGAGTCTTTGCGGAAATACTCCACAATGGGATCGGTTCCATTTTCGACCTTAGATTTCAGCTGAAAGCCGGTTCTGTAGCAGCCATCAAGGATCACGCCTTCGGCGTTAATGCCCTCTTTTTTCAGGCCGTTAAGCACGAAGCGGCCAAAGCTGTCGTCACCGACCCGGCTCACCCAGCCGACTTTCAGGCCGAGGCGCGCCAGACCGGTCGCCACGTTCAGTTCGGCACCCGCAACGCGTTTCATAAACTGTTCTACGTCCGCCAGGTCACCGGTCTCTCTGGCGACAAACATCGCCATGGCCTCGCCGATGGTGATGACATCCAGTGCATTGTCCATGGTTTACTCCTCGCGTAATAAATTGACGTAGTGGCGGGTGACGGCGGTCAGATCGCGGCCTTCCAGCGGGAACTCAATACCGCGTGGCGCGTCGCCTGGCAGGTCGTTGAGCAGCGCCAGCCAGCGCGCCGGGGCGTTATCCGGCGGTACAGCACGATAATGATGATGATGCGGCTCGGCGGCTTTAACGTGGATATAGCTGACCGCAGGCGCCAGCAGATGCGCGGCTTCTTCCGGGGATTCCCCCACCCACAGCCAGTTGCCCATGTCGAAAGTCAGCGTGACGGGCAGTTTCAGCACCTGGCAGGCGGCTTTGAAGCGCTGCATTGGCGCCAGCTGTCCGCAGTCGGTCTGATCGTTTTCCACCACCAGTGCCATGCCGGTGTTGGCGAGAATCGCGCGGAGCGGCTCCAGCGCGGCGCTGTGAGAGAAATGGCCCAGCGACAGTTTCAGCCACAGCGCGTTGAGGGTCTGCGCTTCCTGCAACAGCGCGCCGATGCGCGGGTTCAGCTTGCCATCGCGTTCAAACAGCGGCTCCGGGGCGGAATAACAGGCCAGCAATTTCTGCTGTTCGATCTCCGTCGCCAGTCGGGGCAGGTGGTTGAGTTCCTCTTCGCTGAACAGTTCGCGGCGGATTTCGACGCCGTCCGCGCCTGCGGCGGCAATGAACGGCAGCACGGCGGACTGCCCGCCCAGCGCTTTGATGCGATCGTTACCGTAAGCAGCAGTAACAACGATAATTTTTCTTCCCATCGGCTCTTTCCCCGGCGGTTACTACATTAATCTTGTAGTAACGCTAAATGGAACCGATTCCAAAGAAAAGTCGCCTTTGCTCAAATTATGATCGCAGTCACGAAGAGAATTTAACGGGCGGTTGAGCCCCTGACGATCAGCTCGCCGGAAAAGACCTGTTCGCGGATGGGTTCGTGGTTACCCTCGATACGGCGCACCACCTGCTCTACCGCGGCGAAACCGATCTGCCAGGTGGGCTGTTTGAGGGTGGTGATCCCGACGCCTGCCAGCTCCGCCCACTCCAGCTCGTCGAACCCCAGCAGGCCAATATCGCTGCCCCAGTGCAGCCCCAGCCGTTTCAGCGAGCGGGCGACCTGCAGCGTTAACGCGCCGTTGGCGGAAATGACCGCTTTACGCATTCCGCGATGGCGGGTATGGAACTGGCGCAGGGCGTTGTCGATAACGGCGCTGTCGGCCAGCGGCACTTCGGCGTTTTCAGCCATAATGCCCGGGTAGCGGGCGAGGGTGGCGCGAAAGGCGCTGAGACGCTCGCGCCGCGTATTGACGGTGCCCAGCGGTTCGCTAAGAAACAGCAGTGCTTCAAAGCCCTGATCGACAAGATGCTCGGTGGCGGTGGTGGCGGCCTGGGTGTTGTCGAGACCGACGACGTCACAGGCGAATTCAGGAATTTTGCGGTCGATAAGCACCATCGGCAGCGCCGACTGTTGCAGACGGTTTAAGCCCTCTTCGCGCATACCGACAGCGTTCACCACAATCCCTTCCACCTGATAACTGCGCAGCAGATCGAGATAATGCAGCTCCTGATTGACCTCGTTGTTGGTATTACAGACCAGCGGCGTAAAACCTTTTTCGCGACAGGCGGCTTCGATGCCGCTTAATACGTGGACGGAATACGGGTTGGTGATGTCAGCGATGATAAGACCAATCAGACGCGTGCGGCCGTGCTTCAGGCCACGCGCCATCAGGCTTGGACGATAATCGAGATCGGCGACGGCTTTTTCGATGCGCGCCAGCATGGCCTCGGAAAGCAGATGCTTTTCGCCATTGAGATAGCGTGAAATGCTGGTTTTGCCTGCTTTCGCTGCTTTTGCAACGTCACTGATGGTGGCACGCGCCTTATTCGCCATGACTGCTCCCTCGCCTGAATGTGCTAACACCTTAGCGCGAAAATGGAGGATGCTTAATCTTTTTTATTCTATACGTCGTCACGGTCAGCGGTTGATTATAACGCCTGAATATGTACAAAATTACAGGTAAACCTCATCCCGGTATCCGTGTTCAGGAGCAGGCATTGGCAAACTCATCCACCACGAAAACAGTCTTAACCGCCGCCCACTGGGGGCCGATGCTGGTTGAAACCGATGGCGACACCGTGCTGTCGTCACGCGGGGCGATCACCACCGGCTTCAGTAACTCGCTGCAAACCGTCGTGCGCGAGCAGGTACACAGCAAAACGCGTATCCGTTACCCGATGGTGCGAAAAGGTTTTCTCGCCTCGCCGGAGCAGCCGCAGGGCGTCCGTGGGCAGGATGAATTTGTCCGGGTGAGCTGGGATGAGGCGCTGGATCTCATCCACGCGCAGCACCGGCGAATTCGCGAAGGCTATGGTCCGTCGTCCATTTTTGCCGGATCTTACGGCTGGCGCTCTAACGGCGTGTTGCATAAGGCGGCGACGCTGCTGCAGCGCTACATGAGTCTCGCGGGCGGCTATACCGGGCATCTGGGGGATTATTCCACCGGCGCGGCGCAGGCGATCATGCCGCATGTGGTGGGCGGCAATGAAGTCTACCAGCAGCAGACCAGCTGGCCGTTGGTACTGGAGCACACTGACGTGGTGGTGCTGTGGAGCGCTAATCCACTGAATACGCTGAAAATAGCGTGGAACGCATCGGATGAGCAGGGCATCCCGTGGTTCGACAAGCTGCGTAATAGCGGCAAACGGCTGATCTGCATCGATCCGATGCGATCGGAAACCGTGGATTTCTTTGGCGATGCGGGCGAGTGGATTGCGCCGCACATGGGCACTGACGTGGCGCTGATGCTCGGCATTGCGTACACGTTGCAGGAAAACGACTGGCATGACCGCGCATTTTTACAACGCTGCACCACCGGTTACGAGGTGTTTGCCGGTTACCTGACGGGCGAAACCGACGGCCAGCCGAAAACAGCAGAATGGGCAGCGGCGATTTGCGGCGTCAGTGCAGCGAAAATCCGCGAACTGGCGCAGTTATTCCACGAAAACACCACTATGTTGATGTCCGGCTGGGGGATGCAGCGTCAGCAGTTTGGTGAGCAAAAACACTGGATGCTGGTGACCCTCGCCGCCATGCTCGGGCAAATCGGTACGCCGGGCGGCGGGTTCGGGCTTTCTTATCACTTCGCCAATGGCGGCAATCCGACGCGCCGCGCCGCTGTCCTCGGGTCGATGCAGAGCAACGTCGCGGGCGGCACTGACGCGGTAGATAAAATCCCGGTCGCGCGCATTGTGGAAGCGCTGGAAAACCCCGGCGGCGCTTATCAGCACAACGGGTTGGATCGCCACTTCCCGGACATCCGTTTTCTGTGGTGGGCGGGCGGCGCTAACTTTACTCATCATCAGGACACCAACCGGTTGATCCGCGCGTGGCAAAAACCGGAGCTGGTGGTGATCTCCGAATGCTTCTGGACCGCTGCCGCGCGCCATGCGGATATTGTTCTGCCCGCGACTACTTCCTTTGAACGTAACGATCTGACCATGACCGGTGACTACAGCAACCAGCATCTGGTGCCAATGAAGCAGGTGGTCGCGCCGCGCGATGAGGCGCGGGATGATTTCGCGGTGTTCGCAGATCTCAGCGAGCGCTGGGAAACGGGTGGCAGAGCGCGCTTTACAGAAGGTAAAACCGAGCTGCAATGGCTGGAGACGTTTTACGACATCGCCAGCCAGCGCGGCGCCAGTCAGCAGGTAACGCTGCCGCCGTTCAGCGAGTTCTGGCAGGCGAACCAGCTGATTGAGATGCCGGAAAGCGAGCAGAATGCGCAGTTTGTCCGCTTTGCCGCGTTTCGTGCTGATCCCGATGCGAACCCGCTGAAAACGCCCGGCGGTAAGATTGAGATCTATTCCGAACGTATTGCCGGGTTTGGTTACGCCGATTGTCCGGGACACCCGATGTGGCTGGAGCCTGACGAGTGGCACGGCAACGCGGAAGAAGGGCAACTGGCGCTGCTGTCAGCACACCCGGCGCACCGGTTGCACAGCCAGTTAAACTACACGGCGCTGCGCGAACAGTATGCCGTCGCCGGGCGCGAACCGCTGACTCTCCACCCGCAGGACGCGCAGGCGCGCGGCATTGCCGATGGCGATCTGGTGCGGGTCTGGAATGCGCGCGGGCAGGTGCTGGCGGGCGCGGTAGTGACGGAGGGCATTCGCCCCGGTGTGATTTGTCTGCATGAAGGTGCCTGGCCGGATCTGGACCCGGCGGCGGGCGGCATTTGCAAAAACGGCGCGGTCAACGTTCTGACCAAAGATCTGCCCAGCTCGCGCCTGGGCAACGGCTGTGCTGGCAATACCGCGCTGGTGTGGCTGGAAAAATATGACGGCCCGGCACTTACGCTAACGGTGTTTGATCCGCCTGCCAGCGCATAATCCAGGTCGGATGCCCGGTCTCTTCCTGCCATGCGCTGTCTTCGATACGAAAACCCAGCGCATGGTAGAAGTTTACCGCCCGGCTGTTCTTCTGATACACCTCCAGGCTGAGCTCGGGAAAGTGTTGCTTAACATGGTTAAGCAACGCGCTGCCGATGCCGCGCCGTTCAGCGTCGGGGGCGACAAACAGCGCCCCGACGAACTGTGATTCCATGACGCTCACGAATCCCTTCACCTCGCCACCCTCTTCCCACACCCAGGTCACGGCGGCGGGCAGATAAACATCGCGCACCAGCGCTTCACTTTCGTGCCAGTAGCTCTCGTCAATAAACGGATGAGCGTGGATGGTGCTTTTCATCCACAGCGTCAGCAAGGGAGTGGTATCGTCACCGCGCCATTCTCGAATCATCCCGACCTCCCCTGATGACAGAAACAGTCAACGATATGGTCGTTGACCAGACCGCAGGCCTGCATAAAAGAGTAGCAAATCGTAGTGCCGACAAACTTAAAGCCGCGTTTCTTGAGTGCTTTCGACAGGGCATCAGACGCCGGGGTGGACACGGGGATGTCGGCCAGTGTCGCCGCGGTGGTCACTACTGGCGTATGGTTAACAAACGACCAGACAAAATCCACAAAAGGCTCGCCGTTCTGCTCCATGGCAAGGAAGGCGCGAGCGTTGCCAATAATGGCCTGAATCTTACCGCGATGGCGGATGATGCCTGCATCAAGCACCAGCCGTTCCACATCCTCTTCGGTCATGGCGGCGACTTTCTGCGGATCAAACTGATGGAAAGCCTGGCGGTAGTTTTCTCTTTTTTTCAGCACCGTGATCCACGAAAGCCCGGCCTGCTGGCCTTCAAGACAGATCATCTCGAACAGCTTTTGCGCGTTTTTTTCGGCAACGCCCCACTCTTGATCGTGATAGGCGATGTAGAGCGGATCCTGACTGACCCAACCGCAACGTTGCATAGCATCTCTCCCTATTTGAATGTCTGTCATAACGAAATTGTCTCGCTTCGGCTTGACGTGTCTGTTAAAGAGACAATAGTTAATAAGGGTTATTAAAGCCTCTTCAAATAACAATACCGCCGGGTTCGGCTCTTTTCTGGAGTCGTTTCATGATCATAAAGAAATTCTGTGGCCGCTGGAGCGTACTGGTTCCGGTGTGTACTTCCGTCTGGCTCGGTCTGGCGACGGATGTTTTTGCCTGGCAACAGGAATATATCGCTATCGGCCCGCAAAGTAATACGTCGGAACGCTATACATGGGATAGCGATCACCAACCGCGCTACGAAGATATTCTCGCTGAGCGGATCAATGCTTCGCAGAATGCGGTGGGGTTCACGACGAATACCTCGAAAGGCACGTCGCCGGAGGGGATGCATACCCTGAGCGTGGGCTGGCGGGTGAATTCCGGCCTGCTGTGGGGGGTACGTCCGTGGGCGCAGTTTAATTTTAATCAGCAGGATGGCAATGATCCGTGGCAGTCGCAGTCTGACCTGTACCGGTCGGCAGGCGGGGAGCCAAACAGCAACTGGGTGGATGTCACCGTCGGCGCGGATATGTCACTGAATTCACATCTGGCGGCGTATGCGTCGTTGTCGCAATCGGACAATACCGTGTATGGCGAAAACTACCTCTACGTATTGGGCGTCAGCGCTGCGTTTTAGCCTTAATTTAGCAACTGATTTACATTTCAATTACAGAAATGACGCATTCTCTGTTGAAAGTAGGCACTAACTTACTTTTTCAACATCCACCCGGCGATTGTCGCCATGTCATTCATTCCGCGAGGCGTGCATTTCATTCCGTTCTCACGGCATTTCATGCCCTTTTCCCCCTGGCGTGAAACGCGTTTCGTTATGGTAGCGCCAGTGAATAGATAAAGGCGCATCTGCTATGAAACCTGTTACGCAACACACCCGCTGGCTGACCCTGTTCGGCACTATCGTGACACAATTCGCGCTTGGCTCGGTCTACACCTGGAGCCTCTTCAACAGCTCACTCTCAGACAAACTCAACGAACCGGTAAGTCAGGTGGCGTTCTCCTTTGGCCTGTTAAGTCTCGGGCTGGCCATCTCGTCATCCGTTGCCGGTAAGTTGCAGGAACGCTTCGGCGTGAAGCGTGTAACGATGGCCTCCGGCGTTCTGCTGGGACTGGGATTTTTCCTGACGGCGCACTCCGGCAGCCTGATGATGCTCTGGCTGAGCGCGGGGATCCTGGTGGGACTGGCGGATGGCGCGGGTTATCTGCTGACGCTTTCCAACTGCGTGAAATGGTTCCCGGAACGTAAGGGGCTGATTTCTGCCTTCTCGATTGGCTCTTACGGTCTCGGTAGTCTGGGCTTTAAGTTTATCGACAGCCATCTGCTTGCCAGCGTCGGTCTGGAAAAAACCTTCATTATCTGGGGCGCTATCGTCCTGGTGATGATTGTCTTTGGCGCGACGCTGATGACCGATGCACCGAATCAGGTGGTGAAAACGTCCGATGGCGTGGCGGCGAATGACTTTACTCTCGCCGAATCCATGCGCAAACCGCAGTACTGGATGCTGGCGGTGATGTTCCTGACCGCCTGCATGAGCGGCCTGTATGTCATTGGTGTGGCGAAAGATATTGCCCAGGGCATGGTGCACCTCGATGTGCTGACCGCCGCCAATGCGGTGACCGTTATCTCCATCGCCAACCTCAGTGGTCGGCTGGTGCTCGGCATTCTGTCTGACAAAATCGCCCGTATCCGCGTCATTACTATCGGTCAGGTAATTTCGCTCATCGGTATGGCCGCTCTCCTGTTCGCGCCACTGAATGCAATGACGTTCTTTGCGGCTATCGCCTGCGTGGCCTTTAACTTTGGCGGCACCATCACCGTGTTCCCGTCGCTGGTCAGCGAATTCTTTGGCCTCAACAACCTGGCGAAAAACTACGGGGTGATTTATTTAGGCTTCGGTATCGGCAGCATTTGCGGGTCGCTGATTGCCTCTCTGTTTGGCGGCTTCTATGTGACCTTCTGCGTCATCTTCGCGCTGCTGATCCTCTCACTGGCCCTGTCGACGACGATTCGTCAGCCAAAAGCAGAACTGTATCAACACGCCCACGCCTGATCGTTCCGAAAAGGAAAAGCCGGGAAACCGGCTTTTTTTGTCTGTAATTTGTCTGAAAACTGAGCAGAAAAGTTGTTTTTTGTGCTGAACAAGACTTGAACTTTTGTAAAGCTTTGCCTGAATCACACTTCCCGCTGTAATTATTTCTTAATGTCGTGGTCTACTTACCGCGCTTGTAGACGTTTCTTATAACGATTTGTTAAGCGATTACTTAATCTGCTGACTGTCACGCGACAGGTATGTCAGTTTTTTACCCCCTTATTCCAGGGTTGCTTGCATGAATTATATTAAGTCCCTCACCCAGCAGAGGCTGTGTCTGATGCTGGCGGTGTACATTGGTCTGTTTCTGAACGGCGCGGTTTTGTTCAGACGACTCGAAGGTTATCTGGAGCACTTTACTGCAAGAAACGGAATTTTTGCTGTCATCGAATTGTTTGGCTCGGTGCTTGCCACTTTTTGCGTGCTGCGTCTGCTGTCGCTGTTCGGACGCCGCCCGTGGCAAATACTGGCGACGCTGATTGTTATCGTCTCTGCCGCAGCCAGCTATTACATGACCTTTATGAATGTGGTGATTGGCTACGGCATTATTGCCTCGGTCATGACCACCGACATCGATCTGTCGAAAGAAGTGGTTGGTCAGGGCTTTATTCTCTGGACGATAGTGACCAGCCTGCCGCCGTTGTTCTTCATCTGGAGTAACCGCTGCCGCTATACGTTGCTGCGCCAGTTGCGCACTCGCGGGCAGCGCGTGCGTCATGTCGCGGTGGTGGTGATGGCCGGTCTGCTGGTCTGGGCGCCGATCCGGCTGATGGAGCAGCAACAAAAGACAATTGAGAAGGCGACCGGCATTGATATGCCGAGCTACGGCGGTGTGATCGCGAACTCCTATCTGCCGTCGAACTGGCTTTCGGCGCTGGGCCTGTATGCCTGGGCGCAGGTCGATGAATCCTCCGACTATAAATCACTGATCAACCCGGCGAAAAAGTTTACCTATAACGCTCCCGGCAACGCGCTGGATGATACCTATGTGGTGTTTATCATCGGTGAAACCACGCGCTGGGATCATATGGGCATTCTGGGTTATGACCGGGATACCACGCCGAAACTGGCACAGGAGAAAAACCTGGTGGCGTTCCGCGGCTACTCCTGCGATACGGCGACGAAACTCTCGCTGCGCTGCATGTTTGTGCGCGAGGGCGGTGCGGATGAGAATCCGCAGCGTACGCTGAAAGAGCAGAACGTGTTTGCGGTACTGAAGCAACTGGGCTTTAGCTCAGACCTGTTCGCAATGCAGAGCGAAATGTGGTTCTACAGCAACACCATGGCGGACAACATCGCTTACCGCGAGCAGATTGGCGCTGAACCGCGCAACCGCGGTAAAAACGTCGACGACATGCTGCTGCTCAATGAAATGTCGGTATCGCTGAAAGAGCACGAAAAGGGTAAGCATCTTCTTATCCTGCATACCAAAGGTTCTCACTGGAGTTATTACCAGCGTTACACCCGTGATTTTGCGAAGTGGCAGCCGGAATGCATCGGGATTAACAAATTCTGCAGCAAGCAGGAGTTGATCAACGCTTACGACAACTCAGTGCTTTATGTGGATTCCTTTATCAGCCAGGTGCTGGACCAGTTGCGCGACAAGAAAGCGATTGTTTTCTATGCCGCGGATCACGGCGAGTCGATCAACGAGCAGGAGCACCTGCACGGCACGCCGCGTAATCTGGCGCCGCCAGAGCAATTCCGCGTGCCGATGATGGTATGGATGTCGGATAAGTATCTGGAAAATCCGGCCAACGCCGACGCCTTTGCGCATCTGAAGCAGCAGGCGGAAATGAAGGTGCCACGCCGTCACGTTGAGCTGTACGACACCATCATGGGCTGCCTGGGCTACACCTCGCCGGACGGCGGAATTAATGAGAATAACAACTGGTGCCATATCCCAAATACCGCGAAAGGCGTAATAAAATCGCAGTGATGGCGACTTTCTCGGCGATCGGATGGCTTTTTCTCAATAAGGGATTGACGGGGTAGCATCACGGCAGTAATATGCGCCCCGCATTCGGTGATTGGCGCAGCCTGGTAGCGCACTTCGTTCGGGACGAAGGGGTCGGAGGTTCGAATCCTCTATCACCGACCAAATTCAAAAAGCCTGCTCAACGAGCAGGCTTTTCTGCATCTAAGCCCGGGAGGATGAGAACCTCCGGGGGCAGAGGTTCGACTCGAGCGGAGCGAGAGAACGTTGCACAGCAACGGCCCGAAGGGCGAGCCACGCAGTGGCGAGTTATCCTCTATCACCGACCAAATTCAAAAAGCCTGCTCAACGAGCAGGCTTTTCTGCATCTAAGCCCGGGAGGATGAGAACCTCCGGGGGCAGAGGTTCGACTCGAGCGGAGCGAGAGAACGTTGCGCAGCAACGGCCCGAAGGGCGAGCCACGCAGTGGCGAGTCATCCTCTATCACCGACCAAATTTGAAAAGCCTGCTCAACGAGCAGGCTTTTTTGCATCTAAGCCCGGCGAGTCATCCTCTATCACCGACCAAATTTAAAAGCCTGAAATGCCCGGCGGCGCTTCGCTTGCACGGTCCTACGGGAATATGACATCCAGGTCGGGTAAGCGTAGCGCCACCCGACAAACACAAGCGGAAACTCGCCAAAATCCCGTTGATCCCCACTTCTCACCATTAGTTAACTATTTTGTGACATATTCCATTGTATTTTTTTATATTTGCATAGTTCTTTTTCCGCGTTACTTATGGATAAGCGCAGCATTTTCCGCTAACCCTTTTACGCTTACTGGTATTAATCGCTCAGATATTCACCATTCTGCACGAATTTTTTGCCATTTTGCATAAATGTTAATCACTATTTGTTGCGGAATATGGAGAGAGTTGTGCTGCTTTGTGGGGCGTAGCATAAATTTCCCTGCTGAAAATAACACGCCGAACTTTTTTTAATCTTTGTTTGCTGATTCTCACCCTTGTTGTAAATCCTGGTTACCTGTATTGACGTTTGCACATTCTGTTGACAGATTGTAGGGCATGAGGGGCACTTTAAGGACAATCTGCACTGCAACTCAGTCGACCTTGTGAAAGGATTCCCCATCTCTCATAACGCTTTCGGGCACTGCCGACCAGACCGGGCAAAAAACAAATAAAGGCTGGCGGACAAAACACAACAGACAACATCACATTCGGAGCACAACAATGAGTATTTCCTTGAAAAAGTCAGGGATGCTGAAGCTTGGACTGAGCCTGGTGGCAATGACAGTCGCAGCAAGCGTGCAAGCAAAAACCCTGGTCTATTGTTCAGAAGGCTCGCCGGAAGGCTTTAACCCACAGCTGTTCACCTCTGGTACAACTTACGATGCCAGCTCGGTGCCAATTTATAATCGCCTGGTTGAATTCAAAATCGGGACGACAGAAGTAATCCCTGGTCTCGCTGAGAAGTGGGAAATCAGCGCAGACGGTAAAACCTACACGTTCCATCTGCGTCAGGGCGTGAAATGGCAGGATAACAAAGACTTTAAACCGACCCGCGATTTCAACGCTGATGACGTCGTCTTCTCTTTCGATCGTCAGAAGAATGATAAAAACCCGTACCACAAAGTGTCTGGCGGCAGCTACGAATACTTTGAAGGCATGGGCCTGCCGGATCTGATCAGCGAAGTGAAAAAAGTGGACGATAACACCGTTCAGTTCGTGCTGACCCGTCCGGAAGCGCCGTTCCTCGCCGACCTGGCGATGGACTTCGCGTCCATTATGTCCAAAGAATATGCTGACAACATGCTGAAAGCCGGTACGCCGGAAAAAATCGACCTGAACCCAATCGGTACCGGTCCGTTCCAGCTGCTGCAGTACCAGAAAGACTCCCGTATCCTGTACAAAGCGTTCGCAGATTACTGGGGTACCAAACCGCAGATCGACCGTCTGGTGTTCTCTATCACCCCGGATGCGTCCGTGCGTTACGCCAAACTGCAGAAAAACGAGTGCCAGGTGATGCCGTATCCGAACCCGGCTGATATCGCTCGTATGAAGCAGGACAAAAACCTGAACCTGATGGAGATGCCGGGCCTGAACGTGGGCTATCTCTCCTACAACACCGAGAAGAAACCGTTTGACGACGTGAAAGTGCGTCAGGCGCTGACCTACGCGGTGAACAAAGAAGCGATCATCAAAGCGGTTTATCAGGGTGCAGGCCAGGCCGCGAAAAACCTGATCCCGCCAACCATGTGGAGCTACAACGACGACGTTAAGGATTACACCTACGATCCTGAAAAAGCCAAAGCACTGCTGAAAGAAGCGGGTATGGAAAAAGGCTTCAGCGTTGACCTGTGGGCGATGCCGGTACAGCGTCCGTACAACCCGAACGCGCGCCGTATGGCGGAGATGATTCAGGCTGACTGGGCGAAAGTGGGCGTTACCGCTAAGATCGTCACCTACGAGTGGGGCGAGTACCTGAAACGCGCGAAAGCCGGTGAACACCAGACCGTCATGATGGGCTGGACCGGTGATAACGGGGATCCGGATAACTTCTTCGCCACCCTGTTCAGCTGCGCGGCGGCCAAAGACGGTTCCAACTACTCTCGCTGGTGCTACAAGCCGTTTGAAGATCTGATTCAGCCGGCACGTGCCACTGACGATCACAACAAGCGTATTGAACTGTACAAACAGGCTCAGGTAGTGATGCATGACCAGGCTCCGGCGCTGATCATCGCTCACTCCACCGTGTATGAGCCGGTGCGTAAAGAAGTCAAAGGCTATGTGGTTGATCCATTAGGTAAACACCACTTCGAAAACGTCTCTGTTGAATAATTAAAAGCAACGCCGGGTGGCGCTACGCTTGCACTGGCCTACAAATCGTAGGCCGGGTAAGCGTAGCGCCACCCGGCAGCAGTGCTTTATCCCTTGCCAGTTGGCGAGTGGAGAAAGATTTGTGAGCAATACAGACGCACCGTCACCAGGCGGGGCGTCATTATAGAGAATACGGGTTATGTTGCAGTTTATCCTCCGACGCCTGGGATTAGTTATCCCGACGTTTATCGGTATTACCCTTCTCACTTTTGCCTTCGTCCATATGATCCCCGGCGACCCGGTAATGATTATGGCGGGTGAGCGTGGTATCTCCCCTGAGCGTCATGCACAGCTGCTGGCCCAACTTGGCCTCGATAAGCCAATGTGGCAGCAATATCTTCACTATATCTGGGGGGTTCTGCACGGCGATTTAGGGATTTCGCTGAAGAGCCGCCTGCCGGTGTGGGACGAGTTCGTGCCGCGTTTCAAAGCGACGCTGGAGCTCGGTGTCTGCGCCATGATTTTTGCGGTTGCCGTGGGTATCCCGGTTGGGGTGCTGGCTGCCGTTAAACGTGGTTCCATTTTCGATCATACTGCGGTTGGCCTCGCGCTGACCGGCTACTCCATGCCTATCTTCTGGTGGGGCATGATGCTGATTATGCTGGTATCCGTACAGTGGAACCTGACGCCCGTCTCCGGACGTATCAGCGACTCCGTCTTCCTTGACGATACCCTGCCGTTGACCGGCTTTATGCTGATTGACACGGCCATCTGGGGCGAGTCGGGTGATTTCATCGACGCCTTAGCGCACATGATCCTGCCCGCCGTCGTGCTCGGCACCATCCCGCTGGCGGTGATTGTGCGTATGACCCGTTCGGCGATGCTGGAAGTGCTGGGTGAAGATTACATTCGTACCGCACGCGCTAAGGGGCTGACCCGCATGCGCGTGATCATCGTCCATGCGCTGCGTAACGCGATGCTGCCGGTGGTGACCGTTATCGGTCTGCAGGTCGGTACGTTGCTGGCAGGGGCGATCCTGACCGAAACGATTTTCTCCTGGCCGGGCCTGGGGCGCTGGTTGATTGACGCATTGCAGCGTCGTGATTACCCGGTCGTTCAGGGCGGCGTTCTGCTGGTCGCGACGATGATCATTCTCGTCAACCTGCTGGTCGATCTGCTGTATGGCGTGGTGAACCCGCGTATTCGACATAAGAAGTAAGGGGCCATCATGTCACAAGTTACTGAAAATAAAGTTGTCGCAGCACCGGTGCCAATGACCCCGATGCAGGAGTTCTGGCACTACTTTAAACGCAACAAAGGCGCCGTCGTGGGGCTGGTGTACGTCGCCATTATGATTTTCATCGCCGTGTTCGCGAACTTTATCGCGCCGTATAACCCGGCGGATCAGTTCCGCGATACGCTGCTGGCGCCACCAGCATGGATGGAAGGCGGGAGTATCTCGCACCTGCTCGGTACCGATGACGTTGGTCGCGACATCATGACGCGACTGATGTACGGCGCGCGCCTGTCGCTGCTGGTGGGCTGCCTGGTCGTGGTACTGTCGCTGGTGATGGGGATTATCCTCGGCCTGGTGGCAGGCTACTTCGGCGGCATAGTGGATACCATCATCATGCGTATCGTCGATATCATGCTGGCGCTGCCAAGTCTGTTGCTGGCGCTGGTGCTGGTGGCGATATTTGGCCCGTCCATCGTTAACGCTTCGCTGGCGCTAACCTTCGTCGCCCTGCCGCACTATGTGCGTCTGACGCGCGCGGCGGTGCTGGTGGAGGTGAACCGCGATTACGTCACCGCCTCGCGCGTGGCGGGTGCCGGGGCGATGCGCCAGATGTTCGTCAACATTTTCCCGAACTGCCTTGCGCCGCTGATTGTTCAGGCGTCGCTCGGTTTCTCTAACGCCATTCTCGATATGGCCGCTCTTGGCTTCCTTGGCATGGGTGCGCAGCCGCCAACACCGGAGTGGGGCACCATGCTCTCCGACGTGTTGCAGTTCGCGCAAAGCGCCTGGTGGGTCGTCACCTTCCCGGGTGTCGCTATCCTGCTGACGGTGCTGGCATTTAACCTGATGGGTGACGGGCTGCGCGATGCGCTCGATCCCAAACTGAAGCAGTAAGAGGCACGAGATGGCGTTATTGAATGTAGATAAATTATCGGTGCACTTCGGCGACGAAGGCAGCGAGTTTCGCGCCGTAGATCGTGTGAGCTACAGCGTGGATCAGGGTGAAGTCGTCGGCATCGTCGGGGAATCCGGCTCCGGTAAATCGGTCAGCTCGCTGGCGATCATGGGGCTGATTGACTATCCCGGCCGCGTGATGGCGGAAAGCCTGGCGTTTAACGGTCAGGATCTGAAGCGCATTTCCGAAAAAGAACGCCGCCAGCTGGTGGGCGCGGAAGTGGCGATGATTTTCCAGGATCCGATGACCAGTCTGAACCCCTGCTACACCGTCGGCTACCAGATTATGGAAGCTATTCAGGTGCATCAGGGCGGGAACAAGAAAACGCGTCGTCAGCGGGCGATTGACCTGCTGACGCAGGTCGGCATTCCTGATCCGGCGTCGCGTCTTGATGTCTATCCGCACCAGCTTTCCGGTGGGATGAGCCAGCGCGTGATGATCGCCATGGCGATCGCCTGTCGTCCGAAGCTGCTGATTGCCGACGAACCGACCACTGCGCTCGACGTGACCATTCAGGCGCAGATCATCGAACTGCTGCTGGAACTGCAGCAGAAAGAGAACATGGCGCTGATCCTGATCACGCACGATCTGGCGCTGGTGGCGGAAGCGGCACACAAAATCATCGTGATGTACGCAGGCCAGGTTGTCGAAACCGGTGAAGCGCAGGATATTTTCCGTGCGCCGCGCCATCCGTACACGCAGGCGCTGCTGCGCGCGCTGCCGGAATTTGCGCAGGACAAAGCGCGTCTGGCCTCGCTGCCGGGCGTGGTGCCGGGCAAGTATGACCGCCCAACCGGTTGTCTGCTCAACCCGCGCTGCCCGTATGCCACGGAAAAATGCCGTGCTGAAGAACCGGCGCTGAACGTTGTTGACGGTAGCCGTCAGTCAAAATGTCACTATCCGCTCGATGATGCCGGGAGGCCCACATTATGAGTTCGCAAGAGGCCACCCTGCAGCAGCCATTGCTGCAGGCTATCGACCTGAAAAAACATTATCCGGTGAAGAAGGGGCTCTTCTCGCCGGAGCGTCTGGTGAAAGCGCTGGACGGCGTATCGTTCAGCCTCGAACGCGGTAAAACGCTGGCGGTGGTGGGCGAGTCCGGGTGCGGGAAATCCACGCTTGGTCGTCTGCTGACGATGATCGAAACCCCGACGGGCGGGCAGCTCTATTATCAGGGGCAGGATCTGCTCAAGCATGATCCCCACGCGCAAAAGCTGCGTCGACAGAAGATCCAGATCGTCTTTCAGAATCCGTACGGTTCGCTGAACCCGCGTAAGAAAGTCGGGCAGATCCTCGAAGAGCCGCTGATAATCAACGCCTCGCTCAGCAAAGAGGAGCGTCGTGAGAAAGCACTGGCGATGATGGCGAAAGTCGGGCTCAAAACCGAGCATTACGATCGCTATCCGCACATGTTCTCAGGCGGTCAGCGTCAGCGTATCGCCATTGCCCGTGGTCTGATGCTTGACCCGGATGTGGTGATTGCCGATGAGCCGGTGTCGGCGCTCGACGTCTCCGTCCGCGCGCAGGTATTAAACCTGATGATGGATCTGCAGCAGGATTTGGGGCTTTCCTACGTCTTTATCTCTCACGACCTGTCAGTGGTTGAACACATCGCCGATGAAGTGATGGTTATGTATCTCGGCCGTTGTGTGGAGAAAGGCACGAAGGATCAGATTTTCAGCAATCCGCGTCATCCGTACACACAGGCGCTGCTGTCTGCGACGCCGCGTCTGAACCCGGACGACCGCCGTGAACGCATCAAGCTCACCGGCGAGTTGCCGAGCCCGCTGAATCCACCGCCGGGTTGCGCCTTCAACGCCCGCTGCACGCGCCGTTTCGGTCCCTGCACGCAGCTACAGCCGCAGTTGAAGGAGTATAACGGTCAACTGGTTGCCTGCTTTGCGGTTGACCAGGATGAAAACGGCGAAAAGCCGCTGGCGTAATGTAACAACCTTTTGTGGCGATAAACGGGCAGGTGACGATCACCTGCCCGTTATTCAACATATTACTGCGGGTACGGCACCCAGTCGCCGCCATTCAGCCGGACATAGGGTTTGCCCTGATACTGAATAACCACCGCGTTTGAGTTCTCAGACACCGGCGCCGTTTGCGGCAGATTACTGGTGTACTGCTGCCAGTTTACGCTGTCCTGGGTGAACATCTTGCCATCCACCGCACGAACCACCAGTTCAGAAATCGCCAGATAGCTGCTTGGCTGGGTGATTTCCACCGCCGCGCCCTGATGCGGCGTTTTCATGCCGAAGAATTTCACCGCCGCAGGGACGTTCGTGATCGACGGGCTTGGGATATCGCGCAGACCAGAGACCTGCATTTTATCGCCTCTCAACGCGCCGCCATGTTCCGGCACCACCAGTACCATCACTTTACGCCCGGATTTCTCCAGTTCAGTGAAGAACTGATCCAGCTCGTCAAACAACTTCTGCGCGCGCGCTTTGTAATCCGCCGTTTTGCTCTGGCCCGGATAGTGGTTACCGTCGTGTAACGGCAGGGTGTTGAAGAACGTCGCCGTCCGGGGAGCGTTGGCTTGTTTCTGCTTATCAAGCCAGCGGTTGAGGTTAGCCAGATCGTCATATACCGGCGAACCGTCGAAGCCGAGCAACTGCACCGGCAACCCTTTCTGATCCATCAACGGTGCCTGCATGCCGCCCTGGTTACGCACCTCTTTCAGGAAATCGCCAAACACACCGTCATGCCCCAGCATCAGCTGTTCGGTAAAACCGAGACGGGCGAGATCGTCAAAGATATAGCACTCATTGCCCGCCGGTTGATAAAGGTTGGTATGCGATGGCTGCCCGCAACTGGCGCGCAGCAGACGAATCGCCGCCGGGCCGCTGTAGGAAGTGCCGGAGTTAAAGTTTTTAAACACAATATCGAAATGCGCCCACAGCGGGTGCTGCATCAGCCCGGCGGCGTCGATGTCCGACCACGACAGCGAACAGATGTTGATGATCAACACATCGAACGGCTGCGCATCGGCTGGAAGGGCGGTCGGGAAGGTGATTTTCCGCTTCTCTTCCGCCGAATAGAAACTGGTCAGCCAGGCGTTCAGGTTCGCGGAGGTTGGTGGCGCGGTTTGCGCCGGGATATCGCCGATCACCGGCTTATCACCCGCCGCCGCGATCGTCGCCGCCGCCTGGCCGCCGGTGGTGGTGACCGTGGTTGTCGGTTGACCACCCGGCCACAAGGTAAAGGTCGGGCCGATCAGGGTGATGGCGGTCAGCCAGATCATAATGGCGACCACAAAAATCGTCACCCGCACCCACTGGGTTAAAAACAGCCAGGCCACCAGCAGGACAAAAAAGGCGCCAACCATCTGCCAGTTAATAAAACGGGTCACGAGATCGAGAATGTAGTCGGCGCTGAAACCGGCCACCTGCGATCCCTGGCTCATAATACTTTCCGGGCCGGGCAGCCAGGTGTCATGCCAGAACAGGCCAAAGCCAATCGGGATGGCTATCCAGTTACGCCATTTGTGCAGCCGTGAACTGGGGATCGGCAACAGCAAAAACGCCATGAACACCAGGTTTTTCATGGGGTGGAAATTTAAGTATCCCGCCCACAACAGACCAAACTTCACCAGAAAGTAGAAGTTCCACCCGGAAAGTCCGCGCCAGTATTGCCAGAGGGGAGATGGCCTCGTAGCGGTGTGAATTGAATTAGTCATTTTTTCGCTTTGCCCTGAACGTTCGGTGTTCGGCGAAGTACGCCAGCCGGTTTCACATAACGAGGTTTAAAAAACATCATCCGTAACGTGGTTTCAATTCGACGCCGGAAATGGCGCGCCACATAGCCCAGCGGGAAGAAGATCAGTGCGCAGAGCACGATCAATTGCAGAATATCGCTTATCGACATCATGATGCCTGCTCTCCATGAGACTCAGCCAGTCGGATCGCTTCCGGGATACGACGCCAGCTACGTCCGTCGTGCTCAACGTTCATCACTTTTTCCGGTCCTGTGGTGATCGGCAGCGGCGTTGTCCAGCGCTCTGGTTTGACCGCCCGCATCTGCAGGATTTCCGACGTGATTTGCTTGTCCTCAAACCAGACCATCCGGTTAGAAAAGACATCGCCCGTCGGCAACGGGAAGATGTGATTGAGCGCGGTATCGAGATCGTTAATACGGCAGAAAGACAAAAACAGCACCAGCCGGTTTTCGCCGATGGTCACGATATCGCCCGTCCGGTTGGGGCGGCAGAGCGTTACCGCCTGCTCGACGCGCAACCCAGGCGCCGGGCGCAACGCGACCATCACCCCGCGTCCGTCCGCAGGCAGAAGCGGGTTGGTCATCATGTTATGCACCGCTTCGCAGAACACGTCCCATTTCTGGAATCCACGCAACTTGAGCGGCTGCGTCATCGACAGCAGGGTGGCGATATCTTCCGGCACATGGCGATTAAACAACTGCCGCTGAACACTTTCGATCAGCGTCAGGCAGCGTGACAGCGGCGCATTCCACGGCACCACGATATTCGCGCCGCAGCCGAGCAGCAGGCGTTCGTCAGTCGCGCGCAGGCTGGCGGTGTTCTCACGCACGATGATTTTCAGTGCGCTGCCGCGTTGACGGCGCAGCGTATGAATATAGGTGGCGAGCTGTTCAATCTGCGCGTTTTGCGCGACGGTGAAGATGATGGTGGCGGCCTGCGCGGTGCGCGCGGCGTTAAAGACCGCATCGTTGGTATCCAGCAGCGTCCAGTATTCAGAGAGCGGCGGCGCGCCTTCCAGCACGGCAATATTGCACAGCACGTCTTTCTCGTCGCTGCGGGGTTGCACGACGGCTTCGACCTCTTGCGATACCCGCCATCCATTATCATCCTGAATGACTGGAAGCTGTTGTCGCGCACTTACGCCTTTGTCGTTACACCAGAATGCAATATCGAAAAGATAATTATCGCCCTGAAAACGCACACTTGCGAGACCGGATAGCGAACGATATTCACTCAGCAGCAGAGATAACTGTGTGTCAGTATTATTACCGGGATTGATGATTAATAGCGTGCAATGATGATATTGTACCCACCTTTGCATTTGTGCTACCCATCCGCGAAGTTTATTGGGCGTAATATTTTGCAGCGCATTATCGCTGCATAACAGGATAAATAAAGAATGCGCCGGTTCGATAGTGCAGAGGAGATCCCGGCCGAGCGAGTATAGACCATTTTCATCATTTGGCATGGAAAACAGACGTATTTTTTCCGGTCCGCGATCGGGGTTTAATTTTACAATCTTTTTCGGGTTTTCACCCATCACCACAGCAGCAACGGCGGCCTCTTTATTTTGCGCGGTTAAGGTATGGTTGAGCAGACTTACCGCGTCCTGATAACGGTCAGTATTAAGCCACCACACGCCACCAGCAGGCATCTGGCTGACTTCGTCCCACAGTGATTGAATACCAATAGAAAATATGGGCTCCACGGTGTCCCTCATCGATTCAAATTTACCTGTTAATCAGTTTACTAGCGAAAGCGAGAGAATAAACCTAACATTGAAATTAAAGAACATCAGATTTAGCATGTAAACCGTATTTCATTGCTGAAAGCAATGTATTCACTATTGAACACACATTTTAGTCCAGGTGGATCAAAAAATGTCTGGTAATGATGAGCCAATAACTCCGACGGATCCTTCGCTCGGATATACCTTTCAAAATGATTTTATGGCACTGAGCCGGGCATTCTCATTGCCGGAAATTGATTACACTGATATTTCCCAGCGCGATCAGTTAGCCTCAGCCCTGAAACGTTGGCCACTGTTGGCCGAGTTGGCTGAGCATCAATAAGAAGGAAGCCGTGGATGGCTATTCTGGGATTACAAGGCGTTCGTGGTGGCGTGGGTACCACGTCGATCACTGCAGCGTTGGCCTGGGCATTACAGTCTCTGGGTGAGACGGTCCTGGTGGTTGATGCTTCTCCGGACAATATGCTGCGCCTGTCATTCAACATTGATTTCATTCATCGCGACGGATGGATGCGTGCACTGCTGGACGAAAAAGAGTGGCGCGACGCCGGGATGCGCTACACCACGCAAATTGACCTCCTGCCCTTTGGTCAGTTGACGCCAGCCGAGCAGGAAAACTTTTATTCCCTGCAGACGGCCTGGTCCCGGCTTGGCGATATGCTTCGCGAGCTTCATGCATCCGGCAACTACCAGTGGATTTTGGTCGATCTGCCGCACGGCTATTTACCTCACACACAGCCGCTGCTGGAAGCGTGCCACCACACGCTGGCCATTGTTAACCCGGATACCAACTGCCACGTGCGGCTGCATCAACAGGCGCTACCCGCCAATGCGCATGTGCTGATTAACCACCTGCGGGTGGGTAGCCAGATTCAGGACGATATCTACCAGATCTGGCTGCAAAGCCAGCGCCGTCTGTTGCCGGTGGCTATCCACCGTGATGAAGCGGTGGCCGAAAGCATGGGCGCGAAGCAGCCGCTGGGCGAATACCGCAGCAACGCGCTGGCCGCCGAAGAAATCATCACCCTGGCAAACTGGTGCCTGCTGCATTACGCCGGGGTGCGAACGCCTGTCGGGAGCGAAACATGATCCGCCTCACCGGGCTGTTTCTCGCGCCGCCAGTGGCGGCGTCGCTCAATGCGCGCTTCCGGGATTATCGTCGCCACGGCGCCTCCTGGCTCGGCGCGACGCTGGCCTGTTTTTGGGTGGCACTGGCCTGGACGTTTATTCCGCTGGAGCATCCCCGCTGGCAGCGGATCCGTGAACGGCAGCGCGACTATTTTCCGCATATCGATCCGCATCGCCCACGGCCGTTAGATCCGGCGCGCTATTTGTTACAACTGGCCTGGCTGCTGACCACCCGAACGCCGCAACCGCGTAGAGAGGGTAGCTGGCGCTCGTTCAAGTCACTGAAAGATCTGCAGGGGCGTTATCACCAGTGGCTGGAAAACCTGCCGTCGCGGATCAGCGAAAAAACGGAGCATCTTGACGACCAAAAAGAGCTGGGGCACCTGGATCCACGATTGCGCAAAACGATCCTCGGCGTGATTATGTTCCTGTCGTTTCTGCTGGCGCTAATCTGCGTCACGCAGCCGTTTAATCCGCTGTCACAGTTTATTTTCCTGATGCTGCTGTGGGGCGTGGCGCTGTTTATTCGCCGCATTCCGGGGCGCTTCTCGGCGCTGATGCTCATTGTACTGTCGCTCACCGTCTCCTGCCGGTACATCTGGTGGCGTTACACCTCGACGCTCAACTGGAACGATCCGGTGAGCCTGGTCTGCGGCATGATCCTGCTGTTTGCGGAAACTTACGCCTGGATTGTGCTGGTGCTGGGCTTTTTCCAGGTCGTCTGGCCGCTCAACCGCCATCCGGTTTCACTGCCGAAAGACACTGCGTTGTGGCCCGCGGTAGATATTTTCGTTCCGACCTATAACGAAGATCTGAGCGTGGTCAGAAACACGGTTTACGCTTCGCTCGGTATCGACTGGCCGAAAGACAAACTGAATATCTGGATCCTCGACGACGGCGGGCGCGAAGAGTTTCGCCAGTTTGCCAAAAACCTGGGCGTGCATTACGTCGCGCGCACCACCCACGAGCACGCGAAGGCCGGTAATATCAACAATGCGCTGAAGATGGCGAAGGGCGATCTGGTATCGATTTTCGACTGTGACCACGTCCCGACGCGCTCGTTCCTGCAGATGACCGTCGGCTGGTTCCTGAAAGATCCAAAACTGGCGGTCATGCAGACGCCGCACCACTTCTTCTCGCCAGACCCGTTTGAGCGCAACCTCGGGCGTTTTCGTAAAACACCGAACGAAGGCACACTGTTTTACGGCCTGGTGCAGGACGGTAACGACATGTGGGATGCCACCTTCTTCTGTGGGTCATGCGCCGTTATCCGTCGTAAACCGCTGGATGAGATTGGCGGTATCGCCGTCGAAACCGTGACCGAAGATGCGCACACCTCGCTGCGCCTGCACCGTCGCGGTTACACCTCCGCGTATATGCGTATTCCGCAGGCAGCGGGGCTGGCGACGGAAAGCCTGTCGGCGCACATCGGCCAGCGTATTCGCTGGGCGCGCGGCATGGTGCAAATTTTCCGTCTCGATAACCCGCTGTTTGGCAAAGGGCTGAAGTTCGCCCAGCGGATCTGCTACCTCAACGCCATGTTCCACTTCCTGTCCGGTATTCCGCGACTGATCTTCCTCACCGCGCCGCTGGCCTTCCTGTTACTGCATGCGTACATCATTTACGCCCCGGCGATCATGATTGCGCTGTTCGTCCTGCCGCACATGATCCACGCCAGCCTGACGAACTCGAAGATCCAGGGGAAATTCCGCCATTCGTTCTGGAGTGAAATCTACGAAACGGTGCTGGCCTGGTATATTGCGCCACCGACGCTGGTGGCGCTGATTAATCCGCATAAAGGCACGTTCAACGTCACGGCGAAAGGTGGTCTGGTGGAAGAGGAGTATGTCGACTGGGTGATTTCCCGCCCCTACATCTACCTCGTATTGCTGAATCTGGTCGGGGTGTTATTCGGTATCTGGCGTTATTTCTACGGCCCGGAAAATGAAATCCTTACCGTGTGGGTCAGTTTGCTGTGGGTGTTCTATAACATGATCATCCTCGGCGGCGCGGTGGCGGTGTCGGTCGAGAGCAAACAGGTGCGTCGCTCGCACCGTGTGGAGATGACCATGCCTGCGGCGCTGGCACGCGAAGACGGTCACCTGTTCTCCTGTACCGTCCACGACTTCTCCGACGGCGGGCTGGGGATCAGCATTAACGGCGAAGCGCAGGTGCTGGAAGGGCAGAAAGTGCATCTGTTGCTCAAGCGCGGCCAGCAGGAGTATGCCTTCCCGTCGCTGGTGGCGAGGGTTCATGGCAGCGAAGTGGGTCTGAAACTGCTGCCGATGACCAACCAGCAACATATCGATTTTGTGCAGTGTACGTTCGCCCGTGCAGATACGTGGGCGCTCTGGCAGGACAGCTTCCCGGAAGATAAACCGCTGGAAAGCCTGCTGGATATCCTGAAACTGGGGTTCCGCGGTTACCGCCATCTCGCGGAATTTTCACCCCCGTCCGTGAAATATATTTTTCGGTCACTCACTTCACTGGTTGGCTGGGTTGTTTCGTTTATTCCGAGACGCCCGAAGCAGGACGCGACGGCACGTCAACCGGAACCGGCTATGGCTCAACAATGATGATTACGCGATGAAAAGAAAACTATTCTGGATGTGTGCAGTAGCGGTGGGCATGAGCAGCATGCTGCCGATCACAACTTACGCGGAACCTGAAACCGGCGCGGCTACTGCGGCTCCGGCGCAGCCTGTTGCGACGCAGAGCCAGGACAGCACGACGACGGTTGCGCCTTCACCGGCCACCACGACCGTGGCACCCGGGCCAACCACCACTACCGCCGAACCGGGTGCGACGCCGCCCGCCAGTCCTGCCGTGGTGGTGGATAACAACACGCCATCGCGCGAAGTGAAATTGTCCTTCGCCCAGATCGCCCCGGCGCCGGGCAGCATATTGCTTCGCGGCGCCAACCCTGACGGTTATATCGATTTCGGCACCCGCAGTGATGAAGTGGTGACTAAAGCGATACTGAATCTCGACTATACGCCTTCGCCTTCACTGTTGCCGGTGCAGTCGCAACTGAAGGTCTATCTGAATGATGAACTGATGGGCGTGCTGCCGGTGACGCCGGAGCAGCTCGGGAAAAAGGTCAGCGCGCAACTACCCATCGACCCGCTCTACATTACCGATCTCAACCGTGTGCGACTGGTCTTTGTCGGCCACTACCGCGACGTGTGTGAAAACCCGTCCAGCACCACGCTGTGGATGGACGTCGGGCGCAGCAGCGCGCTGGATTTAACCTTCCAGACATTGGAAGTGCAGAACGATCTGTCGCATTTCCCGGTGCCGTTCTTTGACCCGCGCGACAACCGTCCGCTGACGCTGCCGATGGTCTTTGCCGGTGCGCCGGACGTCATGCAGCAACAGGCCGCCGGGCTTATCGCCTCCTGGTTCGGTTCCCGTGCCAACTGGCGTGGACAGACGTTCCCGGTGCTCTATAACACATTGCCGGATCGCAATGCGGTGGTGCTGGCGACCAACGACAAGCGCCCGGATTTCCTGCGTGATCACCCGGCGGTAAAAGCGCCGACCGTAGAAATGATCAGCCACCCGGATAAGCCGTACATCAAGCTGCTGGTGATATTGGGTCGCGATGATAAAGACCTGATGCAGGCGGCGAAAGGGCTTGCTCAGGGGAACATTCTGTTCCGTGGCAATAGCGTGGTGGTGGACGATGTGAAGCCGTTGCTGGCGCGTAAGCCGTACGATGCGCCGAACTGGATCCGCACCGACAGCCCGGTCACCTTTGGCGAACTGAAATCTTACGATCAACAACTGCAGTCCACCGGGCTTAATCCGACCGCGATTTCGCTGTCGCTGAACCTGCCGCCGGATCTTTACCTGCTGCGCAGCAGCGGGATCGATATGGATCTTAAATACCGTTACACCATGCCACCGGTGAAAGACAGTTCGCGGATGGATATCAGCCTGAACAATCAGTTCCTGCAGTCGTTCAACCTCAACAGCACCCAGGAAGCGAATAAGTTGATCATGCGCCTGCCGGTGTTGCAGGGGCTGCTGGACGGCAAAAACGACGTGCAAATTCCGGCGTTGCAACTGGGCGCTACCAACCAGTTGCGCTTTGACTTCCAGTACATGAACCCGATGCCGGGCGGAACGATTGAAAACTGTATTACCTTCCAGCCGGTGATGAACCATGTTGTCGTGAGCGACGATTCCACCATCGATTTCTCCAACTACTATCACTTCCTGGCGATGCCGGATCTGCGTGCGTTCGCCAATGCGGGCTTCCCGTTCAGCCGGATGGCGGATCTCTCCGACTCTATCGTCGTCATGCCGAAAACCCCGGATCAGGGCCAGCTTGGCACGATGCTGAATACCGTGGGTGAAATCGGTGCACAGACCGGCTTCCCGGCGGTTAACCTGACAGTCACCGACGATGGCAGCAAAATTCAGGACAAAGACGCCGATATCCTGCTGATCGGCACCATCCCGGAAAAACTGAAGGATGACAAACAGATCGATCTGCTGGTTGATGCCACGAAGAGCTGGGTGAAAACGCCGGTGCGCCACAATGCGCTGCCGTCAGTGATGATGGATGCCGAGGCGCGTAAGGCGAACGCGCAGACCAGTGTCACCTCATCTGGCCCGATGGCCGCGATTGTCGGTTTTCAGTCGCCGTATAACGATCAGCGCAGCGTGGTCGCGCTGCTGGCAGACAGCCCGCGTGGTTATGAACTGCTGAATGACGCGATGAACGACAGCGGCAAGCGTGCGGTGATGTTCGGCTCGGTCTCGGTGATCCGCGAAGCGGGCGTCAGCAGCCTGCGTGTGGGCGATATTTATTACGTCGGTCATCTGCCGTGGTTTGAACGCGTCTGGTATGCGCTCTCTAACCATCCGATCCTGCTGGCCGTGCTGGCGGCGATAAGCGTCGTGCTACTGGCGTGGGTGCTGTGGCGTCTGTTGCGCATCATCAGCCGTCGTCGCCTGACGCCAGGTGATGACGAGTAAACGATGATGAACGTAGCCCGCTGGATGGCGCTGGTGTTGACGCTGCTGGTCACCGTACAGGCGAACGCCGCCTGTCGCTGGCCGGCATGGGACCAGTTTAAAAAGGACTATATCAGCGACGGCGGGCGCGTTATCGACCCCAGCGACGCGCGCAAAGTGACCACCTCGGAAGGGCAAAGCTATGCCATGTTCTTCGCGCTGGTGGCGAATGACCGCCAGGCGTTTGCCACGCTGTATGACTGGACACGGGACAATCTCGCCGGGGGCGATCTGAGCGCGAATTTGCCCGCCTGGCTGTGGGGTAAAAATCAGGATAAATGGACGGTAATCGACAGCAATTCCGCGTCGGATGCCGATCTGTGGATCGCCTGGTCGCTGATGGAAGCCGGGCGGTTGTGGAAAGAACCACGCTACAGCGACGTCGGGAAAGGGCTGCTGTTGCGGATCGCCAAAGACGAAGTGGTGACCGTGCCGGGGCTGGGGTCGATGCTGTTGCCGGGGAAAGTCGGTTTTGTCGACGACAAAAGCTGGCGCTTCAACCCCAGCTATTTCCCGCCGCAACTGACCAGCTACTTTGCCCGCCTCGGCGCGCCATGGAGCACGCTGCGCGAAACCAACCTGCGCCTGCTGCTGGAAACCGCGCCGAAAGGCTTTTCGCCGGACTGGGTGCGCTATGAAAAAGGCAAAGGCTGGCAGTTAAAACAGGATAAAACGCTGGTCGGCAGTTATGACGCCATTCGCGTCTATCTGTGGGCGGGCATGCTGCATGACAGCGATCCGCAAAAGGCGCGTCTGCTCAAACGCTTTAACCCGATGGCGGTGCAAACCACCCGTGAAGGGCTGCCGCCGGAGAAAGTGGATATCGCGACCGGTAAAGTGACTAACGACGGCCCGGTCGGGTTCTCTGCCTCGCTACTGCCTTTCCTGCAAAATCGCGATGCTCAGGCCGTTCAGCGCCAGCGCGTCGCGGATAACTTTCCTGGCGCGGACGCCTATTTTAACTATGTACTAACCCTGTTTGGACAAGGCTGGGATCAACACCGTTTTCGTTTCACCGCCCGCGGTGAATTACTACCTGACTGGGGCCAGGAATGCGCAAGTTCACAGTAAGTTTACTCAGTTTGTCGCTCGGCCTTGCCATGATGCCGACTGCCTGGGCTGCCAACAGTGCCGCCCAGCAGCAGTTGCTGGATCAGGTCCGTGTCGGGGAGGCCAGCAATCGGGAAGATCTGGTCACCCAGTCGCTGTATCGACTGGAACTGATTGATCCCAACAATCCTGACGTCATCGCCGCGCGGCTGCGTTATCTGCTGCGTCAGGGCGATGCGGCAGCCGCGCAGACCCAGCTCGACCGGCTGGCAAAACTGGCACCAGACTCCAGCGCCTACAAAAACTCGCGCAGTGAAATTCAGTTAACGACGCCGGAAGGGCGGCAGGCACTGCAACAGGCGCGGCTGTTAACCACCACCGGCCATGTCGAAGAGGGGCTCGCCACTTACGATAAACTGTTTAATGGCGCGCCGCCTGACGGCGCGATGGCCGTGGAATACTGGACTGCGGTAGCGCGGTTGCCTGCGCGACATAACGAAGCGGTGAACCAGCTTAAGAACCTCAACAAAACGATGCCGGGTAACGTTCAGCTGCAATCGACGCTGGCGAGAATGCTGTTTGATGATGACAAGCGCGACGAAGCTTTCACCGTCCTCGAACAGATGGCGAAGTCCAGCGCCGGGCGCAATACGGCGGCGGACATCTGGTACGATCAAATCAAAACCATGCCGACCAACGACGCCAGCATCCAGGCGTTGCAACGTTTCCTGTTGTTATTTACGACGGGCGATCTGGCGACGACGGCGAAAGCGCAGCTCGACGAGCAAAAAAAACAGATGGCTGATCCGGCGTTCCGGGCGAAAGCGGAACAGCTGGCGCGAGAAGAGAATAAACCGCAGAGCTGGGAAATCTACTGGCCGATGATCCGCAAAGCTGATGCGGCGCTGAAAGCCGGTAATTTCGATCTGGCTGAGCGCACCTATCAGCAGGCGCGGAATGTGGACAACACCGACAGCTATGCCGTGCTGGGTCTTGGCGATGTGGCGATGGCGCGCAAAGACAGCGCCGCCGCAGAGCGTTTTTACCGCCAGGCGCTGCGTCTTGATAGCGGCAACAGCAATGCCGTGCGCGGGCTGGCCAATATTTACCGTGCGCAATCGCCGGAAAAAGCCACCGCCTTTATTGAAAGCCTTTCCGCCGCCCAGCGTAAAAGCGTGGACGATATCGAACGCAGCCTGACCGATGATCGCCTGTCACAGCAGGCGGCAGCGCTGGAAAACGACGGCAAATGGGCGCAGGCCGCGGCATTGCAGCGTCAGCGTTTAGCGCTCGATCCGGGCAGCGTGTGGGTAACCTATCGTCTGTCGCGCGATCTCTACAGCGCCGGGCAACGCAGCGAAGCCGATGCGCTGATGCGCGGCCTGGCGCAGCAGAAACCCAACGATCCCGAACAGATTTACGCCAACGGCCTCTACCTTTCCGGCAACGATCAGGATCAGGCGGCATTAACACACCTGAACCGGCTGCCGCGTAGTCAGTGGAATGACAATATTCGCGAGCTGGCCGACCGCCTGCAATTCAACCAGATGCTGGATAACGCGAACCGCCTGCGTGATGGCGGCCAGGAAGATCAGGCCATTGCACTGCTGAAACAGCAACCATCCTCAACGCGGATCGACTTGATCCTCGCGGACTGGGCGCAACAGCGCGGCGATACGCAAACCGCCGTGGCGCAGTACAACGCGGTACTGGCGAAAGAGCCGGAAAACCAGGATGCGCGCCTCGGGCTGGTGGAGGTGTATCTCGCCGCTGGCGACAAGGCCAGCGCCCGCGAACAGCTGGCAAAACTGCCGCCGCTGGAGGCAAATTCCGCGCTCAACATGCAGCGCCGCGTCGCGCTGGTGCAGTCGGGGTTGGGCAATACGGCCAGCGCGCAGCAAATCTTCAGCCGCATCGTGCCGCAGGCAAAATCGCAGCCGCCATCAATGGACAGCGCGCTGGTACTGCGTGATGCCGCGCGTGTGGAAACGGCAGCAGGCAATCCGCAGCAGGGGCTGGAAGATTACAAAGACGCGATGGTGGCGACGGGGATCACGCCCGTGCGCCCGCAGGATAACGACTCCTTTACCCGCTTAACACGCAATGATGAGAAAGACGACTGGCTGAAGCGCGGACTGCGCAGCGATGCCGCTGATCTCTATCGTCAGCAGGATCTGAACGTCACGCTTGAGCATGATTACTGGGGCTCCAGCGGTACCGGCGGCTATTCTGATCTGAAAGCGCACACCACCATGTTGCAGGTGGATGCGCCGCTGGCGGACGGGCGCATGTTCTTCCGCTCCGATTATGTGAACATGAATGCCGGGACGTTCTCAACCAGCGGCGGCACCTACACCGACAGCTGGGGCACCTGTTCGCTGGGCGACAATGGCTGTCGCGGCGGCACCAAACAGTCTGACAGCGGCGCGAGCGTTGCGGTGGGCTGGAAAAACGATACCTGGAATATGGATCTTGGCACCACCCCGATCGGTTTTAACGTCGTTGATGTGGTCGGTGCCCTGAGCTACAGCGACGATCTCGGGCCGATTGGCTATACGCTCAACGTGCATCGCCGACCGATTTCCAGTTCATTGCTGGCCTTCGGTGGGCAGAAAGATAATGACAATGACGGCCACACCGGCACCACCTGGGGCGGCGTTCGCGCCACCGGGGCGGGCGTCAGCATGAGTTATGACAAAGGTGAAGCTAACGGTGTGTGGGCCAGCCTTGGCGCTGACAGCCTGAACGGCAAAAACGTGGAGGATAACTGGCGCGTCCGCTGGATGACCGGTTACTACTACAAAGTCATCAACGAGAATAACCGCCGCGTCACCATCGGCCTGAACAACATGATCTGGCATTATGACAAAGATCTGAGCGGTTATACGCTGGGCCAGGGCGGCTATTACAGTCCGCAATCGTATCTCTCCTTCGCCGTGCCGGTGCTGTGGCGCGAACGCACGGAAAACTGGTCGTGGGAACTGGGCGCCTCCGGCTCCTGGTCGCACTCGCGGACCAAAACGATGCCGCGCTACCCGCTGAACAATTTAGTTCCGTCGCAATGGCAGGATGAGGCGGCGAGCCAGATCTCCGAAGGCAGTAGCAGCAACGGCATTGGTTACACCGCCCGGGCGCTGCTGGAACGCCGCGTGACCTCCAACTGGTTTGTCGGCGCGGCGGTCGATATTCAGCAGGCGAAAGACTACGCGCCGAGCCACTTTTTGATGTATGTGCGCTACTCGGCCGCGGGCTGGCAGGGCGATATGGATCTGCCGCCGCAACCGCTGATACCGTATGCAGACTGGTAACCCACCGGAATAGTCTCTAAATCTGAGGGATTCTCTGAACGATCGAGTATAATCAGCCAGCGTTCTGGTAACATTTCGTTACCGGACCGCCGGTAGTGTTTTCTGTCTCAGTGGAGAGTCCTTTTGCGCGTTAGCCGTTCGTTGACAATTAAACATATGGCAATGGTGTCAGCCGTTGTCATGGTGTTTACGTTCATTTTTTGCTTCATTTTGCTCTTCCACTTTGTGCAACAGAACCGCTATACCACCGCGACGCACCTCGAAAGCGTCGCCCGCTCCGTGCGTGAGCCGCTCTCCGCCGCCATCCTGAAAGCGGATATCCCGGAGGCCGAAGCCATTCTGGCGCGTATCCAGCCCGCGGGGATTGTCAGCCGCGCCGATGTTGTGCTGCCGAACCAGTTTCAGGCGCTGCGCATGAGCTTCATTCCTGAGCGTCCCGTGCCGGTGATGATCACCCGCGTGTTTGAGCTGCCGGTACAAATTTCGTTGCCGATCTACTCGCAGGAACGCCCTGCGAATCCGCAGCCGCTGGCGTATCTGGTGTTACAGGCTGATTCCTGGCAGATGTATCGCTTTGTGATGAGCGCGCTGGCAACGTTGGTGACTGCTTACTTACTTTTATCGCTGATGCTGAGCGTGGCGATCACCTGGTGCATCAACCGGTTGATTGTGCGCCCGCTGCGCAGCATTGCCCGGGAAGTGAACGACGTCTCGCCGCAGGAGCGCGTGGGTCATCAACTGGCGCTGCCGCGTCTGCATCACGATGATGAAATTGGCTTACTGGTGCGCAGCTATAACCGCAATCAACAACTCCTGCTTCGCCAGCACGAAGAGATGAACAGCCACGCCACCCATTTTCCGATTTCCGATCTGCCCAACAAGGCGTTTTTACTGGCGTTACTGGAGCAGACTGTCGCCAGCGAGCAGTCTACTGCGCTGATGGTGGTGGCCTGTGAAACCCTGCAGGATACCGCAGGCGTGCTGAAAGAGACGCAGCGCGAGATCCTGCTGCTCACGCTGGTGGAAAAACTGCGCTCGGTGATTTCGCCGCGCATGGTGCTGGCTCAGGTCAGCGGCTACGATTTTGCGATTCTGGCGCACGGCGTGAAAGAGCCGTGGCACGCCATCACGCTTGGTCAGCAAGTGCTCACTGTCATTAACGAGCGTCTGCCGTTACAGGGCATTCAACTCCGTCCGAGCGCCAGTATCGGTATCGCCATGTTCAATGGTCATCTGACCGCGGAGCAGCTCTATCGCCGGGCGGTGTCGGCGGCGTTCGCGGCCCGTCGTAAAGGCAAAAATCAGATTGAGTTCTTCGACCCGGCGCAGATGGAAGCGGCGCAGCAGCGCCTGGGCGAAGAGAGCAATCTGCTGTCCGCACTGGAAAACCAACAGTTTGCCATCTGGCTGCAACCGCAGGTGGATACCACGACCGATACCATCTGCAGTGCGGAAGTGCTGTTGCGACAGAAACAGCCTGATGGCCAGTGGGAACTGCCCGCCGATCTCATTGAGCGCATCGAAGCCTGCGGGCTTATCGTCGCCGTGGGATATTGGGTGCTGGAAGAATCCTGCCGGTTGCTGGCGGCGTGGCAGCATAAAGGGATAATGATGCCGCTGTCAGTGAATTTATCTGCCCTGCAACTGCTGCATCAGAATATGGTGCCGGACCTGTTGGTGTTGATGAAACGTTACAGAATTGCTACTGGCACCCTGATTCTGGAAGTCACCGAAAGCCAGCGTATTGACGATCCTAAAATGGCGGTCGACATTCTGCGACCGTTACGTGAAGCTGGCGTTCGCATTGCGATAGACGACTTCGGTATGGGCTACGCCGGGCTGTTGCAACTCCAGCATATGAAGTCTCTGCCGGTGGATATCCTCAAAATCGACAAAGCGTTTATCGATCTGCTGCCGGACGATCCCAGCATGGTGTCGGCGATTATTCACCTGGCGCGAAACCTCAACCTGGAAATTGTCGCCGAAGGGGTGGAGAACCAGGCGCAGTATGACTGGCTGAAAGCCGCAGGCGTTGAATCGGTGCAGGGTTACCTTTTTGCCCGTGCGGTGCAACCCGACATCTTCGAGCAGGACTACCTCTCCGCTTCCAGACCGCATGAAAGTAAATGACGATCGCGCCAGGCTTATGCGGTTCAGCTCAAAAATTTTAACATTCCTGTTGCAGATGAATGTCTAAATATTTCTGTTATGTTTCCCGGGTGTTATTTTAAAAACCGCAGGCAATTTAAAAACCCTACATAGCCTGTGGTTTTATTCTAAGGACACCCTATGAAAGTTTCTTTGTTTAAAAGCCTCTACTTCCAGGTCCTGACAGCCATTGCAATTGGTATCTTGCTTGGTCACTACTACCCTGAGTTGGGCACACAAATGAAACCGCTTGGTGATGCTTTCGTTAAGCTCATCAAGATGGTTATTGCGCCGGTTATTTTCTGTACCGTAGTAACCGGTATCGCAGGCATGGAAAGTATGAAAGCCGTGGGTCGCACCGGGGCGGTTGCACTACTTTACTTCGAAGTGGTCAGTACCGTTGCGCTGATCATCGGCCTCATCATTGTTAACGTGGTGCAACCCGGTGCCGGAATGAACGTGGATCCAGCGACGCTGGACGCCAAAGCCGTGGCAGTCTACGCCGAACAGGCAAAAGATCAGGGTGTCGTTGCCTTCCTGATGGACGTTATCCCGAACAGCGTGATCGGGGCGTTCGCCAGCGGCAACATTCTGCAGGTTCTGCTGTTTGCGGTGATGTTTGGCTTTGCGCTGCATCGCCTGGGCAGCAAAGGCCAGTTGATTTTCAACGTGATTGAAAGCTTCTCGCAGGTCATTTTCGGCATCATCAATATGATCATGCGTCTCGCGCCTATCGGTGCGTTCGGGGCTATGGCCTTTACCATCGGTAAATATGGCGTCGGTACGCTGGTGCAACTCGGTCAGCTGATTATCTGCTTCTACATCACCTGTATCGTCTTTGTGGTGGTGGTGCTGGGCTCCATTGCCCGTGCAACCGGCTTTAACATCTTCAAGTTCATTCGTTATATCCGTGAAGAACTGTTGATCGTGCTGGGGACATCGTCGTCTGAATCGGCGCTGCCGCGAATGCTCGACAAGATGGAGAAACTGGGTTGTCGTAAGTCGGTGGTGGGTCTGGTTATCCCGACGGGTTATTCGTTTAACCTCGACGGCACCTCGATATACCTGACCATGGCGGCGGTATTTATCGCCCAGGCGACGAACAGCGAGATGGATATTTTCCATCAGATAACGCTCCTGGTGGTTCTGCTGCTCTCCTCGAAAGGGGCTGCAGGCGTGACAGGCAGCGGCTTTATCGTCCTGGCGGCGACCATCTCCGCAGTCGGCCATCTGCCGGTGGCGGGTCTGGCGCTCATCCTCGGCATCGACCGTTTCATGTCTGAAGCGCGTGCGCTGACCAACCTGGTGGGCAACGGCGTGGCGACCGTCGTGGTCGCTAAATGGGTGAAAGAACTCGATCAGCAAAAGCTCTCCGACACACTCAATAACCGTGTCACAGACAACAAAACGCAAGAAATTTCTTCATAATCCCGCCACTTAAGCCCGTAGTCCTTGATGGACTGCGGGCTCCTGCGCATAATTGATGAATTATTTACGTTCGCGTGTGACGATCCCTCGTTTTCGCGGTCTAAACGACGTATTTCACTCAATTTTTAGGCTGCCTCCGCAGAACAGGCGGCCTTTGTAACCAGGATTGTTCATCAGGGGTTCACATGCAGGGCACTAAAATTCGACTCATCGCTGGTGGTTTACTGATGATGGCGGCGGCCGGTTATGTGCAGGCAGAAGCACTCCAGCCAGATCCCGCCTGGCAGCAGGGAACGTTAGCAAATGGATTCCAGTGGCAGGTGCTTGCCACCCCGCAGCGTCCGAGCGACCGCATCGAAGTTCGTCTGTCTGTCAATATCGGTTCGCTGACTGAAAGCACACAACAGAGCGGCTACAGCCATTTTCTTCCGCGTCTGGCGCTCACGCAGAGCGGCAGTTTAGAAGCCATGCAGGCGCGATCGCTCTGGCAGCAGGGTATTGATCCCGTTCGCCCGATGCCGCCCGCGATTGTCTCCTACGATTACACCCTCTTTAATCTCAGCCTGCCCAACAACCGCAACGACCTGCTGAAAGAGTCGTTGACCTGGCTCGGCGACGCCAGCGGCAAGCTGACCATCACGCCGGAATCGGTCAACAAAGCGCTGGCGACGGAAGATATGGTCGCGACCTGGCCGCAAAACCCGAAAGAAGGCTGGTGGCGCTATCGTCTCAAAGGTTCCACCATGCTCGGCCATGATCCTTCCGAGCCGCTGAAACAGCCGGTGGATATCGAACAGCTGAAAGCGTTCTACCAAAAATGGTATACGCCGGATGCGATGACCCTGATTGTGGTCGGCAACGTCGACAGCCGTGCTGTGGCGGAGCAAATCAACAAGACCTTCGGCGAGCTGAAAGGGAAACGAGAAACCCCGGCCGCTGTGCCGACGCTTTCCCCGCTGCGTGCAGAGCCGGTGAGCATCATGACCGAGGCGCAACGTCAGGATCGCCTGTCGATCATGTGGGATGCGCCCTGGCAGCCGATTCGTGAATCCGCCGCGCTGCTGCGCTACTGGCGCGCCGATCTCGCGCGTGAAGCGCTGTTCTGGCACGTTCAGCAGAACCTGAGCAAAAGCAACGCCAAAGACATCGGTCTTGGCTTTGACTGCCGGGTGCTGTACCAGCGCGCGCAATGTGCGGTGAACGTTGAATCGCCAAACGAGAAGCTCAACGCCAATCTCACCACCATCGCCCGCGAGTTAGCGAATGTACGTGATAACGGCCTGACGGAAGAGGAATTCAACGCCCTGGTGGCGCAGAAGAAACTGGAACTGCAAAAGCTGTTCGCCACCTACGCGCGGACGGACACCGGCGTGCTGACCGGTCAGCGCATGCGTTCATTGCAAAACCAGGTAGTGGATATCGCGCCGGAGCAGTATCAGAAATTGCGTCAGGACTTCCTCAACTCGCTGACGCTGGAGATGCTGAATCAGGATCTCCGCCAGCAGCTGTCGCAGGAAATGGCGCTGGTACTGCTGCAACCGCAGGGTGAGCCGGAGTACAGCATGAAGGAACTGCAGGCGACCTGGGATCAGTTCATGACCCCGACAACGCCTGCGACCCCGGCCGCGAGCGATGATGCCCGCGACGTCTCGGACATCCCGCAAGGCCAGTAAAGCCAGTAAAAAAAAGCCCGGTAATGCCATCATGCATACCGGGCTTATTTTTTGCTTTTACTTACGCTGGCATCGCGTCACGCGGAATAATCGCTCCGCGATACTGAATCACTGTGCTGGCCGTCAGGTGCCCGCGTTTTGCGGCAGCGGCGGCATCGCCACCGGTCAGACGTACCGCCAGATAACCGGCGCTAAAGGAATCTCCCGCCGCGGTGGTATCGACCACTTTTTCTTTCGGCAGTTTCACCGCAGGCACGTCAATCAGCATTTCACCTGCCACAGACACCAGGCATGATTCTGCGCCACGCTTGATTACCACTTCGCTGACGCCTGCCGCGTGCGTCCTGGCAATCACCTCGTCTGCCGGTTTCGCGCCCCACAAGGCGTCTTCGTCATCCAGCGTCAGGAAGGCGATGTCGGTACATTCGAGCATCTGCTGATAAACTTGCTGCGTCTCTTCGCGGCTTGCCCACAGACGCGGGCGGTAGTTGTTATCAAAAATCACTTTGCCGCCGTTAGCGCGGCATTCGCGCAGCAGCGAGAGCAGTTTTTCGCGGCTGGTCGGGCTCAGGATCGCGAGGCTGATGCCGCTCAGGTAGAGATAATCAAAGGTCGCCAGCGTTTCACAAATGGCCGCGGCCTGATCGCTCTCCAGCCAGAATTTTGCGGCAGCTTCGTTGCGCCAGTAGTAGAACGTCCGTTCGCCGGTATCGTCAGTTTCGATGTAATAAAGCCCCGGCAGGCGATTGTCCATTCGCTGGATAAGACCAGTGCCGACATTTTCGCCCTGCCAGGCGTCCAGCATCTGCTGGCTGAAGCTGTCGGTGCCGAGCGCGGTAACGTAATCAACGGACAGCGCGGCGGCATTCACCTGACGCGCAATATACACGGACGTATTGAGCGTATCACCGCCAAAACCGCGGCTGACGTCCGCGCCTTTTTCCGATAACTCAATCATGCATTCGCCGATCACGGCAATTTTTTTAGACATAATCATGAACCTGGATCCGGGAAATTAGCGCTAGTTTGCGCTGTGGCATTTTCGTGGTCAACCATATTAAAACAACGTTCCATTATTTTCTTGAGCTGGCGCGTATTCCTGTTGGATTCTTGCTCGCAGAAAAAGAAAATGGCCGCCATTGAACATAAAGTTCTCATTTTCGCCGCCGATAATCCTGAAGCAACACGAGACCATTTCTCCTTTTTCGACAGGACAGCTGAGATGAAGTCAACGCAGGTTATCCAGCAGATAAGCATTCCGGATGTAGGCCTGAAAAGCCTGCAGGAGCGCCGCTATTGGCTGGGATGTGAACGTGCTTATACTTATCAGCCGATTTATAAAACCAATGGTCAGTTGATGGCGGTCGAACTGCTGACGATCGTCACCCATCCTTCGCACCCCGGCCAGCGGATCGCGCCGGATCGCTATTTCGCCGAAGTGGCGGTAAAACAGCGCAGCGATGTGGTGAAAGAGCAACTAATGCTGCTGGCGGAGAAAAAAGCGTTCTTTGAGAAGAATCAGATCCTGGCGTCGGTGAACGTCGATGGCCCGACGCTGCTGACGCTGCGCAAAGATCCTCAACTGGCGGCGCTGATCGAATCGCTGCCGTGGGTTCGCTTTGAGCTGGTGGAGCACATCCGCCTGCCGCAAGACTCCACGTTCGCTTCCATGTGCGAGCTCGGCCCGTTGTGGCTGGACGATTTTGGTACCGGCATGGCGAACTTTTCCGCATTGAGCGAAGTGCATTACGACTACATCAAAGTCGCCCGCGAGCTGTTCATTATGCTGCGTAAAACCCAGGAAGGGCGCAACCTCTTCACCCAGTTGTTGCAACTGATGAATTGCTATTGTCAGGGGGTGATTGTTGAGGGCGTCGAAACACTGGAAGAGTGGCGCGACGTGCAGCAATCCCCGGCTTACGCGGCCCAGGGTTACTTCCTCTCCCGCCCGGTTCCCTTCTCTTCGCTTGAGAACGTTCTGCTCACATTAGCCTGATTTGCCGCAGGTTCTGCTCACCTCAACTATTATTCAGAAAGGTGAGGCAAGACAGGAGTGGACCCGGCATGACAAAAACGCGTAAAGCCATTGCCCTGATTTCAGGCACGATTTTGCTGATCATCGTCGTGTTGTTCATCATTATCGCGACCTTTGACTGGAACCGGCTGAAGCCAACAATAAATCAAAAAGTTTCTACCGAGTTGAACCGTCCGTTCGCCATTCGCGGTGATCTGGGCGTGGTCTGGGAGCGGCAGCCGGGTGAAACCGGGTGGCGAAGCTGGATCCCCTGGCCGCATGTTCATGCTGACGATGTACTGCTCGGCAACCCGCCCGATATCCCGGAAATTACCATGGTGCATCTGCCGCGCGTGGAAGCGACGCTCGCACCGCTGGCTTTACTGACCAGAACGGTTTACCTGCCGTGGATCAAGCTGGTTCAGCCAGATGCGCGGCTGATTCGGCTGTCAGAAAAGAACAACAACTGGACGTTTCAGCTGGCGGGGGATGACAACAACGATCCCAACGCGCAACCGTCCGGCTGGTCTTTCCGGCTCGATAACATTCTGTTCGATCGTGGACGCATTAAGATCGACGACAGCGTGACGCGTGCCGATGTGGAGATCCTGGTCGATCCGCTGGGCAAACCGCTACCGCTCAGTGAGGTGACGGGTAATAAAGCGAAGGGCGACAACGCGAAAGCGAGCGATTATGTCTTTGGCCTGAAGGCGCAGGGGCGATACAACGGCCAGCCGCTGACCGGCACCGGCAAGATTGGTGGCATGCTGGCGCTGCGCAGCGAAGGCACGCCGTTCCCGGTGCAGGCGGATTTTCGCTCCGGCAACACGCAGGTCGCCTTTACCGGCACGGTCAACGATCCGATGAAAATGGGCGGGGTCGATTTACAACTGAAGTTTTCCGGCGATTCGCTCGGTGAGCTGTATGACCTGACCGGCGTACTGCTGCCGGATACGCCGCCATTTTCCACCGACGGTCATCTGGTGGCAAAAATCAACAGCGAGAAAGGCTCCGTTTTTGACTACCGTGACTTCAATGGCCGCATCGGCGACAGCGATATTCACGGTTCGCTGACCTACACTACCGGCAAGCCGCGCCCGAAACTGGAGGGCGATCTTGAATCGCGCCAGTTGCGTCTCGCTGACTTAGGCCCGCTGGTCGGCGTCGATTCCGGCAAAGGCACTAAATCCTCAAAAGTGAAGAAAGATCCGCAACCTGCCGGGAAAGTGCTGCCGTATGAACGCTTTGAAACCGACAAGTGGAACGTGATGGACGCCGATGTACGTTTCAAAGGGCAGCGCATTGAGCATGGCAGCACGTTGCCGATAAGCGATCTCTCAACGCACATCATTCTCAGCAATGCTGATCTGCGTCTCAGCCCACTGAAGTTTGGCCTCGCGGGCGGCACGATTTCGTCTCATATCCGTCTTGAAGGCGATAAAAAACCGATGCAGGGGCGGGCAGAGATCCAGGCGCGGCGGCTCAAGCTGAAAGAATTAATGCCGAACGTCGAACTGATGCAAAAAACGCTGGGGGAAATGAACGGCGATGCGGATCTGCGCGGTACCGGTAATTCGGTGGCGGCGCTGCTTGGCAGCAGCAACGGCAACCTGAAACTGCTGATGAACGACGGGCTGGTGAGCCGTAATCTGATGGAAATCCTCGGGTTGAACGTCGGCAACTATATCGTCGGGCAAATCTTTGGCGATGACGAAGTGCGGGTGAACTGCGCCGCGGCCAATCTCGACATCGTCAACGGCGTGGCGCGACCGCAGATATTCGCCTTTGACACCGAAAACGCGCTGATTAACGTCACCGGTACCGCCAGCTTTGCCTCGGAACAGCTGGATTTAACCATCGATCCGGAAAGTAAGGGCGTGCGCATTATCACGCTGCGTTCACCACTGTATGTGCGCGGGACGTTCAAAAATCCGGATGCGGGGGTGAAAGTCGGGCCGCTGATTGCCCGTGGCGCGGTCGCGGCTGCGCTGGCGACGCTGGTCACGCCGGCTGCCGCGCTGCTGGCGCTGATTTCGCCGTCAGAAGGCGATGCCAATCAGTGTCGGGTGATTTTGTCGCAGATGAAGAAATGATTCGATCGTAACGCCGGATGGCGCTGGCGCTTATCCGGCCTACGGTTCGGGCAGTTTTGCAGGCCGGATAAAGTGTTTACAGCGACTGATGCTTCGTTTCGTGGGTCAGCAGCAGCGCAATCAGCGTCAGTGCTGCCATCGTCGCCAGATAAATACCGACGTAAAACAGCCCGTAAGTGCCCTGTAACCACGCGGCGATATACGGCGCGACCGACGCACCCAGAATCGACGCCACGTTATAGGAAAACGACGCGCCGGTGTAGCGCACTTCGGTCGGGAACAGCTCCGGCAGCAGCGCGCCCATCGGACCAAAGGTCAGCCCCATCAGACTCAGCCCCAGCAGCAGAAAAGCGAAAATCAGCGCCGGGTTCCCGGAGCCCAGCAGCGGCTGGAACAGGAACAGGGCAAAGACGATGATCAGCGACGTAATGATGACCATGCTGGCTCGGCGGCCAAAGCGGTCAGCCAGCAGGCCCGCGACCGGTACCATCACGCCGAAACCAATCACCGCCATCATCAGCATCCACAGCACTTCATTACGCGGCAGCCCAAGACCGTGCGGCACGGCGGCGGTGCTGTAGGTCATTGAATAAACGGTCATGATATAGAACAGCGTATAGGTCGCCAGCATGATGAAAGTGCCGAGAATGGTCACCCGCAGATGCTTACTCAGCAGCGTACCCAGCGGCACTTTCACCTGTTTTTTCGCCGCGGCGATTTTGGCGAACACCGGTGTTTCGTGCAGAGAAACGCGAACGTAAAGGCCGATAATCACCAGCACGGCGGAGAAGATAAACGGCACGCGCCAGCCCCAGCTCATGAACTGTTCATCGGTCAGCAGCCACGACAGCAGCAGGAACGTGCCGTTGGCAAAGAAGAAACCAATCGGCGCGCCGAGTTGCGGGAACGAGCCGTACAGCGCGCGTTTACGGGGTGGCGCGTTCTCCGTCGCCAGCAGCGCCGCACCGCCCCACTCACCGCCAAGACCGAGCCCCTGACCAAAACGCGCCAGCGCCAGCAGCAACGGCGCCATCAACCCAATGGTTTCATAACCGGGCAGCAGGCCGATCACCACGGTTGAAATCCCCATCGTCAGCAGCGACGCCACCAGCGTCACCTTACGGCCAACGCGGTCGCCGAAGTGACCAAACAGCGCGGAGCCAATCGGACGCGCGACAAACGCGATGGCGAAGGTCGCCAGCGACTGTAGCGTGGCGGCGGCGGGATCGCCCTGCGGGAAGAAGATATGCGGGAAAACAATCACTGCCGCCGTGGCGTAAATATAGAAGTCGAAGAACTCAATGGCGGTACCAATGAGCGACGCAACGACGACCTTGTTACGCGAGTTGACGGGGGCGATGGCGTGTTCGTTATCGAGTGTTGTGGCGGTTGCTTGCATATAATATTTTCTTATTTTTTGGCGAACGAACGACCATATTAGACACAGCAAAAGTGACATTTCAATCTGCGGTGGGTTGCCAGATAGTTCATAAAGCAACCAAAAAGCGGATAATTTTTACCCCTGCTATTTCACGTCTATGAAATGCTTCACACAAATACAAACTTAGTGGATAAAACCAGAAATTGGTTAAATAAAAGTTAACGACTGGATTTAAATGCTGAAATGATGCGCAGGGCTGAAGTTTTCCGTTTCTCTTCAGCCCTGTACGCGGGTTAACGGTGCGTTTTCCCCGGCATGCGTGGATCGTCTTTATACTCGGCGGTGGCAATCCAGGCGGCGCAGAACAGCGTCAGGCGGGCGAAGAAATAGAAGAATGCCATCAGTCCGAGTACTGAGCCAAACGCCGCACCGGACGGGGATTTCACCAGCGACGGCAGCGTCCAGGTCATGATGATTTTGATCACCTCAAACCCGATGGCCGCAATCAACGTCCCGCGAATCAGCGCTTTTCGGCGCGGGCGGTGGCGTGGAAGGCGCCAGAAAATCCAGAAAAACAGCAGATAGTTGGCGAAAATCGAAATCGCCAGACCCACCAGCCGCCAGGCCGGTTTCAGCCATTCGATGCTGTCGAGATAAAGTGCGGAGATAATCATCTGCTGCGCAGAGCCTGACACCGAGGTGATCGACAGCGTAACGATCAGCGCCACCAGCAGGCCAATCAACGACACGAAATCACGGAAGTATTTGACCCAGATTTTCTCCTGGTCCTGCGGCGTACGTTCCCAGACGTCGCGCGACTGCGCGCGGATCGCTTCACGCAGGTTGCCCATCCAGTTGATGCCGGAATAGAGCGCAATCAACAGCCCGACGATCCCGACGGTGGTGCGCTGCTGAACGGCGGTATTGATTGTGCTTTTCAGCGTGGCAGCCAGCGTCGGGTCGCTGACGTTTTGCAGGATTTTGTCGAAGATATCCTGTAACAGCGTCGGGTGTGAGGCGAGAATAAACCCCCCGGCGGCGAACGAGACCATCAGGATGGGGATCATCGACAAAAATGAGAAGTAGGTAATGGCGGCTCCGAACTGGTTTCCCATGCGGTCGTTGAAGCGCTCAGCGGCGCGCAGCAGATGGGCAATCACCGGCTGGCGCTGAATGACGGTGGCCGTCCCGGTGGCTTTTTTCAGCGCCTTGTTGGCGGTATTGATTACCCCGGCGGCGGGTTTCTCGTGTGGGTCCATTTTCCTGACGGGATCGTATTCCAGATCCTCAATGGGGCGCTTGTCGTCGTTTTCCGGCGTCATCAGGCTGTTATTCCTTTCTTTGTATCAAATAAAAAAGTATAGCGCGTACCGCTCAATGTTAATCGACATAGGCTTTCATCACACCAGTCAGCCATTCCATAAACAGATGCACGCGGCGGGAAAGATTGCGGCGATGAGGGTAAATCAGCGAGACCGGCATCGGCTCCGCACGGTACTGCGGCAGGATTTCCACCAGCTTACCGCTGCGCAGCGCTTCACGAACGCCGACGCGCGGCACCTGAATAATCCCCAGCCCCGCCAGACACGCCGCGTGGTACGTTTCGGTGCTGTTGACGGTCAGGACGCCGCCGGTCTTAATCCAGCGCGTGGCGTTATCGAGCATCACCTCAAACCCCGGCGGACGCACGCCGAGATTCACCGCATAATGCACCAGCGCGTGACCGGCCAGATCATCAAGCGTTTCCGGGTAACCAAAACGCGCCAGATATTGCGGGCTGGCGCAGTTAATAATCGAAAGTTTCCCTAACGGACGCGCGATTAATCCGGAATCTTTCAGCGTTCCCACGCGCACCACGCAGTCGAATCCTTCCCGAATAACATCCACCAGTCGATCGCTGCTGCTGAGCTCCAGTTCAATGCCGGGGTATTGCTGCAGGAAGGTGGGCAGGCGGGGGATCACCAGATTCCGCGCCACGCCAACGGGCATATCGACCCGCAACTTGCCGCTGATACTGGTGGGATCGTGCTGGAACATGCCGTCCAGCTCATCCAGATTGCTGAGCACGTCTTTGGCCCGCTCGTAATAGACCATGCCGTCCTGCGTCAGTTGTACGCGTCGTGTGGTGCGATGGAGCAACCGGGTGCCGAGATGATTTTCCAGCGCCTGAATCTGGCGCGATACGCTACCTTTCGGAAGCCCGAGGGTATCGGCGGCGCGAGAAAAACTTTCCAGTTCCGCGACACGAATAAATAACTGCATTGCGTGAATTTTATCCATATCCAAAACCGATTGTTGATGTGTGTGAAACAGTAAAGCGTAATTTACTACATTTATTGTTTTAATCGCACCTAATAAGCTCTTTTCTCAGGTTTACCACAGCGGAGATGAGGTTCTTATGACACAACGTATTGCTTTAGTGACAGGCGGCAGTCGCGGCCTGGGGAAAAACGCGGTGCTGAAGCTGGCAGCGAAAGGGATCCATATTATTTTCACTTACAACAGTAACGTTCAGGCAGCACAACAGGTTGTGCAGGAAATTGAACAAACGGGAGTGAAAGCGGTGGCATTGCAGCTCAACGTCGGCGAAACGGTACACTTCCCGGCGTTTGTGCAGGAGATTCAGCAGCACCTTAAGCAAATCTGGAATCGCGACACCTTTGATTATTTAGTCAACAACGCCGGGATCGGCCTGAACACGCCGTTTGCCGATACCAGCGAAGCACAGTTTGATGAGTTGATGAATATCCATTTCAAAGGGCCTTTTTTCCTGACACAGCGCCTGTTGCCGTTGCTGAAAGACGGCGGACGCATTCTGAATGTTTCCACCGGGCTGGCGCGCTTTACGCTGCCGGGATCCGGGGCGTACGCGGCAATGAAAGGGGCGATAGAAGTGCTGACGCGCTATCAGGCGAAAGAACTTGCCGCGCGCGGGATTTCCGTGAATGTCATCGCGCCGGGGGCTATCGCGACCGATTTTAGTGGCGGCCGCGTCCGCGACAATGAACAAATGAATCAGTTTGTTGCGTCGCAAACGGCGCTCGGACGCGTCGGGTTGCCGGACGATATTGGTAATGCGATTGCCGCGCTACTCAGCGATGAACTGGGCTGGATGACGGCGCAGCGTGTAGAAGTGTCCGGCGGTATGTTTTTATAAGCAACATCCCCGGTTTTCATCCGAAAACCGGGCTTTTTCTCTCCCTTCCCAAAACGCAAAACTGAAAGAAAGTGGTAGCTGGATCGCTGCTTTCGCTCCTGGTTCATATAGTGATCACGGTTGCTGGATATATTCTGGTATATCTTGTAAATGACGAAAATAAAAAAGAAAACTTTAAGTTAAATCAGGCAGATTCTTCACTTGATGGTGCGTTAAGGAAGAGAGAGATGCAAACAGCTTCGAATCAGATGTTTGAACAATTTGAACACAGTCTGTCGATAATTCGTCATGCATCCGTAGACGTGCTTCAGTTGCTCAAAATTTATGTGGCAGAAGGAAAAGATCCGCGCTGGTTTCTGGAACAACTGGAACAGGCGCGTCTGAATCTGGGGGGATGGACGAACGTCGCGAAACGGCTGCATCTGAATGACGCCGAAATGAGCGAATTCACTCTCCAGCTTCGCCATTTGCAACAGACGGTGCCGCAATACGAGCGCGGGCAAAACGTGCACGAAAATCAGCGTATTGCGGCGCTACGTTTTCTCAGTACCCTGGAAGCGGTCAAGGCGAAACAGCCACGGCTGCGCTATGACACCAAAGTGGGCGAGTCGGGCGAGGATCTGCAAATTCAGGCGCAGCGGCAGTTACGGGCGCTGGAGCTGACCATCAAAGCGCTGGTGTCGCAGGCGTGGCCCGATACGTTGCAGCTCACCAATCATCTGAAGCTTCAGTTTGGCGCTGATAGCGTGCGTCGCTGGCTGACGCTGGGCAACTCCGGCGATATTCTCAGCGGGATGATGTTCAGCGAACTGGCGCTGTTGCTGGTTGATAAAAAAGAGTTTGCGCGGCACTACTCGACGATTTTCCATTCCGCCACCTCGCTGAGCTATCTGGTCGATCCGCGCATTACGCTGCAGGCGTTTCTCGAACATTGCCGACAGCTTCGCAACGCGGTGATCAGCGGGCGCCCCCTCTCTTCTGCCGAACTGGCGTTGCTCGACAGCTACAGCCAGCAGATTGCCGGGCCTGTTCAGCGCGCGTTCGAGCAGAAGAAAACCGGCGTCAACCCGTCCACTTACATGATCGTGGATGACGCTGCGTTAAAAGAGTTCTGGGAACAGGCCATCGAGCGGGATAAAGAAGCCGGTGGTGATACAACGTTCGTGAGCGACAACATTGAAGGCCATGGCAGGCATGCGAAACGCACCCCGGAAGAGCGCGAGCAGCTGATTTCCGGCGTGCTGTGGGGCGCGGTCGGGGTGATGGTGCTGGCGATCCTCGGCGGGGCGATCTGGATTTTTAGTTCCGAAGTGGCGCAGCGACCGATTCCCCGCGTCCCCACTGCCGAAGCGCTGGCGTCCACTGAGCTGGAAGAGCAGTCACCTCGCGAAAGGCTTTCCAGCCTGGGCGTCACCTGGGATGCATTCAGCCTGCATTCGGCTATCGATCGCAACGACGTGAAAGTGGCGCAGCTTTTCCTGCAGGGCGGCATGAACTGGGAGCTCTCCTGGACCGAGCAGGCGATGGCCATCAAGAATGATGAAGTGCTGGAGTTGCTGCTGCGCTACCGGATGCTGATGGACGAGCCAAAACCCTGCCGCCGTTTTATCAACAATATCAGCCACTCAATGGCTAACGGACAGAAGCTGACGATGATGCGCAAAAGCTATCTGCAAACATTCTGCTCAAGGCCGCCGGTGATCACGCGCCAGCACCATGAACTGGAACTGGCGGAACAGCGCATGCTGTCGCAGCCGAATGAGCAGAACAAAAAATGGCTGGATATCCAGCAGGCGATTTACGATCAGATCCGCTAGCAAATTCCGGCGGCGACTTCACCGCCGGTGTGCGTTAAATCGGCTCGCCATACAGGCCAATCAGACGACGAACGACGCCGTTCGTCCAGCCGAAACCATCCTGTAACGGGTACTCACCCCCGCCCCCTTCGCGCGGCGTGCCGGTCGCGATATGGTATTTCTCAATAAGCTTGTGGTGCGTTTTATAAAACATGTTCACCGTTTGCAGCCAGCTCTGGGCTATCTCGTCGCCAAGCGAGTCCTGACCGTACATTTTGAAGCCCTGCACCGCCATCCACTGCAGCGGCGCCCAGCCGTTGGGGGCGTCCCACTGCTCGCCGCTTTCGTATTCCGTCGCCATGATGCCGCCGGGCGTCAGCAACCGCGCACGAATTGCATCGCCCAGCCGGTCAGCCTGTTCATGAGTCGCCAGGCCAACGTAGAGCGTCACAATGCTGGCCGCGGAAAACAGTGCCTGCTGCTCGCGTCGCCAGTCGTAATCGCGAAAACAGCCGCTCTCGTCATCCCACAGGTAGCGGGTCACCGCGTCGCGGCGCTGGGTCGCTTTCTGACGAAACAGCGCTTCGGTTTCATGCTCGCCTTTTAAACCGGAAATATTGGCAATCGTGTTTTCCAGTTTGAACAGAAAGGCGTTTAAATCGATGGGAACGAACTGGGTAGTCCGGATGCTCGCCAGGCGGGTGATATCCCGCAACCAGCGCGAGGAATAGTCCCAGCCGGATGCCGCCCCGGCGCGCAAATCCCGATAGACTTCGTTCGGCGGGCGACCGGAATGTCTGGCGGTTTCGACGTCTTCCAGCCAGGATTCATCACGCGGCGTGTCGCGGTCATCCCAGTAGCGGTTGAGCAGCGAACCGTCCGGCATACGCACCACGTGGCGATAGGCCTGATTGGGTAGAAGCGACTCGGCGCCATCCATCCAGAACTGATACTCCAGTTTCAGATGATCGAGATAACGACGCGCGCCACGCACGCCATCTTCCTCAAACAGCTCCACCATCAGCGCAAACACCGGTGGCTGCGAACGGCTGAGATAGTAGGTGCGGTTGCCGTTGGGGATGTGGCCGTAACGCTCAATCATCCAGGCAAAATTGTCCGCCATACATTTCAGCAGATCCTCACGACCGCTTTCCGCCAGCCCCAGCATGGAGAAATAGGAGTCCCAGTAGTAGGTTTCACCAAAACGCCCGCCGGGAACAATATACGACTGCGGCAGCGGCAGCAGCGACGACCAGGGAATGTGATCCTGCGGCTCGCGGGTCAGCACCGGCCACAGGCTGTCGATGTGCTCTTTCAGCGAGTTCTCGGGATTGGAAACGTATTCGTTCTCATGGGTTTCCGGTAACCAGAAATGGTTCTCAATAAACTGACGCAAATCGAAACTCGGGTGGCGTCTGACTTTCCGGTAACGGATCAGAATATCCAGCGGATCCATTTTTGGTGCGCAGTCGGGGAAAGTTTTGCTGTCGGCAAACAGCCGCGACGACTGCACACGTTCAAACAGTTCAAGGTAACGATCGGCAGGGGTTAACGCATCAGAGGCGGGAAGCCCCTCGATCATCTCCGGCTCGGGTTCTGCTTCGATCATTTCATCCAGTTTTAATTCGCAAGGATCGATTTCGTAGCAGACTTCGGCCTCCACTGGCGGCATTTCTGGCTCATCGATGCGTAGATTCTGGTTGAACATAACGATTCAGACCTCCGGGTGTTGTCGGTTTAAAAATGGGTTTTTGCAGGTCACTTATTAAGCGTAGACACTCGCTTCGGTGCCTGGGATAAGAGGAATCAGAATTGGGCGCTTTTTAAGCCGGAAAGGGGCGATATGCAAAGAAATGATACAAAAATCCCCTCATTTGAGGGGATTTGGCGCAGCGGCTTAGCGCATGGTCACAAACTCTTCCGCTGCCGTCGGATGGATGGCGACGGTGTTGTCGAAGTCTTTCTTGGTGGCCCCCATTTTCAGCGCTACCGCGAAGCCCTGCAGCATTTCGTCCATACCGAAACCGATGCCGTGGATACCGACAATCTTCTCTTCCGGGCCGACACAGACCAGCTTCATACGGCACGGCTGGCGATGAGTGGTCACCGCGGTGTACATGGCGGTGAAGGAGGATTTGTAGACCTTCACGGCCTCGTCGCCATACTGCATACGCGCCTGGGGTTCGGTTAACCCCACGGTGCCGATCGGCGGGTGGCTGAAGACCACGGTCGGGATGTTGTTGTAGTCCAGATGCTCGTCCGGCTTGTTGTTAAACAGGCGTTCAGAGAGGCGACGACCGGCGGCAACCGCCACTGGCGTCAGTTCAACGGCGCCGGTGTTATCGCCCACGGCATAGATGCCCGGAACACTGGTGTTCTGGAATTTATCGACAGCAATGTAGCCTTTGTCGTCAGTTTTCACGCCAGTGACGGCAAGGTTGAAATTGTCGGTGGCCGGTTCACGACCAATCGCCCAGATCAGGCTGTCAACGGTCTGGCTGCGGCCATCTTCCAGTTCCAGCGTCAGGCTGCCATCGGCGTTTTTCACCACCGCTTTCGGGATCGCGTGGGTGTGCAGCGTCGGGCCTTCGGCGGCCATCACTTCGACCAGCGTTTCAGTAATCATCGGGTCAAAGGTACGCAGCGGCGCATGTTTACGCACGAACAGGTGCGTTTCCGCGCCCAGACCGTTAATCACGCCAGCCAGTTCAACGGCGATATAACCCGCGCCAACGACGGCAACGCGTTTCGGTAACGCAGGCAGAGCGAAGAAACCATCGGAATCAATGCCATACTCGACGCCCGGAATGTTCGGGTGGCTCGGGCGACCGCCAGTGGCGATCAGAATGTGGTCCGCCGTCAGCGTTTCGCCGTTCACTTCGATGGTTTTCGCATCGACGAAACGGGCAAAGCCTTTGATGACATCCACCTTGTTCTTGCCCAGCACGTTGTCATACGAGGTATGAATGCGATCGATATAGGCGCTACGGCTGCCGACCAGTTTCTGCCAGTCAAACTGGTTGATGGTGGTGTCGAATCCGTAATCCGGGCCATACATATGAATGGCTTCGCGGATCTGCGCCGCATGCCACATCACTTTTTTCGGCACGCAGCCGACGTTCACGCAGGTGCCGCCCAGCTCTTTCGCTTCGATCAGCGCACACTTCTGGCCGTACATGGCCGCACGGTTGATGGAGGCGATACCGCCGCTGCCGCCGCCGATAGCGATGTAGTCATAATGCTTGCTCATGGGTCTTATCCTTACTGTCTGATTGCCGCGATTGTATACCTGAAATCAATAGCTTCCACCTATGACTGCGATTACTCAGGGACGATCCAGTTCACGGCGGTATGCCCGGTGCCGGTCGGCACCAGTTTACGATGCAGCCACGGCAGCACGTTGTTCATCTGCTGCTCCAGCTTCCATGGCGGGTTGATAACAATCATGCCGGACGCGGTCATGCCGCGCATGTCGCTGTCCGGGCGCACCGCCAGCTCAATCTGCAGAATACGGCGAATGCCGGTGGCTTCCAGCTCTTTAATCATGCGTTTGATTTGCGCGCGCAGCACTACCGGATACCACAGTGCGTAAGTGCCGGTGGCAAAGCGCTTATACCCTTCGCTGATGCCGGTCACCACCGCCTGATAATCGGTTTTAATTTCATACGGCGGATCGATGAGCACCAGACCGCGGCGGGAAACCGGCGGCAGTTTGGCTTTCAGTTGCTGATAACCGTCCGCTTTTTCCACTCGCGCCCGTTCGTCTTTCTGGAACTCGGAGCGCAGCAACGGGTAATCACTCGGATGCAGTTCGGTGAGCTGCAGGCTGTCCTGTTCGCGCAACAGCTGACGGGCGATCAGCGGCGAGCCCGGGTAGTAACGCAACTGGCCGCTGCGGTTGAAATGCTGCACCACGCCAATGTACGACGCCAGCTCGGCCGGGAGATCGTCCTGCTGCCAGATGCGGGCGATACCTTCCAGATATTCGCCAGTGCGTTCCGCATGCTCGCTGCTCAGCTGATAACGCCCGGCGCCAGCGTGGGTGTCGAGATAGAGAAACGGTTTCTCTTTCTCTTTCAGCGCGTCGATGATCAGGCTCTGAACGGTGTGTTTGAGAACGTCGGCGTGGTTGCCTGCGTGGAAGCTGTGGCGATAACTGAGCATGAAGATAAAGTTCCGGAAATGAAAAAACGATTTGCGACAGTTTACCGCAGATCGGGTCAGATTACCCGCAAGCTGGTAAGCGGTTATCCAGGCCGACGGCATTGAAATCCTCTACACTTGACCCCATGCTAGATCGCAACGTAAAAGCGCCGGACTGCGCGCTTCACTCAAACAATTCAACAGGACAGCGCTTATGACCAATCCATTACTCACGCCTTTCGCCTTGCCGCCGTTTTCCAGCATTTTGCCCGAGCACGTGGTGCCCGCGGTGTCGAAAGCGCTGGATGCGTGCCGCGACGCGGTAGAAAGCGTGGTCGCGCAGGGCGCGCCGTATACCTGGGATAACCTGTGCCAGCCGCTGGCGGAAGTCGACGATCGTCTGGGGCGCATCTTCTCGCCGGTGAGCCATCTGAACTCCGTCAAAAACAGCCCTGAGCTGCGTGAAGCCTATGAACAAACCCTGCCGCTGCTCTCTGAATACAGCACCTGGGTCGGTCAGCACGAAGGGCTTTACAACGCTTACCGCGACCTGCGTGATGGTGATCATTACGCCGGGCTGAACACCGCGCAGAAAAAAGCGGTCGATAACGCGCTGCGTGATTTTGAGCTGTCCGGCATTGGTTTGCCGAAAGAGAAACAAAAACGCTACGGCGAAATTGCCGCGCGCCTGTCCGAGCTCGGCAACCAGTACAGCAACAACGTGCTCGACGCCACCATGGGCTGGACGAAGCTTATTACCGATGAAAGCGAACTCGCGGGGATGCCGGAAAGCGCGCTGGCAGCGGCCAAAGCGCAGGCCGAAGCCAAAGAGCAGCAGGGTTATCTGCTGACGCTGGATATCCCGAGTTACCTGCCGGTAATGACTTATTGCGATAATCAGGCGTTGCGCGAAGAGATGTATCGCGCCTACACCACTCGCGCCTCCGATCAGGGCCCGAACGCGGGTAAATGGGATAACAGCCCGGTGATGGAGGAGATCCTCTCCCTGCGTCACGAACTGGCGCAACTGCTGGGCTTTGAAAGCTACGCCTTTAAATCGCTGGCGACCAAAATGGCGGAAAACCCGCAGCAGGTGCTCGACTTCCTGACCGATCTGGCAAAACGCGCCCGTCCGCAGGGGGAGAAAGAGCTGGCGCAACTGCGTGCGTATGCCAGCGCTGAGTTTGGCGTTGACGATCTGCAGCCGTGGGATATCGCGTACTACAGCGAAAAACAGAAACAGCATCTCTACAGCATCAGCGACGAGCAACTGCGCCCGTACTTCCCGGAAAACAAAGCCGTTAACGGCCTGTTCGAAGTGGTGAAACGCATTTACGGCATCACCGCTAAAGAGCGCACCGACATCGACGTCTGGCATCCGGAAGTGCGTTTCTTCGAGCTGTATGATGACCACAACGAACTGCGCGGCAGTTTCTATCTCGACCTCTATGCCCGCGAGCACAAACGTGGTGGCGCGTGGATGGACGACTGCGTCGGTCAGATGCGCAAAGCGGACGGCTCACTGCAAAAACCGGTCGCTTACCTGACCTGTAACTTTAACCGCCCGGTGAACGGCAAACCGGCGCTGTTTACCCACGACGAAGTGATTACCCTGTTCCACGAATTCGGTCACGGTCTGCATCACATGCTTACCCGCATCGAAACCGCCGGGGTATCCGGCATCAGCGGTGTGCCGTGGGATGCAGTCGAACTGCCGAGCCAGTTTATGGAAAACTGGTGCTGGGAGCCGGACGCGCTGGCGTTCATCTCCGGCCATTATGAAACCGGCGAACCGCTGCCGAAAGAACTGCTGGATAAAATGCTGGCGGCGAAAAACTACCAGGCGGCGATGTTTATTCTGCGCCAGCTGGAGTTCGGCCTGTTCGATTTCCGCCTGCATGCGGAATATAGCCCGGCACAAGGGGCGAAAATCCTCGAGACGCTGGCGGAAATCAAAAACCAGGTCGCCGTGGTGCCAGGTCCGGCCTGGGGCCGCTTCCCGCACGCCTTCAGCCACATTTTCGCGGGTGGCTATGCGGCGGGTTACTACAGCTATCTGTGGGCCGACGTGCTGGCGGCGGATGCCTACTCCCGTTTCGAAGAAGAAGGTATTTTCAACCGCGAAACCGGACAGTCATTCCTCGACAACATTCTGACCCGCGGCGGTTCAGAAGAGCCGATGGATCTGTTCAAACGCTTCCGTGGTCGCGAACCGCAACTGGACGCGATGCTTGAGCACTATGGAATTAAAGGCTGATTGTATTCGTGAAAATCTGCTTAGTTGATGAGACAGGCGCCGGAGACGGCGCCTTATCTGTTCTGGCGACCCGCTGGGGGCTGGAGCACGATCCCGAAAACCTGATGGCGTTGGCCTTAACGCCTGAGCATCTGGAACTGCGTAAGCGCGATGAGCCAAAGCTCGGCGGCATCTTCGTTGATTTCGTCGACGGCGCGATGGCGCACCGGCGCAAATTTGGCGGCGGTCGTGGTGAAGCGGTCGCCAGAGCGGTGGGCATTAAGGGCGATTATCTGCCAGATGTGGTGGACGCTACCGCAGGTTTAGGGCGCGATGCCTTTGTGCTGGCGTCGGTGGGCTGCCGGGTGCGGATGCTGGAGCGCAATCCGGTGGTCGCGGCGCTGCTTGACGACGGATTAGCGCGCGGCTACGCAGACCCGGAAATCGGCCCGTGGTTGCAGGCGCGTTTGCAACTGATTCATGCGTCGAGCCTGACGGCGCTGACCGACATCACGCCTCGCCCGCAGGTGGTGTATCTCGATCCGATGTTCCCGCATAAGCAGAAAAGCGCGCTGGTAAAAAAAGAGATGCGGGTTTTTCAGTCGCTGGTGGGACCGGATCTTGATGCCGACGGGTTGTTGCTTCCGGCGCAGCGCCTGGCGACAAAGCGTGTCGTGGTGAAACGCCCGGACTACGCGCCACCGCTGGCGGACGTCGCGACGTTAAACGCGGTGACCACCAAAGGCCACCGTTTTGATATTTATCCAGGCACCCCGTAGGCCCGTTACGCCTGTTCTGATGGCGTATTGATCATCTTGTTCAGCCACGGCACCAGAATCGCCATGACCACGGTTACCGCCAGTGTCACCAGCCCGATCTTACTGAACACGCCAGTGTAAATCGGCAGTGTTTGCAGCGGATCGGTGATGTTTTCCGGCACGGCGGTGAAGGTCGCGACATAACCGCCGAGCAGGAACGCGGCCGCCTGCGTCAGAAACCACATCCCCAGAATAAAGCCCATCAGGTGTTGCGGCACCAGCGCGGCCACCATGGCCAGCCCCAGGGCGCTGATCAGCAACTCGCCGAGACTCTGGAACAGATACACCAGTACGATGAACCACGGCGACGTCAGACCCTGCGCATCGGCAAACCACATGCCCGCGGCGGCAGCCGTCAGGAAGCCGAGCGCGCACAGGAACATCCCGAGGGTAAATTTCATCGGCATGGTGAGGTCTTTGCCGCGGCTGCCCAGGCGGGTGTAAATCGCCGCCAGTACCGGGCTCGCCACCACCACCCAGAACGGGTTCAGCGCCTGGAAACTGACCGGGTTGATGGTGAAACCGAGGATTTCATGATGCACGTTGTTGATGGCGAAGAAGTTCAGCGAGGTCGGCATCTGCGCGTAGAGGATATAAAACAGCACCGCTTCGAGCATCAGGATGAAGGCGACAATCATCTTGTTGCGGCCGGTTTTATCCAGACGGAACGCCTCGCGGAAGAAGAAAATCGTCACCACGATGGAGAGCACAATCAGCACCAGGTTGGCGACTTTCACGTTATGCATTAGCCAGGCGCAGAGGAATACCATCGCCACCGTGCCAATCAGCACCAGCAGCAGGTTTTTGAAATTCATCGGCAGATGATCGGGTTCTGAACCGATATCTTTCACCATCCCACGGCAGGCGAAATAGACCAGCAGTGCCACAATCAGCCCGGCACCGCACAGGTTGTAGGTCACGGCGTAGCCGAACTTGTCGGCAATCACCGGCGCCAGCGACAGCGACAGCAGAGAGCCGATGTTGATGGACATATAAAACAGCGTGAACGCGCCGTCGAGACGAGGATCTTTCGGCGGATAGCATTTGGAAAGCAGGCTGGCGGGGTTGGCTTTAAACAACCCGTTACCTACCGCAATCGTCCCCAGCGCAATGAAAATCAGATCCGGTTTCAGTAACGACAGTCCGGTCATGAAATAACCGATCGCCAGCACTACGGCGCCAAGCACCAGCGTTCGTTTCGTCCCCAGCAGATGGTCACCGACATAGCCGCCAATGGAGATCAGCCCGTAAACCAGCGCGGCAAAGGCGCCAAAGGTGATGAATGCCTGCTCCTGCGAAAAGCCTAACTGCTTAACGAAAAAGACCGCCAGGATGCCCTGAACGCCGTAGTAACCAAAGCGTTCCCACAGTTCGACAAAGAAAATCATGAAGAAAGGGCGAGGCTGTTGCATTAATCCCACGGAGGGAGATGTGTTCATGTTCTGTCGTCCTTATTAACCAACCCACAAAAGTATGAGCGCTTGCGTATAAATGTGCGAAGTCCACGATTGTTGAAACACAATCCTGTTATATAAAGCGACAATAGATTATTCGATTGACTAATGATGAAACAACTAATAGATCACACTAATTATCATCTGGTGACCAAAATAATATTTTTGTGAGAGGGAAGTAAAAATGAAAAAGCCCGCACGAGGCGGGCATCTGACGGTAAGCAAACGATTATTCGTCTTCTTCGTCGCGTAACGGGACGATCAGCATATCAACGTGAACGGTGTTGATAAGCTGGCGTGCGGAGGACATCAGTTTGCTCCAGAAGTCCTGGTGGTGACCGCATACCACCAAATCCATGTCGTATTTCTTGATAGCATCAACCAGCACCTGACCCAGATCGCCGCTACCGCTCAGGGTTTCAGTGATCGGGTAACCCGCGTTGGTGGACAGTTCAGTCAGCGCGTGGTGGGTCTCCTCAGAAATGCGTTTTTGCATATCACCCAGATTGACGTCGATAAGGCCGGTGTAGAGATCGGAGTAATTCACATCAACATGAATCAGGGAAACTTTCGCGTTGTACGGACGTGCCATCGAGACCGCTTTGTCTACCAGCACTTTACTTTCCGGTGACAGGTCTACCGCGATAAGAATATGTGTGTAAGCCATAGTGTTACTCCTTCCTTAAGTTATCGATGACTAATTTTAGTAAACAACTCCACCTTAAAACGACCCACAAGTTACGTCAATGTGACTTGCTTACCAATTAGTTAATCAAATTTATCTGCCAGGGGTATTGATAACGGTTAACCTTGTGGTAAAAAATTTAACTCATCTCCTACACTATTTAATAAGCCGGTTGGACATTATTTTGTGACCGGCTTCGCACTCTTTCACTGAACTGGTCTGGGTATGGGGAGCGGTAGTCCTGGGGGGTTACCCTGTGGGCGGGTCGCCGGGGAGGAGTTATGATCAGCACTGTTGCGCTGTTTTGGGCCCTGTGTATCGTTTGTGTCGTAAATATGGCGCGTTACTTCTCATCATTACGCGCACTATTAGTGGTTCTGCGTGGTTGCGATCCCTTGCTCTATCAGTATGTAGACGGTGGTGGATTCTTCACCTCACATGGTCAACCCGGCAAGCAAATGCGTCTGGTGTGGTATATCTACGCGCAGCGCTACCGCGATCATCATGACGAAGAGTTCATCCGTCGTTGCGAGCGCGTGCGCCGTCAGTTTATTTTGACCAGCGCGCTCTGTGGCCTGGTGATGGTGAGTCTGATTGCGTTGCTGATTTGGCACTGAGACGAATAAAAAAAACGGGCCAGTTTCCTGACCCGTTCTCTCGTGTTGCCTGAAGGGACTTAGATGATTTTCAGCGAAATCCAGTACAGCACGCCAGACAGCACAATCGATGCAGGTAACGTAAAGACCCAGGCCATCAGAATGTTGGTCACGGTTCTTCTTTGCAGCCCGCCGCCATCCACGATCATCGTCCCCGCCACGGAGGAGGAGAGCACGTGAGTGGTGGACACCGGCATCCCGGTGTAGCTGGCAAGACCGATGGAGACCGCTGCCGTCATCTGGGCTGACATGCCCTGCGCGTAGGTCATGCCTTTCTTGCCAATCTTTTCACCGATGGTGGTCGCCACGCGACGCCAGCCGATCATCGTACCGATACCCAGCGCCAGCGCCACCGCCATGATGATCCATATCGGTGCGTACTCGATGGTGCTCAGCATGTCGGTTTTCAGTTTCTTCAGCAGACGCAGATCCTCACCGTTCACTTCCGGCAGCTTCGCCACTTTATCAGTGGTATCAGCGATACACAGCAGGATGCGGCGCATCTGGCTGCGTTGCTCAACAGACAGCTTGTCGTAACTTTCGATGTTCGTCAGCATGCCTTTGGCGCGTTCCAGCGCGTTGATGGTGTTGGCCGGATGGCAGTGAAATTCTGTGTTAGCCGCGACGCCAGGCTCCGGCGACGGGATCAACTGCTCGCTGCCAATCGCTTTGGTCAACAGCTCAGGACGCTGCTGGAAGAAGAGTTCCACGTTATTGACCGCATCACGGGTACGCGTGATTTCGTATCCGGAGGCGTTCATGTTGACCACGAACCCGGCTGGCGCGACGCCAATCAGTACCAGCATCACCAGACCAATACCTTTCTGACCATCGTTCGCGCCGTGTGAAAACGAAACGCCAATGGCTGACAGGATCAGCGCGATACGGGTCCAGAACGGCGGTTTTTTCTTACCGTCTTTCTTTTCACGTTCCGCAGGGGTCAGATGAATGCGTGCCTTCTTCTTTGTGTTGCTCCAGTAGCGACGCAAGATGAAGATCAGACCGCCCGCGAACACCAGCCCGACGATGGGCGAGACGATCAGGGAGGCAAAGATACTGATGACTTTAGGAATGTTCAGCGCATCCACCACTGAGGTGCCGGTCATCATCGCGTTGGTCAAACCAATCCCGATGATCGCGCCAATCAACGTGTGGGAGCTTGATGCCGGAAGGCCGAAATACCAGGTTCCGAGGTTCCAGATAATCGCCGCCAGCAGCATGGAGAACACCATTGCGAGGCCATGTGCAGACCCCATGTTCAACAAAAGATCGGTCGGCAGCATATGCACAATCGCATAAGCCACACTTAATCCACCCAGCAGTACACCGAAGAAGTTAAAAATCGCAGCCATCGCGACCGCCAGTTGCGATCGCATTGCGCGCGTATAAATCACTGTAGCGACTGCGTTTGCCGTGTCGTGGAAGCCGTTAATCGCTTCGTAAAACAGTACAAAACCCAGAGCAAGCAATAATAACAGCCCGGTATGTAAATCCAGGCCGGCAAACAAATGTAGCATAGTACGTTACGCCATTTTGAGGACATGAACGCGGCGCATTATCAGGGACATTCGCAGCGTGGGCAAAGCGAAATATAGACTTTTTTTGATTTGCTTTCAGGTAAGTCAACTCTCTGTCAAGAATTATCCTATATATTTCAAAGTGCTACTTATGTGACAGAATTTTTACGCTGGTGCGACCAGCAGGGAATATTTACAATTCCCGACATTCAAAAGTGAGGATTTTCGTGTGGAAAGGTTTGATGCCATTGTAGTAGGCGCCGGTGCGGCGGGGATGTTTTGCGCAGCGCAGGCGGGGCAAGCGGGTTGCCGCGTGCTGCTGGTCGATAATGGCAAGAAGCCTGGCCGCAAGATTTTGATGTCCGGCGGCGGTCGCTGCAACTTTACCAACCTGTACGTAGAACCCGCGGCTTATCTCAGCCAGAACCCCCATTTCTGCAAATCGGCGCTGGCGCGCTACACCCAGTGGGATTTTATCGATCTGGTAGGAAAGCACGGCATCGCCTGGCATGAAAAAACGCTGGGGCAGTTGTTTTGCGATGACTCCGCAGAGCTCATCGTGAGCATGCTGGTGGCCGAGTGCGAAAAGGGCAATGTCACGATGCGCCTGCGCACTGAAATCCATAATGTAGAACGCGACGACGACGGCTACACGCTGCAGTTGAATGGCGAGACGGTGGCGGCGAAAAAACTGGTGATTGCCAGCGGCGGGCTGTCGATGCCGGGTCTGGGCGCCACGCCGTTCGGCTATAAAATCGCCGAACAGTTTGGCCTGAAGGTGCTGCCGACGCGGGCGGGTCTGGTGCCATTCACGCTGCATAAGCCGCTGCTGGAACAATTGCAGGTGCTTTCCGGCGTGTCGGTGCCCGCGGTGATCACCGCCGAAGACGGCACGGTCTTTCGCGAAAACCTGCTCTTCACCCACCGCGGGCTTTCCGGCCCGGCGGTACTGCAAATCTCCAGTTACTGGCAGTCCGGCGAGTTTGTCAGCATCAACCTGCTGCCGGACAGCGATCCGGATGCCTTCCTTAATGAGCAGCGCGAGGCGCACCCCAATCAGAGCCTGAAAAATACACTGGCGATGCAGCTACCAAAACGGCTGGTGGAGTGTCTGCAACAACTCGGGCAGATCCCTGACGTCACGCTGAAACAGCTCAACATGCGCGACCAGCAAACGCTGGTGGAAACACTCACTCAATGGCGCGTCCAGCCCAATGGCACCGAAGGTTATCGCACCGCTGAAGTGACCCTGGGCGGCGTCGACACCAACGAACTCTCCTCCCGCACCATGGAAGCCCGCAACGTGCCCGGCCTCTATTTCATCGGCGAAGTGATGGACGTCACCGGCTGGCTCGGCGGCTACAACTTCCAGTGGGCATGGTCGTCCGCCTGGGCATGCGCGCAGGCGCTGGGGGAAGATTAGGCCGTTATCCGTGAAGGTTACAATCAATCATCTTCCGCCGTCAGGCACTGCAAATGGCCGTGCCTGACGCCGCGTTCGGCAATCATCTCATCGGCAAAATGTTTAATCTCATGCATGTTGCCCTTCAGCACTGCAATCTCAAGGCAGTCTTCGTGACTGATATGCACATGCAGCGTGGCGACTGACAGGTCGTGATGGTGATGCTGGCTGGAAACCAGACGGCTCGCCAGATCGCGCTTTTCATGCTCATACACATAAGAGAGTACCGCGTAGCCCTGGCGATCTGCCTGCTGGCTTTTCTCCTGCACCAGTGCGTTACGTAAAATGTCACGGATGGCTTCGGAACGGTTGCGATAGCCGTGATGTTCGCTGAGCGCATCCAGGGTGGTTAACAGATCGTCATCAAGGGTAATGGTCACGCGCTGCATGCGAGTTTTCCTTCAGTCAGAGTGGCGGGAAAGGCAGGCAGTACGGCGCGCTGGAGCGCCTGTCCTGCGGCAGTTTGAAAACGAAGCGGCGACTGCACGACGGTGGTTTCCACCAGTTGCCCGTGCTCCATCACCATCACCCGCTGGCAAAACCGCTCGACCAGCCGCAGGTCGTGGGTGATGAACAGACAGGCGACGCCGGATTGCTGTTGCAGGCGCTTCAGCAGACGAATAATACCCGCCTGCAGGACGAGATCGAGACTGGAGACGGCTTCATCGAGGATCAACAGCTTCGGTTCGACAATCAGCGCACGCGCCAGACACACCCGCTGGAGTTGACCGCCGCTGAGCTGTGGCGGCCGCTTATCCAGCAGCGACAGGTCAAGCTCCACCGCCGCCATCATCGCCGTGATTTTCTGTTGCTGCTCCTGCCGCGAACAGCGCAGCAGGTGGCGCAATGGCTCGCGAATAATCTCGCGCACGGTTTTACGTGGGTTCACCGCACTGAGCGCGTCCTGAAACACCATCTGAATATCGCGATAAAAACCGCGCTTCGCCTCGCCTTTCAGCGCAGCAAGCGGTTTGCCCTGCCAGAGAATTTCACCCGAGGCCGGAGTTTCCAGCCCGACCAGCAGCCGCGCCAATGTACTTTTGCCGCAGCCGCTGCGCCCCAGCAGGGCAACGGTTTCGCCGGGCCTGAGCGTGAAAGTAACGTCGTTCAGCACATCGGGACGCCGGGGATAACCATGATTTAACTGACTAACAGTGAAAAGCGTCATTGCGATAACTCCATGCCATACAGCGCCAGATGTGCGGCCAGTAACTGTTTCGTCACCGGGTGCTGTGGCGCGGTAAACAGCGTTTCGACGTCGCTGTACTCCACGATGCGGCCGTTATCCATTACCGCGACGTCATCGGCCAGCCGCGCGGCAACGCCCATATCGTGGGTCACCAGCAGTAATCCCGGTCGACGGGTCTGCATCAGCGAATCCAGCAGATCGAGAATGCGCGCCTGCGCCACGGCGTCGAGATCGGTGGTCGGTTCATCGGCGATGATAAACGACGCATCGCCGAGTACCGCCATCGCCATCATCATCCGTTGCAGCATGCCGCCGCTCATTTCGAACGGATAGAGCGCCAGCACACTGCGGGGGTTTTCCAGCCCGACGTTTTCCATCGCGGCAAGCAGCGTCGCGTCATCCAGCGGTTTTCCCAGCGCCCGGCAGGTTTCCCGCGCGTGGGTCGCCATGGTGTATAGCGGGTTAAAGGCGCTGCGCGGGTTTTGCATGATAGTGGCGACCATCGTGCCGCGCAGGCTCGCAGGCGACACCGCCTGGTTGTCTGCCCGCACTTCGCCCGCCGTCTGGCGCACGCCTGCCGGTAATACGCCCAGCGCGGCCGCGCAGGTCAGCGATTTTCCGCTGCCGCTGCCGCCGAGCAACGCCAGCACGCGGCCTTTACGCAGGGTCAGCGACACGCCGTGTACCAGCGGGCGTTCGGCACTCAGGGTGATGTTATGCAGTTCCAGTTGCGTGGTCATCCGTGGCTGTGCTCCGCATTGAGGTACGGGTCGAGGCGATCGCGCAGCGCATCGCCGGTCATGTTAAAGGCCATTACGCTGATGAACAGCGCCAGCCCGGGCCACAGCATCTGCAGCGGCTGTGTCCAGATATACTGCCGCGCATCGTTGATCATCACGCCCCACTCCGCCGTCGGCGCGCTGACGCCGAGGCCGAGAAACGACATCCCCGCGACGTGCAGCATCATGTGCCCGATATCCAGCGTCGCCAGCACCAGCAGCGACGGCACCACCGCGCCCGCCAGATGGCTGATAAACACCTGCACGTGACTGGCGCCGCTCAGACGAGACGCCAGCACAAATTCGCGGTGACGCAGGGACAACACCAGATTACGCACCATGCGCGCATACCACGCCCAGTGCGACAGGGCGATAGCGATGATCACGTTAGTTAAGCCGGTGCCGAGCACGCCAACCATAAAGAAAGAGAGGATCGACGTCGGAAAGGTCATGAACATGTCGGCGACGCGCATGATGGTTTGATCCACGCGACCGCCCAGCAAACCGGCGCTGCCACCGAGCGTCAGCCCGAGGGCGAGGATCAGCACCAGGCAGATCATCACCGATCCCAGCGATACGCGGGTGGCAGCGAGCAGACGGGAGAAAATATCACGGCCCAGGTGATCGGTGCCGAGCCAGTGCGCCGCATCCGGCGGCAGCAGGCGCTGCGGTAAATCAATCGCCAGCGGATCGTAAGGCAGCCACCACTGGCTGGTCAGCGCGATCAACATCAACAGCACAATGGTTATCAGCGCCAGGCGAACCGGCCAGCGAGCCGTCAGGAAAAAATTCATGCCTGTGCTCCTTCATGACGACGAATACGCGGGTCGAGCGCCGCGTTCAGCACGTCCACCGCCAGGTTGCACAGCACGAACACGGTGACCATCAGCAGGGTGAAACACTGGATCACCGGATAGTCGCGGTTAAAGATGGCCGACACCGCGTAGCGCCCGACGCCAGGCCAGGCAAAGATGTTTTCGATGATCATCGTGCCACCAATCAGTTCGCCGATGTGCATCCCAATGGCGGTCACCACCGGCAGCGTGGCGTTACGCAAAACATGCCGTTGCTCGATCTGCCGCTCGCTAAGTCCGCGCAGCCGTGCCCAGACAACGTGGCGCTGCCCGGCGGCGTCCAGCATGCTGGCGCGCAGCAGGCGGGCGTTGATCGCCAGCGACATAAACGCGATCGAAATGGCAGGCAGGATGATATGTTGCCAGCTGCCGTAGCCCATGGCCGGAAGCCATTGCAGATGCACGGAGAAAAACATCACCAGTAAAAAGGCGAGCCAGAAATTCGGCATCGACACACCAAGAAACGCGATGAGGCGAACGGCGAAATCCGACAACCGATCGCGATGGCGTGCCGCCAGAATACCAAGCGGCACCGAGGTCAGCAGAATTAACATCAGCGCCGCGCCGGTCAGTTGCAGCGTGGCGGGCAGGAAGTGCAGCAGATCGTCGAGCACCGGGCGCTGCGAAGCGTAAGACACGCCAAAATCGAGGTGTAGCGCGCGCCACAGCCACGTCAGATACTGTACCGGCAAGGACTGATTCAGGCCGAGCAGCTCCCGCGTTGAGGCGACCATCTCCGGCGTCGGCGGCAGGTTCGACAGGCGCAGATAATCCAGCGCCGGGTCGCCCGATCCCAGCCGCAGCAGCAGAAAGATAATCGCTGAAGCGGCGAGGAGTATCGGGATGAGCAGCAGCACGCGCCGCAGAATAAATCGCAGCATCATGGCGTTACCGGGTGAATGCGCTCAAAGGGGATGTCGGTGGCGATCGGCGCGAACGGGATCTTGCCGAGTGCCGGACGCGACACGGACATCAATGAGGCATAGCTTATCGGCAGATAGACCGCGTCATTGTGCAGGCGCGTCAGTACATCACGGTAAAGCTGCTGGCGGTGCGTGTCGTCCGTGGTGGTGAGGATTTCACCGATCTCGCTATCGATAAGTTTCTTGTCCGGCAGTCCCTGTTGCGCCTGGAAATCCGCATGTGACGGTACGCGCATCGAGCTTAAATAGGCGTGAGGATCATACGGCGCGCCCCAGGTGCTGGCGAAAATCATGCCAAAGCGACCATCGCGCTGGCGGGCGTCAATGCTGCTCTCTTCTTCGCCGATCATCGTCACGTCGATGCCAACCTGGCGCAGATTCGCCTGAATGATTTCCGCCATGGATTTGCTGAGCGCATCGGTGCCCATAAAGGCCAGTTCAATGGTCAGCGGCTGGCCGTCTTTCTGCCGGATGGTTTTCCCCGCTGGCAGCGTCCAGCCTGCCTGTTCCAGCAGCGCAACGGCTTTCTGCGGATCGTACTGGCGTGGCGTCAGCGGAATGTTGGCATACGGCACGGAAGGGGCGAACAGGGTATCGGCCACCTTTTGGGTGCCATACAGCGCGGTGTCGATCAGCGTTTTTTTATCGACCGCGTAGTTCAGCGCTTCGCGAACCGCCAGTTCACGCGTCGGCCCCTTCGCGGAATTGAGCGCCAGCATGATGGTTTCCATCGATGGCGACAGCGCGGTCTGATACTCCGGCTGGTGGCGGAAACGTTCAAAGGTATCGAGCGGCAGCAGACCTTCATCTCCGTACAGCAAATCCACCTCACCTGCTTCAAACGCAATCGCCCGGCTGGTCGGGTCCGGGATCACTTTGATGGTGATCTGGCGGAGGGCCGGTTTCTCGCCCCAGTAATTATCGTTACGCACGAACACATCGTATTGATTCATCCGCGAGGCTTTTAATACCCACGGCCCGGTACCGATCGGTGCCTTAATGCCGGACACCGTGCCGTTCTCTTTAAACTGTGACGGCGCAATAAAACGGAAAGGGCGTGGCAGCGAGAGTTCTTGCAGGAAAGGGTAGTAGGCGCTTTTCAGGGTAATTTGCAGCTGTTGCGGGCTCAGGGCTTTGACCGCGACAATCTGATTGGTCAGCTCCAGCCAGGCATGTCGCGGGCGATTCGCCAGCACCGCCGTGAAGTTGGCGACGGCGGCGTCGGCGTTAAACGGTTCGCCATTGGAGAAACGCACATCATCGCGCAGGGTGAAGACCCAGGTTTTGCCGTCAGCAGAGTGGGTCCAGCTTTTCGCCAGCCAGGGCTGAACACTGCCGTCCGACTGATATTTGACCAGCGGTTCATACACCATGCTTTGGGCAAACATCTGGTTCGGGGTATAAAGGTGAGGATTGAGCGGCCCGACGTTGACCGGCCAGGCGGTGGTCAGTTCATCAGGCGCGGCGGCGTGAGCCAGCAGCGATGTACAGGTCAGAAACGCCAACAGGAGTGAGCGGAAAGTAGACAATGGCCTCGCCTCTGCGAAATCAGGTATCAAAGTATGATGATTTTAATAATTCATCATACTTTTGACGTAATCTGGATCAAAGCAAGGGCAGATAGTCATCCACTTTTTAACGCAAATTATTGCCGGTTTACTGTTGAAATAAATCTGACATATATCCGGTATAGTCCTGGTTTTCCTCAGGATGACAATAAATATAAAAAGTTCAATAAAAATGAAGGCCGTTTAATCTCGGTTGAATATTGTGAGCAGGCTCGCGTTATTTCGCCGTGAGGTATTCTTTTCTTAAGCTTTTATCATCATTCAATCTATTGATTTTTAATATTTTTTATAAAATTCATGATCTCTTTATACCTTTCTTAATCTTGTCCTAATCTTACGCGTTTATATTTTTTCGCAAGTTGATGCGCCGTTTAAGAAATACCGCATCGGCGTCGATTTCATTTTCGTTTTGTTTAACTCCTCTGGCGCACGATGACCGGATGAGTAAACCAGAAGCACCGAATCCTTTACAGGTAAGGAATGATGATGAGCGATTTTTTGCCCTTCTCGCGCCCCTCAATGGGAGAAGCGGAATTCGCTGCGCTTAAAGAGGTGTTGCAGTCCGGCTGGATCACCACCGGGCCGAAAAATCAGGCGCTTGAAGCGGCGTTTTGTGGCCTGACGGGCAACCGCCATGCCATTGCGGTGAGTTCAGCGACGGGCGGTATGCATGTCACGCTGATGGCGCTGGGTATCGGGCCGGGCGATGAAGTGATCACCCCGTCGCAGACCTGGGTTTCAACGCTGAACATGATCGTGCTGCTCGGCGCGACACCGGTGATGATCGATGTCGATCGCGACAACCTCATGATCACAGCGGAAGCTGTCGACGCCGCCATCACGCCGCGCACCAAAGCCATTATCCCGGTTCACTACGCGGGCGCACCGGCGGATATCGACGCGATCCGCGCCGTTGCTGACCGTCACGGTATTCCCGTGATTGAAGACGCCGCCCATGCCGCCGGAACCTACTACAAGAACCGCCACGTGGGCTGGCAGGGTACGGCGATTTTCTCTTTCCATGCGATCAAAAACATGACCAGTGCGGAGGGTGGCCTGGTGGTCACCGACGACGACCAACTGGCCGCGCGCATTCGCAGCCTGAAGTTTCACGGTCTTGGCGTCGATGCTTATGACCGCCAGACCCACGGTCGCGCGCCGCAGGCGGAGGTGATCTCCCCGGGCTATAAATACAATCTCGCTGACATCAACGCCGCGCTGGCACTGGTGCAACTGGGGAAACTCGGGCAGGCCAATCAGCGCCGCCACGATATCGCCTGGCGCTATCTCAACGAACTGGCTGACACGCCCTTCCAGCCGCTGGCGGTCCCGCACTGGGAGCATCTGCACGCCTGGCATCTTTTCATCATCCGCGTGGATGAAACACGTTGCGGTCTGAGCCGCGACGCGCTGATGGAACAGTTAAAAGCCAAAGGGATCGGCACCGGGCTGCACTTCCGCGCCGCTCACACGCAGAAATATTACCGTGAACGCTTTCCCGACGTTTCTCTGCCGAATACCGAGTGGAACAGCGCGCGTATCTGCTCACTTCCTCTTTTTCCGGATATGACTCATGACGACACAACCCGCGTCATTGCCGCACTCCATCAGCTTGCAGGGCGTTGATATGTTTAGCTATCCCCCGGTTCAGAAAGTGTCGGTGGTCATTCCTGTCTTTAACGAGCAGGAGAGCCTGCCAGAGCTCATCCGCCGTACCGACGCCGCCTGTGCGTCGCTGGGGCGTGAGTATGAAATTCTGCTGGTTGACGACGGCAGCAGCGACGACTCGGCGCAAATGCTCTGTGATGCCGCCGACGCGGAGGGCAGCCACATTGTCGCCGTGTTGCTCAACCGCAACTACGGCCAGCATTCGGCGATCATGGCGGGCTTCAGCCACGTCACGGGCGATCTGATTATTACTCTCGACGCCGATCTGCAAAACCCGCCGGAAGAGATCCCGCGTCTGGTGGCGAAAGCCGATGAAGGCTACGACGTGGTCGGCACCGTACGCCAGAACCGTCAGGACTCCTTTTTCCGCAAAGCCGCGTCGAAGATGATCAACCGCCTGATCCAGCGCACCACCGGTAAAGCGATGGGCGATTACGGCTGCATGCTGCGCGCCTATCGCCGCCACATCATTGACGCGATGCTCAACTGTCACGAACGCAGCACGTTTATTCCGATTCTGGCGAACACCTTCGCCCGCCGCGCCGTGGAGATCCCGGTGCTGCATGCCGAGCGTGAGTTTGGTGATTCCAAATACAGCTTTATGCGGCTGATTAACCTGATGTACGACCTGGTGACCTGCCTGACCACCACGCCGCTGCGCTTGCTGAGCGTATTCGGCAGCGTCATCGCACTGCTCGGGTTTGCTTTCTCCATCCTGCTTATCGTGCTGCGTCTGGCGTTAGGCCCGCAGTGGGCGGCGGAAGGGGTGTTCGTGCTCTTCGCCGTACTGTTCATGTTTATTGGTGCCCAGTTTGTTGGCATGGGCCTGCTGGGTGAGTACATCGGCCGTATCTACAACGATGTGCGTGCTCGTCCCCGTTACTTTATTCAACGCGTCGTCCGCAAGGACGAGACGGTATCTCAAGAGGAAGATCGGTCATGAAAGCCGTTGTATTCGCTTATCACGATATGGGTTGTGCAGGTATTCAGGCGCTGCTGGACGCCGGATACGACATTGAAGCGATTTTTACCCATCCGGATAACGCTAACGAAAATCACTTTTTCGGCTCCGTAGCGCGTATCGCCGCTGAGCAGGGTATTCAGGTCTACGCACCGGATGACGTTAACCATCCGCTGTGGATCGAGCGTATTCGCATGATGAACCCGGACGTGATTTTCTCGTTCTACTATCGCAACCTGCTGTGCAATGAGATCCTCTCTGCGGCCCGTCTGGGGGCGTTTAACTTGCATGGTTCGCTGCTGCCGAAATACCGGGGGCGCGCACCGCTGAACTGGGTGCTGGTCAATGGTGAGAAAGAGACCGGCGTCACGCTGCACCGCATGACCGCGCGGGCTGATGCGGGCAATATTATCGCGCAGCATCGCGTGGCGATTGATGACGCGGACGTTGCGCTGACCCTGCATCACAAACTGCGTGATGCCGCGAAAGTGCTGCTGCATAACGCGCTGCCTGCCCTTCGCGAAGACCATTTTAACGAAACGGTGCAGGATGAAAGCCAGGCGACGTATGTCGGTCGCCGTACCCCGGAAGACGGGCGTCTGGACTGGGATAAACCTGCCGCTGAATTGCACAACCTGGTGCGCGCGGTGTCCGACCCGTGGCCGGGAGCGTTTGGTTATGCTGGCGCCAACAAATTTATCGTCTGGAAATCCCGTCTGCACAATGAGATGCAGGGCGCGAAACCTGGCACCGTGCTGTCGGTTGCGCCGCTGATTGTCGCCTGTCGCGATGGCGCGCTGGAGATCGTCACCGGCCAGGCTGAACATGGCGTGTACATGCAGGGCGGCCAGCTGGCGCAGGCGATGGGGCTGGTGGCGGGTGCGCTGCTGAGCAGCAAGCCGGTGGTCGCTATTAAGCGCCGTACGCGGGTGTTGATCCTCGGCGTGAACGGGTTTATCGGCAACCATCTGACCGAGCGTCTGCTGGCGGATGATAACTACGAAATTTACGGTCTGGATATCAGCTCTGACGCCATCAGCCGTTTCCTCGACTGCCCGCGCTTCCACTTCGTGGAAGGCGATATCAGCATTCACTCTGAATGGATCGAGTATCACATCAAGAAGTGCGACGTGGTGCTGCCACTGGTTGCCATCGCCACGCCAATCGAATATACCCGTAACCCGCTGCGCGTGTTTGAGCTGGATTTCGAAGAGAACCTGAAAATCATCCGCGACTGCGTGAAGTACAACAAGCGCATTATTTTCCCGTCGACGTCGGAAGTGTACGGCATGTGTACCGACAAGCATTTCGACGAAGATACCTCAAACCTGGTGGTCGGGCCGATCAACAAACAGCGCTGGATCTACTCCGTGTCCAAACAACTGCTTGATCGGGTGATCTGGGCGTACGGCGACAAGCACGGGCTCAAATTTACCCTGTTCCGTCCGTTCAACTGGATGGGGCCGCGCCTCGACAACCTGAACGCCGCGCGTATCGGCAGCTCCCGCGCCATTACGCAGTTGATCCTCAACCTGGTGGAAGGCTCGCCGATTAAACTGATTGAAGGCGGCAAGCAGAAACGCTGCTTTACGGACATCAGCGATGGCATCGAAGCGTTGTTCCGCATCATCGAAAACAAAGACGGGCGTTGCGACGGGCAGATCATTAACATCGGCAACCCGGACAACGAAGCGAGCATTAAAGAGCTGGCGGAAATGCTGCTGGCAAGCTTTGAGCGTCACCCGCTGCGTAACCGCTTCCCGCCGTTCGCCGGTTTCCGTGAAGTGGAAAGCAGCAACTATTATGGCAAAGGGTATCAGGACGTGGAGCACCGCAAACCCAGCATCCGTAATGCGAAGCACTGTCTGAACTGGGTGCCGGTGGTCGGAATGGAAAAAACCGTCGACGAAACGCTGGATTTCTTCCTGCGCACGGTCGAACTGACGGACGAAAAAGCCTCATGAGGAAAGTTGGCTTACGCATTGATGTGGATACCTTTCGCGGCACCCGCGAAGGGGTTCCCCGCCTGTTGACGTTGCTCCGTGAGCACGACATTCGCGCAAGCTTCTTTTTTAGTGTGGGGCCGGACAACATGGGGCGTCATCTCTGGCGCCTGCTGAAACCAAAATTCCTCTGGAAGATGCTGCGTTCGCGCGCGGCATCGCTCTACGGCTGGGATATTTTGCTGGCCGGGACCGCCTGGCCCGGCCGCAGCATCGGTATCGGTAATGCCCGCATTATTTGCGATGCGGCGAAGGAACATGAGATCGGGCTGCACGCCTGGGATCATCATGCCTGGCAGATGTGGAGTGGCGTCTGGCCGCTGCCGCGCATGGAGCAGGAAATTGCCCGTGGTTTGCAGGCGCTGGAAGCGATTATCGATCGCCCAGTGACCTGCTCGGCGGTGGCGGGCTGGCGCGCTGACCAGCGCGTGGTGCAAGCGAAAGAGGCGTTCGGTTTTCTCTACAATAGTGACTGTCGCGGTACAAGACCGTTTTTGCCCCGGCTCGACAATGGCGAAGCGGGAACGGTGCAGATCCCGGTAACGCTGCCGACATGGGACGAAGTGGTGGGTAGCACGGTGAGCGCCGACGAATTTAACCGTTACCTGCTGGACTGTATTCATCAGGATAACGGTGTGCCGGTTTATACCATTCACGCGGAAGTGGAAGGGATCATTGGCGCGCCGCAGTTTGCCGCGCTGCTTGAGCAGGCAAAACAGGAAGGTATTGTTTTTTGCCCGCTCAGCCAGATGCTGCCGGAGAGCTTCAGCTTGTTACCGCAGGGCGAGATTGTGCGTGGCGAAATTGCAGGCCGGGAAGGCTGGCTTGGGTGTGAACATTTACGAGAGCCCGGTTTATGAAATCACTGCGCTATGGCGTTTCACTGGTTATTCTTTTCGCGCTGTATTACCTGATCCCGCCGCATTTCCGTCTGCTCTGGCAGCCGGATGAAACCCGCTATGCCGAGGTCAGCCGCGAAATGCTGGCTTCCGGCGACTGGGTCGTGCCGCACCTTTTAGGGCTGCGTTATTTCGAAAAGCCGATCGCCGGTTACTGGGTTAATTCCATCGGCCAGTGGCTGTTCGGCGACAGCAACTTTGCGGTGCGCTTTGGCTCGGTGTTTTCTATTACGCTCACCGCATTGCTGGTCGCCTGGCTGGCGTGGAAACTGTGGCGGGACAAGAAAACCGCCGTGCTGTCCGCGGTGATTTTCCTCACCGCGTTTCTGGTGTACAGCATCGGCACGTACGCGGTGCTCGACCCGATGATCACGCTCTGGCTGGTGCTGGCGATGTGCAGCTTCTGGGCGGCGTCGCAATCGCCCACGCGTGGCGGCAAAATCGGCGGTTACCTGCTGCTGGGTTTCGCCTGCGGCATGGGCGTGATGACCAAAGGCTTTCTGGCGCTCGCCGTGCCGGTGATCGGCGTGCTGCCGTGGGTGATTGTGCAAAAACGCTGGCGCGAAGTGCTTTTCTACGGCTGGCTGGCGGTACTGGTGTGCGTGTTAACCGTCCTGCCCTGGGGTCTGGCGATCGCCCATCGTGAGCCGGATTTCTGGCGCTACTTTTTCTGGGTTGAGCATATTCAGCGTTTCGCGAAAAGCGACGCCCAGCACAAAGCGCCGTTCTGGTATTACCTGCCGTTCCTGATCGCCGGAAGCCTGCCATGGCTGGCGCTGCTGCCTGGCGCACTGAAACGTGGCTGGCAGGATAAAAACGGCATTCGCGCTGAGTTTTATCTGCTGGGCTGGGTGGTGATGCCGCTGCTGTTTTTCAGCATCGCGAAAGGGAAACTGCCGACCTATATTCTGCCCTGCTTTGCGCCGCTGGCGATACTGATGGCGCGTTATGCACAAGACGCGGTGACGCGCAGCAGCCGGGCGCTGACGTTCAACGGTGTCATTAACATCGTGTTCGGGCTTATCGGCCTGATCGCGGTGCTGGTGGTGTCGCCGTGGGGCTTGCTCAGGCACCCGGTCTGGACGCCTATCGAGCTGTATAAGTGCCTGCTCGCCGCGGTCGCGTTTGGCGTCTGGGCGTTGATGGGCTGGCTGGCAATTAAAGACGGCGTGCAGCGCTGGGCGCTGGCGGCCTGCTGCCCGTTGGGGCTGGCACTGCTGGTGGGCTTTGCCATCCCGGATCGCGTCATTGACGGTAAACAGCCGCAATTCCTGATCGACATCGTCAGCGAATCACTGACGCCGAGCCGCTACGTGCTGACTAATGAAGTCGGCGTCGCCGCCGGGCTGGCATGGCAGCTTAAACGTAACGATATCATCATGATGGGCATGCGCGGTGAACTGGAGTATGGTCTGTCGTATCCGGAAGGAAAATCCCGCTATATCGATAAATCCGACTTCAGCACCTGGCTGGAACAGCACCGTCAGCAGGGGCCGGTTTCGCTGGTGCTGAAATTAGAGAGGGGGCAAACCATCGCTGAACTGCCGCTGCCGAAGCCCGACCATATTTATTTGATGGGGCGGATGGCCTTTCTTCAGTATCTGCCGCAATGACGGCGTGGATCTGTCTCGTGCTGGCGAGCCTGCTGAGCTGCCTCGGCCAGCTGTGCCAGAAACAGGCCACGCGTCCGACAAAAACCGGCGCGCGCGGGCGGCATATTATCCTCTGGCTGGGGCTGGCGTTGCTGATGCTCGGCGGCGGTATGCTGCTGTGGCTGCTGGTGCTGCAGCGCGTTCCCGTCGGCATTGCTTATCCGATGCTGAGCCTCAATTTTGTCTGGGTCACGCTGGCGGCACGTCTGGTCTGGCGTGAGCCGGTGGCGACGCGCCACTGGGCAGGCGTCGCGCTGATTATTGTCGGCATTGTCATTCTCGGAGGGAGCTTCTGATGGGCATTCTCTGGGCGTTACTGAGTGTGATTCTGGTCAGTGCGGCGCAACTGACGCTACGCCATGCGATGTTGTTGTTGCCTCCGGCAACCTCGCCAGAACTGTTTTTGCCGCATCTGCTGCACGCGGCGCCGGGTGCGCTGCCGCTGCTGCTCGGGTTGCTGGGTTATCTCGCGTCGATGGTGTGCTGGTATTTCGCGCTTCACCGAATGCCGCTTTACCGCGCCTATGCGCTGTTGAGTCTCAGCTACATTCTGGTCTGGTTCGCGGCGATTGCGCTTCCCGGCTGGCATGAGCCCTTTTCCTGGCGCGCGCTGCTTGGCGTTGTGGTGATTGTGGCCGGGGTGATGGTGATTTTCACCCCGCAGAAAAAACACTAACCGGGCAGGCGACTTTTTGGTCGCCCCGGCCCGAGCAGGATCGCCATTTTGCTGCCACCGGTGGTGGTCTCCATCCAGATTTTACAGACGCTGGTCAGCGGCACCGAGAGCAGCATGCCGATCGGCCCTAACAGCCAGCCCCAGATCAGTAACGACAGAAAGACCACTAACGTTGACATACCCAGCCGGTGCCCCATCATTCGCGGCTCGACGATATTCCCCAGCACCATATGTACGGCAAAGAATAACGCGCCAACCATCAGACATTCGTAATAACCGTTGAATAAAAACGCCTGAATCATCGGCGGAATGGCGGACAGCACCGCGCCGATATTTGGCACGTAGTTGAGCAGAAACGCCAGCACGCCCCACATCAACGCAAACTGGATGTCCAGCAACGCCAGCCCCAGCCAGACAATCGCCCCGGTCCACAGACTGAGCAGCGTTTTCAGCGCCAGATAGTGCGACACCCCTTTCAGCGCCCGGTGCAACCCGGCGATGTGGATCTGCGGTTGCGCGAGGGCGAAACGCAGTTTGTACGGCACATGGCGCACTTCGAACAGCATAAACACCACGGTCATCATTAGCAGCAAAATACTGGCCATCGCCCCCGACAGCCCGGCCATCATGGTGGTGGCAAAGGCCATCATTTTGTCGGAATCCATGCGCTGCAGCAGCCGTTCGGGCGACATGCGCAGGTGCAGGAAAGGCAGCGTTTCCTGAATATCAATCAGCTTACGGGTCAGCTCCTTATTGTATTTCGGCATCATGGCGATGAATTCATTGATTGAGGCCGCCAGCACGCCAACCAGTGCGGTGAGGACGCACAGCATCACGACCACAACGATGGTAATCGCTACCGGGCGTGACAGGCCGCGGCGGATAAACCAGCGCACCAGCGGATTGAGGATGATGGCGAAAAAGAGCGCCATCAGCAGTTGAACGATGATATCAGCAGCGGCATGAATACCGGCCAGAATGACAACAAGCGACGCCAGCTTGAGTAGGATGTGCAATCCTGCTTTGTCGGGAACAGTGGAGGTCATAGTCGTGTCCTTTACGATGGTCGCCATTAAGTGTAGCGGCTCGTTGCGGGCTTACTGTCTGAAAGTCGGTGCGAAAACGCGTTTCATCATGCAATAATGAAACACGGTTGTGAAAATCAGGGTAACGCTATGCCTGACTCCGTCGCGGGGCAAGAGCTGACGGGCCTGCGCCTTAACTTACGCATCATCTCTGTTGCGATTTTCAATTTTGCCAGTTATCTCACCATCGGCCTGCCGCTGGCGGTGCTGCCCGGCTACGTCCATGACGTGATGGGGTTCAGCGCCTTCTGGGCCGGGCTGGTGGTGAGTATTCAGTATTTCGCTACCCTGCTCAGTCGCCCTCACGCGGGGCGTTATGCCGATCTCCTCGGGCCAAAAAAAGTGGTGGTGTTTGGGCTGTGCGGCTGTTTCCTCAGCGGTGTCAGCTATCTGCTCGCCGGGTTCGGCAGCGGCTGGCCGATCCTCAGTCTTATTCTGTTGTGCGTCGGGCGTCTGATCCTCGGTGTCGGGCAGAGTTTCGCCGGTACCGGCTCCACGCTGTGGGGCGTGGGTATGGTGGGATCACTGCATATCGGGCGGGTGATTTCGTGGAACGGTATCGTGACTTACGGTGCGATGGCGATGGGCGCGCCGCTGGGTGTGCTCTGCTATCAGTACGGAGGGTTGCGCGGGTTGTCGCTGACCATCATCGCCGTGGCGCTGGTGGCTATTTTTGGCGCGCTGCCGCGCCCGGCGGTGAAAGCGGGTAAGGGCAAACCGATGTCGTTTCGCGCCGTGCTCGGGCGCGTCTGGCTGTATGGCATGGCGCTGGCGCTCGCCACCACCGGTTTTGGCGTGATCGCCACCTTTATCACCCTGTTTTATGATGCCAGAGGCTGGGATGGCGCAGCCTGGGCGCTGACCTTTTTCAGCGTGGCGTTCGTCGGTACGCGGTTACTTTTTCCCAACGGGATTAACCGCTTTGGCGGGCTGAACGTGGCGATGATCTGCTTTGTGATTGAGATTGTCGGCTTGCTGCTGGTGGGTGTCGCTGAGTCGTCGCTGGTGGCGAACATCGGTACGTTCCTCGCGGGCGCAGGCTTTTCGCTGGTCTTTCCGGCGCTCGGCGTGGTGGCGGTGAAAGCGGTGCCGCAGCAGAATCAGGGCTCCGCGCTGGCGACTTACACGGTATTTATGGATATGTCGCTGGGGATCACCGGGCCGCTGGCCGGGCTGATGATGGCGTACGCGGGCGTATCGATGATTTATCTGGCAGCGGCCGGGCTGGTGCTCGTGGCGTTGTTGCTGGTCTGGCGGTTAAAAAAATGGCCCCCGGTCACGGAACCAGAGGCCATGTCGTCAGCGGAATAATTACTGGATGACGAGCGTGTTAATGATGTTTTCCGCCGCAGTCTGCGCCTGTTGCTGGTTGTCAGCAGGCAGCGTGACCTGCATCGTCAGCAGTTTGTTGTCGACTTTACCCAGCACGACGGACGAGTAGGCCGTTTGCCCTTTGGCAGAAATAATGCTGTCGAGCTGCTGCAGCGTGTGGCCTTTCAGTTCGATGGATTTGTTGGTCACGACCTGCAACTGCGGATCGCGGTTGCGCTGCTGATCTTCCAGACGCTTCGCCAGCACTGGCAACGCTTCTTGCGTGTCGTCGCCCACAATCACAATGACCGCTTTCTGCCCGGTGGCATCAGAATAAACGTGCATGTTGTTGGCTTGCGTCCCCAGCTTGCCGCTCTGGTCGGTCATATCCGCCGGCAGAGAGAAGGTGAGTTTGCCGTCCAGCAGGCTGACCGGCTGGCCTGACGCGTTGCTTTCCGCATTCGCACCTTGAGCAGGCGCTTTCGTGTCGCTGTTATCACAGGCCGCAAGCCCCATCACCAGCAGGCCAATACCGACATACTTAACCAAATTGCGCATTGACTTCTTCCTTTCGATAAACGGCCATTAATGGCTCATTCAGATATCTTATCACAACCGCAGACGCGAAATTTTACCCCGCCTGCAATGGTGACAATTCGGATTTATCTGTCAGCCTTTTCAATAGCATATTCAGCAGAACACCGTACATCGGCAGGAAGAAAATCAGGCTGATAAGCACTTTGAAGCTGTAGTCGACCAGCGCGATTTCCACCCAGTGCGCGGCCATAAACGGATCCGGGCTGCGCCAGAAGGCGATGAAGAAAAACGCGAGCGTGTCGCTGATGTTACCGAACAGCGTCGAGGCAGTTGGTGCCAGCCACCAGTGGCGGCTCTGACGCAGGCGGTTAAAGACGTGAACGTCAAGGATTTGCCCCAGCGCATAGGCCATAAAACTGGCGGTAGCGATACGTGCCACGAACAGGTTGAAAGTGCCGAGTGCGGCAAAACCCTGCCATTCGCCCATATAAAACAGCGCCGAAACCACGTACGAAATCAGCAGCGCGGGCACCATCACGGCAAAAATAATGCGTCGGGCGAGCGGTGCGCCAAAAATGCGCACGGTTAAATCGGTGGCCAGGAAGATGAAAGGAAAGCTGAACGCACCCCAGGTGGTGTGAAAACCAAAAATGGTGATTGGCAACTGAACCAGATAGTTACTGGAGGTGATCACCAGCAGATGAAATAGCGAAAGCCAGATCAGCGCGTTTTTGCGCTGCATTACCGAAAACGTTCTCATTGTTGACCTTTTTAGTAGTTGGGGTGAGGGAACCCAATATATTTCGAGGCAGGATTGTACTGCGTTCTGTGCTGCGATCAATGGCTAATTTTCACGCAATCGTTAACCTCACTTGCATCGGGAAAGCGGCGGCGTAAACTAGTGCCGTTTTTGCCATGTGAGATAATAATGACCGATTCGTTCTCCAGCCCTGACCACACACTTGATGCGCAAGGGCTCCGCTGTCCTGAACCTGTGATGATGGTGCGTAAAACCGTGCGTACGATGCAAATCGGCGAAACGCTGTTGATTATTGCCGACGATCCGGCCACGACACGTGACATCCCCGGTTTTTGTCGCTTTATGGAGCACGAACTGGTGGCGCAGCAGACTGACGCGTTACCGTATCGTTATCTGCTGCGCAAAGGGCGCTGAGGGCAGCCCCTGTGTAGGCCGGGTCAGGCGTAGCCGCCACCCGGCATGCTATTTATCCCTTAATAATCTCAGCGCGTTGGCGGTCACCAGTACCGTCGCGCCAGTATCCGCCAGCACCGCCAGCCACAGCCCGGTAATTCCCAGCAACGTCGTGACCAGGAAAATCGCTTTCAGCCCCAGTGCTATCGTGATGTTCTGACGAATATTGGCGTGGGTGGCGCGGGCAAGGCGAATCATCTGCGCCAGCCCGGTCAGGCGGTTATGCGTTAAGGCGGCATCGGCGGTTTCCAGCGCCACATCGGTGCCGCTACCCATCGCAATGCCAATGGTGGAAGCTTTCATCGCCGGGGCGTCGTTAATGCCGTCGCCAACCATCGCCAGCGGCGCGCTGGCGTTCAGTGCCGTCACCGCGGTGACTTTATCGGCTGGCAGCAGTCCGGCACGGAAATCGAGCCCCAGCTCACCGGCAATCGCCGCCGCCGCGCGCGGGTTATCGCCGGTCAGGATCACCCCTTGTACGCCAAGCTGATGCAGCGCATCCACCGCGGCACGGGCGTCATCGCGCAGCGTATCGCGCATCGCCACAATACCCAGCAACGTGTTGTCGCGAGAAACCATCACTACCGTCTGCCCGGCGCTTTCCAGTGCCTGAATGCGTTCTTCATACTCGCCTGCCGGGAACTTGCCCGCCGCACAAATCAGCACGCGTTTGCCATTGACCTCTGCTTCGATGCCTGAGCCTGCCAGCGCACGCTGGTTGGTGGCGTGCGGCAGTACCAGCTGGCGCTGCTGCGCTTCCTGCACAATCGCCAGCGCCAGCGGGTGACTGGAGCCCTGCTCCACCGCAGCGGCCAGCGCCAGCAATTCGTTTTCATCGCCAGGGTTCACTGGGACGACAGTGGTCACGCGCGGTTTACCTACCGTCAGCGTCCCGGTTTTATCAAACGCGACATGCCTGATGCGGCCTAACTGTTCCAGCGCCGCACCGCCTTTGATCAGCGCCCCGCGTCGTGCGGCAGCGGCGAGACCGGAAGTAATAGCCGCAGGGGTGGAGATCACCAGCGCACACGGGCAGCCAATCAGCAACAGCGTCAGCCCTTTGTAGATCCACGGCAGCCAGCCCGCGGCGAAAAACAGCGGTGGGACGATGGCGACCAGCAGGGCGATGGCCATGATCGCCGGGGTATAAACCCGGCTGAAGCGGTCAATGAAGCGCTCGATGGGCGCGCGTTTCTCTTCGGCTTCTTCAATCAGGCGCAGAATGCGGTCGATGGCGCTGTCGCCAGGTTCGGAGATCACCTCAAGCTGTACAAGACGGTCAACGCTGGTCGCCCCGGCGGCCACGCTGTCGCCTGCGGTGCGCTCTACCGGTACCGACTCACCGGTTAATGCGCTTTCATCGAAACTGGCGAAGGGCGAGATTAGTTTACCGTCAGCAGGCAGACGACCGCCTGCCGCCACTTCAATGACATCACCCGGGCGCAGTGCATTCTGGGCGACGGTTTCCCGCTGACCGTCACGCAAACGAATTGCAGTTTCGGGTTTCAGCGCCATCAGCGCACTAACGCCCTGACGCGCCCGGCTCGCCGCCCAGCCTTCAAGCCGCTCGCCGATTAAAAACAGCAGCAGTACCATTGCCGCTTCCGCCGTCGCGCCAATGAACAGTGCGCCGATGGCCGCCACGCTCATCAGCGTTTCAATAGCAAACCAGCTACCGGTCTTCATCAGACGCAGCGCCTGACGGGCGATGGGATACAACCCGACCAGTGTGGTGGCGATAAAGGCGATGTTGCCCAGCGGGTGATTAAACTGCTCAAGTCCCCAGCTGACGGCCATCAGCGCAATGAGCAGGATCAGCGGCAGGTTTTCCTGTAAACGAGACGGCGCAGACGCCGGAGGGACACCTTCGGTGCGCAGCGAATATCCGGCGCGGGTCACGGCGTTTTCCACCTGCGAACGCACGTCGCCGCTGGCATCCACCAGCAGTTTTTCAGTGGCAAACACCACCTGAACCTGGCTGACGCCGCTGACCTGGCGCACTGCCGTTTCGACTTTGCGCGCACAGGCGGCGCAGTCCATACCGTCGACCACCCAACTGTAGCGCATCTCTGTGGCGGGCGTTTCAATGACCGGCGCCGGGGTATCGCAACTGCCGTCGCAGCAGCATTCATCCACCTTTTCAACGACCGGCGCGATTTTGAATGACGTAAATTGTGGGGCCTTTTTGCCGCCTGATTCTGACGTCGACATGGCATCCTCCGCGAATGATAATTTTCTCATTTACGCGGAGGATACACTCTGGAGTCGACTCCAGAGTCAAGCGCTAATTACAGATAAAGCGAACGAACGATCAGGAAGTGCCCGGCGAAGTAGCAGGCGGCGGCAATCGCGCTGTCCGCTTTGAACCGATGGCGATAATGACTGACCATCCAGACGATATTGCCGACCAGCAGCAACCCCGCGCCCAGGAAACCGGACAGCGCCGGGCTGGTGGGGCGCAGGAACCACAGCTCGCCCGCAATCCACACCATCACCAGCGTCATCGCGATAAAGGTGAGCACTGGCATGCGGAACTCTTCCAGTCGGGTCCAGATCACCGCAATCAGCACCGCGCCGATGATGATGAGCGCCAGCGGCAGCGGCCAGAAGAAAGAGAGCGTCATCTGGCTGGCAAAATAGATGGTATACAGCAGGTGCGACAGGAAAAACGCGCCAATGGCGTACAACAGCCGCTGACGGGGCAGCAGCGTCAGCGCATCGCCCACCAGCGAGGCACACAAGCCCGCCAGCACCAGATAACTGATGGTGTCGAACATCGGCGCCTGCAGCGCCAGCAGCAGAAGCAGGATCAGGGTGACGGGTTTGAATACCCAGCGTTGCCAGACGGGGCCGCGATACGACGCATCGACGTACAACCAGCCGGATAAACAGACAGCAATAAACGACCAAAGCATAGTAAGTCCCTGTATCTGTTATTGTTGAATGAGCGGTACGCTCAAGGCTCTTCCCTCCAGTGTAGTGCTCCGGGCACAGGGATGACAATGCACGGCATGCCGCGGTATGCTGATTTCCGTAAATTCTTATGGGACTGATGAATGAGTAAAATGCCGCTGTTTTTTGTCGTGGTGGTGGCGATTATTGTCGTTGCCGCGTCGTTTCGTTACGTCCAGCAGCGCCGCGAAAAGATGGATAACGACGCCGCACCGCTGATGCAAAAGCGGGTCGTGGTGAGCAACAAGCGTGAGAAGGTGCTGGATGATCGCCGTTCACGCCAGCAGATTGTTGCCCCGGCGGGCAGCAGTATGCGTTATGACGTCAGTTTTAAACCGGAAAACGGCGGGCTGGAAATGACGTTCCGCCTGAATGAAAAACAGTATCACCAGTTGACCGTGGGCGATAAAGGAACGCTGAGCTACAAAGGGTCAAGGTTTGAGGGATTTACCGCAGACCATTAATCTTCGTAGGCCCGGTAAGCGAAGCGCCACCGGGCCAAAACGCACAAATTACTTCTTCATCTGCGCCTTAAACTTTTTCTGCCAGACCAGCAGTTCAAACACCCCAAACAGGAAAATACGGATCTTCTCCCAGGTGGTCATTTGTGGGCCATCTTTTGGCAGCGTCGTTTTCAGCAGCGCCATTTGCATGCCGTGCATCAGCACCATAAATACCAGCGCGACATTAACAAAAATATTCAGCGGACGCGGAAACGGCTGCACCAGATTCAGTAGCAGAAACGCCCAGACAAACAGCATCAGCAGGCGTCCTAAGTTAATCAGCATCGTTTTCTCCTTGCGTTTCCCGATGATACAAACGGTAAGCGACCTGTCCCGCCACTTTTTCCCGATGCAAATCCCAGCTGGCAGGCACCGGCGGTAAACCGTTTTCTACTTCACTTTCGACATAAATCAGCGCGTCATCCGCCAGCCAGCCGTTGCTTTCCAGCAGGTGCAGCGTCTCATCCAACAGCCCTTTACGGAATGGCGGATCAATAAACACGACATCGTGCGGTGTACCAGGCTGCGCCAGGAAGGTCAGCGAATTGGTATTCACGACACGGGCGTTGGCTGCTTTTAGTGTGGCAAGGTTTTGCTGTAATTGCCGGGAGACGTTGCGATCCATTTCCAGCAGCGTGGCGCTGGCGGCATAACGTGAGAGGGCTTCCAGCCCCAACGCGCCGCTACCGGCAAAACAGTCGAGGCAACGCGCGTCGACCATATGCGGTGCCAGCCAGTTAAACAGGGTTTCGCGGACCCGGTCGGTCGTCGGTCGCAGGCCGGGGCTGTCAGGCACCGGTAGCTTTCGACCGCGCCATTGCCCGCCGATAATGCGGATCTGGCCGCTGCCCGCGTGATTAGGTTTCTTCATTTTATTGCTCAGTTCACTCTTTTCCCCTGCTATTCTAGCGATGAGCGGCGATTGGCGAAACCTTAATGCGGTGATGCGCGCTAAGTTAAGTGGTAGACTACACCGCTAAATTATTATTTTTTTCAGCCCCCTGTTTGCGATAAGGCGGCTGTGCCATGAATCAACAGCGAGGAGTGTGGTCGCCAATGGCAAAAGAGAAAAAACGTGGCCTGTTTTCCTGGCTGGGTCTTGGCCAGAAAGAGCAGGCGCAGGAAACCGATGTTGAACAGCAGACAGACGAACAACAGGCGATAGCGGAAGAACAGCAAGAAGAAACGACGGTTGAGCCTGCGGTTGAGGATGTCGCTGAGGTTACTGAAGACGAACCGGCGACAGAGGCGGCGATCGCGCATGAAGAACTGCCGCTGCCGGAAGACGACGAACCGGTGATTTCCGACGACGAACTGGAAGTGCAGGCGCTGGCAGCGGCCGACGCGGCGGAAAATGCCATCGATGGTGACGCTGAGCCTGCTACGGATGTTGCCCCGCAGGAACAGGAAAAACCCACTAAAGAAGGGTTCTTCTCACGTCTGAAGCGTAGCCTGGTAAAGACAAAAGAAAATCTCGGATCCGGATTTATCAGCCTGTTCCGCGGCAAGAAAATCGACGATGATCTGTTTGATGAGCTGGAAGAACAGCTGCTGATTGCCGACGTCGGCGTGGAAACGACCCGTAAGATCATCACCAATCTGACCGAAGGTGCGAGCCGCAAACAACTGCGCGACGCTGAAGCATTGTACGGTCTGCTGAAAGATGAAATGGGCGATATCCTCGCAAAAGTGGATGAACCGCTTAATATTGAAGGCAAAACACCGTTTGTTATTCTGATGGTTGGCGTTAACGGTGTGGGTAAAACCACCACCATCGGCAAACTGGCGCGCCAGTTTGAACAGCAGGGTAAATCAGTGATGCTGGCGGCGGGTGATACTTTCCGCGCCGCGGCGGTTGAACAGTTGCAGGTCTGGGGTCAGCGCAACAATATTCCGGTGATTGCGCAGCATACCGGCGCTGATTCCGCCTCGGTGATTTTCGACGCCATTCAGGCGGCGAAAGCGCGCAACATTGATGTGCTGATCGCCGATACCGCCGGGCGTTTGCAGAACAAATCGCACCTGATGGAAGAGCTGAAGAAGATAGTCCGGGTGATGAAAAAACTCGACGAAGAGGCGCCGCACGAGGTGATGCTGACTATCGACGCCAGCACCGGGCAGAACGCCATCAGCCAGGCGAAACTGTTCCACGAAGCGGTTGGCCTGACCGGGATCACGTTGACCAAGCTTGACGGCACCGCGAAAGGCGGGGTGATCTTCTCCGTTGCCGATCAGTTCGGCATTCCGATCCGCTACATCGGCGTCGGCGAACGTATAGAGGACTTACGTCCGTTTAATGCGGGCGATTTTATTGAGGCACTTTTTGCCCGAGAGGACTAACAATGATTCGCTTTGAACATGTCAGCAAGGCCTATCTCGGTGGGAGACAAGCGTTGCAGGGGGTCACATTCCACCTGCAACCGGGCGAGATGGCGTTCCTGACCGGCCATTCCGGCGCGGGGAAAAGTACACTGCTCAAGCTGATCTGTGGGATTGAGCGTCCGAGCGCCGGAAAAATCTTGTTTAGCGGCCACGACATCACGCGGCTGAAAAACCGCGAAGTGCCGTTTCTGCGTCGTCAGATCGGTATGATTTTTCAGGATCACCATCTGCTGATGGACAGAACCGTCTACGACAACGTGGCGATCCCGCTGATCATCGCTGGCGCCAGCGGTGATGACATTCGTCGTCGCGTGTCGGCAGCGCTGGACAAAGTCGGACTGCTCGATAAAGCGAAAAGTCTCCCGATTCAGCTTTCCGGCGGTGAACAGCAACGCGTGGGCATTGCCCGCGCGGTGGTGAACAAACCGGCCGTCCTGCTGGCGGATGAACCTACCGGTAACCTGGACGAGGTGCTGTCGGAAGGTATTCTGCGCCTGTTTGAAGAGTTCAACCGCGTGGGGGTCACCGTGCTGATGGCGACGCACGATTTGGGGCTGATCTCCAGTCGTTCCTATCGCATGCTGACGCTGAGCGACGGGCATTTGCATGGAGGCCATGGTGAATAAACGCGAGGCAATGAATCATATCCGGCGGTTCAGCAATCGCTTTGATCGCGTCCGCTCGTCTGGCAGCGGGCAGGGTGATGGCAACCGCAATGCGCCAAAGCGCGCCAGGGCATCGACGAAGCCCAACTCCCGTAAAACCAACGTCTTTAATGAGCAGGTGCGCTATGCCTGGCAGGGCGCGTTGCAGGATCTGAAAAGCAAACCACTGGCGACGTTCCTGACGGTGATGGTCATCGCTATCTCCCTGACGCTGCCGAGCGTCTGCTATATGGTGTACAAAAACGTCAACAGCGCTGCGGCGCAGTATTATCCGTCACCGCAGATCACCGTCTATCTGGATAAAACGCTGGATGACGACGCCGCCGCGCAGGTGGTGGCGCAGTTGCAGGCCGAGCAGGGCGTGGAGAAAGTGAACTATCTCTCGCGCGAAGAGGCGCTGGGCGAGTTCCGTAACTGGTCGGGGTTTGGCGGCGCGCTGGATATGCTGGAAGAGAACCCATTGCCTGCCGTTGCGGTGGTGATCCCGAAACTGGACTTTCAGGGAACCGAATCGCTGAACACGTTGCGTGATCGCGTATCACGCGTTCACGGCGTGGACGAAGTGCGTATGGATGACAGCTGGTTCGCGCGTCTGGCATCGTTAACCGGTCTGGTGGGGCGCGTGTCGGCGATGATCGGCGTGTTGATGGTGGCGGCGGTATTTCTCGTCATCGGCAACAGCGTGCGTCTGAGTATCTTTGCCCGTCGCGATACCATCAACGTGCAGAAGCTGATTGGCGCAACCGACGGATTTATCCTGAGACCTTTCCTCTACGGTGGCGCGTTGTTGGGCTTCTCTGGCGCGTTTTTGTCGCTCATTTTGTCCGAAATTCTGGTGATGCGGCTGTCGTCGGCGGTGACCGAAGTGGCTAAAGTATTTGGCACCCAGTTTGAGCTGAGCGGCCTGTCGTTCGATGAATGCCTGCTGTTGCTGCTGGTCAGCGCAATGATCGGCTGGGTGGCGGCGTGGCTGGCGACCGTACAACATTTACGCCACTTTACGCCGGATTAAAAAAATTCTGATATACTCTTTCCCTGCATCGAAAATCGCTCTGCAGGGAAGAGTCCCTGTTTCTCTCTTCCCCCGCATTATCATTTCTGTGTCACATTTTGTGCGTAATTTACCCACAAGGTTGCATTGAACTTGTGGATAAAATCACTGTCTGATAAAAGAGTGAATGCTAATCTCGTTGCTCATCAGTTCTGGCATGCTTGTTGCCTCTAAGAGGGACGGCATGGCTCAGAAGATACGAATTGAGAGGATTTGAATGACCAAAGAAATGCAAAATTTAGCTTTAGCCCCCGTTGGTAACCTGGAATCTTATATCCGGGCTGCGAACGCATGGCCGATGTTGTCGGCTGATGAAGAGCGGGCACTGGCTGAAAGGCTGCATTACCAGGGCGATCTGGAAGCAGCTAAGACGCTGATCCTGTCTCACCTGCGCTTTGTTGTTCACGTTGCTCGTAATTATGCGGGCTACGGCCTGCCGCAGGCTGACTTGATCCAGGAAGGCAACATCGGTCTGATGAAGGCCGTGCGTCGCTTCAACCCGGAAGTGGGTGTGCGTCTGGTCTCCTTCGCGGTTCACTGGATCAAAGCAGAAATTCACGAATACGTGCTGCGTAACTGGCGTATCGTGAAGGTCGCCACCACCAAAGCGCAGCGTAAACTGTTCTTTAACCTGCGCAAAACCAAGCAGCGTCTGGGCTGGTTTAACCAGGATGAAGTGGAAATGGTTGCCCGTGAGCTGGGTGTTTCCAGCAAAGACGTGCGTGAGATGGAATCGCGTATGGCGGCGCAGGACATGACCTTTGACATGTCGCCGGACGACGAGTCCGACAGCCAGCCGATGGCGCCGGTGCTCTATCTGCAGGACAAATCCTCTAACTTTGCTGATGGCATTGAAGAGGACAACTGGGAAGATCAGGCTGCCAACAAGCTGACTCACGCGATGGAAGGTCTTGACGCACGTAGTCAGGACATCATCCGCGCCCGCTGGCTGGACGAAGACAACAAGTCCACGCTGCAGGAGCTGGCCGATCGCTACGGCGTTTCCGCTGAGCGCGTGCGACAGCTTGAAAAGAACGCGATGAAAAAACTGCGCGCCGCGATCGAAGCGTAATCGTCATATCGCGCAAATGCAGGCCGGGTAAGGCGTAGTCGCCACCCGGCTTTATTTTTTTATACAGCTCAGCAGGACTTTAAACGCCCCTTCCATCTCTTCTTCTTTCATCGCCGCAAACCCCATCAGCAAACCACGCATCGCCGTTTTTTTCAGGTAGTAGCGTGAGAGCGGACGCACCAGCACACCCTTTTCATTCGCCGCGCGGGCAATCGCCACGTCATCACAATCGTCGTCGAGCTTCAGCACCAGGTGTAAACCGGCGTTGTCGTTGAAGTCGCTGAGCGCATCTTTCCCCAGATACGTGATAATCAGCCCCGCCAGCCGCTGGCGTCGACGGGCGTAGAGCAGATGCATACGGCGGATGTGGGCGGTGTAATGCCCTTCGGCGATAAATTCCGCCAGCGTGGCCTGATCCAGCAGCCGTCCACCGCGATACAGCTCCGCATGGGCAGTTTTCAGCGTTTGCGCCAGTACCTGCGGCAGCACGACATACCCCAGGCGCAGACCGGGCCACATCGTTTTACTGAACGTTCCGGTGTAAATGACCGGCGCGTCTTCCACTAACCCCTGCAACGCCGGGATGGGCTGGCCGGAGAAGCGAAACTCGCTGTCGTAATCATCTTCAACAATCCAGCTACCGGTCTGGTGGGCGAGCGCGAGCAAACGCTGGCGGCGCTCCAGGCTCATGACACAGCCGAGCGGATACTGGTGCGAGGGAGTGACGAATATCAGCCGCGGCGGTGTTTCGACGAGATCGGGCGGGTTCATACCGCTTTTATCGACCGCTATCGCCTGCAACTCCACGCCGTTCATCTGCAGCACATTGCGAATTCCCCAGTAGGCAGGCTCTTCAATCCAGGCGCGATCGCCGGGGTTACACAACATGCGCGATACCAGATCGATAGCCTGATGAATGCCTTCGGTAATGAGGATTTGATCCGGCGTGCAGCGCACCGAGCGCGCCACGCGCAGATACTCCATCAGCGCCTGCTGTAGCGCCGGGCTGCCGCCGGACGGGCTATAAGAAAACTGCATTGGCAGCGGTTTACGGCTGAGGCGATGATGGATTTTCCGCAGCAGCGCATGCGGGAACTCGCTGACGTCCGGAATACCGGGCAGAAATGCACCCCACTGACGCGGGCTGGCGCTGCTATGCTCAAGGAGGCGCTGACCACGTTGCGAGAACGTCACACTCCGCGTTTTCCGGGCGCTCTCCGCAGAGGGCTGAGAGGCAAAGAGCAGGCTGTCCGGCACCGTCTGCGCCACAAAGGTGCCGCTACCGGACCAGGAAACAATGTAGCCTTCGGCTCCCAGCTGTTCATAGACAGTGAGGACCGTGTTTCGTGAAAGTTTAAGCTGCGCGGCGAGATCGCGCGACGGCGGTAAACGGCTCTGCGGCGGCAGGCTGCCATCAAGTATCGACAGTCGGATCGCGTTATAGAGTTTCTTGTGCAGTTTGCCTTCGCGCTGCTCGTCCATCCGCAGCTGCAGGAGATCACACACTAAAGAACGCAATTGGATCCCTCAATTATTCGAAACTGGTACTCGATTATAGGACCGCTTAAGGGGTAAAACCATGACATTGTTTCATAGTTGTTAACACTGACCGAATCAATGATGGGGAACAGCAGCATGAAAAATAGCGAACTGAATCAGCGTCGTTTACAGGCAACGCCGCGCGGTGTGGGGGTGATGTGCGATTACTATGCGCAGCAGGCTGAGAACGCCACGCTGTGGGATACTGAAGGCAATGAAGTTATCGATTTTGCCGCCGGGATTGCCGTGCTGAATACCGGCCATCGTCACCCGAAAGTGGTCGCGGCAATTGAAAAACAGCTTCAGGCTTTTACCCATACCGCTTACCAGATCGTTCCCTACGAAAGTTATGTCACGCTGGCCGAGCGCATTAACGCGCTGGCACCGATTGCAGGCCCGGCAAAAACAGCGTTTTTCACTACTGGCGCCGAAGCGGTCGAGAACGCGGTGAAAATCGCCCGCGCTTACACCCGACGCCCTGGCCTTATCACCTTTGGTGGCGGTTTCCACGGTCGTACTTTTATGACCATGGCGCTGACCGGCAAAGTGGCACCGTACAAAATCGGCTTTGGTCCGTTCCCGGGTTCGGTGTATCACGGCGTCTATCCCAATGCCGCACATGGCGTGACCACTGCTGATGCGCTGAAGAGTCTGGATCGTATTTTCAAAGCGGATATCGCGCCCGATCAGGTCGCGGCGATCATTCTTGAGCCGGTACAGGGCGAAGGCGGTTTCAACGTTGCGCCCGCTGATTTCATCCAGGGGCTGCGCACGCTGTGCGACACCCACGGTATTCTGCTGATTGCTGATGAAGTGCAGACCGGTTTTGCCCGTACCGGCAAACTGTTCGCCATGCAGCACTACGACGTGAAGCCGGATCTGATGACGATGGCAAAAAGCCTGGCAGGCGGGATGCCGCTCTCCGGTGTAGTGGGTCGTGCAGACGTAATGGACGCGCCAGCGCCTGGCGGACTGGGCGGTACCTACGCCGGTAACCCGTTGGCGGTGGCGGCAGCGCATGCCGTGCTGGATGTGATTGAAGAAGAGAACCTGTGCCAGCGCGCCAGCCAGCTCGGTCAACACCTGACGGAAGTCCTGAATAAAGCCAGACCGGAGTGCGCCTGGATCACCGACATCCGCGCGCAGGGATCGATGGTGGCGGTAGAGTTTAACGATCCGCAGACCGGCCAGCCTTCCCCGGAATATACCCGTCAGTTCCAGGAAAAAGCGATGAAAGAGGGGCTGCTGCTGCTGAGTTGCGGCGTGTATGGCAACGTCATCCGCTTCCTCTATCCGCTCACGATCCCGGATGAGCAGTTCCGCAAAGCGCTTGATATCATTTACCGCTCGCTGACCCGATAAACCACCAGCCGCTCTTCGGAGCGGCTTTTTTTTACCCTTGCCCCTGTAAAAAAATCGTCAAATTTCACCTGTCAAATACTGAAAAATGGGGTATGTTTTAGCAGAGTATGCTGCATAAGCGCGGGCGGTAGACATAAAATCGAAATAAAGCGCTAAAAAACAACATCACAACAAATGCAATCACCATAAACAATGGGGAATCTCAGGATGAAAATGAAGGGTAAAGCGTTACTGGCAGGATGTATCGCGTTGGCGTTCAGTCAGATGGCGCTGGCAGAAGACATCAAAGTCGCCGTGGTCGGTGCGATGTCCGGTCCGGTTGCGCAATATGGCGATCAGGAATTTACCGGTGCTGAGCAGGCGGTTGCGGATATCAATGCGAAAGGCGGCATCAAAGGCAACAAGCTCGTTATTACCAAATATGATGATGCCTGCGACCCGAAACAGGCGGTAGCGGTAGCGAACAAAGTGGTTAACGACGGCGTTAAGTACGTTATCGGCCATCTCTGTTCCTCTTCCACCCAGCCAGCGTCTGATATCTACGAAGACGAAGGCATTCTGATGATCACACCGGCGGCGACAGCGCCTGAGCTGACCGCGCGCGGTTATAAACTGGTGCTGCGCACCACCGGTCTCGATTCCGATCAGGGTCCGACTGCCGCAAAATATATTCTTGAGAAAGTGAAACCGCAGCGCATTGCTATTGTTCACGATAAGCAGCAGTACGGTGAAGGCCTGGCCCGTGCGGTACAGGACGGTCTCAAGAAAGGCAACGCTAACGTCGTGTTCTTTGATGGTATCACTGCGGGCGAGAAAGATTTCTCCACCCTGGTGGCACGTCTGAAGAAAGAAAATATCGATTTCGTCTACTACGGCGGCTATCACCCGGAAATGGGGCAGATCCTGCGCCAGGCGCGTGCTGCGGGTCTGAAAACGCAGTTTATGGGGCCGGAAGGCGTGGCGAACGTTTCACTGTCTAACATTGCCGGTGAATCTGCGGAAGGCATGCTGGTAACCAAGCCGAAGAACTACGATCAGATCCCGGCGAACAAACCGGTGGTGGATGCGATTAAAGCGAAGAAAGAAGATCCGAGCGGCGCGTTCGTCTGGACCACCTATGCGGCGGTGCAATCGCTGTCAGCCGGTCTGAACCAGTCTGACGATCCGGCGGAAATCGCCACATGGCTGAAAGCCAACAGCGTCGATACCGTCATGGGACCGCTGTCCTGGGATGAGAAAGGCGACCTGAAAGGCTTTGAGTTCGGCGTCTTTACCTGGCATGCGAACGGCACTGCCACTGATGCCAAATGAGAGTAGTGCCGGGTGGCGGCGTCGCCTTACCCGGCCTGCACTGAGTCTGTAAAAATGATAGCCCGGTTAGCGCCGGGCTTTTTTATCGTTTTTCCCAGCCGCCTTTCTGCGCGGTGAAATTCAGCGCCTGCATAAACGCCGCCATCACGCCACGATCTTCGACGCCAACATCTGCCATCCACCAGCTGGAAATGCTGGGGTTGTCGCGCAGCACCTCTTCCACCAGATATTGCCCCACGCCGCGACGGCGGGTGACGTCACGCACGCGCAGAGAGTCCAGCGCGCCTTCGGTGCCGCTCAGGGTCACGCGAACTGCCGCCAGCAGACGATCGTTAAAACGGGCGGCGTAAATACGGTGTAATTCATCGAGTGCTAATGAGGCTTCGGTATATTCCGGCCAGATTTTACCCAGATCGATTTTGTCCTGCTCGCTCAGGGTTTGAAGGCGGATGATGGTCAGTTTCATTCAAAGCTTTCCTGTAACAACGGTCAGGAAAGTGTACTCAATTTCTCATTCGTAGGGGGCCTGTTTTTTATTCATTCATTAGCCGATTAATTTTTACTTCATTAACGATGCAGATTTATCCATTAGGGATCGAAAAAGAAGCAGCATTTTAGCCTGATGGGCAGTGAATTGTTCGGCTTTATATGCCGTTATATTATGCTGTGGCGCGGACTTTTTTTGTTTATCTCTCGATTATTTCAGAATATTATCTTTCCTTAATCGACTGAAAAATAGAGATTTTGATCTGAATTTCAGTAAAAGATGACTCTAAACCATTAAAGAAACTGGTAAAAATAGAATTGTGCAATAAAAATACAGCATGATTCTTAACCAGAAAATTACAAGAAATTCACAGACATCACGAACGGAGTTTAACGAATGAAAAGGAACGCGAAGACAGTGATCGCGGGGATGATCGCACTGGCAATGTCACAGGCTGCTCTGGCAGACGAAATTAAAGTGGCGATTGTTGGTGCGATGTCCGGCCCGGTGGCTCAATGGGGCGATATGGAATTCAACGGTGCACGTGAAGCCATCAAAAACATCAACGCAAAAGGCGGCATCAAAGGCGATAAGCTGGTCGGCGTTGAATATGACGACGCATGCGATCCGAAACAGGCCGTGGCCGTCGCTAACAAAGTGGTCAACGACGGCATTAAGTACGTCATCGGCCATCTTTGCTCCTCTTCCACCCAGCCCGCGTCTGACATCTACGAAGACGAAGGTATTCTGATGATCTCGCCGGGCGCAACCAACCCGGAGCTGACCCAGCGTGGCTACCAGTACATTATGCGTACCGCCGGGCTTGACTCTTCTCAGGGGCCGACAGCGGCGAAATACATTCTTGAGAACGTGAAGCCGCAGCGTATCGCGATCATTCATGACAAACAGCAGTACGGCGAAGGGCTGGCACGTTCGGTGCAGGATGGCCTGAAACAGGGCGGCGCCAGTGTGGTCTTTTTTGACGGCATCACCGCCGGGGAAAAAGATTTCTCAGCCCTCGTCTCCCGCCTGAAGAAAGAGAATATCGATTTCGTCTATTACGGTGGCTATTACCCGGAAATGGGGCAGTTGCTGCGTCAGGCACGCTCGGTCAACCTGAAAACCCAGTTTATGGGGCCGGAAGGTGTGGGTAACGCGTCGCTGTCCAATATCGCGGGCGATGCCGCAGAGGGCATGCTGGTGACCATGCCGAAACGCTATGACCAGGTTCCGGCAAACAGCGCTATCGTCAATGCGCTGAAAGAAGAGAAAAAAGATCCAAGCGGGCCGTATGTCTGGATCACTTACGCCGCTGTACAGTCGCTGGCAACCGCCATGGATCGTACAGGCAGCAAAGAACCACAGGATCTGATTAACGATCTGAAAGCACACGGTGCAGATACCGTAATAGGGCCGCTGAACTGGGATGAAAAAGGCGATCTGAAGGGATTTGAGTTTGGAGTTTTCCAGTGGCATGCCGACGGTTCGTCAACCGCAGCCAAATGATTATCCCGTTCTGTAGGGTTGAAAAGGTTACTTTATGTCCGAGCAGTTCCTCTATTTTTTGCAGCAGATGTTTAACGGCGTCACGCTGGGAAGCACCTATGCGCTGATCGCCATCGGCTACACCATGGTGTACGGCATTATCGGCATGATCAACTTCGCCCATGGCGAGGTGTACATGATCGGCAGCTATGTCTCGTTCATGATCATCGCCGCGCTCATGATGCTGGGTATTGACGCCAGCTGGCTGCTGATCGCCGCCGGTTTTATTGGCGCGATTATCATCGCCAGCGCCTACGGCTGGAGCATCGAACGGGTGGCTTACCGCCCGGTGCGCAGCTCCAAGCGTCTGATCGCGCTGATCTCCGCCATCGGGATGTCCATCTTCCTGCAAAACTACGTCAGCCTGACGGAAGGCTCGCGTGATATCGCCCTGCCGAACCTGGTTGATGGTCAGTGGGTGGTGGGAAGCAGCGAACATTTCTCTGCCTCCATTACCACAATGCAGTTGGTTATCTGGGTCGTGACCTTTATCGCGATGCTGGCGCTGACGGTGTTCATTCGCTACTCGCGCATGGGTCGCGCCTGCCGTGCCTGCGCGGAAGATCTGAAAATGGCGAGCCTGCTCGGCATTAACACTGACCGCGTCATCGCGCTGACCTTTGTGATCGGCGCGGCGATGGCGGCAGTGGCGGGTGTGTTGCTTGGGCAGTTCTACGGCGTTATCAACCCGTACATCGGGTTTATGGCAGGGATGAAAGCCTTTACTGCTGCGGTGCTGGGCGGGATCGGCAGTATTCCGGGGGCGATGATCGGCGGGCTGATCCTCGGCGTGGCGGAAGCGCTCTCTTCTGCGTATCTGAGTACCGAATATAAAGATGTGGTGTCGTTTGCGCTGCTGATTCTGGTGCTGCTGGTGATGCCGACCGGCATCCTGGGTCGCCCGGAGGTAGAAAAAGTATGAAACCGATGCATTTTGCGATGGCGCTGCTTTCGGCGGTCCTGTTTTTCGTGCTGGCCGGTGTGTTCATGGGCGTACAGCTGGGGCTGGACGGCACCAGACTGATCGTGGGTTCGGCGTCGGATATTCGCTGGCAGTGGGTGTTTATCGGCACTGCAGTGGTCTTTTTCTTTCAGTTACTGCGCCCGTTGTTCACTCATGCTCTGAAAGGCGTCTCCGGGCCGAAGTTTATTCTGCCAGCGATTGATGGCTCGACGGTAAAACAGAAGCTGTTTCTGATTGCGCTGCTGGTGATTGCCGTCGCCTGGCCGTTTATGGTCTCCCGCGGTACGGTGGACATCGCCACCCTGACGATGATTTACATCATTCTCGGTCTTGGCCTGAACGTGGTGGTGGGCCTGTCCGGGCTGTTGGTGCTGGGCTACGGCGGTTTCTACGCCATCGGCGCCTACACTTTCGCGCTGCTGAACCACTATTACGGCCTCGGCTTCTGGACCTGCCTGCCGCTCGCCGGTCTGGTATCGGCGCTGGCGGGCTTCCTGCTTGGCTTCCCGGTACTGCGTTTGCGCGGTGACTATCTGGCCATCGTGACCCTCGGCTTCGGGGAAATCGTCCGCATTCTGCTGCTCAACAACACCGAAATTACCGGTGGCCCGAACGGCATCAGCCAGATCCCGAAACCGACACTTTTCGGTCTCGAGTTCAGCCGTACCGCCCGCGAAGGCGGCTGGGATACCTTCAGCAACTTCTTCGGCGTGAAATATGATCCATCCGACCGCGTGGTGTTCCTCTACCTGGTGGCGCTGCTGCTGGTGGTGTTGAGCCTGTTCGTGATTAACCGTCTGCTGCGTATGCCGCTGGGCCGCGCGTGGGAAGCGTTGCGCGAAGATGAAATCGCCTGCCGCTCGCTGGGCCTGAGCCCGACGCGTATCAAGCTGACGGCGTTCACCATCAGCGCCGCGTTTGCGGGTTTTGCCGGTACGCTGTTCGCCGCCCGTCAGGGTTTCGTCAGCCCGGAATCTTTCACCTTCGCCGAATCGGCGTTTGTGCTGGCGATCGTGGTGCTTGGCGGGATGGGTTCTCAGTTTGCGGTCATCCTGGCGGCTATCCTGCTGGTGGTCTCGCGCGAACTGATGCGTGATTTCAATGAATACAGCATGTTAATGCTGGGTGGTTTGATGGTGCTGATGATGATCTGGCGTCCGCAGGGCTTACTGCCGATGACCCGTGTGCAGATGAAACTGAAAAACGGGCAAGCGAAAGGAGAGCGGGCATGAGTCCATTATTATCTGTTGATGGCCTGATGATGCGCTTCGGCGGCTTGCTGGCAGTTAACAACGTGTCGCTGGAGCTGTATCCGCGGGAAATCGTCTCGCTGATTGGGCCGAACGGCGCGGGGAAAACCACCGTGTTCAACTGCCTGACCGGTTTTTATAAACCGACCGGCGGCACTATTCGCCTTCGCGAGCAACACCTCGAGGGTATGTCGGGTCAGCAGATTGCCCGGATGGGCGTGGTGCGGACTTTCCAGCACGTGCGCTTGTTCCGTGAAATGACAGTGATTGAAAACCTGCTGGTGGCGCAACATCAGCAACTGAAAACCGGGGTGTTCTCGGGGTTGCTGAAAACCCCGGCGTTCCGCCGCGCGCAAAGTGAATCGCTGGATCGCGCCGCGGCCTGGCTTGAGCGTATCGGCCTGCTGGCGCATGCCAACCGTCAGGCGAGCAACCTGGCTTATGGTGACCAGCGTCGTCTGGAGATTGCCCGCTGTATGGTGACGCTGCCGGAAATCCTGATGCTCGACGAGCCGGCGGCAGGGCTTAACCCGAAAGAGACCAAAGAGCTGGACGAACTTATCGCCGAGCTGCGCAGCCATCACAACACCACCATTCTGCTGATTGAGCATGATATGAAACTGGTGATGGGGATTTCCGATCGTATTTACGTCGTGAATCAGGGAATGCCGCTGGCGAAAGGGACGCCGGAGGAAATTCGTAATAACCCGGATGTGATCCGCGCGTATTTGGGTGAGGCATAAGATGGAAAAAGTCATGCTGTCTTTTGACGGTGTCAGCGCCCACTACGGTAAAATTCAGGCGCTGCATAACGTCAGTTTGCATATTAATCAGGGCGAAATTGTGACGCTCATTGGTGCCAACGGTGCGGGGAAAACCACGCTGCTCGGCACGCTGTGCGGCGATCCGCGCGCGACCAGCGGGAAGGTGGTGTTCGACGGTAAAGACATTACCGACTGGCAAACCGCGAAAATCATGCGGGAAGCGGTGGCGATTGTGCCGGAAGGTCGTCGCGTCTTTTCGCGGATGACGGTGGAAGAGAACCTGGCGATGGGCGGCTTTTTTGCCGATCGCGATCAGTATCAGACGCGCATTCAGTGGGTCTATGAATTGTTCCCGCGCCTGCATGAGCGTCGTCTCCAGCGTGCGGGCACCATGTCCGGTGGCGAGCAGCAAATGCTGGCGATTGGCCGCGCGTTGATGAGCCAGCCGCGTCTGCTGTTGCTGGACGAACCGTCGCTTGGCCTGGCGCCGATCATCATCCAGCAGATATTCGATACCATCGAACAATTGCGCGATCAGGGTATGACCATCTTCCTCGTCGAGCAGAACGCTAACCAGGCGCTGAAACTCGCCGACCGTGGTTACGTGCTGGAAAACGGGCACGTCGTGCTATCCGATACCGGCGACGCGTTGCTGGCAAACGAAGCCGTACGCAGCGCTTACCTCGGCGGTTAATTCATTCATTGCCCGGCCGCGTGCATCGTGCCGGGCTTACATCGTTTCGTCACCATTTCATCATTTTTCTTCCGCGCTCCTGTCATCTCTCTGTAACTGAAAGATTATTTTTCTGTCATTCGTACATGTCATGTTACCTCGCGAGCACAAACGCGTGATTTCGCGCATCCGGCACAAAACAAGAGAGATAACCGAATGACTTCGTTACGACACACAGCTTTAGGACTGGCGCTCAGTCTGGCATTTGCTGGCAACGCGCTGGCAGAAACCACGATCCCGTTCTGGCATTCCATGGAAGGGGAACTGGGAAAAGAAGTGGATTCCCTGGCGCAACGTTTCAACCAGGCAAACCCGGATTACAAAATTGTGCCGGTTTATAAAGGCAACTATGAACAAAGCCTGAGCGCGGGTATCGCCGCGTTCCGTACCGGCAACGCTCCCGCCCTGTTACAGGTTTATGAAGTTGGCACCGCCACCATGATGGCTTCCAAAGCGATCAAGCCGGTGTATGAAGTGTTCAGCGACGCCAACATCAAATTTGATGAGTCACAGTTCGTCCCGACCGTTTCCGGTTACTACTCCGATTCGAAAACGGGTCACCTGCTGTCTCAGCCGTTCAACAGCTCCACGCCGGTGCTGTACTACAACAAAGATGCCTTCAAAAAAGCCGGTTTAGATCCGGAGCAGCCGCCGAAAACCTGGCAGGATCTGGCCGCGTATACGGCGAAACTGAAAGCGTCTGGCGCGAAATGTGGTTACGCCAGCGGCTGGCAGGGTTGGATCCAGATTGAAAACTTCAGCGCCTGGCACGGTCTGCCGGTCGCAACCAAAAATAACGGCTTTGACGGTACTGACGCGGTGCTGGAATTCAACAAGCCGGAGCAGGTGAAACACATCGCCATGCTCGAAGAACTGAACAAGAAGGGTGATTTCAGCTACTTCGGTCGTAAAGACGAGTCCACCGAGAAGTTCTATAACGGTGACTGCGCCATTACCACCGCCTCTTCCGGTTCACTGGCAGACATCCGTCATTACGCCAAATTCAATTATGGCGTGGGTATGATGCCATATGACGCTGACGTGAAAGGCGCACCGCAGAACGCGATTATCGGCGGCGCCAGCCTGTGGGTCATGCAGGGTAAAGACAAAGCGACCTACACCGGCGTGGCGAAATTCCTCGAGTTCCTGGCGAAACCAGAAAACGCCGCGGAATGGCACCAGAAAACCGGTTACCTGCCGATCACCAAAGCCGCGTATGACCTGACCCGCGAGCAGGGCTATTACGACAAAAACCCGGGCGCGGATATCGCCACTCGTCAGATGCTGAACAAGCCGCCGTTGCCGTTCACCAAAGGTATGCGTCTGGGCAACATGCCGCAGATCCGTACCGTGGTGGATGAAGAGCTGGAAAGCGTATGGACAGGTAAGAAAACGCCTCAGCAGGCACTGGACGCCGCCGTTGAACGTGGCAATCAGCTGCTGCGTCGCTTTGAGCAGTCGACGAAATCTTAATAAATTGCCCGGTGGCGCTGCGCTTACCGGGCCTACATTTAGTACTTCGTAGGCCGGGTAAGGCGGAGCCGTCACCCGGCGCTGTTCAGGAACCCAATTTTAATGTCCTCATCCCGTCCGGTGTTTCGTTCTCGTTGGCTGCCCTATCTCCTCGTCGCGCCACAGCTGGCGATCACCCTCATTTTCTTTATCTGGCCTGCGGGCGAAGCATTGTGGTACTCGCTGCAAAGCGTTGATCCATTCGGGCTTTCCAGTCAGTTTGTTGGCCTGGATAACTTTGTCGCGCTGTTTCACGACAGCTACTATCTGGATTCTTTCTGGACCACCATCAAATTCAGTACGCTGGTGACCGTCAGCGGCCTGCTGGTCTCACTGTTCTTTGCCGCACTGGTGGATTATGTGGTTCGCGGCAGCCGGTTATATCAGACACTGATGCTGCTGCCCTACGCAGTGGCGCCCGCCGTGGCGGCGGTGCTGTGGATCTTCCTCTTCAACCCGGGACGCGGGTTAATCACCCATGCGCTGGGTGAGTTCGGTTATGACTGGAACCACGCGCAGAACAGCGGACAGGCGATGTTCCTCGTGGTTTTCGCCTCGGTCTGGAAGCAGATCAGCTACAACTTCCTGTTCTTCTTTGCCGCGCTGCAGTCGATTCCCCGTTCGCTGGTCGAGGCCGCCGCAATTGACGGTGCCGGGCCGATTCGTCGTTTCTTTAAGCTGTCGCTGCCGCTGATTGCGCCCGTCAGTTTTTTCCTGCTGGTGGTGAACCTGGTTTACGCCTTCTTCGATACCTTCCCGGTGATCGATGCCGCTACCGCGGGCGGGCCGGTGCAGGCCACGACCACGCTTATCTATAAAATTTACCGTGAAGGGTTTGCCGGGCTTGATCTCTCCGCCTCTGCCGCGCAGTCGGTGGTGCTGATGATGCTGGTGATTGTCCTGACGGTAGTGCAGTTCCGCTACGTTGAAAGCAAGGTGCGTTACCAATGATTGAGCATCGCCCCGGGCTGACGATATTCAGCCACACTATGTTAATTCTCGGTATTGCGGTGATCCTGTTTCCGCTGTACGTCGCGTTCGTGGCGGCCACGCTCGACAACAACGCGGTGTACGCCACGCCAATGACGCTGGTGCCGGGAACACATCTGCTGGAGAACATGGCGACCATCTGGCGGGAGGGCGTCGGCGTTAACAGTGCGCCGTTCTGGCTGATGATGCTCAACAGTTTCATCATGGCGTTCGGCATTACAGTGGGCAAAATCGCCGTCTCGATCCTCTCCGCCTTCGCCATCGTCTGGTTTCGTTTTCCGCTGCGTAACCTGTTCTTCTGGATGATCTTCATCACCCTGATGCTGCCGGTGGAAGTACGTATCTTCCCGACGGTGGAAGTGATCGCCCGGCTGAACATGCTCGACAGCTACACCGGTCTGACGCTGCCGCTGATGGCCTCGGCCACCGCCACCTTCCTGTTCCGTCAGTTTTTCATGACGCTGCCGGACGAACTGATTGAAGCTGCGCGCATTGATGGCGCGTCGGCGATGCGCTTTTTCCGCGACATCGTGCTGCCGCTGTCGAAAACCAACCTCGCGGCGCTGTTCGTGATCACCTTCATTTACGGCTGGAACCAGTATCTGTGGCCGCTGCTGATTATTCAGGATGTGAATCTCGGCACCGCCGTGGCGGGCATCAAAGGGATGATCTCCAATGGTGAAGGCACCACGCTCTGGAATCAGGTGATGGCCGCGATGCTGCTCACGCTCATTCCTCCCGTAATTATCGTTTTAGCCATGCAGCGCGCGTTTGTGCGTGGTTTAGTGGACAGTGAGAAATAAGATGGCCGGATTGAAATTACAGGCAGTAAGCAAAAGCTGGGATGGCGGAAAAACGCAGGTGATCCAGCCGTTAACCGTTGATGTGTCTGACGGTGAGTTCATTGTAATGGTCGGCCCGTCCGGCTGTGGTAAATCGACACTGTTACGCATGGTGGCCGGGCTTGAGCGCGTCACCAGCGGCGATATCTGGATTGATCGCCAGCGTGTCACTGAAATGGAGCCGAAAGATCGCGGTATCGCGATGGTGTTTCAGAACTATGCGCTCTATCCGCACATGAGCGTGGAAGAGAACATGGCCTGGGGCCTGAAAATTCGCGGCATGGGCAAAGCGCACATCGCCGGGCGTGTGCAGGAAGCGGCACGTATTCTGGAACTGGACGGTTTGCTGAAGCGCCGTCCGCGTGAGCTTTCCGGCGGTCAGCGCCAGCGTGTGGCGATGGGGCGCGCGATTGTGCGCGATCCGGCGGTCTTTCTGTTTGATGAACCGCTCTCCAACCTTGACGCCAAGCTGCGCGTCCAGATGCGCCTTGAACTGCAACAGCTGCATCGCCGCCTGAACACTACTTCGCTGTACGTCACCCATGACCAGGTGGAAGCGATGACGCTGGCGCAGCGGGTGATGGTGATGAACAAAGGCGTTGCCGAGCAAATCGGCACACCGGTCGAAGTATATGAAAAACCGGCCTCTCGCTTCGTGGCGAGCTTTATCGGCAGCCCGGCGATGAACCTGCTGGATGGCCGAGTCAGTCAGGCAGGCACCCATTTTGAGCTGGACAGCGGCATGGCGCTGCCCATTAACTGGCAATTCCGCGGATATGCCGGGCGCAACATGACACTGGGTATCCGTCCGGAACATATTGCGTTAAGCTCGCAGGCAGAGGGCGGTATTCCGATGGTGCTGGATACGCTCGAGATTCTGGGTGCAGATAACCTGGCGCACGGACGCTGGGGAGAACAAAAGCTGGTGGTGCGTCTGCCGCATCAGCAGCGCCCGCAGGCGGGCAGCACGCTGTGGCTGCATCTGGCGGAAAATCATCTGCATCTGTTTGATGGAGAAACAGGACAACGCATATGAGCTACTGGCCTTATCCACACATTGTCGCACACCGTGGCGGCGGTAAACTGGCGCCGGAAAACACACTGGCCGCCATTGATGTTGGCGCGTACTACGGCCATCTGATGGTCGAGTTTGACGTTAAGCTGTCAAAGGATGGCGAGATTTTCCTGCTGCATGACGATCACCTTGAACGTACCAGCAATGGTTGGGGCGTGGCAGGGGATCTGACGTGGAGCGACCTGCAACGTGTGGATGCCGGGAGTTGGTTCAGTGGCGAGTTCAAAGGCGAACCGTTGCCGCTTCTGACAGACGTGGCGCAGCGCTGCCGTGAGCAGGGCATGATGGCGAATATTGAAATTAAGCCAACCACCGGCACCGGGCCGCTGACCGGAAAAGTGGTGGCGCTGGCGGCACGCGAGCTGTGGCAGGACATGACCGCGCCGTTGCTCTCTTCCTTTGATATCGATGCACTGGAAGCGGCGCAGGCCGCCGTACCGGAGCTGCCGCGCGGATTGTTGCTCGACGAATGGCGCGATGACTGGCAGTCGCTGACAACGCGCCTTGGCTGCGTATCGATTCACCTGAATCACAAATTGCTGGACGAAGAACGCGTGAGCATGCTGAAAGCGGCGGGGCTGCGTATTCTGGTATACACCGTGAATAAACCCCAGCGCGCGTCGGAGCTTTTACACTGGGGCGTGGACTGCATCTGCACCGATGCGATTGACGTCATCGGCGCCGATTTCGAGCCTTAAGGATTTTTCAGCATGTCGCCGTTCTGACGCGACGGTAACATGTGCTGCTGACCGCTCTCCTGCGTCGTGTTGTTCAGCATCCCTCCGTTGGTATTGGGCAGGACCTGCTCACGCGGCTGGCCCTGTCGGATGCGCTGCGCGTTGTCGTTCATCTGCATTTGCAGATGCTGCTGCTGGTTGCGGGTCTGCGTCTGAATTTGCTGATTTAACATCCCTTTATGCTGTTGCTGCTGGTTTAGCATCTGGGTTTGCATCCGCTGCTGACTGGGAATTTGATAGCCCGGCAGATTCGGGTTATTCGTGGTGTTCAGGGGCTGTGCCAGTACAGCAAACGGCAACAATGCCGTTATCAATAACACACGTTTCATTTTTCATTCCCTCCCTCTGAGGTCTCTCTTAAGTTTACCCTGATTCAGGCATAACGATGATTTTTTAAGAGTTGTGAACCAGGCTTAAGCCGGAGCATAGATCTTATCACCTGGAGAACAACAATGATGAAATCCTCATTTTTGCGTGGGGTGGCGATCGCTGCCCTGCTGGCGGGAGGCACCTTTGCCGTCGCTGCGACCCCTCCTGCCGCGCCGCCGGTGTCCTATGGCGTGGAGGAGGATGTGTTTCATCCTGTCCGCGCGCAACAGGGCATGGTCTCCTCCGTGGATGCGCTCGCGACCCGCGTGGGCGTCGATATTTTGAAGCAGGGCGGTAACGCGGTCGACGCCGCCGTGGCCGTGGGTTATGCGCTGGCGGTCACCCATCCGCAGGCGGGAAATCTTGGCGGTGGCGGCTTCATGATGCTGCGCACCAAAGACGGTAAAACGACCGCCATCGACTTTCGCGAAATCGCGCCTGAGCAGGCCACACGCGACATGTTCCTGGATGATGAGGGTAACCCGGACAGCAAGAAATCACTTACTTCGTCACTGGCGTCCGGCACGCCGGGCACCGTTGCGGGTTTCTCGCTGGCGCTGGAAAAATACGGCACGATGCCGCTGAATAAGGTGATCCGCCCGGCGCACAAGCTTGCTGAAGAGGGCTTTGTGGTGAACGACGCGCTGGCGGACGACCTCAAAACCTACGGTAGCGAAGTGATCCCTGCTCATGAAAACAGCAAAGCCATTTTCTGGAAAAATGGTGAGCCGCTGAAAAAAGGCGACACGCTGGTGCAGAAAAATCTGGCGAAGAGCCTCGAAATGATTGCGGAAAACGGCCCTGATGCTTTTTACAAAGGGGCAATTGCCGATCAGATTGTCGAAGAGATGCAGAAAAACGGCGGCCTGATGAGCAAAGCGGATCTGGCGAATTACAAGGCTGTAGAGCGTACGCCGATCAGCGGCGATTATCGTGGATACCAGGTGTTCTCCATGCCGCCGCCATCGTCAGGCGGCATTCACATCGTACAGATCCTCAACATCCTGGAAAACTTCGACCTGCATAAATACGGCTTCGGCAGCGCCGACGCGATGCAACTGATGGTGGAAGCGGAGAAACGTGCATACGCTGACCGTTCGGAATACCTCGGCGACCCGGACTTCGTAAAAGTGCCGTGGCAGGCGCTGACCAGCAAAGCCTACGCCAAATCAATTGCCGATGAGATTGATATCAACAAGGCTAAACCGTCGAGCGAAATCCGCCCCGGCAAACTGGCGCCGTATGAAAGTAATCAGACCACGCATTATTCCGTCGTCGATAAAGACGGCAATGCGGTGGCGGTGACTTACACGCTTAACACGACATTCGGTACCGGGATTGTCGCCGGGAACACCGGTATTTTGCTGAACAACGAGATGGATGATTTCTCTGCCAAACCAGGTGTGCCGAACGTATACGGACTGGTGGGCGGCGATGCCAACGCTGTCGAGCCGAAAAAACGACCACTTTCATCGATGTCGCCGACCATCGTCGTCAAAGACGGTAAAACCTGGCTGGTCACCGGCAGCCCGGGCGGCAGTCGGATCATCACCACCGTGCTGCAAATGGTCGTAAACAGCATCGATTTTGGAATGAACGTCGCCGAAGCGACCAACGCACCACGCTTCCATCACCAGTGGCTGCCGGATGAGTTGTGGGTTGAAAAAGGTTTTAGCCCGGACACGCTAAAAGTGCTGGAACAGAAAGGGCAAAAAGTGGCGGTGAAAGCGGCGATGGGCAGCACCCAGAGTATTATGATCGGCCCGGACGGTGCGCTGTATGGCGCATCCGATCCCCGCTCGCCGGATGATTTAACGGCGGGGTATTAAAGAAAACGCCGTCAACCGGAATTTATTACAAAAAGAGATAGACAAGTGCGAATGATAATGATTATTATTGCTGTGCGTTCAGGGAGACCTCTACGGGATTACCTGAAAGCACGACATTGCTCACATTGCTTCCAGTATTATTTTATAGCCAGCGCTTCGCTGGCTTTTTTTTTGACCCGTATCTTCCGCCGACGGCTGAGGTGCGCGTGCTTAGTGCCTGAAATAACGTAACCTGCGACACCCTCCCTCAACTTGCGCTAAGGTATGTGGCAGTCACCTTCAAAAAAGGATTGCACCATGACCTTACATTGCGCATTTATCGGTTTTGGTAAGAGCACCACCCGATACCATCTCCCTTACGTTCTTAACCGTAAAAATAGCTGGCATGTGGCGCATATCTTTCGCCGCAGCGCGAAACCGGAAGAGCAGCATCCGCAGTATTCCCACATCCATTTCACCAGCGATCTTAACGACGTGTTTGACGATCCAAAGGTCAAACTGGTGATCGTCTGTACCCATGCCGACAGCCATTTTGATTATGCAAAACGCGCGCTGGAAGCGGGGAAAAACGTGCTGGTGGAAAAACCCTTTACCCCGACGATGACCGAAGCGAAGGTGTTGTTTGAACTGGCGCAGAGCAAAGGGCTGACGGTCACGCCGTATCAGAACCGTCGCTTTGACTCCTGCTTCCTCACCGCCAAAAAAGTGATTGAGAGCGGTAAGCTGGGCGAGATCGTCGAAATCGAAAGCCACTTTGATTACTACCGTCCGGTGGTTGACGCGAACCCCGGCCTGCCGCAGGACGGCGCGTTTTATGGCCTCGGCGTGCATACGATGGATCAAATTATTTCGCTGTTTGGCCGCCCGGACCACGTCGCGTACGACATCCGCAGCCTGCGTAATCACGCCAATCCGGACGATACCTTTGAAGCGCAACTGTTCTACGGCAACCTGAAAGCGATCGTCAAAACCAGCCATCTGGTGAAAATCGACTACCCCAAATTTATCGTTCATGGCACCAAAGGGTCTTACCTGAAATACGGTATCGATCAGCAGGAAACCAGCCTGAAAGCCAATATCATGCCGGGTGAGCCAGGTTTCGCCGCGGATGACAGCATCGGCCAACTGGAGTACGTCAATGAGGAAGGGGTTACCGTGCGTGAAGCGGTGAAACCGGAAACCGGCGACTATGGCCGCGTGTATGACGCGCTGTATGAAACGATCGTCAATGGTCGCCCGAATTACGTCAAGGAATCTGAAGTTCTCACCAATCTCGAAATCCTCGAACGCGGGTTCGAACAGGCGTCTCCTGCCACCGTAACCCTCGCAAAATAAGCCACACTGACTCCTCTGTGCTTGTTCATATTTTTTGAACAGAGGAGTCAATTTTCACCCTCTATGATCTCAGGGAGATCGGGTACACACTTATCCCATCGAAACGAACACGGGGTGAACACAATGATTTATTTACGCAAAGCAAACGAACGTGGCCATGCGAACCACGGCTGGCTGGACTCCTGGCATACTTTCTCTTTCGCCAATTATTATGACGCCAACTTTATGGGCTTCTCCGCGTTGCGGGTGATTAACGACGACGTCATCGATGCCGGACAGGGGTTTGGCACCCATCCGCATAAAGACATGGAAATCCTGACTTACGTGCTGGAAGGCGCGGTGGAACATCAGGACAGCATGGGCAACAAAGAGCAGGTACCGGCGGGTGAATTCCAGATCATGAGTGCAGGGACCGGCGTTCGCCACTCTGAGTACAACCCGAGCGAGACCGAGCGTCTGCGCCTGTATCAGATCTGGATCATTCCGGATGAAACCGGCATTACCCCGCGCTACGAGCAGCGTCGCTTTGATGCCGCGCAGGGTAAACAACTGGTACTGTCACCGCAAGCGCGTGATGGCTCCCTGAAAGTGCATCAGGATATGGAACTGTACCGCTGGGCGCTGGCGAAAAATGAACAGTCGATTCATCAGATCGCCGCCAACCGCCGCGTGTGGATCCAGGTGGTGAAAGGCAACGTCACCATTAACGGCACCAAAGCCACGACCAGCGATGGACTGGCAATCTGGGATGAGCAGGCGATCTCGGTTCATGCCGATGAAGCCAGCGAAATTCTGCTGTTTGATCTGCCGCCGGTATAAATAAAATCTCAACCTTCCCTTTTCCCATGGGAAGGTTGAGTCATCTCCGTGATAAACTGAAGGAATGTTTCTCAATCGGTTTCTCTCAGGACGATGAAAAAGAAAAGACCCGTACTTCAGGATGTGGCAGATCGTGTCGGCGTGACCAAAATGACAGTCAGCCGTTTTTTACGTAACCCGGAACAGGTGTCCGTGGCATTGCGTGGCAAGATTGCCGCCGCTCTCGATGAACTGGGTTATATCCCGAACCGCGCGCCAGATATCCTCTCTAATGCCACCAGTCGTGCGATCGGCGTCCTGTTACCTTCCCTCACCAACCAGGTCTTTGCTGAAGTGTTGCGCGGAATTGAAAGCGTGACCGATGCGCACGGTTATCAGACCATGCTGGCGCACTACGGCTATAAGCCGGAGATGGAAGAGGAGCGGCTGGAATCGATGCTCTCCTGGAATATCGACGGATTAATTCTCACCGAACGTACCCACACGCCGCGGACACTGAAAATGATCGAAGTGGCGGGGATCCCGGTGGTGGAACTGATGGACAGCAAATCCCCCTGCCTGGATATCGCCGTCGGTTTCGACAACTTTGAAGCCGCCCGCCAGATGACCGCGGCGATCATCGCCCGTGGCCATCGTCATGTCGCCTATCTCGGTGCACGTCTTGATGAACGTACTATCATCAAGCAGAAGGGATATGAGCAGGCGATGATCGACGCCGGGTTAATGCCCTACAGCGTGATGATGGAGCAGTCGTCGTCATACTCGTCCGGTATTGAGCTGATGCGCCAGGCGCGACGCGAGTATCCGCAACTGGACGGCATCTTCTGTACCAACGATGACCTGGCGGTAGGCGCGGCGTTTGAATGCCAGCGTCTGGGGCTGAAAATTCCTGATGACATGGCGATCGCCGGTTTTCACGGTCACGACATCGGTCAGGTTATGGAGCCGCGTCTTGCCAGCGTGCTGACGCCGCGTGAGCGGATGGGGCAGATTGGCGCCGAGCGTCTGCTGGCTCGCCTTCGTGGCGAGAACGTAACACCTAAGATGTTAGATTTAGGTTTCACGTTGTCACCGGGCGGATCCATTTAGTCTGACAAAGTTGATGTAGCTCACAGTTATAAACATCCCGCACGAATGGATATTGCTTCTGCTCTGACCCGGCAGGACAATGTTACCGATAACTGTTACCCGTAACAAATTAACCAACGGTGCTGTGGGAGCGACACAATGAGCACGACTAACCATGATAACCATATCTACGTCCTGATGGGCGTTTCCGGCAGTGGAAAATCTGCTGTTGCCAGTGAAGTGGCGTATCAACTGAAAGCCGCGTTTCTTGATGGCGACTTTCTGCATCCGCGCAAAAATATCGACAAAATGTCATCCGGCGAGCCGCTGAATGATGACGATCGCAAACCGTGGCTGCAGGCGCTTAACGACGCCGCTTTCGCCATGCAGCGCACCAACAAAGTGTCGCTGATCGTTTGCTCTGCGCTGAAAAAAACCTATCGCGATATCCTGCGCGCCGGGAACCCGAACCTCTCTTTCATCTACCTGAAAGGTGATTTCGACGTGATTGAAGGCCGTCTGAAAGCACGTAAAGGCCATTTCTTTAAAACGCAGATGTTGGTGACGCAGTTTGAAACGCTGCAGGAGCCGGGCGCTGACGAAAGTGATGTGCTGGTGGTAGATATCGATCAATCGCTGGAAGGCGTTGTTGCGAGCACCATTGAGGTTATCAACAAAAGGCAGTAAGTAGTGAGTACATTGACGTTAGTGTTAACAGCAGCGGGTTCGGTTTTACTGCTGCTGTTTTTGGTCATGAAAGCGCGTATGCATGCTTTCGTGGCATTGATGGTGGTTTCTATTGGTGCAGGTCTCTTTTCCGGAATGCCGCTCGACAAAATCGCGGCCACGATGGAAAAAGGGATGGGAGGCACACTGGGCTTTCTGGCGATTGTTGTCGCGCTGGGAGCGATGTTTGGCAAGATCCTGCACGAAACTGGCGCAGTTGATCAAATTGCCGTCAGGATGCTGAAATCGTTTGGCCACAGTCGCGCGCATTATGCGATTGGTCTGGCGGGGCTGATTTGCGCGTTGCCGCTGTTCTTCGAAGTGGCGATTGTGCTGCTGATTAGCGTGGCGTTTTCGATGGCGCGTCACACCGGCACGAACCTGGTGAAACTGGTGATCCCGCTGTTTGCAGGGGTTGCCGCCGCTGCTGCGTTTCTGCTGCCTGGCCCGGCGCCGATGCTGCTGGCCTCGCAGATGCACGCGGATTTTGGCTGGATGATCCTCATCGGCTTGTGCGCGGCGATCCCGGGGATGATCATTGCGGGTCCGCTGTTCGGCAATTTCATTGGTCGTTACGTCGAACTGCACATTCCTGACGACGTCACCGAACCGCATCTCGGCGAGGGGAAAATGCCCTCCTTCGGCTTCAGCCTCGCGCTGATCCTGCTGCCGCTGGTGCTGGTGGGGCTGAAAACCATCGCGGCGCGCTTCGTTGAGCCTGGCTCGACGGCCTACCAGTGGTTTGAGTTCGTCGGTCATCCGTTTACTGCGATTCTGGTCGCCTGTCTGGTCGCCATGTACGGTCTGGCGATGCGCCAGGGGATGCCGAAAGACAAAGTGATGGAAATCTGCGGTCATGCGCTGCAACCGGCGGGCATTATTCTGCTGGTGATCGGCGCGGGCGGCGTGTTCAAGCAGGTGCTGGTGGATTCTGGCGTGGGCCCGGCGCTCGGTGAAGCGCTGACCGGGATGGGACTGCCGATCGCCCTGACCTGCTTTGTGCTGGCGGCCGCGGTGCGCATCATTCAGGGCTCGGCTACCGTGGCCTGTCTGACGGCGGTGGGACTGGTGATGCCGGTCATCGAACCGCTGCACTACAGCGGCGCGCAGATGGCGGCGCTCTCTGTCTGTATCGCGGGCGGCTCCATTGTGGTCAGCCATGTCAACGACGCCGGTTTCTGGTTGTTCGGTAAATTTACCGGCGCGACCGAAGCGCAGACGCTGAAAACCTGGACGCTGATGGAAACCATTCTCGGTACCACCGGCGCGATCATCGGCATGATTGCCTTCTCGCTGTTAAGTTAACCGCTCTTCAGCCCGGTGGCGATCGCGTTGCCGGGCCATTACCTTCCGCTTTTACCGCATCTTCATCAAAAAACGTGCCTTATCATCGGCAAAATTTCTGATACTGCGGGAATCATTGATTATTTTCACTTGCGACTTTGGTAGCATTTTGTAATGTGATAGGTGTCGCAGTTCACTGATAAAACGCATATACACAACAGCACACACCTCTGCAGGAAAAACGCTATGAAAAATGTTGGCTTTATCGGCTGGCGCGGGATGGTCGGCTCTGTTCTCATGCAACGCATGGTTGAAGAGCACGACTTCGACGCCATCCGCCCGGTTTTTTTCTCCACCTCGCAGCATGGGCAGGACGCGCCCGGTTTTGGTAAAGAGGTCGGGAGCAAGCTTCAGGATGCCTACAACCTGGACGCTTTGAAGGCACTCGATATTATCGTGACGTGCCAGGGCGGCGATTATACCAACGACATTTTCCCTAAGCTGCGTGCCAGCGGCTGGCAGGGGTACTGGATTGACGCCGCCTCGTCGCTGCGCATGAAAGACGATGCCATCATCATTCTTGACCCGGTTAACCAGGGCGTGATTACCGACGCGCTGAACAAAGGCGTTAATACTTTTGTCGGCGGCAACTGTACCGTCAGCCTGATGCTGATGTCGCTCGGCGGTCTGTTCGCGCAGGATCTGATCGAGTGGGTGTCTGTGGCGACCTATCAGGCCGCGTCCGGCGGTGGTGCGCGCCATATGCGCGAGCTGCTGACTCAGATGGGCCAGTTGCACAATTACGTTGCCGATGAGCTGGCAGACCCGGCGTCCGCCATCCTCGACATCGAACGCAAAGTCACCGGCCTGACCCGCAGCGGCGAACTGCCGGTCGACAACTTCGGCGTACCGCTGGCGGGCAGCCTGATCCCGTGGATCGACAAACAGCTCGACAACGGTCAGAGCCGTGAAGAGTGGAAAGGCCAGGCTGAGACCAACAAAATTCTCGGTACGCAGCACACCATTCCGGTGGACGGCCTGTGCGTGCGCATTGGCGCGCTGCGCTGCCACAGCCAGGCATTCACACTGAAACTGAAAAAAGATGTGTCGGTACAAACTATCGAAGAGATGCTGGCGGCACATAATCCGTGGGCGAAAGTGGTGCCGAATGATCGTGAAATCAGCATGCGCGAGCTGACCCCTGCGGCGGTGACCGGTACCTTAACCACGCCGGTGGGCCGTCTGCGTAAGCTGAACATGGGGCCGGAGTACCTTTCCGCCTTCACCGTTGGTGATCAACTGCTGTGGGGTGCCGCCGAACCGCTGCGCCGTATGCTGAGGCAACTGGCGTAATAATTTCTAATGACTTAGGGGTGCGCTGACACCCCTTTTTTTGCGTAATACAAGGAGGACGCGCAGATGTTTAATTTTTTCTCGGGAGCCAAATAAAGCGTTGGCTATGCTTTAAGCAAGGTAATGTATTTCAACCTTAGCTGAGGGTAGGACGGAGCAGGGAAGATGCACAGTCAACATGCTGCACCGTTCAGGTCAAAAATGTCACCGCAGTTGTGGAAGAGGGTGACACTCAAAAAACAGGATAGAAAACCATGTCTGATCGTATCGATAGAGACGTGATCAATGCGTTGTTTGCCGGTCATTTTGCCGACCCTTTTTCGATTCTTGGCATGCATCGTACTGACGACGGACTGGAAGTCCGCGCACTTTTACCTGACGCGACGGATGTCTGGGTCATTGAACCCAAAACCGGGCGCAAAGTTGGTAAACTCGAATGCCTCGATTCCCGCGGCTTTTTTTGGGGTCTCTTACCCCGCAGGAAAAACCCTTTTCGTTATCAACTCGCCGTCACCTGGCACGGTCAACAGAATCTGATTGACGATCCTTATCGTTTCGGCCCCTTGTTGCAGGAGATGGACGCCTGGCTGCTGTCGGAAGGCACGCACCTGCGCCCTTATGAAACCCTCGGCGCGCATGCTGATACGATGGACGGCGTCACCGGTACCCGCTTCTCCGTCTGGGCGCCTAATGCGCACCGCGTTTCCGTCGTCGGGCAGTTCAATTACTGGGATGGCCGCCGTCATCCGATGCGTCTGCGTCGCGAATCCGGTATCTGGGAACTGTTTGTGCCAGGCGCGCACAACGGTCAGCTCTACAAGTTTGAGATGATCGACGCTCACGGCAAACTGCGTATTAAAGCGGACCCTTACGCCTTTGAAGCCCAGATGCGCCCGGAAACCGCGTCGTTGATTTGCGGTTTGCCGGAGAAAGTGGTGCAGAGCGAAGAGCGCAGGCGCGCCAACGACTTCGATGCGCCGATCGCCATTTATGAAGTGCACCTCGGCTCGTGGCGTCGCCACACCGATAACAACTTCTGGCTGAGCTACCGCGAACTGGCCGATCAGCTGGTTCCCTATGCGAAATGGATGGGCTTTACCCACATCGAACTGCTGCCGGTGAATGAACACCCGTTTGACGGTAGCTGGGGCTATCAGCCGACCGGGCTGTACGCGCCAACCCGCCGTTTCGGCACCCGCGATGATTTCCGCTATTTCATTAACGCCGCGCATGCCGCCGGGCTGAATGTGATCCTGGACTGGGTGCCAGGCCATTTCCCGTCCGATGATTTCGGGCTGGCGAAGTTTGATGGTACCGAGCTGTATGAGCACAGTGATCCGCGCGAAGGCTATCATCAGGACTGGAATACGCTGATTTACAACTATGGTCGCCGTGAGGTGGCGAACTACCTGGTGGGTAACGCGCTGTACTGGATCGAGCGTTTCGGCATTGACGCGCTGCGCGTGGATGCGGTGGCGTCAATGATTTACCGCGACTACAGCCGTAAAGCGGGCGAGTGGATCCCCAACGAACACGGCGGTCGTGAAAACCTCGAAGCAATTGAGTTTCTGCGCAGCACCAACCGTATTCTCGGCGAACAGGTGCCGGGCGCGGTGAGTATGGCGGAAGAGTCGACAGATTTCGCTGGCGTTTCGCGCCCGGCGTCGATGGGCGGTCTCGGCTTCTGGTACAAATGGAATCTGGGCTGGATGCACGACACGCTCGATTACATGAAACTTGACCCGGTGCATCGCCAGTATCACCACGACAAGCTGACCTTCGGCATGCTCTACAACAACACCGAAAACTTCGTACTGCCGCTCTCGCACGACGAAGTGGTGCACGGTAAGCGATCGATCCTCGACCGTATGCCGGGCGACGCGTGGCAGAAATTCGCCAACCTGCGCGCCTACTACGGCTGGCTGTATGCCTTCCCGGGCAAAAAATTATTGTTCATGGGCAACGAATTTGCCCAGGGCCGCGAGTGGAATCATGACAGCAGCCTCGACTGGCATCTGCTCGAAGGCGGCGATAACTGGCATCACGGCGTACAGCGCCTGGTGCGCGATCTGAACCACACCTATCGTCATCACAAAGCGCTGCACGAGCTTGATTTTGATTCCTACGGCTTCGAATGGCTGGTGGTAGACGACCATGAACGCTCAGTGCTGATCTTTGTTCGCCGCGACAAGCAGGGTAACGAAATCATTGTTGCCAGTAACTTTACCCCGGTTCCGCGCCACAACTACCGCTTCGGCATTAACCAGCCGGGCCGCTGGCGCGAAGAACTGAATACCGACTCCATGCACTACCACGGCAGTAATGCCGGTAACGGCGGCGTAGTGGAAAGTGAGGCGATTGAAAGCCACGGTCGGCCGAACTCCCTTAGCATTACGCTGCCGCCGCTTGCCACGATCTGGCTGGTGCGGGAGGGCGAATGACCAGACTGACAGCCGGTGCTCCGTCACCGCTGGGCGCAAGCTATGACGGGAAAGGGGTGAATTTTGCGCTCTTTTCCGTTCACGCGGAGCGGGTAGAACTTTGCCTGTTTGATGACAAGGGCGCCGAGCGACGTCTCCCCCTGACATCACGCAGCGGTGATATCTGGCACGGTTATCTGCCGGATGTACATCCAGGATTGCGCTACGGCTACCGGGTTTATGGTCCGTGGGATCCGGCAAAAGGGCATCGCTTTAATCCGGCGAAACTGCTGCTTGATCCCTGCGCGCACCGCGTCGATGGCTATCTGCAGGACAACCCTGTGTTGCACGGCGGCTGGGACACGCCTGATCCCCGCGACAGCGCCGGGGTGGCGCCCGTTTCTGTGGTGGTGGATTTAGGCTATGACTGGGAAGACGACGCGCCGCCCGCCATACCGTGGGGCAACAGCGTTATCTATGAGGCGCATGTCAAGGGCCTGACCTGGCTGCACCCGGCGATCCCCGAGGCGCAGCGCGGCACCTATAGCGCGCTGGGTCATCCGGTGATGATCAACTATCTCAAACAGTTAGGGATCACCGCGCTGGAGCTGTTGCCGGTCGCGCATTTTGCCGATGAACCGCGGCTTCAGCGGATGGGGCTCAGCAACTACTGGGGCTACAATCCATTAGCATTATTTGCCCTTAACCCGCGTTACGCCACCTCGCCGGAGACGGCGCTGAAGGAATTTCGCGATGCGGTAAAAGCGCTGCATGCCGCGGGAATAGAGGTGATCCTTGATGTGGTCCTCAACCACAGCGCGGAAATCGATCTCGAAGGCCCGACCGTCTCACTGCGCGGAATTGATAACAGTAGCTATTATTGGATTAGAGAAGACGGTGATTATCACAACTGGACCGGTTGCGGAAACACGCTCAATCTCAGTCAGCCTGGCGTTGTGGAGTTAGCGCGTCAGTGTCTGCGTTTTTGGGTGGACGAGTGCCATGTTGACGGTTTCCGTTTTGACCTGGCGTCAGTGATGGGGCGCACCCCGGAATTTCGCCAGGACGCGCCGTTGTTTACGGCGATCCACGCCGATCTGGTGTTATCGAAAGTCAAACTGATTGCCGAACCCTGGGACATTGGCCCGGGCGGTTATCAGGTGGGGAATTTCCCCGCACCCTTTGCGGAATGGAATGATCATTTCCGCGATGCTGCCCGCCGCTTCTGGCTGCAGCAGAACCTGTCGCTGGGCGAATTTGCCACCCGCTTTGCCGCGTCCAGCGATGTGTTCAAACGCAATGGCCGTCTGCCGTCGGCATCAGTCAATCTGGTCACCGCGCATGACGGTTTTACCCTGCGAGACTGCGTTTGTTTCAATGAAAAACATAATGAAGCGAATGGCGAAGAAAATCGCGACGGGACTAACAATAACCACAGCAATAACCATGGTATAGAGGGATTAGGCGGCAGTTTTGACGTGACAGAGCGCAGGCGCACCAGCGTCCACGCTCTGATGACGACGTTGCTGCTTTCCCAGGGGACGCCGATGCTGCTGGCCGGTGATGAACACGGTCACAGCCAGCACGGGAACAATAATGCTTACTGTCAGGACAACGCCTTAACCTGGCTCGACTGGGAAAAGGCAAACAGTGGTCTGACGGCGTTCACCGCCGCGTTGATTCATCTGCGCCAGCGCATACCGGCATTGATCCGGGACGCATGGTGGCAGGAGGGTGATGGCAACGTGCGGTGGCTCGGTCAGGATGCGCAACCGTTGAGCGCTGAAGCATGGCAACACGGTGTTAAGCGGATGCAAATTCTGCTTTCCGATCGCTGGCTCATCGCGTTTAACGGCACGCAGGACGTTGCAGAAATTGTTTTACCCTCGGGAGAATGGCATGCCGTTCCTCCCTTTGCCGGAGAGGATAATCCGGTCACCATGGCCATCTGGCATGGGCCCGCGCACGGAGTGTGCGTATTTGAGAGGTCAACAGCATGACATCATTGAGGTTGCCTGCGAACAGGTAATCCAGGGATGACATGTCGAAGCTCTAACGAGCATGAATAAAAGGAGTGAATCATGGTTAGGCTAGATAAAAACGATCCGTTGATGCTGGCGCGTCAACTGCCCCTTAAATCCGTTGCGTTGATCCTCGCAGGCGGCCGTGGCACCCGACTGAAAGATTTAACCATAAAGCGTGCAAAACCAGCGGTCCATTTCGGCGGCAAATTCCGTATTATCGATTTCGCGTTATCGAACTGCCTGAACTCGGGTATTCGCCGTATCGGTGTCATCACCCAGTATCAATCCCACTCACTGGTGCAGCATATTCAGCGCGGCTGGTCATTTTTCAGCGAAGAAATGAACGAGTTTGTCGACCTGCTGCCCGCGCAACAGCGTGTTCACGGTGAAAACTGGTATCGCGGCACCGCCGATGCCGTCACGCAGAACCTCGATATTATTCGTCGCTATAAAGCGGAATACGTCGTGATCCTCGCGGGCGACCATATCTACAAGCAGGACTATTCCCGCATGTTGATCGACCACGTCGAAAAAGGCGCGCGCTGTTCAGTGGCCTGTATGCCGGTGCCGGTGGCGGAAGCGACCGCGTTTGGCGTGATGGCGGTCGATGCAGATGAAAAAATTATCGATTTTGTCGAAAAACCGGCCAATCCGCCGACCATGCCAGGCGACAGCACCAAATCGCTCGCCAGTATGGGGATCTACGTCTTTGATGCCGACTACCTGTACGAACTGCTGGAAGAGGACGATCACGACGAGAATTCCAGTCACGATTTCGGCAAAGACATCATTCCAAAAATTACCAAAGCAGGCGACGCGTACGCGCATCCGTTCCCGCTCTCCTGCGTGCAGTCAGATGAGACATCCGAGCCTTACTGGCGCGACGTGGGGACGCTGGAAGCCTACTGGAAAGCGAACCTTGATCTGGCGTCGGTGATGCCGGAACTGGATATGTACGACCAGAACTGGCCGATTCGTACCCATATGGAATCCCTGCCACCGGCAAAATTTGTTCAGGACCGCTCCGGCAGTCACGGCATGACGCTGAACTCATTAGTTTCAGGCGGTTGCATCATCTCCGGCTCCGTGGTGGTGCAGTCGGTACTGTTCCCGCGCGTGCGGGTGAACTCCTTCTGTAACATTGATTCGGCAGTCTTATTACCCGATGTGTGGGTCGGCCGTTCGTGTCGTCTGCGCCGCTGTGTTATCGACCGGGCCTGCGTTATCCCTGAAGGGATGGTGATTGGTGAGAATGCGGAAGAAGATGCAAGTCGCTTCTACCGTTCAGAGGAAGGAATTGTGCTGGTTACGCGCGATATGTTGCGCAACCTGGGCTACAAACAGGAGCGATAATGCAGGTTTTACATGTTTGTTCTGAGCTGTTTCCGCTGCTGAAAACAGGCGGCCTGGCTGACGTATTAGGGGCATTACCGGCGGCTCAGATTGCGGAAGGCATTGATACCCGGGTACTTTTGCCTGCGTTTCCTGACATTCGACGCGGGATCCCTGACGCACAGGTGGTGACGCGTCGTGATACGTTCGCCGGGCGGGTTACGCTGCTGTTCGGTCACTTTAACGGCGTTGGTATCTATCTGATTGATGCGCCTCATCTTTATGATCGTCCGGGAAGCCCTTATCACGACACGAATCAGTACGACTATAGTGATAATGTGGTGCGCTTTGCGCTGCTCGGGTGGGTGGGATGTGAAATGGCCTGCGGGCTGGATCCGTTCTGGCGCCCGGAAATCGTTCATGCGCACGACTGGCATGCCGGGCTCACCCCGGCCTATCTGGCGGCGCGTGGGAAACCGGCGAAATCGGTGTTTACGGTGCACAACCTGGCCTATCAGGGGCAGTTTTATGCGCACCATATGAATGACATCCAGTTGCCATGGGCGTTTTTTAACATGCACGGGCTGGAGTTCAACGGTCAGATTTCGTTTCTGAAGGCGGGGCTCTACTACGCTGATCATATTACGGCGGTCAGCCCGACCTACGCGCGGGAAATTACTGAACCGCAGTATGCCTATGGCATGGAAGGGCTGCTGCGTCAGCGTCACCTTGAGGGGCGTCTGTCCGGCATCCTTAATGGTGTGGATGACACCATCTGGAACCCTGAAACCGATCTCCTGCTGGCGGCGCGTTATACCCGCGACACGCTGGAGGAGAAAGCGGAGAACAAGCGTCAGCTGCAAATTGCCATGGGGCTGAAGGTTGACGAGAAAGTGCCGTTGTTCGCTGTCGTCAGCCGTCTCACCAGTCAGAAGGGACTGGATCTGGTGCTGGAAGCGCTGCCGGGTCTGCTTGAGCAGGGCGGGCAACTGGCGCTGCTGGGCGCGGGCGATCCGGTGCTGCAGGAGGGTTTCCTCGCGGCCGCAGCGGAATACCCCGGGCAGGTTGGCGTGCAGATCGGCTATCACGAAGCGTTCTCGCATCGCATCATGGGCGGTTCTGACGTGATTCTGGTGCCGAGCCGTTTTGAACCGTGCGGCTTAACACAGCTTTACGGGCTGAAGTACGGCACGCTGCCGCTGGTACGTCGTACCGGTGGGCTGGCGGATACCGTTTCTGACTGCTCGCTGGAAAACCTGGCTGACGGTGTCGCCAGCGGTTTTGCTTTTGAGGACAGCAATGCCTGGTCACTGCTGAGGGCGATTCGGCGCGCGTTTGTATTGTGGTCGCGTCCGTCGCTTTGGCGTTACGTCCAGCGTCAGGCAATGGGAATGGACTTTAGTTGGCATGTCGCCGCTCACTCGTACCGTGAGCTGTACCAGCGCCTGATGTAATCACAGGAATCATTGCTATGAATGTACCGTTTAGCTATGCATCACCCACACTCAGCGTCGAGGCGCTGAAGCACTCTATCGCCTATAAACTGATGTTCACCATCGGTAAAGATCCGGCGATCGCCAACAAGCATGAATGGCTGAACGCGACGCTGTTCGCCGTTCGTGATCGTCTGGTGGAGCGCTGGCTGCGTTCGAACCGCGCGCAGCTCTCGCAGGAAACCCGCCAGGTGTACTACCTGTCGATGGAGTTCCTGATTGGCCGCACGCTCTCCAATGCGATGCTGTCGCTGGGTATTTATGATGACGTCAAAAACGCGCTGGAAGAGATGGGGCTCGATCTCGAAGAGCTGATTGATGAAGAGAATGACCCCGGTCTTGGTAACGGCGGGCTGGGTCGACTGGCGGCCTGTTTCCTCGATTCGCTGGCCACGCTTGGCTTGCCGGGTCGTGGTTACGGTATTCGCTACGATTACGGGATGTTCCGCCAGAACATTGTCGACGGGCGGCAGAAAGAGTCCCCGGACTACTGGCTGGAATACGGTAACCCGTGGGAATTTAAGCGCCATAACACCCGTTACAAGGTGCGTTTCGGCGGTCGTATCCAGCAGGAAGGAAAGAAAACCCACTGGATTGAAACCGAAGAGATCCTGGCCGTGGCCTATGACCAGATCATCCCTGGTTACGATACTGACGCCACCAACACCCTGCGTTTGTGGAACGCGCAGGCCAGTAGCGAAATCAACCTCGGGAAATTCAACCAGGGTGATTACTTCGCGGCGGTGGAAGATAAAAACCACTCTGAGAACGTGTCGCGCGTGCTCTACCCGGATGACTCCACCTATTCGGGGCGTGAGCTGCGACTGCGGCAGGAGTATTTCCTCGTCTCCGCCACCATTCAGGATATCCTGAGCCGCCATTACCAGCTGCATAAAACCTATGACAATCTGGCGGACAAAATTGCCATCCACCTGAACGACACCCACCCGGTGCTGTCGATTCCGGAACTGATGCGCCTGTTGATTGACGAACATAAGTTCACCTGGGACGAAGCTTTTGAAGTGACCTGTCAGGTCTTTTCTTACACCAACCACACGCTGATGAGCGAAGCGCTGGAAACCTGGCCGCTGGATATGCTGGGTAAAATTCTGCCGCGCCATCTGCAAATCATCTTTGAAATCAACGACTACTTTATGAAGACGTTGCAGGAGCAGTATCCGAACGATACCGCCCTGATGAACCGCACGTCGCTGATTGATGAGTCTAATGGTCGCCGCGTGCGTATGGCATGGCTGGCGGTAGTGGTGAGCCACAAGGTCAACGGCGTCTCGGAGCTGCACTCCAACCTGATGGTTCAGTCGCTGTTTGCTGATTTCGCCAGTATCTTCCCGATGCGCTTTACCAACGTCACCAACGGCGTTACGCCGCGTCGCTGGCTGGCGCTGGCGAACCCGCCGCTATCTGAAGTGCTGGATGAAAACATCGGCCAGACCTGGCGTACCGATTTGAGCCAGCTCGTCGACCTTGAACAGCACATTGATTTCCCGGCGGTGAATCAGGCGGTGCAGCGTGCCAAGCTGGAGAATAAAAAGCGCCTGGCGTTGTACATCGCCTCGCAACTGAATGTGGTGGTGAACCCGAAAGCGCTGTTCGATGTGCAGATCAAGCGCATTCATGAATACAAGCGCCAGTTGATGAACGTGCTGCATGTCATCACCCGCTATAACCGCATCAAGGCTGATCCCACGGCGCAGTGGGTGCCGCGCGTGGTCATCTTTGCCGGTAAAGCGGCGTCGGCGTACTACATGGCGAAGCACATTATTCATCTGATCAACGATGTGGCGAAGGTGATCAACAACGATCCGCAGATTGGCGACAAGCTGAAAGTGGTGTTTATCCCGAACTACAGCGTGAGCCTCGCACAACTGATCATCCCGGCGGCGGATCTCTCCGAGCAGATCTCGCTGGCCGGTACGGAAGCCTCAGGCACCAGTAACATGAAGTTTGGTCTGAACGGTGCGCTGACTATCGGTACGCTCGATGGCGCAAACGTGGAGATGCTGGAGCACGTCGGCGCGGATAACATCTTTATCTTCGGTAATACGGCGGAAGAGGTGGAAGCGTTGCGTCGCAGCGGCTATAAACCGCGTGACTACTACGAGCAGGATGACGAGTTGCATCAGGTGCTGACGCAAATTGGTACCGGCGTCTTCAGCCCGGATGATCAGAACCGTTACCGCGACCTGCTGGATTCGCTGATCAACTTTGGCGACCACTATCAGGTACTGGCCGATTACCGCAGCTATGTGGATTGTCAGGATAAGGTGGATGAGCTGTATCGTCAGCCGGAAGAGTGGACCAACAAAGCGATGCACAACATCGCCAACATGGGCTATTTCTCTTCCGACCGTACGATCAAAGAATACGCCGAAAGCATCTGGCATATTGATCCGGTGAGACTGTAATACCGAATGCCCGGCAACCGCCGGGCATTTTTCTGATGACTACGATGCCAGCGGCATCTCACGCTTTCCCGCATGTTGCGTCAGCCATTGGGCGACGCGGGACTGTTCTTCCGCATTCAGCCACATACCGAGTTTAGTTCGACGCCACAGCGCATCGTCCATCCGGCGCACCCATTCGTGTTTGACCAGATAGCGCAACTCCGCTTCATACAGGTCGTGACCAAAGTGCTCACCGAGATCCTCAAGCGATTTCGCTTCGCCTAAAACCCACTGGCTGTTGCTGCCGTAGGTGCGGACGTAATGACGCGCCATCGACTCGCTGATAAACGGATAACGGCGGCGCAAGCGGGCGGCGTATTCATCACGATCGCTGCCAATCTCTCCGCCAGGCAGTACCGCTGTTTTGGTCCAGGCCGGGCCAATGCCCTGATAGTACGGCGTCAGTTTTTCCAGCGCGTGTTCCGCAAGTTTACGGTAGGTGGTCAGCTTACCGCCAAACACTGACAACAACGGCGCCTGACCCTGTTCGTCATGGATATCCAGCGTGTAATCGCGGGTCACCGCCTGCGGTGAATCGGACTCATCATCACACAGCGGACGCACGCCGGAGTAAGTCCAGACGATGTCGTTGCGGGTGAGCGGTTTCTTAAAGTGCGCGTTATAGACTTTCAGCAGATAGTTGATTTCGCCTTCGTCGATTTCAACCTGCTTCGGATCGCCGTGATATTCAACATCGGTGGTACCAATGATAGAAAACTCATCCATCCACGGGATCACAAAGACAATGCGTTTATCTTCGTTCTGCAGAATGTAGGCCTGTTTTTGCGTATGCACGCGCGGCACCACAATATGACTGCCTTTGATCAGACGAATGCCGTACGGCGACGGCAGATGCATACCGTCGTCAAAGAACTGTTTCACCCACGGGCCGGTGGCGTTAACCAGACCGCGCGCCTGCCAGCTGTATTTTTCGCCGGTATCGATGTCTTCAGCCTCGACAATCCACATTCCGTTTTCACGTTTTGCAGAGGTCGCGCGGGTGCGGGTCATCACGTCACCCCCTTTGCTCGTCACCATCTGGGCATTCGCCAGCACCAGACGGGCGTCGTCGACCCAGCAGTCAGAATATTCGAAACCGCGCACGATTTCCGGTTTCAGCACCGATTCCGCGCCAAAACGCAAACCGGTAGAGCCGGGCAGGCTGGTACGTTTACCGAGGTGATCATATAAAAAGAGGCCGGTACGGATCATCCATGCCGGACGCAGATGCGGGCGGTGAGGCAGGCGAAAACGCATCGGGAAGGCGATGTGCGGCGCCATTTTTAGCAGCACTTCACGCTCGGCCAGCGCTTCGCTGACCAGACGGAATTCGTAGTGTTCAAGGTAGCGCAGCCCGCCGTGGATCAGTTTTGAGCTGGCGCTTGATGTCGCGGCGGCTAAGTCCTGGGCTTCCAGCATCAACACGGATAAACCACGCCCTGCGGCGTCTGCCGCGATACCGGCACCGTTAATGCCTCCACCTATCACAATCAGATCTTTGGTTTCCATGCTGCACCCTCACGTACTTTCGTTAAAGCTCATAAATGTTCGATATCGCTCATCATAGCAAACAAACGCGCTTTTGGTAACATCGAAAAAACATTTTGGAGTGATGCGTATAACAAATTAGTATTTCTCTGCCGTCTTACGGTATAGCTGACGGTAAAATCTATAGACCTGCCATCAATAAAGAGAACACCATGGATCACTTTGAATGTATTAACGTAGAAGAAGCCCATCAGAAACTGCATCAGGGCGCGGCGGTGCTGGTGGATATCCGTGATCCGCAAAGCTACGCATTAGGCCATACCCCCGGCGCGTTCCACCTGACTAACGACACGCTGGGCGCGTTTATGCGCGAGAACGGTTTTGAAACGCCGGTGCTGGTGATGTGCTATCACGGCAACAGCAGCAAAGGCGCGGCAGAATATTTGCTGCAACAGGGCTACGACCAGGTCTACAGCGTGGACGGTGGATTTGACGCCTGGCACCGACATTTCCCGTCTGAGGTAGCGCACGACGCCTGAGACGGTATACTGTCTCCCTTTGTGTGGAAAAAGCGGTCCTCCGTATGTTGATGATTACTTCGTTTACCAATCCGCGTGTTGCCCAGGCGTTCGTTGACTACATGGCGACGCAGGGGATCATTCTGACAATTCAGCAACATACGCAAACGGATGTCTGGCTGGCGGATCAAAGCCAGGCCGATCGCGTTCAGCGCGAACTGGCGCTGTTCCTGGAAAACCCTGCCGACCCTCGTTATCTCGCCGCCAGCTGGCAGGCCGGGCATACCAATAGCGGGCTGCAGTATCGTCGTTTCCCGTTTCTCGCGACGCTGCGCGGAAACGCTGGCCCCGTCACGTTGGTCATCATGATCCTGTGCATCGCGATTTTTCTTATCATGAATGCGCTGGGTGACAGAACGGTGATGGTGTGGCTTGCCTGGCCATTTGATCCCTCTCTTAAATTTGAACTCTGGCGTTACTTTACTCACGCTTTCATGCACTTCTCCGTTCTGCATATCCTCTTCAACCTGTTATGGTGGTGGTATCTTGGCGGAGCGGTTGAGAAGCGTCTTGGCAGCGGCAAACTGATCGTGATTACGATAGTGAGCGCGCTACTGAGTGGGTTTATCCAGCAGAAATTCAGTGGTCCGTGGTTTGGTGGGTTATCCGGTGTGGTTTACGCCCTGATGGGCTACGTCTGGCTGCGTGGCGAACGCGATCCACAAAGCGGAATTTATCTGCAGCGCGGCCTGATCATCTTCTCATTAATCTGGCTGGTTGCCGGGTGGTTTGATCTTTTCGGCATGGCGATGGCGAATGGCGCTCACGTTGCGGGTCTGGCGGTGGGACTGGCCATGGCGTTTGCCGATACGGTGAATGTGCGAAAACGAACATAAAATTTCCAGGGAATTTCCATGAAGCAGACACAACGTCATGACGCGATAATCGAGCTGGTCAAAAAACAGGGTTATGTCAGTACCGAAGAGCTTGTCGAACAGTTTGCTGTCAGCCCGCAGACCATCCGCCGCGATCTGAACGATCTGGCCGAGCAGAAGATGATTCTGCGCCACCACGGCGGTGCGGCGCTGCCGTCCAGTTCCGTTAACACGTCATGGCATGACCGTAAGGCCACCCAGACCGGCGAAAAAGAACGTATCGCCCGCAAAGTCGCCAGTCAAATCCCCAATGGCGCAACCTTGTTCATCGACATCGGCACCACGCCGGAAGCGGTGGCGCATGCGCTGCTTGAGCACAGCGATTTGCGCGTAGTGACCAACAACCTGAACGTGGCCAACACGCTGATGGCGAAAGACGATTTCCGCGTCATTCTTGCCGGTGGCGAGCTGCGCAGCCGCGACGGTGGCATCATTGGCGAAGCCACCCTCGACTTCATCTCTCAGTTCCGCCTGGATTTCGGCATTCTTGGCATCAGCGGCATCGACACCGATGGCTCGCTGCTGGAGTTTGACTATCACGAAGTGCGCACCAAGCGGGCGATCATTGAAAACTCGCGCCACGTAATGCTGGTGGTGGATCACTCCAAATTCGGTCGTAACGCGATGGTGAACATGGGCAGCATCAGCATGGTCGATGCGGTGTATACTGATGCGATGCCGCCCAACGGCATTATGCAGGTGATTGTGGATAACAACATCCAGCTGGAATTGTGCTGATGCCTTCGCCCTCTCCCCCCCGGGAGAGGGTTAAACCCCGTAACCCATCATTTTCAACAGCTGCTGCGCGTGCTGAACGGCATCCTGACGGTGCGCGACGCCCAGTTTCTGATACAGATTACGGATGTGCGTTTTGATGGTGGTGGCCGCCACATCAAGCTCACCGGCAATCTGCTCGTTGCTGTAGCCGGAATAAATCAGCCCCAGCACCTGCCATTCGCGTTGCGTCAGCGGGCTGGTGCGGATGAGCTCCGGCACTTCCGGGTGATTTAGCAGGCGTTCAACGAAGTTCTCATCAAAATGGGCGAACTTGTGCCGGTGATGCTGGTTTATCTCACGCAGAATACGCTGGGCGCGGTGTTGTTCCAGCTCCGGTAGCGTGTTGAGCTGAATCAACTGGCGCAACTGCTGCGCCATCGCTTCGCCTTCAATGACGAAATGGCTGATAAACCCGGTGCGGTTGGCGAGCGCGAGTGCTTCCAGCAGCGCATTCTGTGCCTCCGCTTTACGCCCCGCCTGCCAGTAAAGCTGATTGAGCAACAACAGGTTGCGGTTCAGATCGCTCATCAGACGCAGCGCGCGGGCATTCTCGTTCAGCTCTTCCAGCACCATTTCCGCCGGATCGTAGTCACCGAGCAGGATCTGCGCACGGGCGATATTACGCCACTGGCTTTGCAGGAAGTGGTTGTTGGCAAACTCCGGCTTCGGTGTCTGCCGCAGCCACTGGGTAGCGGATTTTTTATCGCCGGTCATTTGCCAGTAAATTACGCGCACTTTGTCGGCGTTCGACACCCAGTCGCTGTGATACTGACCGTTGCCGAGCAGGTTTTCCAGGCGGTTGAGGTGGTTGCGGGCGTTGTCCAGGTTGCCGCGCGCCAGAGAGCATTGCACCAGCAGCGCCAGACACTGCAACTGCTGCTGCGGCTGATAGGTCGACAGAACGTCCATCCCGTTACGGGCCGCCGTTTCGGATTCATCAAGACGCGCCCAGGCCCACAGTAACTGAGAGCGGATGCGCAGCAGGAATTCGTGCATCGGCAACTGTTCAAGGTGCTGTTCGCGGATCAACTGGAACGCTTTTTCCTGCGATTCCCACGCCGCCTGCAAAAAGCCCTGAGCAAACAGAATTTCGCTCTGCTGGAGCAGACTCCACAACGCGTAATGCCAGACTTCGTAGCGGCGCGACATCTGTTCGGTCTGCTGCATCACCGCCAGCGATTTGTTCAGCTCACCTTTGCAGTGCAGCACTTCGCCATGCACCGACGTCGCGACAATGCGGCTGTAGTAGCTGGCGAGCGGCAGCTCATCAAGGGCTACCATCGCCAGACGCTCAGCCTCTTCCTGATCACCGTCGTTGATGGCGACCTGCGCCCGCAGCGCGTTGAAATCGCCGTGCAGGGTGACATCCATCGCGACGGTCATCTCCTGTTCGGCACGCGCCAGCAGGTTGTTGACCTCACTGTAACGATGCTGGCTCTGCATCAACCAGGCCTGCAACAGCACCAGACGCGGGTTTTCCAGCAGGCTTTCCCACGGCAGCGCCGCGAGTGACTCTTCCAGCAACGCCAGTTCGCTATGGTTAAACAGCCCCCACGCATGGTTGAGCAGAATATCGCGCAGCATGTGGGCATCACCGGCGGCCAGCGCATGGTGAATCGCTTCGGTCGGGAAGCCCTGCGCCATCCAGCTTTCAGCGGCGGCGCGGTGCAGTTCGGGCAGTTCTGCCGCCAGTTCCCACTGACAACGCTGACGCAGGAAACTGCCAAACAGCGGGTGATAGCTGAACCATTCACCGGAATCATCCATCCGCTGTAAAAACAGCCCCTGACGCTCGATCTCTTCCAGCCGCATCTGTCCGTTGTCGACGCCAGTAACGCGGACGATCAGCGCATCGTTCATCGAGCGCAATACCGCGCTTTTTAACAGGAAGTTACGTGTGTCGGCTTCCACGTTATTCAGTACTTCATCAACCAGATAATCAGACAGATGGATGGCGTTAATACCCGCCAGACGACGGGCAGAATGCTGCGCAGCGCTGTTGCTCTGACGCGCCGAGAGGGCGATCAGTTGCAGCGCGGTAGCCCAACCGGCGACGTCATCGCACAGGCGACTGGTTTCGGCGGCTTCGATGGGCGAGGTCAGACGGCAGTCGAAAAACTGCTTCGCTTCCTGATGGGTAAAGGCGAGTTGCTGGCTGCCAATTTCCAGTAGCTGATCACGCACGCGCAGGTTGGCGATACCCAACTGCGGTAAATTGCGTGACAGCACGACCAGCGTCATGTTTTCAGGCTGATGACGCAGGAAAAAACGCATCGCATCATGGATGACCGGATTGGTGATCAGATGATAATCATCAATCACCAGATAAAGCGGCCGATCCCACTCGGCGAGTTCAATGAACAGCTGTGCGAAAAGTGATGTCAGGCTGGCGTACTGGCGCTTTTGCACCATCATCTCGCTCGCCGGGCAATGCCCGCCAGTGGCCTGTTGCAGCGCCGCGATCAGATAGCTGGCAAAGCGTTCCTGCTGGTTATCACCTTCATCAAGCGAATACCAGCCCAGTTCGTTCTTCCCTGCCGCCCACTGCGAAACGAGCGTTGTTTTTCCATATCCAGCAGGACTTGTGACCAGCGCAAGACGATAATTGTTCGCGCCGGAAAGCTTCGCCAGTAAACGTTCCCGCACCACGGTGTGGTCAAGACGAACCGGACGACTTAATTTAGACGGAATCAACATAGTTAGCACTTCACTGTGGCCAATAAACGGAAAGGATTTTTTTTGCGCCTCGTAATTAATAGCTATAAAGTCGGCGATAACAGAATATATTGCAAGTTATGTCGGGAAATGGATTATCTTAATTTGCACTCTGTCACAAATTCCACACATTACTGAAACAGGTTACAGAAACCGGTGCCAGTGCGCGTGGCGACTGGTTTCGTGACGTATTTCAAAAGTGTGATTATTTACATTTGGCATTAAAATTCGCATGCCGGGCGCAACACCGTTTGTAGCAAGTGCTTACCGAAGTGGGAGGTTTTGACAAATGTGTGTCGTCCTTTCGTTGATCAAGCGATACGTATGGGATCTCCGCGATGGCGTTTCAAAAAAAGTCGCTGCGCTTTATTTTTTCACACATTGCGACATCTTTTACGTAATATTTACTAAGATTCTCCTGAGGGCAGTTGGTGTAGGAATTTGCCATCAGGATAAAAGGAACGATAATATTCCCAATAAACCCAAAGGGGATTGAGCCGAGCGTGATTAGGAGGACGTAATTATTATTCATAAATTTATGCCCGCGCTGGGAGAAATTTTTTTGAAAAAGAAAAAGACACGTAAAGAATAAGCAATAAAGAAATAAGGGTATTGAGCTTATCATTATACAAGTTTTACTATAAGAGATAACATTACCCATTCTCAACAGTGAAATGAAGTCACGCATAATGAATCCAAACAGAAGAAGATAAAGTACTGTAATTTGGATAAGTAATGCGGCAAAGGCATGTAGTTTACGCAATGTATTTTCCTTATGCTTAGAATAAGTATGGTAATGATGACGCATTGTTATTGATTATATTAATCCCATGTAAAAAATAACATTCTTTTATTTTTATCTTTAAAGTTGATGATAAGTGAAAATTATCATCGATTATGTTTAAGGTGGCGTTAAGTATCAAACCAAGAAATACGATAACTGATATTGTCACAATAACAGGAGAGCTTATAAACGTGAGAAAACCACCTGCTATCCCAATTACCACGCTCGATACCAGAATCTTCGCTGTGTCCATGGTGATATCCACCAGAAAATCCACCAGGTGGTAATCTGATTTAAAGATCAGTTCCACGGCGCGCCAGGCAAGCGAAAAATAGATACAATATTTTGTGCCATTGATAATGCTGTAGGACATACCGCGTTGGCCAATGGCCATTTCCAGCATTTGTGGATGGCTGGCGCCATAACGCGTACCGGTAAGAATACGTCTGAGGCCAGCGTGCCCGGTGATTTTTATGTAGGATTTTCCACCGACCTTGTATTCAATCGCTCTGATTTTTAGCGCCTTAAAATTGAATATCAGTTCCTGTGCGGGGTTGTACCATGTCGTGAGCTTTGACAGATTGCGAAAGGCATCGAGTCCGTCTTTGATATTCCCCGGTGCTGCTTTATAAGAAAAAAACTTATCCACTCCGCCGAGGAGATCGTCTACCACTTGTTCTGCCTCTTCGAATGTGAGCAACATAATGGCGTGGCTTTGGGTAATAAAATTTCCATTCATGAAAACCATATCACGTTGTAATGGATTCATTGAATGCCATGTTTTAACGTCAAAAGATGGGTCGCGGAAGGACATATTTCCCCCTTGTATGAAATGACGAATTTTATTATTTTGCTGATTAAAAGACGCGCTCATCCCACAAACTGTAGGCGCTGGTACTGGCCATGCAGTGTTCCCAGCTTATTGATTCATACACTAAAGAAATGCGTTCCTGTGCTTCGTTTCCACTTTCAATAATATTGTGTGGGACGATAGTTGAAATGTCAGATATATGAGCTTTGAATAATTTTATTTTGTAATAAGCCTCCTGTAACCCCATCGGGTTTACCCGATAAAGTTCAATTTCGCATTCGAGGGCTTCGTTGTCGTTTATCGCTTTGTTAAGTAAGGGAGATGAGCGATCAATAGGCTTAATGATTTGTACTTCATGATGCGTAACATTTTGCTCGCGGGTTGTTCGGTGATTAAGCCCGTAAACCATTATTTGGTCAAAATGGTTTGTCTGCGACTTATTACCAATAGAATTCCGGGAGCCACAATTTGCTGAAATAAGTCCCTGGGATGTGCCTTTTAGCGTCATCCATGATAAATGTGCCATGTTATTTCCTTATGACTTATTCATGTGAAATATATATATTTGAAACAGACAGTTAAGTTTGCTCCCGTTTATTTTCCGTTTCAATATTTTGTTTCGTATGACGCGCGCGATAACGCCAGTGGGATGTGAATCAATGCAGCAATACGTGGTCAGAGACAACGCCAGCGGCTAACTTTATAGTGGTTACGATCACACTTTTTGCTCATCCCTGCTACTCCTCCCTGCCTAATCCCTGCCAGGATGAGGACGTTACAGAGTAGGCCAGGCACACTAACGCTAATGTATCTTACAAGGACCCGGATTCATTTATGTCTCAGCCTTCGTTCAATAAAACGCAATTTCAGGCTGCACTGACGCGTCAGTGGCAGCATTTTGGTTTACAGGCCGCCAGCGACATGACGCAGCATCAGTGGTGGCAGGCCGTGAGCGGTGCCCTGGCAGAAATGCTGGCGGCGCATCCCGTGGCGAAGCCGGTAAAAGGGCAGCGCCACGTTAACTACATCTCCATGGAATTCCTCATCGGTCGTCTGACGGGCAACAACCTGCTCAATCTCGGCTGGTATCAGGAAGTCAGTGACGAGCTGAGCGCCTTTGACATCAACCTGAGTGACCTGCTTGAAGAAGAGACCGATCCGGCGCTGGGTAACGGTGGTCTGGGGCGTCTTGCCGCCTGTTTCCTGGATTCTATGGCGACAGTCGGTCAGTCGGCGACAGGCTATGGCCTGAACTATCAGTATGGCCTTTTCCGCCAGTCGTTTGATGACGGGCAGCAGCAGGAAGCGCCGGACGACTGGCATCGCGGCAGCTACCCATGGTTCCGCCACAATGCGCAGCTTGATGTGCAGGTCGGCATCGGCGGTAAAGTGGTTAAAGGGCGCTGGGAGCCGGAATTTACCCTCGTAGGCGAAGCCTGGGATCTGCCGGTGCTGGGTTACCGCAATGGCGTCGCGCAGCCGCTGCGCCTGTGGCAGGCAACGCATGCCCATCCGTTTAACCTGACGAAATTCAACGATGGCGATTTCCTGCGTGCCGAAAAGCAGGGGATCGACGCGGAAAAACTGACCAAAGTTCTCTATCCGAACGACAACCATCAGGCCGGGAAAAAGCTGCGCCTGATGCAACAGTATTTCCAGTGCGCCTGCTCGGTGGCCGATATCCTGCGCCGTCATCACCTGGCGGGCCGCAAGCTGACGCAACTGGCGGAGTTTGAAGTCATTCAACTGAACGACACGCATCCGACGATTGCGATTCCGGAACTATTGCGCGTTCTGCTCGACGAACATCAGATGAGCTGGGATGACGCCTGGGCGATCACCAGTAAAACCTTCGCCTACACCAACCACACCCTGATGCCGGAAGCGCTGGAAACCTGGGATGAGAAGCTGGTGAAAGCGCTGCTGCCGCGCCATATGCAGATCATCAATGAGATCAACGCCCGCTTTAAAACGCTGGTGGAGAAGACCTGGCCGGGTAATAAGGCAGTATGGGCGAAACTGGCGGTAGTGCACGACAAACAGGTGCGGATGGCGAATATGTGCGTGGTGAGCGGCTTTGCCGTGAACGGCGTGGCGGCGCTGCACTCTGATCTGGTGGTGAAGGATCTATTCCCGGAATATCACCAGTTGTGGCCGAACAAATTCCACAACGTCACCAACGGCATTACCCCACGCCGCTGGATCAAACAGTGCAACCCGGCGCTGGCGGCGTTGCTGGATAAGACGCTGAAAAAAGAGTGGGCGAACGATCTCGATAAGCTGATTGCGCTGGAAAAACACGCTGACGACGCGAAATTCCGTAAGCAGTACCGCGAGATTAAGCAGGCCAACAAAGTGCGCCTCGCTGAATTTGTGAAAGCGCGTACCGGCATCGACATCAACCCGCAGGCCATCTTTGATATTCAAATCAAACGCCTGCACGAATACAAACGCCAGCACCTGAATTTGCTGCACATTCTGGCGCTGTACAAAGAGATCCGCGAGAACCCGAAAGCCGACCGCGTGCCGCGCGTGTTCCTGTTTGGCGCGAAAGCCGCGCCGGGCTACTACCTGGCGAAGAACATTATCTTTGCGATCAACAAGGTAGCGGAAGCGATCAACAACGATCCGCAGGTGGGCGATAAGCTGAAAGTGGTGTTCCTGCCGGATTACTGCGTCTCGGCCGCGGAAATGCTGATCCCGGCGGCGGATGTCTCCGAGCAGATCTCCACCGCAGGCAAAGAGGCCTCCGGCACCGGCAACATGAAGCTGGCGCTGAATGGTGCGCTGACTGTCGGTACGCTGGATGGCGCGAACGTCGAAATCGCCGAGGTGGTGGGTGAGGAGAATATCTTTATCTTCGGTCACACGGTGGAAGAGGTGAAAGCGCTGAAGGCCAAAGGGTACGATCCACTGAAATGGCGCAAGAAAGACAAGCTGCTTGATGCCGTGCTCAAAGAACTGGAGAGCGGCAAATACAGCGGCGGCGACAAGTACGCGTTTGATCAAATGCTGCATAGCCTCGGTAAACAGGGCCACGACCCGTACCTGGTGCTGGCGGACTTTGAGGCTTATGTGAAAGCGCAGCGCCAGGTCGATGAACTCTACCGCGACCAGGAAGCCTGGACCCGCGCGGCGATCCTGAACACCGCACGCTGCGGCATGTTCAGCTCTGACCGCTCGATCCGCGATTATCAGCAACGTATCTGGCAGGCAAAACGCTAAGGACAGGCCTATGGAGAGTAAACGCCTTGATAAAGCCGCGCTGGCGGCGGGTATCAGCCCCAGCTATATCAATGCGCATGGTAAACCGCAGTCTATCGGCGCTGACACCAAGCAGCGCCTGCTGGATGCGATGCATCACACCACCGCCACGGTTGTGGCGGTCACCCCTGTACCTAACGTGAAAGTCTTTACCTTCGGCAAAAAAGCAGAGTTGATTGTTGAAGGGAAAGGGGAGTTCGACTGGCTGCTGACCACCGAATCCGGAAAGCAGCATCAGGGGCTGGCGGTGGCCGGGAAAACCCTGACGCTGCCGGGTCGTCTGCCGGAAGGTTACCACACGCTGACGCTGCTGCAGGACAGCAACCGCTGGCACTGCCGCATCATTATTGCCCCTGCGCGCTGCTACGAACCGCAGCCGCTGAAGGAAGGGAAAAAGCTGTGGGGATCGTGCGTACAGCTTTACTCTCTGCGTTCTGAGCAAAACTGGGGCATTGGCGATTTCGGCGATCTGAAAGCGATGCTGCCGGAGATTGCCCGCCGGGGCGGGTCGTTTATCGGCCTCAATCCGATTCATGCGCTCTATCCGGCAAACCCGGAAAGCGCCAGCCCTTACAGCCCCTCTTCCCGCCGCTGGCTGAACGTGATTTACATCGACGTGAACGCCGTCGAGGATTTCCACCTCAGCAAAGCTGCGCAGAGCTGGTGGAAACGTCCGGCGACGCAAAAGGCGCGGAAAGCGGCCTGCGAGTCGGAATGGGTGGATTACACCGCCGTGACGACGCTGAAAATGACGGCGCTGCGCATGGCGTGGGAGCATTTCTCCACACGTGATGATGAACAGATGGCGGATTTTCGCCTGTTTGTCGGGCGTGAAGGGGAGAGCCTGTACTGGCAGGCGGCGTACGACGCCCTGCATGAACAGCAGGCGAAAGAAGATCCGTTGCGCTGGGGCTGGCCCGCGTGGCCGGAAACGCTGCGGGATATCAACAATCCGCAGGTGAAAATATTCTGCCAGCAGCATGCTAACGACATCGATTTTTATCTCTGGCTGCAGTGGCTGGCTTACACGCAGTTCGCCGCCTGCTGGGCTGAATGTCAGCGTCACGACATGCCCATCGGGCTGTATCGCGATCTGGCCGTCGGTGTGGCGGAAGGTGGCGCGGAAACCTGGTGCGACCGCGAACTCTACTGCCTGAAGGCATCAGTGGGCGCGCCGCCAGATATCCTCGGCCCGCTGGGGCAAAACTGGGGACTGCCGCCGATGGATCCGCATGTCATCGTCGCGCGGGCCTATGAGCCGTTTGTCGAGTTGTTGCGGGCGAACATGCAAAACTGCGGCGCGCTGCGTATCGATCATGTGATGTCGGTGCTGCGCTTGTGGTGGATCCCTTACGGCGAGACGGCGGATTTCGGCGCCTATGTGCACTATCCGGTGGACGATCTGCTGTCAATTCTGGCGCTGGAGAGTAAACGTCACCAGTGCATGGTGATCGGCGAAGATCTCGGCACGGTGCCGGTGGAGATTGTCGGTAAGCTGCGCAAAAGCGGCGTTTATTCCTACAAAGTACTCTATTTCGAAAATGACTATCAGAAGGGCTTCCGCGCGCCGAAAGCCTATCCGGAACAGTCAATGGCGGTGGCGACAACGCATGATCTGCCGACGTTGCGTGGTTACTGGGAAAGCGGTGATCTGACGCTCGGCAACACGCTGGGCCTCTATCCTGACGAGGTGATCCTGAACGGTCTGTATCTGGATCGCGGAAAGGCGAAGCAGGCGATGCTCGATGCATTGCATAAGTACGGGTGTTTGCCGAAACGCGCCGGGCATAAGGCGTCGATGATGGCGATGACGTCCACGCTCAACCGTGCCATGCAGCGTTATATTGCCGACAGCAACAGCGCGTTACTGGGATTACAGCCGGAAGACTGGCTGGACATGGCGGAGCCGGTCAACATTCCTGGCACCAGCTATCAGTACCGCAACTGGCGACGCAAACTGTCCGCAACACTTGAAGCGATGTTTGCCGATGAAAAGGTGAACAGGCTGATTAAAGATCTGGATAAACGCCGAAAGGCAGCCAGTAAGAAGTGACGAACAGGCCGGGCAGGCGTAAGCGCCGCCCGGCTTTTTTACGCTTAAACCACTGTTCCCAGCAGCAGACATCCTACCAGGCCGCAGACGGAAATAATCGTCTCCAGCACCGACCAGGACCTGATCGTCTCACCGATAGTCAGGTTGAAATACTCTTTGAACAGCCAGAATCCCGGATCGTTCACGTGAGAGAAAATCACGCTACCGGAACCGACCGCGATAACCATCAGCTCCGGGCTGACGCCGGTAGAGGCAATCAGCGGCGCGGCAATACCACCGGCAGTGATCGCCGCAACGGTTGCCGAACCCAGCGCGATACGCAGAACCGCGGCGATGGACCACGCCATCAGGATCGGGGAAACGTTGGATTCGTTCATGATAGAGGCGATGTATTTATCCACGCCGCTATCGACCAGCACCTGTTTGAACGCGCCGCCGCCGCCGATGATCAACAGCATCATGGCAATGATTTTGATGGACGCGCCCAAGGTGTCGTTGATGTCTTCCATCGTACGGCCGCGGTTCAGACCGAAGGTAAAGACTGCGATCAGCACGGCAATCATGGTCGCCATCACCGGGTCGCCGAAGAACTCGGCATAAGGCAGAATCGCATGGCCTTTCGGCAGGAGCATTTCCGCAACCGCACGCAGCGCCATCAGCACGACCGGCACCAGCGAGGTCCAGACGCTCACACCGAAACTCGGCATTTCGTCTTCGCGGAAGGTTTTCGGGTTGTGGAGACCATCCGGAATCGGCTTATCGATACCTTTCAGGAATCGGGCATACACCGGACCTGCCAGGATGACGGTCGGGATCGCCAACAGCGTACCGTACAGCAGGGTTTTCCCCATATCCGCATGGAAAATCGTCGCGATAGCGGTTGGACCCGGGTGCGGCGGCAGGAAGCCGTGTGTAACGGAGAGCGCAGCGGCCATCGGCACACCCACGTACAGCAGAGGGATACGGGCAGAGGCGGCGATGGTAAACACCAGCGGCAGCATCAGCACGAAACCGACTTCATAGAACAGCGCGAAACCGACGGTAAAACCCGTTAACACCACGGCCCACTGAATGTTTTGCTTACCAAATTTATCAATCAGCGTAGTGGCGATACGCTGAGCGCCGCCGCAATCCGCCAGCAGCTTACCGAGCATAGCGCCGAAGCCCATGATCAGTGCAAGACTGCCGAGCGTGCCGCCGACACCCGCTTTGATGGAGCCGATCACTTTATCCAGCGGCATGCCCTGCAATAAACCGACGGCAAGGGCCACCAGAATCAGCGCGATGAACCCGTTCAGCTTGAAGCGGATCATCAGCAGTAATAACAAGACAACACCGATAGCAACGATGACTAATGGCATGATTTACCTGACCTTTAATTTGTTATGGGTAACGTCGTTGTTTCAATGACAACATCCAGTTGTCCCACTGAGAAACAGAGTTCTTCTGCGCTGCTTCAGATTTCTTTCCATCCGAAAAGGATAGTTGGCTATTTTTCTTTCAGTAGCGCGTAGGGCGAATGATACGGGTAACATCCACCCGTTGAGAATGACCCAGGCGATCAAAATGTAAATTATGCGAAGCAGGTCATATTATGACAGGGAATAAAACGAGGGCAGACAGGTGGGAAGTTGCCCGGTAACATCACGCCACCGGGCAAAACAGACGGGAAAACTTAGTAGTAAGAGTGTTCGCCGCGCTGGTGTTCGGTCAGATCGCGAACGCCTTTCAGCTCCGGGAACTCGTTCAGCAGTTGCTTTTCAATCCCTTCTTTCAGCGTGACGTCGACCATAGAACAGCCGTTACAACCGCCGCCAAACTGCAGGATTGCGTAGCCTTCGTCGGTGATTTCCATCAGCGTCACGCGGCCGCCGTGCCCGGCCAGTTGCGGGTTGATCTGCGATTGCAGCAGGTACTCCACACGCTCCACCAACGGGGCGTCGTCAGACACTTTACGCATTTTGGCGTTCGGCGCCTTCAGCGTCAGCTGAGAACCCAGCTGATCGGTAACAAAATCAATCTCCGCATCTTCAAGATAGGGAGCGCTCAGCTCATCGACATACGCGGTCAGCTGTTCGAATTTAATGGCAGTGTCAGTTGCTTCCACCGCATCCGGCGGGCAGTAAGATACGCCGCATTCAGCGTTAGGAGTGCCGGGATTAATCACAAATACGCGGATTTGTGTCCCTTCTTCCTGATTTGCCAGCAATTTAGCAAAGTGCGCCTGGGCAGCATCGGAAATACGGATCATAGCGTTGGCCTAATAGTTGACTAATTTACCAGGGTATAATACCCCCCTTAGCAGGGGTCTACAAGGTGCGACACAGGCACCATACCTCAACACTCGCTGCGCCGTTTCGCAAAAGCAGGCGGGAAATCTCAGCAACAGTGCTGCCGGTCGTGACGACATCGTCTACCAGAGCGATATGGAGCCCGTTGACGGCGAATTCAAGCTGGAAGGCATTTTTCAGATTTTGTTTCCGTAATCGTGCTGAAAGGTGGTGCTGGACTGGCGTGGCGCGCCGACGACGCAGGGCATTCGCCTGCCAGCGGCACTGTAGCCATTGTGCCAGCGGCTGGCAAAGCAGGTCGCTCTGATTAAACCCCCGCCGCCACTGGCGACGCTGCCAGAGCGGGACGCTCATCAGCAGGTCAGGCGTTTTCACCAGGCCCTGCTGGCGGACGCGCAGCAGAAGTAGCCGCGCCAGCGCCACGGCGAGTTCCGCTCTGCCGCTGAATTTGAGCCGGTGGATCAGGCGACTCAACGGCGGCGCGTAATCGTTCACCGTAATCAGCCGCTGCCACGGCGGCGTTTTTTGCAGACAGCGTCCGCAGGGCAGCGCGGTGTTTGCCGCTGGCAGCCCGCACTGCGGGCATAACGGCAGCGGGCAGAACAGCGTCCGGGCGCAGTACGAGCAGATCCCCCAGTGCGCCAGCGCGAGCGGCATTTGGCATAGCCAGCATAAGCTATGGGCTGTTAGCATAGTCCACCTCGTGGTTGTGAAGTGGGAACAGTAACTGATGAACGACATCTGGTGGCAAACCAAAGGCGAAGGAAATTGTCATCTTGTGCTGCTGCACGGATGGGGACTGAATGCACAGGTCTGGGATTGCATTACGCCGGAACTGAGCACGCATTTCACGCTCCATCTTGTGGATCTGCCCGGCTTCGGGCGTAGCCGGGATATGGGCGCGATGTCGCTCGAAGACATGGCGCAACAGGTGCTCGCCAGAGCCCCGGAAAAGGCGCTGTGGCTCGGCTGGAGTCTCGGCGGGCTGGTGGCAAGCCAGGTGGCGTTAACGCACCCGGAACGCGTGCTGGCGCTGGTGACGGTGGCGTCATCACCCTGTTTTGGCGCAGAGGGCGACTGGCCGGGGATCAAGCCGGACGTGCTGAGCGGTTTTCAGCAGCAACTGCGGGACGATTTCCAGCGTACTGTTGAGCGTTTCCTCGCCCTGCAGACGATGGGCACCGAAAGCGCCCGTCAGGACGCGCGCAAACTGAAAAGTGCGGTGCTTTCGCTGCCGATGCCGTCAGAAGCGGTGCTGGACGGCGGTCTGGAGATCCTGAAAACTGTCGATTTACGCGAACCGCTCGCCGGGTTGTCACTGCCGTTTCTGCGTCTTTATGGTCGGCTGGATGGGCTGGTGCCACGCAAAATTGTGCCGCTGCTGGATGCGGCGTGGCCGGACAGTCAGTCTTATATTTTTGCGAAAGCTGCCCATGCGCCGTTTATTTCGCACCCGGACGAATTCTGCCATGTGTTGCTGAATTTAAAACAAAATGTTGCCTGAATGGAAATGTGACCTGGAAAATCTGTCACATTGCACTAATACTTTCCATGACGCTGAGATGACCCTTTGGGTGATAGCAGGACAGCGGCACAAAATAACAAACCTTATGGAGAGTAAAAATCTATGAAACTGATTTCAGGTATTGTTGCATCTCTGGTTATTGGCTCACTGTCTTTTGGCGCTTTTGCCGCCACCGAACTCGAAAAAGATAAAGCGAAAGACACTATCGCCTCACAGAATCTGACCAAAGTCGGTACGATCTCCACGTCAGATACCACGGCACCGATGGACGCACGCAAAGAGCTGTCTCAGAAAGCGGATGAGCTGGGCGGCAAATACTTTGTGGTAACTTCTGCAGATAAAGGCGAGAAAAATGTTCGCGCCACGGCGGATGTTTATAAGTAATTAAAAAAAACGCGGGTCCTGAGACCCGCATTTTTGCTAGCGCAGTGCCCACCATTCCCGCAGGCAGGCTTTCCCTTCCGGGCAGCTTTTACAACTCCCCGTCAAACACCCGTCAGCGGCTTCCTGAATACGCTGAGCTTTGCCCATCGCTTCCAGTCGGCCCAGCATCGCATCGATCATTGCCCGCGGCGTGTGCAGGCGGGTGCTGAGCTGTGAAGCTTCCATCCGCCCCTCTAACGCCAGCATGTCACGAACCTCGATTAACGATGCCATTGATTCTCCTTAGTGGCAGTCGCCCGCCGGGCTTTCACAGCAGGACGCTACCGTCTTGCGGGTCGCCAGCAGGTTGATATCCACCCGGCTGCGTGCGCGGCGCAGGCCGCCAAGCACCAGAATATTAAACAGGATCACCGCCAGAATGCAGACCAGGCTGTACCGCGGATGCTGGCTGAAACTGCTGACCTGATAAAACAACGTTGCCAGCGAGTAAGCGATATTCAGCCCCCACATGATGGAGAAACCCATCCAGCCGCGGCTGGATTCACGCGCGATAGCGCCCATCACCGAAATGCACGGGATGTAGAGCAGAACGAAAATCAGGTAGCTGTAGGCGGCTGCCGCACTGCCAAACTTGCTGCTCATCACGCCCATTGCGCCGGTCGCCATTTCGCCGTCGCCTTTGCTGGCTTCGATTGGGTTGGCCAGTACGCTCAGGCTGAAGGTGTCTTTCAGACTCTGCCAGGTCTCGCCTACCGCGCCGCCCAGTTCGTCGATCAGGTTAAATTCCGCAGGGTTAAATTCTTCTTCCTGAATATTTTCGGCGGTGTAGAGGGTGTTTAACGTCCCCACGACCACTTCTTTCGCCATCGCGCCGGTGAACAGCCCCACGGTGGCCTGCCAGTTGTCTTCATGAACGCCAATCGGTTTAAACAGCGGTGTGATCACCTTGCTGACTGACGCGAGAGCAGAATCGTTGATGTTCTCGGCCGCTTTACCACTCAGCGTGAAGCTGTTGAGCGCGCTGAGGAAAATACTGACCACCACAATGACTTTACCGGCGCGGACCACGAAGCCTTTCAGACGCTGCCAGGTCTGAATGACCAGACTTTTCAGATGCGGCACGTGATACACCGGCAACTCCATCACGAACGGCGAAGCTTCACCACGCATAATGGTGTGTTTCAGCATCAGGCCGGTGAGGATCGCCATGACAATCCCTAGTACGTACAGCGAGAACACCACCAGCGCGCCCTGCTGCCCAAAGAAGGCTGCCGCGAAGACGGCGAAAATCGCCAGTCGCGCACCACAGGACATAAACGGCGCCATCATGATGGTCATCAGACGCTCACGCGGCGCATCGAGCGTACGCGCGCCCATCACCGACGGCACGTTACACCCAAAGCCGACAATCAGCGGCACGAACGATTTACCGGGCAGCCCTAACGACTGCATCAGGCGATCCATCACGAACGCCGCGCGCGCCATGTAACCGGAGTCCTCAAGGAAAGAGAGGAACAGATACATCATGCCGATTTGCGGTACCAGCGGCAGAACCGTGTTGATACCGCCGCCCAGACCCTGCGCCAGGAAAATGGTCAGCCATTCCGGGAAATGCAGGGTGGCGCCGATCCACTGAATACCGTGAATGAATATCGCCACAGAGCCCGCATCAAAGAGCGGTTGCAGCGCGCCGCCAATGTTGATGGCGAGCAGGAACATCAGGTACATGACGAACAGGAAAACCGGCAGGCCGAGGAAACGGTTGAGGATGATGTTATCGACAGCGGCGGTGAAGCGGCTCGGCTCGGCGGTCAGCGTATTACTCACGCTGTCGCATATCGCGGCGATGGTCTGATAACGCGCATCGGCGATGTGCAGCGCCGGATCGTCCATTGAGTCCTGCAGATGGGCGAGGGCGATGGGGAGTTTCTCTGCCGCATCACCGGCATACACCCGGCTGTAGATATCGCCTTCCAGCATTTGCAACGCCAGCCAGCGGCGCTGTTTTTCCGGCATGTCAGCGGCCATCTCCAGCGCCAGCTTGTTCGCTTCGCGTACCAGTGGCTCGGCATAATGCACCAGATCCAGATCGGCATTTTCCTGATGGCGGTCAATAGCTATTTTCAGCGCGTCAATACCGCGACCCCGTGTGGAGACCAGCGGAACGACCGGGCAGCCGAGACGGGCGGAGAGCGCGTCGACATCAATGCGGACCTTTTGCTTTTCCGCGATATCAAGCATGTTCAGCGCCACGATGCAGGGAATGCCGAGTTCCAGCAATTGCAGCGTCAGGTAGAGGTTGCGTTCGAGATTGGAGGCGTCGACCACGTTGATCAGCAAGTTTGCATCGCCGCTGAGAATGTAGTGGCAGGCAATCTGCTCGTCGAGTGATGTCTGTGAAGAGATGGTCGTCAGCGAATAGGTACCCGGCAGGTCAACCAGCGTGACCTGATGGTCGGTGGTGGAGAAGGAGCCTTCTTTACGTTCGACGGTGACGCCAGCCCAGTTGCCCACGCGCTGGCGCGCACCGGTCAACTGATTAAACAGGGTGGTTTTACCCGAATTCGGGTTACCAATTAAGCCAATCGTGAGTTTTTTCATTCGCGAACTCATTATTTTTACAACCCGATTTAACGGGAAACCGCTTCCACTTCGAGGAAAGCTAAATCTTTCTTACGTAAAACTAAATTAACGCGGCGCGTTTCGATATGAATGGGATCGCCTAATGGCGCGACGCGAACCACATTAAAAGAAGAACCGGGCAACATACCGAGTGAGAGCAATTTCTGACGATAAGCCGGGCTGATATCACGGGAGAAACCGGTAATTTTCCACGCACTGTCTGGGATGTATCGCATAGAGCCTACTTAATATTCACAAACCAATACTTGTGCTTCCTGCCGCTAAAAGGTGCACGACGCTGGAGATTAGCTGACCGGGGAGGTCATTTTGTCATCAACACAATAATAATGAGAATGATTTTTATCTTCAATCGATAAAATGTAACAGAATGGGCTAAAGGGGAATAATTAACGCTAAGTTTGATGTCGCTCAATCTTTGCTGTGATTGCGGATTGTTTAAATATGAGTGCAGATGTTAACGAAGTGAAAAAATATAAATGCGAGAAAGTGAGGCTAAGAATATATTTCAGTTTTTTGGTTTTGTTTAAATAATTAGCCCCCTTATTATCGAGGGGGCTTAATTATCTTTTCTTTATTTCTTTTTGCCCATCGCCGCCGCCAGCGCATCCATCATGGCGCTGTTACCGGCAGGTTGAGCATCACGGCCACGCGGTTTTGCCGGGCGCGCCGCCGGGCGGTTGCCCTGATCGCGTTGATTACCGCCGCTGCCACGACGCGCGTTGCTGTCGCCCGGCTGCTCATCAAGACGCATAGTCAGCGCGATACGCTTACGCGCCAGGTCGACTTCCAGCACTTTGACCTTCACGATATCGCCCGCTTTGACGACGGTGTGCGGATCTTCCACAAACTTGTCGGAAAGCGAAGAGATATGCACCAGACCATCCTGGTGAACGCCGATATCGACAAACGCGCCAAAGTTGGTGACGTTAGTGACCGCGCCTTCCAGCACCATGCCAGGCAGCAGGTCGTTCATGGTTTCCACGCCGTCGGCAAACTTCGCGGTTTTGAACTCCGGACGCGGATCGCGACCTGGCTTTTCCAGCTCTTTAATGATGTCGGTGACAGTAGGCAGACCAAAACGATCGTCGGTGAAATCCACTGCCTTGATATTACGCAGCGCATTGCTGTCGCCCATCAGATCTTTCAGCGCCTGTTGGGTGGCGGCAAGAATGCGTTCCACCACCGGATAGGCTTCCGGGTGAACAGTTGACGCATCCAGCGGATTATCGCCGTGGTTGATGCGCAGGAAGCCCGCGCATTGCTCAAACGCTTTCGGCCCCAGACGGCTGACTTTCAGCAGTTGCTGACGGTTCTGGAACTGGCCGTTTTCGTCACGCCAGGCGACGATGTTCTGCGCCATCATGCGGGTTAAACCTGCCACGCGGGTGAGCAGCGGCACGGACGCGGTGTTGAGATCAACCCCGACGGCGTTCACGCAGTCTTCGACCACCGCATCCAGTTTGCGCGCCAGTTGCGACTGGCTGACGTCGTGCTGGTACTGACCGACGCCGATGGATTTCGGATCGATTTTCACCAGTTCGGCCAGCGGATCCTGCAAACGGCGGGCGATTGAGACCGCGCCACGCAGTGACACGTCGAGATCCGGGAACTCCAGCGCCGCCAGTTCGGACGCCGAATAGACCGACGCGCCTGCTTCGCTGACGATCACTTTCTGCCCTTTCACTTTCGGGAACTGTTGCTGAACGTCGAGGTAAAAACGTTCTGTTTCGCGGGAGGCGGTACCGTTGCCGATCGCTACCAGCTCAACATTGTATTTTTCGCACAGCGCCGCAATCACCACTGCCGCTTTCGCTGCCTGACCGGTGTGCGGGTAAATGGTGTCGGTGGCGACCAGTTTGCCGGTGCCATCGACTACGGCAACTTTCACGCCGGTACGCAGGCCGGGATCAAGGCCCATGGTGGCGCGCAGCCCGGCAGGCGCGGCCATCAGCAGGTCATGCAGGTTGCGGGCGAAAACGTTGATCGCTTCGTCTTCCGCATGCTCGCGAACCGTCCCCATCAGCTCAGTTTCCAGATGCATCAGCACTTTGATGCGCCACGTCCAGCTCACCACGCCTTTGCGCCAGCTGTCTGCCGGGGCGTTGTTCAGGCGCAGATCCAGATGATTGATGATGATTTGTTCGCAATAGCTCTCTTTCGGCGGCTCGTCGAACTGCGGGTCTGCATTGAGGGAGAGTTGCAGGACGCCTTCGTTGCGCCCGCGGAACATCGCCAGCGCGCGGTGCGATGGCACGGTTGAAATGGGTTCGTGATGATCAAAGTAGTCGCGGAATTTCGCGCCTTCCTCTTCTTTCCCGCTCACCACGGTTGATACCAGATGCGCGTTTTTCCACAAGTAGTCACGCACTTTCGCCAGCAGCGCGGCGTCTTCGGCAAAACGTTCCATCAGGATATAGCGCGCGCCATCCAGCGCCGCTTTGGTGTCGGCAACGCCATTGTCGGCATTGAGGTATTTTGCCGCTTCGGTTTCAGGATCGTGCGATGGCTCGTTCCACAGCAGATCAGCCAGCGGCTCAAGGCCTGCTTCGATGGCAATCTGCCCGCGGGTGCGGCGCTTTGGTTTGTACGGCAGGTAGAGATCTTCAAGCTCGGTTTTGCTGAGCGTGCCGTTGATGGCGCCCGCCAGTTCCGGCGTCAGTTTCCCCTGCTCATCAATCGATTTAAGAATGGCCTGGCGCCGGTCTTCCAGTTCACGCAGGTAGCCAAGACGGGTCTCCAGCTGGCGCAGTTGCGTGTCATCCAGACCGCCGGTGACTTCCTTACGATAACGTGCAATAAACGGCACGGTGTTCCCTTCATCAAGCAGGCGAACGGCAGCTTCTACCTGTTCGGCTCTGGCCTGAAGTTCACCCGCAATAATGCGGCAGAGCGAATCATTCATCATGGCTTTGTCATCTGTAGCAATAAAAAATCAGGGGATAGTTATACGGACTGACACGGCAAAATGCCAGTCGTGGGGGGCGGTCTCGGACTATTTTACGTACTCGATCTCATTCACATACCAGCTGGCTTCTCCGGCGGGCGTATTGACCACCGCCAGATCGCCCACCTCTTTTTTCAGCAGGGCGCGCGCCATCGGGGAATCGATGGAGATATAGTCCTTTTGTCCAAATATTTCATCGTAGCCCACGATGCGGAAACGCTTGAGATCACCATCGTCATTTTCGATTTCCACCCAGGCGCCAAAGAAGACTTTGCCTTCCTGCTGCGGGGAATAGTCGACGATTTTCAGGTTTTCCAGACACTTAGTCAGATAGCGCACCCGGCGGTCAATTTCACGCAGGCGTTTTTTGTTGTACTGATAATCCGCGTTTTCACTGCGATCGCCGAGGCTGGCGGCCCAGGTCACTTTTTTGGTGACTTCAGGGCGTTCTTCACGCCAGAGGTAATCCAGCTCTTTCTTCAGTTTTTCGTACCCTTCGCGGGTAATCAGGGGCGTTTTCATGGTCTTGCCTTACAAACGTTCATTCTGATGGGGCGCACTTAACGTATCACAAAGCATAACTGACAGTATTAATAATGATTTATGTGATGGAATGTGCAGTTAAGCTACTGTTAAATATGCTTTGTAACAATTTCGACTAGAATTTATACCAGAATTAACTGGTCGTAGACGTGCACTTTTTTAGAATACAGGCTTTAAGACTATCGAACCTTTGGGAGTAAGAACGATGCAAGAGAATTATAAGATTCTTGTAGTGGATGACGACATGCGCCTGCGCGCACTGCTTGAGCGTTATCTGACCGAGCAAGGCTTCCAGGTTCGTAGCGTCGCCAACGCCGAACAGATGGATCGTTTGCTGACGCGTGAGTCCTTTCACCTGATGGTACTGGATTTAATGCTGCCTGGAGAAGATGGCCTTTCCATTTGTCGTCGTCTTCGCAGCCAGAGCAACCCGATGCCGATCATCATGGTGACGGCGAAAGGGGAAGAAGTGGACCGCATCGTCGGGCTGGAAATCGGCGCTGACGATTACATTCCAAAACCGTTTAACCCGCGTGAACTGCTGGCGCGCATCCGCGCGGTGCTGCGTCGCCAGGCCAACGAACTGCCGGGCGCGCCGTCACAGGAAGAGGCGGTGATCGCCTTTGGGAAATTTAAGCTCAACCTCGGCACCCGCGAAATGTTCCGTGAAGATGAGCCGATGCCGCTGACCAGTGGTGAATTTGCGGTACTGAAAGCGCTGGTGAGCCACCCGCGCGAGCCGCTCTCCCGCGATAAGCTGATGAACCTGGCGCGCGGCCGTGAATACTCGGCGATGGAACGCTCCATTGACGTGCAAATCTCCCGCCTGCGTCGCATGGTGGAAGAAGATCCGGCACACCCACGTTACATTCAGACCGTCTGGGGTCTGGGCTACGTCTTCGTGCCGGACGGTTCTAAAGCATGAGGCGAATGCGCTTCTCGCCGCGAAGTTCCTTTGCCCGCACGCTGTTGCTGATCGTCACGCTGCTGTTCGTCAGCCTCGTGACGACCTATCTTGTGGTGCTGAACTTTGCCATTCTGCCGAGCCTTCAGCAGTTTAATAAGGTCCTGGCGTACGAAGTTCGTATGCTGATGACCGATAAACTGCAACTGGAGGACGGCACGCAGCTCGTGGTGCCGCCTGCTTTCCGGCGGGAGATCTATCGCGAGCTGGGCATCTCCCTTTATTCCGATGAAGCGGCAGAAGACGCAGGTTTGCGCTGGGCGCAACACTATGAGTTTTTAAGCCAGCAGATGGCGCAGCAACTGGGCGGCCCGACGGAAGTGCGCGTCGAGGTCAACAAGAGCTCGCCGGTGGTGTGGCTGAAAACCTGGCTCTCGCCCAATATCTGGGTGCGCGTACCGCTCACCGAAATCCATCAGGGTGATTTCTCGCCACTGTTCCGCTACACGCTGGCGATTATGCTACTGGCGATAGGTGGCGCCTGGTTGTTTATCCGAATACAGAACCGACCCCTGGTTGATCTCGAACATGCGGCGTTGCAGGTGGGCAGGGGAATTATTCCGCCGCCGCTACGCGAGTATGGCGCTTCCGAGGTGCGCTCCGTGACCCGTGCTTTCAACCACATGGCGGCAGGGGTGAAACAACTGGCGGACGACCGTACGCTGTTGATGGCCGGGGTCAGCCACGACTTACGTACCCCGCTGACGCGCATTCGTCTGGCGACAGAAATGATGGGCGAGCAGGATGGTTACCTCGCGGAATCTATCAACAAAGATATCGAAGAGTGCAACGCGATCATCGAGCAGTTTATCGACTACCTGCGTACCGGTCAGGAGATGCCGATGGAACTGGCGGATCTCAACGCGGTACTCGGTGAAGTCGTGGCGGCTGAAAGCGGTTATGAGCGCGAAATCGAGACCGAAATGCAGGCCGGTGAGATCCCGATACGCATGCATCCGCTCTCCATCAAACGCGCGGTTGCCAACATGGTGGTCAACGCCGCACGCTACGGCAACGGCTGGATCAAAGTCAGCAGCGGGAGTGAGCTGAATCGTGCATGGTTCCAGGTGGAAGATGACGGCCCGGGCATTAAGCCCGAGCAGCGCAAGCACCTGTTCCAGCCGTTTGTCCGTGGCGACAGCGCGCGAAGCACCAGCGGTACCGGTCTCGGCCTGGCCATCGTCCAGCGTATCATCGACAACCACAACGGGATGCTGGAAATCGGCTCCAGCGCGCGGGGAGGCTTGTTGATTCGCGCCTGGCTGCCGGTTCCGGTGACCAGAGCGCTCGGCTCAACGAAAGAGAGTTAAAAAAAGCCGGGTGGCGAAAACGCGAACCCGGCTTTTTATTAGCGTGACCTGACTTACAGTTTCGGCCCGGCACTGACCAGTGCTTCGCCTGCTGGTGTATCAGTATATTTCTCGAAGTTTTCGATAAACAGCGTCGCCAGCGTGTCTGCTTTTTCCTGCCACTGCTCCGGAGAACCGTAGGTGTTGCGCGGATCGAGGATATGGGTATCCACGCCCGGCAGCTCGGTTGGGATCTGCAGGTCAAACATCGGCAGCGTAAAGGTTTCCGCGTCGTCGAGAGAACCGTCCAGAATCGCATCGATAATCGCGCGCGTATCTTTAATGGAGATACGTTTGCCAGTACCGTTCCAGCCCGTGTTCACCAGATAGGCTTTCGCACCGGATGCCTTCATGCGTTTCACCAGCACTTCTGCGTACTGCGTCGGGTGCAGCGACAGGAACGCGGCGCCGAAGCAGGCAGAGAAGGTTGGCGTCGGCTCAGTCACACCACGCTCGGTACCCGCCAGTTTCGCGGTAAAGCCGGAGAGGAAGTGGTACTGGGTCTGGTCGTCGGTCAGACGAGAGACCGGCGGCAGCACGCCGAACGCATCAGCCGTCAGGAAGATCACTTTAGTGGCGTGACCGGCCTTAGACACTGGCTTGACGATGTTCTCAATGTGGTAAATCGGGTACGAGACTCGGGTGTTCTCGGTTTTGGATGCGTCGTCAAAATCGATAGCGCCATCCGCGAGAACGGTGACGTTTTCCAGCAGCGCATCACGACGGATGGCGTGGAAAATATCAGGCTCGGCCTCTTCGGAAAGGCGAATGGTTTTCGCGTAGCAACCGCCCTCAAAGTTGAAGACCCCGTCATCATCCCAGCCGTGTTCGTCATCGCCAATCAGACGGCGTTTCGGATCGGTGGACAGTGTGGTTTTGCCGGTGCCGGACAGGCCGAAGAAGACAGCAACATCGCCTTTTTCGCCCACGTTGGCCGAGCAGTGCATGGACGCAATGCCTTTCAGCGGCAGCAGGTAGTTCATAATAGAGAACATGCCTTTCTTCATTTCGCCGCCGTACCAGGTTCCCCCGATGAGCTGAATGCGCTCGGTCAGGTTGAAGGCAACGAAGTTTTCGGAGTTGAGGCCCTGCTCTTTCCACTGCGGGTTGGTGCATTTCGCACCGTTCATGACGATAAAGTCAGGCTCGAACGTCGCCAGATCGTCATCGGTGGGGCGGATGAACATGTTCTTCACGAAGTGAGCCTGCCAGGCCACTTCAGTGATAAAGCGAACAGAAAGACGGGTGTCTTCATTCGCACCACAATAAGCATCAACCACAAACAAACGCTTACCGGAAAGCTGATGAGTGACCAGACCTTTCAGGTGCTTCCACGTTTCAGGTGAGAGCGGTTTGTTGTCGTTTTTTCCTTTGCCTTTATCGGACCACCAGACGGTATCGCGGGTGGTTTCATCACGAACAATATACTTATCTTTCGGCGAACGGCCGGTAAAAATACCCGTGTCGACGGCGATAGCACCAAGATTCGTTAACACTCCACGCTCGTAACCTTCCAGGTTGGGATTGAGCTCTTCCTGATACAACGTATCGTAGTCGGGATTGTAAACGATATCATGAACGTCGTTGATTCCATAAGCCTTGAGATCCTGCGGGGTTAAACCTTTCACACGCATTTCACTGCTCCTTAGCCAATATTACTGCCAATGATTGTAGGGATGTAGAGGGTTTTTGACCGCGACCAGGCTCATAGATTTGCGCATCCGGCCCCCAGACTTTCTCTGGTTTTTTCTGACGAAAAACCCTGTAACTCCTTTCACAAGGGTTACGCATTATGGCAGGAATCGCTATTTAGTTGGGGGAAATGTTCTTAATTGGTTAAAAAACGGTGCAATTATCTGGATTAATGTGAAGGTAATCGCATTCATGAAAGAAACTAACGAAAGACTTTCAGTGAAAATCGATTCACTTCTCGGCAGCGGAATGCCTTAGCAATAAGGAATATTTATAAAAAAACGAGAATCTCCTTCTCTCAGGCGGTAAGAGAAGGAGAGCATGCTGGGGTTTCGGCGATCAATGTATCTGCGGATCTGCCGGAGCGGAGTTATTCCGAATTTCTGCGATGTCCATGGCGTTAAAGACGTAGTGGTTACCGCAGTAATCACAGTGCATGTCGATCTCGCCTTCGTCTGCCAGGATGCTGTTGATTTCTTCATCCGGTAACGTTTTCAGCGCGCCAGCACAACGTTCGCGTGAGCAGGTACATTTGAATTCCACGCCCTGCGGATCGTAGACCGTCACTTCTTCTTCATGGTACAGGCGCCACAGCACGTCGTTAGCGGGCAGTGAGAAGAGCTCTTCGGCTTTGATGGTGTCGGTCAGCGCCACCAGATGCTCGAAATCTGCCGTCTGTGCGTTCTGCGCTGGCATCACCTGCAGCAACATACCGCCCGCCGCCGGTTTACCGTCATGTTCGCCGGTACGGATGATCAGACGTGTTGGCAACTGTTCAGAGCGCAGGAAGTAATCTTCCAGGCATTCCGCCAGCGTCTCGCCTTCCAGACCGACAACGCCCTGATAGCGCTCGCCCTCGTCCGGAGAGATGGTGATCACCAGATAACCATTGCCCACCAGCGTTTTCAGCGACGCATCTTCCGGGACGTCGCCCTGCACACGGGCCACGCCGCGCAGCTGCTGATTGTTGTCGCCATTAATCACCGCCAGCGTCATCGGGCCATCGCCCTGCAACTGAACGGTGATATCACCGGCAAACTTCAGTGTGGCAGTCAGCAGACTGGTGGCGACCAGCAACTCTGACAGTACGTTTTTCACCGGCTGCGGGTAATTGTGGTTGGCGAGGATCTGATCCAGCGTTTCAGAGACTGTCACCAGTTCACCGCGTACGGCATAATTTTCAAACAGATAGCGGTGTAGTTGATCGTGTTGCGTCATAATTTTCTCTCTTACGGGTGACAATTATTCATTCTCACCATGCTTAAATCTCATCAGGTCGCGGCGTTCTTTTTTGTCCGGCCGCCTGTCGGGATGCGGCATCGTCAGCGCGTTCAGTTTCCGCGCCAGCGCCGTTTTCTCGCGCTTTTCGATGCTTTCAGGTGTTTCTTCATACAACAGCACCGCTTCGCTGGCAGGGCGTCGTTGCTCAGTAATGCCCTTAATCACCACGGTGCGCTCGTCGTTGCCCTGGCGTAGCGTCAGTACGGCATTGAGCTCTACCACTTTGCTAGGCTTACTTCGCTGGCCGTTGTAGTGCACTTTGCCGCCATCCACCATCTCTCTGGCCAGCGCGCGTGTTTTGTAAAAGCGGGCCGCCCAGAGCCACTTGTCGAGCCTGACAGCCTCGGTGGGTTTCTCTTTCATGGTCACTCCCTTACAGTGAGTGAGGGGATCAGCCGACGATAATCATTTAACCCCGGATGGCGCAGATACTGCTTTTCCGCCAGCCCGGAATCGGGGTTCGTCACGCCCAGGCAATAACGAATGCCAAACCGGGCTGCTGCATCCAGAATGGGTTCACTGTCGTCGATAAACAGCGTTTTTTGCGCCGCAAGCCCCGTCTCTTCTGCCACCGCCTGCCACAACCGCTGATCCTCTTTCGGATAACCAAATGTGTGGGTGGAAAGCAATAAATCAAGGTGCGAGGCGAGACCGGTATGTTCCAGCTTCACAGCCAGATTATGTGGATGCGCATTGGTCAGCAAAATGCGGCGCTTACCGCTGGATTTCAACGCATCAAGAAATGGCACCGTGTCATCGCGCAGTACCGCTTGCGGCCCCTGCGCGGTGGTCATCGCACAAATGTCCAGACCGAGGCGGTCGCTCCAGTAATCCAGACAGTACCAGTTTAGCGTATGCTGAACGGCGTGATACTCTTTGCGGATCACCGTCTGGGCTTCCTCTGCGCTGATGCCATGCAGGGCGCCATAGGTTTCCGGCACCAGTTTTTGCCAGAAATGATTGTCAAACGCGAGGTCGAGCAGGGTGCCGTCCATATCTAACAGTACGGTATCGACCTCCTGCCAGGCGATGTCAAAATGCATGGTGAAACTCCAGCGAGACGCAATGCGCGACAGGGTATCACAACCTGTCGCGCCCTGGTGTTAGTCGTGTGCTTCCTGAGAGGGGAGGAGAACCGGATTGTGGCAGCTCTCGTAATATTTATGGATCTCTTCCAGGCGCGTGCGGTGACGCTGATAACGACGGATAGCCTGAATACCGCTGTAGAGCGTGCAGGCCAGCATCGCCAGCATCAACAGCGTGGTGCCGATATAACGCCACAGTCCGGCGCTGTCGGGGATGCGGTGTAAGTTCACGTGGCGGGTGCCGTTGGCGTCGGTGTAGAGCGTGGTGACGATCCCTTCGGCCTTGAACGGCGTGTGCATTAACATTTGTGCCAGACGCTGGAATTCGCCCCACTGCTCGTGGGCAGGATAATCATACAGTGCAACGGGCGGATAGGGCTGAGAGACCAGATCGCTGCCTTCATCGCTGCTGATGAGGAACCCGCCAGGCGCCGGGCTGTTCAGTGCCTGCGCCGCGCGTGCGGTTTCGCGCATCACAAACGGCGCGGTAGACGAACTGACCAGGCTATCCAGCGATTCAGCCTGCACCGGGCGCAGGAGTACGTTTACGCCATCGAGTTTGCCGGAACTGGCGCGACGATTCAGCGCCTCCCAGTCTTTGGTATTGCCGAGGTTCACCAGCGCCGTTTTGAGGCGCACGCACTCGTCGCCACCGGAACAGAGATCCTGCGTTTTCAGCACGATATCCGCGAAGTCATCCAGCAGCACCATCCCTGATTTTTGAATGGCGGAACGCAATGCCGGGCTGACGCGCGAGCTGTCGTCCGGCGACGGATGCAACTGACGGCTCACTGCCTGCACCAGCGCGGTGGCTTTGGTGACGATTTCAGATTCCGGCAGTGGCAGCGGCGGTGCGTCGTTCCAGATGATCTGCGAGCAATCAAACGGCATAAACGGCGAGTTTTCCTGCGCGGTCCAGCTGCCCGGCGAATGAATATTACACATCCCGGTGCCGCGGATCCGCAACGTATCGCCGACGCGCAGGCCAGAATCTTCCAGTTGATTCACCGTGGTGGCTTCAATCGTCTGTGCGCCTTTCAGCCACGACAGCGTGAATTTAAACGGCATATTGAGCGGAACGCTGACCCACAACATCACCACCACTAACAGCGCGCCGCCCGCAATAACGGCGCTGCGCAGCCAGTGCTGTAACGGAAAGTTGCGCACTTCGTCGTGCAGCGACAGGAATCGCCCCTGACGTGCAACGTTGCGATCAAGGTAAATATCGATGTCGGTTTGCTGCCCGAGATCGTTCGCAATCCACGGCTGCCAGTGGCGGGGATAGATCAGATCAATAATGCCCAGCGAGATGTTGTTGAGCTGTTCCTGGTTGTTTTCGCCGAACAGCCCCCAGCGTTTCGGTGTGCCGCGCAGGCAGTGGATTTCACGCAGCGTGGTTTTCGCCGGTGGCGCAAAAAGCCCCCACAGCCCTGCCAGCAGCAGCAGGATAGCGCCGCCGAGCAGCCATGGAACGAACACGTCTGGCGCCAGCAGGCAAAAATAGGCAAGCAGAAACGCGCCGACAATCAGCACCGCTTCACGCAACCCGTCCGGGCGGCTGAGGGCATGCTCTTCGCGGGTTTCCTGGCGAATATTCAGCAGTTCAATCTGCTCGCTCTCTTCACCGCGAATCGAGGCCTGCGTTGATGAGGTTCTCTCCAGCGCATATTTGTGGGCTTCGTGGCGGTAATCGCTGAGCGTATGGCCGTTGAGCGAAATGACCAGCGGCAGCGAGTCGGTATAAATCAGTTCAACGCTGTTTTCGTCATTGATGTACTGCTCCCAGAACGGGGGCAGGTGGACTTCAACCGCGTCGAGAAAATAACGCCATTTGTTGGGATCGTCAGTGGTGATGCCGTAGCGGGTGATGGACTGGGTGACGGAATAGACTGTGCCGCTCTGCGCGTTAAGCGTCATCGCCACCGGGGCGACGCTGGCGCCGGATGCCGGAACCTGCTGAACGCGGCTTAACCCGTCGAGATAATTTTCAACCGCTGTGCGTTCTTCTTCGGTCAGCTTACGCGAGGCCGCGCCGGTAAAGGCATGCAACCACGGCAGGCGACGGCGTTGTGGTCGATGCAGGAAAAACCATCCCGCCGCCAGAACGCAGGCCAGTAATATGACAAAGAAGATCAAAAAGGTGCCCATGCGTTTCCTATCTTACTTTTTCTTACAGGTTTCGTTGGTTGCATAGTTACAGTTAACGTGAGCCCGTAGGTAGCTATCGGCACGTATCGCGTGATCTTGAAAGGTTAATTGCACTTAATCGCAACTTGCGAGCTTACCAGAGCAATTCCCTGGGCAATATCAGCAAATTCTCAATTCGATTTCAACCTCTTGACTTTTGTGTGTTATTAAGGACTGATAAGATAGGTTGCATAAATGTAAATAAACGGCAATTTGGATTGCCGAAACCGTGCAGCCTGTCGCACAATGATGCCTGTCATCACTGCAAAGACCCATCACAATGAGCAAATCATTACAGAAGCCCACTATCCTCAATGTCGAAACCGTCGCACGCTCGCGTCTTTTTAACGTCGAAAGTGTGGATCTGGAATTCAGCAATGGTGTGCGCCGCGTTTATGAACGCATGCGTCCGTCGAGCCGGGAAGCGGTAATGATTGTGCCGATTGTTGATGATCACCTGATCCTGATCCGCGAATATGCTGTCGGTACCGAATCCTACGAACTGGGGTTTTCGAAAGGGCTGATCGACCCGGGCGAAACGGTTTTCGAAGCGGCGAATCGTGAGCTGAAAGAAGAGGTGGGTTTTGGTGCGCAGGATCTGACGTTTCTGAAGAAACTGAGTATGGCGCCGTCCTATTTCTCCAGCAAAATGAATATCGTGGTGGCGGAAAATCTCTACCCGGAATCGTTGCCAGGTGATGAACCCGAGCCGTTGCCGCAGGTACGCTGGCCGCTGGCAAATTTGATGGAGTTGCTGGAAGAATCCGATTTCAACGAGGCCCGTAACGTCAGCGCGCTGTTCCTCGTCCGGGAATGGCTGAAAGCGCAGGGGCGGTTGTAGCAGAGCAAGAAAAAAGGCGCCAGCGGCGCCTTTTTTGATCAGAACAGTTCGTGGGTTTCACCGTTATCGATAATGGTGGTTCCCACCTCACGCACCGCCTGATGCGTCGGCTGCGTTCCCTCGATAAAGTATTCCGCACGGCTGTTGCCGCCACTGGACAGTTGCCCGGTGTAACGGTCAATGTTGATCGTCACCACGCCAGGCGGTGGCGTCAGTGGTTGTTCCTGCACCCCATCCAGCACGACTTTCATGAAATCGTCCCAGGCCGGTTGCGCGCTCTTGGCGCCGCCTTCGTAACCGGAAATCTGATCTTTGATCGCCCCGGACGCGGTGGTACGACCCAGATCGCGGCGGTGATCGTCAAAGCCAATCCACACCGACGTTACGACATCCGGGCCGTAACCGGAGAACCACGCGTCTTTAGAACTGTTGGTAGTACCGGTTTTGCCGCCGATATCGTGGCGTTGCAGATCGCGACCTGCGCGCCAGCCAGTACCCTGCCAGCCGGGTTCGCCAAAAATGTTGGTATTCAGCGCGCTTTTAATCAGGAACGCGAGCGGCGTGCTGATCACATGCGGCGCGTATTCCTGACCGCCGCTCTGTGCTACCAGCGCCTGGTTTGCCTGCTCAAGCTGCGGCATTGGCACTGTTGAGTTTTGTGGCGTCTGCGAGGTGGCGACATCTTCAACGTCTTTGTTTTCCAGCACGTCAGATTTCGCGGTATCGCCGTAAATCACCGGCAGATTACACTCGGCGCAGGCGATTTTCGGTTTCGCCTCAAAAATCACGCCGCCCTGATCGTTTTCGATTTTGGCGATGAAATACGGGTCCACCAGGAACCCGCCGTTCGCCATCACTGAATAGCCGCGCGCCACCTGTAATGGTGTGAACGATGCAGAACCCAGCGCCAGCGATTCGGTATGCACGATGTTTTGCGCCGGGAAGCCGAAGCGCTGCAGATATTCAGCAGCATAATCAACGCCCATGGCGCGCATCGCGCGAACCATCACCACGTTTTTCGACTGCCCCAGCCCCTGACGCAGACGAATCGGACCGGCATATTCGGCAGGCGAGTTTTTCGGTCGCCAGTCGGAGCCTGCACCGGCATCCCAGCGGGAAATCGGTACGTCGTTAAGGATGCTCGCGAGCGTCAGCCCTTTATCCATCGCCGCGGTATACAGGAACGGCTTGATGTTTGAGCCGACCTGACGCAGCGCCTGAGTTGCGCGGTTAAACTTGCTCTGGTTGAAATCAAAGCCGCCCACCAGCGCAATGATCGCGCCGTTTTGCGGATTAATGGAGACCAGCGCGGAGTTGACGTCCGGCACCTGTGCCAGCCACCAGTTCTCGTCTACGCGACGAACCCAGATCTGCTGCCCCGTCTGCACGGCGTCTGTCACTTTACGCGGCGTGGTGCCCTGCAGGGTATCCGAGCGGTACGGACGCGCCCAGCGGATGCCTTCCATGCGTAATGAAATCGAGGTGCCGTCAGCCATCATCGCTGTGGCTTCCTGCGGATTCGCCGCCGTCACCACCGCAGGAACGAGTGGTCCGTAGGTCGGCAGACTTTTGAGCGAATCAGTAATGCGTTTGCTGTCCCACGCGGCTTCGCCCACTTTCCACAATACATTCGACGGGCCGCGATAGCCGTGGCGCATGTCGTAATCCATCACGTTCTTGCGCAGTGCATCCTGCGCAGCAAGCTGCGTCTTGCGGGTGATGGTGGTGTAAATGCGATAACCGTCTTCATACGCCAGTTCACCATAACGGCTGACCATCTCCTGGCGCACCATTTCCGTCAGATACGGTGCAGAGAAGGCGATTTCCGGCGTGTGATAGCTGGCATCGATAGGCTCGCGGAGAGCCTGATCGTACTGCGGCTGGGTGATGTAGCCTTCGCTCAGCATACGCGACAGCACCACATTGCGGCGGGCCGTGGCGCGTTCCATGGAGTAGAGCGGGTTAAAGGTCGATGGCGCTTTTGGCAAACCGGCAATCATCGCCATTTCGCTGAGGTTCAGTTGCGCCACGGATTTGCCGAAATAGACCTGCGCTGCGGCGCCAACGCCATACGCGCGATAACCGAGATAGATCTTATTCAGGTAGAGTTCGAGGATCTCATCTTTATTCAGCAGTTGCTCAATGCGGATGGCCAGGAACACTTCCTTAATTTTACGCATCAGCGTTTTTTCAGGGCTCAAGAAGAAGTTACGCGCCAACTGCTGCGTGATGGTACTCGCCCCCTGTGAGGCGTGCCCCGAGAATAACGCGACACTGGCGGCACGGAAGATCCCCACCGGATCGACGCCGTGATGCTCATAGAAGCGGCTGTCTTCCGTGGCGATAAACGCTTTTACCAGTTGCGGGGGCATTTCACTCAGCGTGACCGGAATACGTCGCTTCTCGCCATACTGGGCAATCAGTTCACCGTCAGCGCTGTAAACCTGCATTGGAATTTGCAGGCGCACGTCTTTGAGCGTCGCAACATCAGGGAGTTGCGGCTCTATATACTTGTAGAGGCCGTAGATCGAGCCTGCTCCCAGCAGAATGCAACAGACTGCAAGGATCAATAAATACTTTACGAACTTCACCGGAGAATTCCCATTAAGTTTCACTTGGGCAGTTTATAAGCAAACGCGCGGTAGTATAAAGGCAAGCCTGATGCATTGATAGCCGTTAAGGTGACGGCGGATAAGGAGATCGCAAATATGGCATTCAGGTGCTGGCAGGTGGGTTTGCATATTCAGCACGAGCGAATCGTGATTGTGGCAGTACAGCGAGAGCGTGTGGGCTGGGCGCTGCGCCGCTGGTGGTCGATTCCGTTACCCGACAGCGCGGCGGAACGGGGCATCATTATCCGGTCTGACGACATGGTTAACGCACTCCGATCCTGGCGGCGCGAATTGCCGCTTCAGCATCAGGTGGCGCTAGCGTTTCCCGCCAGCAGGACACTGCAAAAAACTATCCCGCGCCCGGCAATGACCCTCCGTGAACGGGATTCCACCCAGTGGGTGGCAAGCAATATGGCGAAGCGGATGGAAATGGACGCTGCGGCGCTCTGTTTTGATTACGCGCCTGATGAATCGCCCCGCGAATATCGGGTGACGGTGGCGCAGCAGCGGGAAGTCGTCGCGCTGCAACAGGTGGCGCAGAAACTCAATCTGCGGGCCGTCGCGATCACGCCGGATGCCAGCACGCTGCACTATTTTCTTCCTTTCCTGCCTGAACCGGAGCAGGGCGTGGCCTGGCGTGACGCCGATGCCTGGCTGTGGGCGACGCGTAATCGTTGGGGCGCGACGGGGTTTACGCAGGCGGCAACGCTCAACGAGCTTCACTCGCATGTACAACAGCCGCTGACGCTCTGCTCCGCGCAACCAGCAACGCAACCGCATCTTGATCCGTGGAGCCTCATCGTTAAACGCCAGCCGCCGTTGCCACCCGATAGCGACGCGTTCGCTGTTGCCATCGCGCTGGCGCTGGGAGTGCACGCATGGTGATGCATCAGGTGAATTTTCTCCCCTGGCGCGAACGCCGACAGCAGCGCTGTTTGCGTTTCTGGACGCTGATTTTTCTCAGCACCCTTTTCGTCATCACGCTTGTCTGGCTGCTGACCCGAGTGACGCTGGAGAACTCGCAGCGCATTGCTGATCTATGTTCAACGGCGAACCGCGAGCTGGAGCAGGCGCTGGCGCAGCGTGAAAAACCACTCCGGCTGGCGCTACAGCAGGCGGAAGCCCGTCAGCAGTGGCAGGCACGGCGCGCCATGACGCAGGCGTGGCAGCCACGGTTACAGACGATCGCGACGCGTTTTCCTGAGCAGGCATGGCTGACGGAACTGTCCTGGCAACACAACGCGTTGACGCTGAACGGCTACGCCTCTGCCTTTCCGGCACTCGCCGCGCTGAATGATGCGTTGCGGGAACTGCCAGGCCTGAAACCAGCGAAGGCCGGGAAAACTGAGCGGGATGCGCAGGGGCGCTGGCAGTTTACCCTGCGGCTGGAGGGTGCTGATGCGGCAACTCCCTGAACGCTGGTGTGGCCTCACGCCATTCACCCGCTTCGGCTGCTGGCTGGGTGCGGTACTTTTATTATCGGCCGCTGGCGGTTATTGCCTGCCGTGGTCAGGGGCGGCGTTGAGTACCGCTTCTCCGCTCCGCCAGTGGCAAACGCTGCGGGCGCTGCAAATGCAGGCGGCGCAATATCAGCAGACCCTGCCCGACGCGGTGCCCTTTTCACCACTGGATTTTCAGCGCGAGGGTACGCATCTGGCGCGCTGGCAGCCTGCGGAAACGGGCGGGGAAATGGTGCTGGAAACGCAGTGGCAGCAGATCCCGTCAGTTTTCCTGCGTCTTGCTGAGCGCAATATGCAGGCCGCCGCGTTCAGCATTCGCCCAGCGGATGGCAGATTGCGGCTGACGTTACAGCTGGAGGTGATTGATGGCGAGTAAAGCAGTCACCGTGCTGCTGATTGTTCTGCTGCCTGCCCTGACGGGAATGCGCGACCCGTTCGCGCCACCGGTCGACCGCTGTCACACGGCGGAACTGACGCAGTGGCATTACAGGGGAAGCGTCGGCCATCAACAGCGACGCATTGGCCTGATAAAAGACGGCGGCGGGAAATGGCATCGGGTGGAGCCGGGCGAACGGTTCGCCACCGGCTGGCGTCTGGTGGCGCTTACCGAATCCGACATGACCGTCGACATGGGCGAAGGGTGTGACCCTGCGCGCTGGACCTGGATCAAGGAAGGAGAAAAAAATGAAAGTATGGATAAGCCTGTGGATCTGTCTGCTGGCGCCGCTGGCGCTGGCCGAAAAGAACGTCTCGCTGGTGGTTGATGAGGTTCCCGTCGCGCAGGTTCTGCAAAGCCTTGCGGCGCTGGAGCAACGCAACCTGGTGGTGGGGCCCGAGGTGAGTGGTGTGATTTCACTGCATCTGACAAACATCCCCTGGAAACAGGCACTGTACACAGTGGTGAACAGCGCCGGTCTGGTGCTGTCGCAGGAGGGGCGCGTTCTCTCGGTGCATTCGCAGTCATGGCAGAAAGAAAAGCTGGCGCAGCGGGAAGCGGAAAATGCCAGGCAGCAACTCGCCACGCCACTGGTAGGGCAGAGCATTCCGCTGGAATACGCCGATGCGGCAGAACTGGCGAAAGCGGGGGAAAAACTGCTCTCTGCGCGCGGGAATCTGACGGTAGACAAACGCATGAACCGGTTGGTTGTCCGCGACGACAAAAACCATACTCAGGCGCTGGCAGCGTGGGCGAAAGAGATGGATCTGCCGGTGGGGCAGGTTGAGCTGGCGGCGCATATTGTCACTATCAATGAAAAGAGTCTGCGGGAACTGGGCGTGAAGTGGAGTCTGGCAGAAGCGGAAGGTGCTGTGGGCAATGGAAAGCTCACAACGCTTGGCAGCGATTTGTCCGTCGCAGAAGCGCCCACCCGTGTGGGATTCAATATCGGCCATATTAACGGGCGGTTGCTTGAGCTGGAACTTTCGGCGCTGGAGCAAAAGCAGAAGGTGGATATCATCGCCAGCCCGCGTTTACTGGCTTCACACCTGCAGCCCGCCAGCATTAAACAAGGCAGCGAGATCCCCTATCAGGTGTCCAGCGGCGAGAGCGGCGCCACCTCGGTGGAGTTCAAAGAGGCGGTGCTCGGCATGGAAGTGACGCCGACAGTGTTGCAGAACAACCGTGTGCGACTAAAGTTACGCATTAGCGAAAATATGCCGGGTCAGGTACTTCAGCAGGCGGATGGCGAAGTGCTGGCGATTGATAAGCAAGAAATTGAAACGCAGGTGGAAGTTAAAAGTGGCGAAACGCTGGCATTGGGTGGAATATTTTCGCAAAAGAACAAATCTGCCCGCGACAGCGTCCCGTTACTTGGCGACATTCCATGGCTCGGGCAACTCTTTCGTCACGACGGGAAAGATAATGAACGACGTGAGCTGGTGGTGTTTATCACCCCGCGTATTGTTTCTGTTCACTAAGCAGTAAGCCAGACGGCTTTTTTACGCTGAACACGTTTCAGGTGTTTGACGTACGGATGGATTTAGCATACAAGGGGTACCGATTTTGAGCGTCAGTGGCGAGCCCCATCCCTGAAGTGGGTATGCCCGTAGCCCGGCGATCTTTACTGTTGCCAAACCCGCCGGAGTATTGAGATAATTTTTAGTCTGACTCTCGCACTATCGCATATGAGGTTTCAGTTCATGTCCCACTGCGCAGGATGTAAGCGACGTGGGTTTACCATTAACGAATAGTCTTAGTAGTACCGAAAAAATGGCAGAGAAACGCAATATCTTTCTGGTTGGGCCTATGGGTGCCGGCAAAAGCACTATTGGGCGCCAGTTAGCTCAACAACTCAACATGGAATTTTACGATTCTGATCAAGAGATTGAGAAACGCACTGGTGCAGATGTAGGCTGGGTCTTCGATGTAGAAGGCGAAGAAGGTTTCCGCGATCGTGAAGAAAAGATCATCAACGAACTCACGGAAAAACAGGGTATTGTGCTGGCCACTGGCGGCGGCTCTGTAAAATCCCGCGAAACCCGTAATCGTCTCTCCGCGCGTGGGGTGGTCGTCTACCTGGAAACCACTATCGAAAAGCAACTGGCGCGCACTCAGCGCGACAAAAAACGTCCTTTGCTGCAGGTGGAAACGCCGCCGCGCGAGGTGCTTGAAGCGCTGGCCGACGAGCGTAATCCGCTGTACGAAGAGATTGCTGACGTAACAATCCGTACTGACGATCAAAGCGCGAAAGTCGTGGCAAACCAGATCGTTCATATGCTGGAAAGCAACTGATTCTGGCAACAGAAATACGCCAGCGAAAAACAAGCAAATAAGGTGGATGCGCGTTATGGAGAGGCTCACTGTCACGCTCGGGGAACGTAGTTACCCGATCACCATCGCGGCTGGTTTGTTCGACGAATCAGCATCGTTCTTGCCACTGAAATCAGGCGACCAGGTCATGCTGGTCACCAATGAAACGCTGGCGCCGCTGTATCTGAATACGCTGCGCGCCGTGCTTGAAAAGGCAGGCGTGAAGGTCGACAGCGTCATCCTTCCTGATGGCGAGCAGTACAAAAGCCTGACCGTCCTGGATCAGGTCTTTACCGCGCTCCTGCAAAAACCTCATGGCCGTGACACCACGCTGGTGGCGTTGGGCGGCGGTGTGGTGGGTGATCTCACCGGTTTCGCCGCAGCCAGCTATCAACGCGGCGTGCGCTTTATTCAGGTGCCGACTACGCTGTTGTCGCAGGTTGATTCCTCCGTGGGCGGCAAAACTGCCGTTAACCATCCGCTCGGCAAAAATATGATTGGTGCCTTCTGGCAACCCGCCTCCGTGGTGGTTGATCTGAACTGCCTGAAAACCCTGCCGACGCGTGAACTCTCTTCGGGTCTTGCTGAAGTCATTAAGTACGGCATCATTCTTGATGGCGACTTTTTTGACTGGCTGGAACAGAATATTGATGCGCTGATGGCGCTGGATGAAAAAGCAATGGCGTACTGTATTCGCCGTTGTTGTGAGCTGAAAGCCGAAGTTGTTGCAGCAGACGAGCGCGAAACCGGCTTACGTGCTTTACTGAATCTTGGGCATACGTTTGGTCACGCCATTGAAGCCGAAATGGGGTATGGCAACTGGCTGCATGGCGAGGCCGTGGCCGCCGGGATGGTGATGGCGGCGCATGCTTCAGAACGTCTTGGGCAGTTTAATGCTCAGGATACGCAGCGTATCATTGCGTTGCTCAAGCGGGCAGGGCTTCCGGTCACGGGGCCGCGGGAGATGTCTGCGCAGGCGTATTTGCCTCACATGATGCGCGATAAGAAAGTACTGGCTGGCGAGCTGCGTTTAGTGCTGCCGCTGGCGATAGGGAAAAGTGAAGTGCGCGGCGGAGTGTCGCACCAGGTAGTTCTGGATGCAATTGCTGATACTCAGCAGGAGCTCAAATAAAAAAGTCAGTTTCAGGTGATGTGCAACAGTCTCAGGCACAAGCCTTTTAGTGGGGTGTTAAATGGATGAATTCAAACCAGAAGACGAGCTGAAGCCCGATCCCAGCGATCGTCGTGCTGGTCGTTCTCGTCAGTCTTCCGACCGCGATAACGAGCCACAGATCAACTTTGATGATGTGGACTTTGATACGGACGATCGTCGTCCGACGCACGCCCGCCGGGCGCGTGAAGAGGAAGAAGAATATTACGAATCTGACGACGAGTATGAAGAGCAGGACGCTCCGGTTGAGCGCCGCCCCCGTAAACGTAAAAAAGCCGCTGCCAGTAAACCGGCGTCTCGCCAGTACATCATGATGGGTCTGGGGATCCTGGTTCTGCTGCTGCTCATTATCGGCATCGGCTCTGCGCTGCAGGCGCCATCCTCTCCATCTTCAAACGAACAAATCGCGTCTACCGAGCGCAGCATCGATCTCTCCGGTAGCACAGCGACTGATCAAGCGAACGGCGCACAACCAGCCCCGGGCGACACCGCGGGCGGCCAGACGGCAAATAATGCACCGCAGGACGTCTCCGTACCGCCGATTTCCTCTACGCCGACGCAAGGCCAGGTTAACACGGCGCCGGAAGGTCAGCAGCGTGTGGAAGTCCAGGGCGACCTGAACAATGCGTTGACCCAACAGCAGGGCCAGATTGACAACGCCGCGGTCGGCTCTACGTTACCGACGGAACCGGCAACCGTTGCGCCAGTGCGTAATGGCGCCGCGGGAACGGCAGGTACGACACCGCGCCAGACAGCAACGACTGAAACAGCGCCGCGCCAGACGACGCCTGCCCGCCCGGAACGCAAACAAGCGGTGATTGAAGCGAAACCACAAACGAAACCGCAGGCCACCGCGAAAACCACCACCACCGCGCCGAAACCGGTCGCGCAGCCAAAACCGACCAGCACTCCGGTCAGTACGCCAGCGGCGACCGCGCAGACGAAACCTGCCGCGACAGCCACCACGGCACCGGCGGCGACTTCTGGCGGCAAAACGGCAGGTGATGTGGGTTCGCTGAAGTCTGCGCCGTCAAGCCATTACACGCTGCAGCTCAGCAGTTCGTCTAACTACAACAACCTGAATGGTTGGGCGAAGAAAGAAAACCTGAAAAATTACGTCGTCTATGAGACTACCCGCAATGGTCAGCCGTGGTACGTGCTGGTGAGCGGTGTTTATGCCTCGAAAGATGACGCGAAACGCGCGGTAGCCACGTTGCCTGCTGATGTTCAGGCAAAAAACCCGTGGGCAAAACCGCTGCACCAGGTCCAGGCCGATCTGAAGTAATGCATGGGCAAACGCCCGGAGCGCAGGATGCTGTCGGAGCCCTTCTCCACAGCCGGAGAAAGTGTGTAAGTAGCCAGACAGCATGAAAAAAAATCGCGCTTTTTTGAAATGGGCAGGGGGCAAATACCCCCTGCTCGACGACATCAAAAAGCATTTGCCGAAAGGCGAGTGCCTGATTGAGCCTTTTGTGGGCGCCGGATCAGTGTTTCTCAACACTGATTTCTCCCGTTATATCCTTGCGGATATCAACAGCGATCTGATCAGTCTCTATAACATCGTTAAGACGCAAACGGAGACGTATGTTACCGCCGCGCGTGAAATGTTTACGCCAGCGACTAACACCTCCGAGGTGTACTATCGCTTTCGTGATGAATTCAACCAGTGCCAGGATCCGCTGCGACGCGCGGTGCTGTTTTTGTATCTCAACCGGCATGGTTACAATGGCTTGTGCCGTTACAACCTGAAGGGCGAGTTCAACGTGCCGTTTGGTCGTTATAAAAAGCCCTACTTCCCGGAAGCTGAGTTGTATCATTTTGCGCAAAAGGCGCAGAATGCTTACTTCTATTGCGAGTCCTACGCGGACAGCCTGGCACGCGCCGACAACAAAACCGTCGTTTATTGCGATCCGCCGTATGCGCCGCTTTCCGCGACCGCTAATTTTACGGCGTATCATACAAACAGCTTTAGTCTGGAACAGCAGGCGCACCTGGCGCAACTCGCGGAAGGGCTGGTGAATAATCACATTCCGGTGCTGATTTCGAATCATGATACGGCGCTGACGCGCGAATGGTATCAACTGGCCAAACTGCATGTCGTGAAGGTGCGACGCAGCATCAGCAGTAATGGCGGCACACGTAAAAAGGTGGACGAACTACTGGCGCTGTATCGCCCAGTCAACGTATCGACCGCTAAAAAATAATGCACGCGCCGGTCTGCCCGGCGTCCAAGGAGATGCGGATGAAACAGTATTTGATTGCCCCCTCAATTCTGTCGGCTGATTTTGCCCGCCTGGGTGAAGACACGGCGAAAGCGCTGGCGGCCGGTGCGGATGTCGTTCATTTCGACGTCATGGACAACCACTACGTTCCGAACCTGACCATTGGCCCGATGGTGCTGAAATCGCTGCGCAAATACGGCATCACGGCGCCGGTGGATGTGCATCTGATGGTTAAACCGGTCGATCGCATCATTCCTGATTTTGCCGCGGCTGGTGCCAACATCATTACTTTCCACCCGGAAGCGTCCGAGCATATCGACCGTTCCCTGCAACTGATCAAAGAGAACGGCTGTAAAGCGGGGCTGGTGTTTAACCCGGCCACGCCGCTGACTTATCTCGACCATGTGATGGACAAACTTGACGTCATTCTGCTGATGTCCGTCAACCCGGGTTTTGGCGGCCAGTCGTTCATTCCGCATACGCTGGAAAAACTGCGTGAAGTGCGCCGCCGCATTGATGAATCCGGTTATGACATTCGTCTTGAAGTGGATGGTGGTGTTAAGGTAAGCAATATCGCGGAAATCGCCGCGGCAGGCGCCGATATGTTTGTCGCGGGGTCCGCTATTTTCGATCAGCCAGACTACAAGAAAGTGGTCGATGAAATGCGTAGTGAACTGGCAAAGGTACGTCATGATTAATATGCAGTTGATAAAAGGCGTTGCGTTCGATCTCGACGGGACGCTGGTTGACAGCGCGCCGGGGCTCACTGCCGCCGTTGACAGCGCGCTGTATGCGCTGGAGCTGCCGGTCGCGGGCGAAGAACGCGTCATCACCTGGATTGGTAACGGTGCGGATGTGTTGATGCAGCGCGCGCTGACCTGGGCGCGTCAGGAGCGGGCAACACTGCGCGCCACGATGGGAAAACCGTCGGTGGATGACAGCGATATTCCCGCGGAAGAGCAGGTGCGTATTCTGCGCAAGCTGTTTGATCGTTACTATGCCGAACATGCCGAAGCGGGCAGTTTCCTGTTCCCGGCGGTGGCCGAAACGCTCGGTGCACTGCATGCCAGCGGTCTGCCACTGGCGCTGGTGACCAACAAGCCGACGCCGTTTGTCGCGCCGATCCTCGACGCGCTGGGCATTGCGCATCTGTTTGACGTTATCATTGGCGGCGACGATGTGCAGAACAAGAAACCGCATCCCGAACCGCTGCTGCTGGTCGCCGAACGTTTGGGCCTCGCGCCGGAAGCGTTGCTTTTTGTCGGCGATTCCCGCAATGATATCCTTGCGGCGAAAGCCGCGGGTTGCCGTTGTGTCGGATTGACCTACGGCTACAACTATGGCGAATCGATCGCACTCAGCGAACCCGATGTGATTTTTGATCGTTTCGATGAACTACTGCCCGCACTCGGGCTTCCGTACAGTGAACTTCAGGAATTGAAAAATGACTAAGCCCGTTGTTTTTAGTGGCGCACAGCCCTCAGGTGAATTGACCATTGGCAACTATATGGGTGCGCTGCGTCAGTGGGTGAACATGCAGGACGACTATCACTGTATTTACTGCATCGTTGACCAGCACGCCATCACCGTGCGTCAGGATCCGCAACAGTTGCGTAAAGCGACGCTGGACACTCTGGCGCTGTATCTGGCCTGTGGCATTGACCCGGAAAAAAGCACGATTTTCGTGCAGTCTCATGTGCCGGAACATGCGCAACTGAGCTGGGCGCTGAACTGCTACACCTATTTCGGTGAGCTGAGTCGTATGACGCAGTTTAAGGATAAATCAGCCCGTTACGCGGAAAACATCAACGCCGGTCTGTTTGATTACCCGGTACTGATGGCGGCAGATATTCTGCTGTATCAGACCAATCAGGTGCCGGTGGGCGAAGACCAGAAACAGCATCTGGAACTGAGCCGTGATGTCGCCCAGCGCTTTAACGCCATCTACGGCGATATCTTCAAAGTGCCAGAGCCGTTTATTCCGAAAACCGGCGCGCGCGTGATGTCGCTGCTGGAGCCGACGAAGAAGATGTCCAAGTCTGACGATAACCGCAACAACGTGATCGGGCTGCTGGAAGATCCGAAATCGGTGGTGAAGAAAATCAAACGTGCGGTGACCGACTCTGACGAGCCGCCAGTGGTGCGTTACGACCTGCAAAACAAAGCCGGGGTGTCGAACCTGCTGGATATTCTCTCTGCCGTCACCGGCAAGAGCATTCCTGAGCTGGAGCAGCATTTCGAAGGCAAAATGTACGGTCACCTCAAAACCGAAGTGGCTGATGCCGTCGCCGGTATGCTGGGCGAGTTGCAGGAGCGTTATCACCGCTACCGCAACGACGAAGCCTTCCTGCAACAGGTGATGAAAGCAGGCGCAGAGAAAGCGCGTGCGCGGGCATCGGTTACGCTGAAAGCGGTCTATGACGCGATTGGTTTTGTCGCGCATCCGTAAGTGATGCCAATAAAAAAACCGGGGAAACCCGGTTTTTTTATGCCGTGTGCAGCAGGTGGCGCGATTATTGATCCGCCGCCGGGCCGCAGCCGCCGATGATTTTCGAAATAGAAATGGCGGGATGTAAGAGATAATCGTAACTGCAGTTTTTGCTTTTATTGTCGATGTGACCCGTACAGGCGGTCAGCGTTGACAGTGCGCCAAGCAGCGCAATGATTTTAATGGTTTTTCCCATCATGACATCCTTGCTGGTAATGTATTGAATATCCACAGCGCATGAATTACGCAATGGTTTAAAGGATTAATCCGTTAATAATTCACGATGAATCCAGCCGGGGAATTTAAGCAATTATCCCAGGCGCGACAATGGATTACGGGCTGAAATCGGAGTAATAATCCGGACTTGAAATAACGATATTGTTGATGTCGGCTTCCTTTCCCAATGTATGCCGCGATAGTCATTGCATTTAGTTATGTGACGCGATTCGCTGTTTACACTTTCCTGACTTGTGCTTTATCTTCACTTTAATGAATATAAAAATATTCAATTTACTGAAGATTTGTAATGCGCAGAACATTCATCAAGAAAGAGGGCATGACGTTAACCACGCTTGCGCGCTACCTGTTAGGGCAGAAATGTGGTAACCGATTGAAAACCATCGAAGAACTGGCTACGGAATGTGGCTCATCGGTGGGATTAACCCAGGCGGCCCTGAAAACGCTGGAATCCGAAGGGGCGATTCGCATTGAGCGACGCGGGCGCAATGGAAGCTACCTGGCCGACATGAATCATAAAGCGCTGTTGTCGCATGTGGATATCCGCAATGTCGTGTGTGCCATGCCACTGCCCTACACCCGGTTATACGAAGGGTTGGCCAGCGGCCTGAAATCACAGTTTGAGGGCATTCCTTTTTATTTTGCCCACATGCGCGGCGCGGATGTTCGCGTGGAGTGTTTGCTGAACGGCGTGTACGACATGGCGGTGGTGTCGCGACTGGCCGCCGAAAACTATCTGCACAGCAACGCGCTTTGTATGGTGCTGGAGCTGGGGGCGCAAACCTACGTGGGCGAACACCAGTTGATTTGCCGGAAGGGCGAAGCCAAAAACGTGCGGCGCGTGGGCATCGATAACCGGTCTGCCGACCAGAAAATCATGACCAGCCTGTGGTTCTGCGAGCGCGAGATTGAGCGGGTTGATGTGCCGTATCACGAGAGCTTACACCGCATTGTGAAGGGCGATATTGACGGTGTTATCTGGAACGTCGCGGTCGAATCGGAACTTGTGGTGCTGGGGCTGGAGGCGATCCCGCTGAAAGGCGACCCGCGTTTTGTTCAGGCGACGGAAGCGGTGGTGCTGACCCGGGCGGATGATTATCCGATGCAGCATCTGATTGAAACCGTGGTGGATAAGCCTGCGTTGCTGGCTCATCAGCAGCGGGTGGTGAATGAAGAGCAGGATCCCAGCTATTGAGGAGTGCGGGATGGAAAATCGACTCAACCTGCTGTGTCAGGCGGGCGTGATCGACCAGGACATCTGCGACGGCATGTTGCAGGTGGTACGGCAGATGGACACAGAATTATCCCTGCCGGTGTTTAGCGAGCAGGGGGAAATGGCGGTAACGCACATGGCCAATGCGCTGATGCGCAGCCGCCGCGGCGAAGTGATTGCGCCGCTGGATGCGGAACTGCTTGAGGAAATGCAGCAGTCCACGTTCTGGCCGCAGATCCTCACCGCGCATCAGGCGTTGTTGCAGGGGTTTACGGTGCAGCTTCACGCCAATGAAGAGGGGTATTTGCTGGCTAATCTGTATGGATTATGGCTGGCGGCAAACGAAGGTCATTCATGATGACGCAGCGTGTTTTATCAGAACGTAAATATTCAAAAAAATGAATATTTGGCATTCAGGGAACAGAAACTGAGGCTTACATGTTTATAAACGCATTGAAACGTCAGAATCCCGCGTTGATTACTGCGGCACTCCGGCTCTGGCAGCAGGGCAGCATTGCGCCAGACAGTTGGGTGATCGATGTCGATCAGGTGCTGGAAAACGGCAAACGGTTGCTGAGCGTGGCCAGCCAGCACGGCATCTCGTTGTATCTGATGACCAAGCAGTTCGGGCGTAATCCCTGGCTGGCGGAGAAATTGCTGGCGCTCGGTTATCAGGGCGTGGTCGCTGTCGATTTTAAAGAAGCCCGGGTAATGCGTCGCGCCGGGCTGAAGGTCGCGCATCAGGGGCATCTGGTGCAAATTCCGCATGATCAGGTGGCGGACGCTGTCGCACAGGGAACCGACATCATCACGATCTTTACCCTGGAAAAGGCGCGTGAAGTGTCGAAGGCCGCGGTGAGCGCAGGCCGGACGCAGGCGGTGATGCTGAAAGTGTATGGCGAGAACGACGCCCTCTACCCAGGACAGGAGAGCGGTTTTTCGCTGGCAGAGCTGGAAGGTGTTGTCGCTGAGTTGCGCCAGTTGCCGGGGCTACAACTGACCGGACTGACGCATTTCCCCTGCCTGCTGTGGGATGAGTCGCTGGGCGAAACGGTACCGACGCCAAATCTGCTGTCGCTGGTTACAGCGCGCAAACGGCTGAAGGAGGCGGGCGTTGAGATTACCCAACTGAACGCGCCGTCGGCCACGAGTTGTTCTACATTGCCGCTGCTGGCGTCGTTTGGCGTCACTCACGGCGAACCCGGGCATGCGCTGACCGGCACCATGCCGGCGAATCAGCAGGGTGATCAGCCTGAGCGTATTGCCATGCTGTGGCTGAGCGAAATCTCGCATGACTTTCAGGGCCACAGTTATTGCTATGGCGGCGGCTACTATCGCCGGGGGCATGCCCGCAATGCGCTGGTCTTCCCGCACGACAGCGACACGCCGCTGGACGCGACGCTGAAGCCTTTTAACGACAGCAGTATCGATTATTACCTGGCGCTTAACGAACGGTTCCCTGTCAGCAGCGCCGTGATCTGCTGTTTCCGTACGCAAATTTTTGTCACCCGTAGTGATGTGGTGCTGGTGGAAGGTATCCAGCGCGGTGAACCGCACATCGCTGCCCGCTATGACAGTCTGGGAAATCTTCTGGAGGCGTAATGGCGCGTTTCGTGGTGTTGGTAATAGACAGTTTTGGGGTTGGCGCAATGGACGATGTACCTCGGGTCAGGCCGCAGGATCTCGGTGCGAATACGTGCGGTCATATCCTTGAGCATCTGCCGACGCTGCGGCTCCCCACGCTTGAAAAACTCGGCCTGATGAACGCGCTGGGCGCGACGCCTGGCGTCATGCGACCTTCTCCTGGCGCCAGCTGGGGTGTGGCAGAGTTGATGCATGAAGGCGGCGATACGTTTATGGGGCATCAGGAAATTCTCGGCACCCTGCCGCGTACGCCGCTGCGAATGCCGTTCAACCAGGTGATCGACAAGGTTGAGGCCGCGCTTCGTGCGGAAGGCCGGAAAACACAGCGCTGTGGCGATGGCCCGTACTGGCTGCTGGTCGGTGATGCCGTGGCGATTGGCGACAATCTCGAAGCCGATCTGGGGCAGGTTTACAACATTACCGGCAACCTCAGCGAGATGTCATTCGACGAGGTAAAAGCGATTGGCCGGATTGTGCGCCAGCAGGTGGAGGTCGGGCGCGTGATTGCTTTCGGTGGGCTCCTCGCCAGCACGCAGCAACTGTGGGACGCCGCGGAAACCCGCGACGGCACTTATGTCGGCATCAACGCACCGCGCTCTGGCGCCTATGACAACGGATTCCAGGTGGTGCATATGGGTTATGGCGTTGATGACAGCGTTCAGGTGCCTGCCCGGCTACACGCCGTCGGTGTTCCCACGGTGCTGGTCGGTAAAGTGGCCGATATCGTCAATAATCCTCATGGTGAAAGCTGGCAAAACCTGGTGGACAGCCAGCGGATCATGGAGATCACGCTTGATGCGCTGAACCGCCAGCAAAACGTGTTTATTTGCACCAACATCCAGGAAACCGATCTGGCAGGTCATGCGGAAGACGTTGAGCGCTACGCTGACCGGCTCCAGTTGGTTGACCGGTATCTGGCCCAACTGATGGCGGCGATGCACCCGGACGATTGCCTCGTGGTCATGGCCGATCATGGCAACGACCCGACCATTGGTCACAGCCGACACACCCGCGAGAAAGTGCCGGTGCTGGTCTGGCAGCCAGACTTACCGCCCGCTGAACTGGGCGTACGCACTTCGCTTTCGGACATCGGCGCCACCGTCTGCGATTTCTTTGGCGCCCACCCGCCAGAAAATGGCCGCTCTTTCCTTCCGCTCCTGAAAACCGCGAGGAACCGACATGATTGACAGCACCGGGTATACCTACGCGCACGAACACCTTCATATCGATTTATCGGGTTTTAAGGGCGATATCGATTGTCGGCTGGATCAGTACGCGCTCATTTGCGATGAGATGCGCACGCTGATGAACCTGGGTGTGCGCAATATTATCGAAATGACGAACCGTTATATGGGCCGCAACCCGCAGTTTATGCAGGATCTGATGCGCGACACTGGCATCAACGTCGTGGCCTGCACCGGCTATTATCAGCATGATTTTTACCCTGAGCATGTGGCGACCCGCAGTGTCAGGCAACTGGCGCAGGAGATGATCGATGAGATCGAAAAGGGCATTGAGGGCAGCGAGCTAAAAGCGGGCATCATTGCGGAAATCGGCTCCAGCAAAGGGACGATCACCGATCTGGAGAAAAAGGTCTTTTACGCCGCGGCGGTAGCGCATCACGAGACCGGCCGCCCGCTTTCCACGCATACGTCGTTCAGCACGATGGGGCTGGAACAACTGGCGCTGCTCTCCGGCTATGGCGTGGATCTCTCCCGCGTGGTCATCGGGCATTGCGATCTGAAAGACAACATTGATGACATTCTGCGGATGATCGATCTCGGCGCTTACGTGCAGTTCGATACCATCGGCAAAAACAATTATTACCCGGATGCGAAACGCATCGACATGCTGCATACCTTGCGCGACAGAGGCTTACTTCATCGCGTGATGCTCTCCATGGACATTACCCGACGCTCTCATCTGAAGGCCAATGGCGGCAATGGCTACAGCTATCTGCTCACCAATTTTGTGCCGCTGTTGCGTCAGTCCGGTTTCAGCCAGGCGGATGTGGATGTGATGTTACGTGACAACCCTTCGCAATTTTTCCAGTGAGGACAGAGAAATGAAAAAGATCGGTGTGGCTGGTTTACAGCGTGAACTTATCAAAAAGACCATCGAAACGTCTGCGCCTGGCTGTTTTGAAGTGTTTATTTACAACGACATGGAAGCAGCGATGAAGGTCAAGGCAGGGCAGCTGGATTACTACATTGGAGCCTGTAATACCGGGGCGGGTGCGGCGTTGTCGATAGCCATCGCCGTTATTGGATTTAACAAGAGTTGTACCATCGCCAAACCCGGTATCAAGGCAAAAGAGGATCACGTCGCGAAGATGGTCGCAGAAGGGAAAGTGGCATTCGGCCTTTCTGTTGAGCATATCGAGCACGCGATTCCAATGCTTATCAACTACTTAAAATAAAAAGGCACGTCTATGGCCCTTTACATACAAATAATAGTGGTCGCTTTGCTTACCGGGATGACGGCGTTACTGGCGCATCGTTCCGCCGCAGTTTTTCATGACGGGATCCGCCCGATCCTGCCGCAGCTGATCGAAGGTCATATGAATCGCCGTGAGGCGGGCAGTATCGCTTTCGGTTTAAGCATCGGCTTCGTCGCCTCGGTGGGGATCTCCTTTACACTGAAAACCGGGTTGCTGAACGCCTGGCTGCTGTTCCTCCCTACCGATATCCTCGGCGTTCTGGCGGCAAACAGCATTCTGGCATTTGGACTGGGCGCTATCTGGGGCGTTCTGATCCTCACCTTCCTGCTGCCGGTTAACCATTTGCTCACCTCGCTGCCGGTGGATGTGCTGGGGTCGCTCGGTGAACTGAGCTCGCCGGTGGTCTCCGCTTTCGCCCTCTTCCCGCTGGTGGCGATCTTCTACCAGTTTGGCTGGAAAAACAGCGTGGTTGCCGCGGTAGTGGTACTGGCGACGCGTGTGCTGGTGGTGCGTTTCTTCCCACATCTGAATCCGGAATCGATTGAGATCTTCGTCGGGATGGTCATGCTGCTGGGGATCGCCATTTCTCACGACCTGCGTCATCGCGACGAACAGGACATGGACATGAGTGGGATTTCGGTGTTTGAAGAGCGAACCTCCCGCATCATCAAAAATCTGCCTTACATTGCCATCGTCGGGGCGCTGATCGCCGCGGTTGCCTGCATGAAGATTTTTGCCGGGAGTGAAGTGTCGATTTTCACCCTCGAAAAAGCGTATTCCGCAGGCATTACACCAGAAGAGTCACAGACGCTGGTGCATCAGGCGGCGCTGGCCGAATTTATGCGCGGCCTCGGTTTTGTCCCGCTGATTGCCACCACCGCGCTGGCGACCGGGGTGTACGCCGTTGCCGGGTTCACCTTCGTCTACGCGGTCGGCTATCTGGCACCTAACCCGTGGATTGCCGCCCTTCTCGGCGCGATCGTCATTTCCGCGGAAGTGCTGCTGCTGCGCTCGATCGGTAAATGGCTGGGGCGCTACCCGTCGGTGCGTAACGCGTCGGACAACATTCGTAACGCCATGAATATGTTGATGGAAATGGCGCTGCTGGTTGGCTCTATCTTCGCTGCCATCAAAATGGCGGGCTATACCGGTTTCTCCATCACCGCCGCGCTCTATTTCCTCAACGAGTCGTTAGGGCGCCCGATTCAGCGTATGGCGGCACCGGTGGTGGCAGTGATGATCGCCGGTATTGTGCTCAACATTCTCTACTGGTGCGGATTGTTTATTCCCGCGTAGCGCTGAGGTCGTGTGATGAAGACGTTTCCCCTCAAAAGCATGTCGCTGGTTGAGGCTCAACAAAAACAGTTTGCGCTGGTGGACGCCATCTGCCGCCATTTCCCCGGGGCAACGTTCCTGAACGGCGGCGATCGGGGGCTGGTGCCTGGGCTTAACCAGCCGCAGACGACGCAGCGCGTGGAAGCGGTACTGGCGGATTTTTTCCACGCGGACGCGGCGGTGCTGGTGCAGGGCGCAGGTACGGGCGCGATCCGCGCCGGACTGGCGGCGCTGATCAAACCGGGAGGCCGGTTGCTCATTCATGATGCGCCGGTCTACCCGACCAGCGCCACGCTCATCGAACAGATGGGGCTGTCGTTGATTCGGGTTGATTTCAACAACACGCGGGCGCTGGCGATGGCGCTCGCCCGTCAGCAACCGGATGCGGCGTTAGTGCAGCATACCCGGCAACGGCCAGAGGACAGTTATGTTCTGGAAGACGTGCTGACACAACTGGCGCAAGCCGGTGTCCCCACGCTGACAGACGATAACTACGCGACGTTAAAAGTGGCGCAGATTGGTTGTGAATGCGGCGCAACGCTGTCGACTTTCTCCTGCTTCAAGTTGTTTGGCCCGGAAGGCGTCGGCGCGGTTGTCGGTGAAGCGCAGGCCGTGGCGCGCATTCGCGCCATGATGTATTCCGGCGGCAGCCAGATCCAGGGGCCACAGGCGCTGGAAGTGCTGCGCGGACTGGCGTTCGCGCCGGTCATGCATGCGGTACAGTCGGAGGTGACAGAACGCCTGATGCTGGCGCTGAACCGGGGGACGATCCCGCAGGTGAAACAGGCGACGATTGCCAATGCGCAGTCTAAAGTGCTGCTGGTGACCTTCTATCAACCGATAGCAGAACAGGTACTGGAAAAAGCCAGCCAGCTCGGAGCGCTGCCGTGGCCGGTCGGGGCGGAATCAAAATACGAACTTCCGCCGCTGTTTTACCGTCTCTCCGGCACGTTTCGCGAGGCAAATCCGGGCATGGAGCACACGACCATTCGCATCAACCCGAATCTGTGCGGTGACGAGACGATCCTGCGGATTTTGCGCCAAAGCTGCGAAGGGATGTAACGTGATACGCCCGCCCGGCAACCGTGGCTGCCGGGCGCGGCAAGTTAGTGATAAGAAAACCAATTCAGTTTTTCACGCAGGCTGACCACGCGGCCGATGATAATCAATGACGGGCTGACGACCTGTTGCGCCAGTTCGCCAAGCTCCGCCAGCGTACCGTCCACCACGCGTTGTTTGATGGCAGTGCCATTCTCCACCAGCGCCACCGGCATGTCTGCTTCCATCCCGTGTTCCAGCAGTTTTTGTTGAATGGTCGCGGCCTGATTCAGCCCCATGTAGAACACCAGCGTCTGCTTTTCGGCGGCCAGATTATGCCAGTCGAGTTCGCTGCCGGTTTTCAGGTGGCCGGTGACCAGACGGACGCTCTGCGCATAGTCACGGTGCGTCAGCGGGATCCCCGCATAGGCGGAACAACCGGACGCGGCGGTGATCCCCGGTACAACGGAGAAGGGGATCCCGGCGTTGCACAGCGTTTCCAGCTCTTCGCCACCGCGACCGAAAATAAAGGGATCGCCCCCTTTCAGGCGCACCACGCGTTTGCCTTTTTGCGCCTCGCGCAACAGGATCTGGTTAATCTCCTCCTGCGGTACGCAGTGATAACCGGCGCGTTTGCCAACAAACACACGATCGGCGTCGCGACGCACCAGGTTCATGATGTCATCCGAGACCAGACGGTCATAAACCACGATATCCGCCTGCTGGATCTGCTGCAGCCCTTTCAGCGTCAGCAACCCGGCGTCGCCCGGCCCGGCGCCGACCAGCACCACTTCGCCACGATGGTCCAGATCTTCGCTGAGCAACTGCTCAGTCGTTTCGCTAATGGCCTGCTGATCCTGATTCGCCAGCGACTGCGCCAGCCTGTCGTTCACAAACAGCTTTTCCCAGAAGCGACGACGCTCACTCATGGTGGCGAACTGTTTTTTCACCCGCGCGCGCAACTGACCAGCATAGTGCGCCACCTGACCCAGATGCTGCGGCAGGATCGCTTCCAGTTTTTCGCGCAACAGACGCGCCAGCACGGGCGAGGTTCCGCCGGATGAGACGGCGACCATCAACGGCGAACGGTCGATGATCGACGGCATGATAAAGCTCGCCTGCTTTGGCGCGTCGACCACGTTACAGAAAATACGGCGCGCTTCCGCCGCCTGGCTGACCTGCTCGTTAACCTGTTCATCGTCGGTGGCGGCAATCACCAGCCAGCAGGTATCGAGCAGGGATTCATTAAAATCGCCCTTCACCAGCGTCACCCTGCCGCTTTCGGCCCAGACGGCGAACTGAGGGACAACATCACGGGCATTGACGGTCAGTCGTGCGCCTGCATCCAGCAGCAATCTGGCCTTGCGCTCGGCAACATCGCCGCCGCCGACCAGTAAACAGTCGCGATCGCGCAGTTGGCAGAATATTGGCAGGTGATCCACGGGGTAACCTCACGGAGTGAACAAGAGAAATGCGGGGATGCGTAATGGCGGTAAGGATAACAGCAGTCATCGTCCGGAATACACGATTTTTCCTGCTGCTATCCTGCTCCATTCATACGTTTTTGGTATTACTTATTCCTAAAACGTTCAGGCCTTCAACTGCACCTGACCGTCTTTAACGCGCGCGTCAAAATGGGCGACGGAGTGGTTTTCGTCTTCCATGCACGTGCCGTCGCGCAGGCGGAAGCGCTGTTTTTTCAGCGGGCTGGCGACCCACAGATCACCGTCATGCTCGGCAATCAGACCGCGGGACAACACGCTGGCCTCAAAGAACGGATCGATGTTGCTGATGGCGAACACCTGCTCGTCACGGTGCGGACGGAAAACCGCCACCTGCTGGTGGCCCAGCAGGGCGCAGACGCCGGTTTGCGGCAGGATATCGTCGATACTACAGATGGTTATCCACTGGCTCATGCGTTTTCCTCCACCAGAGTGACCGGAATGCGCTCATACGGCGTGGCCGGGCGATGCTGTGCACGTTCAGGAACGACCTGTACGTTCGGGTCGCGCTGAGCGCTGTTGATAAAGTGTCTGAAGCGAACCTGTGCCGCCGGGTTGTTGACGGTTTCCGTCCATTCGCAGGCGAATGCCGCGCGCAGGCGTTCCAGCTCGGCTTCCAGTTGCGCATTCAGGCCGAGTTTGTCGTCAATAATGACGCTTTTCAGGTAGTCGATGCCGCCTTCCATCGCGTCCAGCCACGGCGCAGTACGCGTCAGCTTATCGGCGGTGCGGATGTAAAACATCATGAAGCGATCGAGGTAGGTGATTAGCGTGTCGCGATCGAGATCAGCGGCCAACAGATCGGCATGGCGCGGTTTCATCCCACCGTTGCCGCAGACGTACAGGTTCCAGCCTTTCTCGGTCGCGATGATCCCCACGTCTTTGCCCTGCGCTTCCGCACATTCACGGGTGCAGCCGGAGACGCCGAACTTCATTTTGTGCGGGGTGCGAATGCCTTTGTAGCGGTTTTCCAGTTCAACGCCGAAGCCGACGCTGTCGCCCACGCCATAACGACACCAGGTGCTGCCGACGCAGGTTTTCGCCATACGCAGCGCTTTGGCATACGCGTGACCGGTTTCGAAGCCTGCATCAATCAGCTGACGCCAGATTTCCGGCAGATCATCTTTCTGTGCGCCAAACAGACCGATACGCTGGGACCCGGTGATTTTGGTATACAGGTTAAATTCGGCAGCGATACGACCAACCGCCATCAACCCTTCCGGGGTGATTTCACCGCCCGCTGAGCGCGGAATGACCGAATAGGTGCCGTCTTTCTGGATGTTCGCCAGGAAGTTGTCGTTGGTATCCTGTAACGGTGTCAGTTCCGGCTTCAGGACATAGTCGTTCCAGCAGGAGGCCAGCAGCGAGCCAACGGTAGGTTTACACACTTCACAGCCGTAGCCCTGACCGTGTTTTTCCAGCAGCTCGTCGAAAGTTTTGATGCCTTCCACGCGGATCAGGTGATACAGCTCCTGACGCGAATAAGCAAAGTGCTCGCACAGGTTGTGGTTCACTTCGATGCCCTGTTTCGCCAGCTCGGCGTTCAGCACCTGCGTCACCAGCGGAATACAGCCGCCGCAGCCGGTCCCGGCTTTGGTTTCCGCTTTCAGCGCGGCCACGGTGTGGCAGCCTTTGTTGATGGCGGCGATCAGCGCGCCTTTGGTGACGTCAAAGCAGGAGCAAATTTGCGCGCTGTCCGGCAGCTTATCCACGCCGATCGCCGGTTTGCCGCCTGCGGCATGCGCGGGCAGGATCAGCGAGTCCGGGTTTTCCGGCAGTTCGATAGCGTTCAGCACCAGTTGCAGCAGGTTGCCGTAGTCGCTGGTGTCGCCCACCAGCACAGCGCCGAGCAGCGTTTTGTTGTCGGCGCTGACGATCAGGCGTTTATAGACTTCTTTGCTTTCGTCGAGATAGACGTAGCTGCGGCACGCTGGCGTGCGGCCATGCGCATCACCAATGCCGCCCACATCCACACCCAGCAGCTTCAGTTTGGCGCTGAGATCGGCGCCCTCAAAAACATTTTCGCGACCAATGATATGGTCAACCGCCACCTGCGCCATTTTGTAGCCTGGCGCCACCAGACCATACACGCGGTTGTTCCAGCTGGCGCATTCGCCGATGGCGTAGATATCCGGGTCGGACGTCTGGCAACTGTCGTTGATCATGATGCCGCCGCGCTGCGCGACCGCCAGACCGCACTGGGTGGCGAGTTTATCGCGCGGACGAATGCCGGTTGAGAAGACGATGAAGTCCACTTCCAGCTCGCTACCGTCAGCAAAGCGCATGGTTTTACGCGCGTCGGTGCCTTCCTGAACGATCTCTTTGGTGTTTTTGCTGGTGTGCACGCGCACACCCATGCTTTCGATTTTGCGCTTCAGTTGCTCGCCGCCCATCTGGTCGAGCTGTTCGGCCATCAGCATCGGCGCGAATTCGATGACGTGAGTTTCAACACCGAGGTTTTTCAACGCGCCAGCGGCTTCCAGACCAAGCAGACCACCGCCCACCACTGCGCCGCGCTTGCTGCGACGGGCGCAGGATTCGATCGCGTTGAGATCTTCGATGGTGCGATACACGAACGTGTCCTGCGTTTCTGAACCCTTGATCGGCGGGATCCACGGATAAGAACCGGTCGCCATGATCAGTTTGTCGTAGAACACCGTGCGGCCCGCGCTGGAGTGGATCACTTTCTCCTGGCGGTTGATGGTGATCGCCCGTTCACCGACCAGCACCTTAATGCCATGCTTCTCATAAAATCCTTCGCGGACCAGCGAAAGTTCTTCCGCTGTGTGGTGAGAGAAGTAAGATGACAGGTGGACGCGGTCGTAGGCGATGCGGGGTTCTTCACAGAACACGGTAATGTCGAACTGGTCGGCGGGCGCTTTATCAAGGAGATCCTCAATAAAGCGGTGACCGACCATGCCGTTACCGATGATAGCGAGTCTGACTTTGCTCATTTTTGCCTCGATTTCTTTTCTATTACCGCCTACCTTAACGATTCAGCAACCCCGCTTATTGATGTAAATCAAATGCGCCTTCACCTACCACTTAATGAGTATCTCTATGATTTGTCAGGATTTTAATAAGTTGTGGAAAAGGCATGCTTTTTTATTTTGTGCTTTTTGTGTACAAAATGAGGTTAAAAAATACGCAAGCCATATCGGGCAGCATAACCCCGGATCCACAGGAGAGAAGGCATGACAACCGCACCACTCTGGCTGATACAAAATGTCCATTTAGCGGATCGCGAGGGTTTGTGGCAGATAGCGATCGATAAAGGCCGTTTCGGCGCCATTACCCCTATGGGAGAAGCCAGAAACGAAAACTATGAAGTGCTGAATGCCCGTGGCGGGCTGGCGATCCCGCCGTTTATCGAACCGCATATCCATCTCGATACCACCCAGACGGCAGGCGAGCCACACTGGAATCAGTCAGGCACGCTGTTTGAGGGGATCGAGCGCTGGGCTGAACGCAAGGCGCTGCTCAGCCATGAAGATGTTAAAGCCCGCGCCTGGAAAACGCTGAAGTGGCAAATCGCCAACGGCATCCAGTTTGTGCGTACTCATGTCGATGTTTCTGATCCGACGCTTACCGCGCTGAAGGCGATGCTGGAAGTGAAGCAGGAAGTGGCGCCGTGGGTGGATCTACAGATTGTGGCGTTTCCCCAGGAGGGGATCCTCTCTTATCCCAACGGCGAGGCATTGCTTGAAGAAGCGCTGCAGCTCGGTGCTGATGTGGTCGGGGCGATCCCGCATTTCGAATTTACCCGCGAGTATGGCGTTGAGTCGCTGCACATCGCCTTTGCGCTGGCGAAGAAGTACAACCGCCCGCTGGATATCCACTGCGATGAAATTGACGACGAACAGTCGCGCTTCGTCGAAACCGTGGCCGCGCTGGCGCATAAAGAGGGCATGGGCGCGCGCGTCACCGCCAGCCACACCACCGCCATGCACTCCTACAACGGCGCTTACACATCGCGTCTCTTCCGCCTGCTGACGTTGTCAGGGATTAACTTTGTCGCCAATCCGCTGGTGAATATTCATTTGCAGGGGCGCTTTGACGACTACCCGAAACGCCGTGGCATCACGCGCGTGAAAGAACTGCTGGCGGCGGACATTAACGTCTGTTTTGGTCATGATGACGTGTTCGACCCGTGGTACCCGCTGGGTACTGGCAATATGCTGCAGGTGTTGCACATGGGGCTGCATATCTGCCAGATGATGGGCTACGGGCAAATCAATAATGGCCTGAAACTTATCACCCACAACAGCGCGCGCACTTTCGGGCTGAACGACTACGGTATTGCGACGGGAAACCCGGCGAACCTGGTGATACTGCCTGTGGAGAATGGGTTTGAAGCGGTACGGACGCAGTCGCCAGTGCGCTGGTCCATTCGTCAGGGAAGAGTGATTGCCACGACGCAACTGGCGCAGACGTGGGTGCAAACGGACAGCGGTGGCGAAGAGGTCTTTTTTACCCGCAACAGCCCCTTTGCCAGCGACAAAGGGGCATAAAGGCTTAGTGAGACGCCGTTGCTGCCACGCTGTGCTGGCGGTGACGGCTGACAAAGCCAAGGACGAAGCACATCACGAACACCACGGCGTACAGACCGTTCGCCGTCATCAGCGCCGCCTGTGGGCCGCTGTGCGCGACGATCGGGCCAGTGACAACGAAGGTCAGCATGGTGCCGATGGTGCCGCAGGTCAGCACGAAGTTGACCAGCTTCGGTGAAGCCACTTTGGTTTGCTGAGAGCCGAGCGTGATGATCGAGGTGTAAATGGCGCTGGAGAAGAAGCCGAGCGTCAGAATGAACCACGGCATATGCTCCGGCGAACCGCTGATGAACAGATACATCAGCACGGTCGCCATCCCGGCCAGAACGGTCAGAATGCGTTGCAGATCGAAGAAACGCAGGATGAAGCTGAACGCCCACATGCCGAACATGTACGACATCCAGAAGTCACTCACCAGTTTACCCGCGTCGTTCAGGCTCATGCCCAGACCTTTCGCATATTCCGGTACCCAGGAGATGAAGCCCAGCTGGCCGAGGATATAGCACAGCGCGGCAATCGACAGAAACAGCACACCAATGCCCCATTTCTCTTTCACCACCGGCTCGTCGCTGACCTGCGCTTTTTTACCCAGTACCGGGAATTCACAGCCAAAGGTCAGCAGGAAAATAGCGACGTAAACCAGGCCGATGCAGGCGTAAACCCAGTACCACTCGATGCTGCGCGCCAGCAAAATAGCGGCAACCATCGGGAAGATCATTCCGGCCATGCTGAAAAAGGAGTCGGTGAACAGCAGACGCGCGCCACGCTGACGACCTTCGTACATATGGGTAATCAGGAAGGTGCCGATCGACATGGTGATCCCGCTGACCAGACCCAGCACAAACATGGCGGCGGAGAACAGCGCCAGGCTGTGGCTGAGCATCAGGCCCGCAACGGCCAGCACCATCAGGATAAAGCCAAATCGCAACTGTGTTTTTAATGGCACAATTTCCATCAGCCAGGCATTCAGGAAAATTGAAATCAGAATGCCTGCGTTGAGGAAGGTGAAAGTGTTACTCATACTGGATACAGGCAGATGGAAGTAGTCCGCGATGTTCCCCATCACCATCCCGGTGACGATCACCAACGCACCAGTGAGGGCGTAGGAGAAAAAGCTGATCCATGTAAGCTTGATTCGGTTGCTGTTAGTCATTGACTGGCCTGTGAATAGAGGTGTAAAGCGCATTGACATCGCGCTGAGCGAACAGATTTTATTCGTTCGGGTGATGTAATTAAATGTTTATTCTGAAATGAAAGGATAATTGCAAACATTTTCGTGACTACCATCACGTTTTAATGACAGGAAAAGCGGGGCCCGGGCCGTTACAATTGTGTCAGTCAGGTAAAATTAGGTAAATCACTGGCCTGGGGTGAGAAGGCTCTTTAGAATCAAGCCACTCGCTACTGTTACTGCACCCGTTAAGGAACACGCATGCTCAAATCAACACTGGCGGCGGTCGCGGCCGTCTTCGCATTCTCAGCTATTTCTCCTGCGGCTCTGGCAGCAAAGGGCGATCCGCATGTGTTGCTGACGACCTCTGCGGGGAATATTGAGCTGGAACTGGATAAGCAGAAAGCGCCGGTATCGGTCGAAAACTTCCTCAACTATGTGAACAGCGGTTTCTATAACAGCACCACATTCCATCGCGTCATCCCTGGCTTCATGGTTCAGGGCGGCGGTTTTACCGAGCAGATGCAGCAGAAACAGCCGAATCCGCCGATCAAAAACGAAGCTGATAACGGCCTGCGCAACACCCGCGGCACCATCTCCATGGCGCGTACCGCTGACAAAGACAGCGCCACCAGCCAGTTCTTTATCAACGTCGCCGATAACGCCTTCCTCGACCACGGCCAGCGCGATTTTGGTTACGCGGTATTTGGTAAAGTGGTGAAAGGGATGGATGTGGCAGACAAAATTTCCCAGGTCCCTACGCATGATGTCGGTCCGTACCAGAATGTGCCGTCAAAACCGGTCGTCATTCTTTCTGCGAAAGTCCTGCCGTAATACCCCCTCGCGCGGGTGGCAGCACCCGCGCAATGTGACCTCCCTGCGTAACTGATAATTGCTGCTTATACTTGTGGCAAACAGGGGACGATCAGTGAGGTCACATGAAACCACTCACCGAAAAGCAAAAATCCCGATGCTGGGAACGAAGCCGTAATATCAATTTTCAGGCCAGCCGCCGCCTGGAGCGTGTGGATATTCCGCTCATTACGCTGAATGCGGATGAGATAGCGGAACGTCTTGACGCGCTGAGGAGGCATTATGAGCGATAAATACGGCAACGATCGCGATCCTTATCTCTACCCCGGTCTGAATGTGATGCGAAACCGCCTGAACATCCACCAGGCCGACCGGCTGGAGCAGGCCGCGTATGAAATGACCGCACTGCGCGCCGCAACGCTGCAACTTGGCCCGCCTGCGCGGGGGTTGCCGCATCTGTGCGCGATTCACCATCATCTGTATCAGGACATCTTCGACTGGGCGGGCGACTATCGTGAAGTCGATATTTATCAGGGTGATACCCGCTTCTGCCATTTCGCCTATATCGAAAAAGAGGGCAACGCCCTGATGCAGGATCTGGAAGAAGAGGACTATCTCGTCGGTCTGGACAACGACGAGTTTGTTGCGCGCCTCAGCCACTACTATTGCGAAATCAATGTGCTGCATCCGTTCCGGCTGGGCAACGGGCTGGCGCAGCGGATTTTCTTTGAGCAACTGGCGATCCATGCGGGCTATCAGCTTGACTGGCGGGATATCAATCCTGCGGCCTGGGCGCAGGCCAACCAGAACGGTGCCATGGGTGATCTGAGCGAACTAAACGCAATCTTCCGTAAAGTGGTCAACGAAGCGCGGGAAAGTGAGTAGAATAGGGCGGTTTTTTGTTCCGGAGCCGCCATGATCCTGCTGATTGATAACTATGATTCGTTTACCTGGAATCTCTACCAGTATTTTTGCGAGCTCGGCGCAGAGGTGGTTGTTAAGCGTAACGACGAGATTACGCTTGCGGACATCGCGGTGCTGGCGCCGGAAAAAATCGTTATCTCCCCGGGCCCCTGCACGCCGGATGAATCCGGTATTTCGTTAGAAGTGATTCGTCACTACGCCGGTAAACTGCCGATCCTCGGTGTTTGCCTCGGGCATCAGGCCATCGGCCAGGTGTTCGGCGCGACCATCGTGCGGGCCGCCAGAGTCATGCATGGTAAAACCTCGGCCATTACGCACAATAATCAGGGTGTTTTTCGCGGGCTGAATAACCCGCTTACCGTCACGCGCTACCATTCTCTGGTGATCGACCCACCGACCTTACCTGATTGTTTTGAGGTGACAGCGCGCAGCGATAGCGGTGAAATCATGGGGATCCGCCACCGCGAATGGGATCTGGAAGGGGTGCAGTTTCACCCGGAAAGCATTCTCAGTGAACAAGGGCATGACCTGCTGGCCCGGTTTATCCATCGCTGAATTGTAGTTGCCTTTGACTGATTTTTTATGCATATTTTATGAGTAATTTCTCACAATTTGCTGCATGAAAGGTGGTCAAGGCATGGCAACTGAACAACCTGCAATTACCCGCGCAACATTCGATGAAGTGATATTGCCCATTTATGCACCGGCGGAATTTATCCCGGTGAAGGGCAAAGGCAGCCGGGTATGGGATCAGCAGGGCAAAGAGTACGTTGATTTTGCGGGCGGTATTGCGGTCACCGCGCTGGGGCATTGTCATCCGCAACTGGTGGCAGCGCTGCATGCGCAGGGCGAGACGCTGTGGCATACCAGCAATGTGTTCACCAATGAACCGGCGCTGCGTCTTGGTCGCAAGCTTGTCGACGCCACCTTTGCCGAGCGCGTGGTGTTTATGAACTCCGGCACCGAAGCGAACGAAACCGCCTTCAAGCTGGCGCGTTATTATGCCTCGACGCGCCACAGCCCTTATAAAACCAAAATCATCGCCTTCCATAACGCATTTCACGGGCGCTCGCTGTTTACCGTTTCCGTCGGCGGGCAACCGAAGTATTCCGACGGTTTTGGCCCGAAACCGGCCGATATCATCCACGTACCGTTCAACGATCTGCATGCGGTTGAAGCGGTGATGGACGATCACACCTGCGCGGTGGTGGTGGAGCCGGTTCAGGGTGAAGGCGGCGTCACGGCGGCAACCCCCGAGTTTCTGCAAGGGCTGCGCGACCTGTGCGATAAGCATCAGGCGCTGCTGGTGTTTGATGAAGTGCAGTGCGGCATGGGGCGCACCGGTTCGCTGTTCGCTTATATGCACTATGGTGTGACGCCGGATATTCTCACCAGCGCGAAAGCGTTGGGTGGCGGTTTCCCCATTAGCGCAATGCTGACGACGGAAGAGATCGCCAGTGCGTTTCATGTGGGTTCCCATGGCTCCACCTACGGCGGTAACCCGCTGGCCTGCGCGGTGGCTGGCGCGGCGTTTGACATCATTAATACGCCGGAAGTGCTGCACGGTATTCAGGTGAAACGTGAGCGCTTTGTGCAGCATTTACAGCAGATCGACGCACAGTACGATCTGTTCAGCGATATTCGTGGAATGGGGCTGTTGATTGGTGCAGAGCTGAAACCGCAGTATCAGGGTCGTGCGCGGGACTTCCTCTACGCCGCCGCAGATGCCGGGGTGATGGTGCTCAATGCCGGGCCGGATGTTATGCGTTTTGCGCCATCGCTGGTGATTGACGAGGCCGATATTGACGAAGGCATGGCACGCCTGGCGCAGGCGGTGAAAACCGTTATTGCGGCGTAGTTTTCCCGACGCGTTTGGTCAGCCAGATCCCGTGATGTGGGCGCTGGCGCCAGGCCACCGAGGAAATAGTGTGCATCGTATTCAGATGACCCAGTACGCGCTGAAGATGCTGTTCCATGGTGCTTAGCGCCCCGTGGGACAGCGTTTCCGGCGACTCCATAATGTTCGCATCGCCGCTGCTTCCCGCCTCATCATATTCCAGTCGCTGTTGACAGCGCTGTAGGGCAATTTCGCAGGATTGCAAATACCGTTGCGCCAGATCGGGCGTCAGCATCGTGTGCTCGCGTGCCAGCGTGGTCATGGCGTTGATATGCTCGACGATAAACTGGCTGTGCGTGACCCACAGTTTCATATCTTCCAGATAACGGGTGTTGAAACCGGGCTCCTGCATCGCCTGATTGAGCGAGTTAAACAGGGCGTTATGCGCCTGATTGACGCGCATCCGCTGATACGCCAGCGCCGGGGCTTGTGGATCATCGCTCAGAATTAAGCGGATCGCGTCCTGATCAGCTTCCAGCGCATCCATGGCGTTTTTCCGCAGCAGACCGCTTTGCCATTGCGGCCACAGCCAGACCATGCCGCCGAACGCAATCAGACAGCCAATCACCGTATCGATAAAACGGGCGACGATAAACTCTTCACCGTTCAGCGTCAGTATCTGGATGGTGAATACGGCGGTGACCGTAAAACCGACCGTCGCCCAGCCGTAGTTTTTGCGGATAATCAGATAGCTGACGAGCGTAATCACCAGCATCGCCGACAGCGTATAGCCTTCGGGAACGTGAAAGTGCAGCGCGCTGCCGACAATAAACAGCCCCACCAGCGTCCCGATGGCGCGGTGGAAAATGCGCACGCGTGTCGCGCCATAGCCGTTTTGCGTTACCAGCAGAATGGTCATCAGGATCCAGTACGGTTTGGGCAGATGCAGCGCCACACCCATCAGACTGGCGATGCTTAACATAACACTGATGCGCGCGGCGCTACGCAGCGCGGAGGATTTCAGCGACAGATAACTTTTTAGCGCCGGGATCAACGGCAGACGGCGCGTTTTGTCGGCCATCAGATCACGCGGGTAGAGCGGTCGTTGGGTGCGCAGGACGCGGGCAATACGGCTGAAGTGCCAGGCGCAAAACTGGCCGACCGGGTTATTGGGGTGCTGATCGGCGATTTTTTCCAGCGCGCCGATTTGCTTATCCATACTGAAGCGGCTGGGGTAGCGATGATAGAGGATATCGTCCGCCAGCACGCGCAGACGCGCGGCGACGGTCTGCGCGTTCCAGCGAATTACCGCTTCCGCATGGCTGCGCTCCACCAGTTTCTGCACCTCTTCGGGCTGGTGGAGGCTGACGGAAATATGTTCCTGTAAATCCAGACCAACCTGAAACGCGCGCAGCAACCGTTTGTAATCGCGGTTTTTATTGGCGGCAAGCATATGAAGCTGCTGGTAGCACTGGGTTATCAAATCCACCGTTTTTTGCTGGCGCGACAACAACGGCGGCAGCGCGGTGTTCGGATCGGTATGCTGCGTCAGCATGCTGTATTTGGCTTCGCAGTATTCCGCCAGTTGCCGGTAAAACAGGCTCAGGGATTCGCGCAGCGGCTGCTCTTTCCACATCCAGAACCAGAACCAGTTAAACAGCCCGTACCACAGCGTACCGAGCGCGTAGAGCAACAGCGGCTGCCAGACCGGCATGTTTCCCGCCAGGCTGAGCGTAAAAATGGCGGCGATCAACGAGGCGGGCAGCAGGCGGGCATGCAGCGGGCTGATTTCCGCTGTTACGCCCAGTAGCATAGTCAGACCGGTAAGGATAACGGGCAGCGGAACGTCCCGGGCCAGCAACAGCTGGACTATCAGGCTGCAGCCCGCGAACAGCGTGCCGCCAATAATCAGGCGTTTGAAAAAGCGTTTGTGCGGTGTATCAAGCCCGGCGATGTTGCAGCAGGCGGGCACCAGCGAGAAGAGTAAACCGTGCTGTAGCTGACCGAGAAGCAGACCCACAATCACAGGGAGAGACAACACCAGCGTCTGTCGCAGTGCGTAGTTAACTTCCGGGTGATAGATCAGTCGACGCCACATGAAGAAAACAAAACGGCGCGTTGTGTTCGGCAACGCGCCGTCGGGCTGTATTAGCGGGTACCGTATACGACGATGGTTTTACCGTGTGCGGAGATCAGGTTTTGATCTTCCAGCATTTTCAGGATACGACCCACCGTTTCGCGGGAGCAGCCAACGATCTGACCGATTTCCTGACGGGTGATTTTGATCTGCATGCCGTCCGGATGGGTCATGGCGTCTGGCTGTTTGGCCAGGTTCAGCAGCGTCTGTGCGATACGGCCGGTAACGTCCAGGAAGGCGAGGTTGCCCACTTTCTCGGAGGTGACCTGCAGACGACGCGCCATCTGAGACGAGAGGCGCATCAGGATGTCAGGGTTAACCTGGATGAGCTGACGGAATTTTTTATAGGAAATTTCAGCCACTTCACAAGCCGTTTTGGCGCGCACCCACGCACTACGTTCCTGCCCCTCTTCAAAGAGGCCTAATTCACCGATGAAATCGCCCTGGTTCAGGTAAGAAAGAATCATCTCTTTACCCTCTTCATCCTTGATGAGTACAGCCACCGAGCCTTTCACGATGTAATACAACGTTTCTGCTTTTTCACCCTGGTGAATCAGCGTGCTCTTAGACGGGTACTTATGAATGTGGCAATGAGACAAGAACCATTCGAGTGTCGGGTCTGTTTGCGGTTTGCCAAGCACCATGTGCGATTATCCTCTGTTATAAGCTGTCTCCAGCGGCATCAGCTACAGCCACTGGGTTGCAATCGAATTCTTCCCGATACCTGGGAAGGGGCTGATAAAATAAAAATAATCAGCCAGTAATGTGATGTCCTCTGCATACATGCACTACTTCATAAGTATCACTGTAGCATCTCGTCTGTTTTAGCATAGCTTTTCCCGCCTGTCTCCTGGTGTCTCGCTTCAGCATGACGCAGGTCGACTTCCGTTGCGAGAAAAGTTATGTGCGCGTAATCTGAGAAGAAAATTACGAACCGGGAGTTAAAAAATATGCAAGCGCGTGTGAAGTGGATTGAGGGGCTGACCTTCCTCGGCGAGTCAGCCTCAGGACATCAAATTCTTATGGATGGGAACTCCGGGGATAAGGCTCCCAGTCCGATGGAAATGGTGCTGATGGCCGCAGGCGGCTGTAGCGCTATCGACGTGGTTTCTATCCTGCAAAAAGGGCGTAACGACGTGACCGATTGTGAGGTAAAACTGACCTCAGAACGTCGCGAAGAAGCTCCCCGTTATTTCACCAGTATTAACCTTCATTTCATTGTGACGGGAAAAAGTCTGAAAGACGCAGCGGTGTCCCGCGCGGTGGATCTTTCCGCGGAAAAATACTGCTCTGTGGCATTGATGCTCGAAAAAGCCGTGACGATCACGCATTCGTACGAAGTGATCGAAGGCTAAGTGTCCAGGCGGGTAACCATGCGTTTACCCGCCTGCGTGGTTAACCGATTTTCTTGCCTTCCATAATCCGCTTCACCAGCGGCATCATGATCAGTTCCATCGCCAGTCCCATTTTGCCGCCCGGCACCACCAGTGTATTCATATGCGAAATGAACGAGCCCTGCAGCATAGCCAGCAGCCAGGGGTAATCAATGCCTTCAAGATTGCGGAAATGAATGACAACAAAGCTTTCATCCAGAGACGGAATATCTTTGGCCGCGAACGGGTTGGAGGTGTCGATAGTCGGCACGCGCTGGAAGTTGATATGGGTGCGTGAGAACTGCGGCGTAATGAAGTTGATGTAGTCTTCCATCGAACGAACGACAGAATCCATCACCGCTTCACGCGAATGGCCGCGCTCGCTGGTATCGCGGATGAGTTTCTGGATCCACTCCAGGTTGACGATGGGCACCACGCCGACCAGTAAATCCACATGGCTGGCGACATCATGATCGTGCGTGACGACGCCGCCGTGAAGCCCTTCATAGAACAATACGTCGGTCGGTTCCGGCAGCGGTTGCCAGGGGGTAAAAGTCCCTGGTACCTGATTCCAGGGAACGGCTTCGTCATAGGTGTGCAGATATTTCCGCGACTGGCCCTTTCCGGACAGCCCGTATTCGCGGAAGGTCTGCTCCAGCAGACCAAAGTCATTCGCTTCCGGGCCAAAATAGCTGATGTGCTTTCCCAGGTCGCGCGCCTTACGGATGGCCATGTCCATTTCCGGGCGGGTATAGCGGTGAAAACTGTCGCCTTCCACTTCGGCCGCATGTAAATCAAGCTGGGCGAAGATCTTACGAAAGGCGAGGCTGGTGGTCGTGGTTCCAGCACCACTGGAGCCTGTGACGGCAATCACCGGATGTTTGGCAGACATAGCGAACAACTCCCTGAATGGGTTCTTAGTCGGGTGAGTCGCGGAACTGCGAGCGGGGCATGATATTGACCGTCTCGTGAAGTTCAGACCAGATAAGCACGGCCTCACCGTTTTGTAACTGTCGTCTGACGTCAGCGACTTTATCTTTTAGCGAACGTTCATGTTCACCATAGTCGGTGCCTTCCCGTAAGACAAAGCTTTCAATAAGATTATCCAGTGTCTCGGGCGGTAACTCCTGCCAGGGAATCAACATGGCTGCACCCCCAACCAGCGGCTCAGCCAGTCCGGAATGCGCGTTTCCAGCCACATTTCCGGCTTACGCCATGTGCCTCCCACAAACCCCACATGGCCGCCGTGCTCAGTCAGTTGATACTCCACGTTCACCGGCAAATGCGTTTTCGGCGGAATGGAGTGGTGATCCATAAACGGATCGTCTTTTGAGTGGATAATCAGCGTCGGTTTCGTCACGTGGCTTAAGACCGGCATTGCGCTGCACTGGCGATAATAGTCCAGCGCATCGGCGAAACCATGGATTTTCGCGGTGATCAAATCGTCGAACTCACGAATGCGGCGCACGGCTTTCAACTGGCGTAAATCAACGGGCAACGTGCCGGGGTAGGCCTTCAGCTTCCGCGCGGCGTTGGCTTTCAGCAGGTTCAACAGATAGCGCTGATAGACGCGGGAAAAGCCCTTGTTCATGTGGTAGCTACAGGCTTCGAGCATAAATGGCGCGGAGACGATGACGGCGGCCTCCAGCGGAACCGCATCGCCCTCTTTCGCCAGCAGACAACCGAGCATATTGCCGCCGAGGGAATAACCCACCGCTGCCGTCGGCACGTCGCCAAATTCACGACGCAACCAGTGCAGAAACCAGGTGCCGTCTTCGGTTTCGCCGGAATGATAAATGCGTTCGTTGCGGTTCGGTTCGCCGCTGCAACCGCGAAAATGCATCACCACGCCCAGCCAGCCGCGCTGTTTCGCCGCATTGATCAGGCCATGCGCATAAGGGCTGTGCAGGCTGCCTTCCAGACCGTGGAATACTACCAGTCGGGGTTTATGCCGCGCCTGCGCGGGATCTTCGCTCCAGGCCAGATCGACGAAATCACCATCGGGGAGCTCCAGCCGTTGCCAGTGCGGAGTGAACTGTAACTTCCGGCGGATGAGCCGAGGCAGCATGGTTTGCAGGTGGCGATTGCTGCCGCCCCGCATGGGAATAAACGCGGCACTGTCGTCCGGCGGAATGTCGATTTCAACAGGGGTAATCTGAGCCATAATTGTGCGATGTCTTCAAATAATCAGTGTTTACTATACCGTCACTCTACGTTTGTGTTTATGAAAACGAGGCAAATGATGGAGATTTACGCGGTTACCCCCGTTTTTGTGCGCGGAGGCACGAATTGCGCCAGTTGCTGCAAAAAACATGGTATTTTTTGTGGTTATACTTAAGGCCAATTCATTCCGGGAGGGAACGATGTCCAGAAAATTATTGCAGATCCATTTCAGTTTTAACGGCCCGTTTGGCGAGGAAATGTCCCGTCAACTGGTGGATCTTGCCAGATCGATTAATGAGGAGCCGGGGTTCATCTGGAAGATCTGGACGGAGAGCGAAAAGAACCACGAAGCCGGTGGTATTTACCTGTTTGAATCCGAAGAGACGGCGCTGGCGTACGTGAAAAAACATGCGGCGCGTCTGAAAACGTTTGGCGTTGAGGAGGTGATTTTCAAACTCTTTGACGTGAATGCAACGCTCACCGGCATTAACCACGGCACGCTGTGATCCTCAGGTAAAATCAGGCTTTGTCATCAACAAAGCCTGATTTCCACACTTAGTTTTCCTGTTGCATCTGTTCGAGCTGTTCCTGCGCCTCCAGCCATGCCATTTCACAGGTCTCAAGACCGGACTTAGCGCTGGCCTGTTGTTGCAGGCATTCCGTCAGCTCGTTTTTGCGTTCGGGATCGTACAGCCCGCTGTCACCGAGTTTCTCCTCCGCCAGCGCCAGTTGCGCGTGCAGTTTTTCCATCTCTTTTTCCAGACGGGCGATCTCTTTGCGCAGCGGCTGGGTTTGCGCGCGAAGTTCAGCGTCACGACGCTTCTGATCTTTACGCGCCTGCGCACTGTTCGCATTCTCTTTTGACGTCTCCGCGGGCTGGTTTTCCTGTTTCTGAACATCGCTCAGCCATTGCTGATAATCATCCAGATCGCCGTCGAAAGGTTCCACTTTGCCGTCATGCACCAGATAAAGATCGTCGGTCGTTGAACGCAGCAGATGGCGGTCGTGCGATACCACCACCAGCGCGCCTTCGAATTCGATCAACGCTTCGGTCAGCGCCTGACGCATGTCGAGATCGAGGTGGTTGGTCGGTTCGTCGAGCAGCAGCAGATTGGGGCGCTGCCAGACGATCAGCGCCAGCACCAGCCGCGCCTTTTCGCCGCCGGAGAAGCGGGCGGTGTGCTCGCTGACCTTATCGCCCTGAAAACCAAAGCCGCCGAGATAGTCGCGGAGCTTCTGTTCCAGTTCCTGCGGTGCAAGACGGGCAAGGTGCTGGAGCGGGGATTCATCGGCGCGTAAGAACTCAAGCTGATGCTGCGCGAAGTAACCAAGCTTAATGCCTTTCGCCAGACCAATGTCGCCGCTCACCGGCGCCAGTTCGCCCGCCAGCAGCTTAATCAGCGTCGATTTCCCCGCGCCGTTACGGCCCAGCAGGCCGATGCGCGAGCCAGGCACCAGATTCAGCTTGATGGAGTCGAGGATAATCCGCTCGCCATAGCCCGCGCTGACCTTTTCCATCTTCAGTAACGGGTTCGGCAGGCTTTCCGGCGCGCGGAAACTGAAATGGAACGGGTTATCGACGTGCGCAGGCGCGATGAGCTCCATACGCTCGAGCATTTTAATGCGGCTCTGCGCCTGACGGGCTTTTGTCGCTTTGGCGCGGAAACGCTCGATGTAGCTTTGCAGATGCGCCACGCGCTGCTGCTGGCTTTCATACATCGCCTGTTGCTGCGCAAGACGCGTCGCGCGCTGGCGCTCGAACGAGCTGTAGTTGCCGGTATATTCGAACAGGGTTTCCTGTTCGATATGAATAATTTTATCGACCACCGGATCCAGAAAGTCGCGATCGTGAGAGATCAGAATCAGCGTGCCCTGATAGCTTTTCAGCCATTTTTCCAGCCAGATCACCGCGTCGAGATCGAGGTGGTTGGTCGGTTCATCAAGCAGCAGCAGATCAGAGCGGCAAATCAGCGCCTGCGCAAGGTTCAGGCGCATGCGCCAGCCACCGGAGAAATCGCTGACCGGGCGTTCCAGCTGTTCATTGCTGAACCCCAGACCGTGCAGCAGGCTGGAGGCGCGGGCGCGGATGGTCCAGGCGTCGATGGCGTCCAGTTTGCCGTGGACGGTTGCAATCGCATGACCGTCGTTGCGCTCGTTGGCCACCTGAAGCTCGGCTTCCAGTTGGCGATATTCGCGATCGCCGTCGATCACATAGTCTAAAGCGGGTTCCGGCAACGCCGGTGTTTCCTGATTCACCCACGCCAGTTGCCAGTTCCCCGGGTAAGTAAAACTACCGGCATCGGCAGTGATCTCATTTTTTAGCAGCGCCAGCAGCGTGGATTTACCACAGCCGTTTTTACCCACCAGACCGACTTTTTGCCCGGGGTTGATGGTTGCTGTGGCGTTTTCCAGCAGGACGCGAACGCCGCGACGAATTTGTAACGAGGAGAAAACAATCATAAGGCGCCGTATGTTCAGACTATGTTAATTTGTCATTATGATAATGTAAGGTGTGGGCAATTTGCCGCACCGGGGCGACATGGTAGCCCAAAACGACAACGATAGACAAAACCGGGAGGGGAATGATGTCCCAGCCAGCGAAAGTTTTGCTGCTGTATGCCCATCCGGAATCTCAGGACTCGGTGGCGAACCGGGTTCTGCTTAAGCCGGCACTGCAGCTCAGTAACGTAACGGTACACGACCTTTACGCACACTATCCTGACTTCTTTATTGATATCCCTCGCGAGCAACAGTTGCTGCGCGAGCACGAGGTGATCGTTTTTCAGCACCCGCTGTATACCTATAGCTGCCCGGCATTACTGAAAGAGTGGCTCGACCGCGTACTGAGTCGGGGGTTCGCCAGCGGAGTGGGAGGGAACCAACTGGCGGGAAAGTACTGGCGTAGCGTCATCACCACCGGTGAGCCGGAAGCGGCGTATCGGCACGACGGGCTGAATCGCTATCCGATGAGCGACATTCTACGGCCATTTGAATTAACGGCGGCGATGTGTCGTATGCACTGGATGAATCCGATCATTGTTTACTGGGCCCGCCGTCAGCCGACGGAAGCGTTGGCCAGCCATGCTAAAGCCTATGGCGAATGGCTGGCATCACCCACTGTCACAGGAGGTCTTTAATGGAAGGATCGGATCTGCTGCTGGCGGGAGTGATATTTTTGTTTGCGGCGGTGGTGGTGGTGCCGTTTGCCGCGCGCCTGGGCATCGGCGCGGTATTGGGTTATCTGCTCGCCGGGATCGCCATTGGCCCGTGGGGGTTAGGGTTCATCAGCGATGTCGATGAAATCCTCCATTTCTCCGAGCTTGGCGTGGTGTTCCTGATGTTCATCATCGGTCTGGAACTGAACCCGTCAAAGCTCTGGCAACTACGACGCTCTATTTTTGGCATTGGCGCGCTGCAGGTCGCGCTCAGCGCGGCGATCCTGGCGGGGTTGCTGATTCTGACACAGTTTTCCTGGCAGGCGGCAGTCGTTGGCGGTATCGGGCTGGCGATGTCGTCTACCGCGATGGCGCTGCAACTGATGCGTGATAAAGGCATGAACCGCAGCGAGGCCGGGCAACTGGGATTTTCGGTGCTGCTGTTCCAGGATCTGGCTGTTATCCCCGCGCTGGCGATGGTGCCGCTGCTGGCAGGAAACGGCGACGATCATCCTGACTGGATGAAAATCGGCCTGAAGGTGCTGGTGTTTGCCGGGGTGCTGGTTGGCGGGCGATTCCTGCTGCGACCGGTATTCCGCTTCATTGCGGCTTCGGGCGTGCGGGAAGTGTTTACCGCCGCCACGCTGTTGCTGGTGCTGGGGTCGGCGCTGTTTATGGACGCGCTGGGACTGTCAATGGCGCTGGGGACGTTTATCGCCGGGGTGCTGCTGGCGGAGAGCGAGTATCGCCACGAACTGGAAATCGCTATCGATCCGTTTAAAGGCCTGTTATTGGGGCTCTTCTTCATCTCTGTTGGCATGGCGCTGAACCTCGGCGTGCTGTATACGCATCTGCTGTGGGTGGTGGTCAGTGTGATGGTGCTGGTGGCGGTAAAAGCACTGGTACTTTACGTACTGGCGCGGGTTAACGGTCTGCGCAGTTCGGAACGGATGCAGTTTGCCGGGGTGCTGAGTCAGGGCGGTGAATTCGCTTTTGTGCTGTTTTCCAGTGCCTCATCGCAGCGGCTGTTTCAGGATGATCAAATGGCGCTGCTGCTGGTGACTGTCACGCTGTCGATGATGACCACGCCGTTGTTGATGAAAGCGATTAACGCGCTGCTCTCCCGTCGCCTGAATACGCCGGAAGAAGAGGACGAAGCGCCCTGGGTGGAAAACGATAAACCGCAGGTGATCGTGGTGGGTTTTGGCCGTTTCGGTCAGGTGATTAGCCGCTTGCTGATGGCCAATAAAATGCGCATCACCGTGCTGGAGCGTGATATCAGCGCCGTCAACCTGATGCGAAAATATGGCTATAAAGTGTATTTCGGCGATGCCACGCAGGTGGAACTCCTGCGTTCCGCTGGCGCGGAGGAGGCACAGTCCATCGTGATCACCTGCAATGAGCCGGAAGATACCATGAAGCTGGTGGAAATCTGTCAGCAGCATTTTCCGCATCTGCATATTCTGGCGCGAGCGCGCGGGCGCGTTGAAGCCCATGAATTGCTGCAGGCGGGTGTTAAACTTTTCTCCCGCGAGACCTTTTCCAGTGCGCTGGAACTGGGGCGCAAGGCGCTGATTTCTTTGGGCATGCACCCGCATCAGGCGCAGCGTGCTCAACTGCATTTCCGGCGGCTCGACATGCGCATGTTGCGCGAGCTGATGCCGGTACATACGGATACTCAGCAGATCTCCCGCGTGCGGGAAGCAAGACGCGAACTGGAAGAGATTTTCCAGCGAGAGATGCAACAGGAACGACGCCAGCTGGATGGCTGGGACGAATTTGAATAGAAGGTGAACGATGAGCGTGCGTAAACGTTTTATTGCAGGGGCGAAATGCCCGGCATGCCAGGCGCAGGATTCTCTCGCCATGTGGCGTGAGAATAATGTTGATATTGTTGAGTGTGTTAAGTGCGGACACCAGATGCGCGAGGCGGATAAAGAGGCTCGCGAGCACGTTCGCAAAGACGAGCAAGTGATTGGCATTTTTCATCCGGAGTAGCGATCTGCGCCGTCTTTTTTTAAGCTAGTGGGTACACGGGTGCAGAATTCCGCTACAATCTGCGCCACTATTCTTCCCATGCTCAGGAGATATCATGAAAGTAGCAAAAGACCTGGTGGTCAGCCTGGCCTATCAGGTACGTACAGAAGACGGTGTGTTGGTTGATGAGTCTCCGGTGAGTGCGCCGCTGGACTACCTGCATGGTCACGGTTCCCTGATTTCCGGCCTGGAAAACGCGCTGGACGGTCACGAAGTGGGCGACAAATTTGATGTTGCTGTTACCGCAAACGATGCATACGGCCAGTATGATGAAAACCTGGTGCAGCGTGTGCCGAAAGACGTCTTCATGGGCGTTGACGAACTGCAGGTAGGTATGCGTTTCCTGGCGGAAACCGACCAGGGTCCGGTTCCGGTTGAAATCACTGAAGTTGAAGACGACCACGTCGTGGTTGATGGCAACCATATGCTGGCTGGCCAGAACCTGAAATTCAACGTTGAAGTGGTTGCGATTCGCGAAGCGACGGCGGAAGAACTGGCTCACGGCCACGTTCACGGAGCGCATGATCATCACCACGATCATGATCACGACCACGAAGGTTGCTGCGGCGGCCACGGCCATGACCACGAACATGGTAAAGGTGGTTGTGGCGGTCACGGCGGTTGCGGCTGCCACTAAATACCCGCTGTCTTTCAGGCTGCAGGGGTGTTGTTAAAAGATAAAGCGGGGAAATCCCCGCTTTTTTTCGCCTTAATAATGGGGCGGCGGCGTCTCTTCGGACTGCGCCGCAATCTGCGAAGGCTGGCTGGCTTTAAGCTTTTCTGTCATCAGACGAATATGATCGCGCAGTTTTGCCATCTCCATCTCATGAGCCGTCACGGTTTGATTCAGGTCTTCAATGGTGACCTCCTGAAACGCCAGTCGACTCTCTAATTCTGCCAGTCGCGCTTCCATTGTTTTGTCGCTCATCATTGACCCCCTGTTCTGAAATAGTCGCGGCGGATTCTACTTAACTTTACGATTCTTCGCAGCTTTCCGTCGCCGACCAGGAAACTAATTTACACAAAAATAGTCTGAAAAGACGCGATATTCAGGAGCGTTCGTATGTAGATTTCTTTTGCAACGTTTTATAGTACGCTTCTCATTTACGTTAACCCTGGGGCGAGAGATGCCCCGGCCCTGGAGAGATGGATGAAATCATTTTTTAAAGTAACGCTTCTGGCAACCACAATGGCTGTAGCCCTGAACGCGCCGCTGGCATTTGCTGCTGATGCTGCAAAACCTGCCGCGGCTGCCGACAGCAAAGCCACGTTCAAAAACGACGACCAGAAGTCCGCTTACGCCCTGGGAGCATCATTGGGTCGTTACATGGAGAACTCCCTGAAAGAGCAAGAGAAACTGGGCATTAAGCTGGATAAAAATCAGCTGATCGCCGGTGTTCAGGATGCTTTTGCCAATAAAAGCAAACTCTCCGATCAGGAAATCGAACAGACCCTGCAGGCTTTTGAAACCCGCGTGAAGACCTCTGCTCAACAGAAAATGGAGAAAGACGCGGCAGATAACGAAGCAAAAGGCAAAACCTACCGCGACACCTTCGCCAAAGAGAAAGGCGTGAAAACCTCCTCTACCGGTCTGTTGTATAAAGTAGAGAAAGAAGGTACCGGCGATGCGCCGAAAGACAGCGACACTGTGGTCGTGAACTACAAAGGTACGCTGATCGACGGTAAAGAGTTCGATAACTCTTATACCCGTGGCGAACCGCTGAGCTTCCGTCTGGACGGCGTTATTCCAGGCTGGACTGAAGGCCTGAAGAACATCAAGAAAGGCGGCAAGATCAAGATGGTCATTCCGCCGGATCTGGCTTACGGTAAAACCGGCGTTCCGGGTATCCCGGCTAACTCTACGCTGGTCTTTGATGTCGAGTTACTGGATATCAAACCTGCGCCGAAAGCAGATGCTAAACCTGAAGCTGCCGCGGATGAAAAAGCCGCTGAAACCAGCAAAAAATAAGGCAATCAAAACCGCCGCCTCACAGGCGGCGGTTTTTTTATTTCAGGGCAGATATAATTAACACTGGAAAGCGCCTCATGCGCTGTATTACCTTAGATGCCCTTAGAATGATGATGATGAGCCTGCCCTGACCATCTAACGACAGGCTCCTGAAAAGGAGTGCTTTTTTTCATGTCCAGGTCGCTATTAACCAATGAAACCAGTGAACTTGATTTACTGGATCAACGTCCTTTTGAGCAAACCGACTTCGATATTCTCAAATCCTACGAAGCGGTCGTGGACGGGTTAGCGATGCTTATCGGCTCCCATTGTGAAATTGTGTTGCACTCTTTGCAGGACCTTAAGTGTTCGGCCATCCGTATTGCCAACGGCGAGCACACCGGGCGCAAAATCGGATCGCCCATTACCGATCTTGCTCTGCGCATGCTGCACGATATGACCGGAGCAGATAGCAGCGTTTCCAAATGCTATTTCACTCGCGCTAAAAGCGGCGTGTTAATGAAGTCTGTCACCATTGCCATTCGCAATCGCGATCAGCGCGTCATCGGCCTGCTGTGCATTAATATGAATCTGGATGTTCCGTTCTCCCAGATTATGGGCACCTTTATTCCGCCGGAAACACCGGAAGTGAATTCGCAGGTCAACTTTGCCTCTTCCGTTGAAGATCTGGTGACTCAGACGCTGGAGTTCACCATCGAAGAGGTTAATGCCGATCGTAACGTTTCCAATAACGCCAAAAATCGCCAGATCGTCCTTAATCTTTATGAAAAAGGGATCTTCGATATTAAAGACGCCATCAACCAGGTGGCTGACCGTCTGAATATTTCAAAGCACACGGTGTACCTCTATATTCGCCAGTTCAAAAGCGGCGACTTCCAGGGGCAAGATAAGTAATGCGATTTGCCCTGATGGTGACGGGCCCGGCCTACGGTACGCAACAGGCCAGCAGCGCGTTGCAGTTTGCACGCGCGCTGGTTGCGCAAGGGCATGAGCTTGTCAGCGTCTTCTTCTATCGGGAAGGGGTCTATAACGCGAATCAGTTGACCTCGCCCGCCAGCGATGAATTTGACCTGGTGCGCGCGTGGCAACAGCTTCATGAGCAACAGGGCGTTGCACTGCATATTTGTGTGGCCGCCGCGCTGCGTCGTGGCGTCACCGATGAAACCGAAGCGCGTCAGCTTGGGCTTCCGGCGTCTAACCTGCAGCCGGGCTTTACGCTGAGTGGTCTGGGCGCGCTGGCTGAAGCCACCTTAACCTGCGATCGCGTGGTGCAATTCTGATGAAACGCGTCGCCTTTGTCTTTTCAACCGCACCACACGGCAGCGCGTCAGGACGTGAAGGGCTGGATGCGCTGCTGGCCACCTCCGCGCTGACGGACGAGATCGGCGTGTTTTTTATCGGCGATGGCGTCCTGCAAATCCTCGACGGGCAACATCCGCAAACGGTGCTGGCGCGGGATTACATCGCGACCTTCAAACTGTTGCCGTTGTACGATATCGAACAGTGCTGGATGTGCGCGGCCTCGCTGCGTGAGCGCGGCATTGGCGGCGACGCGAAATGGGTGGTTGACGCTGAAGCGCTGGAGCCAGAGCCGCTCCGCCAGCAGCTCGATCGTTTTGACGTCATTCTCCGCTTCTGAGGCGCCCATGCTCCACACGTTACGTTGTTCTCCCTGGCATGCTGACATCGACGCGCTTTTGCGGCTGGTGAAAGAGGGCGACGACCTGCTGTTGCTCTCCGATGGCGTGCTGGCCGCTGTTGAGGGCAGCCGTTTTATTGAAATTCTTAAAAAGGCCCCCATATCGCTTCATGTCCTACAGGAAGATGTTGAAGCCCGGGGGCTTTCCGGTCAAATTTCGAGCAGTGTCGTCAGGGTTGACTATACTGATTTCGTCAGGCTCACCGTCAAACATCCAGGGCTGCTGGCCTGGTGAAGACCAGAACGTTGTATATTTCTTGACACCTTTTCAGCGTGGCCCTAAAATTTCGCGTCCTCATATTGTATGAGGTCGTTTTATTACGTGTTTACGAAGCAAAAGCTAAAACCAGGAGCTATTTAATGGCAACAGTTAACCAGCTGGTACGCAAACCACGTGCACGCAAAGTTGCAAAGAGCAACGTGCCTGCGCTGGAAGCATGCCCGCAGAAACGTGGCGTATGTACTCGTGTATATACCACCACTCCTAAGAAACCGAACTCCGCACTGCGTAAAGTTTGCCGTGTGCGTCTGACTAACGGTTTCGAAGTCACCTCCTATATCGGTGGTGAAGGTCACAACCTGCAGGAGCACTCCGTGATCCTGATCCGTGGCGGTCGTGTAAAAGACCTCCCGGGTGTTCGTTACCACACCGTTCGTGGTGCGCTTGACTGCTCTGGCGTTAAAGACCGTAAGCAGGCTCGCTCCAAGTATGGCGTGAAGCGTCCTAAGGCTTAATGGTTCTCCGTTAAGTAAGGCCAAACGTTTTAAATTAATGTCAAACTAAACTCTTTGAGTTTTGGACAATCCTGAATTAACAACGGAGTATTTCCATGCCACGTCGTCGCGTCATTGGTCAGCGTAAAATTCTGCCGGATCCGAAGTTCGGATCAGAACTGCTGGCTAAATTTGTCAATATCCTGATGGTAGATGGTAAAAAATCTACTGCAGAATCAATCGTATACAGCGCGCTGGAGACCCTGGCTCAGCGCTCTGGTAAAAATGAACTGGAAGCTTTCGAAGTCGCTCTCGAAAACGTGCGCCCGACTGTCGAAGTTAAGTCTCGCCGCGTTGGCGGTTCTACTTATCAGGTACCAGTTGAAGTCCGTCCGGTTCGCCGCAATGCTCTGGCAATGCGTTGGATCGTTGAAGCTGCTCGTAAACGCGGTGATAAATCTATGGCCCTGCGTCTGGCGAACGAACTCACTGACGCTGCAGACAACAAAGGTACTGCAGTGAAGAAACGTGAAGACGTTCACCGTATGGCAGAAGCCAACAAGGCGTTCGCACACTACCGCTGGTAATCCCATCGGAGTTTTAGTCACCAGGCGGGCGCTTCAGGTAAGCTGCCCGCACTGGGTTACTTAATCTGAACGCCTAAAGAGACAAACGAGGAATCAAATGGCTCGTACAACACCCATCGCACGTTACCGTAACATCGGTATCAGTGCGCACATCGACGCCGGTAAAACCACTACTACCGAACGTATTCTGTTCTACACCGGTGTAAACCACAAAATCGGTGAAGTTCATGACGGCGCCGCAACCATGGACTGGATGGAGCAGGAGCAGGAACGTGGTATCACCATCACTTCCGCTGCGACTACTGCATTCTGGTCTGGTATGGCTAAGCAGTATGAACCGCACCGTGTCAACATCATCGACACCCCGGGGCACGTTGACTTCACTATCGAAGTAGAACGTTCCATGCGTGTACTCGATGGTGCGGTAATGGTTTACTGCGCAGTTGGTGGTGTTCAGCCGCAGTCTGAAACCGTATGGCGTCAGGCGAACAAATATAAAGTTCCACGCATTGCGTTCGTTAACAAAATGGACCGCATGGGCGCGAACTTCCTGAAAGTTGTTGGTCAGATCAAAACCCGTCTGGGCGCGAACCCGGTTCCGCTGCAGCTGGCTATTGGTGCTGAAGAAGCTTTCACCGGCGTTATCGACCTGGTGAAAATGAAGGCCATCAACTGGAACGATGCTGACCAGGGCGTTACCTTCGAATACGAAGATATCCCGGCTAACATGCAGGAACTGGCTGACGAATGGCACCAGAACCTGATCGAGTCCGCAGCTGAAGCTTCTGAAGAGCTGATGGAAAAATACCTGGGTGGTGAAGAACTGACTGAAGAAGAGATCAAAAAAGCTCTGCGTCAGCGCGTTCTGAACAACGAAATCATCCTGGTAACCTGCGGTTCTGCGTTCAAGAACAAAGGTGTACAGGCGATGCTGGATGCGGTAGTTGACTACCTGCCATCCCCGGTAGACGTTCCTGCGATCAACGGTATTCTGGACGACGGTAAAGATACTCCGGCTGAGCGTCACGCCAGCGATGATGAGCCTTTCTCTGCACTGGCATTCAAAATCGCTACTGACCCGTTCGTGGGTAACCTGACCTTCTTCCGCGTGTACTCTGGTGTGGTTAACTCCGGTGATACCATCCTGAACTCCGTGAAAGCGGCTCGTGAACGTTTTGGTCGTATCGTTCAGATGCACGCCAACAAACGTGAAGAGATCAAAGAAGTTCGCGCAGGCGACATCGCTGCAGCGATCGGTCTGAAAGACGTGACCACAGGTGATACCCTGTGTGATCCGGATCATCCGATCATTCTGGAGCGTATGGAATTCCCGGAACCGGTAATCTCCATCGCCGTAGAACCGAAAACCAAAGCTGACCAGGAAAAAATGGGTCTGGCTCTGGGCCGTCTGGCTAAAGAAGACCCGTCTTTCCGCGTATGGACTGACGAAGAATCTAACCAGACCATTATCGCTGGTATGGGTGAACTGCACCTCGACATCATCGTTGACCGTATGAAACGTGAATTCAACGTTGAAGCGAACGTCGGTAAACCTCAGGTTGCTTACCGCGAAGCAATTCGTGCGAAAGTTACCGATATCGAAGGTAAACACGCCAAGCAGTCTGGTGGTCGTGGTCAGTACGGTCATGTTGTTATCGACATGTACCCGCTGGAGCCGGGCTCAAACCCGAAAGGTTACGAGTTCATCAACGACATCAAAGGTGGTGTAATTCCTGGTGAATACATCCCTGCCGTTGATAAAGGCATCCAGGAGCAGCTGAAGTCTGGTCCGCTGGCGGGTTACCCGGTAGTTGATCTCGGTGTGCGTCTGCACTTCGGTTCTTACCATGACGTTGACTCCTCTGAGCTGGCGTTTAAACTGGCGGCTTCTATCGCCTTTAAAGATGGCTTTAAGAAAGCAAAACCTGTTCTTCTTGAGCCGATCATGAAGGTTGAAGTTGAAACGCCGGAAGAGAACACCGGTGACGTTATCGGTGACTTGAGCCGTCGTCGCGGTATGCTGCGTGGTCAGGAATCCGAAGTGACTGGCGTTAAGATCCACGCTGAAGTTCCGCTGTCTGAAATGTTCGGATATGCAACTCAGCTGCGTTCTCTGACCAAAGGTCGTGCATCATACACCATGGAATTCCTGAAGTATGATGATGCGCCGAACAACGTTGCTCAGGCCGTAATTGAAGCCCGTGGTAAATAAGCCGCAGGGTTAAAACCAAAGTCCCGTGCTCTCTCCACGAGGGGAGAGCACTATAGTAAGGAATATAGCCGTGTCTAAAGAAAAATTTGAACGTACAAAACCGCACGTCAACGTCGGTACTATCGGCCACGTTGACCATGGTAAAACTACCCTGACCGCTGCAATCACTACCGTACTGGCTAAAACCTACGGTGGTGCTGCTCGCGCATTCGATCAGATCGATAACGCGCCGGAAGAAAAAGCTCGTGGTATCACCATCAACACCTCTCACGTTGAATACGATACCCCGACTCGCCACTACGCACACGTAGACTGCCCGGGCCACGCCGACTATGTTAAAAACATGATCACTGGTGCGGCACAGATGGACGGCGCAATCCTGGTAGTTGCTGCGACTGACGGCCCGATGCCGCAGACTCGTGAGCACATCCTGCTGGGTCGTCAGGTAGGCGTTCCGTACATCATCGTGTTCCTGAACAAATGCGACATGGTTGATGACGAAGAGCTGCTGGAACTGGTAGAGATGGAAGTTCGTGAACTGCTGTCTCAGTACGATTTCCCGGGCGACGACACGCCGATCATTCGTGGTTCTGCTCTGAAAGCGCTGGAAGGCGACGCAGAGTGGGAAGCGAAAATCATCGAACTGGCTGGCTTCCTGGATACTTACATTCCGGAACCAGAGCGTGCGATTGACAAGCCGTTCCTGCTGCCGATCGAAGACGTATTCTCCATCTCCGGTCGTGGTACCGTTGTTACCGGTCGTGTAGAGCGCGGTATCATCAAAGTAGGTGAAGAAGTTGAAATCGTTGGTATCAAAGAGACTGCGAAGTCAACCTGTACTGGCGTAGAAATGTTCCGCAAACTGCTGGACGAAGGCCGTGCTGGTGAGAACGTAGGTGTTCTGCTGCGTGGTATCAAACGCGAAGAAATCGAACGTGGTCAGGTACTGGCGAAGCCGGGCACCATCAACCCGCACACCAAGTTCGAATCTGAAGTGTACATTCTGTCCAAAGACGAAGGCGGCCGTCATACTCCGTTCTTCAAAGGCTACCGTCCGCAGTTCTACTTCCGTACAACTGACGTGACTGGCACCATCGAACTGCCGGAAGGCGTTGAGATGGTAATGCCGGGCGACAACATCAAAATGGTTGTTACCCTGATCCACCCGATCGCGATGGACGACGGTCTGCGTTTCGCAATCCGTGAAGGCGG